>NZ_JAAGLT010000100.1 GCF_010548275.1 Streptomyces sp. SID12488
AGGTGGGGTCTGAACTGGATCTTCTTCAGTTTGCGCTTGACGATGCGGACGAGTCCCTTGAGGTCGGTGGCGACGAAGTTGGCGACAGCGCGCTTGAGGAGTGACCATACGCCTTCCGCCGGGTTCAACTCGGGTGCGTATGACGGCATCTGGAAGATCCGTAACCAGTCCGCGTGTTCCTCGGCGAACGCGACGAGCTCCTTGGTGAGGTGGACGTTGAGGTTGTCCCAGCACCACACCAATGGGGCGTTCAGCTGCTGGTGGGCGGTGATGATCAGGTCGCGGTACTCGTGCCAGGCGAACGTCTGGGGCTCGCCCTTGCGGCCGTGGTAGACGTGCAGCTTGTAGAAGAAGTGCGGGCGGCTGCCGGGCCGGAAGCAGACGACGCCGGCGATGTTGACCCGGCCGTTTCCCCGACCGCGCACCCGCACCACCGGACGTGCTCCGCGCGGTGCCCAGGTGCGGCCTTTCGGCGGCCTCAGTCCCTGGCCTGCCTCGTCCTCGAAGCAGATGTAGGCGCCCAGGTCCGCCGCGGTCCTTTTAACCGCGGCCACACCTCGTCCTTCCACATCTCGTAGGCCGTTTCCTCCCGCTCGATCGCGTGGCGCACCGGAAGCTGGCAGGACCAGCCGTGCCGTTTCAGCAGCTTGACCACCCCCTGGATCGTGCAGCCTTTGTGGAAC
>NZ_JAAGLT010000101.1 GCF_010548275.1 Streptomyces sp. SID12488
GCCGCGTACGACCTGGACCTTCCGCTGGACATGTACGGCGACGGCGTCGTCGCCACGCTGGAGCAGCGGGTGGCGGAGCTGCTGGGCATGGCGGCCGCGGCGTTCTTCCCGACCGGCACGATGGCGCAGCAGGTGGCCCTGCGCTGCTGGGCGGGCCGGACGGGCAACCCGGCGGTCGCCCTGCACCCGCTGGCCCATCCCGAGGTGCATGAGCGCGACGCCCTCTCGGTGGTGAGCGGGCTGCGCACCGTCCATCCGACGACCGCGCCCCGGATGCCGACCGCGGAGGAGATCCGGAACCTCGACGAACCGTTCGGCACGCTGATGCTGGAGCTGCCGCTGCGCGACGCCGGCTTCCAGCTGCCCACCTGGGAGGAGCTGACCGCGACGGTGGCCGCCGCCCGCGACCGGGACGCCGTGGTGCACTTCGACGGCGCCCGGCTGTGGGAGTGCCCGCCGCACTTCGGGCACTCCCTGGCGGAGATCGCGGACCTCGCGGACAGCGTCTATGTGTCGTTCTACAAGTCGCTCGACGGCATCGCGGGCGCGGTGCTCGCCGGCCCGGCCGACCTGATCGCGGAGGCGAAGGCCTGGCGCCACCGGTACGGCGGGCTGCCCTTCCAGCAGTTCCCGACGGTGCTCGCCGCGCTGGCAGGGCTGGACACCGAACTGCCGC
>NZ_JAAGLT010000102.1 GCF_010548275.1 Streptomyces sp. SID12488
GGTCGGCTCCGAAGCGGATGGGTTGTCCGTGTTCGAGGCGGATCACGGCTTCCTCGGCCTGTTGGCGGTCTTTGAGGACTTCGAAGGCGCCGTCGTTGAAGATGTTGCAGTTCTGGTAGATCTCGACGAGTGCGGTGCCGGGGTGGGCGGCGGCTTCGCGGAGGACGCTGGTGAGGTGTTTGCGGTCGGAGTCGACGGTGCGGGCGACGAAGGAGGCTTCGGCGCCGATGGCCAGGGACACGGGGTTGAAGGGTGCGTCGAGTGACCCCATGGGTGTCGATTTGGTGATCTTGCCGACCTCTGATGTCGGGCTGTACTGGCCTTTGGTGAGTCCGTAGATCCGGTTGTTGAAGAGGAGGATCTTGAGGTTGACGTTGCGGCGCAGGGCGTGGATGAGGTGGTTGCCGCCGATGGAGAGGGCGTCGCCGTCGCCGGTGACGACCCAGACGGACAGGTCGCGTCGTGAGGTCGCCAGGCCGGTGGCGATCGTGGGGGCGCGGCCGTGGATGGAGTGCATTCCGTAGGTGTTCATGTAGTAGGGGAAGCGGGAGGAGCACCCGATCCCCGACACGAAGACGATGTTCTCCTTCGCCAGGCCGAGTTCGGGCATGAAGCCCTGTACGGCGGCGAGGACGGCGTAGTCCCCGCAGCCGGGGCACCAGCGCACTTCCTGGTC
>NZ_JAAGLT010000103.1 GCF_010548275.1 Streptomyces sp. SID12488
GGGCTCTTGAGGTTGTTGAAGAAGACGAAGTGTTCGTCGCTGAGTACCCGGCCGTTGGCGCACAGCAGGGCGCTGGCGTCGAGGTCGAACGGCGCTCCTGTGGTGGAGCGCGCGTCCCAACCGAGGCCGATCATCACCTGGGTGAGATTCGGTGCGGCCTTGCTGAGGGAGACATTGCCCCCCTTGGCGAGCGTGACGCCCATGGTTTTCGCTTCCTCCCCGTGCGTGCTGAGGTCGGTACGTGCACGGCGCCGCACGCCCTGCCGGGTGTGCGGCGCCGCGAGGGGTTCAGACGTTGACGCCGAAGTCCTGCGCGATGCCGCGCAGTCCGGAGGCGTAGCCCTGGCCGATGGCGCGGAACTTCCACTCCGCGCCGTTGCGGTAGAGCTCACCGAAGACCATGGCGGTCTCGGTGGAGGCGTCCTCGGTGAGGTCGTAACGAGCCAGTTCGTTGTTGTCCGCCTGGTACACCACACGGATGAACGCGTTGCGGACCTGGCCGAAGCTCTGCTGACGGCTCTCGCCCTCATAGATCGAGACCGGGAACACGATCTTGTCGACCTCGGGCGGAACGGTCGCGAGGCTGACCTTGACGGCCTCGTCGTCGCCCTCGCCCTCACCCGTGAGGTTGTCGCCGGTGTGCTCGACAGAACCGTCCGGGCTCTTGAG
>NZ_JAAGLT010000104.1 GCF_010548275.1 Streptomyces sp. SID12488
GCTACATGGGCCTGATCGGCGCGACCATCGCCATCGCCGGCCTGTCCGTGACCGTGTGGGCCCACCACATGTACGTCACCGGCGGAGTCCTCCTGCCGTTCTTCTCCTTCATGACGTTCCTCATCGCCGTACCGACAGGCGTGAAGTTCTTCAACTGGATCGGAACGATGTGGAAGGGGTCCTTGTCGTTCGAGACCCCGATGCTCTGGGCCACCGGCTTCCTGATCACCTTCACCTTCGGCGGTCTGACCGGCGTGATGCTGGCCTCGCCGCCGATCGACTTCCACGTGTCCGACACGTACTTCGTGGTCGCCCACTTCCATTACGTCGTGTTCGGGACGGTCGTGTTCGCGATGTTCTCCGGCTTCCACTTCTGGTGGCCGAAGATGACCGGGAAGATGCTCGACGAACGCCTCGGCAAGATCACGTTTTGGACCCTGTTCATCGGCTTCCACGGCACCTTCCTCGTCCAGCACTGGCTGGGCCCGAACGGGATGGTGCGCCGCATCCCCGACTACCTCGCGGTCGAGGGCCTCACCACCCTGAACACGATCTCGACGATCAGCTCGTTCCTGCTCGGTCTGTCCGTGCTCCCGTTCCTCTACAACGTGTGGAAGACCGCGAAGTACGGCAAGAAGGTCGAGGTCGACGACCCGTGGGGCTACGGCC
>NZ_JAAGLT010000105.1 GCF_010548275.1 Streptomyces sp. SID12488
CTGCTCGCCACCGAGGACGGGGCGCCGGCCCGGGTGGTGGAACTGGCCGAGGCCGTACGCGACACGGCGGCCCCGCCGACCCCCGGCGCGCCCGCCGCCCTGCCACCGGGAGCGCTGCCCGACCGGCTGCGCGCCGCGGTGCTGCGGCCCTTGCGTGAACTGTCCTCCGACGCCACGGCCCTGCTCGACGTCGCGGCGGTCCTCGGCCGCTTTGTCACCCCCGGTGACCTGGCCCTGGCCCTCGACCGGGGCGCCCTCGACCTCATACCCGCAGTGCAGGAGTGCGTCACGGCGGGCGTGCTGGTCTCCACCGACCGGCAGCTGGTCTTCCGGCACGAGCCGCTGTGGCGGGCCGTGCGCGAGACGGTGCCGCCGCCCGTGCGCACCGCGCTCCGCCTCGAACTCGGCGAACGGCACGCGAACGACGGGGACTTCGCGACCGCGGCCGGACATCTCGCCGCCGCGCTGCGCGGCGGCGAGGGCCGGGCCTTGAAGGGTCTGGAGCGGGCCGGGCGCGAACTGGCCGGGCGGGTGCCCGCCGAGGTGGTGGCCCTGCTGGAACCCGCCGTGGAGCAGCAGCCCGCCGGACCCGGGCGGGGCGGCCTGCTGGTCCCGCTGGTCGGCGCGCTGGTCTCACTGGGGCAGCCCGGCCGGG
>NZ_JAAGLT010000106.1 GCF_010548275.1 Streptomyces sp. SID12488
CCTTGACGACGGTGTACTGCGCACGCTCGAGTTGGTGTCCACCGCCATCAGTGACGCGGGCGTGCACGTGTGCACCTACCGGCCGGTTGCCGGGCGGTAGCGCAAGGTCGGCTCGGATCGGCCAGGCTCGGATCTGGTCGGACAGGCGAGCGACGGCGCGAGCGCGCCCCCAAGTGCGGTATGCCCGGCCAGGTTCGGGCATGCCGCACAGCCGTCTGCCGGATGCGTGTGAGACGTTGACAACGAGCACCGGAACCCGGATCAGGGGGACCGGACCGGCGGTTGCAGCATCGCGCCGGCGCACCAGGGCAGGAGGGCTTGACATGAGTCTGACGGGGACATCGTTCTGGGTCGTGCTCATCATCGTGACGCTGCTGATGGTCATCGGCACGATGCTCCTGTGGGCGAGGATTCCCGGACCGCGCCTGGTGCGGGCACTCACCCGGCTGGTCATGATTCTGCTGTGCCAGCTCACCGCGATCTCGGTGGTGGCCGTATGGATGAACAACAGCTACGGCCTCTACTCGTCCTGGGACGACCTGCTCGGCACCCCGACAACAGCAACACCATCGCGATGCCCGGCCCGCCCGTGACCCGCGCCCAGTTCAACCGCAGCGACAACGGGATTCTGGACACCTACTTCCAT
>NZ_JAAGLT010000107.1 GCF_010548275.1 Streptomyces sp. SID12488
CGGACACGGACCTGCCGACGAACGCCCGGCTGCTTACGTCGGCTGTGGTGTCGGGTGAGGCGCAGGTGGCGGTGCGGTCGGGTGGGTTGTTGGTGCCTCGTCTGCGGCGGGTTGTGTCGGGTGGTGGGGTGGTGTCGTGGGGTGTGGGGCCGGTTTTGATCACGGGTGGTACGGGTGGTCTGGGTGCGGTGTTGGCGCGGCATCTGGTGGTGGTGCATGGGGTGCGGTCGTTGGTGTTGGTGAGTCGGCGGGGTGTGGATGCTCCGGGTGCGGGGGAGTTGCGGGCGGAGTTGGAGGCGTTGGGTGTTTCGGTGAGGTTGGCTGCGTGTGATGTGTCCGATCGGGTTGCTTTGGCGGAGTTGCTGGGTGTTGTGGGTGAGTTGTCGGGTGTGGTGCATACGGCGGGTGTGCTGGATGACGTGACGGTGGAGGGGCTGACGGTTGGTCGGCTGGATGCGGTGTTGCGTCCGAAGGTGGATGCGGCGTGGTATCTGCATGAGCTGACTCGGGGGATGGATCTGAAGGCGTTTGTTCTGTATTCGTCGGTCTCTGGTCTGTTGGGTACGGCGGGTCAGGCGAACTATGCGGCGGCGAACACGTTCCTGGATGCGTTGGCTGCGCATCGGCGGGCTG
>NZ_JAAGLT010000108.1 GCF_010548275.1 Streptomyces sp. SID12488
CGCCCAGCACCCGACCCGAAACCTCGCCACCTGGACCATCTGGGCCGGCCCGAACCCCGACCGCCCCACCTGGACCCTCACCGCGTCCCCGCGCACCCCCAGCGCACTGCTGGCCGACCTCACCGAGAACCTCGCGCACGGAACCGGCACCCGCCAGGCACAGGCCGATGGCCGCGAACGCCGGACGAGCCATGGCATCACGCCGCTGGCCATCTCGACGGTCACAGGCATCCACGCAACCAGTCCCACCCGCTGATCACCGGCACGTCAGAGCGGCGCAACATAGCGCGGGATCGCCGGTTAGCCAAACCGGCGATCCCGCGCATCATTGATAGTCCACCGCCACGACCTGCCCGAACGACGAAAGGCACCACCCGACGACCACAGACCAAACGCGAGCGCTCACGGCCACCGTGCCATCAAGCGATCACGCCGCGGCGTAGCTCGCCCGGAACAGATCCTGCGCACGCTCCACGTCCCTCGCCGTGCGGAGCTGCACCTCCAAGTCGCCCGTCCCGTGGTGGCCGAGCCCGGATACGTCCCGGGTGAACCCGGGAACGAGGTCGACATACTTCGGGTCGACCTTCAAGTAGACCAGGAGCTTGCTCCGCT
>NZ_JAAGLT010000109.1 GCF_010548275.1 Streptomyces sp. SID12488
CAGCCCCACGACCGGCAACAACGGCTCCAGCACCGACCACTGCTCATCCGAAAGATCCCCACGCCCCACACCTAGATCATCACGGCATGAAGCATGGTCAGGGACTCAGTTCCAAAACACGGCCTAGGTGGGCCCTGGCGGCCTTGGCCGAGGTGAAGCGGCCGGTGGCTTCCAGGACGATGTCGACGCCGAGTTCGGCCCACGGCAGCTGCGCCGGTTCGCGCTCGGCCAGCACCTTGATCCGACGGCCGTCGACGACGAGGACGTCCCCGTCGACGGTCACCGGGCGCCCGAGCCGGCCGGCCGTGCTGTCGTAGGCGAGCAGCCGGGCGAGAGTGGCGGGCTCCGTCAGGTCGTTGACGGCGACGACTTCGAGGGCGCTGTCGCGCTCGAGCAGTGCGCGCAGCACGTTGCGTCCGATGCGGCCGAATCCGTTGATGGCGATGCGAGTCATGAGTGGTCCTACCTTTCAAGAGTGGTTGCTCTGGTCATTCGTAAGATCGGAGGACCCAGGGGCTCTGGGTATGGCTGTCATGGGCGAGACCACTCGATGGCTTAAGGGACTTGGCCACCTGGAGCCCCGCGA
>NZ_JAAGLT010000010.1 GCF_010548275.1 Streptomyces sp. SID12488
CGCGGCCAGCAGATCGGCGGTGAGCGGGAGTTGCCTGGCCGCCTCGGCGGTGTCGACGTCCGCCGCCGCACCACCGGCCGCCCTCCGCAGTCGCCACCGCCACAGCCCGACCCCGGCGACCAGCCCCACCACGACGCCGGCCACACCGCCGACCAGCACCCATCCGCCGCTCACCGCACCCGCCACGGGCAGCCAGCGCCGTACGGCACCCCGCGCCCCGAACCACCGTCCCGCCGGGCCGTGTTCCCGCTCCGCCTCCAGCGCCAGCAGCCGGGCCAGCCTCCGGCGCACTCTCCGTTCACGCCGTACCGTCTCGATCCACCGCAGCAGCCACCCCAGGGCCAGCGCGGCCCCCAGCACCACCCCCAGCCTGTGGAAAACTTCCGCGCTCACGCCGACTCCCTTCTCCGGCACCGCTCGACAGCCGTACCGCGACGGCCTCCGTCAGCCACTCCCCCGGCCCTCATGCCGCCTCCGCTCCCCGCACGATCCGCAGCGCCCACCACAGGCCCATGCCCTCCAGCACCCCGCCGACCAGCAGGCAGCCCAGCCCAGCGCCGGTGTGCAGCAGCACGTGCAGGGGGTCGGCGCCCAGTGCCGTGCCCAGGACAAGGCCGAGCACCGGCAGGCCCGCGAGCATCACCGCCGTCGACCGGGCGCCCGCCAACTGGGCGCGCAGATCGGCGCGCTGGTCCCGGTCGGCGCGCAGGGCCCCTTCGAGGCGGTCCAGTCCGGCCGCGAGTCCGGCACCCTGGTCCACGGCCACCCGCCAGCACGCCGCGAGTCCCAACAGCCCCTCCGCACCCGGTTGTCGGGCCACCGCGGCAAGCGCCCCGGGGACATCCCCGCCGAACCGTGCCGCCGCCAGTACCGACGCCTGTGCCTCACCGAGGCCGCCGGAGTCGCGTGCCGCCCGCAACAGCGCCTCCCCCGGCTGCCGCCCGGCGCGCACCTCACCGGCCAGCGCCCCGCACAGCGCGATCACCTCGTCGCCCCGCTGCTCCTCCGCCCGCCGCACCTCAGCGGCCAGCCTGACCCGGCGCAGCAGCGGCACCCCGGCCGCGCCCGCCAGCGCCGGCACCACGGAGGCACCCAGCAGCGCCACCACCAGCCCGACGGCCACCGACCACCACTCGGCCCTCAACCACCCGCGCAGCCGCCGCAGTTCACCGACCGCCCGTTCCCACGGGGGTGGCCCGGTCCCCACCGCCCCGCCCCCGGCGAGCAGCAACTCCGCCCGCCGCGCCCCTGGATACCGCCCGCCCAACAGCCAGCAGACCGCCCCGACGCACATCCCGGCCGCGCCCACCGCGAGCCCTGCCGTCCCCGTCATGCGCCTTCACTCCCCTGCCCCTTGTCACCGCCGGCACGGAGCAGCCCTCGCAGCCGCTCCCACCCCCGCTCGTACGCGAACGCCTCCTCGCCCCACCGCAGCGCCGGCACTGTCACCACCAGCCCAGAGGGATCCCGCTCCAGCACATGCACCTCGGCGATCCGCCGCCGCCCGGCCCGGTCGCGGACGAGATGCAGGACCACCGACAGCGCCGCCGCCAACTGGCTGTGCAGCGCGGCCCGGTCGAGCCCCGCGGCCGTACCCAGCGCCTCCAGCCGCGCCGGTACGTCCGCCGCGGCGTTCGCGTGGACCGTCCCGCAACCGCTGTGACCCGTGTTCAGGGCGGCAAGCAGATGCACGACCTCGGCGCCCCGCACCTCCCCGACCGCCAACCGGTCGGGCCGCATCCTCAGGGCCTGCCGCACCAGGTCCTCGAGCGTGACCAGGCCCGCGCCCTCCTGGTTGGCGGGTCTGGTCTCCAGCCGTACGACGTGCGGATGGTCGGGCCGCAGCTCCGCCGAGTCCTCGGCGAGCACGATCCGCTCGCCCGGGCCCACCAGCCCCAACAACGCGCTCAGGAGGGTTGTCTTGCCGCAACCCGTGCCACCGCTGATCAGGAAGGACAGCTGTGCGTCGAGCAGCGCCCGCAGTACCCGGTCGCCACCCGGCGGCACCGTCCCCGCGGCCATCAGCTCGTCCAGGGTGAACGCGCGCGGCCGTACCACCCGCAGCGACAGGCAGGTGCAGCCGACGGCCACCGGGGGCAGTACCGCGTGCAGACGGGTCCCGTCGGGCAGCCTGGCGTCGACCCACGGCCGGGCGTCGTCGAGCCGCCGTCCGGCCACCGCGGCGAGACGCTGCGCGAGCCGTCGTACGGCGCCCGCGTCCGGGAAGGAGACGGCGGTCAGTTCCAGTCCGCCGCCCCGGTCCACCCACACCCGGTCAGGGGCCGCCACCAGCACATCGGTGACCGACGGATCGGCGAGCAGCGGCTCCAGCGGGCCGGTGCCGACCAGCTCCGACCTCAGCCGCTCGGCGGCGCCCAGCACTTCGGCGTCCCCGAGCACCCGTCCCTGCTCGCGCAGGGCCTGCGCCACGCGCGCGGGTGTCGCCTCGGCCCCGCTCTCGGCCAGCCACTGCCGTACGCCCTCCAGCAGCCCGGTGGACGCCCCCGGCCCCTCGTCCCGGCGCACGCCGTTCATACGCTGCCTGCCTCGGCCAGCGCCCGCTCCCAGAACACCGTGCAGAACCGGGCAAGCGGCCCGCGTGCGGCGGCTCCCGGCGGGGCCTTGCCCTCGTGCGGGCGTGTCAGGGCCGATTCGACGGGGACCTCACCTGCCAGGGGCAGGTTGAGCAGCCGGGCCACCTCGTGGTCGTCCAGTCCCGGCGTGTACGGCCCCCGTACCGCCACACGCAGGTCACGCAGGACCATGCCGACGGCGGACGCCACCCGGCCGGCCGCCGCGACAGCACGCAGCTCGCCGGGGACCACCAGGATCCCGACGTCCAGTTGGGCGAGGACCTCCGCGACTCCGTCATCGATGCGCCTCGGGAGGTCGACGACGACCGCGCCGCCGCGCCGTCTGGCCGCGGCGAGCACCGCCCGTACGGCCTGGGGCGGGACGGCCACACAGTCTCCGCGGTCCCAGCTCAGGACCCTCAGGGAGTGCAGTTTCGGCAGCGACTCCTCCAGGGCGCCGCCGCCGACCCGGCCGCGTGAGGCGGCGAAGGCCGGCCATCGAAGTCCGTCGGCCGTCTCGCCACCGAGGAGTACATCGAGTCCGCCGCCCAGCGGATCCGCGTCCACGAGCAGGGTGCGCAGTCCCTCGCGCGCCGAGGTGACGGCGAGCGCGCAGGCCAGCGTGGACGCTCCGGCCCCGCCCCGGCCGCCGATGACGCCGACGGTGAGCGCGGGCCTGCCTACGCCCTCGGCGACGTCGGCGATCCGATCGACGAGCCACTGCTCGCCGTCAGGCAGCATCAGGACGTGATCGGCGCCGATCTCGACGGCCCGCCGCCAGACCCCGGAGTCGTCCTGGTCCCGCCCGACCAGCACCACTCCACGGCGGCGCGCGGCTCCGCGCACCCGCCGTACGGCGTCGTCGCCGACGAGGACGAGCGGTGCCGCCTCCCAGCCTCCGCCTCGCTCGGGCACCCCGTGGTGCACTTCGGGTGTGGCACCGGCCGCCGCGCACAGGCGCAACAGGTCGTCCAGCAGGTCGGCGTCCTCGGTGACGATCAGCGGTCCGCTCTGCCGTCCCCCGGCCGCGGGCTGATCGTTGTCGTGTGTGATGGCTCCCGCCATGTTTTCCGGCCCCCTTCGCTATATGAACGGCCGACAGAAACCGGCCGAACGCGTCCGCCAAACGGAACCGGCCACGAACTGGCCGGCGGCGGGACGCGCTGGAATCACGGTGCAGCGAAGGCGGAAATCGTGTGGATCTTGGTCGAAATCTGTGGACAACTCGACGGTTGTGGATATCGCTCTCACTCAAACAGGTGACCGCTGTACGACTTTCCACAGAGCAGCGATTCAGTTACCCACAGTGACGACAGGTGGGCATGCGAAAGAGGCGGCCGGAGCCGCCCGGGACGGCACCATGGCCGCGAGAAGTGTGCTTGGGGAAAAAGAAAACCCACCCGGACATGCGACGACCCCCGCCGGGGGGGGAGAGCGGGGGTCGTCCCCACGGTTCGACTCGGGGGGGGGAGGAGCCGGACCGGGTTAGCACGGTCGCGAACGATCCGTGACTTCCATGGTGTACCCGAGGGCCCTCTCAGGCAAACCCGCGCGCGGTACCTTACGCCGAATGGTGGGCGCCTATGCTCAGCCTCGTGGAAAACCACTCCTTGCCCCGCACAGCCGCCTTCTTCGACCTGGACAAGACGGTCATTGCGAAGTCGAGCACGCTCACGTTCAGCAAGTCGTTCTACCAAGGCGGCCTGATCAACCGCAGGGCCGTCCTGCGTACCGCGTATGCCCAGTTCGTGTTCCTGGCGGGCGGTGCCGACCACGACCAGATGGAGCGCATGCGCCAGTACCTGTCCGCGCTGTGCCGCGGCTGGAACGTCCAGCAGGTCAAGGAGATCGTCGCCGAGACGCTGCACGACCTGATCGACCCGATCATCTACGACGAGGCGGCCTCCCTCATCGAGGAGCACCACACCGCCGGCCGTGACGTGGTGATCGTGTCCACGTCGGGCGCGGAGGTCGTCGAGCCGATCGGCGAACTGCTCGGCGCGGACCGAGTGGTGGCCACGCGCATGGTCGTCGGCGACGACGGCTGCTTCACCGGCGAGGTGGAGTACTACGCGTACGGACCCACCAAGGCCGAGGCGATCAAGGAACTGGCCAAGTCCGAGGGATACGACCTCGCGCGCTGCTACGCGTACAGCGACAGCATCACCGACGTCCCCATGCTGTCGTCCGTCGGCCATCCGCACGCCGTGAACCCGGACCGCGCACTGCGCCGGGAAGCGGTCGCCCGCGGGTGGACGATCCTGGACTTCCACCGCCCGGTCAGGCTGAAGCAGCGCCTGCCCGCGCTCTCAGTACCGCCGCGTCCAGCTCTGGTCGCCGCCGCGGCCATAGGCGCGGCGGCGGCCACGGCGGGCCTCGTCTGGTACGCGAGCAGGCGCCGCCCGACGGCCGTCTGAGCCACCCCTCCCGGCCCCGCCCAGGGCCATCCGGTACACCAGCGCCCGATTCGCTCCCCTTTGAGGACAAAAGTAAAGAAGTGCAGTCAGGGCTTCCGCTTGCCCGGGTCCAGGAGTAGAAAGGAGTCAACGGCCCGCGAGACCAAGGACATCCGAAAGGATCACCCTAATAACGCATTTGGCCCCACGGACCTAGCATGAACACTGGGCACCCACGCGACGTCGACCCGTCGATTACGGGCCAGCCGCACCAGGTGACGGGCCTTGTTCCCGACCTGATGGGCAATACTCCGAGGACGCTTGGTAACCCGGGTGAACATGCTGGCGGCGGTACGAATCCTCGTACCGCCGTAACCCGTTGAAGGCCCTCCGCAGAGGGCCTTTTCGCTTCTCTTCACCGCCTTTTCCTACGCCGCCCCACGTTGCAGTGCCTCGCATACGGCCACCGATTCACGCGCGCCGAGTTCGACCGCCCGCCCGCAGTGGGTGATCCACGCGCCCATGCCCTCCGGAGTACCGGAGACATAGCCGTCGAGTGCCGCCAGATAGGCCGCGCGGCCCGGTTCGGCGTGGCCGACCTCGGCCGGGCACACGGACTTCGGGTCGAGGCCGCTGCCGACCAGGACGATCCGCTCGGCCGCGCGCGCGACGAGGCCGTTGTGGGAGCCGAAGGGGCGCAGGGCGAGGAGTTCGCCGTGCACGACGGCGGCCGTGACCAGGGCGGGGGCCGAGCCTCCCGCGATGATCAGTTCGGCGAGTCCCTCCAGCCGTCCGGACACCTCGGCCGCGCTCGGCAGCGGCAGTTCGACCAACGGTTCGTCGACCGGCTCACCGTCCTGCCGCGGGCGCCCCACCTCGTCGCCCGTACCCGCGGCGGCGACCAGATGCAGCCGGGCCAGCACGCGCAGCGGTGACTGGCGCCAGATGGAGAGGAGTTGACCCGCCTCCGCGGTCAGCCGGAGGGCCGCGCCGACGACCCGGGCCTCGTCGTCACCGCTGAAGTCGGTGCGCCGGCGCACCTCTTCGAGGGCCCAGTCGGCACCGGAGAGGGCCGCGGAGCCGCGCGCACCGCGCAGCCCCGCCTCGCCGGTGATCTCGTTGCTGCGCCGCCGCATGATGCGATGCCCGTAGACCCGGTCCACGGCCTTGCGCACGGACTCCACGGAGTCGGCCACCCCGGGCAGTGATCCCAGAGCCGCGAGCGGGTCGGCGGTCGCGCCTGTCGTACTCATGAGTACGACCCTACGCACTCAGAGGAGCCAACCCACGAATGAGTGGACTTCTTCACGCCCCTGGACACCCACGGCAGTCACTCCACTACCGTTAGTGAACATGAAAATTGCTTTCGTCGGGAAGGGCGGCAGCGGCAAGACCACGCTGTCCTCCCTGTTCGTCCGCCATCTCGCCGCCTCCGGGGCACCGGTCCTCGCCATCGACGCCGACATCAACCAGCATCTGGGCGCCGCACTGGGCCTCCACGACGCCGAAGCCGCCGCGATGCCCGCGATGGGCGAGCGGATGGAGCTGATCAAGGAGTACCTCCGCGGCACGAACCCGCGCATCGCCTGCGCCGACGCGATGATCAAGACGACACCGCCCGGCGCGGGCTCTCGGCTGCTGCGGATCCAGGAGACCAATCCGGTGTACGACGCCTGCGCACGGCCGGTGGAACTCGACGGCGGCGCCGTCCGTTTGATGGTCACCGGCCCGTTCACCGAAGCCGATCTCGGAGTGGCCTGCTACCACTCCAAGACGGGTGCGGTGGAGCTGTGCCTGAACCATCTCGTGGACGGCCCGAGCGAGTATGTCGTCGTCGACATGACCGCGGGCTCCGACTCCTTCGCGTCCGGCCTGTTCACCCGCTTCGACATCACGTTCCTCGTCGCCGAACCGACCCGGAAGGGAGTCTCCGTCTATCGCCAGTACAAGGAGTACGCCCAAGACTTCGGAGTCGCCCTGAAGGTCGTCGGCAACAAGGTGCAGGGTCAGGACGACCTCGACTTCCTCCGCACCGAGGTCGGGGACGACCTCCTGGAAACGGTCGGGCACTCGGACTGGGTGCGCGCCCTGGAGAAGGGCCGGTCCTCCCGGTTCGAGTTCCTGGAGGACACCAACCGCCGTTCCCTGCGCCGGTTGCACGCGGCCGTCGACGCGACGTACGAGCTGCGGGACTGGGAGCGCTACACACACCAGATGGTCCACTTCCACCTGAAGAACGCCCACTCCTGGGCCAACGCCCGCACCGGGGTCGACCTGGCGGCCCAGGTCGACCCCGACTTCGTACTGCGCGAGGAGTTGGCGGCAACCGCAGCACCCCTTTAGGGGCGCGGGGAACTGCGCGACCAGCCCCCACGGACCCGCACCCGACGAACCGCCGCGAACAACCCGCCGCGAACGGCCCGCACCCAGCGGAGCGCTACCGCTTGGCCGCCGGGGCCCCGGGTACCCCCTTCGGCGCCGGCGCCGGGCGTCCCGCCAGGAAGCTCGCCCAGCCCTCCTTCGGAGCCTCGCCGACCCCGAGCGTGCGCATCTTCGCCAGGGTCTGCGGATCCTGCACGTCCAACCAGTCGGCCAACTGCCGGAAGGAGACGCACCGGACGTCGGCCTTCGTGCAGACGCGCTCGATGACCTCCTCGACGGCACGCATGTAGACGCCGCCGTTCCAGGACTCGAAGTGGTTGCCGATGAGCAGGGGCGCGCGGTTGCCGTCGTGGGCGCGCTCGAAGCCCTTGAGGAGGCCGTCGCGGAACTGGTCGCCCCAGTACTCGTGCCGGTTCTCGGCGCCCGTACGCGCACCGGACTGGTTCATGTAGAAGTTGTAGTCCATGGTCAGCGTCTCGAAGCTGCGGCCGGGGACCGGGACGAGCTGCATGGACAGGTCCCACAGGCCCTGCTTCTTCGCGGGCCAGACCTGGTCGTTGACACCGCTCGTGTCATAGCGGAAGCCCAGTTCGCGGGCCGCGCTCATGAAGTTCTTCTGCCCTTCCAAGCAGGGCGTGCGCCCGCCGACGAGTTCCTTCTCGTAGTCGAAGGGCAGCGGGGACGCCTTCTTCATGCCCGTGGTGGTCTTCCAGGACTTCACGAAACGTTTCGCCTGGGCGATCTCGTCCTTCCAGTCCTCGACCGACCACTCGCCGACCCCACCCCCGCTGCCGCAGAAGTGGCCGTTGAAGTGGGTGCCGATCTCGCTGCCCTCCAGCCAGGCGAGCCGCAGCTGCTTCACGGTGTCGAAGATGCCCTGCTCGTCGTTGAAGCCGATGTCGGAGCGGCCCGGTGAGTGCTGGGGCGGCCGGTAGAGGTCGCGCTTGTCCTCCGGGAGCATGTACACGCCGCTCAGGAAGTACGTCATCGTCGCCTTGTTGGCCTTGGCCACCTCGCGGAAGCGGGAGAACAGCCGCTGGCCGTCCTCACCCGCGCCGTCCCAGGAGAAGACGACGAACTGGGGCGGCTTCTGGCCGGGCTTGAGGCGTTCGGGCCTGGGCTGATAGGGCTGGGCTCCGGTGTACGCGGTGGAGCCGTCGCCGATCAACCGGACCGCACTCTTGGGCGCCGGCGCCGGCGCCGCCTTCTTCGCACCGTGCGTGCCTTCCTTCGCACCGGAGGAGCCGGTGGTTCCCGCTCCGCAGCCGGCGAGTGACGCGGCACAGGCCGCGACGGCCACGACGCCCGCGGCGATCTTCTTGGTGACGGCCATGTCCGCCCACCTCTTCCTTCGTTCGGGCCGGCGCTTTCGGGCGCGGCGCCGTCAAGGTCACACGGAGACCAAGAAGGAATTAGTACGACAAGCCGATCAAAAGTTCAGTTCACTCACCAGAGTGATTTATTGACCCATTTGCCCCGAAAATACATACGCGTACTTTACTGTGCATTACGATCCATTTACCGAGCGTTGAAAGTCCCGCCGCTTGCACGCCGTGACCCACGGCCGCGACCCGACCCCCCGCCATCGACGGAGGGACCACCTGATCCGCGACCGCGCTGCCCCGGAGGAGACGGGAAACATGTCTGCCTGCGTCCCCACTCGTGCCCCCGACCCGACTCGGACTGAGCGCATGCACCAGCCCCACAGCCCCCCACCGCCGCCGGCACCGCCCCGCCGCTTCCGTATCGCGGGCGCCGATGTGTCGGCCTCCATCGCGGTCTTCCTGATCGCCCTGCCCCTCTCCCTGGGCATCGCCCTCGCCACCGGCGCCCCGCTCCAGGCCGGCCTGGTCGCCGCCGCCGTCGGTGGACTCGTCGCCGGACGGCTCGGCGGCTCCCCGCTCCAGGTGAGCGGTCCCGCCGCCGGACTCACCGTCGTCACCGCCGAACTCATCCAGCGGTACGGATGGCGTACGACCTGCGCCATCACCGTCCTCGCCGGGCTCGCCCAACTCGGCCTCGGCTGCCTGCGCGTGGCCCGCACGGCGCTCGCCGTCAGCCCCGCCGTCGTCCACGGCATGCTCGCCGGGATCGGCGTGACCATCGCCGTCGCCCAGCTGCACATCGTCCTCGGGGGTACGCCGGAGAGCTCGGTCCTCGACAACATCCGCGCGCTGCCCGCCCAGTTGGCCGGCCTGCACCCCGCCGCTGTGTCGATGAGCGTGCTGACCCTGACCCTGCTGCTGACCTGGCCACGGCTTCCCGGCCGGGTGGGACGCGTGTTGCGCAAGGTGCCGGCCGCGCTCGTCGCCGTCAGCGGCGCCACACTCACCGCCGCACTCGCCGGGCTGACCCTGGCCAAGGTCGACCTGCCGTCCTGGCGCAGCCACGCGCTGGCCGGGCTGCCCGAAGGACCCGTGCTCGGCGTCGCCGCCGCCGTGCTCACCGTCACGCTGGTGTGCAGCGTGCAGTCGCTGCTCGGCGCGGTCGCCGTGGACAAACTGGTGGCCTCCCGCCCGGAACTGCTGGCCGGAGGGGCCGGGCGGTCGGGAACCTCGGCCCGGGTCGGTCGCTCCGACCTGAACCGTGAACTGCTCGGCCAGGGCGCCGCCAACGTCGTGTCCGGGGTGCTCGGCGGACTGCCGGTCGCGGGTGTGGCCGTGCGGAGTTCGGCGAATGTGCAAGCCGGTGCCGTGAGCCGGAACTCCACGATGCTGCACGGCGTTTTCGTAGTAGTCGCCGCGCTGCTGATGGTTCCGATCCTGGAGCTGATCCCGCTCGCCTCACTCGCCGCCCTGGTGATGGCCGTCGGCATCCAGATGGTGTCCCTGCACCACATTCGCACGGTGACCCGCCACCGCGAAGTCCTGGTCTACGCGGTGACGACCCTGGGCGTCGTCGTCTTCGGCGTCCTCGAAGGAGTACTGCTGGGCGTCGCGGTCGCCGTCGCCGTCGCCCTGAACCGCCTCGCCCGCACCCGGATCACCCATGAAGTGAGAAACGACGAGACCGAGACAGGGGGAACCCATTACGTACACGTCCGAGGACAGCTGACGTTCCTCGCGGTGCCCCGGCTCAGCCGGACCCTGCACCTCGTGCCCCAGGGGGCCCACGCCGTCGTGGAGTTGGACGGTTCGTTCATGGACCACGCGGCGTACGAATCCCTGCACCACTGGCAGAACACGCACACCGCGCAGGGCGGCACCGTCGAGGTGACCGGCCGGTCAGGGACGCGCATCGCCGAGCCCGCCGACGCCTCCGACTGCCGCTGCCGGCCCTGGACACCCTGGCGCAACCACCAGTGCGAGGGCCCGGAGTCCGGACCGGGGCGCGGGGGGACGGCCGACGGGTCCGGCGGGGAGAGCGGCTGGACCGGTTCCTCCGGCTTGCCGGAGTCGGCCGACCCGGCCGAATCCGCGGGGTCGCTCGGTGCCGTCGAGCCGAGCGGGCAGCAACTGGCGCGCGGTATCAGCGCGTTCCAGCGGAACACCGCGCCGCTGGTGCGCGGGGAGCTGGCCAGGCTGGCGCGTGAGGGGCAGCAGCCCTCACAGCTGTTCCTGACGTGTGCCGACTCGCGCCTCGTCACGTCGATGATCACCTCCAGTGGTCCCGGCGACCTGTTCGTCGTACGGAACGTCGGCAACCTGGTGCCGCGGCCCGGCGAGGACAGCGGGGACGACTCGGTGGCGGCGGCGATCGAGTACGCGGTGGACGTGCTGAAGGTGCGTTCCATCACGTTGTGCGGGCACTCCGGGTGCGGGGCCATGCAGGCGCTGCTGAACATGGAGCCCGACGGGGCGCGGACGCCGCTCAGGCGGTGGCTGCGGCACGGCCTGCCGAGCCTGGAGCGGATGACCGCGACGGACCGGCCCTGGACGCGGCTCGCCGGGCGGGCACCCGCCGACGCGGTCGAGCAGCTCTGCCTGACCAACGTGGTCCAGCAGCTGGAGCACCTCCGGGCGCACGAGTCGGTGGCGCGGGCACTGCGGGAGGGCGAGCTCGATCTGCACGGGATGTATTTCCATGTGGGTGAGGCGCAGGCCTATCTGCTCACCGGGGCGGTGGGCGGGGACGAGGTGTTCGATCATGTGCGGGCGACCGGAGTGCCCGCCTGACGGGGAGGGGTGAACCGGGCGACCATCACGTACGTGACCTTGGTTGTGCCCCTCATGGAGAGGCGCGCCGACAGAAGAGACCCGAGAAGGCCTTAAAGGTCTAAACCAATTTTCTGTCGGCCCTTGTCAGCGGGCCCTCCGGTCTGATGAGCTGTGGCCTGGGACACAACGGACACCCTGGGAAAGGGAGATGTCGTGAGCAACGAAAGCCTGGCCAGCCTGTTGAGGGAGGAGAGGGAAGTATGAGTGAGCCGTCCTCCCTCTCCAACCTGCTCAAGGAAGAGCGCAGGTTCGCGCCACCCGCCGAGCTGGCCGCAGCTGCCAACGTCACGGCGGAGGCGTACGAACAGGCCAAGGCTGACCGGCTCGGCTTCTGGGCCGCGCAGGCCCGTCGGCTGACCTGGGCCACCGAGCCGACCGAGACGCTGGACTGGTCGAACCCGCCGTTCGCCAAGTGGTTCAAGGACGGCAGCCTCAACGTCGCGTACAACTGCGTCGACCGGCACGTCGAGGCCGGGAACGGCGACCGGGTCGCCATCCACTTCGAGGGGGAGCCCGGCGACAGCCGGGCGATCACCTACGCCGAGCTCAAGGACGAGGTCTCCAAGGCGGCCAACGCCCTGCTGGAGCTGGGAGTCGAGAAGGGCGACCGGGTCGCCGTCTACATGCCGATGATCCCGGAGACGGCGATCGCGATGCTGGCGTGTGCCCGGATCGGCGCCGCGCACTCCGTCGTCTTCGGCGGGTTCTCCGCGGACGCGCTGGCCACCCGTATCCAGGACGCCGACGCCAAGATCGTCATCACCACCGACGGCGGTTACCGGCGTGGCAAGCCGTCCGCGCTCAAGCCCGCCGTCGACGCCGCCGTCGAGCGCGTCGACAACGTGGAGCACGTGCTCGTCGTCCGCCGTACCGGGCAGGACGTCGAGTGGCACGAGGGCCGGGACGTGTGGTGGCACGAGGTCGTCGAGCGGCAGAGCGCCGAGCACACGCCCGAGGCGTTCGAGGCCGAGCAGCCGCTGTTCATCCTCTACACCTCCGGTACGACTGGCAAGCCCAAGGGCATCCTGCACACCTCCGGCGGCTACCTCACCCAGGCCGCCTACACCCACCACGCCGTCTTCGACCTCAAGCCGGAGACCGACGTCTACTGGTGCACGGCCGACGTCGGCTGGGTCACCGGGCACTCGTACATCGTGTACGGGCCGCTGGCCAACGGCGCCACCCAGGTGATGTACGAGGGGACGCCGGACACCCCGCACCAGGGCCGCTTCTGGGAGATCGTCCAGAAGTACGGGGTGACGATCCTCTACACGGCGCCGACCGCGATCCGTACGTTCATGAAGTGGGGCGACGACATCCCCGCCAAGTTCGACCTCTCCTCCCTGCGGGTGCTGGGGTCGGTGGGCGAGCCGATCAACCCCGAGGCCTGGATGTGGTACCGCAAGCACATCGGCGGCGACGTGACGCCCATCGTGGACACCTGGTGGCAGACCGAGACCGGCGCCATGATGATCTCCCCGCTGCCCGGCGTGACCGAGACCAAGCCGGGTTCCGCGCAGCGGGCGCTTCCCGGGATCTCCGCGACCGTCGTCGACGACGAGGCGCGCGAGGTGCCCGACGGGGGCGGCGGCTACCTCGTGCTGACCGAGCCGTGGCCGTCCATGCTGCGCACCATCTGGGGCGACGACCAGCGGTTCCTCGACACGTACTGGTCCCGGTTCGAGGGCAAGTACTTCGCGGGTGACGGCGCGAAGAAGGACGACGACGGCGACATCTGGCTGCTCGGGCGCGTGGACGACGTCATGCTCGTCTCCGGGCACAACATCTCCACCACCGAGGTCGAGTCCGCCCTCGTCTCCCACCCCTCCGTCGCCGAAGCGGCCGTGGTCGGGGCCGCGGACGAGACCACCGGGCAGGCCATCGTCGCCTTCGTCATCCTGCGCGGCACGGCCACCGAGACCGACAGCCTCGTCGCCGAACTGCGCGACCACGTAGGCAAGGTCCTCGGCCCGATCGCCAAGCCCAAGCGCATCCTGCCGGTCGCCGAGCTCCCCAAGACGCGCTCCGGGAAGATCATGCGCCGCCTGCTGCGTGACGTCGCCGAGAACCGGGAACTGGGTGACGTGACCACCCTGACCGACTCCACCGTCATGGACCTCATCCAGACGAAGCTGCCCTCGGCGGGCAGCGAGGACTAGAAGCGCCAGAAGCAGAGCCAGGAGAGGACCGGAGACCGACAAGAGGTCGACGGTAGATCTACGAGAGGGGTTCCTCCGGGCGGCGCATCCCGCGCACCTTGGGTAGGCTGACGATCGCGTCAACAACGCGACAAGATCCGCGAGGATCGCCAAGGTGCGCCGGGAAGTCTGGTCGGCATGCGTTTCGTGCTGCCCACCGACCGGAGGACTCCCCGTGGCCGCCCCCCGCACCCCCAGCCGCAAGCTCCTCGGACGGCTCTCGCTGCCCGAGCGGACGTACGTCGCGGACGCGCTGCGGACCGAGACCGTCGGCGGAGTGCTGCTGCTCGTCGCCGCGATCGCCGCGCTGATCTGGGCGAACACCCCGGCCAAGGACAGCTACGAGGCGGTCCTCGACTTCCACGTCGGGCCCGCCGCCCTCGGGCTCGACCTCTCCCTCCAGCACTGGGCCGCCGACGGACTGCTCGCGGTCTTCTTCTTCGTCGCCGGCATCGAACTCAAGCGCGAACTCGTCGCCGGGGATCTGCGCGACCCGAGGGCCGCCGCGCTGCCCGTCGTCGCCGCCCTGTGCGGAATGGCCGTACCGGCACTCGTCTACACCCTCACCAACGTCACCGGCGGCGGTTCGCTCGCCGGCTGGGCCGTGCCGACCGCCACCGACATCGCCTTCGCGCTCGCCGTGCTCGCCGTCATCGGTACGTCCCTGCCGAGCGCCCTGCGCGCGTTCCTGCTGACGCTCGCCGTCGTGGACGACCTCTTCGCCATCCTGATCATCGCGGTCTTCTTCACCGACGACCTGAACTTCGCCGCGCTCGGCGGCGCGCTCGTCGGCCTCGTGGTCTTCTGGCTGCTGCTGCGCAAGGGCGTACGCGGGTGGTACGTGTACGTCCCGCTCGCGCTCGTCATCTGGGGGCTGATGTACAACAGTGGTATCCACGCCACCGTCGCCGGTGTCTCGATGGGCCTGATGCTGCGGTGCACGACCCGGACCGAGGCCGGGGAGAAGTGCTCACCCGGCGAGCACGTCGAGCATCTGGTGCGGCCCCTGTCCGCCGGGCTCGCCGTGCCGTTGTTCGCTCTGTTCAGTGCGGGTGTCTCGGTGTCCGGCGGGGTGCTGGGGGACGTGTTCGCACAGCCCGAGACCCTCGGGGTCGTGCTCGGGCTCGTCGTCGGGAAGACGCTCGGGATCTTCTGCGGGACCTGGTTGACTGCACGTTTCACCCGCGCCTCGCTCAGCGACGACCTCGCCTGGGCCGACGTCTTCGCCGTCGCCTCACTCGCCGGCATCGGGTTCACTGTCTCGCTGCTGATCGGCGAACTCGCGTTCGACGGCGACCCCGCGCTCACCGACGGGGTCAAGGCAGCCGTCCTGACCGGCTCGCTCATCGCCGCGCTCGCCGCGACCGTCCTGCTGAAGATGCGGAACGCCAGGTACCGCAAGCTCTGGGAGGCGGAGGAGCGCGACGACGACCTCGACGGCATCCCCGACATCTACGAGGAGCACGATCCGGCGTACCACCTGCGCATGGCCGACATCTACGAGGGGAAGGCGGCAGAACACCGACGCGTCGCCGGGCTCAAGGCCGCCGAACTGGAGGCCGCCGAGCGGGACCGGCTTGCCGAAGGGGTGGGCGGGGCGGGCGACGAGGGTGACGGTCCGGCATGATCTGACACGTAGACGTCAGACATCCGGTCGGACACCCGGTCAGGTGCTTGCGTCAGGCCGTACGTTCAGACATCCGAGCAGGACGACCAACACAACAGGGAGATCTCGATGAGCGCACCCGACGGCAGCCCGGTCGGCGCCGAACGCAGCATCGGCCAGTTGTTCGCCTCGGCGACGACCGAGATGTCCGCGCTGGTGCACGACGAGATCGCGTTGGCGAAAGCCCAGCTCAAGCAGGACGTGAAGCGCGGTGTGACGAGCGGCGGTGCGTTCACGGTGGCCGCCGCCGTACTGGTGTTCTCCCTGCCGATGCTCAACTTCGCACTGGCGTACGGCATTCGGACCTGGAGCGACTGGAACCTCGCGGTCTGCTTCCTGCTGTCGTTCGCCGCGAACGTCCTCCTCGCCGTCCTCCTGGTGCTGGTCGGCGTCGTCTTCGCGAAGAAGGCCAAGAAGGGCAAGGGCCCGCAGAAGGTCGCCGCGTCCGTGAAGGAGACGGCGGGTGTCCTCCAGAACGCCAAGCCGCACCCCCGGCCCGCCCCGGTGAGTGACGCGGTCGAGGTTGTGGCACGCTCGTCCTCATGACGGACCCCGCCACACCCCCGGCGCAACCCGCGTCCGCCCAGCCCTCATCGACGCAACCCGCCTCGGCCGTACGGCTCGATCTTCCCGGTGGGCGCGAGGTGATCCACCGGGATGTCGCCGCGAACGGCGCCCGGTTCCACATCGCCGAGGTGGGCGACGGGCCGCTGGTCATGCTCGTGCACGGGTTCCCGCAGTTCTGGTGGACGTGGCGGCACCAGCTGACCGCCCTCGCCGACGCCGGCTTCCGGGCCGTCGCCATGGACCTGCGGGGCGTGGGCGGCAGCGACCGTACGCCCCGGGGTTACGACCCCGCGAACCTCGCCCTCGACATCACGGGCGTCGTCCGGTCCCTTGGCGAGCCCGACGCCGCGCTGGTCGGCCACGACCTGGGCGGATACCTGGCGTGGACGGCCGCGGTGATGCGCCCCAAGCTGGTACGGCGGCTCGTGGTCGCCTCGATGCCCCACCCCCGGCGCTGGCGCTCGGCGATGCTCTCCGACGTCAGGCAGACGGCCGCCGGCTCCTACATCTGGGGGTTCCAGCGGCCCTGGCTCCCCGAGCGGCAGCTCATCGCGGACGACGGGGCGCTCGTCGGGCGGCTGATCCGGGACTGGTCGGGGCCGCGGCTGCCCGATGACGAGGCGGTGGAGGCGTACCGCAGAGCCATGTGCATCCCGTCCACCGCGCACTGCGCGATCGAGCCGTACCGCTGGATGATCCGCTCGATGGCACGTCCGGACGGCATCCAGTTCAACCGGCGCATGAAACGGCCGGTGCGGGTGCCGACTCTCCATCTGCACGGCTCACTCGATCCGGTACTGCGCACACGCAGCGCGGCCGGCTCCGGGGAGTACGTCGAAGCGCCGTACCGCTGGCGCCTGTTCGACGGGCTGGGGCACTTCCCGCACGAGGAGGATCCGGTCGCGTTCTCGACGGAACTGATCAACTGGCTGAAGGACCCCGAACCGGACCGGTGACCGGGCTGGTGACCCGACAGGGTGAGGGTGCCGGCGCGCCTCGTATCCGAGAACTGGAACAGGTGTACTACGAACAGCCAATTGCCCGGCGCATAGGCCGATTGGGGGCCCATGGGGCGGTTATCGACCTTGGGGCAGGGGCAGACGTCGGGGTATGGGCTGGACGCACGACTACAGTGACGCCGCACGCAATCGCCGCTCGGGCCACGGTCTGAGCTCCCACCAAGGAGGTTCCCCGCACATCGCGGGGACCGATCTGAAGGTGGGAATCCCGCGCATCCTGCGCCGTCGGGCCCGCTGGGTCTCGATGCGCCTGCGCCACCCCCGCCCCTGAACCCCTCAAGGCTTCAGAGCGCGCAACTGTCGCTGTCCACCTGCTGGTTGGCGGTGCGCCCCTGGGCGATGTCCTCCTGGATCTCGTCCGCCGTGAGCGCGTAACCGGTGTTCGGGTCGTCGAGGGACTTCGCGAAGACCACGCCGTACACCTTGCCTTCAGGCGTGAGCAGCGGGCCGCCGGAGTTGCCCTGGCGGACAGTCGCGAACAGGGAGTAGACATCGCGGCGGACCGTGCCGCGGTGGTAGATGTCCGGGCCGTTGGCCGTGATGCGACCACGCACGCGCGCGGGCCGGACGTCGTACGAACCGTTCTCCGGGAAACCGGCGACGATCGCGCTCTTCCCGCTGCCCGCGTCCTCGGTCGAGAACCGCAGCGCGGGCGCGCGCAGATCGGGTACGTCGAGTACGGCGATGTCGCGCTCCCAGTCGTAGAGGACGACCGTCGCGTCGTACTTCCTGCCCTCGCCGCCTATCTGGACGGTGGGCTCGTCGACGCCGCCGACCACATGCGCGTTGGTCATCACGCGCCGCTCGCCGAAGACGAAGCCGGTGCCCTCCAGTACCTTGCCGCAGCTCTGGGCGGTGCCCATGACCTTGACGATGGAACGCTGGGCTTTGACGGCGACTGCGCTGTCGGCGAGCGCGGGGTCGGGCGGATCGACGTCCTTGATGGGCTCGTTGGCGAACGGGCTGAAGACCTGCGGGAAGCCGTTCTGCGCGAGGACCGAGGTGAAGTCCTTGAACCAGGTGTCGGCATCGGAGGGCAGCACCTCCGACACCCCTGCCAGCACCTTGGAGCCGCGGACCTCCTTGCCCACCGTGGGCATCGTGGTCTGCGCGAGGGCGGCGCCGATCAGCCAGGCGACCAGGAGCATCGCGACGACGTTGACGAGGGCCCCGCCGGTCGCGTCGAGGGCGCGGGCGGGCGACCAGGTGATGAATCGGCGCAGTTTGTTGCCGAGGTGGGTGGTCAGGGCCTGGCCGACGGAGGCGCAGACGATCACGATGACGACCGCGACGACGGCGGCGGTCGTACTCACCTCGGCCTCGTCGGTCACGCCGTCCCAGACGACGGGCAGCAGATAGACGGCGACGAGACCCCCGCCCAGGAAGCCGATCACCGACAGGATGCCGACGACGAACCCCTGGCGGTAGCCCACGATCGCGAACCACACGGCGGCGACCAGCAACAAGATGTCCAGCACGTTCACAAGGGCCACCCTGTCACGCGCGCCAGTCCAGCGGGACCTGCTTGTTTCTGTCCCAGGGGCGCTCCCAGCCCGAGTAGTGCATGAGCCGGTCGATGATCCCGGCCGTGAAGCCCCACACGAGGGCCGATTCGACCAGAAATGCCGGACCCTTGTGGCCGCTCGGGTGCACGGCGGTCGCACGGTTGGCCGGATCCGTGAGATCCGCCACGGGGACCGTGAAGACCCGGGCCGTCTCGTTCGGGTCGACGACCCCGACCGGTGTCGGCTCGCGCCACCAGCCCAGCACGGGCGTGACGACGAAGCCGCTCACCGGGATGTAGAGCTTGGGCAGTACGCCGAAGAGCTGGACGCCGGCCGGATCGAGCCCCGTCTCCTCCTCGGCCTCGCGCAACGCGGCCCGCAGCGGCCCGTCGCCCTGCGGATCGCCGTCCTCGGGATCGAGGGCCCCGCCGGGGAAGGAGGGCTGCCCGGCGTGGGAGCGCAGCGAAGTGGCCCGCTCCATGAGCAGCAGCTCGGGCCCGCCACCATCGCTGCCGTCGCCGCCCTGGTGTCCGCCCTTGCCCTCCCCCTCTCCGAAGAGGATCAGGACGGCCGACTGGCGGCCCGCGCCGTCCTCGGGCGGCAGGAAGCGGCTCAGCTGGAGCGGCTCGACCGTCTCGACGGCGTGCACCACCGGATCGAGCCAGCCGGGCAGGCCGTCCTTGCTGAGCGTTGCCTCGCCGCCCTGTGTGTTGCTAGCGCGCGTCACCGCCACCCCCGTTCTGCTGCTTCCAACGCCTGCGGCTGCCCTGTTGGTTCCGCCGATGCCGGATGGCTCCCGGTCATCGCCTCGCACCTCGCCCCGAGCCTCATCCGGCCGCCTGCGGCGGCGCCGGGATGCCGCCCGCGTCGAGGTAGGCCTGCGGCGGGTTCAGTCGCTGGCCGGGGAAGCCGCCCTTCTCGTACTTCAGGAGCTTGTGCGCCTTCTCCGGGTCGGTCTCGCCCTCCCCGTACGCCGGGCAGAGCGGGGCGAGCGGGCAGGCGCCGCAGGCGGGCTTGCGGGCGTGGCAGATTCGGCGGCCGTGGAAGATCACGTGGTGCGAGAGCATCGTCCAGTCGCTCTTGGGGAAGAGCGCGCCGACGGCCGCCTCGATCTTGTCCGGGTCCTTCTCCGCCGTCCACTGCCAGCGGTGCACGAGCCGCTGGAAGTGCGTGTCCACGGTGATGCCGGGGCGCCCGAAGGCGTTGCCGAGCACGACGAAGGCCGTCTTACGGCCCACACCGGGGAGTTTGACGAGGTCTTCGAGGCGGCCGGGCACTTCGCCGCCGAACTCCTCGGACAGGGCCTTGGACAGCCCTATGACCGACCTGGTCTTGGCCCGAAAGAAGCCGGTCGGGCGCAGGATCTCCTCGACCTCCTCGGGGTTGGCGGCGGCCAGGTCCTCGGGGGTGGGGTACTTGGCGAAGAGGGCCGGTGTCGTCTGGTTGACCCTCAGGTCGGTGGTCTGGGCCGACAGGACCGTGGCGACGAGCAGTTGGAAGGAGTTCTCGAAGTCCAGCTCGGGATGGGCGTACGGATAGACCTCGGCGAGCTCCCGGTCGATCCGGCGAGCACGCCGGACGAGCGCGGTGGGCGACTCGTCCCGGGGCGGCTTCGGGGCGGCGGCCTTGGAAGCGGGCTTCGGGGCAGCGGTCTTGGCGACGCCGGTCTTTGACGCGGCCGTCCTGGAGACGGCTGCCCTGGCGACGCCCGACCTAGAGGCGGCTGTCTTGGAAGCAGTGGCTTTGGAGACGGGCTTGGCGGCGGCCGACTTCGTGGGGGCAGCCTTCGTCGGGGCGGCCTGCTTGGTCGCGGTCTTCTTCGTTGCGATTGGCTCCGCCGCGGTCGACTTCCTTGCTGCCGGCTTCTTCGCCGCCGCGGAGGCAGCCCTCTTCGCCGGTGCGGCTCTCTTCACCGTCCCGGCCGATCGCGCGGCCTGCTTCTTTGGGGCGCTCTTCGCGGCCGTCGCACCTGCCTCGGCCGTCACGGTCACCTTCTTGGCGGCTTTCTCCACCGACATCACCTCTGCCGCTTTCTCCGCATTCCGACCCCCACCCGCATCCTGTTCGCCCACAGCGGAATCACGCCTTGCGGCCACCCGCTCAGCCCCCTTGGCCTGTGCTCCCACCGGCGATTTGGACACCCGGCCAGCCTAGAGCCCGGCACTGACATCCGCCCCGGACCCTGGAGATCGGCGCCCAATTGGCCCCCTGCCACACTGCCCGGGAGACCCGTGCGGCATCCTTGTGACAGATCACACTGTTTGGACCGTCCGGCAAGATGGGGAACCGGTCCCCGTTAACCGGGGAGCAAGATCCCCTGAGCAGGTCGACAAGGAGAGAACTCGTGGACGACGTTCTGCGGCGCGCCCCGCTCTTCGCGGCGCTGGATGACGAGCAGGCCGCGGAGCTCCGCGCCTCCATGAGTGAGGTGACCCTCGCGCGCGGTGACGCCCTGTTCCATGAGGGCGACCCGGGTGACCGGCTCTACGTGGTGACCGAGGGCAAGGTCAAGCTCCACCGCACGTCTCCGGACGGGCGCGAGAACATGCTGGCCGTCCTCGGCCCCGGCGAGCTGATCGGCGAGCTGTCGCTGTTCGACCCGGGCCCGCGCACGGCAACGGCCACCGCACTGACCGAGGTCAAGCTGCTCGGCCTCGGCCACGGCGACCTCCAGCCCTGGCTGAACGCCCGCCCCGAGGTGGCCGCCGCGCTCCTGCGCGCTGTCGCCCGGCGTCTGCGCAAGACCAACGACCAGATGTCCGACCTGGTCTTCTCCGACGTGCCGGGCCGCGTCGCGCGTGCCCTGCTCGACCTCTCGCGCCGCTTCGGCGTGCAGTCGGAGGAGGGCATCCACGTCGTGCACGACCTGACCCAGGAGGAGCTTGCCCAGCTCGTCGGCGCCTCCCGCGAGACGGTCAACAAGGCGCTCGCCGACTTCGCGGGCCGCGGCTGGCTGCGCCTGGAGGCGCGGGCCGTGATCCTGCTGGACGTGGAGCGCCTCGCGAAGCGTTCGCGCTAGCCGGGAGCCGTCCGTACGCATGAGAGGGGCCCTGCCGCACGGCGGGGCCCCTCTCGCATTTCAAGGGGTTCACCGGGGCGGGGGCCACGCGGTGACGAGAACGTGCTGAACCGAACCAAGGGGTGGGTGGGATGCACCAGGACAGAGCACCCGAGTCGGTCTGGGCGGCTGCGCCGGAGCCCGCGAAGCGCCGGTTGCGCCTGTTCCGCCGGGACCCGGAGGCGCAGACGCTGTGGCAGTCCGAGTTCGAGCAGCGGGACCTCGGCGAGCCGCTCGGTCTGTGGGCGACGGACGAGGCGGTGACCCTGGCCCGCTTCGACCGCGTGACGGCGTACGCACCGGCGACCGGTGAGCCCCTCTGGACCTGGCAGCCGCCGGGCCGGGACGTGATCGTCAGGGTGTCCCAGGACGCCCAGGACGGCCTGGGAGTCGTCCTGCACCACGACGACGGCGAGCCGGGCGCCACGCACGTCCGCCTCACCGCCCTCGCTCTCGGCTCCGGGGCCGTGGCCTGGTCGCGTGAGCAGTCCAAGAAGCAGCTGGGATACGTCGGTGCCGACCACGCGCGCGAGGTGGCGATCGGCGGCGGCCGGACAGTGACCGTCGCCAGCCGGGAGGCGGACGCGCCGCCGGTCGTCCGGTGTCTCGACACACGAACCGGCGACCTCCAGTGGGAGCGGTCGCTTCCGGACCGTGCGGGCGACCGGTTCTCCGTCCTGGCGACGGACCCGCCGGTCCTGTCCGTCCGTAACGACGGCGAGCGCTCCCGCCCCCGGCTGTACGTGGTCCGCGAGGACGGCCAGTGGCACGTCGAACTTCCCGACGGCTACAAGGACTTCGGGCCCGCGGTCGGCGTCGTCGGCGACACGCTCGCCGTCGGGCTGGAACCGGACGAACCCGCCGGCGACGAGAAGAGCGCCGACACGCTCCTGCGTGCCTACTCCGTCCGGACCGGCGAGCAGCTCTGGGAGTGGCGCGTGGATCACGGCCGTACGCTCCATCCTCTGGCCCACCGCGGGTACTTCCTGGTGGGC
The DNA here is from genome assembly GCF_010548275.1 of Streptomyces sp. SID12488. Taxonomy (GTDB): domain Bacteria; phylum Actinomycetota; class Actinomycetes; order Streptomycetales; family Streptomycetaceae; genus Streptomyces. The sequence continues at coordinate 22,517 of NZ_JAAGLT010000010.1, forward strand.
AACGGCTACGGCAGCCGGGTGACCGTCCTCGACCCCGCTGACGGGCGGGTCGTCGCGGAGCGCAGGTTCCCCGGCTTCAGCTACCGGGCGCGGTACGCGGCCTGGGGCGACCGCCTGGCTGTGGTCTGCCACGCGGTGAGCGAGACCCGGCGTCTGCGCGTGTTCCGCTGGAAGTGACGTGACGTCTGGACGTGACGTGACGTACGGGGTGTCGGCGCGCCCGGGGCTGGACGAGCACGGGTTCATCGCGCGTGAGGGCTCCCTCGCGCGCGTGCCGCCCGTTTTCCGGCCCGTCGTCGGTGCGGCCCGCGACCGGGTCGTCGACGTCTTCGGGGCGCGGCTGCACAGCGCGTACGTCTACGGGTCCATCCCGCGCGGCACCGCGCGCGTGGGCCGCAGCGACCTGGACCTTCTGCTCGTCCTGCGCGATGAGCCCACGGAGGCGGACCGGGCGGCGGCCCGCGCGCTGGACGCGGAGCTCGACGACGAGTTCGAGCAGATCGACGGCTCCGGCACGCTGCTGGCCTCTCGGGCACAGGTGTTGAGCGACCTGGAGAGGCACGACCTGGGCTGGTTCGTGGCCTGCCTCTGTACGCCTCTCCACGGCGAGGACCTCGCCGGGCACCTGCCCCGCTACCGTCCCGACTCCCTCCTCGCCCGTGAGACCAACGGCGACCTGGCCCTGTGCCTCCCGCGCTGGGGGCGCCTGATCGCCGAGGCGACCGCCCCGGGGGCTCCTGCGGGGGCGGTACGCGCACGCGTGCGGGGCATTTCCCGTCGGCTGGTGCGTACCGGCTTCACACTGGTCATGCCTCGCTGGGAGGGCTGGACCAGCGACCTGTACGAGATGGCCGAGTCGTTCGCCGCGTACTACCCGCAGTGGGGCCCGCGCATGAGGGAGGCGGCGTCACTGGGCCACGAGCCGACGGACGACCCGGCCGTCCTGCGGTCGTTTTCGCGCTCGCACGTCGAGGAGCTGGGCTCGTGGCTCGCCGAGGAGTACACGCGCGTGCACGGCGTCAAGGCACCCAGGCCCGAATAGGGGCCCGGGCCGGGGCTAGATGAGGCCGTGGTCGCGGAGGTACTCCAGCTGGGCGCGTACGGACAGTTCGGCGGCCGGCCACAGGGAGCGGTCGACGTCCGCGTACACGTGGGCGACGACATCGGCGGGGTCGGTGTGGCCGTTCTCGACCGCCGTCTCGACCTGGGCGAGCCGGTGGGCGCGGTGGGCGAGGTAGAACTCGACAGCGCCCTGGGCGTCGTCCAGGACGGGACCGTGACCCGGCAGGACCGTCCGGACTCCGTCGTCCACCGTCAGAGACCTGAGCCGCCGCAGAGAGTCCAGATAGTCCCCCAGGCGGCCGTCAGGATGGGCCACCACGGTCGTTCCGCGCCCCAGGACGGTGTCTCCCGTCAGAACGGCTTGATCGGCCGGGAGATGGAAGCACAGCGAGTCCGCGGTGTGCCCCGGCGTCGGTACGACCCTCAGCTCCAGCCCGCCGACGGTCACGACGTCCCCGTGCCCGAGGCCCTCGTCCCCCAGCCGCAGCGCCGGATCGAGCGCCCGCACGTGCGTCCCCGTCAGCTCGGCGAACCGTCCGGCGCCCTCCGCGTGGTCCGGATGCCCGTGCGTGAGCAGCGTCAGCGCGACCCGCTTGCCGGCCTTCCGCACGGTGTCGACGACATGCCTGAGGTGTACGTCGTCCAGGGGTCCCGGGTCGACGACGACGGCCAGTTCGGAGTCCGGCTCGGAGACGATCCAGGTGTTCGTGCCGTCGAGGGTCATCGCGGAGGCGTTGGGCGCGAGGACGTTGACCGCGCGCGCGGTGGCGGGTCCCGAGAGGACTCCGCCGCGCGGCTGGCCGGGGAGAGCGGCGGCTTCGGTCATGCCGGGGCTCCGCCGATCCGGATGTGCTTGGTGAACTCCTCGTGCCCCGGCCAGGCGAGCACGATCTCGCCGTCCTCCAGGCTGGCCCTGGCCAGGACAGGGGCCAGGTCGCGCTCCAGAGCCCCGGCGAGGGCCCCGGAGACGCTGTCGTACGGTGCCAGCGCGCGCAGGGTCGCGATCGTGGGCGGCAGCATCAGCAGCTCGCCCCTGTCGTACGCGGCTGCCGCGTCGGCCGGTTCGATCCACACCGTGCGGTCCGCCTCTGTGGAGGCGTTACGGGTGCGCTGGCCCCGCGGAAGCGCGGCGACGAAGAACCAGGTGTCGTAGCGGCGGGACTCGAACTCCGGGGTGATCCAGCGGGCCCACGCCCCGAGGAGGTCCGAGCGGAGCACCAGCCCGCGGCGGTCCAGGAACTCGGCGAAGGACAGTTCACGGGCGACCAGGGCGGCGCGGTCCGCCTCCCAGTCGTCGCCCGTGGTGTCACCGACCACGGAATCGGCGGCCGGGCCCGCGAGCAGGACGCCCGCCTCCTCGTACGTCTCCCGTACGGCGGCGCAGACGACCGCCTGGGCGGACGTCTCGTCGGTGCCCAGGCCCAGCCGGGACGCCCACCACGCGCGCGTGGGACCTGCCCAGCGGATCAGGTGGTCGTCGTCCCGCGGGTCGACTCCGCCGCCCGGATACGCGTACGCGCCCCCGGCGAAGGCCATGGAGGCGCGTCTGCGCAGCATGTGGACGACGGGGCCGGCGTCGGTGTCCTTCAGGAGCATGACGGTGGCCGCGCGCTTGGGGGTGACCGGGGTGAGGGTGCCTTCGGCGAGTCCGCGGATGAGGTCCGGCCACTCCGGTGGGTACCACTGCCCGTTTGCCATGGGCGGAGGCTATCCGGTGGTGGGCGCATGTTCGAGGCCCCGGGGTTTCTCGCCCCCGCCGCCCCTACCCGTCCCGCCCCTGGGGGCTGCCGCCCCCAGACCCCCGCTTCGGCCCTGAAGGGGCCTCGTCCTCAAACGCCGGACGGGCTAAAAATCGCTCAGCTCAACCTGGACCTCTACCTCGACAGGCGCGTCGAGTGGCAGTACCGCCACGCCTACCGCGCTACGGGCGTGGACGCCCTTGTCGCCCAGTACCTCGCCGAGGAGTTCGCTCGCACCGTTGACGACCCCGGGCTGGCCCGTGAAGTCGGGCGCCGAGGCGACGAAGCCGACGACCTTCACGACGCGCGCGATCCGGTCGAGGTCACCGGCGACCGACTTGACGGCCGCGAGCGCGTTCAGCGCACACGTGCGGGCCAGTTGCTTGGCCTCCTCGGGCGTGACCTCCGCGCCGACCTTGCCGGTGACCGGGAGTTTCCCGTCCACCATGGGCAGCTGGCCCGAGGTGTACACGTACACCCCCGACCGCACGGCCGGCTGGTACGCGGCCAGCGGCGGCACGACCGGGGGCAGCGTCAGCCCCAGCTCGGCGAGGCGCGCCTCGACCGCGCTCACGACTTCTCCCTCTTCAGGTACGCCACGAGCTGCTCGGGGTTGTTCGGCCCGGGCACGACCTGGACGAGCTCCCAGCCGTCCTCGCCCCAGGTGTCCAGAATCTGCTTCGTGGCGTGGACGAGCAGCGGCACGGTCGAGTATTCCCACTTGGTCATGGAGGCGACTTTATCCGCTGGCGCCGGGCACTCCACGCCCACGTTGTCCACAGCCCCCGGCGTAGCTTCGCGCCGGACTGGTTAACCTCGAATACGTGAGCAGGTTCCAGGTCGTCAGCGGTAAGGGCGGGACCGGAAAGACCACGGTCGCCGCAGCGCTCTCGCTCGCCCTCGCCACCGAGGGGAAGCGCACGCTTCTCGTCGAGGTCGAGGGCAGGCAGGGCATCGCGCAGCTCTTCGAGACAGAAGTGCTGCCTTATGAGGAGCGGAAGATCGCCGTCGCTCCCGGGGGCGGGGAGGTGTTTGCCCTCGCCATCGACCCCGAGCAGGCGTTGCTGGACTACCTCCAGATGTTCTACAAGCTCGGGAGCGCGGGCCGTGCCCTGAAGAAACTCGGGGCGATCGACTTCGCCACCACCGTCGCCCCCGGGATCAGGGACGTCCTCCTGACCGGCAAGGCGTGCGAGGCGGTCCGCCGGAAGGACAAGAGCGGGCGGTTCGTCTACGACCACGTCGTGATGGACGCCCCGCCGACCGGCCGCATCACCCGTTTCCTGAACGTCAACGACGAGGTGGCCGGCCTAGCGAAGATCGGCCCGATACACAATCAGGCGCAGGCCGTGATGCGCGTGCTCAAGTCGCCGGAGACGGCGGTGCACCTGGTGACACTGCTGGAGGAGATGCCCGTCCAGGAGACCGCGGACGGTATCGCCGAGCTGCGGGCGGCGAAGCTGCCGGTGGGGCGGATCATCGTCAACATGGTCCGTCCCGAGGTTTTGGACGAGGCCGAGCTGGAACTTCTGCGGGCGGCTCCGCGCGGCGCGCTCGCACGGTCCCTGTCGGCCGCCGGGCTCGGCGGGGCGCGGCGCGGCGGGAACGCCGAGAAGTTGGTGGACCCGCTGCTTACCCAGGCCGAGGAGTACGCCGAGCGGTATGCGCTGGAGCACGAACAGCGTTCAGTGCTGGGTGAGTTGCAGTTGCCGCTGCACGAACTGCCGCTGTTCACCGAGGGTATGGACCTGGCAGGTCTGTATCAACTGGCCCACGAGCTGCGGAAGCAGAGGATGTCATGAGCCCGGACCCGCACAACACCGCACCCCGCCATGGCCTGTCCCCCGCGCGCGTGCTCGAGGTGGATCCGCTGATCGACGATCCGAACACGCGGATCGTGGTGTGCTGCGGAGCCGGCGGGGTCGGTAAGACGACCACCGCGGCGGCACTCGGGCTGCGCGCCGCCGAGCGGGGGCGGAAGGTGGTCGTACTCACCATCGACCCGGCCCGCAGGCTCGCCCAGTCCATGGGCATCGACTCGCTCGACAACGTGCCGCGGCGGGTCAAGGGCGTCGACGGCGGCGGCGAACTGCACGCCATGATGCTCGACATGAAGCGGACGTTCGACGAGATCGTCGAGGCGCACGCCGACGGTGAGCGGGCCGCCGCGATCCTCGCCAACCCGTTCTACCAGTCGCTCTCGGCGGGCTTCGCGGGCACGCAGGAGTACATGGCGATGGAGAAACTGGGGCAGTTGCGGGCACGCGACGACTGGGACCTCATCATCGTCGACACGCCTCCGTCCCGGTCCGCGCTGGACTTCCTGGACGCCCCGAAGCGGCTCGGTTCGTTTCTCGACGGCCGACTGATCCGGCTGCTGACGGCGCCGGCGAAGCTCGGGGGGCGCGCGGGAATGAAGTTCCTGAACGTCGGGATGTCGATGATGACCGGCACCCTGGGCAAGCTTTTGGGCGGCCAACTCCTCAAGGACGTCCAGACGTTCGTGGCCGCGATGGACACCACCTTCGGTGGTTTCCGTACCCGCGCCGACGCCACGTACCAGCTGCTTCAGGCACCCGGCACGGCGTTCCTCGTGGTGGCGGCCCCGGAGCGGGACGCGCTGCGCGAGGCCGCCTACTTCGTGGAACGGCTGGCCGCGGAGGACATGCCGCTCGCCGGACTGGTGCTCAACCGGGTCCACGGCAGCGGCGCCGCCCAGCTGTCGGCCGAGCGTGCGCTCGCCGCCGCAGAAAATCTTGAAGAGCCCCGCATTGTCGATCAGGAGGACGGGAAAGCTGGACTTCGTAACTCTCCCGACACGTACGGCAGTTCAGACCAGCCAGACCATCCGGATCACTTGGATCACTCGGACGTCGAAGAACACGTCGAAGGCTCCCCCAGCGCCACCGACAGTGGCCCGACCGCCGACCCGGGTGAACCCAGCGTTGAACCCACCGTCCGACAACTCACCGCAGGCCTGCTCCGGTTGCACGCCGACCGTATGCAACTGCTCTCCCGCGAGCAGCGCACACGCGACCGCTTCACCGCGCGCCACCCGGAGGTGGCGGTGACCGAGGTCGCCGCACTGCCCGGCGACGTACATGACCTCGCGGGCCTGCGGAACATCGGCGACCGGCTCGCGACCGAACGGCCGGAGCTGCCGGCGCTTCCGGAGCTGTCGAAGCCTTCCGGAGACGAGTGACCGACGACGAGTGACTGATCGGGACGGCGGTGACCGACCGAGAGGCTCAGCCCACCGCCAAGTAGTTCTCGTACACCTCTTCCTCATCGAGGGGCAGGATTCCCGCCCCCCGCTCGTACTCCGTACGCGCTGTTTCGAGCAGCCGACGCCACGAGGTGACGGTGGGACGCCTGCGCAGCAGTGCGCGGCGCTCCCGCTCCGTCATTCCTCCCCACACGCCGAACTCGACGCGGTTGTCGAGCGCGTCAGCCAGGCATTCCGTGCGTACCGGACATCCGGTGCACACCGCCTTGGCCCTGTTCTGCGCTGCTCCTTGAACAAACAGTTCATCCGGATCGGTAGTGCGGCAGGCCGCCTGCGCACTCCAGTCGGTAACCCAGCCCATACCGGCGCCGTCCTCTCCCGAATCGAGGCTCCCCCACGGCGGCAGCGGCATATTCACCGCCGCCAGTTGAGGACGTTACGGAAGGAGGGCACAGCGCAACACCCCCTTCGGGCCCAATCTTGAATGGCCCGAACGGACTATGGGTAAGCGGCAGATCACCCGGGGGAGTGAGCGACCGACATGCGCGACCATCCCGACGAAGCGGGAGGTTTCGGCCGGTTCACAACGGACACCATGTGACACACGAGGTGGATCCGGGCACGTAGTCCACAAAAAAATCCACAAAAAAGTTGGACAACATCCGAACCGTTTCGGGTCTCGCGGACGTATTGATACGTGACCTCACTGCTGTGACAGTTGTGAACAGCTTAGGCCAAGGCCTATACGTGTGTCCGGCGAATGAGAACGTAGGCTGCCCTCATGCCAAACAAGCGCTCGGGCGGTGGCCTGTCGGTGATCCAGCAGGCCTCCAAGTTCCTCGGTGTCAGCGTGCTCGCGGGAGCCGTCATGGCGGGCATCGCCCTGCCCGCCGCCGGCGCGCTCGGTCTCGCGGCCAAAGGTTCGGTCGAGGGATTCGACGAGATCCCGGCCAACCTGAAGCGCCCGCCGCTCAGCCAGCGCACCACCATCCTGGACGCCAAGGGCGGCCAGCTCGCCACGGTCTACTCGCGCGACCGCACGGTCGTCGAGCTCAAGGACATCTCGCCGTACATGCAGAAGGCGATCGTCGCGATCGAGGACTCCCGGTTCTACGAGCATGGCGCGGTCGACCTCAAGGGCGTCCTGCGTGCGCTCAACAAGAACGCGCAGAGCGGTGGCGTCGCGGAGGGCGCCTCCACGCTCACGCAGCAGTACGTGAAGAACGTCTTCGTGGAGGAGGCCGGCGACGACCCGACGAAGGTCGCGCAGGCCCAGCAGCAGACGATCGGCCGCAAGATCAAGGAGCTGAAGTTCGCGATCCAGGTCGAGGAGGAGCTGGGCAAGAAGAAGATCCTCGAGAACTACCTGAACATCACGTTCTTCGGCCAGCAGGCCTACGGCGTCGAGGCCGGCGCCCGCCGCTACTTCTCCAAGTCCGCGAAGGACCTCACCCTCGCCCAGTCGGCCCTCCTGGCCGGCATCGTCCAGTCGCCGACCCGGTACGACCCGGTGAACGACCCGGCGGAGGCCACCAAGCGCCGCAACACCGTGCTCCAGCGCATGGCCGAGGTCGGTGACATCTCCCGCCAGGAGGCCGCCGCCGCCAAGGAGCAGCCGCTCGGCCTGAAGGTCAGCCAGCCCAAGAACGGCTGCATCGCGGCGGTCAAGGGCGCGGGCTTCTTCTGCAAGTACGTCGAGCAGGAGTTCCTCGCCAGCCCGGTCTTCGGCAAGACCCGCGAGGCCCGGACGAAGATCTGGAACCAGGGCGGCCTGACCATCCGTACGACGCTGGACCCGCAGTCCCAGGCGTCCGTGCAGGCGTCGATCAAGGAACACGTGTACAAGTCGGACAAGGTGGCGACGGCGGTCACGCTGGTCCAGCCGGGCACCGGCAAGATCCTCGGCATGGGCCAGTCGAAGCCGTACGGCTACGGCAAGAACGAGACCGAGATCAACTACTCGGTCGGCAACGACCGGGGCGGCTCCAACTTCGGCTTCCCGACCGGTTCGACGTTCAAGCCGTTCGTGGCGGCGGCCGCCCTGGAGGAGGGCCGCCCGCCGATCCAGGAGTACTCGGCGCCGTACGAGATGGAGTACCCGAGCCCGGTCCAGACGTGCAGCGGCAGTCCGTGGATCAACCAGGAGAAGGCGAAGGTCGAGAACGAGAGCGAGTCGGAGAAGGGCCCGTACCGCCTTCGTAAGGCGATGGAGCTGTCGGTCAACACCTACTTCGTGCAGATGATCTCCGACATCGGTCTGTGCCCGGTGGTCAAGATGACCGACGCGCTGCACGTGACGCAGGGCAACGGCGACAAGCTGCCCGAGGTGCCCGCCATCGCCCTCGGCTCCAAGGGCATCTCCCCGCTGACGATGGCGAGCGCGTACGCGGCCTTCGCCTCCCGGGGCACGTACTGCACGCCGATCGCCATCACGTCGATCACGCAGAAGACCGGCAGTGGGCAGAAGTCGCTGGCGGTCCCGAAGTCGACGTGCACGCGCGCGATGTCGGAGACCACCGCGGACACGATCAGCACCCTGCTCAAGGGCGTCATCGACTCCGGCACCGGTCAGTCGGCCGGCCTCACCGACGGCCGCGACAACGCGGGTAAGACGGGTACGACGGACGAGCGCAAGAACGCCTGGTTCGTCGGCTACACGCCGACCCTGTCCGGCGCCGTCTGGGTCGGCAGCGCCATGCAGAACGTGAAGATGCGCAACATCACGATCGGCGGCGAGTACTACGACCTCGTCTTCGGCGGCAAGGTCCCGGGCCCCATCTGGAAGGACGCCATGGCAGGCGCCCTCGAGGGCAAGCCGTCCGGGAACTTCAACTTCGTCCCCATCATCGAACCGACCGTCCCCAAGCCGGACGACAACGGCGACAACGACGGTGACACCGGGGGCGACAACGGCGGGAACAACAACGGCAACAACAATGGCGGCAACACGGACGGCAACAACGACAACGGCGGGAACACGACGTTCCCGACCCCGTCCTTCTCCATCCCCGAGAACCTCTTCCAGGGCCAGAGCAATGGAAACGGCAACGGAGGCGGCCGGGGCTGACGTCCCGGCCGGGGATCGACGCCGGGCGACGCCGGAAGTCCCTGGCGAGAATCCAGGCCGGCATGACACCTGAGCAACGAGGCAGGACCGCACCCTGGGCGAAGGCCCTCGGTGCGGTCCTGCTCACGCTGGTGGTGACGCTCGTGGCCTCCTGGGTCGTCGCGGACCACCGAGAGTCCGCCCGGAAACACACCGCCCTCGAGAACACGCGTGACGACGCCCGCCGTTTCGCCGACGCCCTCGTCGCCAGGGGCGGCACGCTCTCCCGCCAGGACGTCGAGGACACCCTGGCGAGGGCCACGGGCAACGGACACGGCAACGGCCTGCTGTACAAGCTGAGTTCCGCGAACGGCCGGACGCAGGTCGTCGTGCTGTTCGCACGCGTCTACCAGCGCTCGGTGTCTGTCTTCGGCCCGGCCGAGTCCATGGCCGACCGCTGCTTCACCGTCGACCTGCCCATGTCGGCGGCCACCCGGGAGAGCGTCCGCATCGTCGCGCACGATGCGGACGACTCCTGTACGGAGGTGGCGGCGAGGGTCGGCTGACGCACTCCACCGCTGTGGGACGAAGAGGCACTCAGCCCGCGAGGAGCCTCTTCACGGCGGCGGCGACCCGGCCGCCCTCGGCGAGGCCCGCGACCTTCGGGTTCACGATCTTCATGACCTGGCCCATGGCACGTGGCCCCTCGGCACCGGCCGCCTTCGCCTCCTCGACCGCCTGGGCGACGATCCGGTTCAGCTCCTCGTCGTCGAGCTGCTTGGGCAGGTAGGCGGCGAGCAGCACGCCCTCCGCCTTCTCGCGCTCGGCCTGCTCGGGGCGGTTGCCCTGCGCGAAGGCGTCGGCGGCCTCACGGCGCTTCTTCGCCTCACGGGTGATCACCTTGGTGACCTCCTCGTCGGAGAGTTCGCGCTTCTCCTTGCCGGAGACCTCTTCCTGGGTGATCGCGGTGAGGGTGAGCCGGAGCGTCGAGGAGCGGAGCTCGTCGCGCTCCTTGATTGCGGCGTTGAGGTCTTCCCTGAGCTTCGACTTGAGCGTGGTCATGGGATCGATTGTCGCAGGTGCGGGAAGGGCACCGCCCGTGGATTTCCACCGTCCGTCCGGGCCTGACACGATGGGAGCATGCGCGCGCGATACGCAGTACCCCTGGGAATCACGGCCGTTGCCGCCGCCGGCCTCGTCTACTCGGCGGGTTTCGAGACCCGTTCCTTCCGTCTCCGACGGGTGACCGTGCCAGTGCTGCCCGCAGGCATGCGGCCCCTGCGTGTGCTCCAGGTCTCCGACATCCACATGGTCGGCGGGCAGTACAAGAAGCAGCGCTGGCTCCGCTCCCTGGCCGGCCTGCGCCCCGACTTCGTGATCAACACGGGCGACAACCTGTCCGACCCGGAGGGCGTGCCCGAGGTGCTCGACGCGCTCGGCCCGCTGATGGAGTTCCCGGGCGCGTACGTCTTCGGCTCGAACGACTACTACGGCCCCAAACCCCGTAACCCCGCCCGGTACCTGCTCGAGAAGACCCAGGGCAAACACGGTCTCAACGGCAACCCGCCCACGGTCGACGTGGTCCACAACCCGTGGGAGAACCTGCGCGACGGCTTCGACACGGCGGGCTGGCTGAACCTGACGAACACCCGCGGCACGCTGAAGATCGACGGCATGTCGGTGGAGCTGACCGGCCTGGACGACCCGCACATCAAGCGGGACCGCTACGCGCAGGTGGCCGGCGGCCCCTCGAAGACGGCGGACTTCTCGATGGCCGTCGTCCACGCCCCCTATCTCCGGGTCCTGGACGCGTTCACCGCGGACGACTACCCGCTGACCCTGGCCGGCCACACGCACGGCGGCCAGCTGTGCATCCCCTTCTACGGCGCCCTGGTCACCAACTGCGACCTGGACACCGACCGGGTGAAGGGCCTGTCGACACACACGGCGGAGGGCCGGACGTCGTACCTCCACGTCTCGGCGGGCTGCGGCGCCAACCGCTACACGCCGGTACGGTTCGCCTGCCCGCCCGAGGTCACCCTCCTGACGCTGACGGCACAGGCGTAACCCACACAGACCGCCCGGATCGCCCCATTTGCCCTCCCGCCCTAGCGTGAGGGCATGACCGCCCCGATACCCAGGGACATCCCGGACCTCCCCGCGCTCCCGGGCGGACCGGCCCTCCTCGCCTCCCCCGTCCCCGCCACGGCGGTAGTGCCGCCGATACGCCGCCCCGTGACGGCGGTCTTCCGCCTCCTCACCGCCGCCACGGCGGCCACGGCCGTGACAGCCGAACTGCTCCTCGGCAGCCCACTCCACGTCCTGAGCCTGTTCACGATCCAGAGCAGCATCCTGCTGGCCCTGGTCATGACCGTCTCGGCCCGCCGCGCCTGGACAGCCCACCGCCCCCTGCCCGCCACCCTGACGGGCGCGACGCTCCTGTACGTCGTGATCGGGGCCCTGGTCCACCACTTGCTGGTGTCCAACCCGTCGAGCCCGTTCGCCACACCGTCTCCGCCGACAGGCTGGCACGTCATCACCGACCAGATCCTGCATACGGCGGTCCCGATCGCGGCGCTCGTGAACCTGCTGCTTCTGACCACCTCCGGCCATCTGCACCTGCGCCAGGCGGCACCGTGGCTCCTGTACCCCCTGGCGTACCTGGCCTTCTCCCTCGCCCGAGGCGAACTGCTGCTCCCGGGCACGCCGAACCGCTATCTGTACGGCTTCCTCGACGTGGCCGAGCACGGCTACAAGAGCGTCCTGGGCAACGCCCTCCTCCTCGGCCTCGCCTTCTACGCCCTCGCCGTCCTCCTCGTAACCCTCGACCACATCCGCCCGAACCCCGTCCACCACCGCGCCAAAACCGGATTTCGCCTGGGGCCACCCGTGGGCTAAAGTAAGCGAAGTCGCCGCGACAAGCAGGACAAGCAGCGACATCGGGGTGTAGCGCAGCTTGGTAGCGCGCTTCGTTCGGGACGAAGAGGTCGTGGGTTCAAATCCCGCCACCCCGACAGCTTTAACACCAGGTCAGGGGCCTGATCCGCATTGCGGGTCGGGTCCCTGAGTCGTTGTGGGGGCCGGTTTGGGGGCCAGTTGGGGGTGGGCTGCGGATTCGGCTCCCCCGGAGTCGTCTTCCGGCCTCGGCTCACCGGCGTGCGGCTCACTGGCTTATGGGCTTACGGACGCCGAGCGCCTCGTTCACGGTGGATGTGACGGTGAAGACCCGGTCGAGGTCCACGATCCGGAGCATCCTGTGGATGTGGGGATGGGGGCAGGCGAGCGTCAGGTGTCCGCCCCGTTCCTCGGTTCGGCGGCGGGCGCGGCAGAGGAGGCCCAGGCCTGAGCAGTCCAGGAACTCGACGGGGCCGAGATCGATCACCACGTCGGTATTCGGTCGGCTCGTGGCCGCGTCCACCTCGGCGGCGACCCGGAGGACGACGGCTATGTCGATCTCGCCGGACAACTGGACGACGGTTCGTCCTTCGGTCTCGTAGACGTGAATCTGCTGGGCAGGGGAAGCTGGCTCCCGGGGCATCGCGGCATCTCCATGGTTTCGCGAGATGCCCGCCTCAACGGCGAAGCGGGCGGCACTGGATATCCACAGCCACCGGGGGCACGGGCGGGTGACGACAAGGTCGACTTTAGGTCGACGCCTCGAAAGGAAACGCTTCATCCCGGAGTGGGCTCCACCGTTCGGGTGTAATTTTGTAGATATTCTTGATTTAGGAGCCCGAAGAGTGCACTCAGATCAGGAAGTCGCTCCGGAAGGCGCCGGCCGCGAACCCGGGCGCTCGTCGGCCGCTTCGACTCCCCACCAGCCGCCCGCGGATCACTACCGCGTCGTCGCCGTCGCCTCGTCGGCGGGCGGCATCCAGGCACTGACCGCGCTGCTCGGAGGGCTGGGCCCCGAGCTGCCGGTGCCGGTCCTGCTGGTCCAGCACCTCTACCCGCGGCACCGGACGGTGCTCGCCGAGGTCCTCGGACGCCGGACCAGACTTCAGGTCAAGCTTGCCGAGGCGGACGAGCAGGTGCGGCCCGGCACCGTCTACGTCGCCCCTCCCGACCGGCACCTCCTCGTCGACTCCGACGGCGTCCTGCGCCTGTCCAGCGCCGAGCTCGTCCACTTCGTACGCCCTTCAGCCGACCTTCTCTTCGAGTCGGTCGCCGGTGCCTACGGGTCGGAGGCGATCGCCTGCGTGCTCACCGGGACCGGCCGGGACGGAGCCGCGGGAGTCGGCGCCGTGAAGTCACGCGGCGGTACGGTGATCGTCCAGGATCCGGAGACCGCGGACTTCCCGGGGATGCCGCAGTCGGCGGTGGACACGGGAGCGGTGGACTTCCTGCTACCCCTTGAGGAGATCGCCGCGGTCGTGCGGAGACTCGTCGGGGCCGAGAGGCAGCCATAGAGGCAGTGATGGGCGAACCGCGGAACGACGAAGACGGCGAAGACAACGAGGCGTTGGAGGAACTGCTCGTATTCATCCGGGAAGCCCGCGGTTTCGATTTCACGGGCTACAAGCGTTCGACGCTGGCCCGGCGCATCCACAAGCGGATGACGGACGTCGGTAATCGCTCGTACCCGGACTACCAGGATCTCCTGGAGACCGACACCGAGGAATTCGGTGTCCTCTTCAACACCATCCTGATCAATGTCACCTCCTTCTTCCGCGACCCGGAGGCCTGGACCCTCCTCCAGCACGAGGTCGTACCCGAACTGCTCACCACCCTCGATCCGGAGCAGGAGATCAGGGTGTGGAGCGCGGGCTGCTCCAGCGGTGAGGAGGCGTACTCGATGGCCATGATGTTCTCGGAGGCGCTCGGCATCGAGGAGTGCCTGCGGCGCGTCAAGATCTACGCCACGGACGTCGACGAGGAAGCGCTGCGCGAAGCCCGTTCCGGGCTGTACACGGCGAAGTCGCTGGAACCGCTCTCCTCGGAGTTCAGGGAGAAGTACTTCGAGCAGAACAGCGCGCAGTTCAGCTTCCGTCCCGACCTGCGCCGCCGGGTGATCTTCGGGCGGCACGACATCACCCGTGACGCCCCGATCTCCCGGCTGGACCTGCTCGTGTGCCGGAACACGCTGATGTACTTCAATGTCGAGGCGCAGACACAGATCGTCGACCGTTTCCATTTCGCCCTGCGTCCCAGCGGCTTCCTCTTCCTCGGCAAGGCCGAGATGCTGCTGAACGACAGTGAGCGCTTCGAAGTGGTGAACATGCGTCAGCGGGTCTTCCGGCGCCGGACGGGCAGCAACGGACTGACCTACCATCCGGCCCCCCTGAAGATCAGGACGGGCTCAGGCGCCGAGGTGCACTCGGTGGCGCGCGCCCGCCAGTTGCGCGACCTGGTGCTCGACGCCGGACCCACCCCGCTGATCGCCCTCGACAGCGACGGAACCGTCGTGACGGTCAACAACCAGGCGAGGATCCAGCTCGGCCTGACCAGCGGGGACATCGGCCGTCCCTTCCAGGACCTGGAAGTCTCCTACCGGCCGGTCGAACTCCGTTCTCTGATCGACCAGTCCATGCACGAGCGCCGGACCCTCCGGGTCAACCGGGTCGAGCGCCGGACGGGCGAGGACGTCCAGTACTACGACATCCTCATCCAGCCGCTCTCCGGACCCGGTGGGCTGCACATCGCCACCGTGATCTCGTTCACCGACGTGACCGTCGCCACGCATCTCAAGGCCGAGGTCAAGAGGGTCCGGGAGGAACTGGAGACGGCGTACGAGGAACTCCAGTCAACTAACGAGGAACTGGAGACCACCAACGAGGAACTCCAGTCCAGCATCGAGGAACTGGAGACGACGAACGAGGAACTCCAGTCCACCAACGAAGAGTTGGAGACCACCAACGAAGAACTCCAGTCCGGCAACGAGGAACTGGAGACGATGAACGAGGAGATGCGCATCCGCACGGACGAACTGGACGAGGCCAGGGCGTTTTTGGAGGCAGTTCTGAAGAGCATCGCGGCGGGTGTGGTGGTCCTGGGCAAGGACCTGAAGGTCAAGAGCTGGAACCGGGGCGCCGTCGAACTGTGGGGGCTGCGCGTGGACGAGGTGATCGGCGAGCCCTTCTTCGAACTGGACTTCGGGCTGCCCACGAAGGAGTTGCGGCCCGTCGTGGAGCGGTGCCTGGAGACCCGCAGTCGCTCCGGCCCGATCGGCGTCGAGGCCCTGAGCCGGATCGGCCGGCCCATCAGCTGCGACGTGTTCTTCTCCCCGTTCGGCGGGAACCACGGTGGCGTCGTCCTGATGATGGAAGAGAGCCGGGGCGATGTCCCCGACTGATCCTGCGGCGTAGCCTGGGCTCATGGACCCGCAGGGGCGCAGGGAAGACCTCGGTCTGGCGGCGATGGCACGGCAACGTGCCGCGCTGGCCCATGAGCGCGCTGACCGGGCGGAGGCCGCCGCCGAGCGGCACGAACTGCTGGCGGCCAAACCCGGCGGGGAGTTCCACAGCCAGATCGCGAGTACGCATCGCAGAACCGCCGAGTGCCATCGAGCCTCGGCCCGCCTCCAGGACAGCTTCGCCCTCCGCGCGGCGGCGTGGACCGGCGGTCGGAGCACCCGGCCGCGGTTCATGACGGTGGTCGCGGAGGCGTGCGGTACCGACAGCGCGGCGATGGCACTGCTCGACACCGAGCAGAACCATCTCGCGGTCGCCGTCTCCGACCAGCTCTCGCGCGCGGCCCAGGACCTGGAGTACGTACTCGGCGAGGGTCCGGGCCAGGACGCGGCGGTGGAGCGCCGTCCGGTGCATGTGTCCGGGCCCGAGATCGAGGAGCGCTGGCCGGGGTACGGGCCTTCCCTGGTGTCGCTGGGCATCGCCTCGGTGGCCGCCGTACCGCTGCGGATACAGGGCAGCTGTGTCGGTGCCCTGACGGTGTTCGACCCTAGGCCCGCGAACGCGACGTCCGCCCACCTCACCGAGGTCGCCGAGGCCCTCACCCGCATCGTGCTGCTCGATCCCGACGCCGACCCGGACCTCTACGGCGGAACCGACGTGCGGGCCACCGTGCACCAGGCGGCCGGCATGTTGTCCGTACGGATCGGCTGCTCCGTCATGGACGCGCTGGCGCTCATCAAGGCCGTGGCGTTCGCCGAGGAGGTGTCGTCCGACGCCCTCGCCCGGCAGATCGTGCACGGGGACCGGAAATTCATCTGAGGGAGAGGTGCCATGACGCCCGAACAGCGGCTGGCCGACGCGTTCATAGCCCTGGCCGGCAGCACGGCGAACGGTTCTTCGGACATGTCCGGGCCGTTGTCCGTGCTGGCACATCGTGCCCCTGCCCTGCTCGGCATCCATGCCGCGACCGTGGTGTTCGCCCCCGATGGCCACGACGCGACGCGCGCGACACACGTGTCGGGCTCCAATCCTCAGGTGTCACGCCTGGAACACGAAGCCGTCGGGTGGCGGGAGGGGCCCGGCCACGACTTTCGTCAGGCTGACGCACGGCCCTGGACCCAGGTGGCTCTCGACAGCCGTCTCACCATGCGGCGGTGGCCGCACTACACCCCACGGGCGCTGAGGCTGGGCTACGCCCACGTCGTGGCCCTCCCCCTGGGCGTACACAGCGGAACGAGCGGTGCGCTCGTCCTGCTGTCCTGCACACGGCACGCCTTCTCCCCGGCGACGCTGGACCTCGGCCGGTCGCTCGCGGACTTCACCGCCGTCCTCCTGGAACGCGCCCGCGAGGCCGACCGCAGCCGGAGGCACACCGCCCAGCTGGAACAGGCGTTGACCAGCCGCGTCGTCATCGAACAGGCCAAGGGTGTGCTCGCGACCCTCCGGGCGGTGCCTCTGGACGAGGCCTTCGATCTTCTGCGCAGACACGCGCGTTCACATCAGCGGCCGCTGAAGGACGTGGCCCGCGAGGTGGTCGAGGGACGCGCGGATTCCGATCTGACCCGTTCCACGCCCTGACCTCCGAGCGGGACCCCGGCGGCTTGGCTACGCTTGGCCTTGAGTTCGCATACATCCATACACATCCACATATGTCCATTACTCGGAAATCGCGAAATCGCGAAATCGCACAAATGTTCTAAGGAACCGAACATGGGTCCTTGTGCCGGCCGTCCAGCCATGAAGCGCAGGTTCCTCGCGGTCTCGGTCGCCGCCGGTCTGGTCCTCCTCGGGGCCTGCGGCGGCGGGGACGGCAACGGGGGCGGTGGCGTCGGCGGTGACAGCCCCAGCGTGGGTGTTCTCCTGCCCGGAGGCGGTGCCTCGCGGTTCGGGCAGTTCGACAAGCCGCTCATCGTGAAGAAGCTGAAGCAGTTGTGCCCGGACTGTCCTGCCGCGACCGTCGCCGCCACGGCCGACCCGGCGGTTCAGCAGCAGCAGTTCGAGGCGATGATCACCCGGGGTGTGGACGTGCTCATCCTCGCCGCCGTCGACCCCCAGCTGATGCGTCCCTCCGTCGAGGCCGCGCACCGGGCCGGTGTTCCCGTCGTCGCCTACGACCGGCTCGCGCAGGGGCCGATCTCCGGATACGTCACCTTCGACGGGGAGGAGGTCGGACGCCTACAGGGTGAGGGGCTGCTGAAGGCCATGGGCAGCAAGGCCGACGGTGGGCGGATCGTCATGATGAACGGGGCCACCACCGACCCCAACGCCGGGTGGTACAAGGAGGGCGCGCTCGCCGTACTCAAGGGCCGGGTGACGATCGGCAAGTCGTACGACACCGTCGGATGGCGGCCCGAGAACGCCTACGTCAACATGACCGGCGCCATCGCCGCCCTCGGCGCGGAGAACATCGACGGTGTTCTCTCCGCCAACGACAGCATGGCCGGTGCCGTCGTCTCCGCCTTCAACTCCGCCAAGGTCAGGCCGCTGCCCCCGATCACCGGGCAGGACGCCGACCTCATGGCCGTACGGCGGATCGTCAGGGGCGAGCAGTACATGACCGTCTACAAGCCCTTCAAGCGCGCGACCGACGCGACCGTCGAGATGGCCGTCGCCCTCGGTCGCGGCGAGAAGGTCGAGGCCATCGCCACCGAGTCCGTCGACAGTCCCACCACCAAGGACGTGCCGGCGGTCCTGCTGCCGTCCGTCCCGGTGACCGTCGGCAATATCGGGGAGACGTTGGTGAAGGACGGTATGTACACCGTCGACGAGATCTGTACGCCTGCTCTTCGGGCCGCCTGTGACCGGGCCGGCCTCACCTGACGCGTCCTAAGGAGGTGGCAGCGTGCCCGGTCAGCCCCTGCTGGCGTTGCGCGGTGTCTCCAAGCGGTTCGCCGCCGTACAGGCACTGGTCGACATCGAGCTGGAGGTCAGGGCCGGGGAGGTGGTCGCCCTGGTCGGTGACAACGCCGCCGGGAAGTCCACCCTGGTCAAGGTGATCTCGGGGGTCGGTCCCCCGGACAAGGGTGTCGTCGAGTGGGAGGGCAGCGCCGTCCAGATCCGGCGGCCCCAGGACGCCAGCCTGCTCGGGATCGCGACCGTCTACCAGGACCTCGCGATGTGCGAGAACCTCGATGTCGTCGCCAACCTCTTCCTCGGCCGGGAGATCCACCGCTTCGGCATCCTCGACGAAGTCGAGATGGAACGTCGTACCCGCGAGCTGCTGCACACGCTCGCCATCCGGATTCCCGACGTACGGGTGCCGCTCGCCAGTCTCTCCGGCGGGCAGCGGCAGGTCGTCGCGATCACCCGTTCGTTTCTGGGCTCGCCCCGGCTGCTGCTGCTCGACGAGCCCACCGCCTCCCTGGGCATCCAGCAGACCAACCAGCTCCTCGACCTGATCGAGGAGTTGCGCGACCAGGGGCTCGGGGTGCTTCTCATCAGCCACAACATGAGTGACATCAAGGCCGTCGCCGACCGGGTCGCCGTCCTGCGGCTGGGCCGCAACAACGGCCTCTTCGACGTCAACACGACCTCCCAGGAGCAGATCATCTCCTCCATCACCGGGGCGGCCGACCACGCCGTCGCCCATCGGCCGCATGCGGACGAGGTGTGGCCGTGAACCTCAACTCGCGGCTCGTGGCGTGCGCCGGTGCCGTGCGCCGCAAGGTGCGCGAGGGCGGGCTCGGGCCCGCCCCGGTGCTCCTCGCGCTCGTCGTGACCTGGGTGGTCTTCCAGTGCCTCAACGACAATTTCCTGTCGCCGCGCAACCTGTCCGTCCTCAGCGTCGACATCGTCGGGACCGGCATGGTCGCCGTCGGCATCGTCTTCGTTCTGCTGATCGGCGAGATCGATCTGTCGGTAGGGTCGCTCGCCGGTCTGGCAGGCGCGTTGTTCGCGGCGCTGAACGTGAACCTCGGTATGACGGAATGGCTCGCCGTGGTCATCGCGGTGCTCTGCGGTACGGCCATCGGGGCCGTCCACGGGTTCCTCTTCGCCCGGTTCCGCGTACCCGCCTTCGTCGTCACCCTCGCCGGGCTGCTGGCCTGGAGCGGTCTGATGCTCTACCTGCTCGGCCCGGACAGCTCCATCCACTTCAGCGAGGACGGGCTGGTCGCCACGCTGACCAGCCGCTACTTCAGCGCCCCCGTCCTCACCTACGGCCTGGCGACGCTCTGTACGGCCGCCTATCTGTTCGTCTCCCTCCGCGACCACGGCCGTCGCGCCGGGGCCGGGATGCCGTGCCGGCC
Organism: Streptomyces sp. SID12488; assembly: GCF_010548275.1. Lineage (GTDB taxonomy): Bacteria > Actinomycetota > Actinomycetes > Streptomycetales > Streptomycetaceae > Streptomyces. The sequence continues at coordinate 42,187 of NZ_JAAGLT010000010.1, forward strand.
GGTGGCCGAGATCTGGGTGCGTACGGCCCTGCTCGCGGTGGTCGCGTTCACCACCGTCTCCGTACTGGGCGGCTTCGAGGGGCTGCCGCTGGCGCTGCTGATCTTCCTCGGGGTCATCGTCGCCTCGGACCTGCTGCTGCGCCGCACGCCCTACGGACGGCAGGTGCTCGCCCTCGGCGGCGGAGTGGAGGCGGCACGGCGGGCCGGGGTCGACGTGACGCGCGTACGGATCTCGGTGTTCATGGTGTCGGGGACGCTGGCGGCGGTCGGCGGGCTGTTCGTCGCGTCGCGGTTCACCTCGGCGAGCCCCGTCTCGGGCTCCGGCATGCTGCTGATCAACGCCGTCGCCGCCGCCGTCATCGGCGGCACCAGCCTGTTCGGCGGACGCGGCTCGACCTGGTCCGCGCTGCTGGGGGTGCTCATCATCCAGTCGATCGCCTCCGGCATGGCGCTGCTGGGCGTCGAGACCGCCGTCCAGTTCATGATCACGGGCGGGGTGCTGATCACCGCGGTGATCTTCGACTCGCTGGCACGGCGCGCCCCCGAGTCGCGCGGGCGGGCCTGAGAGACGACCACTCGGTCCTGTGGTCATTCCTCCGGTCGTTCCTCATTCCTCGTTCCTCATTCCTCGGGTACGTCGTCCCGCCACGCCGTCGCGTGCGGGCCGAACCTGTTCTCGTGCCCGTACGCCACCATGCGGGCGTTGCGGGCCTCGGCCTCCGGCCCGTCCGGCAGGTGGTAGGCGTCGCCCGCGCTCGCCGAACCGGCCTGCACCCGCGTCGCGGTGGCGAGCCGTCGGCGTACGTACCGGGTGAGCGCGTCCGGGATCTCCGCCGGTGCCGTGTCCGCGAGGCAGTCGCCCAGGACCGCCGCGTCCATGATCGCCTGGGCGGCGCCCTGGGCCTGGAACGGCACCATCGCGTGGGCGCTGTCGCCGAGCAGAGTCACCCTGCCGACGTTCCAACGGGCCAGCGGGGTACGAGTGTTGATGCCGTACCGGAACACCTGGCCGGCGCGTTCGAGGGCGGTGAGCAGTCGGCGGTCCCAGCCGGCGAACTCGCGGAGTTGTTCTCCCGGTTCCGCCCGGGCGGTCCATGACTCGCGCGCCGACTCCGACTTGGCTTCCGCCTCCGTCGTGAACACGGCGACCAGGTTGAGGAGTTGACCGGCGCGCACCCAGTAGTGGACGACATGCCGGCCCGGTCCCAGCCAGCCCGCGTACTCCGGCAGGTCCAGGTCGGCCACCGCTGCGGCCGGGAGCAGCGCCCGGTAGGCGGCGGTGCCGGAGAAGACGGCCTCGTCGGCGCCGAAGAGCCACTGGCGGGCCGCCGACCGGACCCCGTCGGCGGCCACGACCAGGTCCGCGCCGAGGCGTTCACCGCCGGCCGTCGTGACGTAGGCGGCCCTGTCGTCCTGGTCGATGCCCACGACCTGGGTGTCCAGCCGCACCGAGCGGGGCGGAACCCGGGCGGCCAGGGCCTGGTGCAGGTCGGCCCGGTGGACCTGCAGGTAGGGCGCCCCGAACTCGTCCTCGACCTCGGGGCCGAGGACGTAGCCACAGATCTCGGTGCCGTCCGACCAGGTGCGGAAGCTCAGCCGGGAGGGGTGGGCGGCCCGGGCGGCGACCGTGTCGAGCAGGCCGAGCCGGCGCAGTACGCGGGTGGCATTGGGCGCGAGCTGGATGCCGGCGCCGATCTCGGTGAAGCGCCGAGCCTGCTCGACGAGGGTGACCTCGTGGCCGGCCGCGCGCAGGCTCAGTGTCGCGGCCAGCCCGCCGATACCCGCTCCCACGACGATCGCCCTGATGCCCTGCCCCCCGCCCCGCCGATCGGCGTCGTACGGATCGATCCTCGCCCCAGGAGGCGGTGTCGTCGAGAGCCTTTGCCGCCGCCTTTACCGCCGCCCCTGCCGCCACCTTCGGCTTCGGCTTCGGCTTCGGCTTCGGCGACCAGAATCCGGGCGCTCCGTGGTTCTCCCCCGACAACCACAACAGGGCCGGGCCCTGCAACCACAACAAGGCCCTGCGCGTACCGGCGCCGTACTGAGCCCACAACGCCGTTCGGCACCAGTCCCTCCCCACGTGGGGACCGGTGCCGAACAATGGACGAGGACCCGGGCGGTGTCCGTACTGTGCCGGTTCCGCGGATCTCAGGCCGCGTGGCGCGACCGTCGCACCCGGCTGGCGACCTCCGACCGAAACTGGCCGAGAACACTCGGTTCCCGAGTTGCCCTGGGGATCGCTGCGCTGGTGGTCCGGGTGGACGCCACGTGGCTGGTTCTTTGTTGCGTCATGATCCTGCCATCCATGGGCCCAAGAGAGGAGGTTCCGGTACAGGGCGGACGGCTTAACCGCAGGTCAGCCATATAGAATGGGTTTTCCGGTCCGGATGAAACCGGATGACGCACGCGGGGGAAGTAAGGGGTGGAGACCTTGAGTTCCGACTCAGGGGCACGCACGGTCTTCGCGGAGCGACTCTCGCTGCTGTACAAGGAGGCCGGTAATCCTCCCCTCAAACGGGTGGCCGAAGCCGTCGTCCAGTTGCAGCGGGTCGACGACCGAGGGCGCCCCGTGCGGGTCTCCGTCCAGCGGATCAGCGACTGGCGGCGGGCCAAGAACGTGCCCGCCCAGTTCGCCGCCCTCGCCGCCGTACTGAGCGTCCTCGTCCCGCAGGCCCGGCGCGACCGGCCCGTGGCCGTCTCCCCCGGGCTGTACGACATGGTCCAGTGGCAGCACCTGTGGGAACGTGCCGTCGCCGACCCGGTCGGTGACCGCGTCACGGGGTCCCTCGACGACGAGGAGTCCTCGGCCGTCGAGGTCGCGGCCGTGCCGGGCGGGGTGTGCCCCTACCTGGGCCTCGCCGCGTACCGTCTGGAGGACACGCGATGGTTCTTCGGCCGGGAGCGGAGCACCGACGCCCTCGTCGCCCAGCTCCAAGCGGCGGAAGCAGCGGAGACCGCGGCGACCACGGCCACCGGCTCCGGCGGTCTGGTCATGCTCGTGGGCGCCTCCGGAGCGGGCAAGTCCTCCCTGCTGAGCGCCGGGCTGGTGCCCGCGTTGCGGGAGGGGGCGCTGGGCGGCCCGGGTCAGCAGGCCCGGGAGGTCCTTCAGCTCGTCCCGGGCAGTGATCCCCTCGCCGAGCTGGCCCGCCGTATACCCGGGCTCGCGGAGATCCTGTCGCCCGCCGGGAAGCCGGCGATCGAGCCCGGTACGCCCGAATTCGCCCATGCCGTACGGGAGACGGTCACCGCCTGGGCCCGCCGCGACGCCCCCGACTCCGCTGCTTCCGACGTCACTGCTTCCGACGTCACTGCTTCCGGCTCCAGCGCCTCCCACGCCTCCGACGCCTCCGTCTCCGCGCCCGGCCGGCCCGTCGTCATCGTCGACCAGTTTGAGGAAACGTTCACGCTCTGCCCCGACGAAACGGTCCGCAACACCTTCGTCCAGGTCCTGCACGCCGCATCCTCGCCCCCAGGGCGCGGTGAGCGGGCCCGTTCCGGCGAGGGGGACCGTTCCGGCGAGGGGGCGCCCGCTCTCGTCGTCCTCGGCATCCGCGCCGACTTCTACGACCAGTGCCTGCGCCATCCCGAACTCGCCGACGCGCTCCAGCACCGGCACATGGTCCTCGGGCCGCTGACCGGCACCGAGCTGCGGGAAGCGGTGACCGGACCGGCCAAGGCCGTCGGCCTGGAGCTCGAACCGGGGCTCGCGGAGCTGATCGTGCGGGAGGTGAGCGCCGACGGACCGCGCGGAACGCACGACGCGGGCGCGCTGCCGCTCCTCTCGCACGCCCTGCTCGCCACCTGGCAGCGCAGGAAGGCGGGCCGCCTGACACTGTCCGGTTACCGCGCGGCCGGCGGTATCCAGGGAGCGGTGGCGGCGACCGCCGAGCGCGCCTGGACCGGCCTCGACCCGGCGGCCCGTACCGCCGCGAGGCTGCTGCTGCTGCGGCTGGTACGCCTCGGCGAGGACACCCAGGCCACCCGCAGGCGCGGTACGCGACGGCAGCTGGCCGCCGAGTCGGCGGACCCGGCCAAGACGGAGGAGTCCCTGGAAGCGCTGGTGCGCGCCCGGCTGGTGACGCTCGACGCGGAGAGCGTGGAGATCACCCACGAGGCGCTGCTGCACGCCTGGCCGCGCCTGCGCGACTGGATCGACGAGGACCGGGGCGGCAACCTGCTGCGTCAGCGCCTGGAGGAGGACAGCCGGTCCTGGGAGGAGTCGAAGCGCGACACGTCGCTCCTCTACCGGGGCTCCCGGCTGGAGCAGGCGCACACCTGGGCGAAGTCCGCCGGCGACACCTTCCTGACCCGCAGCGCGGTGCAGTTCCTGACCGCCTCGGTGAGGCTGCGCCGTCGTACCGTCCTGATCAGCCGTGCCGCCGTCGCCGTGGTGGTCGTGCTGGCCCTGCTGGCCGGGGGTGCGGCGCTGATCGCCCGGCAGCAGCGCGACGACGCGGTGTTCGAGAACGTGCTCGCCGAGGCCGACCGCGTCCAGTACACGGATCCGTCGCTGTCGGCGCAGCTCAGTCTGGTCGCCCACGAGCTTCGCCCGGACGACGCGAGCACCCGCAGCCGGCTGATCTCGATCGTGAACACACCGCTGTCCACCCCGCTGATCGGCCACACCGGTGCCGTCTACCTCACCACGTTCAGCCCGGACGGGCGGCTCCTGGCCACCGCCAGCTACGACAGGACCGTACGCCTGTGGAACGTGGCGGACCCGTCGAACCCCAAGCCGATCGGGAAACCCCTTGTCGGGAACGCGAGTTGGGTGAGCAGCGCGGTCTTCAGCCCCGACGGCCGCACCCTCGTCAGTGCGGGCGACGACGGCACGATCCGCCGGTGGGACCTGTCCGACCCCGCGCGTCCGCGCCCTCTCGGCGCGCCCCTGACCGGCCACGACGGCACGATCTATCTGATCGCCTTCAGCCCGGACGGCCGTACGCTCGCCTCCGCGAGCGAGGACCGCACGGTCCGTCTGTGGAACATGGCCGACCCGGCCCGCCCCAAGCCGATCGGCACCCTCACCGGCGCGGACGCCGCCGTACGCGCCATCGCGTTCAGCCCCGACGGGCGGAAACTGGCGGCGGGCGGCGACGACAACACGATCCGGCTGTACGACGTGTCGAATCCGCGCGATCCGAAACCGTACGACGCGAAACTGACCGGGCACACCGGCCTGGTGCACTCGGTGGCCTTCAGCCCCGACGGCCGCACCCTCGCCAGCGGCGCCGCCGACGACACGATCCGGCTGTGGGACGTGTCCGACCCCGCGCACGCCGCCCAGCTCGGCGCACCGCTGACCGGCCACACCGACGCGATCTGGTCGGTGGCCTTCAGCCCGAACGGGACGACGCTGGCCGCCGCCAGCGCGGACAGCACCGCGAGTCTGTGGAACGTCAGCGATCCGCAGTACCCCTCGCAGGTCGGCGAACCCCTCGCGGGCAGCAGCGGCGAGATGTACGCGCTGGGCTTCAGCCCCGACGGCCGTACGCTCGCCACGGGAAGCGGCGACAGCAGGGTCCGGCTGTGGTCGCTGCCGATGTCGGACATGATCGGCCGCCTCGGGGTGTTCCGCCCGGACGGCAAGCTGCTCGCCACAGGTTCGCGCGACGGACGGGTCCGGCTGTGGAACGTGGAGCGGCCCGAACACCCCGTGGCAGAGGGCGAACCGTTCACGCCCGGGGAGGGCGAGGTACGGACGCCGGTGTTCTCCCCGGACGGCCGCACTCTCGCGATGGTGGCCGGAAACAGCACGGTGCAGCTGTGGAACGTCAGCGATCCGAAGCACCCCGTCACCTGGGCGGCCCCCGTCAAGGTGAGGACGCGGTTCGCCGCCTCGGTGGCGTTCAGCCCGGACGGACGCACACTGGCCACGGCCTACGAGGACTTCACCATCCAGTTGTGGGACGCGAGCGACCCGGCCCACCTGCGTCCGCTGGGCTCCCAGCTCACCGGGTACAAGGGCTACGTCAGCTCCCTCGTCTTCAGCCGGGACGGTCTCACCCTGGCCGGCGCGAGCTCGGACGGCACGATCCGGCTCTGGAACGTCGCCGACCCGGCCAGGGCCGCCCTTCTCGGCAAGGTGCTCAAGGGACATCGTGGTCCCGTCAACGAGCTCGCCTACAGTCCGGACGGCCGTACGCTGGCCAGCGGGAGCGACGATGGCACGGTCCGCCTCTGGGACGTCACCGACCCGGTCGGGACGCACAGCCTGGGCTCGCCGCTCACCGGGCACACCGAAGCGGTGGAGGCGCTGTCGTTCAGCCCGAACGGAAAGGTGCTGGCCAGCGGCGGCAACGACAACGGGGTCCGGCTCTGGGACGTCGGCGATCCGGCGAGGGCCACGTCCATCGGGCAGTCGATGAGTCCCAACGCCAAGACGGGCAACTTCCTGGCGTTCAGCCCTCGCGGCGGCATCGTCGGGGTGTCGAGCGGGGCGGACACGGTCCGGCTGTGGAATCTCGACGTCGATGCGGCGGTCGCCCACATCTGCTCGACGACCCGGCGTGTCCTGACGGCGGAGAGGTGGCACGAGTATCTGCCACGGCTGTCGTACGAGCCGCCGTGCGACGAGTAGGACAGACGAGTAAGAAACAAGGGGGACGGGCGGGCCGGGTCATCCCCTCCCCCTCCTCCTCCCCTTCCCCCTCCCTCGCTCACGCGAAGTCGTACACGCCCCAGTCGGCGATCTGGCGGTAGCCGATTCGCTGGTAGAGGGCGTTGCTGGTGAGGTTGGCCGGGTCCGTGTACAGGACGACGTCCGTGGCGCCCGCGGCGAGCGCGGCGCGTGTGACCTCGACCGTCACGGCGCCCGCGTAGCCGCGACCGCGCAGGTGGGCCGGGGTGTAGACGGGGTCCACGCGGACGTGGCCGGCGACCAGGGGGTTGACGCCCGCCATGGAGACGGGGGTGCCGTCCGGGGTCTCCCAGTAGGTGTAAGTCTTCTCGCCGAAGCGAGTGCCGGACCAGGTGTCGGCGTTGATGGTGACGTCTTCCCCGAACTCCTCCGCGAGCTCACGGCACCACTGCATGAGGTGCTCGTGCTCGTTCTCGCCCACGGGTCGGCCCCGGCCGGCCGGGACCGGCTGTGGTGGGGTGAGGGTGCCGAGGCGGTACAGGTTGATCGCGGTGCGGAAGGTCGGCGTCGCGCCGGTGCGCCGTTGCCAGGCCTCGGCGAAAGCGGTCGCGGTGCCGAGTACCGAGCTGACGCCCGGGAGGCTGTGGCCGAGGGCGAGCAGGCGGTCGGCGAGGCCGTCGGCCTGCTCGGGGTCGAGGGTGGTGACGCTCAGGAGGTTTCGCCGGGTGAGGCGGTAGAAAACGGCACCGACCTCGCCCGATCGCTCCAGGTGGCCGAAGAGGGGAGTGTCGGCGGCGCTCGCCTCTGCCTCCGCCTTCGGTCCGCCCGTTCGTAGTTTCTCGAAGGTGGTCAGCGCGGTGGTGTGCAGGGCGGGCCGGGAGCGCAGGAAGTCTCCCGCTCGGGCGAGGAATTGGTCCAAGTCTTCGGTGAGGTACCAGTCGTCCGGGCGCATGCCTCATGATCTCCGAAGCCGTCGACGCCGTGAAGCGCTAACTCGGCGTTGCCTACGGCCCGTGGAAACGGTTGTACCGAAACAGAAGTGAAAGGGAGTGATCCCAGTCACAACTGGTCGTCAGAGGACAGCAGTCGCCTCCCACTGAGCATGCAGTGTTGTTACCCTTGGCCATAGCCCGATCGCTGGTGCATCCCCCGTCGCCAGCGGTCGGGTTTCTTCTGTGCCCGAAGGGGCGTAACGATCATCACCCTGCCGCACCGGAGGCCGTCGGAGCGGCAGGGCGCCAGGGCGGCATCACTCCGCCGACTCCAGAATGCGATCAAGTGTCCGGCGCCCCATCCCACTCATCGTCGGATTGCTCTCGACGTAGTACCAGACGAGGCCCATCGCCTGCTGGAACGCCCATGCCTTACCGCGTTCCCACTCGAGATCGTCGCAGCCCAGTGTCCGGCGGAGCACCTCGCGCGGGCCCTCTTGCAGCAGGTGCCAGGCGCTGACCAGATCCAGCGCGGGGTCGGCCGGGCCGAAGCCGCCGGCGTCGAGGACACCGCAGAGCCGGTCGCCCGCGACCAGCACGTTTCCAGGGATCAGGTCAGTGTGGCTCATCACGTCGGCGCTCTCGCGCGGCAGCTCCCGCAAGTGGCTCCACAGCTGGCGCAGCCGGGGCACGTCGAGCAGCCCCGCACTCTCCTCGAAGCACTCCTCCATCCATTCATCGTGGTCGGTGAGTACGCCGCCACGACCCCCGCCGCCGCTGAAGCGCCGTCCGGCCGTCCCGACCTTCCGGAGGGCAGCTATGAAGGTCGCCAGGTCCTGTGCGAAAACATCCGAGCCACTCGGGTCGGCCTCCGAGGCGACCGTTCCCGGCAGCCACGTCTGGACGGACCACGGCATGGGGTAGCCCGCTCCGGGCTCGCCCAGGGTCACAGGTTCCGGGACAGGGAAGGGAGACACCCGCACCAGCTCCGCGCTCGCCTGTGCTTCCAGCTCCAGAACCACCCGCGTCTCGGCGGCATCCGCCCGACGCAGTGGGAAGCGTGCGGAAAGATCGTCCCCGATACGGAAGATGGCGTTGACCGTGCCGGTCGACTCCAGCAGCCGGATCTCCTTGCCGCTCCACTCGGGAAACTGGTCCTGGATCAGGGCAGCGACTGTCTCGGGGGTCACGTCCACTTGGTCTTCATGCATGGTCACCCCGCGATGCTGTCCGACGGACAGCTTCCACGCAGCCCGTTTTTCAGCGTTCGGTCGCGTACGGGACGAAGTCGGCCCAAGTGGCGGGGGTGAAGGCCAGGTTCGGGCCGGTCTCTACGCCCCATGGCGCCCGCCTGGCCCGGCTGCTCACCGCCGAACAACTCCGCTCCTGGGGACTGCCGGTGGACCCGGCCCGCAGATCGTGGCCGAGTTGGCAGCCAACGCCGTCACCCACGGACGCGTCCCGGGCCGCGACTTCCGGCTCACGGCGTACGTCATCGGCACCACCCTGCGTATCGAGGTGACCGACACGGCCGGAGACCGCCCGCCGTGTCCCCAACCTCCGTCCGACGATGCGGAGTCCGGGCGGGGACTCGCCCTCGTCGAGGCGCTTGCCGATCGATGGGGGTGGGGTCCGGGGCTCCGGCCTCGCAAAACGGTGTGGGCGGAAATCGATGTCGCACCGGAACTCGATTCCCTGTGTTCCGGTGCGACCAGCGGTCTTCTTTGAAAGAAACACCGGAGAGAAAGAACCTCAACCAAACCCCACCCCTCCCGCCCGCTGGGACGGCCACCACGGCCCGTACAGCCGCCGCCGCGCAAACTCACTCGCCCGAGTGAACATCACCAACTCAGCTGGATTTGTGCCCGGTTGCCTGCCTTACGCTCAGCGCAGCAGAACCACCACAGACAACCGCAGACAGCGGACATACGACGGCCCTCGCCGGGACTGGCATCCCAATGCGAGGGCCTGACCACCAAGGAAGCAAGACCTTCCCGATGGACACGAAAAACCCTAGCGCGCCCCCGTGCGCCCCGTCCCGCCCAGCGGGCAAAAATCACCCCCACCGGCACCCCAAATCCGGCGTCTCCGGGGTGATCCACGACAACGCCCGCCACACCACCCGCTTCACGGTGATCGGCAACCACCTCGCCCAGCACCCCGAGCTGTCACTGCTCGCGATCGGCCTGGGCACCCACATCCAGTCGCTGCAAGCGGGTTCTCCCGTCGACATCAAGACCCTCGCCAAGAGGTTCCCCGAGGGCCCGGACCGTATCGCCGCCGCCCTGCGCGAACTCGAAACCCACGGCTACCTGCGCCGAACCCGCGAACGCACCCCCGGCGGCAACATCGTCACCCGCACGGTCTCCTGCAACCGGCCGGGGCATCACGCGGAGCGCCCTGCCAATGCCGCTGCTAATACCGACGCCAGGGCCGACACCAGGGCCGACACCAGGGCCGACACCGGGGCTGGCACCGGAGCTGGCACCGGAGCAGAAGTCGCGGTCGGGGTCGCCCGTCCGACCCGCCCCGCACACCCCACCAACCCCGGCCCGCCCAAGAAGCGCGCCCCACGCAAACCTCTCCCCGCCGTACCGCAGCCCGCGTACAAGGGAGCAGGTCTCCTCCAGGCCGCGACCGACCTGCTCGTCGGCCTACGTCGTCTCGACCCCGACCTGCTCCTGTCCGCCTGCGACACGGCCCACCTCGCGCCCGGCGTCGCCGCCTGGCTGGAACGCGACGTCAGCCCCACCGCCGTACGACACGCGCTGATCAGCGACCTCCCACCCGAAGGCATGCGCCGCCCGGCCGCCTTCCTGGCCCACCGGCTCACCGCGAAGCTGCCGCCTCCGGCGCCCTTCGGGAACCCTCCCTCCCCGGCGGAGACCGTCGGCGTCCGACACCCGCTCCGGAACTGCGACGGCTGCGACCGGGGGTTCCGGGGACCCGAACCGGGTCGCTGCCGCGACTGCCGGGTGGCCGTTCCGATGGCCGCCTGACGCATGCGCGCGCACGTCAGCGGCTCAACCACACGAAGGACTCAGGGGCCCGCCATGGTCAGCTCGTCGCCCTTGGACAGATTCTCCGCCGCCGCGTTTCCCGGCTCCTCCCGAGGCTCGCTCGGCTGCCGCCCCCCGCTCGATACCCTGGCGACAGCACCCCCAGGAGGACACGATGAGCACCCAGTCTGACCACGGACACGAGCTGATCCCCCGTCCCGAGCACACCCCTGACGCCCTGCGTGCGGCCCTTGCCGTCGTCGATCCGGGCCGCCTGGAGGAGATGCAGGCCCAGAAGGACGAGGCCTTCGCCCTGGCGGTCGAGTGGCAATCCCTCAGCCCCGTGCAGAGCTGGGTACTGGCGTGGGCCAGGAACATCGAAATCGGGCGTCGTCCCGATCTGTCCGTCCGTTACGCCCGTACGCAGAGCCAACTGGAGCACGAAGATCCGGCCATCGCTCAGGAGGCCCTTCGGGAAGTGACTTCGGTCCTGGACGAGGCCATGAAGGCAGTCCGCGAGTGAGCTGGAAGTGGGAGTAGGCGTTCGGCGCGGAGGAAGCCGCTCGTACTGCTCCGGCTACCTTCCTCGCCAAGGTGGCCAGGAAGGCCGACGAACTGGTCAGGGCGGCCGGGACGGTCGTCGAGTTCGTCGTAGAAGCCGAGTAGTCCCAGCAACGCGTCTCCTTCGGGAACGGGCTTTTGAGGAGGATCCCAGGTGACGGACAGCAGACCGGCGGCACATCGAAGCTCCGCTGCCTGTAGGTGACTTGACAAGGTCACCTACGCAGCGGAGCTTCGTTGTGTCAGTCGCGGCAGCGCCGGGCATCGTCACGTCACCGGGATCTGCACACCTGCAAGTTCACCCCGGCTTCGAGATCGCCCGGACCGCCATGGTCACACCGAGCAGGTCAGTAGGTGTAGCTGAGCCCCGACTTGTACGGCGTCAGGCTCCGCTGGCTCACGACGCCGCGGTACGTATACCAGCCCCACTTCTTACACATGACCTGGTAGCTCAGAGTGTTGTAGGAGCCAGCCCCCACCCGCACTCGCGGATAGATGACGTTGTCACCCCAGTCACCCTCCGCCGGGCCGCTGGAATAGGCGTCCACCGCCCAGTACACGCCGACCACCGAGCCGCCGACAGGGCAATTCCAGCTTCCGAAGTTCACCCAGACATTTCCCCCCGTCCAGGCGCTTGCCGGAGCAGCACTGAGGCCGACAACCCCCAGCGACATCAGCGAGCCCACAAGTACCGAACGCGCCTTGCCGGCCAACGATCCACGCATGAAGCCTCCCCTGTGTCGACCGTGCGCGGTTTGCACACGGTCGGCGAGGAAGAGACTCTCACCGAGACGGGTTGATTGTCTTAATTTTAATGGAATATATTGACAAGTAGCACAAATTATTGATACTCGACTAATTGTTCCATAGATTAGATCTGCCATATTCAGATGACAGTAAAAAGCCCATGCGCTCACATATCGCACCCTCATGCCGTCGGGCAGGCAACACCGGACGAGCTGTGCCCGACTGACGCCACCGGCTCCGGCTGCGAAGCAACCGTCCAGGCATGGCGAGAAAGGGCTCGTACATTCGTAGAATCACCGGGCCCTCAGCACGAACGTCGACGATGAGTGAGAACCGAGTGTTCGAGTACGAGAAGGACGGCGCCGCGATCTACCGCCAGTCCTTCGCCACCATCCGCGCCGAGGCCGACCTCGCCGGGCTGCCCGCCGACGTCGCCCAGGTCGCCGTACGGATGATCCACGCCTGCGGGATGGTCGACCTGGCCGGCGACCTCGGCTACACACCCGACGTCGTCACCCGCGCCCGCGCGGCCCTGCGCGCGGGCGCCCCCGTCCTCTGCGACGTCTCGATGGTGGCCAGCGGCATCACCCGCAAGCGGCTCCCCGCCGGCAACGAGGTCATCTGCACGCTCACCGACCCGGCCGTACCGGACCTGGCAGCGAAGCTCGGCACCACGCGCAGCGCCGCCGCGCTGGAGCTGTGGCGCGACCGGCTGGAGGGTGCCGTGGTGGCCGTGGGCAATGCGCCCACCGCCCTCTTCCGGCTGCTGGAGATGATCGAGGAGGGCGCGCCCCGCCCTGCCGCCGTGATCGGCGTTCCGGTGGGCTTCGTCGGCGCGGTCGAGTCGAAGGACGCGCTGGCCGGGCACCCGTCCCGGCTGGAGCATCTGGTCGTACGGGGGCGCCGGGGCGGGAGCGCCATCGCGGCGGCGGCGGTCAACGCCATCGCCAGCGAGGTGGAGTGAGCGGAGGCGGCCCAAAACACGGGACCGGGAACCAGGGACCAGGGAGCAGGGACCAGGGAGCGGCTACGCGTTCGACTCCGCCGGTTCCGGCTTCGCCAGTCCCGATGTCCACCTCTCCTCGATCCGGCCGACCTTCCACACCACCAGGGCGACGGCCCAGGTCCCGAAGAACAGCCCGACGATGACGTAGCCGACGATGTTGAGGTCGAGGCCGGAGACCCGGTCCCAGAACGGGCCGTGCAGGTCCGCCTGGTCGGCGATCAGACCCAGCAGTTCGACCGTGCCGATGATGAACGCGACGGCGACCGACAGTCCGGTGATCGTGAGGTTGTAGTAGACCTTGCGGACCGGCTTGGAGAAGGCCCAGCCGTACGCGAAGTTCATGAACGAGCCGTCGATCGTGTCCAGCAGCGACATCCCGGCCGCGAAGAGGACGGGCAGGCACAGGATCGCGTACCAGGGCAGCCCCGAGGCCGCGCCCGAACCTGCCAGCACCAGGAGCGCGACCTCGGTGGCCGTGTCGAAGCCGAGGCCGAAGAGCAGACCGAGCGGATACATCTGCCACGACTTGGTGATCGACCTCGTGAAGCGACCCAGCAGCCGGTTCATGAACCCCCGGCTGTTCAGCTGCTCCTCGAGGGCGTCCTCGTCGAAGTGACCGGTCCGCATCCGCCGGAACACCTTCCAGATGCCGGCCAGGATGACGAGGTTGATACCGGCGATGAGATAGAGGAACGTCCCGGAGACGGTCGTACCGATGAGGCCGGTGACGTTGTGCAGGTGGGAGTCGTCGTCCTTGACCGGCCCGGCGAGCGCCTTGACACCCAGTGACAGCAGAAGGGCGAGGGCGAAGACGACGCTGGAGTGGCCCAGCGAGAACCAGAACCCGACGGACAGCGGGCGCTTCCCCTCGCCCATCAGTTTCCGGGTCGTGTTGTCGATGGCGGCGATGTGGTCGGCGTCGAAGGCGTGCCGCATACCGAGCGTGTAGGCGGTCACGCCGATGCCGATGCCGAAGGCCTTCCCACCCGCGCTGTAGTGCTGGGGCGCGACGATCGCCACCAGCGTGAACCAGCCGATGACATGCAGCGCCACGATGAAGGCGGCCATGCCACCGACCCTGATCCACTCCTCACGACTCATCGCCCCAGCTTTCTGCCATCACCCACTACCTGCAATCAATGTGCAGTAAAGGTCCCGGCAGATTTGGGTCAGGAGTGTCGGGATACCAGCCGGTGCAGGAGCCAGTGCAGGGCCTGCTCCGGGCTGTCGGCCACCCGCACGCCCTCCGGTACCGCCGGGCGCCTTACGACGATCACCGGCAGCCCCGCCTCCCTGGCCGCTGTCAGCTTCGGGGCGGTGGCCGGGCCGCCGCTGTCCTTCGTGACGAGGACGTCGATACGGTGGCGGCGCAGCAGCTCGCGTTCCCCGCCTTCGCCGTCGAGGGTGAAGGGGCCGCGGTCGAGCAGCACCTCCATACGGGCCGGGTGGGGGGCCTCGGGTGCGTCCACGGAACGAACGAGGAACCACAGCTCGTCCAGCGCGGTGACGGCGAAGGCGGCCAAACCCAGGCGCCCGGTGGTGAGGAACACCCGCCGGCCCAGCCCGGGCAGCAGCGCGGCGGCCTCCGCCAGGGAGCCGACCCCGTGCCAGTCGTCGCCCTCGACCGGCACCCAGCCGGGGCGCCGGAGCGCGAGCAGGGGAACATGGGCTGTGGCGGCGGCCCGTGCCGCGTGGAAACCGATCGTCCCGGCGAAGGGGTGAGTGGCGTCGATGAGCACGTCCACGTGGTGCGCGCGCAGCCACTCGGCGAGCCCCTCGGCCCCGCCGAAACCGCCGACGCGCACCTCACCGGGCGGCAGCCGTGGCGTGGAGACACGTCCGGCCAGGGAGTTCGTCACCCGGAGGTCCTGCGGGGTCCCCTCGGCCGCGATGAGCTCGGCGAGGCGGCGAGCCTCGGCGGTTCCGCCCAGGATCAGTACGTGCGACACGAGAACCGGGTTCCCTTCATGAGCGGCAAGCGGCGATGAGCAGATGAGTAGCAGTGAGGCTGAGGCGAAGGGCGGGCGCGGCGCCCAACTCAAGCACACCGGCCTGCGCCCCGGCTGGACCACCGGCGCCTGTGCGACCGCCGCCACGACAGCCGCGTACACCGCTCTGCTGACCGGGGACTTCCCCGACCCGGTGACGATCACGCTGCCCAGGGGCCAGACACCGGCGTTCGCGCTGGCCACCGAGGAGCTGACCGGCTCGTACGCCATGGCGGGCATCGTGAAGGACGCGGGCGACGACCCGGACGTCACCCACGGCGCGCTGGTCCGGGCGACCGTACGCCTGCTGCCGGCCGGGTCGGGCGTCGTCTTCCGGGCCGGTCCTGGCGTCGGCACGGTCACCCGGCCGGGGCTGCCGCTGCCGGTCGGCGAACCGGCGGTCAACCCGGTCCCCCGGCAGCTGATGCGCGACCACGTCGGCCGGGTGGCCGCCCTGCACGGGAACGGGGGTGGCCCCGGAGACGGGACCGGAGGCGGGGGCGGAGGCGGGGGCGATGTCGAGATCACCATCTCCATCGACCACGGCGAGGAGATCGCCCGCTCCACCTGGAACCCGCGGCTCGGCATCCTCGGCGGGCTGTCCGTCCTCGGCACCACCGGGATCGTGGTCCCCTACTCCTGCTCGGCGTGGATCGACTCGATCCGGCGGGGCGTGGACGTGGCCCGGGCCGCCGGACACACCCATGTCGCCGGGTGCACCGGCTCGACCTCGGAGAAGACGGTCGTGGCCGCGTACGGGCTGCCCGAGGAAGCCCTGCTCGACATGGGCGACTTCGCGGGGGCGGTACTGAAGTACATACGGCGTCATCCCGTCGAACGGCTCACGATCTGCGGCGGGTTCGCGAAACTGTCGAAGCTGGCGGCCGGTCATCTGGACCTGCACTCCGCCCGTTCCCAGGTCGACAAGGGCCTCCTCGCCGAACTGGCCCGGCGCGGCGGTGCGAGCGACACGCTGGCCGCCGAGGTCGCGGACGCCAACACCGGCCTCGCGGCACTCCAGTTGTGCGCGGCGGCCGGGGTCCCGCTCGGCGACCTGGTGGCGGTGGCCGCGCGCGACGAGGCCCTCGCGGTACTGCGCGGGGCGCCCGTCGCGGTCGACGTGATCTGCATCGACCGGGCGGGGCAGGTGGTGGGGCGCAGCGGCGTGGCCTGAGGATCTGATCATCCGACAGGCCCCGGACTGCAACCACCCGTCCCGGTGAGGCAGTCTTCTTCCTCGTGGCGATCCTGGGGAACCTTCCGAGTCAGAGCGGGTCGAACGGTCCGAACGGTCCTCGTGCCGGTGATCCCGCCGCGCACATGATCGTGTGCGGCGACGACGGGCTCGCGCACCGGCTGGCCCACGAACTCCGCAACGTGTACGGCGAGCAGGTCACGCTCGTCGTCCCGCCCTCGGAGCGGAACGTACGGCCGCCGGTGGTCGTCCGGACCGCCGGAACCGCGTCGGCGCTGCTCGACCGGATGTCCGCGGCCGTCAACCGGGCGGCGGGCAACGGGCCCACCGGCGGGGGTGGTGGGAGTGCGAGTGGTGAACCCGGTCCGCACGAAGGGGTGTTGGAGGCCGTCGAGCTGACCGAGGCTGTGCTCGCCGAGGCCGGTGCGGAGCGGGCCGCGGCCCTTGCGCTCGTGTACGACGACGACGAGACCAACATCCGCGCCGCGCTCACCGCCCGCCGCCTCAATCCACGACTGCAGCTCGTACTCCGGCTCTACAACCGGCGGTTGGGCCAGCACATCGGGGAACTCCTAGACCAGGCCTCGGCGTTGGCGGCAGCGGCCGACAACACCGGTGACGGCGACGGCGACAGCGGCGGCTATCCGGACAGCCGCTCCGACGCGTCCACCACCGTCCTGTCCGACGCCGACACGGCCGCCCCGGCCCTCGCCGCCACCGCGATCACCGGTACCAGCAAGGTCGTTCAGACCGCCGGGCTGCTGCTGCGCGCGGTGGAACGGCTGCCGCCCGCGCCGGGTGAGGTCGCCGACCCGGGCCTGTACACCCTCGCCCTGCTCTCCGCCACGAGCAGCGACCCGGCCGGTGCGGACGGCTCGGAGGGCAGCGGCGCCCAGGGGCCCCAACTGCTCCCCGACGAGGCGGCGGTGGCGGCGGCGACCGGGCGCGGGACGGTCGTGCTCCAGCAGGTGGCGTACGCGTACTCCGGGACGTCGATGTCGGGCGGGCGGGGGTGGGGCGTGGTGCCGCCGTTCGCCTCGCTGTTCTCGCGGCGGCTGCGGTGGTCGCTGGCCGGGATGCTCGGGTGCGTGATCGCCCTCGCCATCGCGCTGACGATCGCGACGGGCGACCATCCCGTCCACGCGACGTACCTGACCCTGCTCGACCTCTTCGCGATCAACGACCCGGCGATCGGGGCCTCGATGCCCCGCCAGATCCTCCAACTCCTGTCCGGGTTGGTCGGGTTGCTGCTGCTGCCGGTGCTGCTGGCCGCCGTGCTGGAGGCGCTCGGTACGTTCCGCAGCGGGTCCGCGGTACGGAAGCCGCCGCGTGGACTGAGCGGGCATGTGGTGCTGCTCGGGCTCGGCAAGATCGGCACCCGCGTGCTGACCCGCCTGCGCGAACTCAACATCCCGGTGGTGTGCGTCGAGGCGGATCCCGACGCGCGCGGACTCGCCACGGCGCGGCGGCTGCGGGTGCCCGTGGTGCTGGGCGATGTGACCCAGGAGGGCGTCCTGGAGGCCGCGAAGATCAACCGCGCGCAGGCTCTCCTCGCCCTCACCAGCGCCGACACGACGAACCTGGAGGCGGTGCTGTACGGGCGTTCCGTACGGCCCGACCTGCGCGTCGTCCTGCGCCTGTACGACGACGACTTCGCCACCGCCGTGTACCGCACCCTGCGGGCGGCACACCCCGGCGCGACCACCCGCAGCCGGAGCGTGTCGCACCTCGCGGCGCCCGCGTTCGCCGGAGCGATGATGGGGCGCCGGACGCAGATCCTGGGCACGATTCCCGTCGAGCGGCGGGTGCTGCTGTTCGCGGCGATGCGGGTGGGCGGGCATGCGCAGTTGGAGGGGCTGACGGTCGGGGAGGCGTTTCGGGCGGGGGCCTGGCGGGTGCTGGCGCTGGATACGGGGGCAGGGGCCGTCGGGGCGGACGGACGGCCGTCGGGGCTGGTGTGGGATCTGCCGGCGACGTATGTACTGCGGGCGGAGGACCGGGTGGTACTGGCCGCCACCCGGCGAGGGCTGGCGGAGCTGCTGGGGAGGCGGCGGGGGGAGCGGGCGGGGGTGTAGCTTTCTCGGCCTGCCGGCGCCTGCCGTGCTTGTCTGTGTAGTCGGGAAGCTTCGCGACCGTGCACTCGGCGGACAGCGTCGGGTCTTCTGCGAATCTGGCGCTCAGACAGACCCGCTCTGCTGATGCCGTCCACCCTCGTCGGCGGGAACTGGCCCGATTACTTGGCCGCGCGACGGACCGCCGCACAGAGCTGGGCAGTTGAGCAGGGCGGTGTTCCGAGTCTGCGCTATTGGGGGATGGTGACCAGGATGCGGCCGTGGCCACCGCCGGCGTCGACGTGGTCGTGGGCTTTGGCGATGTCTTCCAGCGGGTAGCGATCGCCGACTGCGATGGTGAGGGCGCCGACGGCGGCGGCGGAGGTGAGGTCGCGGGCGGCCTGGCGCTTGGCCTCGGCGGGGAAGTCGTCGCTGCCGAGCAGGCGGAGAGTGACGTTGTTGAACAGCAGGGGCCAGAAGGGGATCTCGGTGCGGTCCGTGCGGGTGGCGTAGGCGGCGATGATGGCGCCCTGGGCGGCGACGGCGTTGTCGAGGTCGGCGTTGTCGGACAGCGCGACCTCGATGATCCGGTCGACGCCCCGCGGCGCGTACGAGCGGATGGCCGCGGCGGGGTCGCCTGTGTCCAGGGCGACGGCGTGGGAGACGACGGCCGGGTCGACGCGGTCGAGGTCCGGGGTGCGGCGGACGGTGGCGATCACGGTGGCACCCGCCCAGCGGGCGAGTTGGGCGGCCAGGGAGCCGACACCGCCGAGAACGCCATGGACCAGGACCAGTTGGCCGTCGACCGGGCCGTCGGCGAAGACGGTGCGGTGGGCGGTGATACCGGGGATGCCGAGGCTCGCGCCCAACTCGTCACTGAGGTGGCCCGGCAGGGGTGCGGCCTGGTGGTCGGGTACGACGGTGTATTGGGCGGCTGTGCCGAAGGGGCGGTAGGACTGGGCCCCGTACACCCAGACCCGTTGTCCCACGCGGCGGGCGTCCACTCCGGTGCCCACGGCGTCGATGACTCCGGCGCCGTCGCTCTGCGGGATCACCCGCGGACAGGGCATGGACGAACCGAGCCAGCCGCGCCGCTTCTTGGTGTCGCCGGGGTTGACGCCCGAGACGGTGACGCTGACGCGGACCTCGCCGGGGCCGGGGAGAGGATCAGGGAGTTCGCCGACGTGCAGGACATCGGCGGCGGGGCCCTGGTCGTCGTACCAGGAAGCAAGCATGGAGGTACCTCCGTGGGCGGTCAGTTCGCGGGAGCGGCGGGCGCATGTGGATCGCTGTCGGTGATCGTGGTGTCGAATGCGGGCGGCTTCTCGCCGAGGGTCTCGCGCAGCCAGGTCCGTTCGGCGCGGCTGGTGGCGCGGGCGGTGAGCAGCATGCCCCGCCGGTAGGGGTCGGCGATCTCCTCGGCACGCAGGGGCCGCTCGCTGTCGTAGAAGAAGCTCGCCGGTTCTTCCAGGAAGTCCAACCGTCTGCGCAGCACCGCGTGCTGTTCGGCCACGTCGGGCAGGTGGGAGAGGAAGGCCAGGACGACGTAGAACCGGGTGAAGTCGGTGATCTCGTGGTCGGCGGGCGTGCGCAGGCGCTGAAGCATGTCGGCCCGTCCGGCCGCGGTCATGCTGAGCACGTACCTGGCTGCTCCCGCGGCCGGGTCGGCGCGCCGCTCGATCAAGCCCGCCTTGGTCAGACGGTTGATCGCCGGATACAGGCTGCCGTCGCTGACCGGCCGCGTGTAGCCGGTCAGTTGTGAGATGCGGCGGCGCAGCTCGTGTCCGGGCAGGGGTCCCTCGGCGAGGAAGCCGAGTATCGCGAGTTCCAGCATGAGTCCATCTTCGCACGCATGCATCGAATCGATATGAACATCGATTCGATGTTACGCTCGCAGGTATCCGCCCAAACGTCTCTGGAGAGGCACAGCAAGATGCCATCGCAGTCCACCGAGTCAGTGATGAACCGTTTCGTCGAGTTCATCAACACGGGCAACGAGGATCTCGCCCACGAGGTCATCTCTCCGGACGCGGTGTTCCACGCGCCCAGTCACCCGGAACCACTGCGGGGGCCCGATGGGTACCTGGAAGTCATCGGGATGATGCGCGGCGG
Organism: Streptomyces sp. SID12488; assembly: GCF_010548275.1. GTDB lineage: Bacteria > Actinomycetota > Actinomycetes > Streptomycetales > Streptomycetaceae > Streptomyces. The sequence goes on from NZ_JAAGLT010000010.1 coordinate 62,358, forward strand.
CTTCTCGGATGTGGAGTGGACGCTGGAGGAGACGGTCACCGAAGGCGACACCGTGGCCGCGCGGTTCACCATGCGGGGAACCCACGACGGTGAATTCTTCGGGATCCCGGCGAGCGGCAACAAGATCTCGGTGCAGGCCATGAACTTCTACTACCTGGCCGACGGCCGGATCGTCGGCGAACGGGGCCAGCCCGATCTCCTCGGGGTGATGCAGCAGATCGGTGCCGTACCGGCGTCGTGAACCTCGTAGCGCCGGGTGGGCCTTCTGCCGCACGGGGCTGCCGATGCCAAGGGCCCGTACGGCGCGGTGGCAGAGGGCGAAGGCCCGCACCGGAGCGCGGGCGGCCGGCGCGGGTTCACCGCAAGAGGCCGGTCTTCTCCGACTTCGTCAAGGTCGTCGTCGGCACAGAGCCCGACCTGCTCGATGCGTTCAACTCGCCGTCGCCCCCGCCTCGCGGAAAGCAGTTTTCGAGGGTTCCAGGCAAACGGACGGAGACGGGTGGGGCGGGTAGGGCGGGTGGGCAGCACCCGCCCCAGACTCCCCTCACACCCCCAAGTGCCGCTCCACGAACTCCAGTTCCAGCCGGACCTGCTTGATCCGTTCGTCCACCACCAGTGATCCGTGGCCCGCGTCGTACCGGTACACCTCGTGCACCGCGCCCCTCGCCTCCAGCCGCTTCACGTAGTTGTCGATCTGGCGGATCGGGCAGCGCGGGTCGTTCACCCCGGCCGAGATGTACACCGGGGCTCGCACCGCGTCGACGTACGTCAGCGGGGACGACGCCTCGAAGCGTTCCGGGACCTCCTCCGGGGTGCCGCCCAGCAGGGTGCGGTCCATCGCCTTCAGGGCTTCCATCTCGTCGTGGTACGCCGTGACGTAGTCCGCAACCGGCACCGCCGCGAGGCCCAGTGCCCACGCGTCGGGCTGGACGCCGAGGCCGAGCAGCGTGAGGTAGCCGCCCCAGGAACCGCCGGTCAGGATCAGCCGGTCCGGGTCCGCGAGGCCCGAGCTCACCGCCCATTCCCGGACCGCCGCGATGTCCTCCAGCTCGATCAGACCGACCCGGTGCTTGAGGGCGTCCGTCCACTCCCGCCCGTACCCGGTGGATCCCCGGTAGTTGACCCGCACCACCGCGTACCCGTGGTCGACCCAGGCCGCCGGTCCCGCCGCGAACGAGTCGCTGTCGTGCCAGGTGGGCCCACCGTGGATGTCGAAGACCGTCGGGAACGGGCCCTCCACACCCGCCGGCTTCTGCACCAGGGCGTGGATACGGCCCCCCGGCCCCTCCACCCACACGTCCTCCACCGGCACCGAGCCCGGCGACTTCAGCCCGGGCGGGTCCAGGACCACCGCTCCCGTCGTCGAGCGCACCGACGACGGCTGCGCCGACGACGACCACAGGTACTCCACGCTGCCGTCGGGCCTGGCCGTCGCCCCGGAGACCGAACCGGGGGGCGTGGGCACCTTCACCAGCTCGCGCGAGCCCAGGTCGTAGCGGAACAGTTCGCTGCGCGCCTCGAAGCCGTGGGCGATCAGGAGTCCCGAGCCGTCCGGATACCATTCCGCGCTGACATCACCCGGCAGGTCGAGGCCGAGGTCCGTCTCCTCGCCGCTCACCACGTCCCACACCAGCGGCTCCCAGCGGCCCCGGCGCTGATGCCCGACGAGCAGCCGCGTGTCCCCCTCGACGGGCGCGAAGCCCAGCACATCCAGGCCGAGTTCCTGCGCGCCGCCCTTGGTGTCGTCGAGTTCGGCGACCGTCGTACCGTCCGGGCGCAGGACGCGCAGCGCCGAGTGCATCGCGTCGCCGTGCTCCGTGTGCTCGATCGCGATCAGCGACCCGTCGTGCGAGAGGTCGCCGACGCCCGCCGACTCGCGGTGCCGGTAGATCACCACCGGGGGCTCGCCCGCCACCGCCAGGTGGATCGTCGTGCCCTCCTCGTCCGTCGAGCGCCCCACGACCGCCGTACGTCCGTCCCGGCCAAGCGCCAACCCCGCCGGGTACGAGGCATCCAGACCGGGAGTCGCGAACTCGTCCTCGGTCCCGTCCGCGCCGCCCGCGAACGGCTGTCGGCGCCACACGCCGAACTCGTCGCCGTCCTTGTCGTCGAACCACCAGATCCACTCGCCGTCGGGCGACAGCACACCGTCCGTCGTGCCGTTCGGCCTGTTGGTGACCTGTCGCTGGTGACCGGTCGCCCGGTCCCAGGCGTAGATCTCGTACGTGCCGGTCGCGTTGGACACGAACAGCGAACGGTCGGGGGCGTCTTCCGCCCAGTCGGGGAGGGAGACACGCGGGGCTCGGAACCGCTTCTCCCAGTCGGGCATGGCTTCTGCGTAGCTCATGTCTCTATGTAACCCGATCGGCGGTCTGCCGCGGCGCACGATCTAACGCTGAAGCGGTGTCCCGCCGGATCGGTCGCCGCCGGAGTCCGGCAGGGCCGTGTGGACGTCCTTCCTCGACGCGCCCAGCTTCGTCAGCACCCGGGCCACGTGTTTCTCGACGGTGCGCGGGGACAGGAACAGGGTCTCGGCGATGTCCTGGTTGGTGGCGCCGCCGGACAGCAACCCGGCGACCTCCAGTTCCCGGGGCGACAGCTCGCTCCCGTAGCCGCGCCGGCCACGGCGCCCCACCGCCGCCACGCCGAGTTCACGCAGGCGGTGCTGGCAGCGCGCGGCGTCACCGGTCGCACCCAGGTCGGTGTAGCCGCGCACGGCCTCGGCCAGGTGTCCGGCCGCGTCCTCCGGTTCGGCGCACGTCAGGGCGTCGCCCCGGTGTTCGGCGGCCCTGGCCACCTCGTAGGGGCGGCCGATCTCCTGCCACCTCCGCTGCGACTCGGCGAAGTGCTCGGCGGCTTTCACCCGCTCGGTGGTCGCCGTCGGTCCGGTGGCACGGAGCAGCAGCAGTCCCTGGGCCAGTTCCAGTTCGGCCAGGGCAGCCGGCGCGTCCCGGTCGCGGACACCGGACTCGGCCTCCGTCACGAGTTGTTCGGCCGCCGTGCGATGCCCGCAGCCCAGCGCGGCCTCCACCGCGACGGGAAGCAGGCCGAAGGTCCGTGTCCAGGAACCGAGTCCACGCAACGTCGACAACGCCGGTTCGGCGGCCGCCCAGGCCGCCCGCGGGTCGTGCTGGGCGAGCCGGACAGCCGTGAGGGCGGCGGCGATCCCCATGGTGCTGTCCGCCGAGGTGCCTCCGTGCTCCGCGGCGGCGATGAAGTGGTCGAGGGCCCGGGAGTGCCGGCCCTGGGCGAGGGCCCGGTGTCCCTGGTAAAGCAGTCGGTCGACCTCGACCTGTCTCATATCGGGGTGAGCGCGTTCCAGGGCGGCGTACTCGCCGTCCAGGCCGGCCCAGCGGCAGACCAAATGGTCGACGCGCAGCTCCTGGGAGCGGACGAGGCACTCGAACGGCCGACCGTCCACGCCGTCGGCCAGGTCTCTCACCTCGAGCAGCAGGGCGCGGGCCCGCCGGTCGTGGCCGAGCTGGATGGCCGCGAGGGTGAGGTTGTACAGGGCGAAAATGGCCTGTCTCAGCACCACGCCGTCAGCGCCGCGCCGCGGCAGCCGGTCCACCAAGGGCCAGACGGCGGGATCACCGTCCCTGGCCATCAACAGCAGTCGGACGTTCCTGACCACCATCCGGCTCGTCTCGTCGGTACCATCCGCCACGGCCTGCTCGGCCCGGCCGAGCCATGTCCACCCCTGCGTGGCGGCGCCGTCCAGGTCGTGCAGGGCCAGCGCGATCATCGCCTTCACCGCCTTGTGCGGGAGGGTGGCCAGCTCGTCGATGGCGTGTTCGAGCTCGCGGAAGCCGGCAGGGTCGCGGTCGATGTTGAGCATGGTCAGACCGAGTTCCATGCGGATCTCACCCCGGGTGGCCGCAGGCAGCCGCGGATCGGCCAGCACGCCGTGCAGCTCGCGGACGGTCGCCGCGTAGTCGACGCCGAAGTTGACGATACGGGCGAGCGCGAGCGCGGCCCGGGAACGTCGCTCGGTGTCCGCCCCGGACTGCGCCAGGATCTGGTGCAGGAGCGTGCCCGCGGTGCCGGTGTCGCCCAGCGCGACGGCCTGTTCGGCGGCCTGCTCGGTGCGATCGAGCCAGCCCTGCCGGTCGCCGACGGCGAGCGTGTGGTGCGCGATCTGCACCAGCGGCAGCGGGTCGTGCGTCTGGAGTTCGTCGATGGCACGCCGGTGCAGGCGGACCCGGCGCGGCCCGAGGATCTGCCGGTAGGCGACCTGCTGGGCCAGCACGTGGCGGAAGGCGTACCGGCCGGTGCCGGTCTCGCGCAGCACGGCCGCCCGCAGCGCCTCGGTCAGCGCTTCGGTGGCCGTGTCGCCGTCCAGTCCCGCGACCTCGGCGAGCAGCGCCTCGGTGGCGGGCACCGCCAGTACGGCCGCCGCGTCCACCACCGCCGCCCCGGCCTGTGACAGCGATGTCAGACGCTCGGTGACCGCTTCCCGCAGACCGCTGGGCACAGCGGCCCGCTCCAGCTCCCCGACGTCGCGGCGGGCCTGGTCCCGGAGCGTGAGCAGGTCTTCCTCGGCGACCAGCGGCAGGCCCTCACTGCGGCGGTGGAGCACCGCGCACAGCTCGGGCGTGGCCTGTGTGCCGAGCGCGATTCCGGCCAGGTCGGCGATGTCCGTCCCGGTGAGCGGCGACAGCCGGATCACGGTGCCGTCCGCACCGGGCGGAGGCCGGTAGGCCGCGCCCAGGACGGGGGTCCCGGGCGGCAGGTCCTCGGCCCGATAGGTCACCACCAGCGCGAAGTGCTCGGGCAGGTCCCGGGCGAGCAGCAGGAGCAGCTCGCGGGTCGCGTCGTCGGCCCAGTGGAGGTCTTCGACCACCATCACCACGCGCCCGATCGAGGCGAGCACCGTGCGCACGGCCCGGATCAACTGGTGGCGTGTCGCACGCGGGTCACGCGGTTCGGGCGGTGCCGGTGGCAGGCGGTCGGCCAGGTCCGGCAGCAGCGGAGCCAGCGCGCCGGCCGTGGGCGGAAGACCGGTGTCCGGCAGCCACGGAGCGACCTTGCCGAGCGCGTCCACCACCGGCCCGTAGGGCAGGGGCTCGCGCAGCGGGTGGCAGAACCCGGTGACCACCCGCCAGCCCTCCGACCGCAGGATCGCGGTGGCCTCCTTCACCAGCCGGGACTTCCCCATGCCGGCGTCGCCCTCCACCATCACCACAGCTGGTGGCCGCCGAACGGCGTTGAGCAGCCGGTCGAGTTCGTGGCGGCGTCCGACGAACGCGAAGCCCCGTCCGAAGCCCGCAGCACCACACTGGTCAGCCGTCCCGGCCACCCCGTCACCGTCCTTCGCGGACACTGCTGCCGTGCGCCGCTACCCATCTTGGCGGCCGTACATACCCACTCTAAGCGGCCCCCATTGTTCCGTCCCACCGGTACCGGCAGCGTCGGACATGCGCCCCCGGGCAACGTGCGTCCCGGCCGAGGCGCATCCCCGTGCAGGGCGCGTGCCCAGGCAGGGAAGGAAAGATGGGTCGTCCCGAGAAACCGCTGGATCCCGGCGAAGGTCCCGTTCAGCGCTTCGCGAGCGAACTGCGTGCGCTGCGGAGCGACGCCGGCAGCCCCACCTACCGTTCGATGGCGTGCCGTGCCCACTACTCCCCCACCGCGCTGGCCCAGGCCGCCGCGGGCGACCGGCTGCCGTCCCTGGCCGTGGTCGTGGCCTTCGCCCGGGCCTGTGGCGGGAATCCGGACGAATGGCAGCAACGGTGGTCGCAGGCCGCCGAGGAGTCGGCCGCGTTCCGGGACGACGACGTCGCCCTGTCGCCCTACCGGGGGCTGGAGCGGTTCGAGAGTGAGCAGCGGCACCTGTTCTTCGGGCGCGACCGTGTGGTGGACAGCCTGCTCGACCTCATACGCACGAAGCGGTTCGCCGCGCTGTCCGGACCGTCGGGCAGCGGGAAGTCCTCGCTGCTGCGCGCCGGCCTGCTGCCGGTCCTGCGAGATGCCGCGCGGTGCGCCGGACACCCGGTCACCGTCCACCTGATCACGCCGGGACCACGGCCGGCGACCACGTACGAGCAGCTGCTGTCGCCCGGCGCCGACGACCCGGAACGCTGGATCGTCGTCGACGAGTCCCACGAGCTGGGCACGCCGGTGCCGGACCTGGACGAGCGGCTGCGGTTCGTCGAGCTGCTGGTGGCCGCGCGGCGACCGGAATCGCGGCTGAGGGTGGTCCTCAACCTCAGGCCGGACTTCCTGTGGTGGTGCCCGCGTCGGACACCCTGGCTCGACGCACTGACCGACTGCACCGTGCGGATGCCGGGGATGACGTCGGCGGAGCTGCGCGAGGCGATCGTCCGCCCGGCGGCGGCGGCCGGGCTCGCCGTGGAACGTGATCTCACGGCCCGGCTGATCGACGACTTCCTCGGGCAGCCCACCATGCTGCCCATGCTCTCGAACGCGTTACTGCGCGTCTGGTGCCGCCGACGCGGCCGGGTGCTCACCCTGGCCGACTACGAGGAGACGGGCGGGGTGCGGGGCGCCCTCGCCACCACCGCGGAGGAAGTGTTCGACCGGCTGTGCGCCCGGCAGCGGCTCACCGCGCGCAGGGTGCTGCGCCGTTTTGTCGCCCCCGACGAGAACCGCTCCTACGTGCGCCGGCCGGTGCGGCCGTCCGAGCTGCGCGCGTTCGAGGACCGGGAGACGCGGCCGGTGCTGAACACGCTGGTCGGCGCCCGGCTCGTCACACTCGGCGAGAACTCCGCGGAGCTCACCCACGACGCCGTGATCAGCGAGTCTCCCAGGCTGCGTCGGTGGCTGGAGGAGGACCGCGAGCGCCTGCTGCACCACCGGTATCTGACCGAGGCGGCGGGAGCCTGGCAGGAGCTCGGTCACGACGAGTGCGACCTCTATCGCGGCAAGCGCCTCGCCATCGCGGAAAGCCTTTTCCTCAGCTGTCAGGAACCCGACGAGCTGACCGGTCTGGAACGCGAGTTCCTCACCGCTTCCCGCCACGCTCAGGGGCACCGCCACGCCGCGTGACCACAACGCGTAGACGCAGCTGAAGGGGGTGTGACCGCCGTGCGGCGGTCACACCCCCTTCAGATGTGCTAGCTCCGTCCCGCGTAGTGGAACGTCGAGTAGTGGTCGTCGGTCCAGAACAGGTCGCCGGTACCGATCGCCCTGACGATCCGGTTGGCGTCACGCCGGGGAACCACGTCGTCCCGCTGACGGTCGTAGATGGTCGTGTTGTACTCCTGGAAGGTCCCCGTGTACCCGTGGCTGGAGCTGGGGGCCGCCGGGCTGTTCATGAAGTTGATGAGGCCCTGGTCGCGGTCGTAGAACCGGCCGCCGGTGAAGACGAAGTCGGAGTGGGTAACCCCGTTGCTGTCAGTCCAGTGGGCCGCCTCGATCCACTCCCGGTCACCGAGGTTGCGCCAGTTCGGCCATCCCATATTCTCCCAGAAGTCGATGCCCAATTCCATGTTGCTCGGCGGATTCTGGGTGTGCTGGGCACTACCCGAGACCGGCGCCGGCTGCGCGGAGGCGACACCGGGGGCGGCGACACCTATTCCCAGGGCGAGCGTGGAGGCGACGAAGCCCACGGCGAACGCACGCCTGCTCTTGACAACGAGTTTCTTCATGCTGATCGGATTCTCTTTCACTTGCCACTCCGCCGTGTTCGGCGGCTTACGGCAAATCCTCACATCCGAGCAATTGTCCAGCTATCCCCTGCCGATTGGTGTGGACAATCCGCCGCTCGAGCGACGGCCATCCGATTGCCGGCGGCAGGGTGCGGCCTTCCCGCATGACCAGCTGACAGCGCTGACGGCCCTGGCCGACCCCGCGAACCCGGCACCCACCCCCGCCCCGTACCTTGGAAGGCGTGTACCGGTTTCTGCTGACGCCCCGTTGGTGGGGGATCAACGTCTTCGTGCTGCTCGCCATCCCCTTCTGCGTGTTCATGGGGTCGTGGCAGCTGAGCCGGTTCGAGGACCGCGTGCAGGACCACAGGACCGCCACCGAGGAGGTCTCCGCCGAGAAGGGGGAGGCCGCCCGGCCGCTCGCCGAGCTGCTGCCCGTCGACAAGAAGACCTCCGGGGACCGCGTCACCGCCACCGGGCGGTACGGCACGCAGCTCCTCGTCCCCGGCCGCCAACTGGACGACCGCAGCGGCTACTACGTACTGACCCTGCTGCGGACCGACGGCGGCAAGGCGCTGCCCGTCGTACGCGGCTGGCTGCCCGGTACCGCCGACCCCGCGAAGGCCCCCGCCCCGCCCGCCGGTGAGGTCACCGTCACCGGTGCGCTCCAGGCGTCCGAGACGCCGGGGTCCAACGGGGTGAGCGCGGCGGGCGGTCTCCCGGCCGGGCAGACCGGCGCGATCAGCGCGGCCTCGCTGGTGAACCTCGTCCCGTACGACCTGTACGACGCCTGGGTCACCCTCGACAAGGGCGACTCCGGGATGAAGGCCGTACCGGCGACCGCGCCCGCGGACACCGGGCTCGACCTGAAGGCGTTCCAGAACCTCGGCTACACCGGCGAGTGGTTCGTCTTCGCGGGCTTCGTCGTCTTCATGTGGTTCCGGCTGGTGCGCCGCGAGGCGGAGTTCGCGCGGGACGCGGAGCTGGGGCTCACGCCCACACCCGCCGCATCCGACACTCCGGCCGCTCCGGCCGATGAACCCGCGCGGGAAGACGCCCCCGTCTCCTGACCGCCCGGGTTCATACCGCCGGTACCCGGTGTACGCGGTGCGGTCTACCCGGTACTACGTGGTCTCCCCCATGACACCGGTCCTGTACACCGTGCCCGCGCATGCGTTCGACACAGTCGTCGTCACCGTGGGCGAGCCGCCCTCTGCCGTGTAGGACACCGCCACGCTGCCGTCGGCCACGGTGCCGTCCTCCGTGAACATCTGGGTCGAGGTGCCGATGTCGCCGCCACTGGTGCCGGTCGTGGCCGAGTCGGTGCTCTCGCTCGGTGTGGGCGTCGGTGACGACGAGGGGTCGCCCGTGCTGCCGCCGTCGGTAGTGCCGGTCGTCGGGCATGTCTCCGAGGGCACCCACGCGAACTGCACCGTGTACGCCGCACCCGGCGCCAGCACCAGTCCGCTGACCGAGGCCGACGGGTCGGGCAGGCCACTGGCCGCGTCCCCCGCCGTATGGTCGGCGACGCTCACCTTCGACGGGTCCGCCGCCGCCTGCGCGAGCGGCGTCACGGTGCCGTTGCCGCCGACCGTGCAGGCGGCGGCGGAGACGTTGACGACGCGAAACGTGCCGTAGACCGCGCCACTGCCGTCGGGGCTGCCGACCGAACCGGTGGCCGAGCCCAGCTGGGTCCCTTCGCAGGCGGGCGTCGTCGCGGAGCTGGCCGTCGGATTGGCGCCGCCGGTCGTGCCGCTGTTGCCGCTGCCCTTGCCCGGGTCGGCCGCACCGCCGGAGGCACTGCTCGTCGGCTTGTCCTTGACCGTGTCGGAGCCGCCCACGGAGGTGCTCTCGCCGCCGTCCGGGCCCTTGCCGTTGTCCGAGCCCCCCTCGGTCTGCGCGCCGTGGCCCGCGATCAGAGAGGGATCGGGCTGGGGACCGGTGACGTTCGAGACGTGCAGCAGGGCCGGGATGGCCGTGCCGATGAAGAGCGCGGCGGCGGCCATACCGATGGCGGCGTGCCGCTTGCGGGCCCGTCGGGCGGGTACCGCGCGCCGGAGATGGTCCAGCACCGCGTCGGTCGGCTGGATTCCGCCCACCGCCTGGTGCAGCATCGTGCGCAGTGCCAGCTCTTCCGAGCCGAGCCCGTCCAGGCTCTGGTCGTCGGGGCCGTGATTCACAGTTCCGTTCCCTGCGTGCGATTGCTTGTGCTCTTGCTCATGGCGGCCTGGTCCTTGGACTCCGGCTCGCCAACTCCCTTTTGATCGTGCCCCGTTCACAGGAACTCTACCGGCCTGGAACTTATCGGTCCGGAAACCGCCGCTCCCCGGGGCGGCACCCCCGCGCCCTTCGCGCCCGGCATCGGCCGAGCCCGGCTCCTCGTGTCCCGGCCCCTCAGCCGCTTGCCTCTCGGGTCCATGGGCCTGGCCCCGTTCCCGGTCCTCGCCCTGATCCCGGCCTTGATCCCGGCCTTGATCGCCACTCATGCCGGTTCCTCCATGGCGATGCGCAGCGCGGCGATCCCCCGCGAGCCGTACGCCTTCACCGAGCCGAGCGATATGCCCAGCGTCGCGGCGACCTGCGCCTCCGTCATGTCCGAGAAGTAGCGCAGGACGAGGACCTCGCGCTGGCGGCGCTGCAGTCCCTTCATCGCCCTGATGAGGGAGTCGCGCTCCAGCAGGTCGTACGCCCCCTCCTCCGCGCTCGCCATGTCGGGCATCGGCTTGGAGAGGAGCTTCAGGCCGAGGATGCGGCGGCGCAGCGCGGAGCGGGAGAGGTTCACCACCGTCTGGCGCAGATAGGCGAGCGTCTTCTCCGGGTCACGGACGCGCTTGCGCGCCGAGTGCACCCGTATGAACGCCTCCTGGACGACGTCCTCGCAGGACGCGGTGTCGTCGAGGAGGAGGGCGGCGAGGCCGAGGAGTGAGCGGTAGTGCGCGCGGTACGTCTCGGTCAGGTGATCGACCGTCGTCCCCGCCGCCACGCTCTCGTCGGCGCCGTCGCGCTGGTCGGGTATGCGGGTCGGCCGCGCTGCGGGCATCGGCGCGATCACCGGCATGCCGCCGGACGCACCGGGCGCGCGGGGTCGGCGGGGCGGACGCAGGGCTGTGCCGCGCGTCGCCGCTCTGAAGTCCAGTACCTCTGCCACGCATGTTGGACACGCGTACCCCCGTCAGGGTTGTACGCATCCGGCATCACTTTTGCGTCATCCGACACAGCCACCCTCATGCGTCCCGCACTTCCCCTAAGTCCATGGTCACCGCGCGTCCCCCGCATGGTCACGACGTCCCACGCCCCGGAAGGCCGACCGCAAAGACGCTCCCCGTCGTCCGCGCGGTTGCGGAGGGCGGGGAGCAAAATCTTCTTTTCTGTTCGTTCTCGCCGATCTCACCTGGATCCTACAAACGTTTTCTGTCGTAACCGGAGTGATTTCCGACAAGATCAACAGACCGCGACGAACCAGAACAGAGGGTTACCCGCAGGTCAGGGCATGTCGGGGAATGGTCAGGTCGGCGTCAGGGAAACGTCAGGGTGCCGTCAGGCACGCTCGGCCGCCACCAGCTCGGCGATCTGCGCGGTGTTGAGCGCGGCGCCCTTGCGCAGGTTGTCCCCGCACACGAACAGCTCCAGCGCGGTCGGGTCGTCCAGTGACCGCCGGATCCGGCCGACCCAGGTCGGGTCGGTGCCGACGACGTCCACCGGTGTCGGGAACTCGCCGGCCTCCGGGTTGTCGAACAGCACGACCCCGGGCGCGGTGGCGATGATCTCCCGGGCCCCGGCGACGGTGACCTCGCCCTGGAAACGGGCGTGGACGGTCAGCGCGTGCGCGGTGACGACCGGCACGCGTACGCACGTCACGGCCACGGGGAGCTTGGCCAGCCCGAGGATCTTGCGGGTCTCGTCCCGCAGCTGCATCTCGTCCGACGACCAGCCGTCCGCCCGGACCGAACCGGCCCACGGTACGACGTTCAGCGCGACCGGCTCCGGGAACGGCCCCGTCCCCTCACCCACGGCCCGCCGTACGTCTCCGGGGCTGGTCCCCAGTTCCGTACCGGCAACCAGGGACAGCTGCCGTCGCAGGGTGTCCACGCCGGCCCGGCCCGCCCCGCTCACCGCCTGATACGTGGAGACCACCAGCTCGCGCAGGCCGTACTCGGCGTGCAGCGCACCCAGGGCGACGATCATCGACAGGGTCGTGCAGTGCGGGTTGGCGATGATCCCGCGCGGGCGCTGCCGCAGCGCGTGCGCGTTGACCTCGGGGACGACGAGGGGCACGTCCGGGTACATCCGGAAGGCGCCCGAGTTGTCGACGACGACCACGCCCTTGGCGGCGGCGACCGGCGCCCACCGCTCGGCGATGTCGTCGGGCACGACGAACATGGCGACGTCGACGCTGTCGAAGGCCTCCTCCGACAGCGCCACCACCTCGACCTCCTCACCGCGCACGGCCAGCTTGCGACCGGCCGAGCGCGGAGAGGCGACGAGACGGATCTCGCCCCAGACGTCCGCACGCTGGGACAGGATCCGCAGCATGACGGCACCGACGGCACCGGTCGCCCCCACGACGGCGAGCGTGGGCCGCGCGGCCGGCCGGGCTGCGGCTGATCGCGACACGGCCGCCCGAGGACCGACGGATCCGCTCACGGCGGCCCACCGGGGCACGGCGGCCGATCCTGACCCGCCCGACCGAGGACCGACGGTCGACCCGGCTCCGGTCGACCGGGACGCGGCCGGTCCGGACCCGGCCGCCCGAGGACCGGCCGTTCCGCTCACGGTGGCCGACTGGGGCGCGGCAGCCGGTCCGGTCGCGGTCGATCGGGGCGGAGCCATCAGCGGCCGGTGCCTCCGTAGACGACGGCTTCGTCGCTGTCGGAGTCGAGGCCGAAGGCCGAGTGCACGGCGCGGACGGCCCCGGGGACGTCGTCCTCGCGGGTGACCACCGAGATGCGGATCTCGGAGGTCGAGATGAGCTCGATGTTCACACCCGCGTCGGACAGCGCCTGGAAGAAGGACGCGGTGACGCCCGGGTTGGTCTTCATACCCGCGCCGACCAGCGAGATCTTGCCGATCTGGTCGTCGTAGCGCAGCGACTCGAAGCCGATCCCGCCCTTCGCCTTCTCCAGGGCGTCGATGGCCTTGCGGCCCTCGGACTTGGGGAGGGTGAAGGAGATGTCCGTGAGACCGGTCGACGCGGCCGACACGTTCTGCACGATCATGTCGATGTTGATCTCCGCGTCCGCGATCGCGCGGAAGATCACCGCGGCCTCGCCCGGCTTGTCCGGGACGCCGACGACCGTGATCTTGGCCTCGGAGACGTCGTGGGCGACTCCGGAGATGATGGCGTGCTCCACCTGCTGGTCCCCTTGCGACTTGGGATTCTCGTTGCTGACCCAGGTGCCCGGCAGTCCGGAGAAGGACGAGCGAACGTGGATCGGAATGTCATAACGGCGGGCGTACTCCACACACCGGTGGAGCAGCACCTTGGAGCCGGACGCGGCCAGCTCCAGCATGTCCTCGGAGGAGATCCAGTCGATCTTCCGGGCCTTCTTCACCACGCGCGGGTCGGCGGTGAACACACCGTCGACGTCGGTGTAGATCTCGCACACCTCGGCGTCGAGGGCTGCGGCCAGTGCGACGGCGGTGGTGTCCGACCCGCCGCGCCCCAGCGTGGTGATGTCCTTCTTGTCCTGGCTGACGCCCTGGAACCCGGCGACGATGGCGATGTTGCCCTCGTCCAGCGCGGTCCGGATGCGCCCCGGCGTGACATCGATGATCCGGGCTTTGTTGTGGACCGAGTCGGTGATGACGCCTGCCTGGCTGCCGGTGAACGACTGGGCCTCATGGCCCAGGTTCTTGATCGCCATGGCCAGCAGCGCCATGGAGATCCGCTCTCCTGCGGTCAGCAGCATGTCGAACTCACGCCCGGCAGGCATCGGAGACACCTGCTCGGCGAGATCGATCAGCTCGTCCGTCGTGTCGCCCATCGCGGAAACGACGACGACCACTTGGTGGCCGTTCTTCTTCGCTTCCACGATTCGCTTGGCGACACGCTTGATGCCCTCGGCATCGGCTACGGATGAGCCTCCGTACTTCTGCACGACCAGGCCCACGTGCGCTCCTCGCTCAGTCCGTCTGCGGTCGGCTCAGTCTAACGAGCGGCCGAATTCCCCCTTCGGGGTATCGCATGGTGAGATGTCCCGCTCACCGCAGCGATCTTCGGCCGCTCCGGACGGCACATGCCCACCTCGCCGTGGAATACGCGTCATACGCGTCGCGACTGTGAATTAAGTTTCAAGGACTGCGGGCTAAGGTTCGCCTGTGCGCGTACTCCTGGTGGAAGACGATGAACCGGTCGCCCAGTCACTCCGTCGCGGCCTGCTGCGCTACGGCTTCGAGGTGGCGTGGGTGTCCACGGGCGGCGCGGCACTCAGCCACACCGAGCCGTACGACGTCGTCCTGCTCGACCTCGGCCTGCCCGACACCGACGGCCTGGACGTCTGCAAGGCGCTGCGCGCACGCGGTGACGTCCCGATCATCGTCATCAGCGCACGCAGCGACGAGACGGACCGGGTGGTCGGCCTGGAACTCGGCGCGGACGACTACGTCTCCAAGCCCTTCGGCGTACGAGAGGTCATCGCGCGCATAAGAGCGGTGATGAGGCGCGTCCAGCCGCGCGACCGGGCCGCCGGCCCCGACCGGTACGGCACCCGCCTGACGATCGACCGCAAGGCCGCCCGCGTCCGCCTGGACGGCGACGAGGTCGCCCTCGCCCCCAAGGAGTACGACCTGCTGGCCTTCCTCACCGAGGAGCCGGGCGCGCTGATGTCGCGCGAGCAGATCATGGAGGCGGTCTGGGACGCGAACTGGTTCGGGCCGACGAAGACGCTCGACGTTCATGTGGCGGCGCTGCGGCGGAAGTTGACGGGCGCGATCGCCATCGAGGCGGTACGGGGCGTCGGCTTCCGGCTGGAGATCGTCAAGGACGAGAGGAACGAGAAGAACGAGACGACCGGGAAGAACGAGACGCCCGAGCCGAACGAGATCGCCAAGGACGCTGAGCCCTCGTGAACCGTCAGCTCATCCGGAGTTACATCCTGCTCGTCGCGGTGGCCATCTTCCTGTTCACGGTGCCGGTCGCCTTCACGCTCACCAAGCAGCTGCGCGACGACACGAAGGTGTCCGTCCAGCGCGAGGCCCAGACCATGGCGCTGCTCCTCGGCAACGGCGACAGGATCTCGTGCGAGGCCCTGGAGAAGGTGGCCAAGGCGTACGACCGCGAGACGCTCGGCAGGGTTCAGGTGGCCACCGACAGCTGCGCCGCGAAACTGCCGAGGCCCGAGGCGGACGCCGCCCTGACCCGGGCCGTACGGGACAACGAAGTCACTACCGACTGGGGCTCCGACTTCATCTGGGGCAAGCAACTGACGGTCACCGTCCCCGCGCAGGGGGAGTCGGCCGTGCGGATCGTGTACTCCACGTCGGACATGACCAAGCGGCTGTGGAGCATCTGGGGGTTCCGGGCGGGACTGGCCGTGCTCGTGCTGGCCGCCGCCGCGGCGATCGGCGCGTACGCCGCCCGCCGCATCACCGCTCCCCTGCGCGAACTCAACAGCATGGCAAGCAAGTTCAGTGACGGCGACCTGACCGCACGCTCGCCGGTGACGGGCCCGCCGGAGACGCAGACGCTGGCCCGCACCCTCAACCAGGGTGCGGAACGCCTGGACACACTGGTCGCCTCGCAGCGCATCTTCGTCGCCGACGCCTCGCACCAACTCCGTACCCCCCTCACGGCGTTGCGCCTCTCGCTGGACAACATCGCGGACGGCACCGACGACGAGTTCGTACGGGAGGACGTGGAGCAGGCGACCGCGGAGGTGGTCCGGATGAGCCGTCTGGTCAACGGGCTGCTGGTGCTGGCCCGGGCCGAGGCGAAGGTCACGGCGGCGGAGCCGCTGTCCCTCAGGGACATCGTGGACGAACGCCTGTCGGTGTGGAGGCCGGCCGCCGACGAGCGCGGAGTCACCATCGCGCTCAGGGGGAGTGCCGACGGCCGGCTGCTTGTGCTGGCCAGCCCCGGTCATCTGGACCAGGTACTGGACAACGTGCTGTCGAACGCCCTGGAGGTCTCACCGGACGGCGGGACGATCACCGTACGGGCACAACCCCGGGGCGACGAGATGGAGTTGACGGTGGCGGACGGGGGTCCCGGCATGTCGGACGCCGAGAAGTCCCGTGCCTTCGACCGCTTCTGGCGCGGCCAGGGCCTCACCGGGCGCTCCGGCTCGGGGCTCGGCCTCGCCGTCGTCAAACAGCTGGTGACGGACGACGGCGGCACGGTTGCCCTGGCGGACGCGCCCGGGGGCGGGTTGAGCGTGGTGATCAGCCTGCGGGCGGCAACTCAGAAGAGCACCGGCTGACCTGACCGACTTGGCTGACCTGGGTTGACCTAGCTGACCTGGGTTGACCTGGTTGATCGGGACCGTTCTGCTCGGTCCGGGCTGGTCAGCCCTCGGGCATCATCGAGGAGTGGTGGTTGACGATCAGCCACTTGCCGCCCCGCTTCTCGTACTCGTACGTGTAGCGCGCGTCGACCCGCCTCTTCTCGCCGGTCTTCGGGTCGGTGAGGATGAAGTAGTAGGAGCCGGTGTCGATCGCCGAGTTGTTGTCCAGGATGTTGATGATCGTCTTGGTCTTCGTGCCGACCGGCTTGTTCAGCAGGAAGTGGTCGAAGTAGTCCTCGATCTCGGCGTGGTTGGTCCGGATCTTGTTGGAGACGGTCGGCAGCAGCACCGCGTCCTTCGCGTACCGGTCGGTGACCTTCTCCGGGTCTCCGGTCTGCAGGGTCTTGTTCCAGCCGTCGAAGAGGGCGGCGATCTGCTTCTTGGTGGGCTTCTTGGGCTGATGGTCGGCACCCGCCGCGCTGACCCCGACCGTCACCGTGGCTGCGGTGACGAGGGCGGTGGCCGTGACGAGGGCGGCGCGTATGCGGGTCTTGCGGTTCATCGCAACTCCTGTACGGGTGAGGGGGGTTCACCTCCTCCGCAGCTCCTGCGGTGGAAGTGACTCCAGCCTCTCTTTTCGCCGGTTAGCGCCCGTGCAAGGGACGTACAGGGGTCGGGAAGGAAGACGCCAACTCACTTGAGGCGACGGCCTGGTCACGTTCCGAAGCGGCGCGGGCTGCACCATCGGCCCGCCGGTCCTCCCCAGGACACGCACAGTTGCCCCAGTACGGTAAGCCCGGTCCGCAAGCCCCCCGCAGAGGAGACCCACCCGCATGACCTCCCGGCAGAAGCTGTTCACGCTCGGCATGACGACGACGGTGGCCGCCGCACTGGCGCTCACCGGATGCGACATGGGCTCGGAGGACAGCGCCGGCGGCGCCTCGGCGAGCCCCGCGGCGAAGGGTGCCGTCACCGAGGCGCAGGCAGCGAAGATCCTCGACACCTACGAGTCGGTCAACAACAAGGCCAACGCCCAGCAGGACTCGGCCCTGTTGGGCACCGTCGAGGGCGGGCAGCTGTACGAGCAGAGCAAGGCCGACTACCGCCTCTTCGAGACCGAGTCGAAGGAGGACCAGGCCGCTTACCGGAACCCGTTCCACTACACCGGCCGGAAGTACTGGATCCCGGCGGGCAAGGACTGGTTCGCGGTGACGACCACGTCCAACAACTCGAAGGACGAGGCGCTGCTGGTCTTCGGCAAGGAGTACGACGACTGGAAGCTGATCTCGGCGGTCCACTCGGACGTACCGCTCCCGGCGATCGCCACCGACGACTCCGGCCTCGCCGCCGCCGTCGACGCGGGCACCCGCGTCGGCACACTCGCCCCGAACCAGATCTCCGCGGCGTACGAGGACCTGTACACGACCGGCGGCAAGAAGGCCGGCGTGGACATCTCGCACAGCACCGAGGCCGCGAAGGACGCGATCGAGACCCACGCGAAGCGTGACAGCGGCAAGGGCGCGAAGTTCGCGACCAAGGTGTTCGTCAGCACACCCGCCGAGTTCGACACGGTCTACGCCCTGCGTCTCAAGGACGGCGGCGTCCTGGCCGCGCTGCCGACCGCGCACGCCTCGCAGTACGTGCTGAAGGCGTCGTACCGCGAGAACTACGACATCACGCCGACGGAGGTGGAGTCGGTCTTCAACGGCCGGGATCGCGACACCGTGGTGAACACCTACCAGGGCATGGCCCTGGCCATCCTCCCGAAGACGGGGAAGCCGTCGGTGACGGCCCGCGAGTACCGGATCGTGAACTCGCAGTAGCGACGCCGTCAGGAATGGCCGCAGGAGGCGGGAGCGGCGGCAGGAGCGGTCGGTCCACGAACCCCTTGAGGGGCTCGGTGTCGAACGTGATGTTCACGGGGTCGGGGAGCTTGGCGGTGGCGCCGAAAGGCAGCCAGCCGGTGACCCGGCGCATGCGCCCCGGTCACCGTACGCGCCACCTGTCTGCGGGACTCCTGTTCGGCGCCGGACACCTCGGGCTGGGTCTCCCGCGTCCGGCGCCCGACCGCTACCCAACTGCTCAACACGACCTACATGACGCTTACTTGACCGTCCGCAGCCCAAGCGGCTCCGCGATCTCTTCCGCCATCACCTTGCCGGCCTCCTCGGCCAGGGTCTCGTCGCCGAGTTCCTGGTCCGTGTCCAGGCCGTCCAGTTCCGCCAGGGGCTGGTTCAGACGGACATGGGCGACCAGCGACTGCAGCGCGCGCAGGGTCGCGGACGCCGTCGAGCCCCAGTTGGAGAAGTAGGAGAACTGCCACCACCACATGGCCTCCGTGGTGCGGCCCGCGCGGTAGTGGGCCATGCCGTGGCGGAGGTCGGCGATGACGTCGGCCAGGTCGTCGGAGATACGGGCCGGGACCGGGGGCTTGCGGGGCTCGTAGGGGTCGAAGACCTCCGAGTAGACGTCCACCGGGTCCAGCATCAGCGCAAGCCGCTCGCGGATGTCGTCCACGTCCGGTTCCGGGCCCATGTCGGGCTCGTAGCGCTCGTCCGGGAGGATGTCCTCGTGCGCGCCGAGGCGACCGCCCGCCAGCAGGAGCTGGGAGACCTCCAGGAGGAGGAAGGGCACCGCCGAGTCCGGCTCGTCGCCCTTCGCCACCTCCGTGACGGCCACCAGGAAGCTCTCCACCTGGTCGGCGATCTGGACCGCGAAGTCGTCCGGGTCCTGCGCAGTGTCGTGCAGCGTGGCGTCAGACATCTAGAAGTCGTCTCCCCTCGAAGGCGCGGCCAAGGGTGACCTCGTCCGCGTATTCCAGGTCGCCACCCACAGGGAGGCCGCTGGCCAGGCGGGTGACCTTGAGGCCCATGGGCTTGATCATGCGGGCGAGGTACGTCGCTGTGGCCTCGCCCTCCAGGTTCGGGTCCGTGGCCAGGATCAGTTCCGTGATCGTGCCGTCCGCGAGGCGGGTCAGCAGTTCCCTGATACGGAGGTCGTCCGGGCCCACCCCCTCGATCGGGCTGATCGCGCCGCCCAGGACGTGGTACTTGCCCCGGAACTCACGCGTCCGCTCGACCGCCACGACGTCCTTGGGCTCCTCGACGACACAGATGACCGTCGTGTCCCGGCGCGGGTCACGGCAGATGCCGCACAACTCCTCCTGCGCGACATTTCCGCAGGTCGCGCAGAAGCGGACCTTCGCCTTCACTTCGAGCAGGGCGTGCGCGAGGCGCCGTACGTCCGTCGGCTCCGCCTGGAGGATGTGGAAGGCGATCCGCTGCGCGCTCTTGGGACCGACGCCGGGGAGCCGCCCCAGTTCGTCGATGAGGTCCTGGACCACGCCTTCGTACAACGGACTGCCTTTCCTGGGTGTTGCGGTGCTTCGGTACTTCGGTGGTTCAGTGGTTCCTTACTCGTTTCCGTCTTTCCTGCTGTACGTACCGTAGTTGGCCGCCGCCCACCTGAGGAAGGCGGGACGCGGGGCGCGCGGCGCGAACGTCAGAACGGCAGGCCCGGGATGCCGCTTCCGCCGCCGCCCAGACCCTGGGCCAGCGGGCCCAGCTTCTGCTGCTGAAGCTGCTGCGCGTTCTCGTTCGCCGCCTGTACGGCCGCCACGACCAGGTCGGCGAGGGTCTCCACTGTCTCCTCAACAGATGCAGCCTCCGGGTCGACCGCCTTCGGGTCGATCTTGAGGGCCCGCAGTTCGCCGGCGCCCGTCACGGTCGCCTTCACCAGACCACCGCCCGCCTGCCCGTCCACCTCGGTCCGCGCCAGCTCCTCCTGCGCGTTCGCCAGGTCCTGCTGCATCTTCTGGGCCTGCTGGAGCAGCTGCTGCATGTTGGGCTGGCCACCACCGGGGATCACGATCAGCTCCTCGTTGCTCGTACGTGTTGTCCGCCTGCGAACACCTACCTGTTCGGCGTTCAGCACGAGCCTACGTGGTCGGGTAGGCCGTCGCTCCAGCACTCTTTCGAGTGAGCCGGTCCTGTGGCCTATACCTGATCAAGGACTTCTTCCGAGCGGAAAAGAAACGAAAGCCCGGTCACCGCCACCCATTGGGCGGTAAGAAGAGGGCGGCGCGACAGCTTTACACCGGCATCGGACGTCACGCGGGCGTCTTACGGTGTCACGCACGGTGATGTGGTCAGTCTGCTCAGCTAAGGGAGTGCCGGGTGAGCCAGCCGGAGATGCAGCCCGAGGGGCCGCCGCAGAGACCGCCCCACGACGGGCGGAGCGAAGGTCCCCCTGAGCTGGGCTTCCCCGGGCTGCGGCCCGGGGACCTGACCGGCCGGCCCTTCCCCCTCGGCGACTGGGGCGAGCCCGCACCGCGCCTCGACGAGCTGTACCGGTGGGTGGAGCAGGGGGCCCTGGAGACGGCGGCCTGGTACCTCGCCGACCGCGTCTGGAAACGGCGGGGGGCCCGGGCGCTGCGTACGGGGGCCGCGCTCGGTGCGGTCTCCGGGGCCGCGCTGCCGCTGCTCGATCTCACCGGGGTGATGGGCGGGGTCGCCCCCTGGGGGTATCTGGCGATGCTGGTCGCGGTGGCGTGCGTGGCCGCCGACCGGTTCTTCGGGGTCACCTCGGGGTGGATAAGGGACGTCGCGACCGCGCAGGCCGTGCAGCGGCGGCTTCAGGTGCTGCAGTTCGACTGGGCGTCGGAGAGCGTTCGCGAGGTCCTGGGCCCGACGGAGGGAACGGCGGGCGAGGCCGCCGACCGGTGCCTGGGGGTGCTGCGAAGGTTCTCGGAGGACGTGACGGAGCTGGTGCGGGCGGAGACGGCGGACTGGATGGTGGAGTTCCGCACGGGCTCCGCGCCGCTGGGGATCCAGTCGGCGGGGATGGTGATGCCCCGACAGGACGCGACGGTGCATCAGGGCCGGTTCGGGGTCGCCCCGGGAGCCCGCCCGAACATGCCCCGGCAACGGCCGCCGGAGGCGCGGTGAGGTAGGTGGCTGCGGCCGAAGGAACCGCCCCCGTGCCGTCGGCGCTCGTCACGACCGATGGCCGGCGCTTCCTCGTGGCCGAATACGTCTGCCAGACGGGGAGCATCTGGCCGAATGAACACTCCTGAATCAGGCATTCCGGGAGCAGGGTCTCGCGACATGAACATGACGAAGAGATTTGCCATCGTGGGAGCGGCCACAGCTGCCGTTGCCGCCTCCGCACTGGTCATGGCTCCCACCGCCTCGGCTGACTCCTACAACGGCTGCACCTATCCTCGCGTCTGCTTCTACCTCACCACGAGCGACTGGAACAGCGGCAGCCCCAACGCCGCGTACCAGGACGTCACCACCGGCTACCAGAACCTCGGCGCCAACAGCCGGGGCGCGGACCGTGTGCACAACACCCGCAACGACGACCGCGCCTACCTCCGCTACATCCGGAACAGCACCGGCGCGACCGAGTACATCTGCGTGCTACCGAACGTAACCGCGGTCTTCACCTCCGCGTACACCGTGACCGGCATCAGGATCGACACGGCGGCCACCTGCCCGTGACGGCAAGAACCTCGCCGCCCCGTCCGAGACGAGACGGCGAGGTTCAGCTCTCCTTCTCGTACGTCAGCTTTCCGCCGCTCCCCTCCGTCGCCCGCTCCAGCGTGCCGTCCTTGCGGAGAGTGAGCGTGGAAGCGGCGCCCGGGGTGCAGGCGGAGGGTGGTTCGCCGGTGGTTACCTGGGACGGGGTGATCCTCAACAGGGCGCCCTTGGTGGGCTGTTCGGACAGGGCGGCGACGAACACGCAGTGGTAGGTGCCCGTGGAAGCCGTGGGACCGTCGGCGACCAGGGTCAGCACCCGGTCGCCCACCTCGCCCTGCCTGATGGTCAGTTGACGCGTGTTGTGGCCCGTGGAGTTGTCGATCGAGGCGGTCCAGATGCCGAGGAAGCCGGACGGTACGGCACCGTCCTGCGGCGAGGTCGCCGAGGTCGGCGTGGGGCTCGGGGGCGGGGGCGCGACCGGGGTGCCTTCGTCGCCGTTCAGCTGGGCGACTATGGACGCGCCGGCCCCGAGGGCGACGACCAGCGCGGCGACGCCGAGCGCCAACGACAGGCGTGACCTCCTGCTCCGCTTCTCCGCGTGATCCGCACGCCCTGTCGCGCCGCGGGTGGGCCCGTTCGGGGGCGTCGTGCTCCACGCGGCCGGGACGGCATGCTCTTCGAGCGCCGGGTCCCCGGGCCAGACAGGGGGCTGCCGACTGTCACCGAGGGTGGCGGCGAAGGGCTGCGGGTGGTGCTGTGGGTGTCCCTGGCCGGGATGGGCGGGTTGTCCGGTGGGCGGCGCGTGTTCGGGCGTGACATCGTCCGGCGCTTCCCCGTGGCCCTCCGCCTCCGCCTCGACCGCCTCCGCCTCGGCCTCGTCCGTTTCGCCCTCGTCCGCCTCCATCTCCAGCAACCGCACCGCGTGCCGCCCCAGTTGGGCGATCAGCGCGCCCGGCAGCCAGGTGTCCCGCTCGTATCCGTCGGTCCCGGCCACGACGGGGGCCGCCGACACCCCCGTACGCGCCAGGATCTGTTCCGGTGTGGGCCGCTGGGCCGGGTCCTTGTGGAGGCAGTCGCGGACCAGGGCGGCCAGGCTCTCCGGGACACCCGTCAGGTCGGGTTCCTCCTGGGCGATGCGGAACATCATGGCGTGGGCCCCGCTGCCGACCGCGCCGAACGGCAGGGTGCCCGTGACGGCGTACGCGAGGACGGAACCGAGGCAGAAGACGTCGGCCGCGGCGGTGACCCGGTCGCCCCGCACCTGCTCGGGTGCCATGAACCCGGGTGAACCGACGAGCGCGCCCGCGCGCGTGAGGCCGCCCTCCGTGACGGTCTCCAGGGCGCGGGCGATACCGAAGTCGATGACCCGGGGCCCGTCGATGGTGACCAGGACGTTGGACGGCTTGAGGTCGCGGTGGACGATCCCGGCAGCGTGGATGTCGTGCAGGGCGTGCGCGAGCCCGGCGGCGAGGACCCGCACCGAGTACTCGGGCAGCGGCCCGTGATCGTGCCCGACGACCTGCTTCAGGCTCGGCCCGGCGACGTATCCGGTGGCGAGCCAGGGGACCTCGGCCTCGGTGTCCGCGTCGAGGACGGGCGCCGTCCAGTGGCCCCCGACGCGACGCGCGGCGGCGACCTCCTGCCGGAACCGGTCCCGGAACTCGTCCTGCTCGGCCAGCTCCCGCCGGACCAGCTTCACGGCGACAGTGCGCCCCCGCTCGGACCGCGCGGCGTACACATGCCCCATCCCGCCCGCACCGAGCCGCGCGACCAGCCGATACGCCCCGATCCGCACCGGATCCCCGTCCCGGAGCTTCTCCATGCCCGCGCCGCCTCCCCTTCCCTTTCTCCCCTCCCCCGCTCCCCTACTTTCCCACTAGGACACACGACAACCTGTCGTGTAAAGCGCCGGACCGCAGACAGGACGCCGATATCCCGCGGTCACCCGGGGCGCCTACGCTCCCCACATGACCCCTCAGCCCAATCCCCAGGCCGGTGCGGCCGTGAAGGCCGCCGATCGCGCGCACGTGTTCCACTCCTGGTCCGCGCAGGAGCTCATCGACCCGCTCGCCGTCGCCGGTGCCGAGGGGTCGTACTTCTGGGACTACGACGGCAGGCGGTATCTGGACTTCACCAGTGGGCTGGTCTTCACGAACATCGGGTACCAGCACCCGAAGGTCGTCGCGGCGATCCAGGAGCAGGCCGGGCGGATGACGACGTTCGCGCCCGCGTTCGCCGTCGAGGCGCGGTCGGAGGCGGCTCGGCTCATCGCCCAGCGAACCCCAGGGGACCTGGACAAGATCTTCTTCACCAACGGCGGCGCCGACGCCGTCGAGCACGCCGTGCGCATGGCTCGGCTGCACACCGGGCGGCCCAAGGTGCTGTCCGCCTACCGCTCCTACCACGGCGGTACCCAGCAGGCCGTGAACCTCACCGGCGACCCCCGCCGCTGGCCCTCCGACAACGGCACCGCCGGTGTCGTGCACTTCTGGGCCCCTTATCTCTACCGGTCCAGGTTCTATGCCGAGACCGAGGAGCAGGAGTGTGCCCGGGCGCTTCAGCACCTTGAGGACACCATCGTCTTCGAGGGACCGGGCACCATCGCGGCGATCATCCTGGAGACCATCCCCGGCACCGCCGGCATCATGATCCCGCCACCCGGCTATCTCGCCGGGGTGCGCGCGCTCTGCGACCAGTACGGGATCGTCTTCGTCCTCGACGAGGTCATGGCCGGGTTCGGGCGCACCGGTGAGTGGTTCGCCGCCGACCTGTTCGACGTCGTGCCCGACCTGATGACCTTCGCCAAGGGCGTCAACTCCGGCTATGTGCCCCTGGGTGGCGTGGCGATCTCGGCCGCCATCGCCGAGACGTTCGCCACCCGCCCCTACCCCGGCGGCCTCACCTACTCCGGGCACCCCCTCGCCTGCGCCGCCGCCGTCGCCACGCTCACCGTGATGGCGGAGGAGGACATCGTCGGGCAGGCCGCCCGCACCGGCGAGAACATCATCGGACCGGCGCTCAGGGAACTGGCCGTACGGCATCCGAGCGTCGGCGAAGTCCGCGGCACCGGTGTCTTCTGGGCCCTGGACCTCGTACGGAACAAGGAGACCCGGGAGCCGCTGGTCCCGTACAACGCGGCCGGGGAAGCCAATGCCCCGATGGCCGCGTTCGGCGCCGCCGCGAAGGCGAACGGGCTGTGGCCGTTCATCAACATGAACCGCACCCATGTCGTCCCGCCCTGCAACGTGACGGAGGCCGAGGCCAAGGAGGGTCTCGCCGCCCTGGACGCTGCCCTTTCCGTCGCCGACGAGTACACGGAGTCCGCCGCGTAGGACAAGAAAGTGGGCAAGCGCACGGGAAAGTCTCCCCGGAACCCGAACGCGTAAGGTGACGTGCTCGTAGTCATATGCGAGTAGTCATCCACACGCGCGAAGGGGGAGGGCCCCGACCATGCCCGCCAGCAGCGGCAACGGCGCCGTGACCCGCAGCACCCTGCGTCAGCAGATCGCGACCGCGCTCCGCGACGAGGTGCTGGCCGGCCGTCTCCAGCCGGGTCAGGAGTTCACGGTCAAGGAGATCGCCGAGCAGTACGGCGTCTCCGCGACGCCCGTCCGCGAGGCCCTGGTCGATCTGTCGGCCCAGGGCCTGCTGGAGGCGGACCAGCACCGCGGCTTCCGCGTGCACGAGTACTCGCCGGCCGACTTCCGGGGCATGATCGAGGCCCGCGGCCTGGTCACCGACGGTATGTTCCACGGCCTGGCGAAGGGCCTGGCGACCGGTGTGGCGGGTCGTCCGGCGGACGGCCGGGTGAGTGGCTTCGCCGTCGACAGCCCGGGTCCGCGCGGCTTCTTCGTCCGCGTCGGCGACCCCCGTGCCGCCGCCGTCCTCGCCGGTGTCCGCCGCCGGGGCGAGGAGGCGCGGCGTGCCGCCACCGCCGGTGAGCTGAACGTCCTCATCGGCTACGACCTGCGCTTCTGGCGCGAACTGGGCGCCCTGTTCGGCAACCAGTACCTCACCGACTTCCTGCACCGGCTGCGCGTCCAGTCCTGGGTGTGCGCGGTGCAGCACCTGCGCCGGCTGAGCGACCTGCGCGGTCACCTGTGGTCCAGGTACACCGAGGTCATCGACGCGCTGACCCTCCGCGACCTCGCCGAGGCGCACCGGATGGTCGACGACTACGACCTGCACTCCCTCGCCCTCATAGAGGGTCTGGCCAACGACCAGGCCGTCCTCGCTTCCGTCGGAAGCGAGGACAAGGACGACGAGGAGAAGAAGGACGACGGGGTCACCGCACCGGCCGGCAACGGGGGCTCCCTCGGATGAGCGCCCCCACGCGCACCACCGGCACCCTCGATCTGACCGTCGTCGTCCCCGCCTACAACGAGGAACAGCGGCTCGGCCCCACCCTCGCCGCGATCACCGGCCACCTCCGGGAGAACGAGGGCCGTTGGGGCGACTGGGAGGTGGTGGTCGTCGACGACGGTTCCACCGACGGCACCCGTGACATCGTCACCGGCCTCGCCGACCCCCGCGTCCAGCTCGTCACCAGCCCGCGCAACCGCGGCAAGGGCAACGCCCTGCGCCTCGGCGTCGCCGCCTCGCGCGGCGCCCGTGTCCTGGTGACGGATGCCGACCTGGCCGCGCCCATAGAGGAACTCGACGTGCTGGACGAGGCCCTCACCGAAGGGCACGCGGCGGCGGCGATCGGCTCCCGTTCCGTCCCCGGCGCGACCATCGAGCACCACCAGCACCGGGTGCGCGAACTCCTCGGCCGGGCCGGCAACCTCCTGATACGCAGGGTCGCCGTCCCCGGCATAAGGGACACCCAGTGCGGCTTCAAACTGTTCGACGGCGACCGTGCCCGGACGGCGTTCGCCGCGTCCCGGCTGAACGGCTGGGGCATCGACGTCGAGGTCCTCCAGCACTTCCGCCGCGCGGACTGGCCGGTCGCCGAGATACCGGTCCGCTGGGCCCACCAGTCCGGCTCGAAGGTACGCCCGCTGGACTACGCCCGCGTCCTCGCCGAACTGACGGCCCTCAAGGCGCGCGCGGTCCGCCCGGCCGACCTCCTCGCGGTCACCCTCTTCCTCCTCATGGCGGTCGCCCTGTACGCGGGCCGCTGGCTCGACCCGGCCGGCCGCTACCTCCCCGACTCCCTCCAGGACCAGAACCAGTGGGAGTGGTTCTTCGCGGTGACGGCCGACAACATCAGCCACTTCCGCAACCCGCTCTTCACCGACTTCCAGGGCTTCCCCGACGGCGTGAACCTCATGGCCAACACGGTCATGCTCGGCCTCTCCGTCCCCTTCGCACCGATCACGCTCCTCGCCGGACCGGCCATCTCCCTCGCCCTGGTGATGACCCTGGGCCTCGCCGCGACCGCCACGGCCTGGTACTGGCTGATCGTGAAAAGGGTCGTACGGCAACGGGGAGCGGCCTTCGCCGGCGCGGCCCTGGCGACCTTCGCGCCCCCGATGGTCAGCCACGCCAACGCGCACCCCAACTTCGTCATCCTCTTCATGATGCCGCTGATCATCGACCGCGCCCTACGGCTGTGCGAGGGCGAACGGGTCCGCCGCAACGGCGTGATCCTGGGCCTGATGGCGGCGTACCAGATCTTCCTCGGCGAGGAACCGCTCCTGCTGGCGGCGATGGGGATGGTGCTGTTCGCCCTCGCCTACGCCGCCGTACGCCGGGACGCGGCGAAGGCCGCCTGGCGTCCGCTGCTGCGAGGTCTGCTGATCGGGGGCGCGGTCTGCCTCCCGATCGTCGCCTTCCCCCTGTACTGGCAGTTCGCCGGACCGCAGAGCTACAAGAGCGTCCTGCACGGCGACAACGCGGGCAACAGCCCGCTCGCGCTGCTCTCCTTCGCCGAACGCTCCCTAGTCGCGGGCAACGCAGACCGGGCGAACGCCCTCTCCCTCAACCCGACCGAACAGAACGCCTTCTACGGCTGGCCGCTGGTCCTGCTGGCCTTCGCGATCGTCGTACGGATGTGGGAGCGCACGGCCGTGAAGGCGCTCGCCTTCACCGCGGTCGCCGCCGCCTTCCTGTCGCTGGGCCCCGAGTTCCGCGTCCCGCTGACCGACACCGTGCTGCCGGGACCCTGGGCGCTGCTCGCCAAGAAGCCGCTGTTCGAGTCGGTGATCGAGGGCCGGGTCGCGATGATCTGCGCGCCCGCGCTGGGCATGCTTCTGGCCATCGCGCTGGAACGGCTTGCGGCCACCCGCAACCTGACCTCGCAGTACTTCGGCACGCTGGCCGTCCTCCTCGCCGTGCTGCCGATCGTCCCGGCCCCACTGAAGACGGTGGAACGCACGCCCGTGCCCGCCTTCATCGCGGACGGCACGTGGAAGTCGTACGTCGGGAAGGGCGAGTCGCTCGTCCCGGTACCGTTGCCCGATCCCGGGAACGCGGAGGCGCTGCACTGGCAGACGGCGGCCGGTCTCGACTTCAAGCTGCCGGGCGGGTACTTCAACGGGCCCTACGGTGACGAGCGCGTCGGTATCTACGGTGCCGCGCCCCGCTTCACCTCCAACATGCTGCGGGACGTCCGCTACACGGGCGTCGCGCCGACGATCGGCGTCAACTGGCGGACGCAGGCGAAGAAGGACTTCGCGTACTGGAAGGCGGGCGTGCTGGTGCTGGCCCCACAGGGCAACGACGGGGTGCTGCGCGAGACGCTGGAACAGTTGACGGGCGAGAAGGGTAAGTGGACGGGCGGGGTGTGGGTATGGGACCTGCACGACAGGTCGTGAGCTTCCGGGCTTCCGGGCTTCCGGGCTTCCGGGCTTCCGGGCTTCCCGGAAGGATGGCCGGTCGCGATCAGCCGCTGACTCCCTGACCGTTCCCGACCCGACCCAGCCCGACCCGACCCGTTCCTGACCTGTTCCTTTCGGTGTCTGGCCCGTCACACGGGGGTCCGACCCACCCGTCACCCATTACGCTTCCCTGACTGCTCCGCCAACGGTGCCTGACCACCGCCTTCGACGATGCGAGGAGTTCTCCTTTGGCCTGTGACCTGTGGCTGGTCCCACTCGTCGACGTTCTCTGCCACACCCCCGACAACCCCTTCGCCGACGAACTCGCGCTCTACGACAAGGTGCTGGGCGAGGCGGGACTGCCTCCGGTCCCGGTGTACGCGTACATGCCGGGACTGTCCGGCGACGTGGCCCCGATCGCGGGCTTCGACTACGACGCGCTGCACTTCCTGCGCCGCGCGTATCTCCTCCAGGTGTGCGGTCTGCCGGTGACGCCGGTGGACGAACTGGGCGGTGACTACGAGCAGTTGCTGGAGATGTTCGAGGCGACCGCCCAGCAGTCCCACCTGGTCTGGCACTACGACCACGCGGGCGCCTACGTCCCCGTGGACTTCCCGCACCCTCTCTCGAGCGATGAACTCCTCGCGGGGGG
Organism: Streptomyces sp. SID12488; assembly: GCF_010548275.1. GTDB lineage: Bacteria > Actinomycetota > Actinomycetes > Streptomycetales > Streptomycetaceae > Streptomyces. Next base: position 91,302 of record NZ_JAAGLT010000010.1, read on the forward strand.
CGGCCCGTTGGGCTCGTCCCAAACCCTGCTGAGGGAGCTGGAGTTCGTGGCCCCCTCGCTCGGCATCGATCCGGCGAACCCGCCGGTGGCCCCGTCCCCGCCGCTGACCCCCACCTCGCTGGAGGAACCGGCGGCACCCGCCCCACACGACTCGAGCCCGTTCGCCCGGGAACGGCACGTGTGGCTGGGGCTGAACGCGGCGGCGACGCGGAGCCTGGCCCAGGGGTCGATGATCGTCTTCAGCTGAGCGCGAGCACTCAGCGGCGCGCGCTCAGCGGATCTGAGAGAGGCCCTTCTGCAGGTCGTCGGCGTTCATGATGGGGGTGTACGTGAGCTTGGCGTTGAACTGGGTGAAGAACGGCTCGGCGGTGGCCGGGATCTCGGAGCTGTCCTTCATGTCGACGACCAGCCAGCAGGTCCGGCAACCGTCCTCGGGCCCGAAGTACGCGGCCTCCGGCTTGAGATGATCCAGGGTCTCCTTCATCAGCTCCGGCAGCTTGCCGCTGCGTATGGCCTCGTTGGCCCTCTCCGTGTCGAACTGCGCCTTGATCATGACGCGCATCGCACTCACCTTCTCCTGACCGGCACACACGGGCACACACTCGTGCGAAATCAGGATATGCCCGATACGCCCCCTTGGCGTACGCGCATTCGCCTCACCCGGCGACCCGGGGCCCGCGTCCCTTTGGGAGCGCGGGCCCTCAAGCTTCGGTTTCTACTCGACGACGCGGATGGTACGGATGCCCGTGCCCCGGTACCGGGTGGGGACCCGGGTCAGGACAGGCCGGCCGCGAGGCCACTCCACGGTGGGCAGGGCCAGGTGCAGCACGTGGGCCCCACTCCAGTCCGCCTCCCCCTTGTCACCCTCGGCGTCGGCGCCGCCCGCGACCCGCAGGCGCTTGCCCACGGCGGTCGCCGCCGCGAAGTCGAGCCCTTCGATGGTGACGGACGGCAGCGCGCCCACGTGCTCGGCGACCCCCGCCCGCTCGAACTCGGCTGCGGCCAGGCTGAGCGCCGGAACGTAGACCTTCAGCGCCGGGTCCTTCTCGGCCTCGACGACCAGCCGGGAGGCCATGCTGTTGCCCGCGCCGAGCGCGAGCGCGGCGGTGTCGTCGAAGACGACGGCACGCGGCAGCGGGTACGACTTCTCCTCGGTCACTGAACCTCTCCGATGCGCCCGGCCTCAAGGTCGGCCCACAGCTTCTCGCCGGCCTTCTCGTCCTCGTCGGTGTACGGCCTGCCGAGGAAGTGCTCCTCGACGTACGCCCGCGTCTCCTCGTACCGCTTGCGCAACTCTTCCTTGGTGGGCGTGGCCCCGGCAAGCCCCGCCACGAGGTCCCGCATGCTGATCCCGCGCTCCCGCGCCAGCTCCTGAAGACGGTCTCGGACAGCGGGGTCGACCTTGATCGTGGTGTCAGCCATGAGCACAGTATACCGACGGTATACCGCCTCTGGGCGTTCGAGTGTGACGGTCATCGACACTCCGTTTCTTGCGAAGGACCCGGCCGCACGGACGCACGACCGGGAGTCTGTGCGCGCCTACGCGGGCGCGGGCCGCCCCTGCATCAGCGCGCGGGCCAGGGCGCCGCCGCGCCGTGCCGCCTCGCGATAACCGCCGGCGGCGCCGGGCTTGCGGATCTCAACGGTCGTGACGGGTACGGCCGTTGGCTTGGCCGACACCTGCCCGGCCGACTCCGCGACAGCAGCGACCGGCGCGGCTGGAGCAGCCGGGCGCTTGCGGCGCAGGCGGTCCTCGACGATGGCGCGGGGTGAGTACAGCGGCGAGGGCAGCCCCTGCGTCAGTGCAGCGCGCACCTCAGTACTGCTCGCCCCCGCCGCCCACCACTCCTCGACCAGCGGCGCCAGCCGCAACACCTCGGCGGCACCCAGGGCCAGCCGGGAATCGGTGCGCCGGAGCGAGTCGAGCAACCGCGCGGCGAGCGCGGTGCGTTCGCTCGGCGGAGCCTCGGGCTCGCCCGACGCCGACTCGGCGTCGGCCCCAGCCTCGACCTCGGCCGCTGGCGCGTCGGCCGACGGCGGGGAGGGAGGTTCTTGTTCCCTGGTCTTTTCTACCGAAGGGAGAGCTCCCGAGGCCCCGGATCCCGACTCACCGGAGGCCAGGTTCTGAACTTCTTCGGGTTCACCCGCAGGGGGCTCGTCGTCGTACGGAGTGTCGAACACCTCGTACACGGTGGAGAATTGCCCGGACTCCTCGTCCTTGCGCACCACCCGCCGCAGATACCGGGATTCCTCCAGCTCATGCAGGGCGGCGGCGATCCGCGCCCGCCCTTCCTTGCGCTGCTCGGCAAGGGTGCGGATGGTGGCGCGGGCGCCGTTCGGCAAGCTGAGGAGGTACGTCAGTACGCCTACCGCGCACCAGGAGAGACTCCGGTCGCGGAGAAGGGCGTTGCTGAACACTGAAAAGGCGCGCGTGGGCGTCGTACGATGAATGCGCATGAGGAGCACCGCTTTTTCGCTTTGGAGCTGGCGCTCCTTGTGCCGAGCCCCCGGGTGTTGGCGCACCGCGGGGGCGTTCTTTGTTGCCGTGACTCTAAGGGCACGCAGAGCGACGAATGCAAGCTGAACAGGCTTTTCCGGGGCGGAAGTTCGCGTTCTTCACTCTTCGGGGTGAAGTGCCGCCTTCAAAAGCAACGCGTGTACGAGGTGATCTCTCCCCGTCGGCCGATAACGCCAAGTCAGCGGCCATGTCTGGCCGTTGAGCGCCGGGACGGGGATGAAGGCGATACGGCACGGGCCGGACGAGAGACAGGTGACGCCCGGCGGCCAGACCCGGTGGGTCGTCGCACCCACGGGCACGAGGAAGTAGACGGCACGACTCCCGTTCGCCTCCTCAACCACGGGCCCCGGCGCGCCGCCGGTCATCCGGGCCAGCCGGTCCGCCGCCGCCCTGCCCTCGTCGCCGTCCACCCGTACCGCGTCGAACTGGACGCCCGCCTTGCGGAGTTGGATGCCGGTGGGCGGGACCCAGTCGGGGATGTCGAAGGTGTCGGGGATCTCAGGGGTGAGTGGGGGTTCGGCGAGGTTTGTCTCGTCACTTTCTGTATTCATGCGGACAGTTTCGGCAGGCGGGGCTAGCTTCTTCCATAACTCTGCGTCGAGAGTTGGTAGCTGTCGGAATTCGGCGTGGGTCGGTGGTGACCAGTTGAGTTCGGTTGAGTTCGGGAGTGACCGGATGGCGAGTTCGGACAACAAGGTGGAAGCGGGCGGCACGGCACACATGGTCGCCGCCCTCGCCAAGGCCCTGCGCGAGCAAATGGGGCTCACCCAGGAGGAGTTGGGCAAGCTGATCGGCTACACCGCATCGGCGGTCAGCGCGATGGAGACGTGCGCGCAGCCCGCCAGCGACAAGATGCTCGTCAAGCTGGAGGAGGTGCTCGGGGGTGGGCTCGGCGTCTTCGAGAAGGCTCGGAAGTGGATGCTGATCGAGAAGTATCCGGCTCGGTTCCGGGGAGTCGCGGGGCTGGAGCGGGGCGCGGTGACGATCTCCTCGTACGCGACCTTCGTCGTCGACGGGATCTTCCAGACCGAGCCGTACGCCCAGGCACTCATCCGGGGCGGCTATCCGGCGATCTCCGACCAGAAGCGCGAAGAACTCGTCGAGGCGCGGCTCGCCCGCCGGGCACTCTTCGACCGCGACCCGGCCCCGATGATCGAGCTGATCCTCGAAGAGACCGTGCTGCGGCGGCCGTTCGGCGATTGGGACGTCATGCACGGGCAACTGCGCTCGCTCGCCGAGGACGCGCAGAGGGACAATGTGTGCCTGCAAGTACTGCCGTTGGATCGCGGGCTGCGAGGATCGCACGCCGGTGACCGAGGCCCCATGAAACTCCTCGTCACCGAGGACCACGACCACGTCGTCTTCATGGAGATCGAGGACCAGGGCATCTTGGTAAGCGATCCACCCGAGGTGGCCCAACTCGCGCACCGCTATGCGAAGATCCGATCACAGGCTCTGAGTCCCGACGACTCACTCAGCCTCATCGAACGGTTGGCGGGAGAGGAACCATGAGCGACGCCAGTGCACTGCGGTGGTTCAAGTCCAGCTACAGCGACAGCGGCGGCGGGGACTGCGTCGAAGTCGCCTACGCCTGGCGCAGGTCGACATACAGCGACAGCGGCGGCGGCAACTGCGTAGAGATCGCCGCCTGCCCCCACACCCCCACCGCCGCCATCCACATCCGCGACTCCAAGAACCCGACCGGCCCCAACCTCACGGTCACCGGCGAGGCTTGGGCCGCGTTCGTCGCCCTTACCTCCTGAACTACACGGCAGCGTGGCCTGGGCGTGCGCCTCAGCAGTGGCAAAGGACGTCGAGGACGACCACGGCGAAGCAGGAACATCGTCGGCTGCTCGCCGGTTTTCCGCCCACGCTCTGACGGAACTGCGGCGGGTGTGCTGCTGACATGGACGTTTCTTGCCCGGCAACCTCACGGTCAACTCACGCCACGTGTCCACCGAGAGGGGGAAGGTCATGCCCGCCCGGCCGTGTTCGCATCAGGATTTCGGCGCGTCGTTGGTGTGGTAGATCTTGCTGACAATGGTCCACGTGCCATCGACTTTCAGCAGGTTGAAGTAGTCGGTGAAGCACAGGCCGGAGACATCGTTGGTATCGACACGTGCGTTGGCCGCTGTGCCGGTGACGTTGATGTAGGCGATCACGGCGCGGCCTTCCGGTGAGGGTCGGAAATCCCTGTCGATCCCCTCGTAGAGGCCCGTGATCGCACCGCCGGAGAGCTTGCCGTTCTCGACGCCGAAAATTGTCGCCTCTTCGGCGAACGCGGGCTTCATGATGGCGCTGTCGGCCTTGGCGACGCCCTGATTGTACTTTTCCAGCACTTCGGTGATGGCGATGTGGTCAGCGACATAGGTCGGTTTCGACATGGTGTGTCTCCGGTCTGAGGTTGAGGCGCGCTCTTGCGCCGGGTTGGTCGAGACGTGGGTCAGGCTGCGTCGGCGGCCACTTGGCCAAGACCCGAACCGGGCTTGTTCCGGTTGTTGAGCCACCAGCCCATGAATAGCTGGCGTACCTGCCGATTCACCGCCGGGACGCGCCGCAGGGTCCCGGCGGAGTCACGTGGCGAACACTTGGGAGTCGTCGGCGAACGCCTTGAACTCCAGGGCGTTGCCGGCCGGGTCGAGCAGGAACATCGTCCACTGCTCACCGGTTTCGCCTGCGAAGCGCACGTAGGGCTCGATGATGAATTCGGTGTCCGCGGCGCGTAGTTGGTCGGCGAGGCGGTGGAAGGCGTCGATGGTCAGGATCAGCCCGAAGTGCGGTACGGGGACGTCGTGGCCGTCGACCGGGTTGTGTATCTGTTCGGTACGGGCCGGGGCGAGGTGGGTGACGAACTGGTGGCCGTGCAGGTTCCAGTCCACCCAGGTGTCGGCGCTACGGCCCTGCTCCAGGCCGAGCGTCTCGCCGTAGAAGCGGCGGGCGGCGTCCAGGTCGTCGACCGGGACAGCGAGGTGGAAGCGGGGGATGGGGGGAGCGAGACCGGCCATGGGCCTGGGGTTCCTTCCGTGGGGCGTGGAGTGTCTGGCGCTTGCCAGTTCTGGCGGGCGGGGGCAATGCAGCTGCAGCGATGAGGTTGCGGAGGTGTCAGCGCTTGCGGCGCTCGACGACATAGGCGTACTGGTCGGGCCAGGTCGGCTCGGCGTCGAGCGTGAGGGCGGCGTGCTGTGGCCAGTAGGGGTTGCGCAGGAGTTCACGGCCGAGGAGGACCGCGTCGGCCTGCCCGCTGGTGAGGATGTCCTCGGCCTGCTGCGGCTCGGTGATGATGCCGACGGCTCCGGTGGGGATGCCGGTGGCCTGGCGGGCCTGGGCGGCGAAGGGCACCTGGTAGTTGGGCCCGGCGACGATCTTGGCGTCGGGGACCATGCCGCCGGTGGACACGTCGAGCAGGTCGACGCCGTGGGCCGTCAGTTCCTTGGCGAGGCGGACGGTGTCGTCCCCGGTCCAGCCCTCGCGCTCGTCCTCGGGATTCTCGGTCAGCCAGTCGGTGGCCGAGGTGCGGAAGAAGACCGGCAGGTCCTCGGGCCACACGGCGCGGACGGCGTCGACGACCTCCAGGGCGAAGCGGAGGCGGTTCTCGAAGCTGCCGCCATAGGCGTCGGTGCGGTGGTTGGACGCCGGGGAGAGGAAGGAGTTGATCAGGAAGCCGTGGGCGCCGTGCACCTCGACGACCTGGAAACCGGCGGCCAGCGCGCGCCGCGCGGAGTCCGCGAAGTCCCGGACGAGCTGCTGGATCTCCTCCAGGGTCAGTTCATGAGGAACGGCCAGTCCGCCGAACGCGATGGCGCTGGGGGCGACGGGCTGCCAGCCGCCCTCGGCCTCGGGCACGTACCGGTCGGAGAGCCAGGGCTTGTCCATCGACGTCTTGCGGCCGGCGTGGGCGAGCTGGATGGCCGGGACGGCGCCGTGCGCCTTGATGGCCTCGACGATGCGGGTGAACGCCTCCTGCTGGCGGTCGTTCCACAGACCCAGGTCCCAGGGGGTGATGCGTCCGTCGGGGCGTACGGCGGTGGCCTCGGCCATGACCAGGCCCGCGCCGCCGGCGGGGCGGGCGGCCAGGTGGGTGAGGTGGAAGTCGGTCGGCACACCGGTGTCCGGGCCTTCGGAGGCGGCGGAGTACATGCACATCGGGGACATCCACACCCGGTTGGGTATCTGGAGGGATCGCAGGGTGAGGGGCGTGAACAGGGAACTCATGCGGGTGGTGCTTCTTTCGTGGTCGGTGGCCGGTGGTCGATGCCATCGGGCGGGTCGGGTGGTCCGTGGCGATGGCGGGCGCAGAGGTTGCACGGGCTGGGGCGTAGGCCGCTTCGAGGACTCGCTCAAGACGCCGTCGAGATGCGGGGGCGGGCGGGAGCGCCGGGTTCAGGCGAGGCGGGCGACGGCATCCGCGACGGGGGTGTCGCCGGAGGTCAGCTCGACGATGACGTGGCTGAGGGCGGGCTCGTGCAGGGCGGCGTCGATGAACGCGGCGACATCGTCGCGGTGTACGTCGCCGTACTCGACGGCGGGCCCGGCGGTGACCCGCCCGGTACCCGGTCCGTCCAGCAGCGTGCCGGGGCGGACGATCAGCCAGTCAAGACCGGTGCGGGTGAGATGGACGTCGGCACTCTTCTTGACCCTGACGTAGTGCTCGAAGCCTTCGGACGCTCCGTCGCCGCGCAGGGCGTCGGGGAACACGGAGACGAGGACGAAGCGCGGGACTCCGGCGGCCTCGGCCGCAGCGGCTGCCTTCTCCAGGCCTTTGCCGTCGATGAGCGTGGTCTTGTCCATGCCGGTTCCGTGGGCGCCGGCCGAGAACACCACCGCGTCGTGCCCGGCGAGCTTGCCTGCCAGCTCTTCGAAAGAGTCGGCGATCAGGTCGCCGGTCACCGGCGTCGCACCGGTCGCGCGGATCGTGTCGGCCTGGGCCGGGCCGCGGTGCATGCCGGTCACCTCGTCGCCGCGCTCGGACAGCAGGGCGGCGAGCCTCCTGCCGACACCTCCGGCGGCACCGATCTGGAACACCTTCACGGAATCGTCTCCTTCCTGGCCGGATGACCAGTCGCGCCACTTGTCTTAATGTTGACATTGCGACAACGGCAGAATGTTAACATCAGGACATGGAGAAGAGTCAACCCACAGGAGAGCGTGCGGTGGCCCCCGCCCGCCGCCGCGGACTGGCCGACGAGGTCGCCGATCGGATCCGGGAGGCGATCTTCAGCGGTGCATACGCCCCCGGCGCACCGCTGCGAGAGGTCGAACTCTCCGGCGTACTGCAGGTCAGCAGGGGGCCGGTGCGTGAGGCTCTGCGCGTGCTGGAGCGCGAGGGGCTCGTACACTGCGCCTGGCACCGCGGCACCGTGGTCACGACACTGTCCGCCGAGGATGTCGCCGAGCTCGACAGCCTGCGCGGCGCCCTTGAGGATCTCGCCGTCCAGCAGGTCATCGCGCACGCCTGCGAGGAGGACCTTGCCGCCATCGAGAAGGCGGCCGGCGTGATGGACCGCACGACGGACCCGCACACCATGGTCCGCCTGGACATCGCCTTCCACGACGCCGTGTTCGCCGCCACCGGCCACCAGCGTCTCGCCGCGGCCTGGGAGACCATCCGCTGCCAGGTCCACCTGTTCCTGCTGACCCGCATCGGCCTCAGCACCGAGGGCTATCTCGGCTGCATCCCCCAGGAGCACCACGCACTGGCCGCCGCCCTGCGCGCCCGCGACCCCCAGGCCGCCCTCCCCCTCTTCGCCGCCCACCGCCGCCACGCGTTGGACGTCGTCACCGGCACGTCGAACCACCCGGCCTGACCATCGGCCCGCCACCATCCCGCCACCAACTGGGCACTGCCCAGCGCTGGTTGAGCGTCTCTGGAACCCGGGCCCTGACCCCTGATCCGGTCACGCCGCGATAGTCCGGGGCGCGTACCGTCCACCCAACTGCCCGTGCCCGTGTTCCGGCACTACCTGGTGTCCGCCTGAAGGGGTGCCAGCCGAATCTCTGGCGTCAGGACGGTCGGCGGGCCCCGTTGGCGGGTGATGCGCGGGCGAACCAGGTCCGCGACTCGTCTGCGGTCAGGACACGGGTCGCCTCGGCCGTGCCCGGAAGGTGCGGGAAGAACCGGTGAGCGTTCCAACTGCGCCCGTAGGCCAGCTCGTCGAGCACGCGCAGGCGTCGGACTGAAGCCCGACCAACCAAGTACAGAGGCCGGTTTGTCCCGTCCGGGCGTTCGTCGGACCGAGTTGCTACCCGTCGATGTCCACCGGAACCCCGCGGAGTCGCAGTCGGGTCCTCAGAAGCTGCATCTCCGACAGTGTGCCCACCACACCCTCGTGGCTCAGTCTGTCGGCCAGTTCGCGGGCCTGCGACAACGACACGGCCTCGGCCTCGCGGAAGGCCTTGAGCGCCGGGACAAGGCTGGACACCGGCTCGGCCAGCCGCAGTCTGGCGGGGCCGTGCACCGCGAGCAGCGCCTCCCGCACATCGTCAGGAGCCGGCCCCTGGCCCGCTTGTTCACACAGGTAGGTGCCGCAGCTGTCGCAGGAGAACTCGGCATCCCACCACAACTCACCGTGGTTGATGAACTGGTTCAGCTGTCGCACCGCCGCGCTGCCGCACGCGCAGCGCGATGCGATCTTCGCTGTCTGACCAGTCACCCGGGCCCCTTACGTCCTGCTCCTGCCGTCGCGATTTTCTCGCGGCCGGGGATCCCGGTGTGACTGAATTCGAGAAGAGCCGCGGCCCACTCGGGCCCGCATGGTCACGACGTGGGGAACCGGAATCCGGCGAACGGCGAAGTACCGGTAAAGGCACATGACTTCAGCACCATCGATCCGACGAAAGGAGCCCCGGTGACCGTCGAACCAGACGTCAGAGTGGGGCAGGAGAGTGACGCCTCGGTGGTGGAACGGTCGTGGCACGAGCCCGAGGTGTTCGCCGTGCTCTTCGACCGCCATGCCGACTCGGTGCACCGATATGCGGCGCGCCGGCTCGGTGGGGAGGCGGCCGAGGACGTGATGGCGGAGACCTTCACCACCGCGTTCCAGCAGCGCTTCCGGTACAACACGGGGCAGGCCGGCGCCCGTCCGTGGCTGTTCGGCATCGCGACAAACCTCATAAGCCGCCACAGGCGTGCCGAGGCACGGCGGCTGAGAGCGCTCGGACGGCTGCCCCCGGACGGCACCGGCGGCGGCCGGGCCGAGGAGACGGTCGCCGACCAGGTGGCGGCGCGGGTCACCGCGCAGGCGGTAGGGCCTGAACTCGCCGGTGCCCTGGCCCGGTTGCCCGCCCGGCATCGGGACGTCCTCCTCCTGGTCGCCTGGGCCGACCTCGGCTACGAGGAGGTCGCGCGCGCCCTGAACGTGCCGGTGGGGACGGTCCGGTCACGGCTGCACAGGGCCCGCAGAAAGGTTCGCGAGGCATTGGGCGGATCCGATCCAACCGCTCTCCGAGAGGAATCCGAGGAATCAGACGATGGAGGTTTCCGGCGATGAATGAACTCAAGCTCCTCAGGGAGTGGGACGCGGACGCGCCTGCTCTCACGGACGCCGCCCGTACCCGTGCCCGCTTCCGCCTGCACCAGGCGATGCGGGAGCCCGCCGCCCCCATGACCATCGGCCGCCGTCCGCTGCTGCGGGTCGCGGTGGCCGCTGTAGCCGCTGGGACGGTCACCGCGACCGTGGTGGTCGCGCAGAACACGGGGACCTCTCCTCACACCCAGCCGGTGAGCGCGGCCACCGTGCTGCGAGGGGCGGCGTCCGAGGAACGCAAGCTCGAAAAGCCGATCGCGCCGCGCGACGACCAGTTCATCTACAGCAAGGAGATCACCAAGGAAACCCCGGTCGGAGGCGGCCGCACCAAGACATACGTCGACGAGAGCTGGAGCTCGGTCGACGGCTCCAAGAAGTCGTACGGCGGCGAGCTGGGCAATGCCCAATGGTTCCCGCCGTTCAAGCCGGGGGAGCGCCTTTGGCCGCCGAACAGGTGGTCGGAGCTGAAGCAACTGCCCACCGACCCTGTCAAGCTGCCGATCGCGCTGCTCGGTCTCCTCGGGAAGCCGGACCCCGACGGGCCGTTTAAGTGGCTGATGGTCCAGACCGGCCTCTCCTACCTTCTCCGCAAGGCCGTTCTGCCGAAGGGGCTGCGCCCCGCGGCGTTCGAGGCACTCGCCACCGTCCCCGGCATCAAGTTGCTGCCGGGCCTGACGGACGCGGCGGGCCGCCCGGGCGTCGGTATCCAGTACGTCGACCCCAACATGCCCCGGGGGGGCGTCGAACAGGTGCTGGTCTTCGACGCGAAGACGTATCAGTACCTCGGCACGCGCGGCCAGCGCAAGGAAGGAGGGACGACGTACCAGCAGTGGTCCTACCACGCCGTCGGCGGCGTCGTGGACCGGGTGATGCAACGCCCCTGAGGGCGGCCCGCCCCTCCGAGGGGGCGGTGCCGGCTCCGGCTCCGGTGACTCGGTCGGCGACGATACGCTCGTTTCCGATCGGACCTCACACCAGGAGCCGGACATGTCCAGGACCGCAGACGTGGACCTTGTGTTCGCGCGTGCCGTCACCGTGAGCACCGTGGTGAGCGCCTTGGCGGAAGCGGGATGGTCGCTGGAGGAGCCGCTCGGGCTCTCCTACGTGGTGAACGACGACGACTCGTTCGACTGGCAGGCGACATCCGTCGACCGGGCCGATGAGATCCTTTCCCTGCTGGACTCCCCGGAGAATCGTGCATTCGATGTCGCGATCTGCGTCTACCACCCGGAAGCTGGAACCGGTGGCCAACTGCTGTTCCCGCCAGGCCGTACGCGGTGCTACTTCCTCCCGACGATCTACCGGCGAAGCCTTCCGGGAGCACCCAGGCTCACCGACATCGCCTGGTACCTGAACGCCCTGGTCCCCGCCCTTCTGCCTGCCGGTCTCCTCAGTTACGAAGCGCGCGATCTGGCCGACTGACCAGGTGCGAACTTCCATCGACACTCCGCGAGCCACGGACTGAACACTTGGCCGGCCGGGGGACGGTCGGCGAACGCATGAAACCGGGCCCCGCGGGTCACCAAGGGCCGTGGTCGATCAGGCCCAGGGTCAGGACGGCCGTCGCGGTGGAGAGGAACACGATCCCGCCCACGATGTTGCGGGAGCCCACCCGCAGGTGGGCGATGATCGCACCGATGAAGTACAGCACCAGGCCGCAGGCGGCGAGGGTTCCCAGGAGCGGCACCGCGAGCCCGGCCAGCAGCCCCACAGTGCCCGCTGCCAGCAGCATGCCGAGCACCGGGACCCACTTCCGGGATATGCCCTTCATGTCCGCCTGGGTCTTGGGGTATTCGTGGCCGATCAAGTAGGTGACGGCGGCGGCACCGTTGAAGACCGCGCCGAGGATCGTGACCGTGAGGTAGGCGGCGAACACGAATTCTCCGTTTCTGTCGGGAACAGAGCGACTGGGCACTCCGGATGGGATTCCGTTCTCCAGGAGGACGAGTCGGCCACTCGGATTTGTGACATGGGTGGTCGGCCGGATTCGCCAGTCGTGCCGAACGCCCTCCTAACCTGGTGCCATGGCGAACTGGCGGCGGTCACTTGGTCGTGGATTCTGGGCTGTGGATCGGGCCCTGGGCGGGCAGCTGCCTCCGACTCGGGTCCAGAAGTGGGTTGCCCGACACCCGATCGGTACCGGTCTCTGCGTGGCCGTTCCCATCGCGCTCTTCCTCCTGATGGCGTCAGCCGAGGACGAAGCAGGTGGGCCCCTGCCCGCCGTACTGGGAGGGCTGGCCATGGGATTGATCTTTGCCCTCACAGCCGGTGCGGAGCGACTCCGGCAGCGCCGGCTCAAGCGCCTGGGGATCTGGGACGGATCTTGAGAGGGCCCAGGAGCGGGAGAGGAACCAGGGCCGCCCTTCCACCGGGTCAGAGGCTGCGCGCGCTGATGTTGCCGTAGCTGGTGGTCGCGTGGATGGCGAGTTGGGCGGTGGCGCCGTCCGTGTTCTTGAGGGCGTTGTCGATGCGGCCGTAGGGGGTGGCGGCGTCCAGGGTCGCGGAGACTGCGCGGGTGGCGCCGACCGTGATCTCGCCGGACTCGGTACGCAGGGTGACCGTGCCGCGTACGGCCTCGGTGATGCGGAGGTCGCCCTTCTGGGTGCGGAGTTCGCCGGATCCGCCCAGGCGGCCGACGGTGATGTCGCCGGCCTGGAGGGTGAGGCGGGCGCTGTCGGTCTCGTCGAGCTTGACCGTGCCCTGCGCGCTCTCGTAGGTGACGTCGCCGAGCCGTCCCACGCCCCGGAGTTCGGCGCTGGCCGTCTTCGCCTCGACGCGGGAGCCGGCGGGCAGTTGGACGGTCACCTCGACGGCCCCCGACTGGCCGAGGACGCGGTTCTTCGCCGGTGCGGCCTCGATGCGCAGGACGCCTTCGCCGTAGGCGACCGTGATCTGCTCGGCCGCCTTCACGTCGCGGCTCTTGGAGGCGTTCGCGGGCAGGATCTCGACGGTGGTGTCGGTGCGGTCGGCGGCGATGAACCGAATACGTCCCGCGGGGATGTCGAGGACGGTCAGGACCGGTGCGGGAGTGTCGAACTTCTGCATCGTGCTCTCCTTGGACTTATTTCGTTCCCTTGTTTCCAACAATGGAAAAGCTACGTTGCGTTCACATATCTAGCAACAGACTTGTTGCGATCAGTCGGCATTCTTGCAGGTGAACGCAGAGATTTCGTTGCAATAGTTTCCGATTTAACGCAACAATGAACACTCGGCGCGTTGCAATGAAATGGAAGCGAACGCTATGGTTGAGGTGTTACGGAACCGCAGGAACCACGGAGGAGACCGCGATGCCGGGAGGCAGGCTCACCCAGCCCGAACGTCAGCAGATCGCGCTCGGGCTGACCGACGGCCTCGCCTACGCGGAGATCGCCCGGCGCCTGGAGCGGCCGACCTCCACCGTCACACGTGAGGTGATGCGCAACGGCGGTCCCACCTCCTACCGCGCCGAGGCAGCTCACCGCGCCACCGAACGCCGCGCCCACCGGCGCAGGACCACCACACCCCGAGGGCCGCAGACGCCGGCGCCCGCCTACGGACGTGACGCCGAGGCCGTACGCGAGTACGAGGAGGTGTTCACCACCGTCCTCACCGCTTCGGGCATGCCCACGATGATGTCCCGGGTGATGGCCTGCCTCACCCTCACCGACTCCGGCAGCCTCACCGCGGCCGAACTCGTCCAGCGCCTCGACGTCAGCCCCGCGTCCGTGTCCAAGGCGATCGCGTTCCTGGAGAGCCAGGGCATGGTCCGCCGGGAACCGGGCGAACGTCGCCGCGAGCGCTATGTCGTCGACGACGACATCTGGTACGAGTCGATGATGGCCAGCGCCCGATCCACCGCCCAGCTCGTCGGCATCGCACGGCGGGGCGTCGGCGTCCTCGGCTCCGGCACCCCGGCCGCCGCCCGCCTGGAGAACATCGCCCGCTTCCTCGACTTCGTCTCTGAGAGCATCGCCCGCGCGGCGGAGCAGGCCCGCGAGATCCTCCACACGAAGCCCGCGGCACCCTCGGGCGACTCGGACGACTCGGGCGATGCCACCGCCGAACCACCGCGAGAAGATCGGTGACAAGTCCCCCTCAGGCGCTCAACCGGCTTACCCCGCCTATCGGGTGACGAGTCGTCAGCCATCCGTTCGCGCCCGGTCCGAGGTGGACCTCGTTCGGGCCGCGGAACCCGAGGGACCTCAACTGGTCCCCATGCCGAGGGGACATCGTGATCGCGACGGCGGTCGCATCCTCGTCGTCGACAGCTCGCAGGCCCGGTGCCAGCAGGTCGGCGGCCACGGTGTGGTCCCAGGCGCTCGTGTCGTGCAGCGCGCCGACGAGGAACACCTTCCAGTGCGGCAGGTCGGGTCCTACGTCCTTCAGCCACATCGGCAGGGCCGGGCAGTCGTCCGGGCCGGTGGCGAGCTCGCGGGCGAGCAGACTGCTGAAGCGGGTGTCGGGGGGCTCGGACCCGACGCCGGGCGGCAGCCAGACGGCAGCCGCGAGGAGCCCGCCGTCCGACCTCTCGGCCACCCATATCCGGCCCTCTTCGAGGGCGTAGTGGGCCAGCACCAGCCGCATGGCACTCCTCGTCTGCTCCCAGTCCGGCAGGGAGCCCTCCGGAAGCGTTGATGCGGATGCGGATGCGGGCGACGCGATCATGCGTACCACCGCGGGCACGTCAACCAGTTCCGCCGCGCGTACGGCCGCCAGAGGGCGCAGTTGAGGCATCGTCATCATGGGCGCGGTCATCATCGGCGTCGTCATCGTGCTCTCCATTTCAGGCCGCCCGGCTCGTGCCGGTGAGAATCCGGGTGGGTCGCAGGTCCGGCGTCGGCATCGGCATCGGCATCGGCATCGGCATCGGCATCGGTACGGGTACGGCGTTCGGGCCTGTCCGGCGCGGTGCTTGCTGTGGCCGGATCTTGGGCTGGGGCCGGCTGAGCAGGACCACCCCATGGGCGGCCGTCGCCGCGCCGGCCAGGGCGAGGAGGGTGCCGGTCCCGCCGTACTGGAAGCCCTCGCCGAGCAGCGTGACGCCGATGGCGGACGCGGCGACCGGGTTGACGAGGGTGAGCAGCGCGAGGGGGCCGCCGAGACCGCTGCCGTACGCCTTCTGGGCGAGCAGTAGCCCGCTTGCGGCGAATCCGACGGTGAGGACCGCGACCAGCGCCGTGCTCCACGTCGTCCCCGCCCCGACGGCGAGCTTCTGGGCCAGCGTGGAGCCGACTCCGGAGGCGATGCCGGAGGCCGCCGCGAAGGCGAGGCCGCCCGTGGCCGAGTGGATGGCCGAGCGGCCCGAGGCCAGGCGTACGAGCACCGCGATGACGGTGGCGGCGGCGAGCGCGACCAGCAGGATCTCCGTGGTGCTCAGGGTGCCGTCCGGCCCGCTGCCCGAGGCGGCGACGGTCAGCAGTGCCGTCAGCCCCAGGAGCGTGAGGGCCATACCGCGCCACTGCGTGCCCGAGGTCCGGCGGCGAGCGGCCAGCGAGCCCAGGGGCACCGCCACCACGAGGGTCAGTACGCCGAGCGGCTGCACCAGACTCAGCGGCCCGTACCGCAGGGCGACCACGTGCAGCAGCGCGCCGCCTGCGTTGAGGAGGACCGCTCCCCACCACGAGCCCCGGGCGAGCGCCCCGCGCAGATTGGCCGTTCCGGCGGCGGTACGCTCCTGGACCACGGCGGCCGTGGCGTAGCAGAGCGCGGAAACGAGGGAGAGAGCGACGGCCAGGAGTACTGGAGAGCTCGTCATCACATATTCCCATCGATACGAAACGGTTTCGTACCGACAAGCTACGGTGACCCCGATCGAAACGCAAGCGTTTCTATAGCTAAGATCGGATGCGGGCGCCCGCCCCACTCGACATCGCCCCAGGTCACGGAGTGATTGAGTCCGGATAAAAACCCCAATTCTCCGGCAACCATCCGGCCCCGGCAGCGTCTTACAGCCGCAGGGGCTCGCTCCGGACCAGGACGTACGGGTCAGGCACATCGGTGCCGCGTCGCGTATCGCTCGCGTATCTCGCACCGCACCGCGGCGCGCTGAACCACCGCACTGCCTCGCACCACACCTTTGGCGAATCCGGGGGGATTCATGTTTCGCACCATCCGTATCGGCCGCCCACTCGCCATGGGGGCGGCCGGTGCGCTGATGTCGCTGGGCTCGGTGGCTGTCGCCGCGCCCGCCGTGTGGGCCGCGCCGGGGGAACCGACTCCGTCGGCCGGGCCTTCGCAGACCTGCTGCCACACCGAGCTGGCCGTGGACGGGCCCGGCACGCTGGGGCCGGCCGGACAGCCGGTCGACTTCACCGAGAAGCTCACCAACACCTCCGCGACCGAGCCGGAGGACGTCCTCCTCGGCCTGGTCGCGGACGCCGGGACCGGCATGCCGGAGAACGGCCTGGCCATCTGGTACCGCACCGACAGCGGGGCCTGGGAGAAGGTGCCGCTGGAGTACCGCAGCGGTTCGTTCCAGGGGACGCTGCCGCCCACCATCACGCTCGGCCCCGGCGAGAGCCGCGTCCTCCACCTGCGCCTCGGGCTGCCGACGGGCGAGCCGCACAACGGCGACAGCAACGGCGGCACCCGGTCCGTCAAGCTGACCTCCTCCGTGGGGGCCGCCGACGGTTCCTCGGCTCTCCAGGCCCGTGACGTGCGCACCATCCCCGTCGAGGGCCTGACCGCCACCCTCACCGGCGTACCCGCCACGGCCGTGTCCGGCGGGGCTCCCGTCGAGTTCGAGGCCACCGTGGCCAACACGACGGCGTCCGACTACGTCAACGTCAGCAGCGTCCTGTTCACCGACCGCCACACCACCGTGCAGGTGTACCGCGAGGGCGAGTGGGCCGCGCTGACCCCGGTGCTCGCGGCCTCCGAACCCGACACCGCGGGCTTCTACCTGCGCGGCCACGACTACGCGGCCCCGGCGGGCGACACCGGCACCGTACGGGTACGCGTCTCCTGGAAGGCGAACGCTCCGCTAGGCAGGACCCGCCTCGCTCAGAGCGTCATCGTCGACGAAAGCGGCTCCGGCTCCGTCCCGTTCCGGGGTACGTACGTGGGCGCCGCATCCGCCCAGCTCACGCTGACCGCCGGCCAGTCGGCATCCCCGAGCCCGATCTCGAGCCCGAGCCCGACCACGTCGGCAGCACCATCGGCATCCGCATCCGCATCGACCGGCGCCACACCAACACCCACACCCACATCCACGCCCACGCCCACGCCCGCCGCATCCACCGCGCCCGCCACCACTCCGGCCGGCACCGGCACCCAACTCGCCAGCACCGGCGGCGACAACGGCGGCACGCTGGTCCTGGCCCTCGGCGGCACCGCACTGATGCTCGGCGGAGGCTCCCTGGCCGCCTACACACGGTTGCAGCGCCGCGCGTAAGGGAGTTCGAGGCCGCTGACGTACCCACCCTCGCCGGGGCGGGTACGTCAGCGGCCCGTTCGGGGCAAGTACGTCAGGCGGGGAACACCGCCGTACCGCCCTGCGTCAGCTTCCAGTTGGTGACCGCGAAGTCGGCGGGGTTCAGGGTGCCCTTCGTCGTCACGTAGTCGATCATCAGCTGGCGGATCTCGTTCGTCGAGCTGTACGCGATGTCGGCGGCGGCGATGTGCGGGTACCCGGAACCCCCGTTGGCACGGTAGTTGTTCACCGCCACGACGAAGACCTGGTCGTCGGTGACCGAAGTGCCCTTGTAGGAAAGGTTCTTGATCCTGGAACCCTCAGCCTGCGCGATGTCGATGTCGTAGTCGACGCCGGCGGCGGTGTCGTACATGTAGTCCCAGAAGTTGTTGGCGTTCGTCAGCGTCGCGGTGTCGACGGCCGTGCCCGCCGGCACCTGGTGGTAGTACTTCGCCGCGAACTCCAGGTAGTCCTTGAGCTGGGCGCCTGTCAGCTTCTTGCCGTACAGGGTGTTGTCGTAGATGTAGAGCCCGGCGACATCGCGGATGCTGACGTCACCCTTGGGGATGTCGGCACTGCGGCTGAAGGGCGCGGCGACGGAGATCAGCGGGAGGGCGGCGTCCGCGGTCGACAGGCCGGTGGCCACGGTGGCCATCTGGACCTGGTGGATGAAGTCCATGACGGGGACGTCCTTCCAGCACGCCTCCGCCGCCGACAGGTCCGCCGTACACGTGCCGACCGCCGTGTTCACGTACTTCACGACGAGATCGTGGTCGGCCTTGAGCAGCTTGGTGATTTGCTCGTCCTCGGCGACCGCGTTGCTGTTGAGGGTCTTCGCCTTCGTGCTGGTCACCTTCCACTGACCGCGCTCGAGTTCGAGCTCGAAGTCGAAGACGGTCAGGCGCATGCCGTAGCAGTACGGCTCGGAGAGGACCACGTCCTTGCCGGTCGTCTTGTTGGTCACCGTGTAGGACGACACCTCGGTGTGCGTGTGCCCGACGAGGATCGCGTCGATCCCGGGCACCTGCTCCGCCACCAGGTTCGACGCGTTCTCGACGTACGGCAGCTCGGTCCCGTACGACGAACTGCCGTCCAGGCCCGAGTGATCCGTGAGGAAGACGACGTCACAGCCGAGGGCTCGCATCCGCGGGACGTACTTCTTCGCCTGCTCGACGAGCCCCGTGAACGTCATCTTCCCGGCGACGTTGTCCTTGTCCCACAGGGCGATTCCGGGGTTGGTGAGGCCGAGGATGCCGACCTTGATGTCCGGTGCGCCGGGGACCCGGATGCGCTTGACGGTGTACGGCTGGAAGGCGGGCTTGAGCGTCTTCGCGTCGAGGGCGTTCGCGCCGAGGAGCGGGAAACGGCACTGGCTCTCGAACTTGCGGAGGGTGTCGATGCCGTAGTTGAACTCGTGGTTGCCGAGGGCGGCGGCGTCGTAGCGCATGGCGTTCATGGCGATGGCCATGGGGTGCTCGGGGCCGCGCTTGCCCTTGCCCGCGTCGATGGGGTCCACGCGCGCGTAGTAGTACGCCAGCGACGTGCCCTGGATGATGTCGCCCGCGTCGACGAGCAGGACACGGTCCTCGCCCTTCTCCGCGCGCTGCTGCTTGATGAGGGTGGCCACGCGGGCGACGCCGACCGAGTTGCCGGCCTTGTCCTTGTAGGCGGCGTCCGTGTAGTAGTCCCAGTCGAAGACGTGACTGTGCAGGTCGGTGGTGCCCAGGATGGAGAAGGACCAGGTGCGGGGCGGCTTGCAGTGCGCGCTGTCGGGGCGGTCGGCGGCCTGCGCGGGGGCTGCCGCGACGCTTCCGGCGGCGGCCACGACGGCACCGGTGACGGCCGACTTGTGCATGAACTGACGGCGGTTCATGGGCGAGATGGGCATGAGGGAACTCCTGAGCAATCGGTGGCTGCACGCGTGGCTACACGCGTAGATCGTGGCGCCAGACCGGTCACCCAGGAACCAAGAACAGGCCATGACAGGCCATGTCCCGGTCAATTCCAGCGAAAGGTTCGGATCCCACCCCTCCCGTTAACCCCCTGTGACCCTTCTGTCAGTGGTGTGACCTAATCTCTTCCCCACTGGCCCACTCAGGGCCGAGCGGCCCCGTTTCCGGGGCGTTTTCGTACCGGGGGGTTCGAAATCATCGTGCAAAGACGCACTCTCTCGACCGCACTCGCGGTCACACTCACTTTCGGTTCCGTCGCGCTGACGACCGGCGTCGCGGGCACCGCCATGGCGGACGACCAGCGGGGCCTGGGCGTCGTCTCGTTCGGGGACATCGTCGTGGACGGCGTTCACCAGCGGGTCTTCGTCAGTGATCCGTCCGGCGACCGGATCGTCGTCACGGACTACCAGGGCAACCGCGTCAAGGAGTTGTCCCGCCTGGGCGGCGTCAGGGGTCTGGAGCTGTCGGCCGACTCGGGCACGCTGTACGCGACGGTGCCCGACAACGTGGGCGGCACCGCCGACGCGATCGTCGCCGTCGACACGGCCACGGCCACGGAGTCGGCACGGTACGCGACGGGTGACGTGAACCCGCAGTCCGTGGCCCTCGCGGGCGGCAAACTGTGGTTCGGATACGGCACCCCGGGCACCGGCAACATCGGCTCGGTCGACCTGACCGACCCGGAGCACAAGGTCACCCTGGACGCCGACGCGGCCAAGCCCTGGAGCGCCGCTCCCCTCCTGGACGCCGCGCCGGGCTCGAACAGCCTGGTCGCGGGCCTGCCTGGCCTGGCCTGGACCGAAGTGGGCGTGTACGACGTCTCGTCGGGCACCGCGACCGCCACCGCGCGCAAGACCGTCGCGGGCAGCGAACTGCGCGACCTCTCGGTCACGCCGGACGGCGGGCGGATCGTCCTGGCCGCCCAGGACCCGTACAACCACGTGACGTACAAGACCTCCGACCTCACGTCGGACGGCAAGTACTCCAACACCGCGGGGTCCGCCAACTCGGTGGCCGTCGCCCCCGACGGCACGGTCGCCGCGGGCAACGACACGTACTTCGGCCAGGGCCTGAACGTCTACCGGCCGGGCCGCGCGGCCTCGGTCCGGGACTACGACCTCGTCAACGGAGGCAGCACCGGCAGACTCGCCACGGCGGGCCTCGGCTGGGCACCGGACAGGTCCCGCCTCTTCGCGGTGACGGAAGCCCAGGACAACAACTACGACCTGCGCATTCTGAACAACCCGACCAAGGCCGTCACCAGCGTCTCCGTCACCGCCCCGGCCAAGTCCGACCGGGCGAAGAAGCTGACGGTCAAGGGCAAGCTCACCAGCAAGGTGGCGGTCCCCGCCGGCACCAAGCTGACGATCACCCGCAAAGACCTCACCAACCCGAGCGGCCTGAAGATCGGCACGGCGACGGTCGCGGCGAACGGCACGTTCTCCTTCACCAACAGCCCGCCGTCCGGCGGCAAGGTGACGTACTCGCTGTCGTACGCGGGTGACGCCGACCACCTGGCGTCCTCCGGCTCGGACACGGTCGACGTCTCGCGCGCGGCGACCTCGCTCGGGCTCTCCAACAACAACAAGACGTACGACTACGCGAAGAGCGTCAAGTTCACGGCGCACCTCGGCAAGACCTACAAGAACCGCAAGGTCGAGATCTGGGCCGACCCGCACGGCTCCGACCGGCCCAACAAGCTGGTCAAGTCCGGCACGGTCAACAGCAACGGCGACTTCTCGGTCACGTACAAGCCCACCCGCGACACCCGCCTGACGGCACGCTTCACGGGCGACGCGCGCTACGCGCCCAAGACGGTGGCCAGCACGGTCTACACCAGGGTCAAGGTGTCGACGTCGATCAGCCGCCAGTACAAGAACAAGAACGTGTACGGCCAGACGTACGCCTACTTCCACCAGGCCACGGTCCCGCTGTTCACCACGTCCATGACGGCGTACCCGCACCGCCGGCAGCGCCTCCAGATCGAGTACTTCTACGAGGGCACGTGGTACGAGGGCGGCTCCCAGTACTTCGCCCTGGACTCGTCCGGCATCTCCCGCGTCGAACTGGGCGGCACGCACGACATCGGCTTCCGCTTCCGCATCCGCTCGTCCTACCTCGACGGCGCATCGGGCGACAACGTGAACACGACGACGCACGGGGCGTGGAAGTACTTCATCTTCACGAGCTGAGTAAGAACTGACCCGGGAAACGGCTGAACGACTGAGGGGCACCCCGTCGGACGGGGTGCCCCTCAACTGTTCCGCTGCCCTAGATGAACGAGTTGATCTCGATCGTCTCCGTGCGCCCCGGGCCGACGCCGATCGCCGAGATCGGTGCGCCGGACATCTCCTCCAGGGCCTTCACGTACGCCTGGGCGTTCTTCGGGAGGTCGGCGAAGGTCTTGGCCTTCGTGATGTCCTCCGACCAGCCGGGGAGGGTTTCGTAGATCGGCTTCGCGTGGTGGAAGTCGGTCTGGGAGTACGGGAGTTCCTCGACGCGCTTGCCGTCGATCTCGTACGCCACGCAGACCGGGATCTCCTCCCAGCCGGTGAGGACGTCGAGCTTGGTGAGGAAGAAGTCGGTCAGGCCGTTGACGCGGGTCGCGTAGCGGGCGATGACCGCGTCGAACCAGCCGCAGCGCCGGTCACGGCCGGTGGTGACGCCCCGCTCGTGGCCGATGCGGCGCAGGGCGTCGCCGTCCTCGTCGAAGAGCTCGGTGGGGAAGGGGCCGGCGCCGACGCGGGTCGTGTACGCCTTGAGGATGCCGATGACCCGGCTGATCTTCGTCGGGCCGACGCCCGAGCCCGTGCAGGCGCCGCCCGCGGTCGGGTTGGACGACGTGACGAAGGGATACGTGCCGTGGTCGATGTCCAGGAGCGTGCCCTGGCCGCCCTCGAAGAGGACCACCTTGCCGTCGTCGAGCGCCTTGTTGAGGAGCAGGACGGTGTCGGCGACGTACGGCTTGAGCCGGTCCGCGTAGGTGAGGAGTTCCTCGACGACCTGGTCGGCCTCGATCGCCCGGCGGTTGAAGACCTTGGTGAGGAGCTGGTTCTTGCCGTCCAGCGCCGCCTCGACCTTCTGCGTCAGGATCGACTCGTCGTACAGGTCCTGGACGCGGATGCCGACACGGTTGATCTTGTCGGCGTAGGTCGGCCCGATGCCACGGCCCGTGGTCCCGATCTTCCTCTTCCCGAGGAAGCGCTCCGTCACCTTGTCGACGGTCACGTTGTACGGCGTGATGATGTGAGCGTTACCGCTGATCAGGAGCTTGGACGTGTCGACGCCTCGCTCGTTCAGCCCGTTCAGCTCGGAGAACAGGACCGACGGGTCGACGACGACGCCGTTGCCGATGACGGGTGTGCATTCAGGTGTGAGGATTCCGGAAGGGAGGAGGTGCAGGGCGTACTTCTGATCGCCCACGACTACCGTGTGGCCGGCGTTGTTGCCGCCCTGGTAGCGCACCACATAGTCCACAGACCCGCCAAGCAGGTCGGTAGCCTTCCCCTTACCTTCGTCACCCCACTGAGCACCGAGCAGCACAAGTGCGGGCACGCGCGTACACCCCTTCCGGGCGGGGCATGTCCAAGGCCAGGGGTTTACGCGACAGAGCTGACAGCTCATGCCTCGTACACCGGCGACCATCATCGGCCGCAACCCGTCGGACCCGGATGCCCCGGAATAGACCAAGCCCCTGGCGCAATAGCGCAAGGGGCTCTTGCACAAAGATGCTACCCGAGGAAGCGAGGCATGACCGAGGTGGCGACTTCCGACCAGCTCTTCGTGGTCATCGACCCGGTCGCCCGGCGGACGGACGGCGAGTCTGTACGAATCGCGAAAGACGTGCTCAGCGCGGGTGCGAGAACAAAAGTGTGCCTCCCGGAAAGTACCGAGGAATTCGCTCGGGCACTGGCCAGGAGGGGATCCCGGAGGCCGGTGGTGATCGGCGACGACCGGGCCCTGCTGCGTACGGTGGCCCTGCTGCACCGGCAGCGGGAACTGGCCGGATGTGCGCTGTCGATCGTCCCGGTGGGCGCGATCGGAGTGCTCTCCCTCGCGCGCTCCCTCGGCGTCCCCACTGGCGCGGTGGCCGCGGCACGGGCCGTCCTGGAGGGCACCGAACGCCGACTGGACCTCCTCGTCGACGACAGCGACGGGGTGGTGGTGGGCGCGGTCCGCATTCCGGCGCTACGGGGGCCGGCCGACGGCTCCGAGGAGGCGGAGGCGGACATGGACACGGGGGCCGCGGCTCATCCCTGGCTGCGTAGCTGCCAGTCCCTGGTACGGACACTGGCGGCACGGCCGGTCCGGGGGGCGCGGGGAGCCCGGGTGGCCCCGCTGCCGGGCGGCCCCGGGCCCTCGCGGCTGCGCGTCGAGGTGGACGGGGTGACCCTCGTGGACCTCGACCAGCCGGTGGAGGCGGTGACACTGACGCCGGGGGTGTCCGGGGGCGCCCGGGTGGAGGTCCGCCCGGCGTCGGTGGGGGCGGAGGCGTCTCCGCTGGGGGCGGTGGGGGTGCGGGTGACGGTGTCCGGGACGGATTTCCGGTACCGGGCGGACTCGGGGCTGGTCAGCGGGCCTGTACGGCGGCGGACGTGGGTGGTGCGGGAGGGGGCGTGGGGGCTGACGCTGCCGGGGTGAAGGTTTTTTCGCCCCCGCCGCCCCTACCCGTCCCGTCCTCGGGGGCGCTGCCCCCGAACCCCCGCTCCTCAAACGCCGGAGGGGCTGGATGATGCCGGCCGGGGCTTGATCTTTCAGCCCGTCCGGCGTTTGAGGACGAGGCCGTTCAGGCCGACAGCGGGGGTCTGGGGGCGGCAGCCCCCAGGGATGGGACGGGAAGGGGCGGCGGGGGCGATTCATCCTTCAGGGCCACCCCCGTCAGCCCCAGCTCCCGCGCCCTGACCATCAGCGCCGCCAGCTTTCCCGCCGCCGTCTCGTACGTCAGGCCCAGCGGGGGCCGGATGTTGGACAGGCAGTTGCGGTCCGCGTCAGTGGTCGTACCCGGCCTCGGGGCGTACGTCAGATACGCGCCCAGCGAGTCCGCCGCCGACATCCCGGGGCGCTCGCCGATCAGGACGACCACCATCGCGGCGCCCATCGCATGGGCCACGTCATCGCCGAGGGCGACCCGCGCCTGCTCGGCCAGGATCACCGGCGCCACCCGCAGCCCCGGATCCAGCAGTGCCGTCGTCGCCCGCACCATCGGCGCCGCGTGCTCGTGCACCGCCCGGCTGGACAGCCCGTCGGCCACGACGAACACCAGATCCCAGCCACCGCCGGGGAGATGCGCACGGTCGATGTCGTCGAGACGGCGCCCCAGGTCGGGGCGCTGGAGGTAGGTCAGCCGGTCACCGGCGGCGCTGCGTACCCGTACCGTCGGTTCGCCCGTCAGGCCGGCCGCGACGACCTCCGGTTCGAAGGGCGAGTGCACCGCGTCCCGGGCGGCGGCATGCGCGGCCTGCAACTCCAGGCGGTGGCGGGTGGGGAGGGCCGAGCCCGCGCGGCCGAGGCCGATCCTGGCCTGCGTGTGCCGCCGTAGCGCCGCCCACATGGTCAAGTCATCGGCAACAGCCGACAGTTGACGCTCCGTCATGCCGCCAGTTCCTTTCCGATCGCCGTCAGCGGATGTGCCGTACCGGAGACGTCCCGGATCGCTCCCCGCTCGTCCAGCAGACCGATGCCGTCCAGCCACGCCTCGAACTCCGGTGCCGGACGCAGCCCGAGGACCTCACGGAGGTACAACGCGTCGTGGTACGAGGCGGATTGGTAGTTGAGCATGATGTCGTCGCCGCCCGGCGTGCAGATCACGAAGGACGCGCCCGCCACCCCGAGCATCGTGAGCATGGTCGCCACGTCGTCGTCATCGGCGTCGGCGTGGTTCGTGTAGCAGATGTCCAGGCCCATGGGCAGGCCGAGCAGTTTGCCGCAGAAGTGGTCCTCCAGGGCGGCGCGGAGGATCTGGCGGCCGTCGTAGAGGTACTCGGGGCCGATGAAGCCGACCACCGTGTTCACGAGCAGGGGGTCGTAGCGTCTGGCGACCGCGTAGGCCCGCGCCTCCACCGTCTGCTGGTCGACCCCGTGATGCGCGTCGGCGGACAGCGCGCTGCCCTGCCCGGTCTCGAAGTACAGCGCGTTGCGTCCGACCGTCCCCCGGTTCAGCTCCCCCGCCGCCGCGTACGCCTCGTCCAGCAGCCCCAGGGTCACCCCGAACGAGGCGTTCGCGGCCTGCGTACCCGCGATGGACTGGAAGACCAGGTCGACCGGGGCCCCGCGCTCCATCAGGTCCACGCTGGTGGTGACATGGCACAGCACGCAGGACTGCGTGGGGATCTGGTACCGCTGGATGACCCCGTCCAGCAGTTCCAGCAGGTCGCGTACCGCCCTCGGGCTGTCGGTCGCCGGGTTGATGCCGATCACCGCGTCGCCCGAGCCGAGCAGCAGTCCGTCCAGCAGGGCTGCCGCGACGCCCGCCGGGTCGTCGGTCGGATGGTTGGGCTGAAGGCGGGTGGCCAGCCGCCCGGGCAGCCCGATCGTCGACCGGAAGGCGGTCACCACCCGCACCTTCCTTGCCACCGCGACCAGATCGGCGTTCCCCATCAGCTTGGACA
Source organism: Streptomyces sp. SID12488 (assembly GCF_010548275.1). GTDB lineage: Bacteria > Actinomycetota > Actinomycetes > Streptomycetales > Streptomycetaceae > Streptomyces. Next base: position 117,293 of record NZ_JAAGLT010000010.1, read on the forward strand.
CCGCCGCCACCATCTCGGGCGTCAGCCCGGGCGACACGGCGGCCAGCGTCTGGGCGTCCGCCGCCTCCGACAGCAGCCACTCCCGGAACCCGCCCACGGTCAGCGCGGCCACCGGCGCGAAGGCGGCCAGGTCGTGCGTGTCCACTATCAGCCGGGTCACGTCGTCGTCCTCGTACGGAATCACCGGCTCGGCGAGAAACTGAGCCAGCGGAACCTCCGCCAGCGCCCAGCGCGCCGCGACCCGCTGCTGCGCCGAGTCCGCGGCGAGGCCGGCCAGCCGGTCGCCGGAGCGCTCGGGGCTCGCGGCGGCGAGCAGGCGCGCGAGGGAGTCGAAGCGGTAGCTGTGGCCACCGAGTGTGGAGGAGTACGTGGAGGTGGAGGTGTACGTGCTCATGGCGACGACCGTACGAGCCACGTGTTGCCGTCAGATTTCTAAAGGTCTGGTTGACAAACATTTAACGCGCCGACACCCTTTACCGACTCATTCGGACTACAGAGTTCCACTCCACCGGCAGTGCGCGGCAAAGCAACCAGGAAGGGGCCACCCGATGGCAGTGGACGAGGGCGTAGCCCCGGCGGGGGATACGAGTACGGGGACAAGTCCCGGCGACGACGGCACGGTTCACCGGCTGAAGCCGAACGCGATCGGCCTGCTCGGCGTGGTCTTCATGGCCGTCGCCACGGCCGCGCCGATCACCGCGATGACGGGCAACGTGCCCTTCATGGTGTCGTCCGGCAACGGCATCGGCGCCCCCGCGAGCTATCTGGTCGCAATGGTCGTCCTGGCAATCTTTGCCGTCGGCTTCACGTCGATGGCGAAGCACATCACGTCCACCGGCGCCTTCTACGGCTTCATCTCCTACGGCCTCGGCCGCACGGTCGGCCTCGCCTCCGGGCTGCTCGCCACCTTCGCGTACGTCGTCTTCGAGCCCGCCCTGATCGGCATCTTCTCGACCTTCGCGACCGACACCATCAAGGACCAGACGGGCGCCCACGTCCCCTGGTGGGTGTTCGCGATCATCATGCTCGCGATCAACGCCACGGGTACGTGGTTCGGGGTGTCGGTGGCCGAAAAGCTGCTGATCGTCCTCCTCGGCACCGAGGTGACGATCCTCGCCGCGATGGCGATCTCGGTCGCCCTGCACGGCGGCGGCCCGAACGGCTTCACCTTCGGCCCGGTCAACCCGGTCAACGCCTTCCAGGGCACCAGCGCCGGCCTCGGCCTCTTCTTCGCCTTCTGGTCGTGGGTCGGCTTCGAGTCGACGGCGATGTACGGCGAGGAGTCCCGCGACCCGAAGAAGATCATCCCCAAGGCGACGATGATCAGCGTGCTGGGCGTCGGCGTCTTCTACGTCTTCGTCTCCTGGATGGCGATCACGGGCAACGGCGAGGCGGCGGCGGTCAAGGCGGCCTCGTCCTCGAACCCCCTCGCCCTGTTCTTCAACCCCACCGAGCAGTACGTCGGCCACTGGGCGGTCGTCGTCATGCAGTGGCTGATGATCACTGGCTCGCTGGCCTGCGGCATGGCCTTCCACAACTGCGCCGCCCGCTACATGTACGCCCTGGGCCGCGAGGGCGTACTCCCCTCCCTCAAGCGGACCATCGGCCGCACCCACCCCGACCACGGCTCCCCGCACATCGCGGGCCTGGTCCAGACGGTCATCAGCGCCCTCCTGCTGCTCGCCTTCTGGGCCGCGCACAAGGACCCGTACACGGGTACGTACGTCCTGCTGGCCATCCTCGGCACGATGGCGATCCTCGTCGTCCAGGCCGTCTGCTCCTTCGCGGTCCTGGCCTACTTCCGCAAGAACCACCCGGAGAGCCGCCACTGGTTCCGGACGTTCACGGCCCCGCTCATCGGCGGCATCGCGATGCTCGCGGTGGTGGTGCTCCTGGTGTCCAACATGGGCGTCGCGGCGGGCACCGAGTCGGGCTCACTGGTCCTCAAGGCGACACCGTGGCTGGTCGCCCTGATCGCGGCAGGCGGCATCGGCTACGCCACCTACCTCAAGCACCGCGCCCCCGAGAGGTACGCACTGCTGGGGCGGACGGTGCTGGAGGAGACGAAGGAGCGTTAGCCTTTAGCGGTACGGGAGTTGATCACGTGAGTTGAACACGCCCCTCGGCCGGGGCCGACGCACCGTACCTGCGTCAGCCCTGGTGCCGGGCTCGCGGGGCGGTCGAGGGCGGGGCGGTTCGGGCAGGGGCCCGACTGCTCATCCCTGATTACCTGAGCGACGGGCGGCGCGCACCAGGAGTGTTCCGGTCCTGCGGTTTCCCTCCGGGGCCGGGATCACTTCTGCGGTCACGTCGGTGAACCCATTTGCCCTCAGGCGCTCGACCCACGCCTCCGGGGTGTAGTCCCAGCGCCTGACGACCAGCGGTTCGGGGTCGTCGTGCCGGTTGACGTACGACGCCTGGCAGCCGTAGCAACCCTCGATCGCGGGCCGCTGGGAGAACGCGAGAATCCCGCCCGGGGAGAGTCGGTCCCGAACCGCCGGCAACAGGGTGTCGGGGTTGGTGAACCACACCGCGCCGAAGACCGAGTACACCGCGTCGAACCGCTCACCGCATCCGGCCAGGTGGTCGACGGCATCACGCTGGTGAAGCTCCAGGCCGTCCCACCGCTCGCGGGCCGCGTCGAGCTGGGCGGCCGAGAGATCCACGCCGACAGCCCGTGCGCCGAGCGCGGCCACGTGCGCCAGGTTCCCGCCCTTGCCACACCCCAGCTCCAGGACCGAGGCACCCGGTCCCGCGCCGATCACTTCGGCGCCCGGACCATGGTCGGGGTACTGCGTCCAGTTGAACCACGTCGTCTCGCCCGCCGCGTTCGTCTCGCGCCGGGCCGGTTTCTTCTGCGAGTAGGTGTCCCAGGCCAACGTGTCGGTCATCGTGCCGTGCTCCTCGCGGTGGGGCGGTCAGGACCGTATGCCCGGCCAGCGGGAAAGGCTGCCGGGCATACGTGGGTTCACCGAGCGGCCTGAAGGTCAGGTCAACTTGGGGCTGTCGTGGCAACCAGCGTGGCACTGGTTGCAGTCGGCGATGTCGAGCTCCGGCCAGAAGTCGAGGTCGACGGCGAAGCCCGCCGCCACGATGGCGTCGATCGTGCGCTGCCGGACGGCCTTCGCGCCGCCGTGTTCGGAGCGCTCCAACAGTTCGGGCCGGTGGTGGATCATGCGCCCGGCGACCTGCTGGGAGAACTCGCAGTACGCCTCGGTCCGAAGGATGAAAACGTGCCAGAAGGTGTCCACCAGCTCGGACGGGCTCAGCGGCAGGTGGGTTCGGCTGCCTGCAGCGAGGAAGGCCGCCATCTGACCGACGCCCCGGGCCGCGATGTCGGCGGTGATGGTGGGGTCGGCTTTACGGGCATCGGCTGCGAGCAGGTTCCTCAGCTCGGGGGTGAGCAGGGTTCCCGTATCAGTCATGGGGCGTTCCTGAACGATCGTCACGGCTGTACCTCCTGTGGTGGTTGGTGCTCGGCGACGTGCTGACAGGGAGTGAACCGCGTGGATCGCGTGGTGGTGCGCAGTGGCGCTGCGAGGTCGCAGCGCCACTGCGGATGGGTCTAGACCTGTTCGCGCAGGGTGAGGCCGAGGAACGCCTCGACCTGCTGGATCGTGTCGTCCGGGGTGGCGGCGAGGACGGTAGTGATACCGAGTGCTTCCGCTGGCGGGAGGTTGCGGGCGGTGTCGTCAACGAACACGCAGTCCTCAGCAGGCAGCCCCATCAGGCCGAGCATGATCGAGTAGATCTCCGGGTCCGGCTTGCGCATCCCGTAGTGCTCGGAGATCAGCACCGCGTCGTAAAACTCGTCGAACTGGTAGCCCGCGTACGGGTCGTAGGGGTTGCTGCCGAGGCTGTTGGAGAAGATACCCACCCTCACCCCGGCACGCCGGGCGGCCTGGGCCGCGTCGATCATCATGGGCTCGGGATGCAGGCCGGCGAGCACCCGGCCCAGCAGGTTGAGGGGGTTGGTGCCGAGGATGGCGGCGGTCCCCTCGTTCCACTCGGTCTGTGTGATGGCCCCGCGTTCCAGATCCGCGTACAGGTCCCGCCCGACCGGATCCACCGCGATGGCGTTGAGGAACGTGCCCACCGGCCATCCCTGCTGAGCGTCGAACCACGCGGCGCAAGCGGGCACCGAGGTCGTGAGCACCCCGCCGAAGTCGAGAATCAGGCCGTGCCGGGTCATGCCGGGCTCCTTGTCGTCAAGGTGGATCGCGCGTGGATGAGGTGCTCGGCGAGGGATCGGCTCGCGGGAGTATGCGAGGTGCGCAGGGTCTGGTGGAGGACGGTGATGCGCCGCAGGGTCTCCGTGTGGTGGACCTCTTCCAGCAAGGTCAACGAGGCATGGGCGTCAGCAACAGCAGCCTCGTGGCGTCCGGCGGCGGCATGAGCGTCGGCCCGATCGGCGTGGGCTGTGGGCCCAGCGCACCGAACGCCCCGGCCAAACCTGAGGCCAGCGACCCTACGAATGCCCGCCTCTCCACCCGCGCTGCGCCCTCCGTCCCCATGCGCTGGAAGGGCGCCATGAACGCCTTCGACCTGGCCTTCGATGGCCGCCTCACCGCAGGCCAACTGTAGCCACACCAAACCCAATTACACCGCTCGCTTTACAGACCCCAGGCCGCCGGAGGCCCGAGCAACAGGCGGCGCGCCGGGACTCGCCTCTACGCAGGCCCCGGCGGCAGGAGCCGAACCGTGCTCCAGGGGATGGTCCTAACCTCGATCTTGCATGACGGCTCGCCAGCTCGGCCGGGCGGGACGTTTCTGCTTGTCCGGGCTGGGTCTTCTGCCTGTGGAAGTGTCGAGGGCCCGACTGTCGCATCGGGTGGGCGCCGGGTTCCACGGTTCCGGAACTGGTCTGCTGCTCGTCGGGATGGGGTGATGTCGCTGGTCAGCCAGGGTCCGGCAGGGCGTGCAGGCGAGCGATCGCGCTGGTGATCACGTCGGTCCAGGGCCAGTGGTGGCCCAGCATGAAAGCCCGAAGGCAATGGTTACGGGCATGCGTTGCCATGCGTCCCAGTCAGAACTGATTGCGCTGGCCGCATGCCGGAGTTTGGGCAGGTGATGCTGGGTGAACGCGTCCAGCGATGTCTCCGCCGCATGCACGGTGACGTCCATCGCTGCGAAGGCGCGTCCGTCGCCCTCGCGGATCGGGACGGCGACGGAGCGGATATCGGCGGCGAGTCCTTCGTCCGCGACGGCCCATCCGCGCCCTCAGTTCGGTGTCGAGCTGCCAGAGAGAGAGGGGACGCCGAACCTGCTGGGCTCGGCAAGGACGTCGCAATACGCTGGTGCATGAGGAACGACCTGCCCGGCCCGCACAGGCCTGCCGCCCGGACCGTGTCGTTGGATCCTGTTAACCGATCAGAAGCAGGACCAGCCGACTCCTTCTCCCACGCGGTCACCCCGAGCGCGATGTGCAACCGCAGCTCTCACCCTCAGATCCTTGAAGGACGTTGCTATCGTGGGGTGGGGTAGCCCAGCTTCGAGAGGGATCCGCTGATGAAGCCATCCCACACCCAAGTCCTGGTCGAGGCTGCCTATGCAGCCGGAGCCGGTGACCGGCGCGAGGCCGCGATGACGGTGCTGAGGCTGCTTGAGCCGGTGACTCACCACGATGCCAGCGCCGTCCTGCTCTGGGACCCGATGGCCCGTGCGCACCGCGCGCTCGCTGTGGTCACCTACGGTGATGAAACGGTTGCCGCATTGGGTGACCGCTATGCGGCGAGTGCTGAGAACCGGCTGGTTTGGGAGCGGCGCCTGCCGATGCGGATCGACGACGTGCCGGGCGACTACCGACGGTCCCCGATGTACCGCGAGGTGCTCGGACCTGCCGGCTTCGCAGACGGCATGACCACCTGCCTCTTCTCGGACAGCGGTGTGTACACGGGCATGCTGCATTTCTCCGCGGCGGGGCGCGGCGCGTTCCGTGATGACGCGGCCGAACTCCTCAAGGCCCTGGTGCCCGCGCTGGCGCGGATGTGCGACGTGGCTCGACGGCAGACCACCGGATGCGCCATACCGCCGGGAGCGAACGCCACCCTGATCGACTACACCGGCCGTGCCTGGGCCGTCGAGTCGTGCGCCCCGGCGCTCGCGCCCACGCAGCCCGAGTTCACCGGCTTTCTGCGTCGCTTCATGGCCTCGGCGCAGGTTGCCGCGACCGGGCTGCAGGCGTCGAGCGAAGGGTGGCTCGCGCTGCAGGTCCTGAAGGTGGCCGATCCGCTGGGACGGCCGGAACCGGCCGTACTGGTGCAGGAGCTTCCGACGGCCGCCCTGCCCTATTCACTCTCGCCGCGCGAGTACGACATCCTGAACGGGATGGCGGCGGGGTTCTCGAACCAGCAGTTGGCATCGCAGCGAGACGTCTCCCTGCGCACGGTGACCACGCACGTGGAGCGGATCCTCCACAAGATGGAGCAGCCGTCGCGAGCCGGCGCGGTGGCGTCGGCGCTGCGCGACGGGATTCTCAGCTTGAACCGCTGACCGCCGCTGTCGGTAGGAATGCGTATTGAGGCGCAAGGTGGCCGAGCGCCATATTCGAGGTGAAGAAAGCCCGCGCTGTAGGCGGTCCTCACCCGCCGAGCCGGCTGTTGCCGACCCCGCGTCTTCCCCTGCTGTCGCCGCTCACGGCACCGACAGCCGACCGGGGCTCGTTCATCCCTCAGGAGGCCCGGCCATGAACGTTCCAGAAGCTCCGCAAGCCATGTCCGAAAGACCCGGCGGCACAGATGACGACCGCGACCGGCTGCATGAACTCGGATACGAGCAGGAGCTCGCCCGCACGCTCAGCCTGGCCGACGTCGTCATCTACGGCCTGATCTACATGGTGCCGCTCGCCCCCGTCGCGGTGTTCGGCGTCGTCTACAACATGTCCGCCGGCGCCGTCGCCTCGGTCTACGTGGTGGCCGCGATCGCGATGCTGTTCAGTGCCGTCAGCTACAAGGAGATGGCGGTCCGGTTCCCGGTCGCCGGCTCGGTCTACAGCTACGTACGGATGGGCAGCAACCGCTTCCTCGGGTTCGTCTCCGGGTGGGCCATCCTGCTCGACTACCTGCTGCTGCCGGCGCTGCTGTGCGTCTTCGCGGCCAGCGCGATGACCGGAGTGGTCTCCTGGGTGCCCGCCTGGATCTGGGTGGTGATCTTCGTCGCCGCGACCGCCCTGATCAACATCATGGGCATCAGTGTCACCGCGACGATGAACAAGATCTTCCTCTACATCCAGCTGGTCGTGCTGGCCGTGTTCCTGGTCTGGGCAGCCGTGCTCATCCTCCAGGGCCGGGCCCATCTGTCGCTCAACCCGTTCGTTCCCGCCGACGGCGGCTCCTGGTCCCTGATCCTCGGTGCGGTTCCGGTCGCCGCCCTGAGTTACATCGGGTTCGACGCGATCTCGACACTGAACGAGGAAGCCGAGGGCGGTGGCAAAACCGTCTCCAAGGCCACCATGATCGTCCTCTACCAGGTGACCGCGCTGTTCGTCGTGCAGGTCTTCGTGGCGGGCATCCTCGTCCCGAGCGGGACGGAATTCGCCGACGGCGACCCGGTCAACAACGCCTTCTACAACGTGGTGGGCACGGCCATGGCGGGCTGGTTCAAGACTGTCCTCCTGCTGACCGCCGCCCTGATCGCGATCTTCGCCAACACCATCGCCTCCAACGCCACCTCCGCCCGCCTGGTCTTCAGCATGGCCCGCGACGGGCAGTTGCCGAAGTTCCTGTCACGGGTCAGCGACAAGCACCAGGTCCCCCTCAACGCGATGATCTTCATCGCAGTCCTGTCGGTGGGGGTCGGCATCCTCGGCGTGGAGCAGTCGGGACTGCTGATCACCCTGGTGACCTTCGGCGCGATCACCGCCTACGTCCTCCTCCACGTCAGCGTTTTCACCCACTTCGTCGTCCGAGGCCGCAGCCGCCGCTTCTTCGTCCACTGGGTCTCCCCGATCCTCGGCGCCGCGCTCCTCCTGGTCGCGCTGTGGAACGCGGACCCCAACGCCAAGATCGTCGGCTCGTGCTGGCTCGTCATCGGCCTCGGTGTGGCGGCGTACTTCAAGCTCACCGGCCGTGCGCTCGGTGGCTCCGACGCCTGACCGCACTCGCGCATACCGCCGGGCAGCACAGGCATCGGCCTGAGACACCGTCACATCGAGGCGCCTCAGTCGCTGCCCGGCGCTCGCGAGCTCCTTCAGCACAAGAAAGGCCACCTTCCGTGAGCCCATCGTCCTTGTCCCGCCGCACCGCAACGGTGTCCCAGCAGCAGCAGGTGAACTGATGCGCACCAGTGCAGACCGCTCCGCCGAGCTGCTCGAAGTGTTCCGTCTGCGCAGCGAAGAACGCCTGCGCAAGGAGTGCACCGACGAGGTCGCCGCCGCCCATGACGGGGCTCCGCTGGGACTGCAAAACGACCGCACTCAACGTGTGCTGCGGGCGCTGCGCAGCCTCCCCGTCTCGGGCAAGCACATCATCTTCTCCGAAGGTCCCGACGGCCCCTGGCACGTGGCGCAGATCGTCCTGGGCATGCCGGGCAACCTGCTCCTGACCCAGCAGTCCTTCGAGGACTACGAAGACGCCATGCGGTACATCTTCACGGCGCGCCGCGCGCAACTGCTGCAGAACTAGAAAGAAACGAGGAGCCCATGGCACTCTCGAGCGGCCGCACGACGACCCAGAACGTCTTCGGCTACACCGATCGCTTCTCCGCCCGCCCCGGCGAGCGACTGTCGTTCCACATCAGCTGTGAAGGCCCACCGGCCTACGACGCCGCTCTGGTACGCCTGCGACACGGCTACGACGGGCAGGCGGGGCCGGGCTTCCTGGAGGCCGAGGTCCCCTCCGCCATCGACGGGACGTATCCGGGGCAGTACTACGCCTGCCGGCCAGGCTCGTACGTCGAAGTCCCCGACCCAAAGGGCCTGCTGGCGAACCCCGACGCGCTGGTCATCCGCGCCGCTGTCTTCCCGACGCTCCCGCGCGACAACCGCTCGGGGAGCCTGGGCGCCTATCGGGTCAGCCAGAGTTCGGTCGGCTTCACCGGCGAGCGCCAGGCGGTCATGGGTACCTGGGACGCGGCGACCATGACCGGCTGGGCCCTGCTGCTCGATGACGGCAAGCCGTCCTTCGTATGGAGCGAGGGCGGTCAGCGGCGGACCCTCACCCTGGAACAGGAGCTGACGGCCCACCAGTGGTACCGGCTGGAGGTCGAACTGCCGAGTTCGGCGGGGCAGATCACCCTGCGGCAGACCCCGCTGGACCACTGCGCGGACCGGGTGGCACCGGCCGCCGCAGCCGCCGTACCCGAGCAGGCGAGCGCAACCGCCTCGGCGGTCTGGACGGCTTCCTCGATGCCGTTCCGTATCGGCGCGCTGGCTCGGGCGGACGGTGACCGACTGCTCGCGGCAACCGCGTTCAACGGGAAGATCGGTGGCGTCCGCGTCGAACGCGCCACCGACGACGCCCTCAAGGCGCGCGAGCCGGTGGCTGCCTGGCATTTCGGCCGCAGCCGGCGCCCCGACGGGTTGCTGTTGTGGGATGTGCTCGACGAGGGGCCGCACATGCTGCACGGCCGCTGCGTCAACGCGCCCGTCCGGGGCGTCACCGGGCCCACGTTCCAAGGTGTCGTGGAGGACTTCCGGCTTGCGCCCGACGAGTTCGATGCCATCCACTTCCACGACGACGACCTCGCTGACGCCCAGTGGCCTGCGGCGTTCACCTTCGAAGTGCCCGAGGAACTGCCCAGCGGCGTCTACGCGGTACGGCTGCTGGCCGAGGGCGTCGAGCAGCACGTGCCCTTCCTCGTCGGGCCGGGCCGACGGCGCAAGGACGTCGCCGTCCTGTTCCCCACGGCCACCTACCTGGCGTACGCCAACGACCGGATCGCGTTTGAGGCGGACGGCATGGAGATGCTCCTCGGGCACACGCCCATCGTCCACAAGGAAGACCTGGTCCTGCAGGACCACCCCGAGTTCGGCCGCTCCCTGTACGAAATCCACAATGACGGGTCCGGCGTGGTGTTCGGAAGCGTCCGCCGCCCGCTGATCAGCCTGCAGCCGCGGTATCGGGCCTCGTTCATGAGCGAAGGCCCCTGGGGCCTGCCCGCCGACCTGTCCCTCGTGCACTGGCTGGAGACCGCTGAGTGCGAATTCGACGCCCTCACAGACGAGGACCTCGACCGGGAAGGCCACGACCTGCTGCGCGACTACCGTGTCGTGATCACCGGAAGCCACCCCGAATACGTCACGCGGCGCGAGCTCGACGCCCTTGAGGAGTTCACCGCGAACGGCGGCAGGCTGATGTACCTGGGCGGCAACGGGTTCTTCGCGACCGTCTCCTACGACCCCGACGCCCCGCACCTGATGGAGCTGCGCCGGGCCGACGGCGGCACCCGCCCCCACCAGTCCCCCTTCGCCGAACGCCGTCACACCACCTCGGGCGAGGCCAGCGGCCTGTGGCGCAACAAGGGCAAGGCTCCGCAGCGTCTGGTGGGAGTCGGCATGGCGGCCCAGGGCTTCGACCGCTGCACCTACTACGAGCGCCTTGCGGACAGCCAAGATCCGCGGGCGGCCTTCGTCTTCGAAGGTGTCGGCGAGAACGAGGTCCTGGGCGACTTCGGCATCATCGGTGGTGGCGCGGCCGGTGCCGAGATCGACTGCTGGAACCCGGCGCTCGGCTCGCCGCCAGGAACCCTGGTCCTGGCCACCTCCGGGCCCTTCTCCGACAACTACCTGCTGGTGACCGAGGAGATCTTCGAGATGCTCCCGGGGATGGGCGGAACCGAGCAGCCGGCGGTCCGCTCGGACATGGTCTACTGCGCGCTGGAGGGCGGCGGCGGATTCTTCTCGGTCGGATCCATCGCCTGGACCGGATCGCTTTCCCACAACGGGTACGACAACAACATCGCGAAGATCACAGGCAACGTACTACGGCGCTTCCGCGACGAGAAGCCACTGGAGTAGCCCGCCCCTGCTGCCGAAGGCGAGCCGCTCCGCCGGCGGAGCGGCTCGCCTTACGCCATCCGGCTGCGCAGACCAGCACGTGGCCCAGGGGCGTAGGCCACGCTCTGCGGCGGCTTTCGCGCACCCCGGTACCCGGCACCGTGCTGGTGCTGCTGTCCTCATCCCTGTCCACGTGGCCCAGCGGCTGCCGTCCGACATCGTCCTCGGCAACCGGACCCGCAATAACACGCGAGAACCACCTACGTGCCAACTGGAGACCCAGTGACCACCGTTCTGCGCACGCTGCGAAACTACATCGGCGGCGAGACCCTGGACGCCGCCGACGGGCGGACCATCGAGATCGTCAATCCGGTGACCGGCGAGCCCTACGCGACCTCGCCGCTGTCCGGCCGGGCGGACGTCGACGCCGCCATGGACGCGGCCGCGGCCGCTTTTCCGGCCTGGCGCGACACCACCCCTGCCGAGCGACAGCGCCTGCTACTGAAGATCGCGGACGCTTTCGAGGCGAAAACCGGGGAACTCGTCGCCGTCGAGTCCGAGAACACCGGCAAGCCGCTGGGGCTGACGGCGAGCGAGGAGGTGGCGCCGATGGTGGACCAGATCCGCTTCTTCGCCGGCGCCGCGCGCCTGCTGGAGGGCCGCTCGGCCGGTGAGTACATGGACGGCATGACCTCCATCGTCCGGCGTGAGCCCGTCGGGGTCTGCGCGCAGGTCGCACCGTGGAACTACCCGATGCTGATGGCGGTCTGGAAGTTCGCCCCGGCGCTGGCCGCGGGCAACACCGTGGTCCTGAAGCCGTCGGACACCACCCCGGCCTCCACCCTGCTGATGGCCGCGATCGTCGGATCCATCCTGCCCAAGGGTGTCTTGAACGTCGTCTGCGGCGACCGCGACACCGGGCGCCTGATGGTCGAACACCCCATTCCGGCGATGGCCTCCATCACCGGCTCCGTACGGGCTGGCAAGCAGGTCGCCGGGTCCGCCGCCAAAGACGTCAAGCGCGTCCACCTGGAGTTGGGCGGCAAGGCCCCCGTCGTCGTCTTCGCCGACGCCGACATAACCCAGGCCGTCGAGGGCATCTCGGTGGCCGGTTTCTTCAACGCCGGCCAGGACTGCACGGCCGCGACCCGCGTCCTCGTACAGGAGTCGGTCCACGACGAGTTCGTGACGGCGCTGGCGAGGGCCGCCACAGGCACGAAGACCGGTCGGCCCGACGATCCGGACGTGCTGTATGGACCGCTCAACAACGCCAACCAACTCACGCAGGTCTCCGGTTTCATCGAGCGGCTGCCCGCCCACGCCAAGATCGAGGCAGGCGGCCACCGCGTCGGCGACAAGGGCTACTTCTACGCCCCCACCGTCGTCTCCGGCCTCAAACAGGACGACGAGATCATCCAGAACGAGGTGTTCGGCCCGGTCATCACCGTCCAGTCCTTCCGCGACGAGGCACAGGCTTTGGAATATGCCAACGACGTCGCCTACGCCCTGGCCTCGTCGGTGTGGACCAAGGACCACGCACGCGCGATGCGCATGTCCAAGAAGCTGGACTTCGGCTGCGTGTGGATCAACACCCACATCCCGCTGGTCGCCGAGATGCCCCACGGCGGCTTCAAACAATCCGGCTACGGCAAGGATCTGTCCGCGTACGGCTTCGAGGACTACACCCGTATCAAGCACGTCATGACGTCACTGGACGCGTGACGCTCGCGCCGACGCCGCCAGTGCCAGTGGGATCGCCCCGCAGGGCCCCGACATCCGCCCGAAGTGAGGAAGGGATCCGCTGCGAAGGAGTTCGAGAACCCCTCAGTATGGGTTCCTTGCGGACGATCAGGCGCATCCCCATCCGCCAGCCCGTCAGGCAGTCCCTGGCGAGCTCGGCGACCCAGGCGCCATCGCGGATCTCGCAGCCCGGTCCGACGGCGGGTGTCCAGGCCGATGCCTGGATCTTCAGTACGGCATGGTGGATGGTGTCGGTGATGGTCACACAAACGGACATGCAACCTGCGCCGATTCACCAAGCGAGGAACAGTAGCAGTACGGGAGTTGAGCACATTTCTTTGGCCGGAGTCCCTGACGTGCACACATCGCACCGTTCGTACGCGTCAGGCCCCCTGCCCGAACGTCCTGGCCCGCTCCTCGCGCCACCGGTCCATCAGCTGGGTGAGCTCGCCCTCCAGGTACTCGAAGAAGGCGAGCGTCTCGGCGATGCGCATGCCGCCGGGTGTCTCGGCGCCGAGGCTGTCGACGCCCACCCGCAAGGTCTGGCCCCAGCGCTTGAGGACGGCGTCGCGGCTGGTCAGCGCCTCGTACCACTGGTCGCTGTGCACCCGGTACCGCTCGCGCCGCGAGCCGGGTTCGCGCTCCCGCGAGACCATGTGCACCTGGGACAGATAGCGCACGGCACCTGACACGGCGGCCGGGCTGACCTGGAGCTGTTCGCCGAGTTCGGCGGAGGTCAGGGCGCCGGCGTCGGAGGCCAGCAGCGCGGCGAAGACCCGGGCGGCCATGCGCTGCATCCCTGCCTCGACGAGCTGGGCGGCGAAGCCCTCGACGAACTTGGACAGCGCCTCGGGGTCCCGCCCGCTCTCCGCCGCACCCGGATTCGGTTCCGTCGTCATACTCGAAGTGTATCCACCATTCATACATTTCCTTAACTTCACAAACTTCTGAAGTAAGCGTACGTTCGGAAACATGACGAAGGCCAGCCCCGCTGTCGAGGTGTCCGGACTGCACAAGTCGTTCGGCAGGACGCACGCCCTGGACGGTCTCGACCTGACCGTGGAGACCGGCGAAGTGCACGGCTTCCTCGGCCCCAACGGCTCCGGGAAGTCCACGACCATCCGCGTCCTGCTCGGCCTGCTCCGCGCCGACTCGGGCACCGCGCGGATCCTGGGCCGGGACCCGTGGGCGGACGCGGTGGAGGTGCACCGCCGGATCGCGTACGTCCCCGGCGACGTCACCCTGTGGCGCAACCTCTCCGGCGGAGAGGTCATCGACCTGTACGGCAGGCTGCGCGGCGGCCTCGACCCGGCGCGCCGCGCCACCCTGCTCGAACGGTTCGAGCTGGACCCGACCAAGAAGGGCCGCACGTACTCGAAGGGCAACCGCCAGAAGGTGGCCCTTGTGGCGGCGTTCGCGTCGGACGTCGACCTGCTGATCCTCGACGAACCGACCTCGGGACTCGACCCGTTGATGGAGGAGGTCTTCCAGGCCTGCGTGGAGGAGGAACGGGACAGGGGCCGTACGGTCCTGCTCTCCTCCCACATCCTCAGCGAGGTCGAGGAGTTGTGCGACCGTGTCAGCATCATCCGCAAGGGCCGCACCGTCGAGACCGGCTCCCTCACCGACCTGCGCCACCTCACCCGGACGAGCATCACGGCGGAACTGGCGGGCGCGCCGAACGGGTTGGCACATCTGCCCGGCGTCCACGACCTCGCCATCCAACAAATTGAGAGCGGCCAGGGCTCCCGTATCCAACTCCAGGTCGACACCGACAAGTTGGATGCGGTGCTGCGCTCCCTCACGCAGGCGGGCGTGCGGTCGCTGAGGTCGACGCCACCGACGCTGGAGGAGTTGTTCCTGCGCCACTACCAGGACGAAGCGGTGACCCGATGACCGTCAGCACGTCGGCCCTGGCAGTACGAAGGACCGCCGGTGCACGCCAACTGGCTGGCACCGGAACGCTGTTGCGGTTCAACCTGCGGCGCGAACGGGTGATGATCCCGGTATGGGTGGCGGTGACGGCCCTCATGGTCCTGTCCCTCCCGGGCTCCCTGGAGAGCGTGTACTCCACCCCCGCCGAACGGGCCGACATCGCCCGCCAGTTGTTCACCAACAGCTCGCTGCGGGCCACGTACGGCCCGGTGTTCAGCGACTCGATCGGCGGCCTGACCGCCTGGCGGATCGGCGGTTACGCGGCGGTCCTCGCCGGGATCATGAGCCTGCTCGTCGTCGTACGGCACACCCGCGACGAGGAGGAGAGCGGACGTCAGGAGCTGATCTCGTCGGCGATGGTGGGCCGCCGCGCCCCGCTGACGGCGGCCCTGCTCACCGCCCTGGTCGCCAACACCGCGCTGGCGCTGCTGATCGCGGGCGGGCTGGCAGGTCAGGGCGCGTCAGGTGCGCTGGCGTTGGGTCTGGGCATCGGGGGCGTGGGAACGGCGTTCGCCACCCTCGCGGCGATCGTCGCGCAGTTCACCGAGAGCGCGCGGCTGGCGAAGGGCCTGACGGGCGGCCTGCTCGGCGCGGCGTTCGTGCTGCGCGCGGCGGGTGACTCCGCGACGAACGACGGTTCCTCACCGCTGACTTGGGCCTCACCGCTCGGCTGGCTGGAGAACGTACGACCGTTCGCGGACGAACGGTGGTGGGTGCTCGGCCTGTTCGTGGCCGCGACGGCTCTGCAGGGCTGGCTGGCCTACGAGTTGGCGGGCCGCCGGGACGTCGGCATGAGCTTCTTCCCGACCCGGCCGGGACCGGCGACCGGCCGCCTGGGCACGGCGGGGGCGCTGGCCTGGCGGCTGCAACGGGGCGCCGTCCTCGGCTGGAGCGTCGGGTTCCTCGCGGCCGGGGTCGCCTTCGGCGGGCTGACGAAGGGCGCGGCGGACCTGGTCGGCGACAACGCGAAGACCCGGGAGATCATCGAACGGATGGGCGGGCAGTCGGGCATCGAGGACGCGTTCCTGGCCACGATGGCCGGCATGTTCGGCATGGTGGCGGCACTGTACGTCGTCTCGTCGGTCCTCCGGCTGCACGCCGAGGAGACCTCCCAGCGGGCCGAGCCGGTCCTCGCCAACGCGGTGGGACGGCTGCGCTGGGCCGGCGGCCACCTGGTGATCGCCTTCGGCGGTGCGGTGTGGATCCTGCTGCTGAGCGGCCTGGGCCTGGCACTCGGGTACGGCAAGGAGCTGGGCCCGGTACTGGCGGCGAGCCTCGTGCAGGTCCCCGCAGTGTGGGTGCTGGGCGGACTGGCGGTTCTGCTGTACGGGGTGTCGCCCCGACTGGCGGTCGGAGCCTGGGGTGTTGCCGGGTTCGCGCTGCTGGTGGGGTGGATCGGACCGGCGCTGGACGTACCGCAGGGGGTGCTGGACCTGTCGCCGTTCGGGCATCTGCCGAAGTTGCCGGGCGGGGAGATGAGTTGGACGCCGGTGCTGGTACTTGCGGGGGTGGCGGTGGGGCTGGTTTCGGCGGGGCTGGTCGGGGTGCGGAGGCGGGACCTGAGCGCGTAACAGGAGCGGACACGGCCGAATTACCCATCCCCCTGTCGACGTACGGTCTCAACTCCCCAGTGGCGCAGGCTCTTATCGGTTCACGAGGGTGCCGACAGCGGCCGAGGTCGAGGGCTGCGTCGACGCCCGACTCGCCCGTGCCGCTGCGGGGTCACTGGCTCCGTGACTCCGCGATCTTCTCGATCAGCGCGGCGCAGTGGCCGGACTGCTCGTGTTCGTCTCCTACCGTGCGGCCGTGGATGACGTACTGAAGAAGCCGACGCCGCAGCTGGGACAGGGGACCGGTGTTGCCCGGTGTGGACGTCAAGTCAGCTTCTGGTGCGGCACGTTGCAGCAGGTGTCGTTACGCTCTTCAGATATGGACGAGGGATTGCGGCAGATGGCTGTGGAGGTTCTCGGGGATGTTCCGCTCTGGTCGCTGAAAGCCTCTAGGTGGAAGCGGGTCGGCCTGAGCCTGGAAGGTATGGAGCGAACTCTCGCGGCAGGGGATCTCACCGGATTCCGGCGTGCTGTGGCGGATGTCGAGATGGCCGGCCCTCATCGCATTTCGGGGTTGGAGGAGGCGTCTTCACTGCCGTTTCCCGAGGAATACCGCGAGCGGATCGACGAGTTGATCCACAGTCTGGGTGCCGCACCCGTCGAAGGCCTGCCGCATGGCAACGCGGACTCCGACAGTGCGGGCCCGCATGATTGAGGCCGAGGCCCTGGGGGTGCATGTGTTCGTCGTCACGGGCGGCGAGCATCGGGCGGCTGCGTTCGGATTCATCAGGGACCTGTGGGCCCAGTGCGGCGAGCGGCTCGGCATGACGGAGCCGGTGACACAGGTCGGCGTCGGTCTGGAGCCCGAGGGCGGCTGGGAGTCCGGCCCCGGTGATCCCGCCCCACCGGCCTGGGCTTCGCACACGCGGGGGCTGCTGGCTGTCAGGAGCAGTCCCGGCCCTGGGCTGCGTCAGGCCGCTCTACGCCGGGAACACGACGCCATCTGCCTCTCGGTCATGCTGGCTCCGAACGCCGCCGAGAATCTGGGGTGGCCGGAGTTGGACGCGCAGTGGTCCGGGGCCGTCCATGCAGCTCAGCCGGTCGGAGCGTCACCGGAACCCCAGCAGCCCGTCGACGGGCTGCTGGGGGAAGCCCGGCTGTATCTGGCCCGGCTGGCCGAGCCCGAGTCCCGACCGTCCATCGAGCCGAACGACCCCCTGGCCGCGGCTGTGCGGTCACGCATACCCGGCGCGCCCGCCCATGAGTCGGCGGGAGTTGTGACGCCCCAGGGCTTCGCCGTCTGGGAGGTCTCGCCTGCCCCGGACGCACGGGCCGAACGCCGTCTGGTCGTCGTGGCCGGGCACGAGAAGGATCCCGAGCTGACGGCCTGGGCCTGGACGAACCGGAACCGGGAACTACCACGCCTGGCGAAGTATCTGCTCCACGCCGCCAAGCTCCGCTATCAACTGCGGGTTTGGCGAGCGGCCGAGGACATCGCAACGCTGCGTGCCGCTACGGACGCCGCCATCGCGGAACTGTTGAAACAGACCGCCGCCGCACCAACAGCGCCCGGACGTCAGTCGGAGCTCATCAAGGCGGCCCATGCCCTGGTGGATCTTCAGGCCCGCGAGCGCGGCCTCGTCGACCGCTCGACCCACAGCCGTGAGATGGCCCGCACTGTGGAAATCGCCGCCGCCAACCTAGCCACCCTCGCCGGCGATCCGGCACTTGGGGGACCGTTCGCCGACGACAAGGCGCTGGCGGACTGGCTTGTCCAACGCCTTGATGACGAGGCGACCTATGTGGAGGCCGCGCTGCGCCGCTCCGAGCAGGTCGGCGCCCTCGCCGACCAACTGGTCCAGCGGAGCTGGCAACGCCGCCAGGAGACCGTCAACCTCGGTTTGACCGGCGCGATCGGCGCCATCCTGATGAGTCTCGCCGCCGTCCAGTCACTGCAGTACACGGTGCCGCTGCCCAACCCGGTGAAACCAGCCGTCATCACGGCTCTCGGCGCCCTTGCCCTGCTCGCTTCGCTTGTGGTGCTCCGGGTCATGGCGCCGGAGCGGCGCTGGCCACTGGTCCAGGTGCGCCTGGGCACGGGAGTGGTCGGCGCGACGCTGGCCTGGGTAGGTATGGCGACGCTGGGGGGACGAGACATCGGCGCGGGGTGGACCTGCGCGGGCGCGGCAGTGGGAGCGGTCCTGGGTGTGCTCGCGGCATCCGGACGCAACAACAGGCGGGAATGACAGGGCCGGAACCGAAGGATGAGGCGGGCACGGCTCGCCGGTTCGAGAGAGGCAGTGATGCCGTCATGTCCTACAGCAGTCAGTGGGGCGGCTCAGAGTGGGGAAGCGAACGGCAGGCCCAGTCTCGAAGCGTGGAGCGGCAGAAGACCACAACCGGGTTGCAGAATGTCGCGGAGGCCTTCAAGGAGGGCCTGACGGCACACGCCGCCACGTTGGGAGGCCGGAACCGGGCCGGCCTCGACATGTCCATCACCTGCTTCCGTCGCGCCATCACTGCGGCGGCGGGCGACGATCCGCACCGGGGCAAGTACGCCAACAGCCTTGGTGTCGCTCTGCTCGACCGCTATCGGCTCGCCGAGGACATCGCTGATCTCGACGAGGCACTCGACCACTTGGTCATCGCCTACGAGAACGCCGCCCGCAACACGCTGGCCCGGGCCCGGGTGCTGCGCAATCTGTCGGACGCCCTTGAGCTGCGGCTTGCGCTGACCGGAACCCCGCTGTCCGACGCTCAGCGTGAGCGTCTCCCCACCGTCGAGTCGCTGCGTCGGGAGAAGAGCCGTACGCCAGGATTGACCGCACTTGAGCGTCTGAGTGCTGCGCGTGACAGCGGGCACGCGGCGGTGGCGAAGGAAGGTCCCGCGGCCGGCTGCCCAGACCTGAGCTATGCCGTGGCGCTCCTCCCTCTGATCGTCTGGGGCGCCCGCGACCAGGTACTGGAATTCCTGGCCGACTACCGGGGGTTGGCTTCGGAAGCCGCGGCCAGCGCCTTGTCGGCGGGCGACGCCACCCTCGCGGCACGCGTCCTGGAACAGGGACGGGCCGTGGTGTGGGAGCAGGATCTCACGAACCGTACGCCTCAGGAGGAGTTGCTCAAGCGACTCGTCGAGCAGGGATCCTCTCCAAGCGCCTCCACCGGGAAGTCCACCCACGGGAAGTCCACCCACGGGGAGTCGCACAAGGAGTCGCGAAAGAACCGGCGTGAGCGGCCGGGGGCGGCTGCCGTCCCCACAGCGCCCCGGCTGCCGTCGGACATCGTGACGAGGATGGACCGTGCCTTTGCCGGGCTCACCCAACTCGGTCCGCCGACAGGCGCGTCCGGGCCCTCCCTGTCCGCTTCGGCGAAGGGCGATCCACGGATGGACACCGACCGCTGGGGCGTCCTGTGGCGGGGAACCCCAGGTGTGGCCGAGCTCTCTGACGCCGTTCGAGAATGGGATTCGCTGAGCCGGACGGCACAGCGCGGTTTCCCCTACATCAGCTTCTTGCGACCGGACTACGTCCGCCATATCCGGCCTGCGGCTTCGGAAGGTCCCGTCGTCTACATCAACGTCAGCCCCTGGCGTTGTGACGCCGTGATCGTCACTCGGGACGCCGAGCACCCGGCCGTCGTCCACCTCCCGGACCTCACCGCTGCCGATGCCGAGCAGCAGGCTCAAACCTATCTCGCCGCCATGACCACGACCGATGGTGAAGGGCGTGAGGACACCATCCGGGAGGTGCTGCGCTGGCTCTGGCGCACCGTGGCCTCGCCCGTCCTCGACGCTCTCGCAGCCCTGCCCGAGCTCCCCGGGGCACCGGAGGACACGCATGTGTGGTGGATTCCCACCGGGCCTCTGACCACCTTGCCGCTGCACGCTGCGACCGCAGCGGACGGTTACTCGGTCCTCGACCGGGTGACGTCTTCCTACACACCTACTGTCAGCGCGCTGATTCGTGCCCGAAAGACACGCGACACACCGGTCCTTGGCCAGAGGGCCGGCCAACGTCACCTCCTGGTCGCTCCCGCCGCCGGTCACCTCCCAGCGGCGGCCCGGACCCTGGCCAAGCTGGCGGTGCTACTGCCCAGGAAGCAGCGCACCACCCTGGTGGGCCCTGAGGCCACGTGGGACGAAGTACGCAAGGCGCTCCCACAGCACGCCTGGACCCACATCGACTGCCACGCCGTACAGAGTCTGGACGAGCCTCTCAAGAGTCATCTGTCGCTCCACGACCGCCCGCTGACCGTCGCGGATCTTGCCGAGCTCCCCTCCGGCGAGGCCGATTTCGCGCTGCTCGCGGCCTGCACGACGGCGGCGGGAGGCAGCCTGGTCCGCGACGAATGGGTCAGCCTCGCCGCCGCTCTCATGTATTCCGAGTTCCAAGCCGTCATCGGGACGCTCTGGCCGGTGCCCGACGGACCCACCGCACGCATCGCGCAGGACATCTACGCGGAGCTCATTCCGCTGCCCGCGGAGGGGACCACCGACCGCACTACTGCCAAGCCGCCGATGCGGCGCAGGCTCGTTCGTTGGCTTCGGAGGCTGATCACCAGTTCCGGGCAGGAGTCACAGGAGCCGGCGTCCCGGCGGGTCGATCTCAATTCCCGCCGCAGCGCGCACGCCTTGCGGAGGGCCTTGCTCAGCGAACGCGCACGGCGCCCCGACCACCCGAGCGCGTGGGTCTCCTTCGTCCACTATGGCGTCTGAACCGACTGGTTGTGCTGCGTCAGGTGTGCCGATCCGTGCTGAACGAGCGTCCGGCGGAGGCCGAGGAGCGTCCGGCCCGGTTGGAGATCACCCCTGGAGACGGTCACCGAGACCCTCGGTGAGGCAGACGCGGACCTTGTGAAGACGACAGTTCCGGCGCCTGCGGGGACCTCGACGGTGCCGAAGCCGTTCTCGAACTCCGGACCGTTCACGCCGCCCGGCCGATCACCAAGCCGGCAGCCGCCGCCCGTGCACATCGGCAGCCAAGAAGCCGCACCCGTAAGGAAGTTGGCAACGGGAACCTCCGGCGCCGCAGGGGCGTCCCTCACAGGCATGGGACAACGCGGACAGGCCGCCGCAGGATGTCTGACCGTCGCTCTCGGGGTGGGCGCCGGACTGACGGTGTGGGCTGTCAGGGCCCAGGGCCGGGTCCGCCGCTTCGAACAGGGCCCCGACTGGAGCGTCTTCTACGCCGAGCTGCCGCTGCTGTTCCTCGCCGGAACCGCCGGAGGCCTGACCCTCTGGGCGGTCCTGCGGGCGGTCCTGCGGAGCGTCGGATCCAGACTCGGATCCCGGCTCAGGTCTCGACGCTCACACTCAGTCCCTCCAGCCCCCTGATCACGAAGTTCGGCTTGCGCACCGGCTCCGCCGCCAGGCTCAGTGTCGGCGCGTGCTCCAGCAGCGCACCCATCGACGCCGCCAGCTCGATCCGCGCCAGCGGAGCCCCGATGCAGTAGTGGATCCCCGCACTGAACGAGATGTGCGGGTTCTCCGCCCGCGTCAGGTCCAGGCGGGCCGGGTCGGTGAACACCGCCGGGTCGTGGTTGGCGGCACCGAAGAGCAGCGCCACCTCACTGCCCCTCGGGATCACCGTGCCGTCGATCTCGATGTCGTCCAGTACCCAGCGTTCGAAGAGCTGGAGCGGGGTGTCGTAGCGCATCAGCTCCTCCACGGCGGAGGGGATCAGGGCGGGGTCCGCGCGCAGCGCCGCCAGCTGGGCCGGGTTGCGGAACAGGGCCCACCAGCCGTTCACCGTCGCGTTGACCGTCGCCTCGTGGCCCGCGTTGAGCAGGAGCACGCACGTCGAGATCATTTCCTGTTCCGTCAGGCGGTCGCCCTCGTCGTACGCGGCGATGAGGCCCGAGATCAGGTCCTCGCCGGGCTCCTTGCGGCGGGCCGCGATCAGGCCGGTCAGGTACTCGGTGAACTCCTCCGACGCCCGTACCGCCTTCGCCGCAGTCTCCTCGGACGGGCTCAGCTCGTACATCCCGCAGATGTCCGCCGACCAGGGGCGCAGCGGGGCGCGGTCGGTCTCCGGGATGCCCAGCATCTCCGCGATCACCGCGACCGGCAGCGGCTCGGCAACGTCCGTGAGCAGGTCACCGCCGCCCGCCTTCACCAGGTCGGCCACCAGCTTCGCCGCGAGCTGCTCCACGTACGGCTTCAGGCCCTCCACCGTGCGCGGCGTGAACGCCTTCGACACCAGGCGGCGGATCCGCGTGTGGTCCGGCGGCTCCAGGTCCAGCATGCCGTGGTCGTTGAGGGTGTGGAACGGCTCGTGTTCCGGCGGGGGCGCCGTGCGGCCGAAGTCCTCGTGGGTGAAGCGGTGCTGGTAGGTGCGGCCGAGGCGGCGGTCGCGCAGCAGCGCCGAGACGTCCGCGTGGTGCGGGACCAGCCACTGGTTCGTGGGTTCGTAGTACACGACCCGGCCCCGGGCTCGCAGTTCGGCGTACGCGGGGTACGGGTCCGCGACGAACGTCGGGTCCCAGGGGTCGAAAGCCAGGTCGGAAGCAGCAGCCATGCACGGACGCTAGCCCGAGCCGCCCCCATCTGACCAGGGACGTCTCACCGTACGGCGCCACAGGCACCCGGCGGGCACCCAGCAGGCGGCGGGTGGAGTTCGGGTTCCCGTCAGCCGCCCTTCGCCTGTCCTTCGTCTGTCCCGCCCGTCCGGTACACCGGGCCCGACTGGGATACGGAGAACCCGTGAACCCTTGACCCGTCCGGTGATCCCCGGCTTAGGGTGGCCGCCCCGAACAGGAGTACCCCACCCATGACCAGCCTGTACGTGCGGGAGATCACGCGCGAGGAGCATCTGGCCCACCTCCGCCAGCATCCCGACGCGAGCCATCTCCAGATCCCCGAGTGGGGCGGTGTGAAGCCCGACTGGCTTCCGGAGAGCATCGGCTGGTTCGAGGGCGAGGCGGCGAATCAGGCGGTGGGCGACGCGATGGTCGCTGCGGCGCTCGTCCTGTACCGTCCGCTGCCCGGGACGCGGCGCTACCTCGCGTACCTTCCCGACGGGCCCGCGATCGACTGGCGGACCCCTCGCCTGGAGCGCTGGCTGGATCCGCTCGTCGCCCATCTGGAGCGGATCGGGGCGTTCTCGGTGCGGATAGGGCCACCCCTGGTCGTGCGCCACTGGGACGCGGCCACCGTGACGGCCGGCCTCGCCGACCCCGGCGTACGGCATCTGCGCGAGCTGCCCGCCGCCGGCATCGACGGGCACGCCCTCGACGCCGCGGAACGGCTGCGGCGGCTCGGGTGGCGGCCGTGCGAGGAGGACGACGGCAGCGGTTTCGGCCTCGGCCAGCCGCGCTACGGCTGCCAGATCCCGTTGGCCGGCCGCTCGGAGGACGACCTTCGCGCCGGCCTCGCCCCGCACTGGGAACAGGCCCTGCACACATCCGAGTCGGCGGACGTCCGGGTCTCGTGGGTATCGGACGCCGACCTGCCCGAGTTCCACCGCCTGTACACCGCGACCGCCGCCCACGACGGCTTCAAGGCACGCCCGTTGGACTACTTCCGACGCATGTGGCAGGCCCTGAACGCCGAGGACGACGACCGGCTCCGCCTCTACGTCGCCGAGTACGAGGGCGAGGTGCTCTCCGGGGCCCTCATGATCAACGTCGGCTCCCGGGTCTGGCACTCGTACCCCGCCTCCGGCCGCCGGGGACGTCAACTCCGGCCCAGCAGCGCCCTGTTGTGGCGCATGATGTGCGACGCGCTGTCGTCGGGCGCCGAGACGTACGACCTGCGCTCCATCACCCCCGCCCTCACCGAGGACCGCCTCCTCGGGCGGCTCCACTTCAAGACGGGGGCCGGCGGCAGGCCAGTGGAGTACCTCGGGGAGTGGGAACTACCGGTGGGCAGCCAGGGCAAGCTGCTGCAACGGGCGCTGCGGGCCTACCTCGGCCGCAGACGCCCCTGACCGGGCCTCCTCCGCCACTCACCCCCCCAACGTCAGTAGCCGTCCCTCACCCGCCGCCAGCCGCCTCTCACCCCGGCGTCACCAACCGTGCCTCGTAAGCGAACACCGCCGCCTGCGTGCGGTCCCGCAGGCCCAGTTTCACCAGGATGCGGCTGACGTGCGTCTTGATCGTCGACTCGGCGATCACCAGCCGCCCCGCGATCTCCACGTTCGACAGGCCCTCCGCGATGAGCACCAGCACCTCGGTCTCCCGGTCGGTCAGCTCGCCGTACGCCGACCGCGCGCCCGCCATGACACGCGGCGCCTCGGAGAGTTTCGAGAACTCCGTGATCAGGCGCCGGGTGACCGAGGGGGCCAGCAGCGCCTCCCCGGCCGCCACCACCCTTACCCCCTCGGCCAGTTGGCGTGCCGACGCGTCCTTCAGCAGGAAGCCCGACGCGCCCGCCCGCAGCGCCTGGTACACGTACTCGTCGAGGTCGAACGTCGTCAGCACCAGCACCTTCGCCGAGTCGTCCGCCGCGACTATCTCCCGGGTCGCCTCGATACCGTTCAGTTCGGGCATACGGATGTCCATCAGGACGACGTCCGGGGCGAGTTCACGCACCCGGTCCACCGCCTCGCGGCCGTTCACCGCCTCACCGACGACCTCGATGCCCGGCATCGCGTTCAACAGCACGGAGAAGCCCTCGCGGACCATCACCTGGTCGTCCACGATCAGTACGCGGATCGCAGGGGCGCTCATGCCTCGCCCGCTCCGTCCTCGTCCGTGACGCGCGCGACCGGGAGGAAGACCGTGACCTCGTAGCCGCCGTCGGCCGCCGGGGCCGTCGTCATCTCGCCGCCGAGCATGGCGACCCGCTCGCGCATCCCCGTGAGACCGTGCCCCGCGCCCTGGGTCGGCGTCTGCTTCACGAACGACGACATGATTCCCGCAGGGCCGTTGACTATCCGCAGGCCCAACCCGCCCAGCACGTACCCGATTTCGACGCGCGCGCTCGCACCCGGCGCGTGCCGCAGCGTGTTGCTCAGCGCCTCCTGCACGATCCGGTACGCCGACAGCTCGACGCCCTGCGGGAGTTCACGTACCGCGCCCGTCACCACCTTGTCGACGGCGAGGCCCGCCTCGCGCACGTTCGCGAGCAGCCCGTCGAGGTCGGACAGGGTGGGCTGCGGGGAGTCGGGAGCCTCGTAGTCCTCCGCGCGTACGACGCCCAGGACCCGGCGCAGTTCGGTGAGCGCGGCCACCGCGTTCTCACGGATCGTCGAGAAGGCCTTCGCCAGCTCCTCGGGCGGGTTCTCCACCCGGTAGGGCGCCGCCTCCGCCTGGATGGCGACGACCATCATGTGGTGCGCGACCACGTCGTGCAGCTCACGCGCGATGGTCGTGCGCTCCTCCAGCACGGTGCGCTTGGAACGCTCGTGCGCGGTCACCGTCTGCTGGGCGGTCACCTCCTCCTCAGCGGCCCGGCGCACCAGCGCCACGGTCACCACGAGCAGCGCCAGCGCGGAGACGGAGAGGAAGGGCATGGCGTTGCTGCCAAAGTAGCGGTCACCGTAGAGGCCCTCGGCGCCTATGCCGTAAGCCGCCGTCAGCACCCACATCCAGGCGGCCGTACGCGGCCGGGTCCGGGCGGCCACGACCGTCAGCACCACCAGGTGGGCGACGAAACTCGCGGGCAGCCAGGGAAAGTCGCTGTTCCCGTCCTGGACCCAGGCGACGGCCGGGATCGAGACCAGGGAGAACCAGAAGGCCCCGACCGGCCGGACCAGCGTCAGCAGGATCGGCCCCAGAGAGCAGAAGGTCATCGCCAGCGCCGCCAGCAAATCCCCCTCGCTGTCGTCGAAGGAGACACGCACGGCCAGCATCCCGGCGACGACCACCAGGACGTGCCGCGTCCAGACCTCCAACGGGCGCAGCGGCCCGGGCAGCACCCGGGCGAGCCGGCCGGGCTTGTCCTTCGGGGGCAGCGGGCGGTAGGTGAAGAAGTCGTCGAACAGGTCGGCGCGCAGCCCCTTCAGCGCATCCATGGCCAGCCGGAACTCGGGGCTGCGCGACGGCCCGTCGACCGCCGTCCTCGGCTCAGTGTTCATCCGCGTGTACGTCATCTCAGTCACATAGAGCAAGGTAGGCGGCGGGCGGGCCGCGGTCGTCCGCAGTGAGAGGGGTTCTCCGCCGTCCACCTCAGGTACTACGGCACCCGCCACGAGGACGAGTGTGAGGACGAGTGCGAGTGCGAGGACGGCGAAAGGCAGTACTCACCACGCCAGTTGTGCGATCTCCTCCGCCACCACCGCGCACGCGTCCGCCACCGGGTCGATCAGCGGGAAGTGACCGACGTCCGCCAGCAGCGTCACACCGACCACCTCACCGGCCTTCGCGGCCGCGTCCGCGTACGACTCGGCGACCATCTCCGGTACGACCGTGTCGGCGCGCCCCTGTACGAGGGTGGTCGCGATGCCGGTGGGGAGCAGCAGCGCCGGGTCGGCGTAGGGCTGACGCTCCGCGAAGTGCCCTTCCCCGCCCAGGAGTTGACGGGCGGCGGCGGAGCAGACGTCCAGCTTCTCGGCGACGGTGAGGTCCGCGATCGGAGCGAGGGCGACCACGCCTCGCAGCGGGGCGGGACGGGCCAGGAACCAGGGTGCGTCGGCGGGGAGGAGGTGCCTGGCGGAGGCCCACAGGGCCAGGTGACCGCCCGCCGAGTGCCCGGTGACGACCATGCGGCGCGGGTCGGCCTGTGGGAGGTGGGTCGCGGCGAGCGCGGGCAGGGCGTCCAGCGCCGCCGCGACGTCGTCGAAGGTGTCGGGCCAGCGGCCGGCCACAGCGGGGTCGTCCCCGCCCCGCCGGTACTCCACGTTGGCCACGGCGAACCCGCGCCGGGCCAGGAATCCGGCGAACGGCGTGATGTGCCGGTGGTCGTGCGGCGCCCGCCAGGCACCCCCGTGCAGCACGACGACCAGCGGCACGCTCGCGTCGTCCGGCAGCGGCTCGGGGCCGCGCGGGACGTAGAAGTCGATCACCTGGTCGGGATGGTCGCCGTACGCGGCGGTGGCCTCGGGGTCGACGGGCGGATGCGAGAAGGCCGACGCCTCTTCCGCAGCGCGCGCGGCAGCCCCCGCAGCGGCGTGCTCCCGTGCTACGGCATCGTCCGGCATGCTCCAACCTCTCAGCGACGTAAAGGATTTGGCGGACCTGGCGAGAAATTCGGCCGTTGCCGGGACGCTATCAGGCCCCATGACGTGCGCTGACACGCGGAAGTGACGCTCGGTGCACATATGTACATTCCCGGCGACGGCCGACGTAAATGTCACGCCGACCGCCGCCGAATCAAGCCCGAGCCCGAGTCTGAGCCTGAGCCTGAGCCTGAGACCAAGTCCGAGCCCGAACCCGAGCCCGAACTCGCACAGAACTCAGCCGGCCACGACCTCGCCCAGTACCCGGGCCGCCCGCTCCACGTCCGCGAACCCGACGTACAGCGGCGTGAACCCGAACCGCAGGACGTCCGGCCGCCGGAAGTCGCCGACGACGCCCCGCTCGATGAGCCGCGCCATCACCTCGCCCGCGTCGGAGCACCGCAGCGCGATCTGGCTCCCGCGCTCGGCATGCGCGACCGGCGTCACGCACTCGACGCGCCCCTCCGGGACGTACTCGTCGACGCACTCCAGGAAGAAGTCGGTCAGGGCGAGGGACTTGGCCCGTACCGCGTCGATGCCGACCCCGTCCCAGACCTCAAGGGCCGACTCCAGGGCGAGCATGGAGAGAATGTCCGGCGTACCGACCCGACCGCGCGTCGCACCCGGAGCGGGGGCGTACTCGGGCCGCATACCGAAGGGGTCGGCGTGCGAGGTCCAGCCGGGGAGCGGGGAGTCGAACCGCTCCTGGTGCGCCTGGTTCACGTACAGGTAGGCGGGCGAACCGGGCCCGCCGTTCAGGTACTTGTAGGTGCAGCCGACGGCGAGATCGACCCCGTGCTCGTCCAGCCCGACCGGCAGGGCGCCCGCGCTGTGGCACAGGTCCCAGACGGCCAGGGCGCCGGAGGCGTGGATCGCGGCCGTGAGGGCGGGCAGGTCGTGCAGCCGCCCGCTGCGGTAGTCGACGTGGTTGAGCAGCACGGCGGCGGTACGGTCGCTCAACTCCCCCGGCACGGCGCCCGGTTCGAGCGCACGCAGGGTGCAGCCGGTCATCCGGGCGGCGGACTCGGCGATGTAACCGTCGGTGGGAAAGGTGGTGGCGTCGACAAGGATCTCGTCCCGACCACTGCCCTTTCCACTGCCCTTCCCGTTCCCCTCGCCACCCCTCGCCAGCCGCACAGCCCCCACAAGCGCCTTGAAAACATTGACACTTGTCGAGTCGCCGACGACGACCTGTCCGGCCGCCGCGCCCACCAGCGGAGCGATACGGTCACCGATCCGCTCGGGCGCGGTCCACCACCCGCTCTCGTCCCAGGACCGGATGCGCAGCTCGCCCCACTCCCGGCGCACGACGTCGTCGAGCCGGCCGGGGACGGACGCGGGCAGCGCGCCGAGCGAGTTCCCGTCCAGGTAGGTGACGCCGAAGTCGAGCACGAACCGCTCTCGCACCTTGGCGAGTTCATCGCGCGAGTCCAACTCCCGGGCCAGATCGTCCTTGGCGGGCAGCAGCTTGGGGGAAAGGGGCTCGGCGGAAAAAGGCTTGGGGGACGGCAGCTCAGACATGGGACCTCGCCGTCCACAGCTCGGGGAACACGTTCTTCTGCGCCCGCTTCTCCAGCCAGGCCACCCCGGCGGAGCCACCGGTACCGGCCTTGGCGCCCATCGCCCGCCGGGTGGCGACGAGATGGTCGTTGCGCCAACGCCACACCAGCTCGGCTACGTCCGTCAACGCCTCACCGAGGCGGGCGAGTTCGGCCTCGGGGTCACCGGAGTAGAGCGCGGTCCAGGCGGCCTCGACCTCGGCCGACGGCTCGTACTTCTGGGACACGTCCCTGGACAGGACGGCATCCGGGACGGCGTACCCGCGTCGCGCGAGCAGCGCCAACACCTCGTCGTACAGGCTCGGTTCGTGCAGCGCCTTCTCCAGCTCGGCGTACACGCGCGGTGCGGCCCGATGGGGTACGAGCATCGACGCGGACTTCTCGCCGAGCAGGAACTCCATCCGCCGGTACATCGCGGACTGGAACCCGGAACCCTCACCGAGGGCGGCGCGGTACGAGTTGAACTGGGCCGGGGTGAGCTGGGCGAGAGGACGCCACGAGGCGTTGAGCGCGTCCAGCTCACGCACGGAACGCTTGAGGGCGGCGACGGCGGTGGGCACGTCGTCCCCGCGCAGCGCCTTCGCCGCGGTCTCCCACTCGTGCACGATGACCGTGAACCACAGCTCCATGACCTGGGTGGTCACCAGGAAGACCATCTCTCCGGGGTCGTCGGAGAGGGTGTGCTGGAGGTGGGTGAGGACATCGGCCTGAACGTAGTCCTCGTACGGGGTGGTACCGGCGAAGTCGAGATGCGGGGTCTCGGGCTCCGAAGCCTCGGGGGGCTGGGCCTGGAGGGACATCGCTGTCTCCTGTTGTACTCAGGGTAGCGGTCCGCCCCTGCCGAATTCCGACACGGGGGCCCCGGTCCCCGGGGCATTCAACACAATCGTGCCCCGGATACGCAAGGCCCGCCTGTTCACGGACGGGCCTTGCGGACAGCCGGAAAGCGGCTGGAGGACTACTGACCGAGCGTCTGGGCCGCGGTCGGGGAGGAGTCCTTCAGGAACTGGGTGCAGCGCTCGTACTCCTCCTGCTCACCGATCGAACCGGCGGCACGGGCGAGGGCGTGCAGCGCCCGCAGGAAGCCACGGTTCGGCTCGTGCTCCCACGGCACCGGGCCGTGCCCCTTCCAGCCGGCACGGCGCAGGGAGTCGAGGCCGCGGTGGTATCCGGTACGGGCGTAGGCGTACGACTCCACGACACTGCCGCGCTCGAACGCGTCGTCGGCGAGCTGAGCCCAGGCGAGGGAGGAGGTGGGGTATTTCGCGGCGACGTCGGCGGGGGCGGTCCCGTTCGCGAGGAGCTCGCGGGGCTCGGGGTAGTCGGGGAGATGCGTGGGGGCGGGGCCGCCAAGCAGGTTTTCGTGAAGGCTCATGGCCCCAGTCTGCTGCATCGCTCACGGCGGGCCGGAATTGTCAGCCCCGGCCGGCACCTCTAGCCCGTCCGGCGATTGAGGACGAGCGCGTTCAGTGCGAAGGGGGGTCCGGGGGCACAGCCTCCAGGGGCCGGTCACCCTCCCCCGTGCCCACCCCCTCCAGCGGCGGAGCCGTCACGCACCCGTGCGTCCGGCACTCCGGCGTCGCGCACCCCACCTCAGGCCTCCGCACCGTCACGAACGCCAGCACCGAACCGACCACCAGAACCCCCGCGCACATCACCATCGCCCGCCGGAACGCCTCGTCGAACACCGCCCCCGACCGGTACGCCTCCGCCCCCATCCCCGTCACCAGCGGCAACGCCGCCACCGCCACCAGTCCCGCCGCCCGTGCCGCCGCGTTGTTGACCCCGCTCGCCAGCCCCGCCCGCTCCGTCCCCACCGACGCCAGCACGCTCGACGTGAGCGGCGCGACCAGCGTCACCAGGCCCAGCCCGAGCACCAGCACGGCGGGCAGCACATCGGCGACGTACGACGCCCCGGCGCCCACCCGCAGCATCAGCAGCATCCCCGCCGCACACAGCAACGGCCCGACCGTCAGCGGCACACGCGGCCCGATCCGCTCCGCCAGCTCGCCCGAGCGCGCCGACAGCAGCAGCATCAGGGCGGTGGTCGGCAGCAGGGCCGTACCGGCGCCCAGGGCCGAGTAACCGGCCACCACCTGGAGCTGGAGCGCGGAGAGGAAGAAGAAGCCCCCGAGGGCCGCGTACACACACAGGGTGACCAGGTTGACGGCCGTGAACTGGCGCGAGGCGAAGATGTCCAGCGGCATCATCGCGTCCTCGGCGCGCCGCCGCTCGACGAACACGAAGGCCACCCCCGCCACGAGGCCCAGGACGGCCGTGACCACGACAACCACGGAACCGGACCTGGCCTCGATCAGCGCGTACGTCACCATCGCGAGGGCGAAAGCCCCCAGAGCAGCGCCGAGCACGTCGAAGCGCCCGTGCCGCGTACGGCCGTCGCCGGACTCGGGGACATGGCGTACGGCGATGGGGGCGCAGAACAGCGCCACCGGGACGTTCAGCAGGAACACCCACCGCCAGCCCGGACCGTCCACCAGCCAGCCGCCCAGGAAGGGGCCCACGGCCGCGCCGACGCCCCCGAAGCCGGACCACAGGCCGACCGCCCGCCCCCGGTCGTCGGGGTGGAAGGAGGCCTGGATGATGGCGAGGGAGCCGGGGGTGAGGAGCGCGCCGCCGATGCCCTGCAGCGCGCGGGCGGCAACGAGGACACCGGCGTTCGGGGCGAGGCCGCAGAGCAGCGAGGCGACAGCGAACCACACCACTCCGACCACGAAGACCTTGCGGCGGCCGTACCGGTCACCGAGCGAACCGCCCAGCAGGATCAGCCCGGCCAGCGTCAGCATGTACGCGTTGACCGTCCACTGGAGGGCGGCCAGATCGGCATCGAGGTCGCGGCCGATGCGCGGCAGCGCGACGTTCACGACCGTCGAGTCCAGCAGGGCCATGCTGGAGCCGAGCACGGTGGTCAGCAGGATCCACCGGCCCTGGGGCGAGGCGAGGCGTACGTCCGACATGCCCCAGGTATACAGCGAGCCCGGCGCCGCAAACAGCCGCCGGGCTCACAAAAGGGCCCACGGCTCGGTGACCCGGTGCCCCAGTGGCCGAACCACAGACCCACCGGACCACTCGGCCACCGGACCACCCAGCCACTCGGTCACTCGGTCACTCGGTCACTCGGCCACTCGGCCACCGAACCACCGAACCACCGAACCACCGAACCACCGAACCACCCAGCCACCCAGCCACCCAGCCACCCAGCCACCCAGCCACCCAGCCAGTGAACGAACCGGTGGGCCAGCGGACGAACCACTGACCCACCGAACCACCGAGCCACTCGACCACTCGGCCACCCAGCCACTCGGCCAGTGAACTACTTGATCTTCGTGCCGGCCGACCGCAGGTCCTGCGTGGCCACGACGACACGCGCGGCCATGCTCGCCTCGGCCAGCTTGCCCCACGTACGCGGGTCGTAGGTCGACTTGGAGCCGACCTCGCCGTCGACCTTGAGGACGCCGTCGTAGTTGCGGAACATGTGGTCGGCGACGGGACGTGTGAAGGCGTACTGCGTGTCCGTGTCGAGGTTCATCTTCACGACGCCGTTCTCCAGCGCGGTGGCGATCTCCTCCGCCGAGGAGCCCGAGCCGCCGTGGAAGACGAAGTCGAACGGCTGGGACCCGGCCGGCTTGCCGTACTTCGCGGCGACGCCCTCGTTCAGCTCCTTGAGGAGGTCGGGGCGCAGGACGACGTTGCCCGGCTTGTACACGCCGTGGACGTTGCCGAAGGACGCGGCGAGCAGGTAGCGGCCCTTCTCGCCGAGACCGAGGGCCTCGACCGTGCGCAGGGCGTCGTCGACGGTCGTGTAGAGGGAGTCGTTGATCTCGTGCGAGACACCGTCCTCCTCGCCACCGGTCGGCGTGATCTCGACCTCAAGGATGATCTTCGCGGCGGCGGCGCGGGCCAGCAGCTCCTGCGCGATGGAGAGGTTGTCCGCGAGGGTCTCGGCGGAACCGTCCCACATGTGCGACTGGAACAGCGGGTTGCGGCCGGCCTTGACGCGCTCCTCGGAGACGGCGATCAGCGGTCGCACATACCCGTCGAGCTTGTCCTTCGGGCAGTGGTCCGTGTGCAGGGCGACCGTGACCGGGTACTTCTCGGCGACGATGTGCGCGAACTCGGCCAGGGCGACGGAACCGGTGACCATTTCCTTGCTGTACTGGCCGCCGAGGAACTCCGCACCACCCGTCGAGATCTGGATGATGCCGTCGCTCTCCGCCTCCGCGAAGCCGCGCAGGGCGGCGTGGAGGGTCTGGGTCGAGGTCACGTTGATGGCCGGGTAGGCGAACTTGCCTGCCTTCGCCCGGTCAAGCATTTCGCTGTAGACCTCAGGGGTTGCGATGGGCATGTGTCCGCTCCTCGTGATGTGCGGGTTGGCGATCCGAAGATCTGGAGATCTGGCGTACTGCGTACCTACGGCCCTGACCTAGACCTGGCTGCGAGACCTGGGAAGCGACGTCATCGTCGACCCCATCTTTCCAGACGTTTCCGTCCAGATGCCCGGCCCGGTACTCGAAGCTGCACTCGGAGCGGTGGCCCGAGGTGGTCAGTCCAGGCCGAGGTCGCTCTTCGAGTACGCGAAGAGGTACGGCACTCCGGCGCCCTGCTCGATCTTCTCGGCGGCGCCCGTCGCCCGGTCGACGATGGTCGCCACGCCCACCACCTCGGCGCCGGCCTCGCGCACGGCAGCCACGGCGGTGAGCGGCGAGTCGCCGGTCGTGGAGGTGTCCTCGACGACCAGCACGCGCCGCCCCTCGATGCTCGGCCCCTCGACGCGCTTCTGCATCCCGTGCGCCTTGGCCGCCTTGCGCACGACGAACGCGTCGAGGCGCTGTCCGCGGGCCGCGGCGGCGTGCATCATCGCCGTGCCGACCGGGTCGGCCCCCATGGTCAGCCCGCCCACGGCGTCGAACTCGATCCCCGCCTCGGCCGCCAGGTCGAGCAGCACCTGCCCGACCAGCGGCGCGGCCTCCCCGTCGAGGGTGACGAGGCGGAGGTCGATGTAGTAGTCGGCCTCGAGACCCGACGACAGGGTCACCTTGCCGTGCACGACGGCCTTGTCCTTGATCTGCCGCAGCAGCGCGCCGCGTACGTCTACGTCGTTGTCGCTATCAATGCCTGCACTCATGGCAGCCAGCCTAGACGGGGTCGTCAGAGGGCTCGCCAGCTCCACGTCATCGTGGCTTCCAGGGGCTCGATGGGCGTGACGAGACGCGGCAGAGTGTTGAGCCCGTTGGGCGGACCGGTCTGCGGCTCCACGCACACGGCGGCGTCCTGCTCGTCGTACACGACGACCCATTTCTCGGGGCTGGTCACCTTCAGCTCCAGGCGCTGCGGCCAGGTGAGGGTGACGTCGACGCCGTCGGGCATACCGAAGCAGTCGTCCCAGGGACCGGGCTTCGGGTCGATCCGCTCCCCGGTGGGCAGGTGGTCGTCGCCACGCTCCTCCTGCCAGGCGGGCGTGAAGGCGACCTGCACCTCAGCCGGTGCGTCCGCGCCGCCGAGGTTCCGGTTGAACCAGGGGTGCCAGCCGATCTGCGCCGGGAAGGAATCGGCGTACGTCTCCACGGACATGGTGAGCGTGAGGCTGTCCGGGGTCAGCGTGACGACCTGCGTGACGCGCCCGGCATAGGGCCACGGCTCCACGAGGTCGTACGTGATCACGGCCTCGTCGGCGGTGGTGCGGGCGACGCGCCAGGCGCCGTCGCGGACGGTGCCGTGGATGGCGTGCGGCGGGGAGTTGAGGGGGAGTTGGCGTACGGTGCCGCCGTCGAGGAACCGGCCGTCGCGGGTACGCCCGCACCAGGGAACCATCGGGAAGCACCCGAACCGCTCTCCCTGGCACAGCAGTTCGACTCCGTCGACGCGCAGCCCTCCGACCCGGCCGCCGTTCCCCGGCTGTACGGTCACCTCCGCGTCACCCGCGGCCAGCGTGATCTCATCGTTACTCACACACCGACCCTACCGGCCCCCTCACCCGGCGTTCAGCCGAGGCCGCTGCGGCCCGGGCCGTGGTTTCCCACCCACCCACCGGTTCACCGCGTCAACGCCGCTTCTTCAACGCCCGCCCCACCACGATCACCGACGCCACCACCAACGCCGCAGCCGGCGCGGCCCACCGCAACGCCACGTTCCCCGCCACCTGCTCCGGAGGCGGCACCGGGGCATACCGCCCCCGGGGCGGCGCGTGGTCCACTTCCTCCGCGCTGCGCCCGATCATCGTCC
Organism: Streptomyces sp. SID12488; assembly: GCF_010548275.1. Classification (GTDB taxonomy): domain Bacteria; phylum Actinomycetota; class Actinomycetes; order Streptomycetales; family Streptomycetaceae; genus Streptomyces. The sequence continues at coordinate 152,346 of NZ_JAAGLT010000010.1, forward strand.
GACGCGCGTGCGCGGCCTCGGCAGGCGGCTCACCGGGATCCACGAACCCCTCGGAGACCTGCTCGGCCTGCTCCCCCTCGTCGTCGGGGTCGTCGTCAGCAAGTGCGCCAGGATCGTCGGGCACCTCGGGAACATCGACGTCGGAATCCTGGATCTCCACAACCGCCGACGGCTCCTCGAACTCCTCGAACACCTCGGACGGCTCAGCCTCCTCCGGCTCCCCCGCGACCTCGCCCAGCCCCTCCCCGAACCGCCGCAGCAACCGCACCCCCGCCGCGACAACGGCATCCGCGGGAAGGTCGGCCACTCGCCCGTCCGCCGTGACCGTGCCCCCGAACACCAACAAGGACCCGCCTCCGCCCTGGACCTCCCGGACACGCAACGTCAGCGCCACCTTCACCGCCCCACCACCACGCACCTCGACGGCGTCACCCTCCACGACGTACACGTACTCCCCGTCGCTCCGGCCACCGCCCCGGCCGCCGTCCTGCCCGTCCGCCACAGCGACCCGCAAGGCCCCGCGATACGTGATCGTGTGCCCCCCGACCCGCACCTTCAGCCGCCCGGCGACCCCGGCTACGGCAGGCTCGGTGCCCGCGTCCTGCTGGAGTCCGGGGACCGCCCTGGCGATGCGCGCGGGGTCGGCGAGCACGTCCCTCAGCCGCTCCGCCAAAACCGGAACGAACACCTCATGGTCCATGGAACCCGAGGGTACCCAGCACGACCCGCACCGCACCCGCGCATCCGGGGATTCCCACGGGATCCCCCAGGATCCCACCCGCGCGGCCCCACCCCTCAGTAACGCGGATGTACCAAGGTCGAAGCCCGCACCCCCGCCGCCCCCACCACCCGCATCCGCGCCGCAGCCCGCGCGTCCGCCGCCAGCCCGGCCTGCGTGAGCGTCCGCAGCCGGGGCGCGGTGGGCCCGTCCACCCGCAGCCGGGGCGTGGGCCCCTCGGCCGTCGCCAGCACGAACCCCCAGTCCTGCGGGGCCCGCACCGCCCCCGGCCCCGTACGGTCCGGGCCGGCCACGCGATACGGCACCGTCCGGAGCCCGGCGGCCCGCATGGTCGTCTCGACGGTCCAGAACGCGCGCGGCCGGGCGGAGACCGGGCCGCCGTGCACGACCAGCCGGCCGCCGTCGGTCAGCACCTGCCGGGCCAGCCCGTAGAACTCCTGCGAGTACAGCTTCGTACTCGCCGTGATGCCCGGGTCCGGCAGGTCCGAGACGACCACGTCGTACGCGGCCCGCGCACCGCGCAGCAGCCGGAAGGCGTCCGCCGTCGTGACATGGACGCGCGCGTCGTCGAACGCGTGCGCGTTCAGCGCGGCGAGGGCCGGGTCCCGGCGCGCCAGCCGCACCACGCCCGCGTCGAGCTCGACGACGTCCACCCGCCGTACTCCCGGATGGCGCAGCACCTCCCGCACGGCGAGCCCGTCGCCGCCGCCGAGGACGAGCACGCGCGCGTGCGGGCCGTCCATCGCGGGGTGGACGAGCGCCTCGTGGTAGCGCCGCTCGTCGTGCCCGCCGACCCGCAGCCGACCGTCCAGGAACAGATTCAGCGGCCGGCCGTCCGAGCCGCCGGTGAGAACGACCTCCTGTACGCCGGTCCGCAGCGCCACGCGTACGTCGTCGCCGTACATCGCGTGCCGGGCGGCGCGTTCGAAGTCGTCGACGAGTACGGCCGCGGCGGCCAGGACTCCGATCACGGTCACGTTGGCCACCACCAGCAGCCAGCACGCGCGCCGGGTGAGGTCCCGTCGGAACAGGCCCAGGACGAGGGCGCCGCCGACCAGCGCGTTGACCGTGCCGGTGAGCAGGGCGCCGGTGAGCTGGCCGAGCCAGGGGAGCAGGAGGAAGGGGAAGGCCAGGCCCCCTACCAGCGCGCCCACGTAGTCCGCGGCGAACAGGTCGGCGACCGCGCCGCCCGCGTCCTGGCGGCGGATGCGTTGGATCAGCTCCATGAGCAGCGGCACCTCGGTGCCGATGAGCAGGCCGATGACGAGAGAGAAGGTGACAAGGAGGACGCGGGGGCCGTTGGCCCACAGGCCGCCCCAGTCGCCGGTCCAGGCGAAGACCGCGTACAGGGCCATCGCGCTCGATCCGCCGACCAGTGCGAGCGCCGCCTCGACCGCGGCGAAACCGGCCGCGGCGAAGCAGCGCAGGCGTTTCGCAGCGAGCGAGCCGATGCCCATCGCGAACACCATCACGGAGAGCACGACGGACGCCTGGGTGACCGAGTCGCCGATCAGGTACGAGGCGAGCGCGACGAGTTCCAGTTCGTACACCAGTCCACAGGCCGCGCAGACGAACGCGCCTGCGAGGACCAGGAACCGCCCGGCGCCGGGCCGGACGGGCAGCCGCGCGGGGCTGCCCCAGGACGGGGGACTGCCCGGCGGGGCCGACACGTGCGGTTCAATCACGCTGGGAACGCTACGTCACACCATCGGCACGCTTCGTCACCCACACGTGTGGTCTTTGTTTACGCGGAGGCAGTCGGCGCGAGGGCCCCGATTCGCCGGCGGCCGTCCCTCGGACGGCCGCCGCGACCCGTGGGCCGCCGCAACCCGCAGGGCATCTCAGAGGGCCGCCGCCACCCGTACCCCCACCCGGGTCCTGGTCGCCACCAGTTGCCCGTCCTGCGGATAGGCGTGCCAGGTCCGCCAGTGCACCTGCCCCTCGTGGCGCTGGGCCAGCATCGCGGTGAAGGCGTACGGGCTGCCGGGGAAGACGCCCGCCAGGCCGTGGGGGTGGTCGGCGACCAGGGCCAGCAGTTCCTGGGCGCGCCCGGCGAACGACTCCGGCGACAGGATCTCGACTCTCGCGGCGAACTCGTACTCCCAGTCGTCGACGCGTTTGGCCACGCCGAGCGGGAGGGGGGTACTGGAGCCCGGGATGCACGCGACCGTCTCCGAACAGATGCCCTGCCGCTCCTCCAGAAGGACCTGGTGGGAGGCGCCGAGGAGTCTCAACTGAAGTTTCGCGTCGGCCAGTTCGAGGTCGAGGGTGGCGAGGGCGGGCAACGGCTCCCGGCCCAGGGCCCAGGCGAGGTCGGCCGCGCGCGTGTCGGTGTAGGTGGTGTTCAGGGTCGTGAGCATGGATCGGCTCCGCTAGCACGCAAAGGGAGGTGAGATGTGGGTGAGCAACGTACGGGTGAACGAGGTGTGCACGAGCGAGGTGGGGGTCCGGCGCGCTACCGGTCGACACGGGTCGACACCGGGAGATCGGCCCGGTCAGCCCAGTCATGAGGAACATCCAGGGGCAGGGGATGTCCGAGGGGCTGTGTTGGTGGTTTAGAGGGAATCATGAACAGTGGCACCGTCACAGCGTTTTTACCCAACTTCGTGCGGTTTCCATCCCTCAGAGGGCTTCGCAGCTCAACTGTTCAACCGTGGCGTACGCCCGAGCGTGCGAAGGACGCCCGCAAGCGGTCGTACGAACGCCCGCCGGGACGACGTGTCAGCACGTCGTCCCGGCGGGCGCTCACCCTGCGGTCCGGATACGGTTCCCCCTGCCGGAGCTCAGCTGCCCCGTGTCAGCTGCCTCCACCGCATCCGCCCCCGCCTCCCCCGCAGGACGATCCGCCGCCACAGGACGAGCTGCCTCCGCAGGAGGAACTCGAACCGCACGACGAGCTGCTCCCGGCGTCACCGGAACTGCTGGAGCCCGCCACTCCCCCGGCCCACCAGCTGTCGCTTCCCCGGCTCCGCCGCCCCCGCCTGTAGTGCGCCGCCTGGGCTCGCTGCCGGCTCCCCCGGGAAGCCCGGACCGCCGCGGTCACCCCGCTCACCGCGATGAACAAGCCCACCAGGATGACAATGGCGAAGATGGCTACGACCATGACGTCACCCTCCTTTCGTTCCCCCGAGGCGGCCCCCCGTGGGCGCCTCACCGTCTTGCGTGACGGGGGGATGCCCGCTTGTCTCACCTGCCAAAGCAGAGTTGAGGAAGTCCAGAGCTTCGGCGCAGGATGACGACCATGACCAGCAGCGAACGCCCCTTCCTCAACCGCCGGCTCGCCGAGTTCGGGACGACGATCTTCGCCGAGATGTCGGCGCTCGCCGTCACCACCGGCTCGATCAACCTCGGCCAGGGTTTCCCGGACACCGACGGCCCCGAGGAGATCCGCGAGGCGGCCGTACGGGCGCTGCGCGACGGCCGCGGCAACCAGTACCCGCCGGGTCCGGGCGTCCCCGAGCTGCGTACGGCCATCGCGGCGCACCAGGAACGCCGGTACGGGCTGTCGTACGACCCCGACCGCGAGGTCCTGGTGACGGCGGGCGCGACGGAGGCCATCGCGGCGACCCTGCTGGCGTTGCTGGAGCCGGGCGACGAGGTGATCGCCCTGGAGCCCTACTACGACTCCTACGCGGCGTGCATCGCGATGGCGGGCGGCACTCGCGTGCCGGTCACACTGCGCCCCCACGAGGGCTCGTTCCGCCTGGACCTGGACGAGCTCCGGGCGGCGCTGACCCCCCGCACCCGCCTGCTCCTGATCAACACCCCGCACAACCCGACGGGCACCGTCCTGACCCGCGAGGAACTGACCGCCATTGCACAGCTCGCCGTGGAGCGCGACCTGCTGGTGGTCACCGACGAGGTGTACGAGCACCTGGTCTTCGACGACGCCGGCCATCTGCCGCTGGCCTCCTTCCCCGGGATGCGCGAACGAACGGTCTCTATCGGGAGCGCCGGGAAGACGTTTTCGTTCACCGGATGGAAAGTGGGCTGGGTCACATCGACGCCGGACCTGGTCACGGCGGTGCGCTCGGCGAAGCAGTTCCTGACGTACGTGGCGTCGGGCCCGTTCCAGTACGCGGTGGCGGAGGCGCTGGCGCTCCCGGACTCCTACTTCGAGGCGTTCCGCGAGGACATGAGGGTCAAGCGGGACCTGTTGTCAGCGGGGCTCACGGAGGCGGGCTTCAAGGTGTTCCGGCCCTCGGGCACGTACTTCATCACCACCGACATCCGCCCCCTCGGCGCGGAGCTGTCCAAAAACGGCGACGGCTTCGCCTTCTGCCGCGCCCTGCCGGAACTGGCCGGCGTGGTCGCGATCCCGAACGCGGTCTTCTACGACCACCGGGAAGAGGGCGCACCCTTCGTCCGCTTCGCCTTCTGCAAGCGGACCGACGTTCTAGACGAGGCTGTGGCCCGTCTCAAGCGGCTCGCCGCCTGAGAGCGCGCCGGACGACCACCGCGGACGAACGCCCCGGCATCCGCTCACCCAGGAAAACCGGGCCGTTTCCCCAAAGGACTGACTACTCGGTGTCTTTGGGATGCCTGGTCGATGCGTAGACCAGGTGCCGCACTGCTGGACGCAGGGTCGCCCCCACCCAGTGCGGCACCTGGGGTCACCAGCGGGCAGCGGCCCGGGTCGCTGTTTTCAGGCGCCGGCTCCGCCGTCGACCGGCACGATCGCACCGGTCACCATCGACGCCCGGTCGCTGAGCAGCCACGCGGCCGCCTCGGCGACCTCGCGGGGCTCGGCCATCCGTCCGAGCGGGATCGATGCCTTGATGTGCTCGACGATGCCGGGGGTCGCCGCCTCCCATGCGTCGATCATCTCCGTGGCGGTGCCGCCGGGGGTGATGCCGTTGACCCGGATGCCGTCACGGGCCCAGCTCACCGCGGCGGTCTCGGTGATGCTGTTGAGCGCGCGCTTCATCGCGCCGTATGCGGGCAGGGCGGGGTTCGCGCGGCGGCTGCCGATGCTCGAGGTGTTGACGATCGCCCCACCCCCGTTCCTTCGCATGAGTGCGGCCTCGGCGTTCATGGCGGTCCAGTGCGAACGGAAGTTCACGTTGAACTGCTCGTCGATGTCCTCGTCGGTCGTGGCGTCGAGCGGGCCGGGCTGCTGCTGTCCGGCCGCACCGTTGTTGAAAGCGCCGTCGAGCCGTCCGTGCAGTTCCTCGACACGGTCGACGGCGGCGCGGACGCCGGCACGGTCGGCGAGGTCCAGGGCGACGGCGTCGGCGACGCCCCCGTCGGCGCGGATCTCGGTGACGATGCGGTCGAGGGCGTCGGTGCTGCGGGCGGCGAGCACGACGGCGGCGCCCTCCCGTGCGAAGAGCCGGGCCGCGGCCGCGCCGATGCCGCGGCTGGCGCCGGTGATGAAGACGACCTTGCCGGTGAGCAGGCCGATGGGTGCGGTGTCGATGATGTTCGTCATGCCGCCAGTGTCATCCGGTCTCCGGAACGCATTCAGGCACAGGCGGTACCAGGATCCGTCGCCGCGCGGCGTGCACACTTGGGGTATGGACAAGCATGAGCTCGGGGCGTTCCTCCGCACCCGCCGCGAGCGGCTCCGGCCGGAGGATGCCGGCCTCCCGTCGGGCCCGCGACGCCGGACACCGGGTCTTCGCCGCGAGGAGGTGGCGGTCCTCGCGCACATCTCCACGGAGTACTACGTCCGGCTCGAGCAGGGCCGGGCACCGCGGCCGTCGGGCGAGGTCCTGGCCGGCATCGCGGGCGCGCTGCGGCTCACGGACGCCGAGTCCGACCACCTCCACGTCCTCGCGGGCACCGCGCCGAGCCGGACGAGACTGCACCGGCGCGACGTCCGCCCGAGCATCCTCGCGCTGCTGGAGCGGCTGCCGCAGACGGCCGCCTTCGTGACCTCCGCCGTGTTCGAGGTGCTCGCGTGGAACGACCTCGCGGCGGCGCTCATGGAGGACTTCGCCGAGCTCGCCCCGGAGAACCGCAATCTCGCACGCCGGGCATTCCTCCGACCGGCCCGCGCCGATGCGCCGCTGTACGGGATCTCCGACGCCGCGGAGTTCCGGCACCACGTCGTCATGGAGCTCCGGTCCACCCTCGCCCGATACCCTTCCGACCCCGCGGTGACCGCACTCGTCGACGAACTCCGGGACTCCAGCCCCGAATTCGCCCGACTCTGGGAGCGGCACGACGTACACGCCGCGCCGATGCTCACCAAGACCTTCCGGCACCCGGTCGTCGGGGAGATCACCGTCGACTGCGACTCACTCACGCTCACGGACCGCGACCAGAACCTCGTGCTCTACAGCGCGCCGCAGGGATCCCGCAGCGCCGAGGCCCTGGCTCTGCTGAACGTCCTCGGAGCCGAGGCCAGCGACTATCTGCGGTAGCGTCGCGGCCGGCCACGGCGAACACCGTCGCCGGCAGGTCCCGGCAGGTCCCGGCAACGGCCGGATTCCGCCGCACGGAAGCCGCGGTCGCAGCCGTCGCATTCCTCATCTTCCTCATCGCCCGCCATCCCGCACCGCACGGAACTTTCACGCCCGGAGCCGCCCGGCGACGGTCGTCACTCTGACGCTTGCCCTACCACAGGCATCAACGTACAATTTCTTGTACGTCAAGGAGGCCTGATCGTGAAGACCATGACCTATTCCGAGTCGCGCGCTCGGTACGCCGAGGTACTCAACTCCGTCACCGACGACCGCGAAGAAGTCGTTATCACCCGGGCCGGACATGAGCCGGTCGTCATTGTCTCCCTTGAGGACTACGAGTCCCTGAAAGAGACGGCGTACCTGCTGCGAAGCCCAGCCAACGCCCGGCGCCTACTCGCGTCCATCGACGAGCTGGAAAACGGCGGCGGCACCGTACGCGAGCTGACGACCGACAGATAAGGGCCGCAAGTTGAAGATCACCTTCTCCTCCCGCGCCTGGGAGGACTACCTGTGGTGGCAGCTTCAGGACCGGAAGATCCTGAAGCGCATCAACACGCTCATCGCGGACATCGCCCGGAACGGCAACGAGGGGATCGGCAAACCCGAGCCGCTCAAGCACGGATTCCAGGGCTACTGGTCGCGCCGCATCAACGACGAGCACCGACTGATCCACAAGGCCACCGAGGACGGCGTCCTGATCGCACAGTGCCGCTACCACTACGAAAACTGACAGGACTCAAGGATCGAGCACACCCTCTGCCGGTCCCAGCATCGCGCAGTGATCACTACGAATGAGTGCGTGAACACGGCGTGGGCTGGGTCACATCCACCCCGGACCTGGTCACGGCCGTGCGTTCGGCGAAGCAGTTCCTGACGTATGTGGCGTCGGGCCCGTTCCAGTACGCGGTGGCGGAGGCGCTGGCGCTCCCGGACTCCTACTTCGACAGTCTCCGCGCCGACCTCCACCGCAAGCGCGACCTGCTCGGCGACGGCCTGCGCGCGGCCGGGTTCGAAGGACGACGTCCTCACCGAGGCCGGCAGCCGCTTGCGGCGCCTGGCGTCCTGAATCGGCCGGGTGGCTCACTGCCGGTTCCTCGCCGGCGACGGTGAACTCGAAGTCCGCTGTCGACGGGCTTTCCACTCCTTGGGACAAATGGCGAGGTTCTTGACACGCGATCGGAGTCCGTCCAAAGATCATCGAGTTGCCGCCACACAGGCCAACCACTCCCCGCCCACGCACAGTGGCCCGGGGGTGGTCTGCGTTCCGCCCTCGTTTCCGGGTCCGCCATGGAACCGGGCTCTGGTCGGAGGCGGCGTGCGGACCGCACCCGGCGCCTCCGCCGAGCCAGGGTCAAAGGCCCAGGAGGAGAGACGTGGGTATATCCCGATCCGTCAGATCGCTCGCCGTTGCCGCGAGCGCTGCCATGCTGTGCGCCGTCGTGCCCGCGTCGGCGGCTGTCGCGGACGACACCGGTGCCGTGATCACGTTCGACGGCATCTCCTCGGACGCCGGAGGCGACGGCACGGTCAGCGCCGGGCAGACGATCACCGGCACGACGGATGTCACCTTCACGGTGCACGCGGACCCGGGCGACGAGCCGACCACTGCCGTGGTCAGCATCACCGGCAGCGGCGTGTACCAGGGCACCGGCACGGTCAAGCAGGCCTTCCGGCTGAGCCCGGGTGACTGCCTGCCCTCCTGCACCCTGCACGCGACCCTGGGCACCGCCGCCACCCAGCAGTTCGGGGGCTCCGCGAACGGGGTGACCGTGCCGCTGGTCAACGACGGCGAGAACACCGTCCACGTCGAGGTGGACAGCCCCCGCCCGCGGACCGTCACGGCCAACGCCGTCGTCACCGTCGACAACGAGCGGCCGGTCGTCACCCTGCCCGATCTGCCCGGAGACGAGGCCTGGACCAACCACCAGCCCGTGGGCCTGTCCGCGGACCGCGAGTTGTCCCTACGAGCCACCGCGACCGGCGACAACGGCGTCTCGCGCGTCCGGTACTTCAGCTCGAACAGCACCTGGCCCGCCCCCGTCGACCTGACCGCCCCGGCAAGCGGCGCGACATGGACCACCACCCTGGACACGAGTGCGGTCCGGGCCGGCCTGTGGGCCGGAGAGGTCTATGTCGTGGCCTACGACAAGGACGGCCGCCCGGGTTCCCCGGCCCGGGCCGCCACCCTGGTCGACCACGGTTTCACCATCACGCCGAAGCTCGACACCGTCATCCACCCGGGCGAGACGCCGGTGATGGTGAACTACGCCTACCCGCCGTCGCTCAACAAGGCGTTTCCGTCCAACTTCAACTACGCCTACCCGGTCAGCACCACCGTGTCGCTCGACGGCAAGGCACAGGCGACAACGCCGGTCGGCGCGTACACCTACGAGGGAAACCCTGACCGCTTCTTCGCCGACCTCGGCCAACTCCCCTACGGCGCCCACACGCTGGCGTTCGACACGGTCGACAACCGTGGCGCCCACGGCCGGGTGGACCTGCCGGTCAGGGTGGTGTCCGAGGTCACACCGACCTGGACGGACGGCTTCCAGGACTTCCCCGTAGCGGGCAGCAGCCGGAAGTTCACCGCCACGACGTCCGCAGCCGACGGCGTCAGCCGGGCCGAGCACTGGACCCTCGACGTCGACGGCACGACGTTCGCCACCGGCAGCTATCCCGCGCGGCCCTCCGGCACCTGGAAGACCACGACCACCGGGATGCACGACGTCACGCTGACCAGCGTCTCCCAGTACGGCGACACCACCGTCAGCAGCCGGCCGATCCGCGTCCTGGCCGCCACGACGACCCAGCTGACCGGCCCGGCCACCAGCACCTACGGCAGTAAGGCGACCTTCACCGCCACCGTGACCCAGACCGGCGCCAAGGCCGCGGCCGGTGCCAAGGTCGGTTTCCAGTACAAGCGGACGGGGACCACCGCCTGGAAGACCCAGGCGACCGTCACCGCGGACAGCACCGGCAAGGCCTCCTACACCACGACCGCCAGGTACAACGGCACCTGGCGTGCCGTCACCGCGGCGAAGAACCCGACGTGGGCGTCCTCGACCAGCAAGGCCCTGACCGCGCAGGTCAGGGCCGTACTCACGGTCAGGAACCCGGCCAGGACCGCGGTCCACGCCAGGCCCGTGTCCTACACCGCGCTCAGCTCCCCCTACGTCCAGGGGACCGGACTGCTCTTCCAGTCCCTCAAGAAGGACGGCACGTGGGTGACCCTCACCAGGGCCACCCTCACCAGCAGCGGCAGCGCCACCGCGAAGATCACCTTCTCGCGCGCGGGAACGTGGACGCTACGGGTCTACCGCCCGGCCACCACCGATCTGACGAACACGTACTCCTCGTCCTGGACGGTCAAGGTCAGCTGATCCTGACAATGTCGTCCGCGGTCGCGGGCAGAACACCTGCGGGAGTCGGAGCCTTCGCGCCCTGGTAGAAGTCGCGGATCTCCCGCGAGGCGGCGACTTCGGTCGCCTCGCGAGTGAGCAGCCGAAGCCCTTCACGCAAGGCGTCGGAGAGCGAGTGCAACTGGAGGGTCTGCATCACGTGTTGCAGACCTCTTGGCGCAGTTTCGCATCGACGCACATCAAGGCTTCCAACTGCCGGTGGACCACATGCCCAGCCACCGCCTCAGCCGGCCGCACGGAGGTGCTGCCCCGACCTGCAGTTTCGGCAGCGGCCGGGTTCCGTCGCGCGGAATCCCCGGTCGCAGCCGTCGCAGTTCCGCATGGGCACGGCTGTCGGGCGGGCTGCGGGACCTGTGCCTCTGGCCGGTGCGGGCAGGGCGAGCGGAGTCTCCTTGAGCCGGTAGGCGAGGATGCCCGCCGGGCGGGTCAGGAAGGTGTCCGGGAGCCGGGCGGTGAGGTGGTCGGTGATGTGTGTGGGCAGGAGGCCCGCAGCGAGCCACTGCGAGACGGCCGGGGCGAGGCGGGCGGCTTCCCGCGCGGTCAGGACAAGGCGGGGGTCGACCCGGCGCAGGGCGGCGAGTACGGCGATGGCCTGCGGGTCGGCCTCGGCCAGGCTGCCGCTGCCGCTGTCGCTGTCGGCGAGCGGGGTCGGTGCCTCCGCCTCCACCTCGGCCCGTACGGGCGCCGCCACCGTTTCCTCGACGGGTGCAGGTACGAACGCGGGGGTGACCGCAGCAGCGGCGGCCCGCTTTCGGGGCCGAGGCGGCTTCGGCGGCTCGGGCGGCCCGTCCGGATCCGGATCCGGATCCGAGTCCGAGTCCGAGTCCGAGTCGGCTCCCGGATCGCCGCCCGGGACGTCGTAGAAGTACGTCCGGGTGCGGATCTGCCCGGTGGGCAGTCGCTCTCGGCGGCGTTCCAGATATCCGGCCGCTTCGAGTTCCCTGAGTGCCCGTGAGATGAGGATCTCGCCCTCGCTGAAGTGCTCGCACAGGGCGGTGATGGTCACCGAGGAGCGGTCGGGGAGCGAGGCGATGTACGCCGCGACGCCGACCGTGACCGCGCTGCCGCGTCGCTGGGCGAGGGCGTTGGAGATCACGGTGAAGTCGGCCGTGAGGCGGGTGCGGACATGGATCACGCCGGAGGTCGGTGCTCCGGCGTCGGCGCGCAGGCGCGCGTTAGACTGCGGCTCAGCCATCGGGAAGCTTGCTTCTTCCTGAGTTGGTCAGGCCCTCGTTCGGGACGGGAATCCCGGCGGGGGCCGTTTCTGTTTTCGGTTGTCGCGGCGAACGTAACCGCCCGGATCCCGCCCCTGCAAGCCGGTCACTCGTACGGGTGACGCGGGCCTCGCGGCCGGGGAGGGTGGGTGGGTGGGTAGTTCTTTCCCCCGGTTCTTTGGGGAGGTCAGTGGCCCGCCGGACCCTCGCGGACAAGGGCCCGGTGAGCCCGTACGACGGACGGCGACCGGGGCCCGGTCGCCTCGGGGATGGTGGCGTCAGGCCTTCAACTCGCCTATGAAGGCTGCCCAGGAGGCGGTTTCGACGCACAGCACCGGCCCGTGCGGGACCTTGCTGTCACGCACCGGGACGACGGCCGGGAACCCGTCGGCCACCTCCACGCAGTCGCCCCCCTCCTGATTGCTGTAGCTGCTCCTGCGCCAGGCGGCGCCGTTCAGTTCGGGAAGGGACCTTCGCTCCACGGTGGTTGTCCTCCATCACGGATCGGATCATGTCCAGTGACATGAGCGGGGGCAGAGCAGCCGCCCGCAGCCGATCGTAGGTCAGCACGAAACTCCTGACCTCGTCCGGATCCTCGATGAGTTGGCCGTAGTGCGCGCCTTCCGTGTAGGCGATCTCCGAGCCGTCCGGCATGGTGAGCACCGTGAGCGAGCCGCCCAGGGCTTCGTGCTCGCCCTGGTCGAACGCCAGCACCTGCAGAGTGATGTGAGGTTCCGTCACCGTCCCCAGCAGCCGCGCCAACTGCTCCCGCATCGCCTCCAGTCCGCCGACCGGACGCCTGAGCACCGACTCGTCGAGGACCGCCCACAGTTCGGGTCGACCGGGCGCGCCGAGACGCTCCTGTCGTCCCATGCGGAGGGCGACCCGCTCTTCCAACTGCTCCTCGCTGCCGAGCGTTCGGCCGACCCGCAGAAGTGCCCGCGCATAGTCCTCCGTCTGCAACAGACCCGGCACCACGTGAGCCGCGTACTGCCTGATGACCACCGCCCGTGCCGAGTACTCCATGAACTTCTGGAACCAGTCCGGAAACGCCTCCCGGTACACGTACGGCCACAGGTCGATCAGCAGATCGTTCGCGCCGAGGGCCACGTCCAGCGCACGCGCCAGCTCCAGCGTCGGCCTCGCTCCGGACGCCCGCTCGACCTGTGTGATCCGGGTGCTCACCACGTGTGCCTTGACGCCGAGTTCGGCCTGGGTCAGTCCGGCCGCCGTACGGAGCCTGCGCACCCGGGAGCCGAACAGCGCCGCCATCGACGCGCTGGGGTCAATTCCGTTGGCCAAAGCGTCACTTCCGTTCCTTACGGGGTGAAAAGTAAGGCTGTGTCACCTGTCGAGCGTAGGTCGACCGGACGACTCTTGAGTACGGAACGTGACGAATCACGTACGCCAAGGGATGACGCCATGGCGCCGAACTCGACAGACAAGGACGGACCAGCCGTGTTGACAGGAACGACCACCTCGGGAGACGAGTCGCGTGAACTCCCCTCATTCACCGAGCAGTTCGCCTCCTCGCCGCGAGGCGCCCGGCTCGCCCGGCACCTCGCCGTCCGGCGCATGGAGGAGTGGGGTCACCCGTCGGCGTCGGACGCGTCGTGCGCGGTCGCCCTCGTCGTCGGCGAGCTGGCCGCGAACGCCGTGCGGCACGGCCGGATCGCCGGGCGGGACTTCGGGCTCCGGCTCGTTCTCGACACGGCTGCGGGCCTGGTTCGCGTCGAGGTCGCGGACGCCGCCTCCGCGAAGCGGCCACCCACGGCGACGCCGTCGTCGTACCCCGTGGGCGAGTCCGGGCGAGGACTGCTCCTGGTGGACGTCCTGGCCGTGCGCTGGGGGTGGGCGCCTCGGCAACCCGTGGGCAAGACGGTATGGGCGGACGTACAGATCGAAACGCGGGCTCAAACCGTCAACGACGGAGGCCCGGCAGCCGCCGGGCCCCTCGTCGTGCCGTCTCACACGTCTGCCCCCGCAGAGGTCGGCGAGTATGGTCGTCGCCCTGCCGTGAGCTGAACGATCGACGGACGCTACTCGGCGTCCTCGACCGGACCGAGATCGACGTCACCCAGCGGACGGAGTGCTTCCCTGAGCCGGTCAGGGTCGGCGTTGATGCGGGCGGTCGCTCGCCACGAGACGATCGCTCGGTGCACAGCCTCCCTGGTACCCAGCTCAGCGGCATCGGACAGTGCATCCAGGAGCTCAACAGTGAATTCCCGGGCCTCGTCGCTGTCCAGGTGACGTACCCACGGGAACACCTCGGGCAGCGCGAGCAGGAGCGACTTGACACCGTCGTCCTGCTTCATCAGGGCAAGGAACAACCGGGACGCGGTGGTCAGGTTCTCCGCGGCGCGCTCCGCGTGTATGGCCGTGGTCAGCACCATGTCGGGGGCGTCCCGATGCGTGACACGCAGACATCCCAAGGCAGCGGCCTTGGCTGCCACGGCCTTCGGGTTCCGCGACAGATCGGTGAACGTGACGGCGTCCGATTCGGGTACCCACTGCGCGATGGTCATACTCAGACCATACTCGGACTGCAATCAGACTGCACTCTGATTTCCGTCGGCGCGCTCGGGCTGTTCAGCTGCGCCGAGAACCCCGGCCCGGAAACGGCGAGAGCCCGGCCTCCCCGGCCGGGCTCCTCCATGCACAGGCGTAAAGACGTAAAAACGTGCAGACAGGACTACTCTGCGTCGTCCGCGGGCTTCTCGTCCTCGGCGTCCTCGGCGTCCGGCTCCAGGCCGAGCTGCTCGACGAGCCACTTGTCGAACTCGATCGCGGCCCGCACCCAGCTCACCGTCGACGACACGAAGTGCTCCAGGGCGACGCCCGTCCCGATCAGCATCTGCGCCTCGCCGATCAGGCGAACGGTGCCGTCGTCGTGCGTGTGGCTGTACACCTTGGGCCACAGGGTCCGCCGGTTCCAGTCGTCGATCGACTCGAGCAGCGCGGGCTTCCCCTCGATCGGGTGGGGTCGGTCGTAGAACGTCCGCACCGAGAAGACCTGCTGGTCACCCTCACCACGGAACATGAAGTACGTGCGGAACTGCTCCCACGGCGCGGCGAGGTCACCCTCGTCGTCGATGACGTACTTCAGCTCCATCTGTTCCAGGAGCTGCTTCACAAGGTCCTGGTCCGGAACGACGGGGCCTGCCGGGCCTTGCTGCGGCTCGGGCTGGCCCCCGAAGTTAGGGATCGAGGACGGGTCGATGGTCATACGTGAACACTCCTGCAGTCGTCTGGCTCGTCCGGCCATCGCTGAGACCAGACGTACGCTCCCCACCCTCTCTTGCTTCGCCCCCGACCGGCAACAGTCGCCCTCCCGCACCGGCCGTGAGCGTCCGAAAACAGCGTGCCGCAGCCAACGACTACAGCGTCTTGCCCGTGGCCGGTCCCGCCTCCGGTCCCGCTGCCGGTCCCGTTCCCGGTCCCGTTTCCGGATCCGTCGCCGGTCCCACGATCAGGCCCTCCCCGAACGCGTCCACCCGTACCGTGTCGCCGTCCTTCACCTCGCCAGCCAGGATCTCCTTGGCGAGGCGGTCGCCGATCGCCGTCTGGATCAGGCGGCGCAGGGGGCGGGCGCCGTACGCCGGGTCGTTGCCCTCGTCGGCGAGCCAGGCCAGGGCGGCCGGGGTGACGTCCAGCGTCAGACGGCGTTCGGCCAGACGCTTGGCGAGGCGGCCGATCTGGAGGCCCGCGATGCGCTCCAGTTCCTGCCCGTTCAGGGCGGAGAAGACGACCATGTCGTCCAGGCGGTTCAGGAACTCCGGCTTGAAGGAGGCCCGGACCACCTCCAGCACCTGCTGCTTCTTCACCTCCGCCGACGTCAGCGGCTCGACCAGGTACTGACTGCCGAGGTTCGACGTCAGGATCAGGATCGCGTTGCGGAAGTCGACGGTGCGGCCCTGGCCGTCCGTGAGGCGGCCGTCGTCCAGGACCTGGAGGAGGACGTCGAAGACCTCCGGGTGGGCCTTCTCGACCTCGTCCAGGAGCACCACGCTGTACGGGCGGCGGCGCACCGCCTCCGTCAGCTGGCCGCCCTCCTCGTAGCCGATGTAGCCGGGCGGGGCGCCGACGAGGCGGGCGACGCTGTGCTTCTCGCCGTACTCCGACATGTCGATGCGGACCATCGCCCGCTCGTCGTCGAAGAGGAAGTCGGCCAGGGCCTTCGCTAGTTCCGTCTTGCCGACGCCCGTCGGGCCGAGGAAGAGGAAGGAGCCCGTCGGACGGTCCGGGTCCGCGATGCCCGCGCGTGTACGCCGTACCGCGTCCGACACCGCCTGGACCGCCTCCGACTGGCCGATCAGACGGCGGCCCAACTCCTCCTCCATGCGCAGGAGTTTGTGGGTCTCGCCCTCCAGGAGACGGCCGGCCGGGATGCCGGTCCAGGCGCCGACCACGTCCGCGATGTCGTCGGGGCCGACCTCTTCCTTGACCATTTTGTCCCTGGAGGCCTCCACCTCGGCCTCTGAGGCCTCCTCCAAGTCCCTTTCCAGGGTGGGGATCTCGCCGTAGAGGAGTTTCGAGGCGGAGTCGAAGTCGCCGTCGCGCTGGGCCCGTTCGGCCTGGCCGCGGAGTTCGTCGAGCTTCTCCTTCAGCTCGCCGACCCGGTTGAGGGACTGCTTCTCCTTCTCCCAACGGGCCGTCAGGCCGCGCAACTCCTCCTCCTTGTCGGCGAGATCGCGGCGCAGCCGTTCCAGGCGCTCGCGCGAGGCCGGGTCGGTCTCCCTCTCCAGCGCGAGTTCCTCCATCTTCAACCGGTCCACGGCGCGCTGGAGTTCGTCGATCTCAAGAGGGGAGCTGTCGATCTCCATACGGAGGCGTGACGCCGCCTCGTCGACCAGGTCGATCGCCTTGTCGGGGAGGAAACGGGAGGTGATGTAGCGGTCGGAGAGGGTCGCCGCGGCCACCAGGGCGCTGTCCGCGATGACGACCTTGTGGTGGGCCTCGTACCGGCCCTTGAGGCCGCGCAGGATCGCGATGGTGTCCTCGACGCTCGGCTCCGCGACCAGGACCTGCTGGAAGCGGCGCTCCAGGGCGGGGTCCTTCTCGATCCGCTCGCGGTACTCGTCGAGGGTCGTCGCGCCGACCATGCGCAGCTCACCACGGGCCAGCATCGGCTTCAGCATGTTGCCGGCGTCCATCGAGGAGTCGCCGCCTGCGCCCGCGCCGACGACCGTGTGGAGTTCGTCGATGAAGGTGATGATCTGGCCGTCGGAGCCCTTGATCTCCGCCAGGACCGTCTTCAGGCGCTCCTCGAACTCGCCCCGGTACTTCGCCCCGGCGACCATCGCGCCGAGGTCCAGGGAGACGAGGCGCTTGTTCTTGAGCGACTCCGGTACGTCGCCCTTGACGATGCGCTGGGCGAGACCCTCGACGACGGCCGTCTTGCCCACGCCCGGTTCACCGATGAGCACCGGGTTGTTCTTCGTACGGCGGGACAGGACCTGGACGACCCGGCGGATCTCCTGGTCCCGGCCGATGACCGGGTCGAGCTTGCCCTCCCGGGCGGCGGCCGTGAAGTCCGTACCGAACTTCTCCAGGGCCTTGTACTGGCCCTCGGGGTCGGCTGTGGTCACGCGACGCCCTCCCCTGCTCTTCTGGAACGCGTCCAGCAGCTTCTTCGCGCCGGCGCCCTGTTGGGAGAGTACGTCCCCGACGGGGCCGCCCTTCGCGGCGATGCCGATGAGGAGATGCTCGGTGGACAGGTACTCGTCGCCGAGCTCCTTCGCCCGTTCGGCCGCATCGGCGATGACCGAAAGAAGTTCCCGGCTGGGCTGTGGGGGCGCGACGGTCGAGCCGGTCACGCTGGGCAGGTTCGCGAGGACGCGCTCGGCGCCCGCGCGTACGGCCGCCTGGTCGGCCTCGACCGCGACCAGGAGGTCGACGATGTTCTCGTTGTCCTCCCCCGCGAGCAGCGCCAGCAGCAGGTGCGCGGGGGTCAGGTCCGGGTGCCCCCCGGACACGGCCCTGCTGGTGGCCGCATTGATCGCGTCCCGGCTCCTGTTGGTCAGCTCGGCGTCCACAGTCGCTGTCTCCCTTCCCTGTAACCCGGTACTGATCCCGGTCATGGCTGACACAGCCAGCGTACACAAAGTTGAGTCTATTCAACTCAAGGTGGACGGGGTGGCTGGGCAGACCAAAAACCGCCCATCCTCATTGACGGATGGGCGGCGGAAGCAGAGGCGGCGGGCGGCCGTTTTCAGCCAAGCGAGCGGGCGCGGCATCCGGGACGGGACACCCTCAAACCCTGATATTTCACCGGAAACAGCAGCGGCGTCACCGTGTTCAGGTCACGGTGACGCCGCTACTGGGGGGAAGTACCTGAGCGATCTACTGCGACGGGGGAATCGCGTCAGGCACTGCGGGGGGTGGCTGAGATGGTCTGTACGTCCTGGAAATCGGGGATGTCCGGGATGTCGGGGTGGTCCAGCCGGTGATCGCGCTGATCCAGGTTCACAAAGATCATTCCGTACCGAATCGCACACCGTACGGGCTGCGGCGCCCCCCGAGGCCGCCGCAGACACCGGTATGCCCTTACGTCTTCCTCGTCGTCCCGCGTCACGACGACCGGCTCTCCGAACACGGTCACCATGAGCGAGTCACCACTGTGGGGGACGGCAGTGACCAGGTCGATGAAGTGCCAGCCGGAGCGGTAGGCGGTTGCCATTTCGCGACGGAAGGAGCGGTCGTCAGGGGGAGTGGTCACATCAGGCCCAAACGCTGTCATCTGGGCGCGCAGGAGCAACCGGCCATACGCTGTCACCGGCAACAGTGACGGTCTCGACCGCCGTCGGCCAGACACTGTCCGCTCGAGTGTCGCCCTTCCCGCCGGAGATGCCACTGAGCGTTCCGAACCCCACGACGGCGGAGAAGGCGGCGACAAGCACCGAGTGAAGCATTCTGTTACGCATAGTCGGCTTCATCCTCACTTGAAGGTCCCTCTTCCCCCGTTGAGTAGAACGATGGCTCATTCGGGCACGTCATGGCCACATAATCGATGCATCATGTTCCTGCACGTTCAGGACCCTGGGGGGTGGAGATTTGGTGATGAATAGGACTAAAGCGACACATCCCCACGCGGTGACCGATCTATGCGAGGAGGGTGGCCGCCTTTATGCGGACGCTCTGCGCACCGGACGCATAGCCCGCACCGACGCGGAAAGCGCTCCTTGCCTGATTGAATTCGCCCTGCTTCATCCTGATCCCGACGACGTGAAATGGCTGCGTCCCGTGCCTCCGGCGGTCGCTCTGGCTCAGCGGCTCAACCCCATAGAAACCGAGATCACCGAGCGCCGTCGGTTGTCGATCGAATTGGCCGACGCGTTCGGGCCGTTCATGGCTCTCAGTGCCCAGTCAACGGCAAGCACACACTCGATCACCGTGCTGGAGGGCAACGACCGCATCAACGCCGCACTCGACCTGGCCACAGCCCAGTGCCGGACCGAGATGCTCACCGTCCAGCCCAGCGGCCACCGCCCCGAGCGCAGCCTCATCCAGGGGCTGGAGCGCGACAGGCCGCTGGTCGAACGTGGTGTGAGCATCCGGACCCTCTATCAGCACACCGCCCGCTACAGCGCCGAGAAACAGGCCTACGTGGACCGGTTCTCCAACGGCAAGGTGGAGTACCGGACCATCGACGAGTTGGTCGAGCGCCTCATCATCTGCGATGAGACCGTCGCCTTCATCCCGACTCGCGACGACCAGAAGGTCGCCCTGGAGCTTCGTCACCCTGGCCTCGTCCGCTATCTGATCAAGGTGTTCGAGTTCATGTGGTCCCGCTCGGTCCCGCTGAGTGCTGGCGCCCCCTACGAAACCGCGCCCGACGGCCTCACCGACATCCAGCACTCCATCGCCAAGCTCCTCATCGAGGGCCACGTCGACGAGGCCATCGCCCGCCGCCTCGGGATGAACGTGCGCACCTGCCGCGCCCACATCGCCAAGCTGGCCACCTCCCTCGGCAGCGGCAGCCGCGCCCAGCTCGGGTTCCTGATCGCGCAGTCGGGGATCCTCGACCAGGAACACTGAGCACAAGGGAGTCACCGGTGGCTGAACGGCACCCGCACGGGGCTGAGGAACTGTGCGAGGCAGGCATGAGCCTTTACGTCCGCGCGCTGCGCGAGGGCCACGTGCCGGACGACGAGGCCGGCGATGCTCCCTGCCTGATCGACTTCGGGCTGCTTCGGCCCGACCTCGAGAACCCGCGCCGACTGCGTCCGCTGGCCGCCGCAGTGGCCCTCTCCCGGCTGTTGCACGAGAGCGCGGAGGACACGGCCAGGAGGCGGCGGCAGGAGTCGCTGCTGGCCGAAGCGTTCGAGCCGCTCATGCGCATCGATGTCCCGGACGCGGTGGCCGATACACCCATGATCAGCGTCCTCAGTGGCATCGACCGGATCAACCTTGCCATCTCCCAGAGCATGGCAGACGCCTCCAGCGAACTCCTCACGATCCAGCCCCACAACGGTCGCGCCCCTGTGGTTTTGGCCGACGCTCTGACGCGTGATCAGGCGCTCCTCGACCGGGGCGCACGGATCCGCACCCTCTACCAGCACACGTTCCGCCACTCCCTGGTCGTCCGCGCCCGATACGAGCAGTTGACCGGCGACGTCGAGGCCCGAACCCTGGACGAGTTGACCAAGCGGCTGATCATCGTAGACCGGACCGTCGCCTTCATCCCCGCCAACGAAGAACGCACCCTCGCCCTGGAGATCCGCCACCCGGTCCTCGTGGACTACCTCGCCACCACCTTCGATCGGCTGTGGCAGCTGGCCACCCCGATGTATCCGCAGGCCGTTCAACTCCCGTCCCTCGACGGCGTCACGCCACGTCAGCAAGCCATCGCCGCCCTGCTCGTCGAGGGCCACACCGACGCCGTCATCGCCACCCGCCTCGGCATGAACGTCCGCACCGCCCGCGTCCACATCGCCAAGCTCGCCGCCACCCTCGGCAGCGAGAGCCGCGCCCAACTCGGTTACCTCATCGGGCAGTCGGGGATTCTGGAGCCGGAGTCGGCGCCGGAAGGCTGAGTGCCGTGCCGCCGCCCGGCGCGGTGACGGCCGGTGGGCAGTCCAGGCCCGCCTGCGCTATCCGTACCCCCAGCTGCGTCCGGCTGGCCGCCCCCAGCGTCTCCGAGAGCCGGGCGATGTGTGCCCGGCAGGTGCGGACGCTGATCCCCAGGCGTTCGGCGACCACAGCGTCCTGGTGACCCTCCGCGAGCAGGGTGGCGATGGACCGCTCCCGGTGCGAGATGCCCTCGATGCCCGTGTCGGGGAGCGAGGCCGTCAGCGGGACCGCCAGGCGCCACAGGCGGTCGAAGACCGTGCCCAGGTAGCGCACCAGCGCCGGGTGGCGGATCTCCAGCGCGACCGTCCGCTCCGCGTTCGCCGGGATGAAGGCCACCGTGCGGTCGAAGAGGATCAGCCGCTCGATCACCTCGTCGAGGGTGCGCGCCTCGGCGGCTCCGCCCACCAGTTCGAGGTAGTTGAGCAGTCCCTGACCGTGCCGGGCCACATGGTTGTACAGGCCGCGCATCCGCACACCGCGCCCGCGCAGTTCGAGCGCCCGGTGCAGGCCCTCCGAGAGTTCGTACTCGCGGCGGATGCCGCCGGGCTGGACGGTGAGCACCTCGGTCGTGCACGCCTGGGTCGCCTCGTCCATCGCGGTCTGGATACGGGCGAGGCCGTCCAGGACACGCAGGGCCGTGCCCTCGCCGAAGCCGAACCCGGGGCCACCGCCGGTACCGGTCCCGGTACGGGAACCGGAGCCGGCGTACTGGCTCTCCCCGCCGAGGGAGGTGTACCGCTCGAAGGCCGCGACCGCCGAGCCCACCCGGCCCTGACTCGCGCTGACCTCGTCGTAGACGCCGCGCAGCAGCCGGGTCATGACCTCCTGCGGGGAGGTCGGCACCAGCCAGGCCATGTCGTCGGGGTCGGGGTGCAGCAGGGCGAGTTCGAGCAGGCACGGCGCCGTCTCGGCGTCCCGGCGCGGCACACGGCCCCGCCGTACGGCCCGGGAATACACGCGATCCCCGGCCTCGCACAGTCGGTCAGCACCGTGTGGATGCTCGTCCGTCCCGTGCCCGGCCATCGCCCCATCCCACTACTGGTTCCAGCACTTTGCAGCGCCACTATGCGCGGCCCGGACGTGGTCCGCAACAAGGCGAGGTCCGCCACGCGCCCCCAATCCCCTTACTATGTCCGACTTTCGCCCCTCCTCCGCCCGTGTCCCTGCAACAAGCTGACGGTGGTGGGACGTTGCGCGTGAGGGCATTGTGGAAATCGCTTCCCAAGGGCGTAACGGGGCCGCCGCGAGGCGCGAACGGGGGAACGCCCGAAGCGGCCCCGGCAGGACGTCACCGTCCGGCCGGGGCCATCAGCCTGCCCGGCGCGGCGCGAAGGGACCCGATGAGACCTGAGAAGGTCTGAGGAGATCCGAGGAGACCGGAGTGAAAGCGCGTACCACAACTTTCGCGTGAGCTGCCGGAAATCACTCGGAGATCGTCCCGTTACGTCCCGCCCCTACCGTCAGGCCATGGCGGACATATTTGACGCGTACGCGCTGGCCGACGCGTGGGACGAGATGTTTGTGCGGCCGGGTGAGGTCAGGGCCGCCTACGAGCCGGTACTGGCGGCACTCCAGCCCATCGAGCCGACCGAGCTGCGCTTCCGGGCCGACCAGATGGCCCGGGCGTTCACCGACCGCGGGGTGACCTACGCCTTCGCGGGTGAGGAACGGCCCTGGCCGCTGGACCTCGTACCGAGGATCCTCGAAGCGCTGGAGTGGGATCTCATCCAGCGCGGGGTCGCCCAGCGGGTACGGGCCCTGGAGGCCTATCTCGCGGACGCCTACGGGCCCTGCCGGGCCTTCGAGGACGGCGTCGTGCCCTGGCGGCTGCTGCTCAGCTCACCGCACTTCCACCGGGCCGCCCAGGGCATCGAGCCACCGGGCGGGGTACGCATCCATGTCGCCGGCATCGACCTCGTCCGGGACGAGGCCGGGGACTTCCGGGTGCTGGAGGACAACGTCCGGGTGCCGTCCGGGGTGTCCTACGTCATCGAGAACCGGCGGGCGATGACCCGCGTCTTCCCGTCCCTCTTCGCCGAGCAGCACGTCGTCCCCGTCGACGGCTACGCGCAGCGCCTGCTGGCCGCGCTGCGCGCCGCCGCGCCCGCCGGGGTCACCGATCCGCGGGTCGTGGTCCTGACCCCCGGTCCGAGCAACGCCGCCTACTTCGAACACGCCCTGCTGGCCCGGCTGATGGGCGTGCAGCTGGTCGAGGGGCACGATCTGGTGTGCCGTAAGAACCGGGTGTGGATGCGGACCACGCGCGGTGAGGTGCCCGTCCATGTCGTATACCGACGAATGGACGACGACTTCCTCGACCCGCTCCATTTCCGGCCCGACTCGCTGATCGGCTGCCCGGGCATCCTGAACGCCGCCCAGTCGGGCACCGTCACCCTCGCGAACGCTGTCGGCAACGGCATCGCGGACGACAAGCTGCTCTACACCTACGTACCCGATCTGATCCGGTACTACCTCTCCGAAGAACCGATTCTTCCGAACGTGGAGTCGTTCCGTCCGGACGAGCCGGGCCAGTTGGAAGCCATTCTCGACCAGATCGACCAGCTGGTGATCAAGCCCGTCGACGGCGCCGGGGGCCAGGGCATCGTCATCGGCCCCAAGGCCGACCGGAAGACCCTCCAGCAGTGCCGGGCGGCGGTGGCCGCCGACCCCCGGGGCTGGATCGCGCAGCGCCCCGTCGCGCTCTCCACCTCCCCGACCCTGGCCGGCGAGCGGATGGCGCCGCGCCACATCGACCTGCGCCCGTTCGCCGTGAACGACGGCAACGAGGTCTGGGTCCTGCCCGGCGGGCTGACCCGCGTCGCCCTCCAGGAAGGCAACCTCATCGTCAACTCCAGCCAGGGCGGCGGCTCCAAGGACACCTGGGTGCTCGCCGAGGGGCCCGCCGAGACCCCGACCCCGGTACCACCGGCCGGCGCACCGCCCGAGGTCGCCCCGCGCCAGCACGGACCCGACGGCAACCTCACCCTCGTACAGGAAGGGGCGCAGCAGCAGTGAACGACGTGATCCTCTCCCGGATAGCCGAGGCCCTGACATGGACGGGCCGTTACGTGGAGCGGGCGGACGCCACGAGCCGCATCCTGGACGCCTATCTGCACCGCCTGCTGGAGGACCCCTGGCGCGACGAGGACGCGGCCTGCCGCTCCCTCTACGCGATCCTGGGCGTCGACGCGGGCGGCCAACCCGTGGACATGCAACAGGTGTTGGACCAGCTCGCCTTCGACGCCCGCTCGACGTGCGCGATCGAGGGCGCGCTCGGTGCGGCCCGGCTCAATGCCAGAAGCGCCCGGGAAGCCGTCTCCTCGGAGATGTGGGAGTGCCTCAACTCCACCTGGCACGCCCTCGCCGACCAGCGGCTCGCGGCCCGACGCACGGGCCCGTACGCCTACCTGGAGCTCGTACGGCGCAGATCCGCGCTCTTCTTCGGTCTCGCCGACTCGACCATGAGCCGGGACGACAGCTGGCGGTTCGTGATCCTGGGGCGCAGCCTGGAGCGGGTGGACATGACCGTACGGCTGTTGTCGGTACGGGTGTTGGACGCCGCCCACGCCCCGGACTGGCCGACGCTGCTGAGCGCGAGCGGCGCGGACGAGGCGTACGCGCGTATCTACAGCGGTTTCGGGGACACTCCAAGAGTGGCCGAATTCCTGCTCCTGGACCGGGACTTCCCGCGCTCGGCGCTGCACGCGCTGACCACGGCGGAGGAGTGCCTCGCGGCCCTGGGCCGCCCGCGCCAGGACCCGGCCCGGCGCCCGATCGGGCGGCTGCGCACCCGCCTGGAGTATCTGGACTCGCAGGCCATGGAAGACCAACTCCCGGTGCTGCTACAGGACTTGCAGGCCGCCTGCATGGCCTCGGCGGAGGCGGTCGCGGAGAAGTTCTTCCCGTACCAGGGGCCCGTGGAGTGGGCACAGGAAGGAGCGCGAGCAGTATGAGCGGCAATGAGACGGGCAGCATGACGAGCGGCGGAGCCGATGGCCTGCCGAGCGGCGGGACGAGCATCATGTCGACGAGCGCGCCGATGACCCGCCGGCTCCGTATCCGGCACGTCACCCATGTCGCGTACGCGCAGGCCGTGATCTCCTCGCACAACGAGGTCCGGATGACCCCGCTGACGCTCCCCGGCCAGACCACGCTGGACGCCCGGGTCACCGTGAACCCGGCAACGTCGACCTGGTCGTACTGGGACTACTGGGGCACGCAGGTCACGGGTTTCGACCTGATGGATCCGCACGCCGACCTCACGATCACCGCCCAGAGCCTGGTGGAGACGGCCCCGCCGGGTCCCCTGGGCCCCGCGCCGAGCTGGGCCGAGGTGGCCGACCGGACGGCCACCTCCCGGCTGCTGGAGTACGCGACGACGACGGGACGGACGACGGTGCCGCCCGAGCTGGTGGCGCGGGCGCGGGAGGTGGCCGTGGGTCTCGACCCGCACGAGACGGCGACGGCGGTGTCGGCGCTGGTCGCGGACCGGGTGTCGTACCTGCCAGGTACGACGGGCGTCAACACGTCGGCGGCGGAGGCGTGGGAGCAGGGCGCGGGCGTCTGTCAGGACATCGCCCATGTGACGATCGCGCTGCTGCGGGGCCTCGGCCTGCCCACCCGCTATGTCTCCGGCTACCTCCACCCCGAGCGGGATGCGGAACTGCACCGCCCGGTGGAGGGCCAGTCCCACGCCTGGGTCGAGTACTGGGCGGGCGACTGGTGCGGCTACGACCCGACGAACCGGACGCGCGCCGACGAGTCCCACGTGGTGGTCGGCCGGGGGCGCGACTACGACGACGTGACACCGCACAAGGGCGTGTACCGGGGAGTGGCCGGGGGGCCGCCGGAGGTGACGGTGGAGTTCACGCGAGTGGCCTGAAATGACCCGTCCGCGGGCATGGCGTGTACCCCGGGGTACACGCCATGCCCGCGGACGGTGTGCGGCTACTTCAGCCCGAGGGCCTCGCAGTCGTCCTCGAACTTCGCGGTGCAGATGTCGGACACCTTGTAGATGCCGTCCTCGATGACCGTGCTCCTGATGTTGGCCGTCGTCAGGGCGACGACGCTCACCAGCTGGGCGGGGACGTCCTTGGTCGTGGGGCTGTCGACCTTGTCCCGGGTGAGGGCGTCGAACTGGATGTCGCGGCCCTGGATGCGGGCGACGGCCATCTCGGCCGCCGTCTGGGCCTCCTGCGGGTACGACTTGTAGACGCTCATGTACTGCTCGCCGGAGATGATCCGCTGCACGGCGGCCAGTTCGGCGTCCTGCCCGGTGATCGGCGGCAGCTTGGTGACGCCCGCGGCCTCCAGGGCGTCGATGATGCCGCCCGCCATGCCGTCGTTGGCGGAGTAGACGCCGGCGATGTTGTCCTCTCCGATGGCCGCGATGGCCTTCGTCATGTTCGCCTCGGCGTTCTCCGGCTTCCAGTCCTTGGTGTCGAAGGACTGCGCGATCGTCACCTTGCCGTTCAGCTCGGAGAGGGCGCCCTTCTTGAACTGCGCGGCGTTCGGGTCGGTCACCGACCCGTTCATCATGACGATCTTCTTCGACTCGTTGGCCCCACCGCCGAGGGCCTCCAGGAGGGAACGTCCCTGCACCTCGCCGACGAGCTCGTTGTCGAAGGAGATGTACGCGTCGATGGGGCCCTCGGCCAGCCTGTCGTACGCGATGACCGGAATCCCGGCGTCCTTGGCCTTCTTGACCTCGCCCGCGATGGCGTGCGCGTCCACGGCGTCGAGGAGCAGGACGTCGACCTTGTCGTCGATCATCTGCTGCAACTGCCTGGCCTGCTTGGCGGAGTCCGCACCGGCGTTGGCGTAGTCGACCTTGCCCTGGCCGCTGGTGAGCGACTCGACCTTGCTCTTGATGATCGGGTAGTCGAACTTGTCGTACCGAGTGTTCGCCGTCTCCGGAAGCAGCAGCCCCACCGTGATGTCGTTGCCCTTGGCGGGGGTCGCGGAAGCGGTTTCCCCGCCGGCGTCGAGTGCGCCGCAGCCTGCGGCAAGGGAGACCGTGACCACGGAGGCGGCCACGGCCGTGACGGAACGACGCAAACGAGCCACGCGACTCATGTGAATCGGACGAGCCGGACGAGTCAGACGAAACATTCGGGTGCTCACTTCAGGTGCTTTTAGGACGTGGACGCAGCAGTGCGGCCCATGTGTCTGAAAAGACAACGCGCGCGAGCCCGCACGCGTCAAGCGGAACTACTGATCCGGAGTGCAACATCACACTCCGTCGCCTGCGTGAAGAAGTGGCGGAAGTCTGCGTCAACAGCCTTCGCACCCTCTCCATCAAGTGTCCGGACCGAGCGGACCGAGCGCACGGAGACCCGTCCGGAACCCGTCCAGAACCCGCCCAGTGCCCGTCCGGACCCCGTCCAAGATCCGTACAACCAAGCGCGTTCCTCACGAGTCCTGAAGATCGACGGCTGGATACCGCCGTTCCGGAACGGACGCGAAGAATGCGAAGGACCGAATGATCTCAGCCAGAAGTACGACGGTCACGGGAGCCGCGAGGAGCACCACCGCGACCGCTGTCGTGCTCGCCGCCGCCGGCGGGCTGCTCACCGCGGTGGCCGCCGCCACCCCCGCCTCGGCGGCCACCGTGACGTGCGCCTCCCCCGTCTACAAGCGGCAGCTCTTCGCGAACACCACCTTCTCCGGCACCCCGAAGAAGACGGACTGCGACACCGCCGTCGCCGAGAACTGGGGCGCGCGAGCCCCCGCCACCGGCCTCCCGAAGGACAACTTCGGCGTCCGCTGGACCGTGACACGGGACTTCGGGTCCGGCGGACCATTCGCCCTCACCGTGGCCGCGCAGGACGGTATCCGGGTGTACCTGGACGGCAAGGTCAAGGTCGACCTCTGGAAGAACGTCACGACGATCCAGAAGAAGACCGTCAACCTCACCATCCCCTCCGGCAAGCACACCCTCCGCGTCGACTACGCCAACTGGAACGGCAACGCCAACGTCAACTTCGCCTACACACCCCGCACTTCGGCGACCGTCGACAAGGTCAAACCCCTCGCCCCGACAGCACCCACCGTCACGTACGACAAGGCAACGGGCAAGGCCAAGCTCACCTGGGCGAAGAACAAGGAGATGGACCTCTCCGGCTACAAGATCTACCGCGCCCTGAACGGCACGAAGTTCGGCAGCACCCCCCTCGCCACGACCACCGCCGCCACCACCACGTACACGGACTCCACAATCCCGAAGACCGGCCAGACGTACGCCTACGAGATACGCGCCCACGACAAGGCCGGCAACCAGTCCACCGGCAGCACCGACGTGACAGCGACGACCGTCGACAAGACAGCGCCGGTGCAGGTCACCGGGGTCAAGGTGACGGTGGCCGCGTCCACGCTGCGGCTCGACTGGAACGCGGTCGCCGACGCGTTCTCCTACAGCGTCTACCGCGCGAGCGCGCCGCAGGGCCCGTACACCCGGATCAGCTGGGCGATCGGCGACACCTACTACACGGACTCCACGGAGAACATCAAGCAGCGCGCGTACTACCGCGTCACGGCCGTGGACAAGTACAGCAACGAGTCCGTCCCGTCCGCGACGGTCGACCCGGGTGAGCCGGACACCACCGCGCCCGACCAGGTCACGGGCCTGACGGCGGAGGGTACGACGGCGGGCAACGCGGTCCGCTGGCAGGCTTCCTCGGCCGACGTGGAGCGCTACGAGGTGTGGGCGGCCCCGGCCGGCGGGTCCGACCCCGACGGCCCGGAGATCGCCCTCGGCACCTCGTTCAACGACCAGCTGGCGGAGGCAGGCGTCCCGGTCACCTACACGATCCAGGCGATCGACGCGTACGGGAACATCTCCCCGGTGTCGGAGGCGGTGACGGCGACCCGCCCCGCGCCCGGCGAATCGGCGGCGCCCACGGGCCTGACGGGCACACTCCGCGACAGCGCCACCGTACTCACCTGGGACTTCTCGACGGACGCCCACTACGGCTACCGGGTCTACCGCCGCACGGGTACGAACGACGCCTGGACGCGGATCAGCGCGGACAAGGTGACGGCCACCCTCTACGACGACAGGACGGCCCCGATCGGGCGCGCGTCCTACTACGTGGTCGCCCTCGACCAGTACGGCAACGAGTCGGCCCCCGAGGGAGTGGTCACGGTGACCCGGGAGACCCCGGCCACGTCCACCGCGCCGCTGCCGCCGACGATCACCCTGTCCGCCCCGTACACGGAGTGCACAGCGAACGACTGCGTGGCGCACGGCGGTGCGGACACTCCGCTCACCGCGACCCTGACCCCGACCTCGGACCGCCTGATCTGGGGCTACGAGTACAAGTTCACCAGCGACACGGGCTACACCACGACCACGAACTCGACCCTCACGTGGACAGCGCCCAGGTCCGGCTTCTACATACTCCAGGTGCGGACGGTGGACTACTACGGGGGCCGGAAGGGCCCGGCGAGCACGATCTCGTTCAAGGTGGGCTGAGCCCGGCCGCGGTTCCCACGCGCCCCACGCGGCCCGTTCTTACCTTTCGAACAAAATCACACCAGCCGTACAACCAATTCACACCTTCGCCGGTCCTGATCGTCAACGGCCCACTTCTCGTCGTTTGACGATCAGGACTCGAAGGACCGCTTTGAACCCAGCCAGACGCACGACGCAGGCAGCCACCACCGCCCTCGTGCTCGCCACCGCCGGCGCCCTGCTCAGCACCGCAGCCCCGGCCGCCTCCGCCGCTACGACGTGCACTTCTCCCGTCTACAAGCGCCAGTTCTTCGCGAACACCACCTTCTCCGGCACCCCGAAGAAGACGGACTGCGACACCGCCATCGCCGAGAACTGGGGCGCGCGAGCCCCCGCCACCGGCCTCCCGAAGGACAACTTCGGCGTGCGGTGGACGGTGACGCGGGACTTCGGGTCCGGCGGGCCCTTCGCCCTCAGCGTCGCAGCGCAGGACGGCATCCGCGTCTACGTCGACGGTGCGGTCAAGGTCAACGTGTGGAAGAACGTCACGACGACCCAGAAGGAGACCGTCAACCTCACCGTCCCCAAGGGCAAGCACACCCTCCGCGTCGACTACGCCGCCTGGACAGGCAACGCGAACGTCAACTTCGCCTACACGCCCAGGACTTCGGCGACGGTCGACAAGGTCAGGCCACTCGCGCCGACCGGGGCCGACATCAATTTCCTGGTCCAGACCGCCGATGCGGTGGGCATCGTGAGTTGGGCGCCGAACAAGGAACTGGACCTCGCCGGATACCGCGTCTACCGGCGGATCGCGGGCTCCAGCAACTGGACCAGGGCAGGCACCACAACCGGCCTGCGGTTCACGACCAACCAGCCCTCCACGGGAGACGACTACTACTACGAGGTCCGCGCTTACGACAAGGCGGGCAACGAGTCCGCGGGCAGCACCGACCAGGGCCCCGTTCCCACGGACGACAGGACTCCGCCCACCCGTCCGGTACTCACCGCCGAGGGCGTCGAAGCGGCCAACAACCTCTCCTGGGCGGCGTCCAAGGGGGTGAAGACCTACCGGGTCTTCCGTCAGGCCGACAACGAGAACTCGTTCACCAAGCTCACCGAGACCACGTCCACGAGCTACTCCGACACGTCGGCGAGATACGGCGATCCGTACGACTACGAGGTCGTCGCGGTCGACGCGGCCGGGAACAGCGCGGCATCCAACGTCGTCAGCAGCACGCGGAGCATCGCGCCGCCGTCGAACATCGCGGTCACCACCCCCAGTTGGGGTGTGGTGTTCACCTGGACCGATCCCCTGGGCAGTAAGACCGCGGACTACTCCGTGTATCGCTCACGGACGTCCCCGGTCGTCTCCGACAACAACACGCGGATCGACTG
The DNA here is from genome assembly GCF_010548275.1 of Streptomyces sp. SID12488. GTDB lineage: Bacteria > Actinomycetota > Actinomycetes > Streptomycetales > Streptomycetaceae > Streptomyces. Next base: position 183,050 of record NZ_JAAGLT010000010.1, read on the forward strand.
CACAAAGAGCGCGGACGGAACCGACGCGTCCGGCAACACGATCCACCGTTGCACGGACTACGACGCCCGCCGGGGCGTCACGTACCACTACGTGATGGACCGTGTGAACACCGCCGGCCGCTACTCCGGCGACTCTTCGGAGATCACCGTCACTCGCCCCGGTGACGAGAGCCCGCCACCGCCCGTGACCGGCCTGACCGCCGAGCCGCTGGAATACGGCGTCCGGCTGAACTGGGACGCCAGCACGGCGACCGACCTCGACCGTTATTGGGTCTATGCGGGCGACCCCGACGGAGACCACTGCGGCAGCAACCACAACTGCGAGTACATCGCCACCGTGAATGCCGACACCACCACGTACACGGACGGCCCACTGCCCGCGAACGGCGAGACCAAGACGTACTACGTCATCGCCGTTGACATCTACGGCAACTCCCTGACGTACGAGGACGAGGACCGCGCTGCCTGGGACAGCAGTGTCTCCCAGGTCACCTACACCGAGTTGGACCTCACTCCGACGGTCGTCCACGAGGACACGGCGGAGTGGTATCTGTCCGCGTCGGCAAACGCGACGACGGGAAGCGGGGTGCTGTCGTGGAGCTGCGTCGCATATTCCACCGTCACGTGTGACACCTCAGGCTTCAACGTCTACCGCTGGGACGGCTCGACGGGCACGTACGTCCGGCTGACCGAGGTGCCGCTGGCCGCCACCACCAAGCGCTACACCGACCTCACCGCACCCACCGGCACCACCAACCACTACGTGGTCTCGGTCGTGGCAGCTGACGGCACCGAGGCCTTCACCAACGTGGACTACACCGTGACACTGCCGAGTGAGGCGTGAGATGACGACCGCAGCCAGGAACTCCCTGCTCGCCTCCGCCGTCGTCATCACGACGGCGGCCGGCCTGCTCACCACCGTCGCCGCCACGCCCGCCGCTGCCGCGACCACCTGCAACTCCCCTGTCTACAAGCGGCAGTTCTTCGCGAACACCACCTTCTCCGGCACCCCGAAGAAGACGGACTGCGACTCCGCCATCGCCGAGAACTGGGGAGCGAAAGCCCCCGCCACCGGCCTCCCGAAGGACAACTTCTCCGTCCGCTGGACCGTGACACGGGACTTCGGGTCGGGCGGACCCTTCGCCCTCACCGTGGCAGCGCAGGACGGCATCCGGGTGTACCTGGACAGCAAGGCCAAGGTCGACCTCTGGAAGAACGTCACGACGACCCAGAAGAAGGCCGTCAACCTCACCATCCCGTCCGGCAAGCACACCCTCCGCGTCGACTACGCCGCCTGGACAGGCAACGCGAACGTCAACTTCGCCTACACACCCCGCACTTCGGCGACCGTCGACAAGGTCAAACCCCTCGCCCCGACAGCACCCACCGTCACGTACGACAAGGTCACCGGCCAAGCGAAGCTCACCTGGGCGAAGAACAAGGAGATGGACCTCGCGATGTACGGGGTCTACAGGCGGCTGAAGAGCGGCCCCTTCGGTAGTAAGCCCATCGTGTCGACCACCGCCACGACGTACACCGACACCACGCTCCCGAAGACAGGCGCGACGTACTACTACGAGGTTCGCGCCCTCGACAGGGCGGGGAACGAGTCGACGGGCACCGCCGACCTGCCTGTTACCACCGAGGACAGGACCCCGCCCGCCGCACCGTCCGTGGCCTGGGACGGGTGCCCGGACGGCCAGCCCTATTCTGGCCCCCAGCTCGTCACCACCGCGGCGAACAGGGCCGACATCGCCTGGTACGAGTTGCAGCGGCTCGTCACCGGCACCTGGAGCACTGTCTACTCCGGTCCCAAGGGCGTCATCTGTGACACGGGGTACCCCGCCGACGGCAGCGAGGTCACCTACCGGGGGCGGGCCCGTGACAAAGCCGGGAACTGGTCCGCCTACTCAGCCGCCACCACGTTGACCACCCCCGACCTGACTCCCCCGGCGCCGGTCACCGACGCCCGCGTCGAGTACCGGTCGGGGGTTCCGCACCTGGTCTGGTCACCCGTCGGTGGGGCCTCCTCGTATCAGGTCGTCCAGTACGACCCGGCCACCGGCAGCTGGCTCGATTCGCTGCCCGGCGGAGACACCACCAAGGAAACCGACGTCGTGCCGCGCCAGTTGGGAGCGACCGCCGACACGTACCGGTACGCGGTCCGCTCGACGGACGCCAGGCACAACGCCGCTGCCCCGGCGGAGGTGCCCCTGTCGATGGCTGACCGGCCCGAGGCGATCCCCCCGTACGAGACCACCGCGAACCGGGCCGGCCCCGGGGTGATCGTCTCGTGGAGCAGCGCCGACCCGTGGACCTACGACGACGGACCGCTCCTGACGTATCGGATCGTGCGGACGGACCCGGCGACCGGCGAGAGCGTCGTCGTGGACAAGTGCAAACCGGGCAGCGCGTTCGACGAGCCGCTGACGGACCCCTCGGTCAGCTGGTGGTGGGCCGGTGACGACGCCCCGGCGTACGCCGGACGCAAGGTGGTCCGCGGCAGCTGCTGGGATGTCTCCGGGGCCTCCAGGACGACGTACGAGTACCGGGTCGTCACCGTCGACCGGTACGGACACGCCTCGCAGCCCGGCCCAGCGGCCACGGAGGCCACGCCGGACACCGAGCGCCCGTCCCCGGTACGGAACCTGACCGCCGAGGAGGTTCCGCTCGGCGTACGCCTGACCTGGACGCCACCCGCCGACGACGACGTCGCCGCGTACTACGTGTGGCAGGGCATCACCGACCCGGACACCGGCGACACCGTCTGGAAGAAGAACTGCTGGAAGGGGGACTCGCTCGCCGGGACCGAGATCCTCTGCCCGACCGTCCCGGACGGCACCACCCACGTCTACCGGGTGGCCGCCACGGACGACTGGGCTTACCTCGACGAGGGCCCGGACTTCTTCCACACGGCCGACATCTCGGTCCCCCTGTCCGACACCCGGCCCCAGGGCTGGGTCGGGACCACGGTCCGCGAGGGCCAGTACCCGACGCTGGAGGTCGGCTGCGAAGCGACCGACGGTCTGGGTGACTGCTCCCTGCTGACCGACTATCGAGTGGACCGCTGGGACCCGGCCTCGGGCACCTACGCCACCCTCGCCACCGCCAAGGTCGGCCGCCCGACCCTCTACGTGGACTACACCGTGCACGACAACCTGCTGAACCTGTACTACTACCGAGTGGTGTTCACCGACACCTCGGGCGTCGAACTCGCCACGCGCGAAGTGGCCTACGGTATCTGGAACAACTGGCTGTGACCACGTGGAAAGGGGCCCGGAGAATCCTCCGGGCCCCTCTCGCGTGTCTGTCCACCTACGTCAGTCCTGCTGCCGCTTAGGCCGCCAGACCACCAACGCGCTCGTCTGCTGCACTTCCTGATACCGCACCAGATCCCGCCGGTACGAGGCATGCACCGCCGCCTCCCGCTGCTGCATGGCCGCAGCGGCGCCGTCCAGCGCGGACTCCATCTCCGCCACCCGCGACTGCAACGCGGCGACCTGGTTCTCCAGTTCGATGATCCGCTTGATGCCGGCCAGGTTGATGCCCTCGTCCTGCGACAGGGCCTGCACCGTGCGGAGCAGGTCGATGTCGCGGGCCGAGTAGCGGCGGCCCCGGCCGGCTGTGCGGTCGGGGGAGACCAGGCCGAGGCGGTCGTACTGGCGCAGGGTCTGCGGGTGCAGGCCCGAGAGCTGGGCCGCCACCGAGATGACGTAGACCGGTGTCTCGTGGGTCAGTTCATACGGGTTGCGTCGACGACCGTCCATCTCGGTCAAGCTCCCTTCGCTGCCTCGAACAGCTCCGCCCGCGGATCCTCGTCCGCGGTGGCCTCGCGATACGCCTCCAGTGCGTCACGAGCCTTCCCCGTCAGCTCCGTCGGGACACTCACCTCGACGGTGACCAGCAGATCGCCCCGCGTGCCGTCCTTGCGGACCGCGCCCTTGCCCCGCGCGCGCATCGTGCGCCCGTTGGGCGTTCCCGGGGGCAGTTTCAGGGTGACCGGCGGGCCGGCCAGGGTCGGGACCCTGACCTCGCCGCCGAGTGCCGCCTCGACGAACGTCACCGGCACCGTCACCGTCAGGTTGTCCTCCCTGCGGCCGAAGACCGGGTGGGTGTCGACATGGACGGTGACGTACAGGTCACCCGCCGGGCCGCCACGCTCGCCCGGGGCGCCCTTGCCTCGGAGGCGGATGCGCTGGTTGTCCGCCACGCCCGCCGGGATGCGCACCTGCATCGTCCGGGAGGACTTGGCGCGCCCGGAACCGCTGCACACCAGGCAGGCGTGCTCCGCGATCAGGCCCCGGCCCTTGCAGTCCGGGCAGGGGTCGGTCAAGGAGAAACCGCCGCCTGAACCGCGCGCCACCTGGCCGGTCCCGACGCAGGTCGGGCACACGCGCGGCGTGCCGTTCTTGTCGCCGGTTCCCGAGCAGGCCTTGCACGGTGACTGGGACGTCATGCGCAACGGGACCGTCGCGCCGTCCACCGCCTCCGTGAAGCTCAGCGTGACCTCGGTGTCGATGTCCTGGCCGCGCCGGGGCTGCGCACGAGTGGTGCCGCCGCTCCGGTTGAACAGGCCGCCGAAGACATCTCCGATGCCGCCGCCGAAGCCGCCCGCGCCGGGGCCGGAACCGGCCCCGCCCGGGGCGCCGCCGCCGAAGAGGTCACCCAGGTCGAAGTTGAACGAGCCGCCGCCCGCGCCCGGCCCCGGACGGAAACCGCCGTTGCCGAAGAGCGCGCGGGCCTCGTCGTACTCCTTGCGCTTCTTGGGGTCGCCGAGGATGTCGTTCGCCTCGGAGATCTCCTTGAAGCGCTCCTCGGCCTTGGCGTTGCCCTTGTTGGCGTCCGGGTGGAACTCGCGGGCGAGTTTCCGGTACGCCTTCTTGATCTCGGCCTCGGTGGCGTCCTTCGGGACGCCGAGGACCTTGTAGAAGTCCTTCTCGATGAAGTCCTTGGTGCTCATCCCCGACGTCCCTCCTTCCCCGCGTCACCCTCGACGTTGTTCACGTCAGCGTTCACGTCAGCCCTCTTCCGGGCCACCGTTCTCCTTGCCGTCCGCCGACTCCGGGGAGTCGCCCTTGTCGGCCTGCGTCGCCCCGGGCTGGGGCTCGGCCACCGCGACCCGCGCGGGACGCAGGTTGCGCTCGCCGAACTTGTAGCCCGGCTGCAGGATCGCCACGCAGGTCGTCTCCGTGACGTCCGGCGCGTACGAGTGCATCAGGGCCTCGTGGATCATCGGGTCGAAGGGCTCGCCCTCCTTGCCGAACTGCTGCAGGCCCATCTTGGCGGCGACGGTCTCCAGCGACTCGGCGACGGACTTGAACCCGCCGACCAGTTCACCGTGTTCCCTCGCGCGGCCGATGTCGTCGAGCACGGGCAGGAGCTCGGTCAGGAGGCTCGCGATGGCGATCTCCTTGACCACGACCCGGTCCCGGTCGACCCGGCGACGGTAGTTCTGATACTCGGCCTGGAGCCGCTGGAGGTCCGCCGTGCGCTCACCGAGCGCCGTACGTACCTGGTCCAGCTGCGCCGTCAGACCGGCGACCTGTGCTGCTGCGTCCCCGGCCGGGGACGCCCCCTCCGAAGAGGGGGCGTCCTTCGGCTCGGCGTCGTCGGAGGTGGCGCCGGAAGGGACGTCGGGCTTCTCGTCGAAGCCCGGAGTCTCCTCCGTCACGCGGCACCGTCCTTGCGCTCGTCGTCGACGATCTCGGCGTCCACCACGTCGTCGTCGGCCTTCGGGGCCTCGGCGCCGGGCGCGTCGTCACCGGCGGCCTGCGCCGCGGACGCGTCGGCGTACATCGCCTGGCCGAGCTTCTGCGAGACGGCGGCGACCTTCTCCGTGGAGGTGCGGATCTCGGCGACGTCCTCGCCCTTGAGCGCGGCCTTCAGCTCCTCGATCGAGGCCTCGACCTCGATCTTGATGTCGCCGGGGACCTTGTCCTCGTTGTCCTTGAGGAACTTCTCCGTCTGGTAGACGAGCTGCTCGCCCTGGTTGCGGGTCTCGGCGGCCTCGCGGCGACGGTGGTCCTCGTCCGCGTACTGCTCCGCCTCCTGGCGCATGCGGTCGACCTCGTCCTTCGGCAGCGAGGAGCCACCGGTGACGGTCATCTTCTGTTCCTTGCCCGTGCCGAGGTCCTTGGCCGTGACGTGCATGATGCCGTTGGCGTCGATGTCGAAGGCGACCTCGATCTGCGGCACGCCGCGCGGGGCCGGCGGCAGGCCGGTCAGCTCGAACATCCCGAGCTTCTTGTTGTACGCCGCGATCTCGCGCTCGCCCTGGTAGACCTGGATCTGGACGGACGGCTGGTTGTCCTCGGCCGTCGTGAAGATCTCGGAACGCTTGGTCGGGATCGTGGTGTTGCGCTCGATGAGCTTCGTCATGATCCCTCCCTTGGTCTCGATACCGAGGGACAGCGGCGTCACGTCGAGGAGCAGGACGTCCTTGACCTCGCCCTTGAGGACACCGGCCTGGAGCGCGGCACCGATGGCGACGACCTCGTCCGGGTTCACGCCCTTGTTGGCGTCCTGACCGCCGGTCAGCTCCTTGACTAGCTCGGCGACGGCGGGCATACGGGTGGAGCCACCGACGAGAACGACGTGGTCGATCTCGGAGAGGTTGATCCCCGCGTCCTTGATGACGTTGTGGAACGGCGTCTTGCAGCGCTCCAGCAGGTCGGCCGTCAGCTGCTGGAACTGGGCGCGCGTGAGCTTCTCGTCCAGGTGCAGCGGGCCCTCGGCGGACGCCGTGATGTAGGGCAGGTTGATCGAGGTCTCGGTGGACGAGGACAGCTCGATCTTGGCCTTCTCGGCGGCTTCGCGCAGACGCTGGAGGGCCATCTTGTCCTTGCCCAGGTCCACGCCGTGGCCGGCGCGGAACTGCTGGACCAGGTAGTCCATGACGCGCTGGTCCCAGTCGTCACCACCGAGGTGGTTGTCACCGTTGGTGGCCTTCACCTCGACGACGCCGTCACCGATCTCCAGGAGGGACACGTCGAAGGTGCCGCCACCGAGGTCGAAGACGAGGATCGTCTGGTCGTCCTTGTCGAGGCCGTACGCGAGAGCGGCGGCCGTCGGCTCGTTCACGATGCGCAGGACGTTCAGGCCCGCGATCTCGCCGGCCTCCTTCGTCGCCTGACGCTCGGAGTCGTTGAAGTAGGCCGGGACGGTGATGACCGCGTCCGTGACCTTCTCGCCCAGGTACGCCTCGGCGTCGCGCTTCAGCTTCTGCAGGATGAACGCGCTCATCTGCTGCGGGTTGAAGTTCTTCCCGTCGAGCTCGATCTTCCAGTCGGTGCCCATGTGGCGCTTGACCGACCGGATGGTCCTGTCGACGTTGGTGACCGCCTGGCGCTTGGCGACCTCGCCGACCAGCACCTCACCGTTCTTCGCGAAGGCGACGACGGACGGCGTGGTCCTGGCACCCTCGGCGTTGGTGATGACGGTGGGCTCGCCGCCCTCCAGAACGCTGACGACGGAGTTAGTCGTGCCCAGGTCGATGCCGACCGCACGTGCCATTTGGATCCTCCAGGAGATGACTTGAGTGGAACAGGCTCAAGTGTGCATCACTCCCGTCGCGTGGTCAACAGAGCTGAGTCGACCACACTCAACTCTTATCCGTTCCTTACGCGCAATGCCGCCCTGACCTGCGCCGACTGTGCGGCCGGAGGTCGCCGGAGCCCGTACACGGGAACTCTCAGCAGCCCCAGTACGACCATCCCGGCCACCCCCGCCACCCACCACAGCCCCGATTCCCCGGCCCACCCGCCGTGCGCGAGCACCCCCACCAGCACCGCCCCGAAGGCACCCGCGCCGAGCAGAACGGCCGCCCCGCGCGCGGTGAGCCCCAGCCGCCGCAGCCGGTGCGCGAGATGATCGGGCCCACTGCGGGACAGCGGCCGTCCGGCCGTCCGCCGCGACACCACCACCAGCACCACATCCGCGCCCGCCACGGCCGTGAGCGCGAACAGCACCCCCGCACTGGACGCCAGTTCGTGCCCGGTCCGCACGACCACCGCCGCCGAGGCCAGCACGAACCCGGTGAACAGGGACCCGCACGCGCCGAGGGCGATCCGCGCGGGATGCCAGTTGTGCATGAGGAACCCGGTGAGCGCGGCGGCCAGCACGCTCAGCAGCACGGCGAGCCCGTCGAGCACCTCGACGGCGGCACACACGGCCACCCCGAAGGCGGTCAGCACCCCGACGGTCCCCACCAGCCCGTCGGCATGGTCCAGGGCCCGGAAGGCGACGGTCACGAACACGATCCAGAGGGCGGCGAGCAGTCCGGCGCCGAGCCCCAGCTCCCCGTACGGCACCACGAACGCGGCGGCGACGGCCGTACCGACGACAAGGAACCGCGCCTTCACCCGCCGTACGTCGGCCACGAGCCCGAGCGCGCCGACGCCCGCACCGGCGAGGAGAAGGGTGGCGATGCCGTCCCCGAGGGGGGCGTACCCGGTCCACTCCCCCGCCCCCGCGACCAGCCCCGTCGCGAGCACGACGGCGAGGCCGCCGAGCAGAGGCAGGGGGCGCGCCCGGCGCCGGTCGAGTACGCCGAGGCGCAGGGCGAGTGTCCGCAGGAGGGCGGCTAGGACGGCGGCGAGGAGAAGGGCGGCGATGGCGGCGAGGATCCCGTAGAGCACGCGCTCACGGTAGGCGCAAACGTAACAATTCTGTACGAATAACACGACTTAACATCGTCTGATCCGATCGGCTTCGATCCACGACTCAGGTAAGCCTCAGCGATCCAGATCACTCCGCCCCTGACTACAGTGCGGGCCAGGATGTTGGGTAGTCTCTGACAGGCTGCCTAAGTTACCGCTTAGTAATACTCTCCACCGGTCATCCCCCATCACCGTCAGCACCAATCTTCGTCAGTCGTTACGCGCGCAGGCCTGAGGAGCCCGACATGCAACTCGCCGCGATCATCGTGTCGCTCGTCCTGACCGTGATCGGCGTCGCGCTGCTCGCACGCGCCATCGGTCAGTTCGTCCGCTACTTCAAACTCGGCCAGCCGGTCCCGGCCGGCCTGCGGACGGACAACCCGTACCAGCGCAGTGTGACGCTGGTGAAGGAGTTCCTCGGCCACACGCGCATGAACCGGTGGGGCATCGTCGGCTTCGCCCACTGGTTCGTGGCGGTCGGCTTCCTGACCCTGCCGCCGACCCTCGCCCAGGCCTTCGGCCAGCTCTTCTCGGCGGACTGGACGCTGCCGGTCATCGGCGGCTTCCTGCCGTTCGAGCTGTACATCGAGTTCATCGGCGTGATGACCATCCTCGGCATCGCCGTGCTGATCGTCATCCGCCTGCTGAACCTGCCTTCGCGCCCCGGCCGCAAGTCCCGCTTCGCGGGCTCCAAGGCGGGCCAGGCGTACTTCGTCGAGTACGTCATCCTCACCATCGGCCTCGCGATCTACGTGCTGCGCGGCCTGGAGGGCGCGATCCACCACGTCGAGCACTACGAGGCCGCGTACTTCGCCTCGTACCCGCTCGTCCTGGCCTTCAAGGGCCTGAGCACGGCGACACTCCAGAACCTGATCTACCTCACCGCGACGGTGAAGATCAGCACCTCGTTCGTCTGGATGATCGTCGTCTCGCTCAACACCAACATGGGCGTCGCCTGGCACCGCTTCCTCGCCTTCCCGAACATCTGGTTCAAGCGCGAGGCGACCGGCGCCACCGCCCTGGGCGCCCTCCAGCCGATGACGTCCGGCGGCAAGCCGATCGACTTCACCGACCCCGGCGAGGACGACGTCTTCGGCGTCAGCCAGGTCGAACAGTTCTCCTGGAAGGGCCTGCTCGACTTCTCCACGTGTACGGAGTGCGGTCGCTGCCAGTCGCAGTGCCCGGCCTGGAACACCGGCAAGCCGCTCTCCCCCAAGCTGCTGATCATGTCCCTGCGGGACCACGCCCACGCCAAGGCTCCCTACCTCCTGGCGGGCGGCGGCAAGACGGCGGAGGGCGAGGAGAAGGGCAGCGAGGAGCAGCTCGCCGGTGTGCCCGCCGCGGCCCTCGCCGAGGCCGAGCGCCCCCTCATCGGCACCCTCGAAGAGAACGGCGTCATCGACCCGGACGTCCTGTGGTCCTGCACCACCTGCGGCGCCTGCGTCGAGCAGTGCCCGGTGGACATCGAGCACATCGACCACATCGTCGACATGCGCCGCTACCAGGTGATGATCGAGAGCGCCTTCCCCTCCGAGGCGGGCACGATGCTCAAGAACCTGGAGAAGAAGGGCAACCCCTGGGGCCTGGCGAAGAAGCAGCGCCTGGAGTGGCTCAAGGAGCTCGACTTCGAGGTGCCGGTCGTCGGCCAGGACATCGAGGACCTCACCGAGGTCGAGTACCTGTACTGGGTCGGCTGCGCGGGCGCGCTGGAAGACCGCGCCAAGAAGACGACGAAGGCGTTCGCCGAGCTCCTCCACATCGCGGGCGTCAAGTTCGCGATCATGGGCGGCGACGAGAAGTGCACCGGCGACTCGGCCCGCCGTCTCGGCAACGAGCCCCTGTTCCAGGAGCTCGGCATGGAGAACGTCATGGCGCTGAACATGGCGTTCGGCGAGGAACTGGACGACGACGGCAAGGTCGTCGCGGAGTCCGCGAAGCCGAAGTCGGCCAAGAAGATCGTCGCAACCTGCCCGCACTGCCTGAACACCATCGGCAACGAGTACCCGCAGCTCGGCGGCGACTACGAGGTCGTCCACCACACCCAGCTGCTCCAGCACCTCATCGACGACGGCAAGCTGCTCCCGGTGACCCCGGTCGAGGGACTCATCACCTACCACGACCCCTGCTACCTGGGCCGCCACAACAAGATCTACACGCCCCCGCGCGAGATCATGTCGGCCGTCCCGGGCCTGCGCCAGCAGGAGATGCACCGCCACAAGGAACGCGGCTTCTGCTGCGGCGCGGGCGGCGCGCGGATGTGGATGGAGGAGCGGATCGGCAAGCGCATCAACAACGAGCGGGTCGACGAGGCGCTGTCCCTGAACCCGGACATCGTGTCGACCGCCTGCCCGTTCTGCCTCGTCATGCTGACCGACTCGGTCAACGGCAAGAAGAACGACGGCAAGGCGAAGGAGTCCATCACGGTGGTCGACGTCGCCCAGCTCCTCCTGGAGTCCGTGAAGACCCCGGCGGACGACGAGCCCCCGGCTGGCGAGACGGAGCCGGAGAGCGCGCCGGAGCCGCAGCCGGTGAAGTAGCCGGTGAAGTAGGAACTGGAACAGGCCTGGAACAGGGGCGAACGGGGTCGACGCCGACGGCGTCGACCCGCGGGACGGCGAGGACATCAAGGCGGAGATGGTGGTGGCCGGCAAGGTCACCAAGGACGGCACCACCGACTTCGCGCTCATCGGGTACGACTCGGACACCAACAGCAACCGTGTCTGGTTCTACAAGGGCGGCAGGAACGGCCCCGCCAAGCCCTGGAAGAGGAGCCTGCCCGCCTCCTCCGACCTCGTCGGATCAAGCGCCGTGATCGCCGACTTCGACCGCAACGGCTACGGCGACCTCGCGATCGGCGTCTCCCGCTCCGGCAGGGGCGGCGCGGTCCACATCCTGCCCGGGACGGCCACCGGCCCCGCCGGCCGGCTCACCACCCTGACGCAGAACACCGCGGGCGTCCCCGGCGGCGTGGAGGACTACGACTACTTCGGTTACGACGTCTCAGCCGCCGACACCAACGGCGACGGCTACCCCGACCTGGCCGTCGGCGCCCCCTCCGAGGCGATCGGCGCCGACGGCTGGGCCGACGGCTCCATCACCGTCCTGCGCGGCGGCTCCACCGGTCTCACCGGCAGGAACGCCCGCCAGTACGACCGCAACACCCCCGGCCTTCCCAACGTCGCCCCGGACAACGCCGGGCTCGGCGGCTCTCTCCTCCTGCGCGACTTCAACGGCGACGGCCGCGCCGAGCTGATCGCCACGGCCGACGAGGCGGGCCGCCTCCACATGTTCCCCGGCACCTCGTCCGGCCCGACGGGCACGGGCTCCCTGACGCTCACCGTCCCGCAGCTGGGTCTGGGGGGGCACGGCCGTTCATGGGGGCGAGGCTGGCGGACTGACGACGCCCTCGGCCACCTGATGCCAGACACCCCCTGATGTGGTGTTCCGCACCGCCACGGGGGTGTCTTCGCATCTCGAACGCGTGCATCATTACTGAGCTGAGTCGTTGTCAATGGGGCCAATGATCCGGACGAGGTGCAGGGTGCGATTGCGGCTACGAGCGCGGGCGCGCGTGCGCGTGCGAAGAGGCGGTCGCGGTACGGCGGCCACCAGCGGGTTGGCGGCCCTCGGCGCCCTGGTGGCACTCACCGCCTGCGGCCCGCTGTCCGGCGACGACCCGGCAGCCGCCGACCAGACCCCCGTCCGGGTCGCCAAGGCCCCCGCCCAGCGCCCGATACCGCAGGGCGACGGCAGCAAGGTCGCCGACGACTTCAACGGCGACGGCCACCGCGACCTCGTCCTCAACGACCTCGTCAAGGACCAGCTCCACACGGACGACGCCGGTATCGGCATCGTCTACGGCTCCCCGGGCGGACTCGTCCCGGGCGCCCGGCAGTTGCTGACCCCGGCACGTCAAGCGGCCCGTACGAAGGGCCAGTTGCCGGCGGTCTTCGACGCGGAGGCCCGCTGCGACCTCGACGGGGACGGCTTCACCGACCTGGTCGTGTCGACGGATCCCCCGTACAACGGCCAGGGGCAGCCCCCGGTGCCGCTCCAGCTCCTCTTCGGCTCCCCGGACGGCCTCACCGGCCGCGCGGTCGCCCTCACGATCCCCGCACAGGCCCGCGCCGGCAACGACTGGCCCGACCAGCCGGTGTGCGGCGACTTCGACGGCGACGGCGCCCAGGACCTGGTCGTCCACGCATCGGACGTGCAACTCAGCTATCTGCGGGGCCCGTTCACCCGCAAGGGCGCCCCGAACAAGGCCGGTGCGCCGATCACCGCCCCCGGCAACGTCCCCACGGGCCCGACGGCCGACGTGAACCATGACGGATACGACGACCTCGTCGTCCGTACGGCGGACGGCACCGCGAAGTCGGCGGTCGTCCTCGGCGGCCCGAACGGCCCCACGCGCACGGGGACGGTGCTGCCCGAGGGCATCGACGTCGCCCTCGGCCGCTTCGGCAAGGGGAAGGACCTGGACGCGGCGGTGGGCACGATGGGCGAAACGTCTCTGCGCTACGACCTCCCCGACCCCACCGACGGCACCCTCGCCTCCCCCGGCTCGATGCTCGACACCGGCGACTTCGACGGCGACGGCCGCGACGAACTCGTCTCCAGCGGCTCGCGGTTGAGGATCTTCCGGGCACCGACAGCGGCGGCCGGGCTCTCGGCGGCGGGCATGGTGACCGTCGCACCGCCCGACCGGGGCACGACCCGGGTCCTCACGGTCGGGGACTTCGACGGCGACGGCCGGGCCGACCTGGCGGTGCGGACGTACCGGGGCGAGACATGGGACGAGGTGGCCGTCTACCCCGGGGTGAAGAAGGGCCTGGTCGCGGCGGAGGCCTCGGTGACGTTCTCCAGCTCGGAGTTCCTGTAACGGCCGACGGACGCCCGCGCGGCTCGGCGTCGGAGGCGGAATGCCTCCCCGACGCCCCCTAGGGGAAGCCTGAGGGCGCCCTTAGTGGATGTAACAGCTGGGCAGCAAAGCCGGGCCCAAAAGCCCAGGCCCCACGCGTCACTCTCCGGGACCAGGTACGTTCGATGACGTGGCTGGATTCAGGATCGGACGCGGCGGCCGGGACAACCGGGCCCCGCAAGCGCGACCGCAACAACAACCGCGGCAGCAGCCGTACGGCCAGCAGCCCCCGCAGGGCGGCCCGTCGTACGGCTACCCGTCCGCGCCGCAGCAGCAGCCGTACGGCGGCTCGAGCGGCGCCGGACGGCCGTGGCCCCCGCAGGCGACCGCAGGCGGTGGTTACGGCGCACACGGCTCGCACGGCGGACACGGTGAGCCGGAGTACTTCGGCGACGACAGACAGGGACACGGGCCCGGGCACCCGAACGCCCCGGTGGACCCGTACGCGGCCAACAACCCTGGTCACACCCAGGCGTTCACGGTCGACGACGACCCGTACAGCCAGAGCGGCACCTACCGCGCCGGCGCCGCCTCGGCGCCGCCGTCCGGTCCTCGCCTGCGCTGGAAGGAACTGCTGCGGGGCATCGTGACCTCCCCCGACCGCACGTTCCTCCAGATGCGCGACTACCAGGTCTGGGCGCCGGCCCTCGTCGTCACGTTCCTGTACGGCCTGATCGCCGTCTTCGGGTTCGACGACACCCGCGAGACCACGATCAACGCGACGCTCAGCAACGCGATCCCGATCGTGCTGACGACGGGCGTGGCGATGGTCCTGAGCGCCTTCGTCCTGGGTGTGGTCACCCACACCCTCGCCCGCCAGCTCGGCGGCGACGGCGCCTGGCAGCCGACGGTCGGCTTCTCGATGCTGATCATGTCCATCACGGACGCCCCCCGCCTCCTCGTCGCGATGTTCGCGGGCGGCGACGCCCCCTTCGTACAGATCCTGGGCTGGGCGACGTGGGTCGCGGCAGGCGTCCTCCTGACCGTCATGGTCCGCCGCTCCCACGACCTCCCCTGGCCGAAGGCCCTGGGCGCGTCGGCGATCCAGCTGGTCGCCCTGCTGTCGATCGTGAAGCTGGGGACGTTCTAGGGACGACCTTGACGCACATGAGGGGAGGGCTCCCGGCCGCACGTCGGGGGACCTCCCTTTTCGTCGGTCCCTGTGACCTCTTTTGGTCAAATTAGACCCAAGAGGTCTAGTCCACCCCATACCCACCGGTGTTCACTGCGCGGCATGACGATTCCCCACAACGCCCGGAGAGCCGGCCGGACGATCACCCTCGTCTCCGCCGCCCTCGGCCTCACCCTGACGGCCTTCACGACGGCCGCCGGGGCTGCCCCCACCGTCCCGTCGGAGTTCGGCACCGACTACCACGACCCGGTGACGGCCGCTCCGCCCATCTCCACGCCCCACACCAGGTCCTGCGAAGTGACCGTCGCCCAGGCGAAGTTCAAGGACTTCACGCCCTACACCGGCACCTACACCCCGCCCACCGCCTGCGGCACCCCGGGCCACTGGTCGAAGGTGGTGCTCCGCCTCGACGGCAGCGTCGCCGGCCGTCAGTACGACCGCCTCGGCTACCTCGACATCGGCGGCGTCCAGATACTCCGCACCTCGACCCCCGAACCGTCGCAGGACGGCATCGACTGGTCGGTGGAGAAGGACGTCACACGGTACGAGAAGACGCTGAGCAAGTCCCGGTCCGTGGACATGCTCATCGGCAACGTCGTCAACGACACCTACACCGGCATCCTGGACGTCAAGGTCACCCTGACGTTCTACGCCCCCGAGCCCGGAACCCGGCCCGCCAAGGCCGGTGGCTCAGTCCCCGACCAGGTCATCCCGCTGAGCGACGGCAACAGCGTCACCACGGGCGCGAAGCTCACCACCCCGCGCAACTCCGAGCGCATCCTGGCCGAGGTGTACGCGACCGGCTCGGGCGGCGGCTGCGAGGAGTTCTGGTACTCGGCGGTCACCCCGTCGGCGTCCTACTCCTGCCAGGGCGGCGACGACGGCCCGTACCGCGAGGTCCAGGTCACGATCGACGGAAAGCTCGCCGGGATCGCCTCCCCCTACCCCAACATCTGGACGGGCGGCTGGTCGCCGTACCTGTGGAGCGTGATCCCCTCCCCCACCGCCTTCGACGTACGCCCCCTGGAGTTCGACCTCACTCCCTTCGCCGCCCTCCTGAACGACGGCAGGGCACACACGGTCGACGTGACCGTGGCAGGCGTCCCGGCGGGCCAGACCGGCTGGAGCGCGCCGACCAACATCCTGGTCTGGCAGGACGCCCACAAGTCGGTGGTGACGGGCGCCCTGACCTCGTACAAGGCGACCGACCCGGCCGTCACGAACACCTACGCGGACGGCTCCACACGCACCCTGGACACCACCGGCAGCCGCCACTTCACGGCCACCGGCTACCTGAACACCTCGCACGGCCGCGTGACGACGACGGTCGACCGACGCCTGACGACGGCCATCACGCACACCTGGACGCCGGACGAGACCACGGACAACCAGAAGGGCCGCTGGACGGACGACCAGACGGTCCGCACGACCGGCGCGGGCGGCGGTAGGCACCCGGTGACGTCCCATACCGACCGGACGTACACCCTCGACGGCCGCTCCACCATCGACGCGGACAACCGCCTCCGCGTGATCATGTCCTTCGGGGACCATGCCCGCATCGACGGCGTCCGCCTGGACGACACGTACGACGGCGACGCGACCTTCACCCTCGGCGTGGCCCGCGACCAACGCCACGCGGTCGCGACGACCACCGAGCACTACCGCCTCCGCGGCCCGGGCCTGTGCTACGACCGCACACTGGGCACGGAACAGGGGGTACTGACGAAGGACGGGCGGAGCTGTTAGCAGCGAGCCGGAAAGACGCCGGGCGGCCCTTCGCGCTTGACGCGAGGACCGCCCGGCGTTCTTCTCAGCTCTCAGAGCGCGTCCTTGGACGGGGTGACCGGCTGCCCCGACTTACGTACTACAGGCAACACACTCCACGGGAAGTTGATCCAGTCATCGGTCCGCTTCCACACGTATTCGCACTTCACGAGGGACTGCGTCTTCTCGTAGATCACCGCGGAACGCACCTCGGCGACGGCGTCCAGGCAGAAGTCCCGCACCAGTTTGAGCGTCTTACCGGTGTCGGCGACGTCGTCGGTGATGAGGACCTTCTTGTCGGAGAAGTCGATGGTGTTGGGGACGGGCGCGAGCATGACGGGCATGGGAAGCGTGGTTCCGACGCCGGTATAGAACTCGACGTTGACAAGATGGATGTTCTTGCAGTCGAGGGCGTACGCGAGCCCGCCGGCCACGAACACACCCCCGCGCGCGATGCTGAGCACGACGTCGGGCTCGTACCCGTCGTCGACGATGGTCTGCGCGAGTTCACGGACGGAGACGCCGAACTGTTCGTAGGAGAGGTTCTCTCGTACGACCGTCATACCTGCGTCCGGTGGAAGTTGAGGAAGGAACGGGACGCGGTGGGCCCGCGCTGCCCCTGGTAGCGGGAGCCGTACCGCTCGCTGCCGTACGGGAACTCGGCCGACGAGCTCAGCTGGAACAGGCACAGCTGGCCGATCTTCATACCGGGCCAGAGCTTGATGGGCAGCGTCGCGAGGTTGGAGAGTTCGAGCGTCACGTGTCCGGAGAACCCGGGGTCGATGAACCCGGCGGTGGAGTGGGTGACGAGCCCGAGCCGCCCGAGCGAGCTCTTGCCTTCGAGGCGGGAGGCGAGGTCGTCGGGGAGGCTGATGACCTCGTAGGTCGAGGCGAGCACGAACTCCCCGGGGTGGAGGATGAACGGCTCATCGCCCTCGGGCTCCACCAGCCGCGTCAGATCCGCCTGCTCGATGGAGGGGTCGATGTGGGGGTAACGGTGGTTCTCGAACACCCGGAAGAAGCGGTCGAGGCGCACGTCGACGCTCGACGGCTGCACCATGGATTCGTCGTAGGGATCGATCCGTACTCGCCCGGAGTCGATCTCGGCCCGGATGTCCTTGTCTGAGAGAAGCACGCCCCGAGGATACGCAAGACGCGCGAACCCGACACCACCGGCCGGTTCCGCGCGCCTGCCACTGCTTCACATGCTTGCGTCTACTTACTGCATCTACTTACTGCGTCTACTTACTGCTGGTGCTCCGCTGCTGCTCCAACGTCACTGGCACCACACTGCGGAGCCGCGCGCAGCGCGGACACCGGACCAGCCGGCCGGGGCCGAGCCGCTCGGCCTGCTGCATCGGGAACGAAGCGGTGCTGAACACGTGCCCTTCGGCACAACGGACGACGGTGCGCTCGATCAAGTCCTCAGAGTCCTTCCCCAGGAGCCGTCGCCGGTCACTGTCGAGACCGACGAGGAACGTCACATTACGGGACGAAAAGGGCGACCCTCCAGGCGGCACTCCGATCCCGCCGCCCCCTCTTCCGCGCCCCACCGTACGCCCCAACTCCGGCCCCTCGCAGCCGGGTCGCACCGCGAAAACGCGTCCGGTTCGCGTCCGGTCCGCATCCGGTTCACGCCCTGCCCACGTCCGGAACGCCCCCGGAATCCCCCGGAAACGGGGCAGGCCCCACGGCTTCGATGCCGGGGGCCTGGCGTGCGGTAGAGTGACTGAGCGTTCGGACACCGGTCCATTCGGCGTCTTTCGCGGGTGTAGTTTAGTGGTAGAACATCAGCTTCCCAAGCTGAGAGTGCGAGTTCGATTCTCGTCACCCGCTCCAGAGAGAAACCCCAGGTCAGTGACCTGGGGTTTGTTTGTTGGCTAATCCGATTTGGGTGCGGCTCTTCTGCGGTGAGCTCGCCGGTCAGGCCGGGAGTTCGTTGTTGTGCTGGTCGGGCCGGGGGTAGAGGCGTTCGTGTTCTCTGCGGGTGTGAAAGGTCCAGTACTGCGGGAAGTCGCCGTTGCTGATGAGCGCCCGGAGGGTCAGGACGGCTTCGGCTCCGGGGACGGTCCACCGGCTGCCGGTGATATCGAGCCGGTCGGCCACCAGATGACGTGCTGTTCCTTCGACGATGCCGCTGGCGATCGGCCATCCCGCCCGGAGCGCCTGGTCGTAGTGGAGATGGGCGGCGTTGTTCTCCAGGTAGCGGCAGGCCCAGTCGGCCGCGGCCCGTTGATCTGCGGACAAGCCCAGCCGGTCGGCTTGAGTACGGATGCCGGTGACGGAGCCGGAGGCGTCGCCGGCCAGGATCCGGGCGGCCTGGGTGCCGACCCAGGTCTCGGTGTCCGGATCGGTGGCGGTGTGGAAGCACCGCGAGGCTGCCCACAACTTCTCGATCACGTGGACGATGTCGAGAACGACATGGATGGTGACGCCGCGTCGGGCGGCCTCCGCGTGGAGCAACTCCAACTGGTGCTCGGCACCATCGACCAGGACCACCCAGCACCGGC
This sequence comes from Streptomyces sp. SID12488, assembly GCF_010548275.1. Taxonomy (GTDB): domain Bacteria; phylum Actinomycetota; class Actinomycetes; order Streptomycetales; family Streptomycetaceae; genus Streptomyces. Next base: position 202,034 of record NZ_JAAGLT010000010.1, read on the forward strand.
GGTGCTGCGGGTCACGGGCTTCCGCCTCGTCGAACGCGGCAGCGATGACCTGGTCGGCGTCGTGCTCCACCGAGGCGGTGAGCCACTTCGCGCGAGCCTTGGGCCCCTTGCGCGGGGTGCGGTGGGTGGTGCGGCCGCCGGGCGGGGCGATGATGTCGTGCGGCCGGCGCACGGCCGGATCCGCGTCGTGGACGACGGCCAGCGTGGCCATCCTCTTGCGGCAGGTCTTCTCCCCGGCGGACAGACGGGTGCGGAACGTGCGCGTCGCCCGTTCCGCCGCCTTCCTTGTTGCCTCCCGCAGATGCCCCGGGCGCATCACGATCCCCTTGCCGTCGACGCTGAGCACCAGCAGCGTCGTGCTCGCTGCCGGGTCAGGGGTGCGCGCGGCATAGAAGGCCGCGATGTCCACCGCGGCTGCCCGCACGAGCTGTTCGGCCTGGCGTTTGCCCACCACCCGCGCCCCGGACGGCGTTCGATCGCCTCCAGGGCGTGGTCGTAGGAGCCGCGGACCGCTTCCAGCACGACCAGACGCCGAAGTCCCAGGCTGTGCCGCTCGCGCGGCAGCCCCAGCACCTGGTCGGCCGGATAGCGGTTGGGCAGGCCCGGGGCGCGCAGCGCGCACCGGGTGACCGTCACCGGCCCGACCACGGTGGCCAGTTGGCGCCGGTGGCCTTTCTCCAGCCGGGTCCGGCCCGCGGCCAGTTGGGCCCGGCCGCCGGTGTCGAGGGCCGACAGTTCGACTTCCTCCCGGCGGGCGCGCAGGTCGAAGTGGCCCTGCAGGAGGAGGCGGGCCAGCTCCCTCGCCCCGTTCTCGGCGTCTTCCTCCACCCGTTCATGGGGCAGGAGCAGAGCTTCGGGACGGGAGAGGGAATCGATGAGACAAGTGAGGAAAGAAGCGGCTCGGTCAAAGGGGTCAGCCGTCGCGGCGGCCGCATAGCCTGCGGTCATCGGGCTCTCGCTTTTCGGGCGGACGAATGGGTGGCACCTTCGACGCTAGGGACGAGAGCCCGACCCCACATCGGCGCGGCGGCGCACGGCGGAGGACCCGGCCTGCTCCGGCGCATCCCCGCCCGCCGCCAGAGCCTCACGCGGCGTGAACAGTCCCGGCCCCTCTTCCATCAGCCAGCCCCGCTCGACCAGCCGTTTCAGCTTCGACCGGAAGCCTTCCACCTTGCTCTTGTCCGTCGACAGGCCCAGCGCGGCACACAGGTGATGCGCCCGCATCGGATGCACCGCGTCCTGGAGAACCTCGACGATGTCCCGGTACGGACCCGGCAGCACCTCCACGGACAGCTCGGGCGTCCACTGCGGCACCAGCCGCACCCCGACCGGCGAGCCCGCCGGCAACCGGGGCTCCTCCATCTCCGCCTCGCCCGCGCCAGCTTCCACCCCGGCAACCGAGACCGTATCGTTGCCGGACAGGATCTCGGTCATCGTCTCCCGCGTGATCTGCAGCCGGGACAGCACGTCTTCCCGCTCAGCCAGACGGCTGGTCAACTCCTCGATCTGGTCCCGCAGTTCGGCGATCTCCTCCCGCGCGGCAGTCTCCCGCCGATCAAGCTCCTCCAGCCACGACACCATCGCCGCCTCCAAGACCACGTCCTGGAACACGACGATCCGCCGTCCGACCACGAACGGCAACGGCGCACGGCATCACCAGCTCACTGCAGAAGAGCCGCACCCGAAGCCTTTCATCGCCCGTTCGCGCTGCCTGGTGGGCTGGTGGCTGTTCTCCGCCCGGTTGTTCAGTCCCTTGTGCGAGCGGTGCTCGACGGAGGGCATGACCTCGCGGTGGGCCGCGCCGTAGGGGCGGAGCTTGTCGGTGACGATCACCCGCGGCACCGCACCCGTGTTCTTCATCAGGCGGCGGAAGAAGCGCCTGGCCGCTGCGGTGTCACGCCGGTTCTGCACCAGGATGTCCAGCACCATCCCGTCCTGGTCGACGGCCCGTCACAGGTACTTCTGTTCCCCGTTGATCTTGATGAAGACCTCGTCCAGGTGCCACTTGTCCCCAGGCCGGGGCTGCCGGCGGCGCAGCGCGTTGGCGTAGGCCGGCCCGAACTTGGCGCACCAGCGGCGGATCGTCTCGTAGGAGACGGTCACGCCGCGCTCGAACATCAGCTCCTCGACCTCGCGCAACGACAACGGGGAACGGTGATACAGCCACACACAGTGGGAGATCACCTCGACCGGGTACCGATGCCCCTCGTACGACAGCGACACGGACCCCACAGACAACCCCCTCCAGCACGATCAACCAGAAGATCAATCCCACCCGGCCAACCAACGTGACAGTGCCAAACCAAGGGTCTGCGAGAACTGAGTGAAATTCCGGTACAACCCCTGCCCGGGGTGCGGTGTCTGAACGTGTGATCGGAAACAACAACCCCGCACATAGGTGCGGCCTCACGACTCGATCGCCGATCGCCGATCGCTGACCGCTGACCGCTGACCGCCGTGACGAACGGCGGTTGCGGTGACGACGAATTCACCGGCGTCTTTCTTCGTCGGGCCTGATCATCACTGATTCCGCGAAGGGTTATTTCTGCATGCGCACGTTAAGGACCATTTCCGCCACCGCCTCTCTCGCTCTCGCCCTCGGCGGAGGCGTGTTCGCGGCGTCCACCGCCCAGGCGGTCACGGCGAGTTCGGCCTCTCTCGTCCACGCCGACGGCGAGCTCTGGTACAAAGCCGGGGCCGGACAGACCAACAACCTGACGGTCACCGCGAAGGTCGTCGACGTCGACCCCTCGCAGTTCGGTGAGGACTACCTCCTCACCTTCCGCGACACGTTCGACATCACCATCTCCACGAACGAGTGCAGCTACCCGTCGGCGACCAACCACAAGGTCGCCGAGTGCACGGTGGCCGCCCCCCTGGGCTCCGACGACTCGGACGACTATGACGTCGACCTCGGTGACGGCAACGACACCGCGACGGTCACCGGCTCCGCGTACACCTCGATCCACGGCGGCAAGGGCAACGACGTCCTCAAGGGCAGCACCGCCGCCGTGTTCTACGGGGACGACGGCAACGACCGCCTCGACGGCGGCGGAGGCGTTTGGGCCATGGGCCCGTTCGGCGGCGCCGGCAACGACACGATCACCAACTGCGACGCCGAGTGCCACGGCGGCACCGGCAACGACACCATCACGGGCACCGCCGCCGGGCAGGACTTCGGCATGTACGGGGACGACGGCAACGACGTCATCCACGGCGGCGCCGGCGCCGACCTCATCTACGGCGGCAAGGGCAACGACAAGCTGTACGGCGACAGCGGCAACGACAAGATCTACGGCAACAGCGGCAACGACCTGATCCACGGCGGCACGGGCACGGACACGCTCTCCGGCGGCCCGGGCACCGACAAGGTCTACCAGAACTAGAACAACCAGAACTCAGGGCCATCAGAGGCGTGAGGGAACACGGTCTCCCTCACGCTCCCCCTGCCCGGCATCTCGGACAGGGCCCGGCCAGCGGGCCCCCTGCGACATGGGTCTTCTGCTTCCCCCACACCTACCACCCCTCCTCATACCTGCCAGGGGCACAGAGTCACGCGCGCGACACTCACCACCAGGGCGGTAGAAGGCGCCTGCCGACACCTGATCGGCGACCGCCTCGACATCACCGGCAGCCGCTGGGGACTCGACGGGGCCGAGGCCGTCCTCACGCTCCGAGCCCTCATCGACAACGGCGACTTCGCCGCCTACTGGCGACACCACCTCGCCCGCGAACACGAACGCCTCTACCCCACCCCCGACCAGCACAACTACGACCTCACGGCCTGATCAGGAACGTCCCTGAAGGAGAGCCACACCCATCCGATTTGAGGGTCCCGCGGATGGGCGAGGCGCGGCCTGCTCCCGGGTAGGGCTTGGGCGGGCCTTCAGCAGACCCGTTTCGGGGTGCCCGGTTCAGATGGGGCTCAGTCCCGTCGGCGCCGTGCGGAACGTACGCCGGTAGGCCAGCGGGGACACCCCGATCGCCGCGTGCAGATGCTGCCGCAGCGAGGCACTCGTCGCGAAGCCCACCTCGCCCGCGATCCGGTCCACGGACAGATCGCTGGACTCGAGCAACTGCCGTGCCCGGTGGACCCGTTGCTGGATGAGCCAGCGGCCGGGGCTGGTGCCGGTCTCCTCCTGGAAGCGGCGCGCGAAGGTCCGTGCGCTCATCCGCGCGTGCCCGGCCAGATCCGCGAGCGTCAGCGGCTGGTCGAGGCGCTCCAGGGCCCACTGCCGGCTCGCCGCCGTTCCCGCCGAGGACAGGTCTGGGACGGGCTGCTCGATGTACTGGGCCTGTCCGCCCTCCCGCCACGGCGGTACGACACAGCGCCGCGCCACCCGGTTGGCGAGCTCGCTGCCGTGGTCCTTGCGTACGAGATGGAGGCAGACGTCCAGTCCGGACGCGGCCCCGGCCGAGGTGAGGATGTCGCCGTCGTCCACGAACAGCACCTCGGCGTCCAGCGCGACCCTCGGGAACAGCCGGCGGAAGGTGTCGGCCAACACCCAGTGCGTGGTTGCCGGCCGCCCGTCGAGCAAGCCGGCCGCCGCGAGCAGGAAGGCGCCCGTGCAGATGGACACGATCCGCGTGCCCGGCCGTATCCGGGCGAGTGCGGTCGCCATCGGTTCCGTCAGCCGGTCCGAGACGAGGGTGTGGTCGAACGGTGGGATGACCACCGTGTCGGCGGTCTCCAGCGCCTCGGGGCCGTGGTCGACGGCCACCGTGAAGTCCGCACTGGTGCGCACCGGGCGTCCGTCGACGGTGCAGGTGCGCACGTCGTACCGCCCGTCAGCGTCGGCGAAGACCCTGTTCGGGATGCCGAGTTCGAAGGGGTAGACGCCTTCGAGTGCCAGCACGGCCACGCTATGGGGGCGACGCCCCAGAAGCTGGACCGGATGACTCCCCTGACCGGGATGAACCTCATGCCCCATGGCAGGATCCTATCGAATGCTGGCAATCTTGCCATTGCCGGGTGATGGCCGCTGCCGCAGTGTTGACGTATGACTGATTCGAATGCATTGATGCGTGCGGTGGTCCAGGACGTCCACGGCGGCCCCGAAGTACTGAAGGAGATCGAGGTTCCGCGGCCGGCTCCCGGCGTCAGCGAAATCCTCGTCGCCGTCCACGCGGCGGGTGTCAACCCCACCGACTGGAAGCACCGGGCCGGCGGCGCGTTCGTCGGCGAGCCGCCGTTCGTCCTCGGCTGGGACGTCTCCGGCGTCGTCGAGGCGGTCGGCTTCGGTGTCACCCTCTTCAAGCCGGGCGACGAGGTCTTCGGCATGCTGCCCTACCCGCACGGCGCCGGTTCCCACGCCGAGTACGTCACCGCCCCCACCCGGTCCTTCGTGCCCAAGCCTTCCAACATCGACCACATCCAGGCGGGCGCCCTCCCGCTCGCCGCCCTCACCGCCTGGCAGGCCCTCGTCGACACCGCCGAAGTCCGCCCGGGACAACGCGTCCTGATCCACGCGGCCGCGGGCGGGGTCGGCCACCTCGCCGTACAGATCGCCAAGGCCCGCGGCGCGTACGTCATCGGCACCGCGAGCGCGGGCAAGCACGCGTTCCTGCGTGAGCTGGGCGCCGACGAGGTGATCGACTACCGGACCGTCGACTTCACCGAGGCCGTCAGCGACGTGGACGTGGTCCTCGACCCCCTCGCGGGCGAGACCCGTACCCGCTCTCTGGGCGTGCTGCGCAAGGGCGGAACCCTGGTATCGCTCCTCGGCGGCGGCACGCCTGAGCAGGCCGAGAAGGCCGCGGAACGCGGTGTGCGGCTCGAAGGGATGCTCGTTGAGGCCGACCACGAGGGCATGCGTGCCATCGCCGACCTGGCCGGCTCGGGCAAACTCCGGGCCCACATCGAGGCTACGTTCCCGCTCGCCCAGGCGGCCGAGGCACACGCGCTGGGTGAGACGGACCGCACGACGGGCAAGATCGTCCTCACCGTCCGCTGACCCGCCGGGCCGGATGCCGGGGTCACGGCTGCCGTGACCCGGGCCCCTCCACGTCCCCCTGCGCGGCAGCGCATTGTCCAGCCTCGACGACCTCGCCCGCTGTGCGCGCGTGGTCGCAGCTGGAGACGGCCAGGCGGGGCAGGGCGGGCGAGGTGTCGCTTCGAGGGAGAGACACATGGACGCGGGCGTCGCCGGCCCGGGAGACGCGTCAGCTCTTGGGGCCGAACATGTAGGCGTTGGCGACGGCGATGAGTGCCGCGCCCTTGTAGGCGGGGTAACGCTCGGTGATGGCCTTCTTGTAGGCATCGCCGTCGTCATCGAGCAGTTCCCGGCCGGCGTTGACGTAGTCGGTCAGCTCGGCCCAGATGGCAGGAGTGGTCGGCTCGCCGTGACCGGGCAGGATCGTGTCGTACTCGGTCTCGGCGGCGAAGCGGTCGATGTTGGCCTGCCAGCCGTCGAAGTCCTTGTCCAGGAACCACAGGTGGGTGTGGTTGTAGACGACGTCCTGGGCGACCAGGACGCCCTGCTCGGGCAGCTTGATCACGAGCGTGGTGTGGATCTCGCCGCCGGTCACCTTCTCGAACACGAAGGGGATGCCGTCGATGACCTCGGTGCCGGGGGTGATCTCCACGGTCGGGGTCATGTCGGCGAGCGGGATCGGGGTGCCGGTGGGCAGGTCGGTCTTGTCGCCTGTGGCGACGATCTCCGCGGTGGTCTCCGGCAGGGCGTGCACGGGGACGCCGAAGCGGGCCGTGCCCTGGTAGTGGTCGGGGTGCGCATGGCTGACGACGAGGCGGTCGAGCGACTTGCCGAGCTGCTTGGCGTAGGCGACGACCTCGTCGGCGTAGGCGAGGGCGAACTGCGCGTCGACGGCGATGATCCGCGACGGCGTCTCGATCAGCTGGGTGTTGACGTCCAGGCCGTCCTCGGGCGCGGTGTAGCTGTGGATGCGGACCGGGCCCTTGTCGATGACCGTGATGGTGCCGTGCATGGCTCTGCTCCTGTCGAAGTGCGGGTGAGAGGTGAACGGTGGGAGGTGAGGGGTGATGAGGCATGGGAAGGGGCGGATGGTTGGTGCTCGGGCTCGCGACCGACCATCGGCCGCAACGGACATGGCCGGCCTTCCACGCTGCGGGCGGGTCGCCTCCGGAACAACTCCATACTTCGGCGGAACCGCATGTCCCGCGAGATACGCTGCGGTCTCGTGATGGTCCACAGGCGACAAGCGCGGCAGAAGCCCGGTCGGCGGGAAATGGGACTTCCGAAGGTGGTCTTCCAGCCTCCGGTAGGGTCCCCAGCCGGCCTGGAGGTGATGACCCTGGCCGACTTCCGCGACCGCACCCGTGACTGGCCCTGGCACATCGCCAACCCGCACAGGCAGGACTTCCACGCTCTGATCCTGGTCACCTCCGGCACCCTGCGCCACCGCGTCGACTTCACCGCGTACGTACTGGCGCCCGGCTCCTGGCTGTGGATCCGGCCCGGCCAGGTGCACCAGTGGCAGAATCCCGACCAGGCCGAGGCCATCCTGATCCTCTTCCAGGAGGACTTCGTCTCCCCCGAGAGCGCGGAATTGGCCGGCCTCGGCGTCACCGCTGCCCCGACGCCCCTGTACAGCCCCAACTCCTCGGATGCCCCCGTACTGGCAGCCGCGGCCGAGCAACTGGCCGCGGAGTTCCCCCAGTCGGACCGCTATCCGCTGCCGGTCCACACCGCCCTACTGCACCGCCTGCTCGACGTGGTGCTGCTGCGCCTCGCCAACCTGCAGCAGCACGGTCAGGCCGTGGAATCCGCCCCCGAGCCCTTCCTACGGTTTCGCGACGCCGTCGAACGAGGTTTCTCCCGCACCCACCGCATCGACGCATACGCCCGCGAGCTCGGCTACACCACCCGCACCCTCACCCGCGCCACCCAGACCGCGGCCGGCCTCAGCGCAAAGGACTACCTCGACCAGCGCCTCGCCCTGGAGGCCAAGCGCCTCCTCGCCCACGGCACCGAACCCGCCGCCACCATCGCAGCCCACCTCGGCTTCACCAGCGCCACCCACTTCGGCAAGTTCTTCCAACGCCACACCGGCCGAACCCCTCTGACCTTCCGCGCCTCCCAACGCGCGTCGCCGCCTGCGTAGCCGCCCACGCCACCTGACCGCGTAGACGAGTCCCACATATGGATGGGGCGGACGCCGCGGACCACCTTCCCGAAGGGGAGTCGGTGATGCGAACCGCCCTGGCGCAGCAGATGCCCGCTCCGGACGGCAAGGCGAACGTGGTGCGCAGGTCCGCTGTCCGCTGTCCGCTGTCCGCTGGGCAGCTCATGGCGGTCAGCCGCAGAGCGCCGTCGTCGTCTGCGGCGGGTGTCTGGGCCTGGGTGCGCATGGTGGTGGGCTTGGTCGTGGGTAGGGGCTCAGTTGTGTGGTCCTGCGCCGAATCACCGACGTTCGCCGCGCGCGACAGGCCGAGCGACAGCATCCAGCTCCGGCGGTACCTCGATCACGGTCTCCCGAGCCGATGTGCGGGTCAACGCGGTATCGCCCGGGTTCACCGACACGGACCTCAACACCGGCCTGTTCACGGCGTCGCAGATCCGGGAGCGGGCCGAGGCAGCGCCCCTGGACCGGATCGACGACCCCGCCGGCGTGACCGACGAGGTCGTTTTCCTGCTCGATGCGGCGAGCGATGTCGTGACCGGCCAGAATCTGCAGGTCGACGGGGGATGCCACGTGCAGTGACCCCGGTCGGCCGGTCAGCGGACTTCGCTGCCGACCACGGTGGGGGACGCCTCGCCGTCCATGGCCGCTGCCCGATATGTTCCCGGAGTCATGCCCGCCACCGACTGGAACGCCCGGTGGAGTTGTGCCGCACCGCCGAAGCCGGACTGGACGGCGACCGCCGTCAGGGTCAGAGTCGGCCGGTCGCGCAGCAGGCGCTGGGCACGCGCCACGCGTAGACGTCGGATCAGCGTGGTGAGCGTCTGCCCGTCGGCTGCGAGCGCACGGTACAGGGTCCGCCGCGAGCAGCCGCAGCCCGCCGCCACGCCGGTGGCGTCCAGCGAGGGGTCGTGGGCGTGCTGCCGGACGAATCGGTGGATCCGCTGGCTGGTGAGTTCGGCGGATGTCTGCGTTGCGCTGTCGCGTGTGGTCAGGTCGAGGACGGACTCCAGCAGGCCCACCGCGTGCGGCAGCAGTGCGGCAGCCACCCCCGGCTCGTTTCGCCGCTGCCGGCCGAGACCGAGGAGGAAGTCGGCGACGAGCCGGCCGGGCCCGTGATCGTCCAGCTCCAGCGCCGTCACGCCGACCAACGATCGGCCGGGCAGCAGGGCCCGCGGGATCTGGACGACGACCTGGGAGAAACTCCCGGAGAACTCCAGCATGAAGGGCCGGGTGCTGTCCAGGAAGGTCATGGTCCCCGGCAGCAGCGTGGCCGACCGCCCGTCCTGTCTGGCCAGGGACTGTCCTTCGGTCTGGATGTTGACCAGGAGAAGCTCCCTGCGGTCCCGGGCGATCAGCCGGCTCGTACGCGCCACCTGCTGGGGCCCGGACACCACCGTGGAGAGCCCGATTCCGCCCAGGGCGGCATGTTCGAGCCGGCCGGCGAAGGGCTCCTCACCCTTCGCCGGCCGGCTCGAACATGCCACGAGGGCGTCGCGAATGGCGTCCGCCCAGTTTCCGGTGTCCTCGGTGGCCACGTCCGATGTGGACCAGAAGCTGTGTGGTACAGGCGATTGCACACGTCCATGGTGCCACCGGGAGGGCGGGGAAGCCGGCGCATCGTCCTGCTCAGCGACCGGTGAGGGTGGTTGCCGGTGTTCTGGCAGACCCGCCGGCGTCGAGGAACCCGGTAGCACCCGGTGAGCGGCTCGGGGCGGGGACGCGTTTTCGCCCCCGGCCCCGCCTGAGCCCCATGGAGCGGCTAGAACAGCGCGAGGGGGTTCACGGGCAGCCCGGTCGCGTTCGAGACGCGCGGAGGCGCCGCGGTCAGCATGAAGCTGTAGCGGTCCAACTCCCTGCACAGGACGACCAGTTCCTCGACGTTCGGAGCATCGACCAGCGGCATTCCCATGCGCCCGATGCCTATGGAGTGCAACGGAGAGGGATGTGCGGGGTCGAGCGCCGGAAACGCGTCACCCACATCCCCCGCGTACAGCGAAACCCCCCTCCGGTGCATCCAGCGAACGGCGTCGACGCTGATGCCCGGCTGCGACACCTCCGGGTTGGGGCCGAACTCCCAGTCCATTCGCACGACAAGGGCGTCGCCGGACTCGACGTGAACGCCCTGACGTTTCTCGGCGCCTTCCAGATCCTCACCCGTCACCGCGTAGCCCTCGGGGAGCGGCCCGTCGACTGCCAGGTCCAGCAGGACTCCGCGGGTGACGATTCCCGCACTGAACCCTGTGCTGGAGCCGAACTTGACCCCTGCCGGGGTGATGGCCTCGGCAGCCGGCCTCCCCGGATAGACCATGCCGTTGTTGGAGATGTGGGAGATCGAGTCGAGGTGCGTGGAGCGCGGATGGTGATTAGTCACGAAGAGGACATCAACATGTGCGCAGGTCGTGTCGCCCGGATTCACCGGATGAACCACCAGCTGCTGCACCGGCGACTCTTTGATACTCGAGGGCACGAAAGGACCGCTCATGATCGCCGCGGGCTCGATCGGCCTGGCGAGTGACGCCCAGTGACCTGTACGCACTTCAGCGGCGGCGCGGGCACGGACCTCGTCAGTGATGAGGTTGAGCGTGCCCTTTTCGTCCTCATCGCCCCAGCGGCCCCAGTTGCTGGGCAGTTCTTCCTCGTTGCTCATGGCAATTCTCCGTTTTCTCAGCCACTACCGGTTCAAGCACGCCATCAAATGCGGCCGGTAGTCCCTCCTCGTGGACACCGGCTCAGTGGCCTGTCACAGCCCGCCCTGAACAGGGTGGAGATGTCGTGCTGGTCTGTTGGCCAGCATCCCGGTCGGCACGGCTCGCGAGGTGACCTCATGTGCCACGACGGGTGACCATCTGCGACACGTGGTCCTCAGAACCCGAAGAACGGCGATCTCACCAAGCCGCCGTCCAGCAGGGAACGTCTCCGGCGACTCGGGTCAGCCCCGGCAACTCAAACCCTCACTACGATCACCGCCATGGACTGGCTCGGGCGGATAGCGAAGCTCCGGCAGTGGACCAGGAGCGGGACGCGCGCCCCCGCCGACGCGGCCTGACGGATCCGCGACCGCACAAGCGCCTCCTGACCCCGGCCCACTTCATGGCCTTCCCGCTCCCTGACGACGGACATCTCCACGCCGCCCCGCTCCCGGAAGTCGGCCGGCTCTACCGCCTTCGGCATGTCCAACCCGAGCAACTCGCGTCGCGGGACCCCCTCCGCCCCTCCCTTCCCGAGCTGTTCGGCCGGATGGTGTCCCTCGTTGTGGTGTACGGGATCAGCGGCCGGGAGTGCGCGGTCGTCTGCCCGGGGCTGGTCACCGCCGTGCTCTTCGAGATGCACGACGAATGGATCGCCTTCCCCCGCCGCTACCTCCCCGAAGGCAGCATGGGCGAGATCTACCGCGAACTCCCCGAAATCGCCCCGGCGCTGCCCAACACTCCGAACACGCACACTGGTTGATCCCCCAACACCACGGCGAGGGACACGACCAGTTTGTGCGGGCCCCGCTGCCCCACGAACACCCCGACAGCAGCACACCGTACGGAACGGGGACCGTCCACGCCCGCTCCTGACAGACGCAGGCGCGCAGTCTGCCTTTGCACCACAACCGCACCAGAGCGAGCGGGGAACCACGGTGAAAGCGGCAGAGCCCGACGCGGTCGCCGCCTGGCCGTTCGCCCAGGTCAGCGCCACAAGCAGCCCCAAATGCCCGCAGCTTCCCAAGCTAAGAGTGCGAGTTCGGTTCTCGTCACCCGCTCCAGAGTGAAACCCCCCGTCAGTGGCCCGGGGTTTGTTCGTTGTCTGGTTGGTCCATGTGACCGCCGCGGCGCAGTGCGCGGGTGCACCAGCCGATGATCGCGGTGTTGACCGCTGCCCCGAGAGTGACGGCGATGATGGCCATGACGATGTTGTCCGGCAGCGCGAGGAGCACGAGGCTGGCGGGGGCGGTGGCGAGGAGCGGGATGACGCCGGCCATGGACTCGTCCGAGCTGTCGCCGATGGTCACCACCAGTGCCCACGCGAGCAGGACTAAACAGACGCCGAGGTAGGCGAGGCCGACGACGCCGACGTGGTCGCGCAGTCGCCGTGGGAGGGATCGCCCGGAATCGGAATCAGAATCGGTACCGGTCATGGGGAAGGACTCCTTGTTGCGTCTCGGTGGTCAGAGGTGGGTGCCCGGCGGGTTCGGGCGGGCGAGGCCGAGGTCGTACGCGAGGATCGTCGCCTGTACGCGGTCGCGCAGGCCGAGTTTGCGGAGCAGCGCGTTCACGTGGGACTTCACGGTGCCTACGGTGATGCCGAGTTGCTCGGCGATCTCCGTGTTGGTGAGTCCGGCCGCGACCAGGGCGAGGACGCCCCGCTGGCTACCGGTCAGGCTGTCCAGTTCGGGGGAGCTCCCGACCGGGACCGCGGCGGGTGGTCCGGACGCGTAGTGGCCGATGAGGCGGCGGGTCGCGGACGGGGCGAGTACGCTCTCGCCGGCCGCCACCTCCCGGATGCCCTGCAGCAGTTGGGAGGGGAGTACGTCCTTGAGGAGGAAGCCCGAGGCGCCGGCGCGCAGTGCGTCGAAGACGTACGCGTCGAGGTCGAAGGTGGTCAGGACGAGGACGCGGGGCGCGTTCTCCCGTCCGGTGATGATGCGGGTGGCGGCGATGCCGTCCAGTTCGGGCATGCGTACGTCCATGACGACGACGTCGGGAGCCAGTTCTTCGGCCAGCCGCACCGCGGCGGCGCCGTCGGCGGCCTCGCCGACGACAGTCATGTCGTCCTCGGCGTCGATCACGGCCGCGAACCCCGCCCGTACGATGCCCTGGTCGTCGACGACCAGCACGTTGAGGCTCATCGGTGTCTCTCCTCGTTGTCCGGGATGTCCTGCGCGACGGCGAGTGGCAGTCGGAGGCGGACCGTCCCCTTCGGGCCGGTGGTCACGGTGCCGCCGAGCGCCGCGACCCGCGTGGTCAGCCGCTCCTGTACGGCCAAGGCGGCGGCGCGGGGCACCCCGGTGGCCGTGAGCGTCAACGTACCGTTGTCCACGTCGAGTTCGAGCATGGTGGGCTCCTCGCCGCCGGCCGCGAGCAGCGTCTCGGCGGCGCGGTAGGCGGCCAGGTCGACGGCGGTGGGCAGTCGTTCCGGTACGCGGTCGGTCAGCCGTATCTCGATGTCCCGGCCGGTGGCCCGGAGTTGGTGGGCGAGCAGGTCGAGTGCCTGGAGGGTGGGCTGCGGCCGTAGTTCGGCCTCTGTCTCGCCCTCCCGGGCGGTGTCGAGCAGGGTACGCATCGCGGCCAGGGCCTCCCGGGCACGGGTCGCTGTCGCGTCGAGTCGGCCTGCCTCCGCCTCGGTGACCATGTCGGCGGCGCGGGCCAATACCGTGGTTTCGAGACCGGCGGCGATGCGGCGGCGCTCGGTCCAGGCGTCCCGGACGGCCTCCTCGGTCCAGGCGGCGAGGCGTTCGTCGTGGGCGCGGCGGTCGGCTTGTCGGCGCCGGGTGCGGAGGCGTCCGGCCAGGTGAGCCGCGGTTCCTGTGAGGGTTGCGCCGACCGTCGTTCCCGCGACGACCGCCCAGACGGGAGCGGCCGTACCTCGGTCCAGAACCGCGATGGTGGCGGCTGCGGCGTGCACCAGCACCGTGAGGAGAAGGGTCGTGACGTGGCCGCGGGCCGGTGAGGACCGGTCGCTCCCCCGCTCATGGGCAACCCCCATCGCGAGGGCCGCGCACGTGGCCAACAGGCTCAGCGCGGGCGGGAGGAGGACGGGACCGCCGTAGTTTCCCACCGCCATCGCCACCGGCCACAGCAGCGCCAGCCCCAGCAGCATCCCGTACGCCGTCCGCGGAGCCCTCCGCAGCCACAGCAGGGCCACCGCCTGGCCCGCCGCCAGCAGGGCGAAGAAGACACCCGCGGACACCCGCGTCGTGCTCGACGCCTCATCGGCCCGGATGACCAGCACGGGCAGCAGCGGCTGCAGAACCAGGCCCGCCCCCGCCACCATCTGCGCCACGCGGTAACTCCTCGGAGTCGACGGCTCCACCGTCGTGGCCGTCCGGCCCGGCAGTACCGCCCGTACCTCCCAACCGCCCTCCGCCGTCGGGCCGCTGTGCACCGTGCCGCCCGCCTCCCGTGCCCGGGAGCGCAGGAAGCCCTGCCCGCGGCCACCGCCGAGTCCCATGGCGTGCGCCACCGCACCGGCCGGCGGAGGCGTGCTCGTGACCGCGACGTCGGTGCGGGTGTCGCCGTACCGGCACAGCACCCTCGTATGCGCGCCTGGGGCATACCGTGCGACGTTGGTCAGCGCCTCGCGCACGATGCCGTACGCCGCCTCCGCGACGGTGCCGTCCGGCAGGGGGTCTATCTCGCAGTCCACCCGCTGGTTCAGGCGCCGGAACCCGGCGACCAGGTCCAGCAGCCGTTCCTCCGGTGACGGCACATCCCCGCGGGAGGGCGCCGGCGCTCGTACCGCGCCGAGCGCGCGGGTGACCTCGCGGCCGGTCTCGACCGCGAACTCCAGCGCCTCCTCGGCCAGTTCGGGTCGGCGGTCGCGCAACCCGAGGGCCGCTCCCGCCGTGACCACCACGGCCGTCAGGTGGTGGGCGCTGATGTCGTGCAACTCCCTTTCCATACGGCGCCGTTCGACCGCCGGGAGCCGGTGGCGCTCGAACTCGGCCCGTTTCAGGAGTTGTTCGGCGGCTCGCCGTGCGCGACGGATTCGCCGTACGCGCAGGCCGGCGCCGCACACGGCGGCGTACAGCAGAGCGGTCAGGACGAGGTCGAGCCCGTCGCGGTCGCTGAGCCCGTGCAGGCTGATTTCCTGCAGGAGCTGCCAGACGGCAAGTGCCACCACACACAGCACGGCGGTGAAGGCGTCGCGTTCGGTCGCCACGGTGAACAGGGCCAGCGCGACACCCGCGGTCCCGAGCACCGCCATCGCCCCGGCGGGCAGCGGTCCGGCACCCAGCGCGCAGGCGGCGGCGACCACGACGAGGGTGGCCACCGGGCGGGTACGGCGCAGGGCGAGCGCGGCCGTCACCACTCCGGCGACGAGGGTCGCCACGAGAAGGGCGGACACGGGAGGGACGGTCCCGCGCGCCAGCGGCGCCCCGGGCCACACCACGGCCTGGGCGCAGATCAGCAGGACCGGGAGCAGCCGGTCGTCGGTTCGATTCATGGCGGATCAAGGCTATGGCCGCAGGTGAGCGGCCCGACTCCGGCTGGAGGCGGATTCCGGCCTCTTACCTGGGTTGCAGAGTCTCTACCTGTGGTTCGAGGCGCCACTCGTCCTGCGGCGTGAGGACGGCGCCATGCCCCCGGCCCTAGGCTCGAACACATCGAGAACGCGGTCGGCCACCGCTTCTACGGTTTCTACGGCTTGTACGACCGCTTCCAAGACCGGCTCCATCAGTGGCTCCACCAGCGGTTCTGCCAGCTGTTCTTCCATGCTCTTCCGCGCTCTTCCGCGTATCCGGCCCAACCTTCCAACCAATTCAGGGGGATCTCCCATGTCCAAGCGCATTCTCTTCTCGTCCCTCATCGGCGTCGTCGTCCTCGGCGGAGTGGCCGCCGGTGGTCTCGCCCTGGCCGCAGGCCCCACGGAGCCGACCCTGGATCGCGGCACGGCTCGCTACACGGCTCCGACCGACAGCAGCGCGGGCTCGCTCACCTACACCGTGGACGTGAGCGACGACTCGGGCATCCGAAGCCTCAAGGTCCTTGCCTGGCCCGCGAGTTCGAAGCTCAACCCGACCGAGGCGGAGCTTCGCTCGGCGGAGAGCGCCAAGTGCGGGAGCACCTCGGGCGAGACCACCCGCTGCACCTACACGCTGAAGGTCACGAAGCAGGAGGCGGCCGAACTGGCCAAGGGCACCTGGTACGTCTCGGCACTGGCGACGGCCAAGGACGGGGACACGACGTTCGTGCCCAGCGCCGCCACGTTCGACCTCGCACGCTGAGCAGAACGTCGGGCGGGCCGGGATCGTGGTCCCGGCCCGCCCGACACGTCCAGGGTTCATGACCTCCGGATCAGAGGTGCGTCCGTGCGGGCGGCGATGTCCTCGGCGGTGACGCCTGGCGCGCATTCCACGAGAGCGAGTCCCTCGGGTGTGACGTCGAGGACGCCGAGGTCGGTGATGACGCGGTGGACGCACCGTTCGCCGGTGAGCGGGAGGGCGCACTCCCTGAGGATCTTCGGGCTGCCGTCCTTGGCGGTGTGTTCCATCAGGACGATGACCCGGCGGGCGCCGTGGACGAGGTCCATCGCGCCACCCATGCCCTTGACCATCTTGCCGGGGATCATCCAGTTGGCCAGGTCGCCCCTCTCCGACACCTGCATGGCACCGAGCACGGCGGTGTCGATGTGGCCGCCCCGGATCATCCCGAAGGACAGGGCCGAGTCGAAGAAGGAGGCCCCGGGCAGCACCGTGACGGTCTCCTTGCCCGCGTTGATCAGGTCGGGGTCGACCTCGGCCTCGGTCGGGTACGGGCCCGTGCCCAGGATGCCGTTCTCGGAGTGGAGCACCACGTGCACGCCCGGCGGGAGGTGGCCGGGGATGAGGGTGGGCAGGCCGATGCCGAGGTTGACGTAGGAGCCGTCGGTGAGTTCGGCGGCGGCGCGGGCGGCCATCTGGTCCCGGGTCCAGCCCAGCCGCGTTCCGAGGGTGGAGCTCATGCGCGTACGGTCCCTCGTGTCGAAGACGTGGAAAGGGAAAGGTGCTCGATCTGCTTGTCGGTGGCCTGAGCGGCCGTCAGTTCCACCACGCGCTGGACGAAGATGCCCGGCAGGTGGACTTCGTCCGGGCTCAACTCCCCCGGTTCCACAAGCTGTTCGACTTCGGCGACGGTGATCCGCCCGGCCGTCGCCGCTAGCGGGTTGAAGTTGGCGGCCGACTTACGGAAGACCAGATTTCCGTGGCGGTCGCCGCGCCAGGCCCGTACGAGGGCGAAGTCGGTGGTGATGCCGTGCTCCAGGACGTACGCGCGGCCCGCGAAGTCGCGCGTTTCCTTGGGCGGGGAAGCCAGGGCGACCGTGCCGTCGGGCCGGTAGCGCCAAGGCAGCCCTCCCTTGGCCACCTGGGTGCCCACCCCTGCCGGGGTGTAGAAGGCGGGGATGCCCGCTCCCCCGGCGCGCAACCGTTCGGCCAGCGTGCCCTGCGGCACCAGCTCCACCTCCAGCTCGCCCGACAGGTACTGGCGAGCGAACTCCTTGTTCTCGCCCACGTAACTGCCCGTCACGCGTGCGATGCGGCCGGCCGACAACAGCACCCCCAGACCCCGCCCGTCCACACCGCAGTTGTTCGACACGACCTCCAGGCCGGTGGTGCCCTGGGCATGGAGTGCCTGGATGAGCACGCCGGGGATGCCACTGAGGCCGAAGCCGCCGACGGCCAGCGACGCGCCGTCGGGGATGTCGGCGACCGCCTCGGCGGCGCTCGCACAGACCTTGTCCATGGGAGGCAGGGCCTTTCTGTGGTGTCGGTCGTGGCTGTCGTGTCTTTTGTGGCTGTCGTGCGTGGTCGTCGGTTCAGGCGTCCGCGCGCAGGGCGTCCGAGATGGACTTGGCGCCGCCGTGCGCGGTGAGGCCGCCGTCGACCGGGATCTCGGCCCCCGTGATGAAGGACGCCTCGTCGGAGAGGAGGAAGGCGACGAGCGGGGTGATCTCGTCGACGGTTCCGGTGCGGCCGAGCGGTGTCTCGCGGATGTTCGCCTCGCGGAACGCGGGCGCCGCGGAGGCGGTCATCTCCGTCTCGATGAAGCCGGGGTGGATGGTGTTCACGCGGATGCCGGCGGGCCCCAGTTCCATGGCGGCGGTCCGCGACAGGCCGCGCAGCGCCCACTTACTGGCCGTGTAGGCGACCGGGTAGTGGCCGGTGAGCGCGGCGGTCGAGCCGACGTTCACGATCGAGGAGCCGGGCGGCATCAGCGGGGTGAGATGTTGGATGCCCAGCAGTGGACCCGTGACGTTGACCGCGTGGACCCGGGCCATGTCCTCGGGGCGTACGTCGCCGATCCGGACCCGCCAGGTGACGCCCGCGTTGTTGACCAGGCCGTGCACCTGGCCGTACGACTCCCGTAGCTCGGCGGCGAGTTCGGCCCAGTCCTGCTCGCTCGTGACGTCGAGACGGCGGCAGCCGGGTGACTCCGCGACGTCGGCGGCGATCACCTGGGCGCCCTCGCGGATCAGCGCCTCGGCCTCCGCGGCGCCCTGGCCGCGGGCCGCACCCGTGACGACCACGACCCTGCCGAGGAGACGTTGGGGACGGAGGCCGCTCACGGCCGTTCCCTGGTGCGGCGGCGGGCGACCGGAACGGTCACGGGCTCCGCGCCGGCCACCACGGTGTTGGAGACCGAGCCGATGCCCTCGACCGTGAGGGTGACCGTGTCGCCGGGCTTCAGGGGAGGCGGGGACTGCTCACCCCGTACACCCCACAGCTCGGCGAGGCAGCCGCCGTTGCCGCAGGTCCCGGAGCCGAGGACGTCGCCGGGGCGGACGACGGTGCCGCGTGAGGCGTAGGCGGTCATCTCCTCGAAGGTCCAACTCATGTTGGACAGCAGGTCCTTGCCGACGACCTCGCCGTTCACCGAGGCGGTGAGGCCGAGCCGCAGGAAGCCGTCCGGGTCGCGGTACTTCTCCAGCTCGTCGGCAGTGACGAGGTACGGGCCGAGTGTGGTGGCGGTGTCCTTGCCCTTGCAGGGGCCGAGGCCGACCTTCATCTCGGCGGACTGGAGGTCGCGAGCCGACCAGTCGTTGAAGACGGTGTAGCCCACGATGTGGTCGCGGGCCTGCTCGGGGGTGAGGTCGCGGCCCTCGCGGCCGATGACGGCGGCGACTTCGAGTTCGAAGTCGAGGACCTGCGAGCCCGGGGGCACGGGGATGTCGTCGTGCGGGCCGTACATCGCGTAGGGGTTGCCGAAGTAGAACGTCGGGGCCGCGTACCACCGCTCCGGTACCCCGGCGGCCCCGTCCACGGACCGTCGTACACCCTCGACGTGTTCCTCGAAGGTGACGAAGTCCCGCACGGTGGGCGGCTGGAGCGGCGGCAACAGCCGTACCTCGGAGACATGGGGACCGGCCGGGACGTCGAGGACCGCGGAGCCCGCGTCGAGCAGCTCGGGCAGGCCGCCTCCCTCGGCGAGGAGGCCGGTCAGTGAGCTGACGCCGGGCAGGGCGTGGAGCGTGCCGTCCTCTTCGACGACAGCCACCTGGCGTCGGCTGCGGTACTCGTACGTGGCGAAACGCATGGCGGTTTCCTGTCGGATGTCAGCTGTCGGCTGTCGGCGTGCGGGTGGGCACGAAGGCCGGGGCGCGGGGTGGGAGTCAGGACGGTGACAGGGCCACCGCGCCCTCGGGGACTCGGGGCTTCGCCGGTCAGACCGGCGGGGCGACGAACACGCCGCGGTCGACGTCGTTGAAGGACTCCTTGGTGACCAGTTCGTTCATGGGGTTGGCGGTGCCCCACTGGTCGGTGACCTCGGGGTTCGAGAAGTCGTAGACGTGCGGGTGCCAGGTGTCCTCGTCCAGCAGCTCCAACTCCGTCGTGTACTCGACGGTGTTGCCGTGCGGGTCGAGGAAGTAGGTGAAGGTGTTGTCGCCCGCCATGTGCCGGCCCGGACCCCAGATCTTGCGGGCGCCGGAGCGCATCACCCGGCCGGAGCCGCGCATGTACTCGTCGATCCCGCGCATCTCGAAGGAGATGTGGTGCAGCGAGGTGTGCGGGCCCTTGGCGATGGCCATGGAGTGGTGCTGGTTACTGATCCGCATGAAGTGCATGACGTCGCCGATGTGCGGATGGCCGAGCGTGTCGGACAGCCGGAAGCCGAGGTGCTCCTCGTACCACTCCTTGGTCCTGTCCAGATCCGGCGAGTTGAGGACGACGTGGCTCAGTTTGACCGGGATCGACTCCTTCTCCTCGATCCTGCGGTGCTGTCGGACCTCGACGTCGGCCAGGACCTCGATGGTGCGGCCGTCGACGTCGAAGAAGCGGAAGCCGTAACCGCCGCCGGGCGTTTCCACCTTGCCCGGCTGGGTGACCAACTGCACGCCACCGGCGAGGAGTTGTTCGGCGAGCGTGTCGACGTCGGCCGGGCTCGCGGCGCCGTAGGAGACGAGGTCGAGGCGCTTCTCGTCGGCCTTGCGCAGCCGTACGACGTACTGCTCGGGGCTGCCTTCGGCGGCGAGGAAGGAGATGCCGGAGTCCTCGGCGACCTTGGTCAGGCCCCAGACGCCGGCGTAGAAGTCGAGCTGTTTGTCGTAGTCGGGTACGGCGAGGTCGACGTGCCGGAGGTGGGTGAGCAGTCGGTTACTCATGGGGGGAACCTTCCCGGACGAGGTTGAGCAGGGCGGCGGCGTTTCCGCCGCGGACGGAGTGGAAGTCGTGGTCGGGCAGGTCGGCGGCGCGCAGTGCGCCGAGCGGGTCGTCCGTGCCCATGTCGAAGGGGAAGTCGGAGCCGAGCAGGACCCGGCCGGCGCCGACGGCCCCGATCAACTCCCGTAGTACGTGCGGGCCGTGGACGAGGGAGTCGAAGTACAGCTGCTCCAGATAGCTGCTCGGCTCCCGCTCGCAGCCTCGGGCGTCGGGGCGGACCCGCCAGGCGTGGTCGGAGCGGCCGATGTGGGTGGGCAGGTAGCCGCCGCCGTGCGCCGCGATCAGCTTCAGGTCCGGATGGCGGTCCAGGACGCCGGAGAAGATCAGGTGGGAGAGGGCGACCGCGTTCTCGGTGGGCTGGCCGACGGTGTTGGACAGGTACCACTGGTCCAGGCGATGGTCGAGGGTGCAGCCGAACGGGTGCAGGAAGAGGAGAGCGCCCGCCTCCTCCGCACAGGACCAGAAGGGTTCGTACGCCGGATCCGACAGCTCCCGGCCGGGCGCGTGCGAGGAGATCTCCACACCCCTCAGTCCCTGGTCCAGGGCGTGGCCGAGCAGGTCGACCGCGAGGTCGGGATGCTGGAGCGGCACCAGGCCCAGGCCGTACAGCCGGTCGGGAGCCTTCGCACAGTGTGCGGCCGTGCCCTCGTTGGCCAACCGGCAGACCTTCTCGGCCAGTTGGGGCTCGGCCCAGTAGTGGTAGTGGGACGGCGAGGGGCTGACCAGTTGGACGTCCACCCCCTGCGCGTCCATGGCCGCCAGGCGCACCGCGACGTCCGTCAGCTTCGGGATGCGCGCGCCGACCATCGGACCGTTCACGGTCAGAGCCGCCGGGCCGTTGCGGCGGGCGTCGAGGGCGAGGGCCTCGGCGAGACCGGGATGGCCGGCGACGGCCTCCTCGATCTCCGGGAGCACGAGGTGGGCGTGGACGTCGATGGTCGGCGCGGCGGATGGGGTGGCGGTCACGGGCGCTCCTTGAGGAGGTTCATGGTGCGGCCGACCAGCCCGGGCATGTCGGCGTCGCGCACGCCGTCCAGCTGCCACTGGCCGATCTGCATGGACGCCGCGACGACGGTCCGCACCCGGGAGATGCGGCGGTCGTAGTAGGCCTGGAGCAGCTCGCCGTCCCAGTCCAGTCCGCTGGTGAGCAGCTCAGCGAGGACGAGGGCGTCCTCCAGGGACATCGCCGCGCCCTGGGCCAGGGTGGGCGGGCAGCAGTGGGCGGCGTCGCCGATGAGCACGACCCGGCCCCGGTGCCAGGAGTCCTCGACCAGCAGGTGGTCGAACCGGGTGTAGTTGGCCTTCTTCGGGTCGGTGATGTGCTCGGAGATCTCCGGCCAGACCCCGCCGTAGCCCTGCGCCAGGCGGCGCATCTCGTCGGCGTAGGTGGCCGGGTCGATGGAGGCGCGGTCGCGGCACCCTTCGACGAGGTACGCGTAGATGGTGTTCTCGCTGGTCGGGCAGTAGCCGGCGATGTAGACGGGGCCGCCGTAGGCGAGGTCGGTGCGTGTCACGCTCTCGGGCCGCGGGGCGGCGATGCGCCAGATGGCCATGCCGGTCGGCTCGGGTTTGTCCGTGATGCCGATCTCGGCGCGGGTGGCGGAGTGGAGACCGTCGGCGGCGATCACCAGGTCGTAGCGGCGCTCGCTGCCGTCGCTGAAGCGCACCGAGACACCGTCGGCGTCCTGCTCCAGTGACTCGGCGGTGGTGCCGAGGCGGACGTCGGCACCGGAGGCGCGGACCGTGTCGATGAGGAGCCGCTGCAGCTGGGGCCGCTGCATGCCGAGGGTGGCGGGCAGGTCCTCCCCGCCGGTCCGGATGTCCTCGGCGACGAACAGGACGGTGCCGTCGGGCGCCGTCACGCCCAGCGAGCCGAAGGCGTATCCCGAGGCTTCCACCTGTTCCCACACGCCCAGTTCGCGCAGAACCCGCAGTGCGTTGCCCTGGAGGGTGATGCCGGAGCCGGTGGTGGCGTTCCAGTCGGGCCTGGCCTCGATCAGGTCGACCACGATGCCGGCCCGGCGCAACAGGACGGTGACGGCGTTGCCCGAGGCGCCCCCGCCGATGACCAGGACGGTGGGTGTGCCCCCGGGCGGAGGCTGGGGGAGAGTGCGGCTGTCAGCCATGTCGGGGATTCCTCCCGGGGTTGGGCCGCGCGACTTCGGGCGGCGGGGACTTCGGCTCGCCCGCTGGGAGCACGGGCCAGAGGTGGGGACGGGGGTGGGGATGAGGGGGGATGAGGGAGTGGGCCGGGGGTGCGGGCCGGATGCGCCGCCGCTGTCCGGGGAACGGCGCATCCGGCAGTCGTGCGGGTCAGTGGGTTAGCGGGTTAGCCGGTTATTTGACGGCGATCGGGTTGACCGGGGAGCCGACGGCTCCGGTGATGGGGAGGGGAGCGGCGGTGAGCCAGAACTCGTACACGCCGTCCGCCGCACAGTCCGCGGCCAGCGCGTCGAGGTCCCACATCTCGCCGATCAGCAGACCCATGTTGGGGATGACGACCTGGTGCAGCGGCTGGAAGGCGTTGTCGAACTCGTTGGGGCGGACCTCGAAACCCCAGGTGTCGGTGGCGATCGCGGCGATGTCGCTGCCGTGCAGCCACCCTGCGGTGGTGAACGACAGGCCGGGCGCGGGGCCGCCCGCGTAGTCGCCCCAGCCGTCCCGCCGGGCGCGGGCGAGATGTCCGGTGCGGACGAGGACGATGTCGCCGCGGCCGACGGTCACCCCATGGGCCTCGGCGGTCGCGGTGAGATGCGCCTCGGTGATGGCGAACCCGTCGGGCAACTCGCCCTGGTCGCCGACCACTTGGCCCACGTCGAGCAACACGCCGCGGCCGGCGACGTACGGCGCCATGTGCTCGATGCCGGTGACGAGGTCGCCGTCAGAGGTGACGACCTTCTCGGAGTCCCGGCCGTTCCATGCCTTGCCGTGGTCGAAGATGTGGCCGAGCCCGTCCCACTGGGTCGAGCACTGCAGCGGCATGGCGATCACGTCGTCGGCGCCGCCGATGCCGTGCGGGAAGCCCTGGTTGCCGAGGGCGGCGTCGGTGCCGGTGTCGAGCATGGTGTGCACCGGGTTGGTGCGCCGGCGCCAGCCCTTCTGCGGGCCGTTCATGTCGAAGGACTGCGAGAGCGAGAAACTGACGCCGCGCCGGACCAGGGCCGCTGCCTCACGACGCTTGGCCTCGTCGAGGAGGTTCAGGGTGCCGAGCACGTCGTCCTCGCCCCAACGCCCCCAGTTGGAGTACGCCTTGGCGGCGTCGGCGATCGCGCCCTCCGGGTCGCGGCGGTCCAGGCTCATGCCGTTCCCTCTCACTCTGTTCCCTCTCACGCCGTTCCTTCTCACGCCGTTCCCTCCGCGACACAGCGGGTGCGCTGCACGCCCAGACCTGTGATGGAGCCCTCCATGACGTCGCCGTCGCGCAGCAGGCGTCCCCAGTGGATGCCGTTGCCGGCCGGACTGCCGGTCAACACCAGGTCGCCGGGCAGAAGTTGAGCTGTCTGCGAGGCGTACGACACCAACCGTGCGACCCCGAAGAGCATGTCCTTGGTGGACTCGTCCTGCATGGTCTCGCCGTTCAGCCTGAGCGTGACCCGCAGGTCACCGGTGTCGGCGATCGACTCGGCCGGTACGAGCCACGGGCCGAGCGGTGTGAAACCGGGAGCGTTCTTGCTGCGCAGCCAGTCGGTGCCGATGGCCTTCATGTCCCGGCGGAACACGGTGGCGCGGTCGGTGAGGTCGTTGGCGATGGTGTATCCGGCGACGTACTCCAAGGCCTCGTCGACGGTCACCCGGTAGGCGGCCTTCGCGATGACAGCCGCCAACTCCAGTTCCCAGTCCGGCTTTTCGGCCCAGGCGGGCAGCGTGACGTCGTCGTAGGGGCCCGTGATCGCGCTCGGCAGTCCGATGAAGACGTACGGCAGGTCCTCGGCCGCCCGGCGGTCCATGACCGCGGCGATCTCCGCGCGTGCCTCCTCGACCGTACGCGGGTCGTCGGGAGAGCGGTGGGCGACCTCCAGGTCGATCACGTGCTGCCGGTAGTTGGCGCCGGACTGGAAGATCTGCCGCGGCTCGACGGGCGCGTGCACCCGCAGGCCCTCCAGCGGACGCCGGCCGAGGGCGTCGTCGTCTGCCCGTGCGCGCAGGTCGTCCGCCAGGGCGTGCAGGAGGGGGAGGGTCTCCTCCCACCGCTCCACCACGGCGCGCAGATCCGACGGCGCCCAGTCCAGGGCGCTGCGCAGATCGAGTACCCGTTCCTTGGCCAGGAGGCCGGGAAACGGCTCCCCGTCCTGGGCGGAGAACGTGCCGAGCACGAACGGGCCGGCAGGTTGCGCGAGCATTGCCATCAGATTTCCTCCTGCTGGGTTGCGGTCTACTCTGGCCCCGATCGGCCAATCACGGAAATTAATCCTGTGGATGTGCCAAATCCATGCCATGGATGACTCTCGCTGCTAGGTGGTTGCCCGGTGAACCTGTCCCGCCTCGACCTCAATCTGGTCCTCGCCCTGCGCGCGCTGCTGGAGGAGCGCAACGTCACCCGGGCCGGCGAGCGCATCGGCCTCAGCCAGCCCGCCATGAGCGCCGCGCTGTCCCGGCTGCGCCGCCATTTCGACGACGAACTGCTCGCCCGGACCGGCAACGCCTACGAGCTGACTCCGCTCGGCGCCGCCCTGCGCGACCGCAGCGCCACCGCGTGCGACCTGCTGGAGCGGGTCTTCGCCAGCCAGGCCGACTTCGACCCGGCCGCGGAGACCCGCGAGTTCACCCTGCTCGCCTCCGACTACGGCGCGGCCGTGTTCGGTGCCGCACTCGCCCGCACCCTGCACGAGGACGCGCCCGGCATCCGGCTCACCTTCCAGCACCCGGCACCCTCCGTCGTGGATAACACCGCGGCAGTGCTGAGCACCGTCGACGGACTGCTGATGCCGCACGGCGTCATCGACGGCTTCCCCGCCGTCGACCTCCACCAGGACCGCTGGCTGTTCCTGGTCGCCGATGATCACCCCGAGGTCGGTGACGAACTCACCCTGGACCAACTGGGGCGTCTGCCCTGGGCCGTCTACCAGCGCCCTTACGACGCCCCGGCCGCCCGCCAGCTCAGCATGATAGGGATCAGCCCCCAGGTGGAGGTGTCCGTGCAGACCTTCCAGCTGCTGCCCTACATGGTCGAGGGCACCCGCCGGATCGCGATGATCCAGGAGCGCCTGGCGCGCAAGGCGGTTCGCTCCGCCGCGGTGCGCGTCCTGCCCTGCCCCTTCGAGGCGGTACCGGTGCGGGAGGCGATGTGGTGGCACCCGGTGCACGCTCAGGACGCGGGCCACATCTGGCTGCGACAGAAGGCCGCGGAGGTGGGCGCGACGCTGTCGGGCAACGGCTTGGCGGGGGCCTGAGCGCCCCGTAAGGGGCGCGGGGAACTGCGCGACCGGCCACGATGGCGCCGCAGGCGAGTGACGGCGATCGTGGCACTCACAGTGGAGCATTCAGTCTCTGGACCGGCCGTCAGGCCAACTGCTCCGGCAGCGGCCGGGGATCGACTGCGCCCACGCGGCGGCGGGCCGCCCACAGCCCCGCCGCGACGAGGGCGGCAGCCAGCCCCAGCAGGCCCACCGCACCGGCGAGACTGCCGACCGCCGACTCCCCGGCGAGCAGCACCAGCGGGCAGACGAACTCACCGCCGAAGAAGGCCGCCGTCCACAACCCCGTCCCACGCCCGCGGTCCTCGAACGACAGCCGGGACATCGCACTGGTCAGGAGAGCCGGCAGCAGCATGCCGGTGCCCACACAGTTGACCACCGCCCCGATGACCAGCAGCGGTGTGCTGTCCGCGAGGAACATCACGCCGAAGCCGACCGCGCAGACCGCGAGAACGGCGGGCAGCATCGGGTCGGGAGAACGCTTGAGCCGGGCGAAGGTGATCGCTCCGCCCACGGTGGAGGCACTGGCGATCGCGGTCGCCAGACCGATCACGCCGGGGTTCTCCACCCCGAGGTCGTCGAGCAGGTACGCCATCTCCACCGGGACGGTGTAGAAGACCATCGCCCCGAAGAAGGTGAGGGCGCAGATGCCCGCCAACTGCCGCCAGGGGAACGAACGGTGGGCCTCCGACTCGGCCAGGGCCTCGTCACCGGCCGCGCCGACCTCGCGGGCCGCGCGAGCCGCCGGGTCGGGCAGCACGGTGGCCATCAGCGGGGCGAGCACCAGGCTCACGGCGTACACCCAGAACGGCACACGCCAGCCCGCCGATCCGGCGGCGCCGCCGACCACGAAGAAGACGGTGGCCGACGCCGAGGCACACATGGTCTGCAGGGCGAGGTACTTCACCCGCTGCCGACCGGAGTAGTAGTCGCCGATCAGCGTCGTGCAGCAGGTCATGATCGCCGCCTCGGCGACCCCGACCAGGGCGCGGCTGGCGATGATCCCGCCCAGCGAGTCCAGCCACAGCGGTGCCATGCCGAACAGCGCGTACAGGACGGTCGCCACGACCAGCAGGCGCTTGCGGCCCACCCGGTCCACGATCACACCGGCGAACGGAGCCAGCAGCGCCAGTGCCAGCGCCGGAACGGTCAGCGCGAGGGGCACCAGCGCCTTGGCCCCCGGGACCGACGCGAAGTGGTCCTGCATCCTCGGCAGCACCGGGGCGATCAGCACCGCCCCCAGGATCGGCAGACAGCTGCCCGCCATCAGCAGGGTCACCCGCAGCAGATGGGCCGAGCCCGATACGGCGACGGCCGACGGAGCGGGGGCATCGACCGCGGCGGGAGGCGGCGGGGGCACGGAACCGGGCATGGCGACTCCAGGGGACGGTGTAAGGGAGCGGGCATGCCTCACGGGCGCCGACGACGCACGGCATGCTGGGGAGTTCGCACGTCGGCGGTATCCGGACAGCGGCGTGCGGTAGCGACGACTATGGGGGCGCCGAGGCGCCGGTGCCATCCCCGGCGCGATCCGAATCCCGTATCCGGGCTATCCACGCAATGGATGGGATGGGCGACTGTCACGCAGACAGAAGAAGTGCGCGGCCGTTCCTGCGCGCGAACAGCGGTGTCCCGGAGCGCGGTCGTCCCCGAGCTCTGTCGTACCGGACCCCGGGACACCGCCCGCAGCAACTGAACCCCGCAGGTCGCGCCCGCCGGGGGCGTCAGCGGACAGGCAGCGGCAGGACGCGCCGACAGGCGGCGACGGCCACGGCCGCCACCACAACGTGCATCACCATCACCATCACCATCAGCGCGGCGACGGCCAGCGGCCCACTGCCGGGCGTGCCGCCACCGAGCAGGGACAGGTCGGGCACGAACGACACGGGCACGGGCACGGGCACGGGCACCAGCCACCGCAGCAACCCCGCCGGGTTCTTGGCGACGCGACGGACGACCGCCCAGCCCATGGCACCGAGGACGACGCCGAACACCGTCAGCGGCGCGTACGCGGAGAGGTGCAGCGGATCGAAGTCGTCCGATGCCCCCGCCGCGTGGGCGAGCACCGCGACCACCACGTTTCCGAGGACGGCCACGACAGCCGCCGCGAGAAGCCCAGCGGCCACGGTCAGGGCGCTGGAGCGCGGCGCGGACGGGGCGGACACATCCTCCAGGGCTCCGCCGTACGGCCGTTGGAGAAGCGCGACATCTGAACTGCCCGGCGTTTCAGGGTCGTCGGCGACAGAAACCCGGTGAACTCCCGGTCACTCCCGGTCGGCGAAGGCGCTGGCTTCGAGGCTGCCGAGGAGGTCGGCAGGGTCCCGGTACACCGCCTGGGCGCCGGCGCCCTCCAGGTCCGCGCGTGGGATTCCGCCGGACAGTACCGCGAGGGGCGTCACCCCGTCCCGTAGGGCGGCCTCCATGTCCCAGACGGTGTCGCCGACGAACACGGCCCGTTCACTGGGCACACCGGCGAGCTCCCTGGCCTGCCGGACAGGGTCGGGGGCGGGTTTGCCCTGGTCGACGTCGTCTGCGCTGGCCGCCCCGAGGATTACCTCGTCCGCGCCGATGGCACGTCGCAGCGCGGAGAGTTCCGCGCCGCTCGCCGAGGTCGCCAGGACGATCTTCCAGCCCCGTCCGGCCAGCGTGCGCAGCAGGTCGCCCGCCGCGTCCAGCGCCGGCAGCCGCTCGAAGTACGTGGCGTAGAGGGCGTGGTGGGCCGCGACGACCTGTTCGTCGTCGCCGGTCGCGCGGTCGTCGCCGAGCAGGTGGTCCAGCAGGTCGCCGCCGCTGAGGCCGACGGCGCGGTGGATCTCCCGCATGGGGACATGGTGGCCGGCCTGCCGGAGCGCCTCCCACCAGGTGACGACATGCAGGTGATTGGTGTCGACGAGTGTTCCGTCGACGTCGAAGATCGCAGCGCGGTTCGTGGTCATGACGGTTGTCCTCGTCCTCTCACAGTTCACGCAGGGCGGGCAGCAGCTTCCGCTCGGCCCATTCCAGGTACGGCTCCTGATGCTCGCCGCCGATCTGGACGAGGGCGACCTCGGTGAACCCCGCGTCGACGTACGGGCGTACGGCCTCGACGACCGCGTCCACGTCGTCGCCGCAGGGAATGGACCCGGCCACGTCCTCGGGCCGCACGAACTGGGTGGCGCCCTCGAACGCGGCGGGCCCGGGAAGTTCGGAGTTGACCGGCCAGCCGCCGCCGAACCAGCGGAACTGGTCGTGGGCGCGGGTGATCGCCGCGTCGCGGTCGGTGTCGTAACAGATGGGCAGCTGGCCGACCTTGGGCTTGCCCGCGCCGCCGTGCCGGTCGAACGCGGAGATCAGTTCCGACCGGGGTTCGGTGGCGATCAGCAAGTCGGCCAGGTGACCGGCGAGTTGGCACGAGCGGTCTCCCGAGACGGCGACACCGATCGGCGGCGGCGCGTCGGGCAGGTCCCACAACCTGGCGTTCTCCACGTCGAAGTGGACGCCGTGGTGGTTGACGTTCTCCCCGGCGAACAGCGACCGGATGATCTCCACGGCCTCCTCCAGCCTCTCCAGGCGGACGTGCGCGGCGGGCCAACCGCCGCCCACCACGTGCTCGTTGAGATTCTCCCCGGAGCCGAGACCCAGGCGGAAGCGCCCCTGGGAGAGGAGCTGCAGGGTGGCGGCCTTCTGGGCGACGACCGCCGGGTGGTAGCGGGTCGTCGGGCACGTCACGTACGTCATCAGGGGAATGCGTTCGGTGGCCTGCGCGGCGGCACCCAGCACGCTCCACGCGTAGGGGGCGTGACCCTGGGACTCCAGCCAGGGGAAGTAGTGGTCGGACGTGACCGAGAAATCGAACCCGGCGCGTTCGGCGCCGACCACATGGCCCACGAGCTCCCGCGGGCCCGCCTGCTCGGTCATCATCGTGTACCCGATCTGCACCATGGCGCTCATCTCCTCGTAGGCAGGGATCGTGAGAGGACGGTCTTTCGTCCCGTCACCGCTTCGCCGTGAGCCGCAGGTCGGCCTCCTTCTCCTGTGTCTCCCGACACGGGGCCGCACACGGGGCCGCACACGGCCCGACCAGAGCTTTCGCTTCCTCGCGCAGGGTGGGCGTCAGGCGCGGGTACCCCGACGGTCGGCGATGATTCGGACCTCGGCGCCGTAGACGTGGACGCCACCGGTGGGCCTGGCGGGCACGGCGAAGGGCGGGTACCGGCAGAACGCCGGTACCCGCCCTCGTGTGCTGTGGAGTGACGGTCGAGCTCAGGCTCGGCGGTCTCCGTAGTAGCCGCCGACCTGCTCGTGGTAGCCGGGGTCACCGACGTGCTTGTCCTTGTCGAACTCGGGGGAGTTCTTGATCTCGTCCTTGGTACGGCTGACATGGATCGTCTGCTCCGCGACATCAATGGACGAGATGACACCGGCAGGAAGCAGAACCTGCTTGCCGAAGATCCACACTCCGGTGTCGACGACGATGTACGCGGCCCCGACGTCCTCGGAGTGCTTGTCGACCTTGCCGATCGAGCCGTCGCTCGCCTCGACCTTGAATCCAGTCAGGTCCGTGCCCGTCTGGTGGCCCGTCTCGGCCTGGTAACCCCACATGTTGTCCGTCATACGAAAACCTCCCCTTGCCGTACGTGAATTCCGAGGAAGCCCGTCCGATATCTCAGTGGGCGTCCCTCGGTAGGTCGAGTGCCCACTGTTTCCCGTCCCACACAACTTGTTTTTCTGCCTGCACATCCGTAGGCACGACGCCCAATGTGAAGGGCGAATCCGGCGCCGACCAAAATCAGGATGCGGAGAGGTGAGGAGAGGATAGGCGAGGTGAGAGAATCAACACAGCCATGTTGATTCCCGTTTTCGAGGTCATGGCTGCTCATGCGGCACGAGTGGCACGGTTCAGCGGCGGCGCAGCATCAGGACGACAGCGACGATGACAATGATGACGACGACGGTACCCAGACCTATGTACATGAGCTTTTCCTTCCCTCAGGGAGCGGCACCCATCGGTGCCACACAGGGCCGAGTACCCCCGTCAAATCCTTTCAGCCCGCCCCAGTTGAGCCTGTTGCTCTGCTGTGACATTTACCGGACTACTGCCCGTCACTGAATTCCCCAGTTGCACAAACCAGGGAATCATGCGGCCGGCGTCTCGCCTGTCTTGTCCGCGACCCCGACATCCAGTAGCGCCTCGTCCGCCGAGCCCAGGAAGTCGAGGGACTTCTTGTCGAAGACCCAGACCGTGCGGCCCTCGCGCTCCTTGAAACTCAGGCCGATGCCGGATCGGCCGCTGTAGTCCTTGGCATCGGTGACGACCGAGACGCCCGGGATCTTCGCCGCCGCGCGGTAGAGCGCGGCGTCCAGTTCGGGCAGGAGCATGGCGTCGGGCAGCATGTCGCCGATCTTCTCCAGCGCCGCGCTCTCCCTGGTGGTCCGCCCCTCCCCCTTCGTGCCGGCGTAGATCTTCTCCAGCAGCGAATCGGGGTCGGTGGGCAGCGCCTGAAGCTCACGGAACGTGGTGACGTTCGGGTCAGGGCTCAGCTTCATGTCGTGAGTGCCCTTCGAGTACGAGGAGAGCGGGTCCCGGTGCCGGAACGGCGGACCCACCAGCACCGTGATACGGCGCAGTCCCGCGCGCTTGCCGTCGACGGCGGTCCAACTCGCTTCGCGCAGGATCCGGATGTCCTTCTCCGAGAACTTCATGGAGCCCTGAGTGCGGACATAGACGTACTGGTCGTCTCTGACGGGCACGGACTTCTTCGTGGCGGCGACCTCGGCGATGCGATTGAGGAGGTCGACCGCGTCCGCGTCGGTCGTGGCGGTCCTGGATCCGACGGTGCCGGAAAGGACCGCGGCGACGATCGCCGCGGCCGTGGCGAGGGGTACGGCGACGACAGCGAACCGGCGACGGGGGGCGCGCGCTCGCCGGCCGGGTGCCGTCGCGATGTCCGGGAGTTTCGGGAGTTCCGGGGCTCGTTCGGTGAGTTCTCTCATCAGAAGGTCCTTCAGCAGGTCGTGGCGGTCGCTTGTCAGGACCGGCTCACCCGGGCTCGGCAGCAGCCTGGCCAGTTCCTCGCGCTCTTCGGGGTTCATCGGTGCTTCTCCTGAGTCGACCGGGCCGTTTCGGGACGGCCACCCGGTACCTGTCCGGTGCGCGGGCCGAGTCCCGACTTTTCCTGCTGAGGTTGAACACCGGTTATCGCGGCGGCACTTGGCTTCCCCGGATACCTGGCCGGCTGCCCGGCGGGCGTGCGCCGGGCCAACTCCGCCTCCGACAACGTCCGTAGACGCTGCCTCGCCCGGGCGAGCCGCGACCGTACGGTGCTCGCCGGCACGCCGAGGGCCTCGCCTGCCGCCGCGTAGCTCAGCCCCGACCAGACGCACAGTGCGAACACTTCACGCTCGGCTCTGCGCAGCCTGCCGAGCGCGGTACGCGCGGCAGCGAGCCGCTCGGCCTTTTCCATGCGCCCGACGACGTCGTCGGCGAAGTCGGGCAGGGTGTCACGGTCCGCCGGGCGGTCGGGGAGCCGGGCGAGCGCGGCGCTGTGCCGGCGGGTGGCGCGGCGTGTGTTGCGCAGAACGTTGGTGGCGATGCCGTACAACCAGGGGCGCAGTCCGTCGCCGTCGGGCACGTCGGCGTCTTCGTCCGGGGCCGCGTCGTCGGGTCTCAGCTTCTCCCTGAGCCGCCAGGCTTCCAGGAAGGTCAGGGACACCACTTCCTCCGCGGTGCCCCGGTCTGCCGACAGGCGGGCGGCATGACCGTAGACGGCCCGGGCATGCGCGCCGAACAGTTCGGCGAAGGCTTCCGGATCGCCGGCGCGGATCCGGTCACGCAGGGAAAGTTCCACAACCAGCCCTGTCCGCTCGGCACTTGTCGTCTCTGTGGCGACGATCACATCACGAGCGGATCCTCCGACTCGCCTCGTGTGCGAACGCCCACGACGGAACGCATGTGAGGGCCCCCGACACGAAGGGCCTACACATGCGGTCTCAGTTCACGCGGACGGTCAGCCGGTCAGCCGGTCAGCCGGTCAGCCGGTCAGCCGGTCAGCCGGTCAGCCGGTCAGCCGGTCAGGGCACGATGGGCAGGAACAGGCAGGAACAGGCAGGAGCCGAATCGTCCGCCGGTGCGGATGGTGTGCGTGCCGGCGTTCCGGGTGGGCAGTTCGCTCGTTCCGGGGCTGGCTCGCAGAGCCGTCGAGCCATGAGCCGTAGAGCCGTTCGCGGTTGGTGCCCGGTCAGCCCCGCTGGAAGAACTCCACCTCCCCGACGGCCAGTTGACGTCCCGAGGTCAGGCCGACGGGTGAGCGCAGGGTCAGGCGTACCGTCTTCACGTCGCTGATCCCGGTGGGGTTCGGCTGGAAGCCCGGTTTGTCGCTGAGGGTGAGCCGTTTGTTCTGCTTCTCGCCGTCCGACATCGTCACCTCCATGTCCACCTGGAGTGCGCGTGCCTGACCGCGGTAGTCCTCCGGGTTCGCGGACGGGCCGTTGGTGATGACGATGTCGACCATCCGGAACGGCTTGCCGAAGGTGTAGGTCACCGAGGCGCCGGGCGCGGGCGCGCCCCAGTAGCTGTTGCTCAGTCCGTCCGTGGTGTTCTTCGCCGGGTGCCCGGGGACCTCGGCGCTCGCCCTGATGCCCACCGGGGTCACGGGCTTGGGCTTGCCCAGTTTGTCCCGGGTGTCCTCGAACAGGGCGCGTCCGGCGGGGAGCAGCAGGAGAGCGCCGGCGCACAGTGCCACCACTACGGCCAGGATCACCAGAAGCCGTACCGCCCTGCCCGAACTCGCCCTCACCCGACGGCGGAACGGCCACACGGTCCGCCACCACGGCAGCGGTTCGGGCTTCGCGGCGGGATTCAGCGCGGTCGCGCAACGTCGGCAGAACCGGCGGCCGGGCGGGTTGGGCGTGCCGCAGGAGGGGCAGGGCGGGCCCACCACTTCGTCGGGGGCCTCTGCGGGGCGTACGACCGGGCGGGGAGCCACCGGCTTCGCGGGGCGTACGGGCTGGATAGCGGTGGGGGCGGGGGCGGTAGTTGCCGTGTCGGAGGTGGGGGCGGCCGGGGGGCGGGGGCCCGGCGAGTTCCGAGGGGCCGGAGCGGGTGGGGTGGCCGGAGCAGGCCTGGTTACAGGGGCAGGGCGGGTGACCGGGGTCGCGGACGCCGTGCTCGTGCGGGAGTCCTCGCGAGAGGTCGGCCCGGGAGCGGGAACGGGAACGGGAACGGAGGGCTCGGCGTCGGCATCGTCGGGGCCGGGGTCGGGACGGGGTACGGGACTTGCCGTCTCCCCGTACTGGCCGGAGATGGTCCCGGAGCCCTCACCCCCATCCCCGTCCCCATTGTCATTGCCATCCTCGCCGCGGCGGCGGCCCGTCAGCCGGGTGCGCAGCGACGAACCGCGGGCGGGCGCGGCGGGCGTCGGCTCCTCGGCCGGGGGCGACGAGGGCGCCGGAGTGGTGGTCGGCGGAGCGGCCTCGGGCTGGGAGGCATCCGGGGCGGCCGGGGATTCGGCAGGTGTGCTCGGGGCCGACGGCTCCGGAGCCGTGGGTCGGGGCACACTCGTGACCGGCGGCTCCGTGGGCGTACTCGGTGCCGACTGGTCCGTCGGCGTTGCCGAAGTCGACGCGTTCGAAGACGGCGTACCCGAGGACGGCGTGCCCGAGGACGGCGTGCCCGAGGACGACGTGCTGTCCGACCACCCCAGGTACGACCCGCAGTTGCCGCAGAAGTCGTCCGTGGGGCCGTTGGACGCCCCGCACGTGGGACATGCGCGCATGACGTCACCTCCCTTCGTCGGTGGGCGGGCCGGGCAGGATCTCCACCCGGCAGACGGTGTGCACCGGGCACATGGCCCGGACGACCTCGTGGACCTTGCTCTCGTCCACCCGGGCCTCGCGGTCCGGCCATACCCGGACCAGGGTCTCGGCGGGGGGCTCGGGCGGCAGGTCGGCGCCGGCGGTGCTCGACCACGCCGCGCCGCCGTCCCCGCTCACCTCGGCGTGCACGCCGAGCGCGAGCCGCAGGCCCTCGACCAGGCCTCGCCTGGTGCCGCGCCACCGGTGCAGTTCCACCGCGCGGACGACCGCCTCGCGGCGCAGCTCCACCGGCCACTGCGGGTGGTCCGCGGCGCCGACCCAGGACGCCAGGTAGGCCAGGAAGTCACTCGGAGCCACCCGTGCGTCGAAGTAGGCGGGCAGGTTGTCGAGGGTCGCGAACACCGGGGCGAGGACGGTGTCGAGGCCGGCCGTGAACCGCTGCGCGAAGTCGTCGTCGGCGTACAGGGCAGGCAGTTGCCCGCCGATCGGGTACTGGCTGGGCAGGCCGGGTACGGCGGCGCGGCTGCTCATCCCCGGGCCGCCGGCTGCTCCATGGCCGTGACGACCACCTGGTGCTGGTAGGAGAAGACCAGCGCCCCCGCCGCGACGTCGATGCGGTCCGACGGTGCTCCGCGCCGACCGGTGATCGGGTCGGCGGCGAACAGCAGGATCTCCTCCACCAGCGCGTTGCCGGTGGCGCGTTGGAGGACGCCGAAGACGTCGCCGTACTGGACCGGCCGCCCGAAGGGCCACCCGGTGCCGTCCGGACCGCCGTGCAGCGGGTTGAGGTGCCGGAACAGTGCGGCGAGCGCCGCGTCGCGTACCCGGTCGGTGTCGCCCGGGGCCGCCGCGAGCCGGGCCACCACGGTGACGCCCTGGTAGGCCGGCGGCTCCACGACGAGGCGGGTGCCGATCAGGCGCCGTTCGTCGAGGCTCGAAGTGATCGCTCGGAGCACCTGGTCGGAGGGGATCAACTGCTCGAAGCGGAGCCGGTCGTCGCCCTCGTCGGCCACCGCGTCGGGGACGACCAGGACGCGTACCGCGCCCGGGCCGTCCGCCGCGGGCAGACAGCGGACCCGGCGTACCGAGGGTGCCGCCTGGCGGCTGATGATCTCGTAGTCCTCGGCGGTCACCGCGCGTTCCTGCATCCGCAGCGCGTCCGGTGCCCGCAGCTTGGCGTTGTCGATGGTCTCGCCGGCGACGCCGCCGCGCGCCGCCTCCCGGTTGACGACCCGGGCGACGTAGGGAACGGAGCTGCGGAGGACCGAGATCGACCCTCGGGCGACGTTGCCCGCCGGGCCGCCGCCGGTGCGGTAGCGGGCCACCCGTATCCGGGCGCCCTTGGGCGGCACGGCACCGCACTGCCGTAGCGTGCCGTCCGGCTCGCGCAGCACCGGCGGGAAGCCGAACTCGCCGGTGGTGGCGTCGACACGGACGTGCCGGTCGGCGGGGCCGGAGCGGCCGAAGTGCTCCACCACCTCCCAGCGCTGCCAGCCCTCCTCCGAGGACACCTCCACCACGGGGGGCTCGCCATCGAGGAGGACCGGCGGGCGGCCGATCCGGAACGTCTGCCCGGAGACCCCTTCCGAGGTGCCGAGCGGTACGTCGGTCTCGGTCTCGGCATGCTCGACGGACATGGTGCCGCCCACGGTGAACACCGCCGCCTCGCGCACCGTCGGGGACTGCGAGTAGAACGGCTGGCCCGGTTCCGCCTCGGTGACGCGGCAGCGCAGCCAGCCGGCCCGGTTCCCGCCGATCACCGACGCCGTGTGCCCGGCCGGTACGTACACGATGACCTCGCCGGGCCGGTTCAGGCCGCCGGTGGTGTCCTCGCCGGTCTCGCACACCTGCCAGCCGCCGCCGGCCCACGCCTCCCACACCAGCGGGGGCTGGCGCGGGTCCACGCCGATGCCCTCGACACGGCTGTCCAGTTGTACGACGACCACGCAGCGCGGTACCGCCGTCGGCAGACCGAACAGCAGCGCGTCGCCCGGCTCCGGTGCGGGCTGGAAGCACGGTACGTCGCCGGCCTCGGCGAGCGTCCTGGTCCGGTCGGTCTGCTCACCGGTCCGGGGCGCGGTCACCAGGCGTATCAACTCGCTGGGCACGATGCGTAGTTCGTCCGCGGTGGTGAACACCACGGCCTCGTCGCCCTCGCCGCCCGCGGTGGTCACCTCGGTGCCCGGGGTCAGTGTCACCGTGTCGGGCTGCGGCGCCGACAGCCAGAAGTCGACCTCGGCCGTGGCGGCGGCCGGCGGATAGAGCCGGATGCCCAACAGGTCGAGGAACGCTGTGTAGTTCTTGTCCGGGACCCGGTTCAGCCGGTACAGCAGCTGGTCCACGAGGTAGGCGAACGTCTCGATCAGGGTGACGCCCGGGTCGGAGACGTTGTGGTCGGTCCACTCCGGGGCGCGCTGCTGCACGTACCGCTTCGCCTCGTCGACGAGTTGCTGGAACCGCCGGTCGTCCAGGTTGGGGGAGGGCAGGGCCATCAGTCGGCGACCAGTTCCTCGGCCCCCTCCTCGGAGGGGATCGTGTAGAAGGGAAAGACCAGGTTGCGCCGGTCGTTGGTGGAACGCATGGTGTAGTGCACGTCGATGTAGAGGGTTCCGGCCTCGACGGCGTCGTAGGCGACGACCACGTCGTCCACCGCGATGCGCGGCTCCCAGCGCTCCAGGGCCTCGCGCACCTGCTGGGCGATGAGTCCGGCGGTGGCGCCGTCGGCGGGGGCGAAGACGTAGTCGTGGATGCCGCAGCCGAACTCGGGGCGCATGGGGCGCTCGCCGGGTGCGGTGCCGAGGACCAGGCGGATCGCCTCCTCGATCTCCCGCTCCCGTTCGACCATGCCGATCCCGCCGGTCGGCCCGACGCGCAGCGGGAACGCCCAGCCGCGCCCGATGAACCGGTCGCTCATGACACGCTCCCGATCAGGACGTTGGCGGTGCCGGTGAGGATCATCGCGCCGCACACGGGGCACCCGACCCACAATGGGCGCACACAGTCACGCCGACCGAACCGCTCGCCCATCACACGCCCCCGATCAGGACGTTGGGGGCGCCGGTGAGGATCATCGCGCCGCACGTCGTCTGGTCGCGCGCCCGCGCGGCCGGCAGTCCGCCGATGAGTACCTGGCCCGAGGCGAGCCCGGCCGGGTTGGGCAGGATCACGTTGCCCGGTCCCAGGGCCGCGTGCGGGGGCACGACGCAGGTGTGCAGACTGCCCACGACGGCGGCGGGACGGCCGCCGATCAGCACCCGGGCCACCGCCACGGCGGCGCCGGGCGGCGGGGTGGCGATCACGCCGCCGTGGTTGGTGGGGTCACCGGTACGGGCTGCGGCCGGCATGCGGTGCTCCTTTCGCTGGTCAGGGTGCTGGGCCTCGGTTGAAGGGTGCTGGGCCTCAGTTGAGCCGGATGAGCGGGGCCGCGACGGTGACGCCCGTGATGCCGCTGACGTTCACGTTGCGTCCGCCGACCGTCACCCCGACCCGGCCCTGGATGTCCACGTTCCGGCCCGACACGCTCACGTTGCCCTGCCTCGCGTCCAGGGTGATGCCCTTCTTGTCGAGCAGGACGGAGCTGAGGGGCCGTACGCCCTTCCCGGCGTACACCGTCAGCTCGATCTCGCCCCGCCGTTGGTCGAGGCGTACTTCGAGGCGCTCGTCACCGCTCACGAGCCTGAGGCCGGACTGGCCCTGAGCCCGCGGCGCGTCCAGGAGCTCCATCCGGTGCCCCGAACGCGACACGATAGAGCGGCGGTTGACCTTCCCGGTGCCCTTGTCGATCAGCGGGACCTTGTGGGTCGACGGCTTGTCCACACCGTTGTAGAGCCCGCCGATGACGTACGGGCTGTCCAGCAGGCCCTGTTCGAACCCGACCAGGACCTCGTCGTTGACCTCGGGGCTGAACACGCCTCCGCCGCCCTTGCCGCCCCACTGCACCGTGCGCACCCAGTCGGTGGTGTAAGTGTCGTCCAGCCAGGGGAACTTGAGCTTCACCGAGCCGCTCTCGGCGCCGCCGATCTCGCGTACGTCCGTCACCACGCCGATCGCCAGACCCGGCAGGCGCGAGCCGCGCCCGGGCGCGCCCGCGCCGGTCGCCAGGCCGGTCAGGGAGCGGTCCGGGCTGGCGCTCACCCACACCGTCGTCCGGTACCCGCCGTACGGTTCGATGACGTGCTGCACCGCCGTCGCCGTGTACTTGCCGGAGAACGCCTGTCCGACGTTGCCGAGCGCCACGGGCTTGCCCGCCCGCAGCTGCGGGTTGCCCTCGGCCACCGCCTCCAGCTCGGCGAAGCCGGCGCTGACCTGGTCGGCCACCGCGTCCGCGACCGCCGCCGTCTCGGCCAGGGTGCGATACGAGGTGTCCGTGACGGTCAGTTTCGCCTTCCTGCTGAACCGGGCGGCGGCGTCCGTCGGGCTCAGGCCCGGCACCACCGTGTCACTGATCACCGACAGCTGCCGGGAGACCAGCTGCTTCTTGTTGGTGACGTCCCAGCCGCGCACCTCCACCCGCGACGCCCCGTCCGCCGCCGACAGCGAGGCCCGCAGCGCGAGCAGGTTCGCCCCGTACTGCAGCACCATCGGGTCGCGGGACGACGAGGTCGACGGCGCGGGCGCGCCGGACGCCTTGACCGGCTTGGTGAACTGGAGCAGCCCCTTGTCGTCGACGCGCACCAACGCGCCGCTCTCCGCGGCCAGGAACTGGAGGAAGTCCCAGTCGGACACGTTCGCCTGCGAGAGCTGCTGGTAGGCGATCTTCCCGGCGTCCACGGTGCCGCAGGCCAGCCCGGCCCCCGCGGCCACCTTGCGGACGATCGCCGACGCCGTCATGTTCCGGTACGCCACCACCTTCCGGCCCCGTTGCAGGCGGTGCGCCTTGGAGTAGGCGCGCACCACGGTGAACGTGCCCGTGCTGTCCTGGTCCAGTTCGAGGGCCGTCACCTCGCCGTTGAACAGCGGCTCGCGGGCCCGCCCTGACACGGTCACCACCGACACCTTCAGGGGGGTGCCGATGGTGATGCCCGTCGCCTGCAGGAACTCGTGGTCGGGGTCGCGGAAGGTGAGCTGTGCCGCGTCGGGCAGGCCCACGTTCTCGTCCACCACGCAGCTCACCAGCTGGGCGGCCCAGATCTGCGGAAGTTCGGTGGGCGCCTCCACCACGGGGTCCGCCGCGAACAACCGGCCCCTTGCCTCGGCGGTCATAGCTTCTCCTCACCGTCCGCGTCCTGCAGCCCCGGCACCACCAGTTCGGTGCCGGGCGCGAGCGCCATCGGGTCGTCGATTCCGTTCGCTTCCGCGATGGCCCGCCAGGCCGTCGCGTCGCCGTACTCCCGCCAGGCGAGCATCGCCAGGCTGTCGCCCGCCACCACGGTGTGCGTACTGCGGGCGGTGCGCGAGCCTGACGTGGGGTTCTGGCCCGCCGGGCCGACGCTCGCCTCCTCGATCGACAGCGCGCAGGTGGCCCGCAGCGGCGTGCCGTCGACGTCGAACAGCGTGTACGACACCGACAGGCTGGAGAGCACCCCGTCGAACGAGGTCGTCTTGGCGGTGCCCCAGGTGAACCGCACCCACGGGCTGGCCGGCTTCTTGCGGCCCAGGCTGGCCGGGGTCGGCACGCACGCCTTCATCAGCTTCTCCACCGCCCGCTCCACGGACTTGTCGTGTTTGGCGGTGGCGTCCAGGAACACCTCCAGGCTCAACGTGCGCGGACCGCTGCCGACGAACTCGGGCAGCGCCGACTCCCCCGCCATCCGGGACGGGGAGCGCCGCCACTCGGTGGTCTTGTTCAGCTGCAGGGTCGAGGGGTTGAACTGGAGGTCGAGGTGTGTGATGGTCCCGCCGGGCTTCGCGCCGACCGACGCCGGGGGCTCCTTCAGGGTCAGCTTGGCCCTGGCCCGGCTGGTGCGTGTTGGTGACATGGCGGGACCTCCTTTCCGGGGGCCGATACGTGCTGGGGAAGCGGGCGTTGAGGGTGTGTCAGGACGGGCGCAGCCCCTCGTGGGCGATCTCCAGGGTCTCCACCGCGGCCTGTGAACTGGCGGGGTCGAAGGACGGCCCCTGCCAGCGCACCGGGACGATCCCGAACACCTGCCAGCTGATGATCTTCGTCAGGTCCGGTTTCAGGGCGACGATCTCGCCGTCCTTGGGCTCCACCCGCTTCAGCGTGTCGTCGAGCCAGCGGGCGATCTTCGCCGTGTCGGCGGTGACCGGCCGGGTGAGCGTGATGTTCGACCAGGTCACGCGGCCGGGCAGTTGCCAGGTGAAGCCGTTGTTGCCGCCCTCGGCGTACGACTCCATCTCGACCTCGGCGCCCATGCCGGAGCAGGTGTGGAAGGCGCCCAGGTCGTTGCCGCCGATCGCGAGCCGGAAGAACACACTCGTCGCGAAGATGTTGTCCGTCATTCGTCCGTCATCCGTTCTGGCTCTCAGCGGCGTCCGTCGTAGGGGCGGCCCGTGCGGTCCCGGCCTCGGCGCAGTTCGGTGCGCAGCAGCCGGGCCACCGGGTCGAGCAGGCGGCGCGCCAGGTCGTCCAGGTCGAGGCCGGGGTCGTCCTGGGGTGTCTTCGGTGTCTTGGTGAAGTGGGCCGCGTTCTTGCCGGAGGCGGCGGACGACGTGGCTGACGCGGAGGCTGCGGAGGCGGGGGCCGCTGAGGACACGGACGCCGACCGCTTCCGGCCGGGTGCCTGAACCTCCTTGGCCTGTGCGCCTGTTTGCGGCGCGGGGGGCGCGGAGGACGACCGCGGGCGGCCTCGACCGTCGCGCTGCACCGCGAGTGCCGTCTCGCCGGTCCCGCCAGTCCCGTCGGCCGCCGTAACGGTCCTCGGCCGGACCACAGGGACGGGTCCCACCGGTGCCGTGGCGGCCGACGGACGGTCGGCGAGCGGCGGCGCCTGCGGGCCGGTCACCGGCAGGGGCCTCGCCGGTACGGCGGCAACCGGAGCGGCCGTCCCCTGGCGGGTCGGCGCGGGCCGGACGACCGGCACTCGCTGAACGGGAGCCGGGGAACTGGTCGTCGTCGGTACGCCCGAGCCCTTCGAGCCCTCCGGTCCGGAGTACGGGGCTGCCGCCCGCTGGACCTGCGGTGCGGCCGGGGAGTGGGCGGACGGGCCGGGCACCGGGAGCGCGGTGGTCCCGGTGCGGCCTGGCGAGGGCGCCGACGGGCCGGCGGTCGGCGTGGAGTCGCTCCGGGGGGCGGTGAGTGCGCCGGGCCAGCGCGCCGCCACCACGGGGCGGGCGCCGGAGCGCGAGACGGCGGGCTGTGAAACCCCTTCCGGGGCACGGGTGTTCAGGGTGAGGCGACGCTCGGCGAGCAGCGAGAGGGTACGAGGTGCCGACGAGGCGGGGTGCGCTGTGGAGCGGGTCACGGGGAGGCCGTGCGGGTCTGCCGAGCCGGAGGGTCCGGCGCCTCCGGTGCCCTGGGCCACGGCCCGGGCGACGACGACCGGAGCCGGGGCAGCAAGGCCCTGAGGCCGGTACCTGCCCGAGCCGGAACCGGAACCAACTCCCGTGCCTTCGGCCGTCGTTGCGCGGGCGACGACGACCGGGTCCTGGGCGGTACGGCCCTGGACAGCGCCGTCCCGGGGCCGCTGCCCGTCGACGCCCGACCCGCCGGAAGCCCGGTCACCTCCCGTGCCTCCAGCCGTCGCCCGCGCAGTGACGGCCGGGCCCCGGGCAGCACCACCCAGGACAGCGGCGTCCCGGGGCCGCTGCCCGTCGACGCCCGGACCCGAAGCAGCGGGGCCCTGAGTCCGGTGCCCGCCTGAGCCGGAACCGGAGCCTGCTCCCGTGCCCTCGGCCACCGCTCGCGCGACGACGACCGGGCCCGGAACGGAGGGGACTCGGGGCTGTTGCCCGCCGGACGTCGTGCCGGGTCGTGGCACGTTCCGGGCCGGGCCTTCCGAACCTGCGGCGCCTGCCGGACCGTGGGCCGGGGCGGCTGCGGACGGTGTCACCAGCGGTGTGGCGGGGCCGTTTCCGTGGTCCGCGGGGCCGGGCGGCATGGTGCCCCCGGTGGCGGACGGGTCCGCGAGGCTGCGTTGGACGTCGCCCGTCCCCAGCAGCGGCGCGCCCTGCGTGCGGGGTGCGGCCTCGGCGGTCGTCCGGCCACGATCCGGCAGGGATGGCGCCGGGGCGGCGCCGGACCCCGGGTCCTGATGTGCCGTAGCACGCTGGATGTCCGGGCGGGAGGCGCGGGCACCGGACGCGGCGGAACCTGGCACCTCGGCGCTCGGCGGGAGCGCGGACAGCGGAGCGCCGAGGCCACCACGCGCGCGTGCCCCACGGTTGCCGGGGGCGGGGTCGAGGGTGCGGCGCGGGGCGGCGGGTGCCGTTCCCCTCGTACCGGCGTCGTACGGTCCCGGCGGTCCCGGAGTGCCGCCCGCTCCTTCCGCCTGGCGCTGGACGACGGGCAGCGCCGGACCGGTCGGACCGGTCGCGGATCCGGCGCCGGGCGCGGGAGCGCCCTGCGCCAACGGTGTTGCCGTGGAAGGCAGTTCACTCAGCGGGGCACCGAGGGGCCCGCGCCCGGGCTCGCGCGTGGCGGCGCGTTGCACGGGGGCGGAGGCCAGGACGGGTGGGTCGGGGGTGGTGGCGCTGTCGGGCGCCGGTGCGGCGGTGGGCCGCAGGGCGGGGACGCGGCGCGCGGGTCCGGCGGGGCGCCGGGCGACGGTCAGCGCGGCCCCCACCGGGCGGAGCCGGACGGCCGGGTGGGACACGGACACGGCGGAGCCGGCGGCCCGGGATGCCTCCGGCTGCCTGGCTCCCCCGGCGGACTGCGGCCCTGTTGCGGTGCGTTGGACGGCGGGTCCGGAAGGCGTACGGCCCCCGGAACCGGCCGGCGAACGGGACGGCTCGGCCTGGGCGGGCCGGGGCGTGGCCCCGGCAGCAGCAGCGGGCGGGACCACCGCCACACGTCGTACCAGCGGGGTCGCGGGAGCAGCCGGTGTCACGACCGGGGCGGCGTCGGGCCGGGCGGCACGTTGGACGGCGGGAGGTGACGAGGAGAGTACAGCGGGCGAGTCCGCGGACGTGAGGCCGCGGGCCCGCGATGCGGCGTCGCCGCCACCACCACCGCCCCCGCCGCCCGAACGGCCCTTCCCAGCAGTGCTGTTGTCGCCGGAACGCTCCCCCAGGGGTGCCGGGCCGGACGGCCGTGCGCCCGGACGCGTCCGGCGTGAGACCTGGGTCGTCGGCGTGTCCGCCGTACCCTTGCTCTCGCTCTCCCCCGGCCCGTCCGCCCCCTGCGGACGCAGCGCCCGGAGCAGCAGCGGACCCCCGGCGCTGTGGGCGGTCCGCGGGGTGGCGGCCGGGCGCGTGACGCCGCTCACCAGACCGGTCGGGGCGGTGGGCAGCAGGGCGTGGCCGAGGCCGGCGTCGAACGACGGGTTCTGCCAGGAGGCGAGGCCCGAGCGGAAGGCCAGGCCGTCGCTGACGCCCAACGGGGCGCGGGAGACGGTGAGTTCCGGCGCGGCGGTGCGGCGCCAGCCGCCGTCCCAGTCGCC
Organism: Streptomyces sp. SID12488; assembly: GCF_010548275.1. Classification (GTDB taxonomy): domain Bacteria; phylum Actinomycetota; class Actinomycetes; order Streptomycetales; family Streptomycetaceae; genus Streptomyces. The sequence goes on from NZ_JAAGLT010000010.1 coordinate 246,187, forward strand.
GGGCAGGGAGGAACCCTGGGCGACGGGCACGGCCGGCGACGGGTCGCTGGGCGCGGACGGCGACGGGCCGTCGGGCGCGCCACGGTCCGGGCCCGCGCCGGACGGACCGTCCCCCGAGACGCCGGAGCGGTCCGCGGCGGCCCGGCGGCGCAGCCTGTCCCGCCATGCCATGTGCTCAACCGCCTTCGTTCACACGGGTGTTGATACGGGCGATCTCCGCCACCCACTGCCGGCGCTCGTCATGGGTCAGGTCGAGGATCTCCTCGCGCCGCCAGTGGAAGTGGTAGGCGATGTACGCGATCTCCTCCCGGAGCCGGGGAAGGGCGTACGTCACGATTCCCCCAGGCGCCCACCCGAGAGGTCGACCTCGAAGCCGCCCTCGCAGTGCGGGCAGGTCACCGCGGCGCGGGTGTGGCCCTCGCTGTTGACCCGGCGGTAGAAGTCCTGGAGGAAGGCGACGTCGGTGGCGTACATCCGCTCGACGATCCCGGCGTGCACATCGCTGATCGAGCCGATCCGGGTGATCACCTGGCTCAGCAGCACCACGCTCAGGTACGCCGGATTCTCCTTGACCCGCAGGTCGATCTGCGGCCGCAGCTCGTCACGGGCCGTGGCCAGGCGCATCGAGCCGTGGCGGTGCACCGTGCCCGCCTCGTCGACGTACCCGCGCGGCAGCTCGAACTCGAACTCGGTGCGCAGCCCGTGGTCCTCGCGGCGTGGCGGGGCGGCGGCGGGACGTGCCGCCGCCTGCTCCGACGCCTGGGCGGGCTCCGTCACCTGGAGGAGCTCCTCCAGGTTGCCCGCCGTCACCGTACGACGCCTCATTCGACGATGATCTCCTCGAACACGATCGTGACCGACTCGGTGGCCGGAGACGACTCGCCCGCCTTCAGGGACGGGCCCTCCCACTTGGAGGCCCAGCCCTGCATCAGCTGGATGCGGCGGACCGTGTTGCCCTCGGTGTCCTTGATCTCGATGGTGAGGTTCTGCCGCGCGGAGTTCACGGCGCCGTTGTTCAGGGTCTCCTTGATCCACTTGGTGAACTCGCTGCTCTGGTCGAGTCCCCGGGTGATCGTGATCTCACCTGCCTGGCGGGCGCCGGGCTGCTTGCGGATGATCTGCTTGCCCTCGGCGCTGACCTGCTTGACCTCGACGACCTCCTCCTCGACGGTCAGTCCGCTGATCTCCTGGATCGACTCGACCAGATAGCCGCCGAGCTGCACGCCGAAGACGTGGGTGGAAAGAGCATCACCTGTTGACATGACTGTCTGTCACCTTTCCTTGCGGGTCTTTTTCACTGCGTCTCTACCGACCCGCAGGTCACTCGTCGACGAGGCTGGTGCTGTCGGAGAACTGGGCCAGCCGGAACACCACGAACTCCGCGGGCTTGACCGGCGAGACGCCGATCTCGCAGACCACACGGCCCTGGTCGATGGACTCCGACGGGTTGTTGTCGCGGTCGCACTTGACGTAGAACGCCTCCTCGGCCGTACGGCCGAACAGCGCGCCCCGGCGCCATTCCTCGGTGAGGAACGCGGTGACGTTGCGCCGGATGCTGGACCACAGCCGGTCGTCGTTCGGCTCGAAGACCACCCACTGGGTGCCCAACAGGATGGACTCTTCGAGGTAGTTGAAGAGGCGGCGCACGTTCAGGTAGCGCCAGGCCGGGTCTGAGGAGAGGGTGCGGGCACCCCAGATCCGGATGCCCCGGCCGGGGAAGGCCCGTACGCAGTTCACGCCGATCGGGTTCAGCAGGTCCTGCTCGCCCTTGCTGAGCCGGAGCTCCAGGTCCACCGCGCCGCGGATCACCTCGTTGGCGGGCGCCTTGTGCACACCGCGCTCGGCGTCACTGCGCGCCCACACACCGGCGATGTGACCGCTCGGCGGGACGCTGGTGTTGCGTCCGGTGGCCGGGTCGAAGACACGGACCCATGGGTAGTAGAGGGCGGCGTACCGGGAGTCGTAGCCGGCCTCGTCGTTGCGCCAGGTGCGCACCTGTTGCGCGCCGAGGCCGGGCGGAGTGTCCAGGACGGCGACGCGGTCGCCCATCTGCTCGCAGTGCGAGATCACCGCGAGCTGCACGGTGCGCACGCCCTCGGCGTCGATGTCACCGCGCTGGTAGGCGCTCATCAGGTCCGGCACGGCGACCATGGTGATCTCGTCGATGGTCTCCAGGCCGCCGAACCCGGTGCGGGCGGCGGCGTCACCGACGTACTCCGCCGGGTTGAGGCGGGCCACCTCGCCGGAGCCGTTCGCGCTGGGCGCGGCCGGGGCGTCGGGCACGGCCAGGGTCTGGGTGGCGGGCCTGGTCTGGGGAGCGGCCTGCTGCTCGGTGACCTGGATCAGCTTGGAGGAGCGGGCCTGGCTGACCAGGTAGCCCTTGACGTTCTTGCGGGTGGAGGCCTCGTACGTCTCCGCGACCTGGTCGCCCTGGCGGACCAGGACCTTGAAACGGTCCTCGGGCGGGTTCTCGCCGTCCGCGTCGGCGACCTCGACCGACACCCCGCTGACGCCGGGCTTCGCCGCGACGAGGAAGCCGCCGAGGGCCACGGGCTCCGCGGCCTTGTCGCCGCGCCGGCCGCCGTCGACCGCCGGGGCGGAGGCGTCCTCGGCCTGGCCGCCGATCCGCACGATGTACGCGGCGCCGCCGCCGTTGGAGAAGAAGCCGTGGACCGAGAGGGGCAGGTAGGCGCCCTCGGTGAAGCCGCCGAACGTCTGCGTGTACTGGTCCCAGCTGGTGACCAGCGTCGGGGTGTGGAACGGGCCGCCCTCGGCGAATCCCACGAACGCGGCGACTGCGGTGCCGACCCCTTCGATGGGTCGGGCACCGGACTGCACCTCCTCCACGTAAACGCCCGGGGTGAGGTACGTCGGCATGCTCGCTCCTTCGCGTCCTGCGGATCGGACATGTGTCCGGGTCGATTCTGCGCGGGGGTCCACCGGGACGACAGGGCCGCGGGGACCTGGCGAGGGGCAGGATCACTGCCTCCGTCTGCCTGTGCGAACCGTCCGGCCGCCGCCCGGACTTGCCCTCGCTCTGCCCGCGCGGGCCTGGACAGCCGGTTCGCCCGAGCGGTCCCCTGGGGGCCGCAGCAAGGGTGCGCCAACGAGGAGGCAGTAGATGCGGAAGTCCGGGGCGCACGCCGAACAGAACGAGGCGGCGCAGCCGACGCGCGGCACCCCCGCCGCCCGCCGGGAGACATCCGCGGGCAGCGCGGTACCGCGCCCGCTCACCGCCGACGCGCTCCGATCTGCCCAGGGCGGCGCGGGCAACACCGCGGTGACCGCCATGATCGCCCGCCGAGCCCGTCCCACGCCTGCCCCGGAGCAGCTCGACCACGGAGTGGACGAAGTCCTGGGCTCCGCCGGCAAACCCCTCGCCGCGCCGGTGCGCCAGGACATGGAGTCCCGGTTCGACACCGACTTCTCCGACGTACGACTGCACACCGGGTCCGCCGCCGCCCGCTCGGCCCGTGCCATCGGGGCCCGCGCCTACACCTCCGGCAGCCATGTCGTCCTCGGCGCCGGGGGCGGCGACAAGCACACCCTCGCCCACGAGCTCACCCATGTCGTCCAGCAGCGCAACGGTCCGGTGTCGGGCACCGACCACGGCCACGGGCTCAAGGTCTCCGACCCGTCGGACAAGTTCGAACGAGCCGCCGAGGCCAACGCGCGCAAGGTCATGTCCGGGCCGACGCCGGACGTGCAGCGTGCGCCGGAGGCGGATGGGCACGAGCACGAGGTGACGGCGGGGGTGGGCGCGGAGGCGGACATGGTGCAGCGGGCCAGCAGCACCACGCTGGAGAACGCGGTCGTGTCGCACTACCAACCCACCAAGGCCGGCACCCAGAACGGGCAGAACCTCAACATCCAGCGTCCCCGTGTCGTGACCGGCCCCGTCAACCCGACGGGCACGGCCGGCCGGGCGGCGGCGCCGAACCCGATCGCGGTGAAGGAACTCCACAAGGCCTACAAGACCCAGGTCGGCAAGCGTGGGGCGCCCAGCGAGGCGGACGTCTGGAAGGACCTGTTCGGCGGGGCCGGCTACGACCGCGGCCACGTCATGGGTCTGGAGGTGGGCGGGAGCGACGTCACGGAGAACATCGTTCCCCAGTGGTCCCTGAACCAGGGCACCGGCATGTGGCGCCGGATCGAGACGGCGTTGGTCGGGGTGGGCTCGGGCAACCTCCGCTTCGAGGTGCACTACGCGACGGCGCACGGCAACCACCGTCACGTGATGACCCCGGTCAGCATCGACATCTACCTCGACAACGCCACCTACCGCACGTGGGAGAACGAGCCGGACGTCAACGACCTGATGAGGGCGGGCAAGGACCCGAGCGACCTGGCGGAGTACTACACGCAGGCGAAGGACGCGCTGGCCGGCGCGACGACGCGGACCGAGGCCCAGATGCAGGACTTCGCCGTGGCGGCACTGTCCGAGGACAAGGCCACCTTCCTCGCCTACGGGGACTACGAGGCCGCAAGCGCCCAGGGCCAGGCCCCCGGTACCAGTACCGTCGGCACCCACATGCAGGGCATGTCGAAATCGACCTTCCCCAAGGACCGCCGGGACAAGCTGATCAAGTCGTACGTCGACGCGGGCTGGGTGACCAAGTCCGGCACCGGTGCCAACGTGACCTACACCCTGCACGACGCTCCGCCCCCGGCACCCGAGCCCGACAGCGACATCAGTTCCAGCGACGGGTCCGACGTCGAGATGTCCGACGGTTCCCAGCAGGCGGCGCCGGGACAGCCGTTCGCCAGCATCCAGTTCGGCTCGCAGTCGCAGGGCAGCGGTACCGACTCGGACTACGAGGACAAGATGTCCGACTCCTGAGCATCACCCTCACCTGCTCTGACTGGCGGTTCGTGGATGGCGATGGGCGCTCTCACCTTGGGAAGCAGCGAGCATTTGCGGCCGGTTCGGTTGCTGACCTGGGCGAACGGCCGCGGTGCGATCCCGTCGGGCGTGGCTGCTTTCCCCGTGATGCCCCGCTGTTCCCCGCTCGATCTGGTGCGTTTGTGGTGCGGCAGCGCTGCTGTGTCAGGAAGGCGGTGCCCAGCGGGCAGCGTCAGCGAGCGGACTTACCACTTCCGCCACTTGTCCGTGATCTGGTACCGGCCGAGTCCATGCCGGGCGGTCAGTGCGGCGACGTCGATGCCGTGCTCGGTGAGCGACTGGTCGATGAAGTCGCAGAGTTGCTCGCGCTCGTCGGTTTCGTAGGCACTTTCGTTGTGGGCTTCGTTCACGGCGTTCAGGGCCAGGACGACGCGTTCCACGGCGCCGAAGATCTGCGCGTCGTCTGCCTCACTCAGCCAGGGAAGCTCTCTCTCGAAGGTGTCGAGGACGGCATCGGTCGACGTGAGCAGTTCTTCGGGGAACAGTCCCGCCATGCACGTGCACTCAGGGTCCAGAGTGCCGGCGGCAAGCTCTTCGGCTTCCTTGGCTATGCTGTCGCGCCAGTTCGTCGTGGGTCTCTCAGTCATGGAGCGGACCGTACAGCGCCAGTCTGACAGTGGGGCTGAGCAGCGATGCGGCCCGTACGCCAGCGTCAGCACCAGGTACACGCTTTCCAACTGTGGTGGTATCACCGGGGGCCCCGTACAGGGGCGTTCACCTGGGTTCATGGGCGGTTGGACCGCGAGACGAGCCTGGCGCGTGGTCCATCCTGAACGGCCATGAACTGGGCTGAACGAGACGGAAACTGAGACGGAGAGACACGCAGGGTTGAAACGCCTGACCGGCGGGATCGCTGGTCTGACAGCTTCGTCCATACAAGGATGCTGGCATGCGCTGCACCCGCGAAGAGTACGAGATCTTCAAGTTGACTCGCCGCTATGTCACGCGCGACCGTCGGTATCTCAAACTCGGCGGCGCACTTCTCGGTATGAGTGGGCGCGACCGAGCCAAGTTCATACGGAAGCTGGGCAAGGCTGCCGGCGAGATCAGTCCTCGTGAACTGGGCGTGCTGCTCGACCGAGGATGGCGCGAGAGGGGAACGGCCGCCTGGCTCATTGCCGTTGCCGGCAGAACCGAGTTCCGGGAACGTCTCGGCGAACTCCTGCTCGCCAGCGCGGGGCCCTTCGCGGGGCAGGATTACTGCGTCGCCCTGGCCACCTTCGGCACCTCCGCCGACGCCGACCTCCTGGTCGCCTACCTCGACCGCTACCTACCTCGCCTTGACCTCTACTACGACCAGACGGCCGCCCTTGGCGCGCTCTTGTTGCTCGACGCCAAGCTCCGTACTGACAATGCGGCTCGGTTCCTCGTCCCCGGCGGACTCTGGCAGCAGTGGATCGACGGGCCGCCCAGTAAGGAACGCGATGACCCCGATGAGTACCGGGAGTTCATCGGGATGCTCTGCGCTTTCACTGATGAAGCTGCCAAACACTGTTCGATCTGATCCTCAGCCGACGACAGCCCGCCACGATGGCGGGTTAGCCGATCGACTGGGCGCGCGTATGCCTCGCTGTACCCCCACCAGCCTCAACCACGCTGTCGGGACCGTCGACCAGAGCAAGCCGCGACAACCGGCCCGTGACGACGGAGCGGCGCCCCCAGCTTGGGAAGCAGCGATCACTTGGGGCCGCTTCGGGCGCTGAGCCGGGCGAACGGCGGGAGAGTGGTTCCCTCGGGCTTGGTTCCTTTCACCATGGTTCCCCGCTCGTCCTGGTGCGCCGATGGTGCGCACCAGGCCTTGTCCCTGTCCGGTCTGCTCGGTTCGTGCCGTCCAGTCGGGACGGGCGCACTATCGTCGCGCGTATGAAGGTCCGTCACAACGTTCGTGCGGTTCTCCTCGATGGCGGTCAGTTGGTGTTCCTGCGTCGAGGATGGCCGGGTGGCGCCCTCTACTGCACGACCGTCGGTGGGGGTGTCGAAGCTGACGACGCCGACCTTGAAGCGGCTCTGCGCCGCGAAGTGATGGAAGAGATCGGTGCAACAATCGGCCCTGCGACCGAGTTTCTGACCTTGACCGAACCGGGCGAAAAGGTCACCGTCGTGCAGCACTACTTTCGCGCCGACGTGCTGGACATGGATCTGGATCGCCGTAGCGGTCCTGAACTCGATGATCCCGATATAGGTGAATTCTCGGCGGTGAGAGTCGCGTTGGATGCGTCAGCCGTGAGAGCGCTCGAACTCCATCCGCCCGAACTCGCCAACTATCTTTGGAAGCACGTCGAGACTTGGAGTGCCTGAGAGATATCGCCATTCGACGGCTCTCGTAGCGGTGCCCATACGGTGAGGCTCCGGACGGCGTACAGAGGCGTTCACCTGCGTTTGGAGGCGGCTGGGCCGCGAGACGGAAATCGCGTTGCCGACATGACGGACAGCGTCAACATGCCTCGACTGGGTGACGCGTGGCTGGTTCGACCTCGGTGACCGGCCAAGCGCCTCTAGGGTGCGGATCGCTCTTGCACATTCAGCTCACCGAGGAGTCGACGCAGCATGGCGACACCGCCGGATCAGCAGCCTGTCCAGCCGTATGGACAGCCGCCGACGATCATCATCAACAACAACAATTCGGTTGCAGCATCTGCCGCAGCCGTCATCGGCGGGGTGGGGCTGAGGCGCCGCCGTCAGTCGCTCTGGGCCCACTTCTGGCTGCTCATGTTTACTGCGGGCGTCGGCAACGTCTTCTACGCGATGCACGTGAGCCGCTGGAACCGCGACCGAGGTCTCTGAGCGCCCGACAGAGGCCCTTTCGGGCGACGTCCCGGGAGGGCCCTGTCATGCTTCCTCCCCTGTCGTGCTTCCACCTGGCCGACTGAGGCGCTCAGGTGCTGACGTGCAGTGACCTCGGCTTGGAAAGCTCGGGTGACCTGAGGATGGCGGCCAGCCTGTTGGGTTTGGGTGGAGCGGTGTCGGTGGGGGATCGGCTGCCAAGTCTGTCCTCGGTGTCCCCGTAGCTCCCCGGCATAGCGGACACAGATCTGGCACGCCCTTCTCAACGGCCGCTCTTGCAATCCCGCACCACCGTGTAGCCGCCGGCGATTGAGAGACCCATCTCATTTGGCGAGTCTGCGGTAGCAGATGAGGGTGCAGGCGATGCTGGTGAAGGCCAGGAAGTGGTCGCCGCCGGCGGAGCAGGTGGGCACGACAGCGGCGCGCCCGGGTTCCGGCCGCGCCGCTGTCGAGCTGTGGTCAGCCCTCGGGGGAGCCCCCGGGTCAGTGGAGCTTGTTGACGGCGGTCTTCGTCGTGGTGCGGAAGGCGGTCAGCGGGGCGTCCTTGAGGTCGCCCATCTGGCCCCAGCGGACGAGGGTGACGGTGCGGCCGTCGCGGCCGACGGAGAACAGGTGGATGTCGGAGATGCCGATCTGCGGGTCGGCGGTGTCCAGGCTGTAGACCCAGGCGCCCTCCTCGACGGCGAGCTTGCCGTGGGAGGCGCTGACGGCCTGCAGGCCCGGGTTCTGCTGCTCCAGCCGGGGGCCGCAGCCGGCGAGGGCCCCGCGGAGGGTGTCGACCAGCTTCACGGCATCGGCCTCAGTACGGGCGACGGTGGTGACCTGGACGCCGTTGGTGTCGAGCTCGGTGCTGAACTCGCGGTAGCGGGAGTTCTGCGCCGGGATCTTGTACGGGGCGCAGAGGACGCCGCCGTTCTCCGGGACGCCGGTGAAGACCTGGGTGGCGGTCCACGGCGTCGACGACGGCGGCATCTGGGAGGCGGCGAGGAAGGCGGGCTGGGCAGCGGCCTGCGCCGGGGCTGTGGCGAGGGCCGCGAGGCCCAGTGCGGCAGCGGCTGCGGTGGCGAGTGCGGTGCGGAACTTGTTCATGGTGGTGGATCCCCCGTCGGGCCGTTCGTTCGGTCAGTGCTCAACCAGCGTGGGGCCGGCGCCCGCCGACTGCAACGATCACGCGCCCACCAGCCGTCCCGGAACCATTCCACCCCCGCTGACGTGCAAGGACGTGAAGGATAGGACGCAGGGCCGAGGGGGATGGAATGCCGAAGGACGCCGCCGTCGAGGAGTTCGCGGGGCTCGTGCGCGCGCTGAAGGCGCGGGACGGGAGGAGTTACGAGGCGCTGGGCCGGCGGCTGAGCGTCAGCGCGTCCACCCTCCACCGCTACTGCTCGGGCGCGACCGTCCCGGAGGAGTTCGCCGTGGTCGACCGCCTCGCCCTGCTGTGCGGGGCGGACGAGGAGGAACGGCGGGCCCTGGAGGCGGCCTGGACGGAGGCGGACCGCGCCCGCCGCCGAGCGGCCTCGCCCGCGCCCACGCCTGTGCCGGCCGTGTCGGCCGCACCGGAATCGAACCCGGACCCGTCCGCGCCGGAACCGGGCCCCGGCCCCGCCCCGGACCCGACCGCGCCGGACCCGACCGCCCCGGATCCGTCCGCGCCGGAGGCGCCCCGCGCCCGCCCCCGTCGTGGCGCCCCCGCTCCCCTCCTCGTCGCCGCCGCCGTCGCCCTCGTCGTGCTCGCCCTCGCCGCCGCCCTGCTCGGCCACCCCACCCATACGGCTTCCGCCCCCGCTCCCGCTTCCACCGCTCCGGGGCGGACCGCGGCCCCCCTCCCCTTCACTTGGAGCATCGGTTCCCAGCTCTGGGAGGGCGGCTGCGGGCACACCTACCTCGTGGACCGGGCCCCCCGCGCGGTCGCCCCGCCGCCGGTCGCGGCCGACTCCGGGGCGTGGGCCGGGACGCACGGTGCCGTGCACGGCGGGGAGGCGCTGGTGCGGATCACGGTCCAGGGCCGGTCGCCGTCCGACGCCGTCGTCCTCCATGCCCTGCACGTGCGCGTGGTCGACCGCGCCGCGCCGCTGCCGTGGAACGCGTACCGGATGGACAACGGCTGTGGCGGCGCCCTCACCCCGCGCCACTTCGCCGTGGACCTCGACCGGCCGCGCCCGCTCGCGAGGCCCGCCGACGGCCTTGACGCCTCCGGCGCCGAGGTCCGGAAGATCCCGGCCGTCTCCTTCCCGTACAAGGTCACCTCCTCCGACCCCGAGGAGCTGCTGGTCTCCGCGCGGACGGCGGGCTGCGACTGCCGCTGGTACCTGGAGCTGGAGTGGAGCGCCGGGGGCCGTACGGGGACGGTGCGGATCACGGACGGCGGGAAGCCGTTCCGCACGAGCGGGACCAGGGGGAGGCCGGCGTACGTGCACGACTCCGCCGAAGGGCGCTGGATCACAGACTCGGACTCTGGACAGACCGGGTGACCGATGAGTAACTTCGACTGACATAGGCTGAGCAAGCGCTTAGAAACCATCTCATTTGGCGAGTCTGCGGTAGCAGATGAGGGTGCAGGCGATGCTGGTGAAGGCCAGGAAGTGGTCGGCTTTGCGCTCGTAGCGGCGGTGCAGTCTGCGGCATCCGGCGAGCCAGGACATGGTGCGTTCTGTGATGCCGAACGGGCCCGACATGACACCTGAGTGCAGTCCCGCACTGAACGGAACCACCTTGATGGTGACGTTGGGGTACTCACCGACCTTCAACAGGTGCAGGAGCTGTCCCGCCATAACGGTCGTTCCACCGACCGGGCGCCTCAACACCGCTTCGTTCAGGACGACGTTCAACCGCGTCGGTTCGGTCACCCGGGTGAGCAGCACCTGATGTGCGATACGAAGGTTCACACGCCGTTCGATCTCTTCGTCGTCCTCGGTGGGGTTGTCGGCACCCGTGACCGTGCGCGTGTAGTCCGCAGTCTGGAGCAGGCCAGGGATCAGCTCACTCTCGTACCAGTCGACGTCACATGCGGCCTCTTCCAGGCCGATGAAGAGATCGAATCCGTCGGGGATCACATCGCCGTACGCGTGCCACCAGCCGCGCGCCTTCGTCTCCTTGGCGAGTCCCATCAGGGCGTCGCGCAGATCGTCGGGCGCTCCGTAGACCTTGCACATGGCCTCGACATCCAGACTCCGCAAGGACGTCCGGCCGGTCTCGATCCGCCACATCTTCGCCTCCGGACCACTCCAGTTTCCGCGCGGCGGCACGGACGGTGAAGCGCGCCGACGCGCTCCTACTCCTCGGGCCGGGGTACGTCCTCAACGAACGAGCCCTGCCCCAGCACGGTGCGGAGCCTGCCCTCCGCCCTGAGTGCGGCCACGGCTTTCTGAATCGTTGACGCCGCGACGTCGAACTCTGCGGCGAGGTCCACCACGGCAGGGAAGCGCGCACCGGCAACGTAGGTGCCCGCATCGATCCTGCGCCGCAGCTCATCGGCGATCTGGGTCCATACAGGCTTGCCCCGGTCGAGATCCATGACTCGAACGTATGCGTCTTCGCGAAACCGAGCGACCGCGAATGCGCGAATGCGCGTATCCTCTGCTTATGGCAGACCCCCGCGACGGTGCGAACGTCCGGGGGCGTGGCCCACCAACCGTTAGGAGTTGATGAACATGGCCGAGCGTAGCGCTGCCGCGCTGCACTGGGTGGTGATGACCCTGGTTCTCTGGGGCCTCACCCGCGTGATCCCGCCAACCGGCACCCGCCGGAAACCACCCATGACGGCGCCCACCGTCGTGACCAGCAAGAACCCAAGAGACCTTGTCGGTCTGGCGGTACGGGTACCTGCTGTGCGCCGGTCGCCGTACAGCGCCGACCAGGGCCACCTGGACGGTTCCGCGTCCCGACTGTCACGGCCCTACCTGCCCGCCGCGCTCGCAGACTGGCCTTCAGAGACGGACGCCGTCACGAGGGCTCGTAGGGTTCGCGTACGTCCCTACTGGGGAGCGCGCGAACGGGCGGTGCGGTTGCGTCGGCGGACGGTCGCGGTGCTGGCCGTGGACTTCGGCATCGACGTCGACACCCGGGACATCCACGCCGAGTTGAGCGCGGTGAGGGTCCGATGACCGGCCAAAGGGGTACGAGAGTCCAAGCCGCCGTACGACAGGCCGAGTTGCCGATGCTGCGCGCCTACCGCATGTGGTTCGAGCACGCCCGCAAGTGCGCCGACTGTAAGCGTGTCCGCAAGGCGCAGGACGGGTGCGGGAACGGACAAGGGCTGTGGGACGCGTACCGCCAGGCGTACGACGGAGGTGCCGGATGAGCACTCAACCCACCGATACGTGCGGGACGATCCGCGCCTCATTGTTCTACGGAGCACCGATCCTCAGCGAGAGCGGCGCCTGCATCCTCCCCAAAGGACACGAGGGCGACCACCAGGACGCCAAAGGCGCACGCTGGTACGTCATTCCGCTGGTCGGCGGAACGGACCTCGGCAGGGGCCAGAGGCCGACGACGCCCCACCCCCATGAACCGGCCTGGACACCCGAACCCCCCTTCCGCTCCCCCCGCTGCGCCCTGAGCCAGCACCCCCACTGCCAGGATTCCCAACCCCGTGACACCGGCGTACCCGGAGTCCACTACCTCGTGTGCACCTGCGCCTGCCACCACCCGGCCCCCACTCCCGCCCCGGCGACGGGAGCCCGCACATGATGTCCCACCGAGCCCGCAGGAGACGCCTGGAGTCATGGGTGTGGACACTCGCCCTCATGACCATGTCCGGAGCGGCGGTCCTGCTCATCCTCGACATCCTGGAGACCATCCGCTGACCCCGCACCAGGCCAACCTCTGACACCGGCGTCCGGCCCCCTGTGACACCTCACGGAGGGGCCGCTGTCCTGCTCGGAGGGCCAACGACCGGAACCGTGGCCACGCCTCCCGCCCCCTCAGGCCCCGGTCGCCGTCGCCAGATACGGCCCGAACTCGCCCTCCAGGACCAGCCGTCCGAGCTTGCGGTACTCCTGGGCGACCGCCGTCACCAGCTGCCCCATGGTGAGCGGGGTGCCGGACTCCGCCGCGAGGTAGGCCGCGGTCACCGCGCAGGCGCGGATGGAGCCGCCGGCGAGTTCGAAGCGGTCCGCGCAGAAGGCGAGGTCCAGGTCGTCGGCGCGGGGCAGCCGGTCGCCCAGGCAGCGCTCCCACAGGGCGAGGCGCTGGCCGGAGTCGGGCACCGGGAAGTCGGCCACCACGTCCAGGCGGCGGGTGAACGCCTCGTCCAGGTTGGCCCGCAGGTTGGTGGTCAGCACCGCGATGCCGTCGAACGACTCCATGCGCTGGAGCAGGTACGCCGACTCGATGTTGGCGTGCCGATCGTGCGCGCCCTTCACCTCCGAGCGCTTGCCGAAGATCGCGTCGGCCTCGTCGAAGAGCAGCACCGCGTTGACAGCGGAGGCCTCGGTGAAGATCCGCTCCAGGTTCTTCTCGGTCTCCCCGATGTACTTGTCCACAACTGTGGACAGGTCCACCACATACAGGTCCATGCCCAGGTCGGCGGCGACGACCTCGGCGGACATGGTCTTACCGGTGCCCGACTCGCCGGCGAACAGCGCGATCACGCCGCGCCCCCGGCCGCCGCCGGGCCGCATCCCCCACTGCCCGAGCACCTGCTCGCGGTGGCGGGCGCGCAGCGCGAGTTCGCGCAGCCGCCGGTCCGTGGTGGGCGGCAGCACCAGGTCGTCCCAGCCGACGCCCGGCTCCACCCAGCGGGCGAGCCGGTCGAGCCCC
>NZ_JAAGLT010000110.1 GCF_010548275.1 Streptomyces sp. SID12488
ACTGCCTTCGAGCCCTCAACAAGCGGCCTCCGGGTGCCGTGCAGGTACTGCCACACCGCCGTTACAGGCGGGCACTGAGCAGCTAAAGCAGCTCCCTATCTGCCGGGATCAACTCCGTGCTGTTACGTGCCAGCATGTACCAGCACGACGGGTTGCGCAAGATGTAGTGAGGAGAGACGTGCTAGGACGTGCTGGCCAGTACGCTCGAAGCTGTGACGATCGCTGAAGACGACCCCAGACAGCCCTTCCAGCAAGCCGCCGACACCCTTCGGCAGGAGATCCGCGGCGGTGGTATCAAGCCCGGTCAGAGGCTTGGATCCGTACGCCAGCTGGCCGACCGCTTCCAGATCTCCCCCACGACGGTTCAGCGCGCTCTCGCAGTGCTGCGGGATGAGGGCCTGCTCAAGACCACCAGCCGCGGGAACTTCGCCCGGGATGAGGAGAGTGCTTCGAAGGCGGCCGAAGGTGGGTTGGCCGGCGGGACACTCACGGACGTTCTGCGGGAGCTTTCGGATCTCCGTAGCCGCGTGGAACGACTGGAGTCCGCTCGCAGCGGGGACAGCGAGCCCGACGA
>NZ_JAAGLT010000111.1 GCF_010548275.1 Streptomyces sp. SID12488
CGGAGAACGGCGCGGTCCGGCTGAACTCGCTGGTCGAGGCGCTGCCGTCCACCGCGCGCATCTCGCTGTTCTGCCACTCGTACGGCTCGGTGCTCTGCGGTGTGGCCGCTCCTGGCCTGCCGTCGGAGAAGATCTCCGACATCACCGTCTTCGGCAGCCCCGGGATGCGGGTGAGCCGCGCCGCGCAGCTGCACACTTCCGCCAATGTGTGGGCCGCCCGCGATCCGAGCGACTGGATCGGCGAGGTGCCGCACCTGGAGATCGCCGGCCTCGGGCATGGCGCCGACCCGGTCTCGGCGTCCTTCGGGGCCCGTGTGGTCGGTACCGAGGGCGCACTGGGGCACCCCGGCTACTTCGCTCCCGACACCGAGAGCCTGGCGAACTTCACCGACATCGCCCTCGGCCAGTACGGCGCGGTGCAGTGTGCGCCGAACCGCGAGGACTGCGCGTCGGGCCTCGGCCAGGGCTGAGCCGGAGTCGCAGGGGTGGTTCCGGGCCTGGCGCCCGGAACCACCCCACGCGCGTTTTTGCGGCCGGTTCGGCAGTTGATCCCACATTCGGCCCTACGATGA
>NZ_JAAGLT010000112.1 GCF_010548275.1 Streptomyces sp. SID12488
CCGCTGGTGACCGGTCGGACCTCCGGAACGTCCGGAAACGGTGCGGGGGCGGGCCGGAAGCCGCCTCCTGAGGGTGTTCCGCAGCCCGACGTGATGAAGACCTGGCACGTCGGAGTGCGGAAGACCCTTCGCAAAGCCCAGCTTTCTGCCACGATGCCGAGTGGGTGGGGTGCTCCCCGCCCGGTCCGGACGGCCTGAGACCTGTGGGAGAGTCACGGTGTACTTCGCCGCACTGCTCGCGCGCAACGAGAACGGTTGGCAAGCGAGCGAACCTGATCTCGACCATGTGGAAACCCTCGGCGATCTGAGCGACCTGGCCCGTGCGGCCATCGCCGAGGAGGAAACGGTTCTGGTCTTCATCGAGCAGGAGGACGCCTGGTTCGGTGTCATCCGCGTCGATGGTGAAGAGGACCCCAGGATCTATGTGTCCGATGCCGCCGCGGCAGCCCGTAGTTCGTACGGAGAGATCCTGCTCACCGACGAACTGCTCGGCCGGGACCCCGAGGACCCCCTCGACGTCCTGGTCGACCTCGACGGTACCGAGGACGGCGACGACGATGAGGC
>NZ_JAAGLT010000113.1 GCF_010548275.1 Streptomyces sp. SID12488
GCGAAGGGCACTCGGTGATGTCGAGTCAGGCAACGGCTCCGGCGGCGAGTTCCTCGCCGCCGGCTCCGCCGGCCGCTCAGAAGGACGGGCGCACCAACCAGCGGTCCCTGGGGCGCAGGCTGCTCGGCCGCCCCGAGGTGGGTGCGTTGATCGCGGCGATCGGTGTGTACCTGTTCTTCTTCGCGGCGGCGCCTTCCTTCCGGGAGACCAGCGCGCTGGCGACGGTGCTCTACCAGGCGTCCGTGATGGGCATCATGGCGTTGCCGGTGGCCCTGTTGATGATCGGCGGGGAGTTCGACCTGTCCGCCGGTGTCGCGGTCACAACCTCGGCGCTGACCGCGGCGATCCTCAGCTTCCAGCTGTCGATGAACGTGTGGACCGGCGTGTTCGTCGCCCTGATCGTCTCCCTCGCCGTGGGCGCCTTCAACGGCTGGGTTCTGATCAAGACCGGACTGCCGAGCTTCCTGGTCACCCTGGGCTCGTTCCTGATCCTGCAGGGCGCCAACCTCGCCGTCACGAAGATCTTCACCGGGAACGTGGCGTCCGACT
>NZ_JAAGLT010000114.1 GCF_010548275.1 Streptomyces sp. SID12488
TCTTCTTGCGGCGGGCTCTTTTCTTGCGGGCGCGTTTGGACATGTCCGTCGCCTTCAGGTGTTCTGGCCGACGAGCACGTCGGCGAGCTTGTTGAGGCGCTTGACGGTTCGTGCTTCTGTGGCGGCCGGGGCCGGGTCGACGCGCTTGTCGCGGTCGTAGTACGCGCCGTTGACGATGTCCGTGGCCGGGTCGCACAGCCGCACCACGTGGGCGGCGCCCTCGGCCGCGGTCGCGCCGTGGTGGGCGTAGAGCGGCAGCAGTGCCGTCTCGCAGATGCCCGGGTGGACGGACACGGCCGTCACCCGCGGGTCGGCCGCGAAGACGGTGAGCGCCAGCTGTGCCTGTGCATAGGCGGCGAGCCGGGAGTAGCTGCGGGCCCGGTTGGGGTCGCTCCACTGGATGGAACCGGTGCGGTGCAGCGACGACGAGACACTGACGACCCGGCCGCCCGGCTCTTCCCCACGCTGTTCGCGCTCGGGAGACCCCGTCGTGAGCGACGGCGCCAGCAGGTTGGTGAGCAGGTAGTGGGCGAGGAAGTTGACC
>NZ_JAAGLT010000115.1 GCF_010548275.1 Streptomyces sp. SID12488
CGAACTGGCCCTGTTCTCCAACACGACCGAGAAGAAGCGCCGCGAGCGGATCGTCACCGCCCTCGTGCGCCTGGTCCAGCTCGGCCGCGCTGCCGGGATCTATGTCGAGATCTGCGGGCAGCGCTTCGGCGCCGAACTCGGCGACGGCATCACGATGCTCCGAGCCCAGCTCACCGGCCGCATCTCGCACCGCGTCAACGACGAAGCCTCCGCCAAGATGGCGTTCGCCGACATCTCACCCGATGCCGTGCTCGCCACGACACAGATCCCCGTCGAACGCCCCGGCATGGCCGTGGCCGGTGACTCCACCGGCGGCTGGGTCCGCATCCGCACCCCCTTCACCACGATGCGGCAGGCCGTGAACGCCTGTACGACGCACGCGCACCGCACCCCCGTGCTCGAGGGCCTGGAGGCCTTCCGGCCGGTGCTGCCCGCCCTGGTACCGGTCGAGATCCCGGCCCCGGCCGCCCAGCCGGCCACCGCCTGACCGCACCTTCCCACCCCGGTCGGCGCGACCGCCTCGCGCGAACT
>NZ_JAAGLT010000116.1 GCF_010548275.1 Streptomyces sp. SID12488
TGCTCTTGGAGCTCTCTCTGTGACGCTCTCTGCCCCTTCTTCGCCTACCGCGCTCGAAACCGTGTTCAAGCGGGTCATCGAGCGCAAGGCTGTCCGCGCCGAAGCGACGCTGCAGGCGGACATCCGCCAGTTCCTGCTGGATGCCGACCTCAACCTCGGCGAGCAGGATCTCCTGACGCCCGTGCTGGAAGCGCAGGTGGGCGACGGCACCGGTCACCGCATCGATATTGAGATGGGTGCGACCGTCATCGAGGTCAAGAAGGACATAAGCCGCCCAAAGATCCGCAAGGACGCGGTCGAGCAGGCCGCCAAGGCGTTCGAGGACGAGAACGACGTCGACGTCGAGCTCGTGCTCAAGAACTTCGAGGACATCCGCGCGGACTTCCTCGCGCAGGTCCCCACGGGCGAGGGCCCCGACATCACCGTCGGCGCGCACGACTGGCTCGGCGAGCTCACCACCAACGGCGTCGTCGCCCCCATCGAGCTCGGCG
>NZ_JAAGLT010000117.1 GCF_010548275.1 Streptomyces sp. SID12488
GCGTTGGCGGTGCGGGCACCGGTCAGCATCCTGTCGAGGCGGGCCGGTCCGCCCTTCTCGTCCTCGCGGTGGGCTTTCACCGACCGGGCGGCGCACTCGTTCCAGATCCACCGGCACCGCGCCCACTCCGCTTCCAGAGCGGTGCGGGCGGTCGACGACAAGCGAAGCCGGTAGGTGTACCGGGCGTGCCCGGTCTCCTCGGCTTCTCTTGGAGTCGTCATGCCACCACGCTACCACTACAATAGGGGCATGAATGAGGAAACAAAGATCACTCTCAGGCTCCCCGCAGACCTCCACCAGTGGCTCACCGCCCAGGCCAAGTCCGCCCGCAGGTCCCTCAACTCCGAGATCGTTCACCGACTGGAGGTCGAGCGCGACGCCGTCGTGGCGGACCACGAATCGCCCTGACGGCGATTCGCCATTTCCTGCCCTGCTCCGCAGGGTTCCGACTCCTCCCCGGCCTGAAGGCCGGGGCATTCCC
>NZ_JAAGLT010000118.1 GCF_010548275.1 Streptomyces sp. SID12488
CGCTCATACGTGGGGCTCCTCTTCCGTCGCGCTGAGGATCTCGGCGATGTGCAGCGCCCGCAGGGGCTCGTCCTGGCGGCGGATGATGCCGCCGATGTGCATCAGACAGGAGTTGTCCGCGCCGCAC
This sequence comes from Streptomyces sp. SID12488, assembly GCF_010548275.1. GTDB lineage: Bacteria > Actinomycetota > Actinomycetes > Streptomycetales > Streptomycetaceae > Streptomyces. The sequence goes on from NZ_JAAGLT010000118.1 coordinate 128, forward strand.
AGGACGGAGGCCCGGGTGGCGACGGCGTTGCGGACCTTGTCCTGACCCATGGCGGCGGAGACATCGGGGTTCTTGACGGCGAAGGTGCCGCCGAAGCCGCAGCACTCCTCGGCGCCGGGGAGCTCGCGCAGCTCCAGGCCCTTGACCGGTTCGAGGAGCCTGCGGGGTCTGTCCCCGAGCCGCAGCAGGCGCAGGCCGTGGCAGGAGGGGTGGTAGGTCACGGTGTGCGGGAAGTACGCTCCGACGTCGGTGACCCCGAGGACGTCCACCAGGAACTCCGTCA
>NZ_JAAGLT010000119.1 GCF_010548275.1 Streptomyces sp. SID12488
CCACGGCGTCGTCGTCACCCTGGCCCGTGGGACACCGGCCATGAGAAACCCTCCTTGGTCTTGCGCACGACCGTCCTTGGTCGCCGACTCGCTGCCCTCAGCATCGGGTGTGATCGATACACCTTGAGGGACCGGGTGAAGGTGCACCCGTGTGCGCGCACGCCGATGAGTCCGCGCGGCCCGTCGGGTCGACACCTGCACCGGCACGCACCCCTCGGGAGGACCGACCATGACCGCACGCCTCAGCCCCTACCTGGGCTTCCGCGACCAGGCCCGCGCGGCGATGGACTTCTACGCCGACGTCTTCGGCGGTGCCGCGACGTCGAGCACGTTCGACGAGTTCGGCATGGCGTCCGACCCGGCCGACGCGGGCAAGATCATGCACTCGCAGCTGGAGCTGCCCGGCGGCGGGACGCTCATGGCGTCCGACACCCCGGCGTCGATGCCCGCACCGGGGCGACCCGGCGCGGTC
>NZ_JAAGLT010000011.1 GCF_010548275.1 Streptomyces sp. SID12488
CAACACCAGCACCATCGCCAGCCGCCCCGGTGACCAAGCAGGCTTCCCCCGCACCGGGAACAGACCGACGAACTGCTCATCGGCGAACAGAACGCCCAGCTCATCCCGGACCCGGATCGCCAGACTGCCCTTCGGGAAGGCCGCCCGTGCCACCCGCACCGTCTCCACCGGGATCTCCCCCGGCTCCCTCGGCTGCATCGACATCGGCATCCTCCCCATACGACAACGTCGGCTCCCAAGACCACAACAAGGTCTTGGGAGCCGACGTCACGCGAGAGCCGGGATTAACCAACAGCGTCCCTGAGGTGCCGGGCCCCGCTCCACCGCTCTTGGCCAGTTCTGCTCAGTTGTGCTCGCTCAGCCGACGAGCACCTTCCCCCGCTCCTCCTCAGCCCCGGCCTCCGCCGCGTCCGCCACCGCGCCCCGTGCCGGAAGCGCGAACATCACCAGGAAGATCACGCCCATCAGCCCGGCCACCCACCCCAGCGCGTTCTGGAAGGCGTCCACGAACGCCGGCCCCACCTCGCCCGGCGCGAGCTTGTCCCCCATCGTGCCGAAGAACACCACCGACACCAGCCCGAACCCCAGCGCGTTGCCCATCTGCTGCACGGTGTTGATCAGACCGGAGGCCGACCCGGCGTGCTCCTTCGGCACCTCCGAGAGCACCGCGTCGGTCAGCGGGGCGACGATCAGGCCCATGCCGACGCCCATGACGACCAGCGGGAGCGCCATCTGCCAGGAGGCGATGGCCAGGCCGTAGCGGCCGGACTCCCAGATGTAGATCAGCACACCCGCGCCCATCACCAGGGCGCCCGCCTGGAGCACCTTGCGGCCGAAGCGCGGGACCAGCTTCTGGACGGACATCCCGGCCGCCACTGACACCGCGATCGAGAAGGGCACGCCGGTCAGCCCGGCCCGCAGGGCGCTCCAGCCGAGCCCCATCTGCATGTACAGCGTCCAGACCAGGAAGAAGATGCCGAGGCCGACCCCGAAGACGGTCTGCACGGCGATGCCCGCGGCGAAGCTCTTCACCCGGAACAGCGACAGCTCGACCAGCGGCGAACCGTCGATCCGCGTCTTGCGCTTCTCGTACGCCACCAGCGCGCCGAAGACACCGAGCGAGCCCGCCATCGACAGGTACCCCCACAGCGGCCAGTCCAGCTCGCTCCCGCGGATCAGCGGGTAGAGCAGCATCAACAGGCCCAGCGTCACCAGGGCGACGCCGACGAGGTCCAGCTTCATGGCCCGCGGGGCCTTCGACTCCGTGATGAAGCGGTGGCCCAGGATCAGTCCCGCGATGCCGACCGGCAGGTTGATCAGGAAGATCGGCCGCCAGCCGAGGCCGAACAGGTCCCACTCCGTCAGCAGCGCGCCCAGCAGCGGACCGGTCACCGCGCCCAGGCCGACGACCGCGCCGAAGAGCCCGAACACCTTGCCGCGCTCGTGCGCCGGGAAGGTCGCGTGGACGATCGACAGGACCTGCGGCACCATCATCGCCGCCATGCCGCCCTGGAGGATGCGGGAGGCGACCAGCATCTCCGGGTTCGCGGCGAAGCCGCAGAGGGCGGAGGCGAGGGTGAAGCCGCCGATGCCGACGAGGAACAGCCGCTTGCGGCCGTGGATGTCGCCGAGCCGTCCGCCGGTGATGAGACCGGCGGCGAAGGCAAGCGCGTAGCCGGCGGTGATCCACTGGATCTGGCTGAAGGAGGCACCGGCCTCGCGCTGGATGGACGGGATCGCGACGTTGACGATCGTGACGTCGACGAGGTCCATGAAGGCCGCGGTCATCACGATGGCGAGGGCGAACCAGCGTCGCCGGTCCGGCACGACAGGGATGCTGGTCGGTGTGTCGGTGGAGGTCATGTGCTCAAGCTAGAACCCCATTAGGTCAGATCGTGTCCTAGTGGTGCGGCATCCTCGAACTCATGACGACGGACACACCGGCCCGGCTCCTTCAGCTCCTCTCCCTCCTCCAGACGCCCCGCGAGTGGCCCGGCGGCGAGCTCTCCGACCGGCTCGGGGTGTCCCGGCGCACCGTGCGGCGGGACATCGACCGGCTGCGTGAACTCGGTTATCCCGTGCAGGCGACCAAGGGTTCCGACGGCGGGTACCGGCTCGTCGCGGGCAAGGCGATGCCCCCGCTGGTGCTCGACGACGAGGAGGCGGTGGCCATCGCGGTCGGGCTGCGGGCGGGCGCCGGGCACGCGGTCGCGGGGCTGGACGAGGCCTCCGTACGGGCGCTGGCCAAGCTGGAGCAGGTCCTGCCGTCCCGGCTGCGCCGCCGCGTCTCCACCCTCCAGGCCGCGACCACCCCGCTGACCAGCGGAGACGGCGCGGTCATCGCGCCCGAGACACTGACCGTGATCGCCTCGGCGGTGGCCGGCCAGGAGCGGCTACGGTTCGCCTACCGCGCCAAGGACGGCACCCCCACCAAGCGCCTGACCGAGCCCTACCGGCTCGTGTCGACCGGCCACCGCTGGTATCTCGTCGCCTACGACCTCGACCGCGCCGACTGGCGCACCTTCCGCGTCGACCGGCTCGGCAACCCCTTCGCGACGGGCGCCCGCTTCACCCGGCGCGAGCTGCCGACCGGCGACGCCGCGGAGTATCTGCGCCGCTCGATGCACGTACGGCAGGAGACCTACGTGTTCGAGGCGACGTTCGCCGCCCCGGCCACGTTTGTCGCCGCCCGTGTCCCGGCCTGGCTCGGCACCCCCGAGCCCCTGGACGAGCACAGCTGCCGCATCCGTTCCTCGGTCGGCGACCCGGTGGAGCACCTGGCAGTGCGGCTGGCGTCGGTCGACTGCGAGTTCACGATCCGGGAACCGGCCGAACTGGTGGATCGTGTACGGGAGTTGGGGGCCCGGATGACCCGAGCGGCGGCGGGCAGCTGACCGGCGGCCCGCGGGAACTCGCGCCTCAGGAGCTCGCGCCGCTCCACGGGAAGTCCCGCAGCGCTCCCAGGTTGCGCACCGCCAGTGCCGCCGGCCCGGTCGGACCGTCCGCCGGGGCGTCCCCGGCCGACCAGGTCTCGAAGGCGACGCGTACGGCGGCACTGGCGACGGCGGCGGTGAAGCGCGTCTCGGGTGAGCCGGCCGGACCAACGCCACGGGAGGCCAGCGCCTGGGCCAGCGCACGTTCCGCCGACCGGCACCGCTCCGCCCACACGCGCAGCAGACCGGGGCTCTCCTCGGCCAGCCGGAGCAGGGTGCGGGCCCAGTCCAGGTCGCTCTGCGACACTCCGGCGCCGGGGGTCAGCACATCCCGTGCCCCGTGCTCCAGGGCCTGCGGCACGGACAGTGCGGCCGGGGCCTCGCGCACCGCCTGGGCCCAGCGCTCCGTGCCCGCGCCGAACAGGGGGCCGATGGCCTCTTCCTTGGTGGCGAAGTAGCGGTAGAAGGTGCGCGGCGCGACCCCGGCGGCCTGGGCGATGTCCTCGGCGCGGGTGGCCCTGAGCCCGTGCGTCACGAAGAGCCGCCCCGCCACCAGGGCGATCTCCATCCGGGTCTCGCGCTTTCGCCGTTCGGTGAGGGAACTGGGGTGGGACACGGACGCCACGTTATGCCGCTGTGGCACAATCTGCCATTCGGCGGGCCACCCCGGGGTTCAGGTACGGGGTGCCCCGCCCTTGGACGAACCGCTGGGCACCTCAAGCGATCCACCAGGCAGAAGAGAGCGCAAAAGAGAGCCGGGCCCCGGCACCTGGGGGGGTAGGTGCCGAAGCCCGGCTCGGGGAGAGCCCCGACGCTGGGGGGGGTTGCGTCGGGACTCGGCTCAGGGGGTCCGAGGCGTCACCGCCCGGACCCGAAGTCCTGGGCCCTGAGGTCTTGTGCCCCGGACCCGGTGGTTTGAAGCAGCCTCGCACCGCTATCTTTGCGCGGCCTTCCGCCACCCCGCGCACGCGACCACCAACAGTCGTACGCCTCCCGGCGCGCGAAGCCCCCGAATGCGCCCCCTGAGGGGCACGGGAACTACGCCGCCGCGTCGAACCCGGTGTCCCGGGCCAGCTTCTTCAGTTCCAGCAGCGCGTGCTTCTCGATCTGGCGGATCCGCTCACGGGTCAGCCCGTGTTCCTTGCCGACCTCCGTCAGCGTCCGCTCCCGGCCGTCGACGATGCCGTACCGCATCTTGATGATGGAGGCCGTGCGCTGGTCGAGGCGGCCGATCAGGTCGTCCAGTTCCTCACTGCGCAGCAGGGTCAGCACGGACTGCTCGGGCGACACCGCCGACGTGTCCTCCAGGAGGTCACCGAACTGGGTCTCACCCTCGTCGTCCACCGGCATGTTCAGCGAGACCGGGTCGCGGGCCCAGTCCAGGACGTCGACCACGCGCGCCGCGTTCGTGTCCAGCTCGGCGGCGATCTCCGCGGGCTCCGGGTCCCGCCCGTGCTTGCGGTTGAACTCGCGCTGCACGCGCCGGATCCGGCCCAGCTCCTCCACCAGGTGGACGGGGAGACGGATCGTGCGCGACTGGTCGGCTATGGAACGGGTGATGGCCTGCCGGATCCACCAGGTGGCGTACGTCGAGAACTTGAAGCCCTTGCGGTAGTCGAACTTCTCGACCGCGCGCACCAGGCCGGCGTTGCCCTCCTGGATCAGGTCGAGGAGGGGCAGGCCGCTGCGGGGGTAGCGGCGCGCCACGGCGACGACCAGCCTGAGGTTGGAGCGGATGAAGACGTCCTTGGCCCGCTCGCTCTCGGCGACGAGCGCCTCCAACTCCGGGGCGGTGGCTTCGGCTTCGGCCTCTGTCTCGCCGTCGAGGATCTGGCGCGCGAACACACCGGCTTCGATGGCCTGCGACAGCTCGACCTCCTTCGCGGCGTCGAGCAGCGGGGTTCGGGCTATCTCGTCCAAGTACATGCCGACCAGGTCGCGGTCGGCGATCTCGCCGCCATGGGCGCGAACACTGCGTGCGCCGCCGACGGTCCCGCCAGTGGCGGACGACGTACGACGGGCGACGGCACGGGTTGCCATGCTTGCTCCCTTGCGATGGTGGGCCAGCGTGTGGTCCTGGGTGTCCCTGTTGATTACTGAACGCTCAGCACACTCCTCGCGTGCCCAGCTTCCGAAGGAAACAACGACTGGAATCAGGACAGAATTCCCAACCCCTCCCCCTGTTTTTCTGATCTTGCAGTATCCTGCACCGCCACAGAGGAGGCCCGATGCCGTCGGATCGTACAAAGGTGCAGGTCAGGCCGGGTGTCGAGGATGATCTCGCAGCCCTCACCGATCTCTACAACCACTACGTGCGGGAGACACCCACTACTTTCGACATCAAAACCTTCACACCTCAGGAGCGTCGCTCCTGGCTGCTCTCCTACCCTGAAGACGGCCCGCACCGCCTGATGGTTGCCACGGACATGGACTCACAGCGGATTCTGGGGTATGCCACATCCGGCCCCTTCCGCGCGAAGCCGGCCTACGGCACCACCGTCGAGGTCACCGTCTATCTCGCCCCGGACGCGGGCGGGCGCGGCATCGGCACCCTGCTCTACGAGGCCCTCTTCGAGGCGCTGGCCCGCGAGGACGTGCACCGCGCCCTGGCGGGGGTCGTACCACCGAACGAAGCGTCCGTGCGGCTGCACGAACGCTTCGGGTTCCGGTACGTCGGCACGTACCGCGAGGTGGGCCGCAAGTTCGGCCGCTACTGGGATGTGGCCTGGTACGAGAAGGAGCTCTGATGCCCCTTCCCGCGCCTGCACCGGTGGCACTTCCGGCCATCGGGCACCTGCCCGAAGGGGCCGATCACCGGCCCTCGGGGGTCAGCCGAACTGGACCGACCGCTTGGCCATCCCCAGCCAGAAGCCGTCGATGACCGACTTCTGGGAATCCAGCTCACCGGCCAGGTCGGCGGCGCCCATCGTCACGAAGAGCGGCGCGAAGTGCTCGGTGCGCGGGTGGGCGTACCGGCCCGCGGGAGCCTTGTTCAGGAAGTCCAGCAGGCCGTCGACGTCCCGGTTCTCCAGCGCCCGGCGACCCCAGTCGTCGAACTCGCTCGACCAGGTCGGGACACCGGGGCCGGTGTGCCTGAGGGCGGCCAGGTTGTGGGTGAAGAAGCCGGAGCCGACGATCAGCACGCCCTCGTCACGCAGCGGGGCGAGTTTGCGCCCGATGTCCATCAGTTTCACCGGGTCGAGGGTCGGCATCGAGATCTGGAGGACAGGGATGTCCGCCTCGGGGAACATCTCCACCAGGGGGACATACGCGCCGTGGTCGAGACCGCGGTCAGGGACGTCCTGGACGGGCATGCCGGGGGCCCGCAGCAGCTTGCGTACGGACTCGGCGAGTTCGGGGGCGCCCGGGGCGGCGTACTCGACCTGGTAGTAGTGCTCGGGGAAGCCCCAGAAGTCGTAGACGAGGGGGATCGTTTCGATGGCACCGAGGGCGAGCGGGGCCTCTTCCCAGTGGGCGGAGACCATCAGGATCGACTTGGGGCGGGGCAGGTCGGCGGACCAGGCGGCGAGTTCGCCGGGCCAGATCGGGTCGTCCGCCAGCGGAGGTGCGCCATGGCTGAGGTAGAGCGCGGGCATGCGCTCCTGGATGTCGGCGGACATGTCGACTGCTCCCTTCCCAGGACCTTTACCGCTTCTGCCTCAAGTCTGCATCTTGAAGTCTCAAGCTTCTCGCATACTGAACATACATCGTTTTGGTTTAAAATTCAAGGACGGGGAACGTAGAGTGGAGTACATGAACACGGCATCTACATCTGACGAGGAGCCCCGCTGGCTCACCGACGAGGAGCAGCGAACCTGGCGCGCCTACATGCACGCCGTCACCCTTCTCGAGGACCATCTCGACCGCCAGCTCCAGCGTGACGCCGGCATGCCGCACGTCTACTACGGCCTGCTGGTCAAGCTGGGAGAGCAGGAGGAGGGACGGCTGCGCATGACCGAACTGGCGATGAAGGCCAAGATCACCCGCTCCCGTCTCTCGCACGCCATCGCCCGGCTGGAGAAGAACGGCTGGGTGCGCCGCGAGGACTGCCCCTCGGACAAGCGCGGCCAGTTCGCGGTCCTGACCGACCAGGGCCGGGAGGTGCTCCGGCGCACCGCGCCCGGCCATGTGAGCGCCGTACGGCAGGCCCTGTTCGACCGGATCAGCGACGAGCAGCGCAAGACGCTCCACGACGTCATGGACATCGTGGCCCAGGGCCTCCAGCCGAAGGACGCGAACGCGGATCTGCCCTGGCTCCGCTGAGCGGAACCAGGGCAGATCCTGGAGTCGTACGTCACGAGGCGTCCCCACCCCACGTGACGTACGGAGTGGCCCGAAGGGGTACGAGGGGACGACAGCCGGGGTCAGTGGGCGACCACCGGAACCTTCAGCTCCTCCTCGGCGCCCTCGCCGCTGACCGAACTCATGTCCGGGGCACCGGCGGTGATGAAGGTGAAGGCGATGCCCGCCGCGGCGACCAGGATGCCGACGGCGAACCAGATGGCGCTGGTGTAACCCTCGACCATGGCCTCCAGCTGGACCAGCTGCTGCTGGGAGCGGGAGGTCGCGCTGCCGATGTGGTCGGCGACGTACGAGGTGGTGGCCGAGGCGGCGATCGTGTTCAGCAGGGCCGTACCGATCGCGCCGCCCACCTGCTGCGAGGTGTTGACCATCGCGGAGGCGACACCGGAGTCACGCGGCTCGACGCCCAGCGTGGCCAGGGACATGGCCGGCATGAACGCCGTACCCATGCCGAGGCCGAGCAGGAGCATGGCCGGCAGGAGCAGGGCCGCGTACGAGGAGCCGATCTCCATCTGGGTCAGCAGCAGCATGCCGAGCGCGGCGACCAGGAAGCCGGGGCCCATCAGCAGCCGCGCCGGGACGCGGGTCATCAGCCGGGCACCGATCTGCGTGGAGCCCGTGATCATGCCCACGATCATCGGCAGGAAGGCGAAGCCGGTCTTGACCGGCGTGTAGCCCTTCACGATCTGCAGGTAGTAGGTCAGGAAGAGGAACAGGCCGAACATCGCGATGATCGCGAGGCCGAGCGAGAGGTAGACACCGCCGCGGTTGCGCTCGGTGATGACACGCAGGGGCAGCAGCGGGGCCTTGACCTTGGACTCGACGAACACGAAGGACGCCAGGAGCACCGCCGAGGCGATGAAGAGGCCGATCGTCAGGGAGTCGCTCCAGCCCTCGGACTCGGCCCGCGTGAAGCCGTAGACGAGGGAGACCAGACCGAGGGTGGACAGGACGACACCCGGGATGTCGAGCGGCGAGCGGTTGCGGCTGCCGGACGGCTCACGGATGACGAAGTACGCGCCGAGGGCGGCGACGATCGCGAACGGGATGTTCACGAAGAACGTCCAGCGCCAGTTCAGGTACTCGGTGAGGAAGCCGCCGAGGATGAGACCCACGGCGCCGCCGCCACCGGCGATCGCACCGTAGATGCCGAACGCCTTGGCGCGCTCCTTGGCGTCGGTGAACATCACCGCGAGCAGGGAGAGCGCGGCGGGCGCCAGCAGTGCGCCGAAGGCACCCTGCAGGGCGCGGGAGCCGAGGAGCATCGCCTCGTTCGTCGCGGCGCCGCCCAGGGCGGAGGCGGCGGCGAAGCCGATCAGACCGGTGACGAAGGTGTTCTTGCGGCCCCAGATGTCGGCGATCCGGCCACCGAAGAGCAGCAGTCCGCCGAAGGCCAGGGCATAGGCCGTGATGACCCACTGGCGGTTGCCGTCCGATATTCCCAGGTCCTGCTGGGCGGAGGGCAGTGCGATGTTCACGATGGTCGCGTCGAGCACGACCATCAGCTGGGCGAGCGCGATGAACGTGAGCGCTTTCCAGCGGTTGGAGTCGGGAGTCGGCGCCTTGGCGGCGACAGCCTGGGCTGATTCGGACATGGAGATACCCACTTCGGGACTTCGGGAGAAAAGGAAGCGAAAAGGATCAGTTCGTCGGCGCTGACGACTGGAAGCTCGGTGTGTGTTGCCGGTTGTGGCCAGTTGTTGCGAGTGGTGACTCGGGTGGTGACTCGGGTGGTGCTCTGAACTAATCGGTCAGGATCGGCGCAGGTCCTCCATCGTCACGGCCTTGCCAGGCAGTTCGGAGCGGGCCGGGGCCCGCAGTCCGTCCAGGAACAGCTGCAGGTGCCGATGGACGAAACGGTCGATGCTCGTGCACGCCGTACCCGCCGGAGGGCGGCTGAGCTGGGACACGGCGACCAACACGTCGCCCACCCCCACGTCGGTACGGAGCTGCCCGGCCGCCTTGGCGCGGTCCATGATCTCCCCGGTGAGCCGTTCGACCCGCTCCCGCGCGGCCTCCAGGTCCGGGTGGTGCTGGTCGAAGGTGCTGGACATCATCGGGCAGAGCGCGCCGATCCGCTCGTCGGCGGTGACATGCACGAAGCGCTCCAGCGCCGCGAAGGCGTCGCCGGTCTCGGCGAGCGCCAGTTCCACCGCCTCGGACGTACGGTCCATGACCGAGCAGACGACCTCCCGAACGAGGGCCTCCCGGTCCGGGAAGTTGCGGTACACCGTGGCATTGCCGACGCCGGCCCGGCGGGCGATCTCGTCGATCGGCACCTCGGCACCGAACTCGACGAACATCTCGCGGGCGGCGGCGACGATCCGCTCCCGGTTGCGCAGGGCGTCGGCGCGGGGCCGGGTCACCTTCTGCACGGGGATCGCGGTCTGCACGGCGTACTCCTTCATGAACCTGGTATTGCGATCCGGGGAAGCAGTCCCCGTTTCGCTCGGACACTTGGCTAAACGGGGAATCGATCCCCGGTTATTTCCCGGACCGGAAGAGATTGCATGTGACCTGGATCACATGCGCTCGGCTGAGAACCCACGATCGGTCTCCTCCAGCGCGCGCCCGCGCCGACCTCGACACAGGGTGATCGAAAGGGTGCAGTCCGAGACCGGCGGCTGCCGTGGCGCGAGGGGTCCGTGCATGCAGCAGCCGTCCAGCCGTCGTCGGATACGCCCGCCGGGCCCCCTGCGCCCCCGCCGGGCGGCGGCCCTGGTGTCCGTGGCCGCGCTGACCCTCGCGGTCAGCACCTCGGCCGGCACCGGGCACCTCACCAGGGGTTCCACGACGGCCGCGGGCTCCGTCCCGCTGGCCCGCGCCTCCGCGCTCGGCCCCTGTGCGATCCGGGGCGGTCTCGGCGTCCAGATGTCCGAGGGACTGCCCACCCCGGCCGGCTACTCCCGCTCCACCGGCACCGTCCGCGCGCTGAACCTGATGGTCGACTTCTCCGACGCCCCCGGCCAGGGCAGCGCCCTCGACCGGCTCGCGGAGTTCTTCCCGCAGACCCGGGACTGGTTCACCACCAGCTCGTACGGCCGCCTCGACTACCGCCCCGAGGCCCCCATTCCGGGCTGGCTGCGGATGCCCCGGTCGTTCCGCTCGTACGGCATAGAGCGCGGCGCCCCCTTCGACCCCGGCTACCGCAAGCTCGTCCACGACATCGTGGCCGCCGCCGACCCGACGGTCGACTTCCGCTCGTACGACCTGCTGAACGTGCTGGTCACCCCGAACGCGGGCCCCTCCGCCCTGGACACCGTCCTGTCCGTCACCTTCGCCGGCAATCGCGAGGCGCCGGTCGCGGACGGGGTGCCCGTCGCCAACGCGTCCTTCGTCTACTCCCGGCAGGACGACGGCTCCGGTTCGTACGACACCACGGGCTACCGCGTACTCCCCCACGAGAACGGCCATGTGTTCGGGCTGCCCGACCTGTACACGCAGCACGGCGGGGGCTCGGTCGGCCACTGGGACATCATGAGCGAGGACTGGGGGGCCAACAACGACCTCCTCGGCTGGCACAAGTGGAAGCTCGGCTGGCTGGACCCCTCACAGGTCGGCTGCGCGGCGACGGCCGGGACGGCGGAGTACATCCTCACCCCGCTGGCCCGCCCCGGCGGCGCGAAACTCATTTTCGTACCCGTCAACTCCCGTACGGGGTACGCCCTCGAGCTGCGTACGCGCGAGGGCAACGACGAGACGGTGTGCCGGCCGGGCGTGCTGGTCTACCGGGTCGACGCGAACGTCGACACCGGCCGCGGCCCGGTCACGGTGTACGACTCCCACCGGGGCAGCGGCGGCTGCACCCGCAGCCCGAACGTCCACGCGGAGCTGTCCGACGCGCCCTTCGCACCCGGGGAGACCTTCAAGGACCCGAAGCGGGGCATCCAGATCGCCGTGGCGAGCGCGGACCTCGACGGGAACTACCGGGTGGCGATCACCCGGCGGTGAGCCTGCCAGGGCCGACGGCCGTACGGCCAGGGGTTCCTTACGGGCATTACGGTGTGCCCATGGTCGCCCCCGCCACGAATGTCCCGCCGGTCCTGGACGGTCCCGTGCCCACCGAGGCCGTCGCACCGCTGATGCGCGGGATCGCCGTACTGCGGCAACTGACCGAGGCGGGCGGGACGCTGAGCCTGAGCGGGCTCGAGCGCGCGACCGGCCTGGCCCGTTCCACGGTGGACCGGATCACGGCGACGCTCGCCCGCATGGGGTACGTCCGTCTCGACGGCCGGGACGCGGTTCTCACCCCTCGGCTGATGGAGCTCGGCAACGCCTATCTGGCCGCCCTCCGGCTGCCCGCCCTGCTCGACGCGCACGCGGACGCCCTCGCCGACGAGTTGGACGAGTCGGTGTCGCTCGCGGTCGGTGACCGGGACGGCATCCGGTTCATCCACCAGGCCACCCGCCGCCGCGCGATGTCCCTCAGCTTCCGCATCGGCGACCTCCTCCCCGCCGAACGCACCGCCCCCGGACCGCTGTTCGCCACCGAGTGGACGGCCGCCGACTGGCACCGCTGGCGCGAACGCCGCTCGGCGGACCCGACCGACCACGGCTTCCCCGCCGTTCCGCCCCGACCCGCCGTCTCGGGTGCCGTCTCGGGTGCCGTCTCGGGCGCCGACTTCGAGGCGTACGTCGAGCGGGCCCGCGCCGACGGCTGGGCACTGGACGACCAGCTGATCGAACCGGGGCTGGTCGCCGTCTCCGTACCCGTACGGGACCCCCGTACGGGCCGGGTGGCCTGTGTCGCGAGCGTCGTCAGCCACACGAGCCGCCGTACGGCGACCGACCTGCGCGACGACCTTTTGCCGCGCCTGCGCGCGACGGTGGCCGCGATGGAGGCCGAGCTACGGGCCGACCTGCGGGTGCGCCCGCCGGCCGGGACACCGGCGCCCCCTTCCGGCCTGGCCGCCTGGACCGGTGCCTCGAAGCAGGAACTGGGCCGGGAGTTCGTCGAGTCCCTGGCCAGAGGCCTCACCGTCCTGACGGCCTTCGGCGAGTCCCGCGCCGAGCTGACCCTGACGGAGGTCGCGCGGGCCACGGGCCTGGCGAGGGCGACCGCCCGCCGGGCCCTGATCACCTACGAGCACCTGGGGTACGTCGAGGCCCACGGCCGCACCTTCACCCTCACCCCCCGGGTCCTGTCCCTCGGCTTCCCGCCCCTCTCCCACACCTCCCTGCCCGAGATCGCCTCCCCTTACCTGGCCGAACTCGCGGCGCGCGTCGAGGAGTCGGCGTCACTGGCGGTCCTGACGGCGGACTCGGGGGCGGCTTCGGGAGCGGAGATCCAGTACACGGCACGGGTGGCGACGAGGCGCATCGTGAGCGCCAACATCACCGTCGGGACGCGGCTTCCGGCGTACCCGACCTCGATGGGCCGGGTACTGCTGGCCGACATACCGGAGGCGCGACGGCAGCCTCGTGACCTGGCCCCGCTGACTCCGCACACGGTGACGGACCCGGTGGCCTTCGCACGGGTGCTGGCGGAGGTGCGGGAACAGGGATACGCCCTGGTCAGCGAGGAGCTGGAGGAGGGGCTGCGGTCGATCGCGGTCCCGGTGCGGGACCGTACGGGACGGGTCGTCGCGGCGGTGAACGTCGCGATGCACACGACCCGGCTTACGGCGGAGCAGTGTGTGACGGAGGTCCTGCCGGAGCTGTACGGGACCGCTTCACGGATCGAGGGGGAACTGCGGACGGCGGGAAGGTTCACCCGGGTGCCGCTGGCGTAGCCGCCGCTGCCATTGCCCACGCGCGGTCACTCACCTAGTCTCGACCTGCATACATCCACATACATGGACGACATCCACATACGCAGTCTGCGTGCAAGGATCGCAAGGATCTCGATGACCATGAGTACGCGTACGAACACCAGCACCAGCACCAGCACGCCGACCGTCACCTCCCTCTCCGTCTATCCGGTCGCGGGGCGAGACAGCATGGCGCTGAATCTCTCCGGCGCCCACGGCCCCTGGTTCACGCGCAACATCGTGATCCTCACCGACTCGGAGGGCCGTACGGGACTCGGTGAGGTCCCGGGCGGCGAGAAGATCACGCGGACGCTGCGCGACGCCGAGTCCCTGGTCGTCGGGGCGAAGGTGGGCGACTACAAGCGCGTCCTGGCGGAGATCGGGGCCCGGTTCGCCGACCGCGACTCGGGTGGACGCGGCGCCCAGACCTTCGACCTGCGCACCACCGTGCACGCGGTGACAGCCGTCGAGTCGGCCCTCCTCGACCTCCTCGGCCAGCACCTGGACGTACCGGTCGCCGCTCTGCTCGGCGACGGCCAACAGCGTGATTCCGTACGGGTGTTGGGCTACCTCTTCTACGTCGGCGACCCGGACCGGACCGAGCTGGACTACGTCCGTGAGCCGGACTCGGACGTCGACTGGTACCGCGTCCGGCACGAGGAGGCCCTGACCCCGGAGGCGATCATCCGCCAGGCCGAGGCCACCCACGCCCTCTACGGCTTCCGCGACTTCAAGCTCAAGGGCGGTGTCCTGGAGGGCGCGGAGGAGGTCAGGGCCGTACGGGCGCTGAAGGACCGCTTCCCGAAGGCCCGGATCACCCTGGACCCGAACGGCGCGTGGTCGCTGCGCGAGGCGATCGAGCTGTGCACACCTCTGAACGGCACGCTGGCCTACGCCGAGGACCCCTGCGGCGCGGAGGACGGCTACTCGGGGCGCGAGATCCTCGCCGAGTTCCGCCGGGCGACGGGCCTGCCCACGGCGACCAACATGATCGCCACGGACTGGCGGCAGCTGACCCACGCCCTGGCCCTCCAGTCGGTCTCCATCCCGCTGGCCGACCCGCACTTCTGGACCATGCAGGGCTCGGTACGCGTGGCCCAGCTGTGCAACGCGATGGGTCTGACCTGGGGCTGTCACTCCAACAACCACTTCGACATCTCCCTGGCCATGGTCACCCACTGCGGCGCGGCGGCCCCGGGCGAGTACAACGCCCTCGACACCCACTGGATCTGGCAGGAGGGCCTGGAACGCCTCACGGTCGCACCGCCGCAGATCGTCGGCGGCGAGATCGCGGTGCCGGACGCGCCGGGGCTGGGGGTCCAGGTGGACATGGAACGGGTGCTCGCGGCACATGAGCTGTACCGGGAGCGGGCGTTGGGGGCACGGGACGACGCGATCGGGATGCGGTATCTGGTGCCGGGGTGGGAGTTCGACGGGAAGCGGCCGTGCCTGGTGCGGTAGGGGCACAGCCATGGCCGGCGGCTCCTGCCCAGCCGGGGCCTGTCCGGCGGTTCCTGCCGGACAGGCCCCGGCCCGAGGAGGGCTCAGCGCTTGAGCGTGAAGGTGAAGTCGCCGGAGAGCCTGCCGCCCAGCCGGACCGCCGAGACGAGACTCCCCTCCGCGATCAGTCTCTCGACCTCGGCCCGCGAAAGACCGCACCCTTCAGCGATCAGCCGCACCGGCCGGACAGGGATCCGGACCGCGAAGCGGACCGAGACGTCGAGTACCTCGCGGTCCGAGAGGTCCGAGCCGTCCGAGCCGTCCAGCCGGTCCGGGTGGCCCGGCCCACCGGTGTCGAGGCGCCAGGCGCCGTCCCAGTCGAGGGCTATGCGATTACGGCGCCTTACGACCGGATCCTGGAGCAACTCAGCTGCTAGGCCGGGGTCGTTGTCATGCAGCCGGTCCAGCAGCTCAGGTCGTACGGAGCGCACGTTCATCCGCTCCAGGACCGTGAGCTTCGCCGTGTCCCCGCACGCCGTACAGAGCACGAGGAGCCAGGCGTCGATGAGCTTGTGGTTGGCGTTGACGCGGAATTTGCCGCTTGCCCGGAAGCTCTCCGACGCGCATGCGTGACAACGGCGGAGGACGAGAGGCAGGCAGGTGGGCGTGACCACCCAGTTTTCGAGCACAGAAGTACACCGGTTCCAGTGAGAAGTCCGCAGCAAAAAGCAGCGCGGCGCAAATACGCGACGCGCGACGAATCAGCACTCGGGAGGTCTCACACGGTGTACAACGGCACGTCCTAACCCAGACGACTTGGTCCGGCAGCACGGTAACTGCGCACAGCGGCGCCACTCCACTGGTTTTGATGCGGTCCTGGGACCGGGACTGGGACTGGGCCTTCGGGTACGGCTGTCCGCGCGCGGGCGTGGTTGGGCTCCGCCCCGGTCGGAGTGTTCGCCGTCAGGATGCTCGGTACCACCGTCGCCGCGAGCGGTGATGCAGTCACAGAGGACTTGCACGTGATCGACAGTGCTCTACCAGTGGGCCAGGTCGAACACCTTTGAGCAGTACGGGTCCACGGCGTCCGAAGGGTTGTACCGCAACTGGTCGTCGGCGATGAGGGAGGGCAGGGCCGCGGCCAGGCCCGTGACGCCCACGGCCACGGCTCCTGCCTCGTCGCGAAGTGACACGTCGAGGCCGACCACGTCGACCAGCCCCTCGCCGGTCACGTAGAGACGCGCGCTGTACCGGTCGAGGAGTCGCCGGTCCGCTCCGCAGCCCCTATACGGCGGACACTCGTCGGCGCACATCCGCTAAGGTTTCCTACTAGCCCCGCCTTCGTAGCTCAGGGGATAGAGCACGGCTCTCCTAAAGCCGGTGTCGCAGGTTCGAATCCTGCCGAGGGCACAACACATTGCCGCTCCGACCTGGGATTTATCCCCCAGCAAGGGCTCCTTCTCGGCCTCGGACTCCTCGTCCGAGGCCGTTTGCGTGAGCGGTGCGTGAGCGGACGGGGAGTTGATCTCCCGAACTTCACCCAACAGATCAGCAGCGTTCGGCACGGATTCCGTCTCGGGCTCCTCCGAGTCAGCGGGCTCTGACTCCACTTCGGGAGCGATGTTCTCCGACCGTCGTCGTGGCGGGCCGGCCACACACCAACCCCGATCCCGGATGGATGCGCGAACAGCTCTGCCCTTCCGCATGATCAGAAACCATGCGGAACCGTGGTGTCGGCGACGGGCTGCGAGGGCGTCGTAAATCGGGCCTGCCGGTCAGCTGACATCATGCTTCATCCAAGAAGACACGGGACCGCGAGACCGCGAGGGCAGCCCGGAGTCACGTCCGGGCCGCCCTTCGGCCGTTGCTCACGAATCGTCCGTCTCGTCGGCACCCCCGGTCAGTTTGCGGGGCCGAGGAAGACGGTAATGGGGGGCGACGAGGCGGGAGTGGCTTGACCGGGCGATTCAGCCAAGAGAACGACCCGATCGGCTTCCACATCGAACCCGAGCACCGGAGGCACGCAGTCGCCCTCCGGATGCATCAGCACCGGCTTGGCCAGCCGTCGCCCGATCGCCCGCAGGAAGCCGCAGAACACATCGAGTCGCTCCTGGCCCTGCAGCTCCCGCAGATCAACGTCGAAGTCGATCTCCTCCGCCGCATGGAAGCGGAAGATCGCCAGCACATCGGCTGTCAGCCAAACTCGCAGGTCCGGGCACTCGGCATCAGCCGGGCGGGACAACACTGCTTCTGCCCGGGGCATCGGCATCACGACCTCGCCCTCGGAGTACTGGCACCGCCAGCCGCTCGCGCTGATCAGGTCGAGGACCGTCTGCCAGTCCTCCACCGAGGCGTCAGGGACACGCACGTCCGGCAGCGACCCCATTTCATCAGGGTCGAAGAAGTACTCGACGTCATCCCACAACAGATCAGACACCCCGCCATGCTGCCCGGCACCGATCCTCAACGCAGCCCGATTTCCTTGACGAAACCCATAGGGGCACCCCCCCAACGCGATCTTGGCTTCTCCTCGCCGGCCGTACCGCGGCGGCTGCCGCACGGGGTCAGTGGTGCCGTCGGCCTGTTCCGGTCCCCTGGTGACGAGGCCACCGCGCCGGTTCCTCACTCTGGCCGTGGGCGCACTGGTCGGACGGCAGCCGACGGGGAGGACGTGTGAGCGGGACACGCGTGCCGGACGGACGGCAGACAGTACGCTGAATCCAGCGGGATCGGGCCCGCACCACAGTGTCCGGGAGGTGCTTCATGACGGCCGAAATGGTTGCCCCGGCGTGGATGCATGAGCAGATCACGGCGGAGGAGTACGAGTCCTGGTCCGAGGAACAGTGCGCCGGCATCGAGATCGTGGACGGGATGGCCGTCGTGAGTCCGACTGCGTCCAAGCGGCACAACCGGCTGGCCCGGATTCTGGCGAACGCCCTGGATGCCGCGGCGGGCCCGGAGTGGAACGCCGACACGGACTTCGACGTCCGGCTTCAGGACGTCCCGCTCACCAATCGCCGCCCGGACGTCGTCGTGTACCACGCAGACACGATCGACATCGCCCCCACTCGCCCTGAGCACGTGCTGCTGGTCTCGGAGGTGGTGTCGCCAGGCTCGGAGACCACCGACCGGATCGTGAAGGTCGACCAGTACGCCAAGGCGGGCATCGGCTTCTACTGGCGGATCGAGCAGGCCGTGACAGGCGTTCCTCTCGTGTACACCTACGTTCTCGACCCCGCGACGAAGACCTACCGGGACGGAGACGTGTTCACCGGCGTCCTCAAGGTAGTGGCCCCGTTCCCGGTGGAGATCGACCTCGGGCAGGTCTGACCAGCGCTGCTCGGCAGCCAACAGCGCGTGAGCGATGCCTGAGCGGACGGTCCGACACAGGGCAGCATGAGCCGGATCAAGTGGCTCGCCGTGCCGTTCCGACCAGAGGAAACAGGTCGCTACCGTACGGCAGCACCAATCACCCCCCGACAAGGATTCGTTCCCCCCTCCTGAGGCCGGTGTCGCAGGTTCGAATCCTGCCGAGGGCACAAGCTGGACAAGGCCATAGGCCCAGGTCACGGGGAGGGTTCCCGCGCCTGGGTCTTCGTCGTGCGCACTCTGGCCACACCTTCGAGCAGTCTGATCCCGAACCCCGCGCGGCCAAGCACCGACCGGGCCGTGTCCGGCGAGTCTCCGTTTCGTCGTGGGGAACCGTCCGGCGGGAAGGCGCGTCGTCCGTCGGGACGAGGGAGGCGTGTGAACGTACGCGAAGATCGGCGAAGCCGGAGGCGGTGGGAGTACGGGCTCTCCGCGTGTGCCGTCGGTGTCACCGGGCTGCTGGTTCTGCACTCCGCCGTGCCGAACCGGGTCGGGCGGCTCGGGAGCGCGCTGGAGACGTTTCTGCCGTGGCTGGGCGTGGCCGTGCCGCTCCTCGCGTGTCTCGCCCTGGTCAAGCGGTCGGCGGCAGGGCTGATCGCGTGTCTGCTGCCCATCCTCGCCTGGCTCTGGCTGTTCGGCGGGCTCTGGTTCTCCTCGTCCTCCGACTCGTACGACCTGACTGTCGTCCAGCACAACATCGCCGACGACAACTCCGACCCGTCCGGCACCGCACAGGCGCTGCTCGCCACGGGCGCCGATCTCGTGGCCGTGCAGGAGCTGACACCCGCGGCACGGCCCGTGTACGAGGACGTCCTGGGCGCGTCCCACCCCCATCGGACGGTCCATGGCACGGTCGGGCTCTGGTCCTCGTACCCCCTCACGGACGTGCGGTCCGTGGACATTCGGCCCGCGGGTTTCCCGGACAGCTGGCAGCGCGGGCTGCGGGCCACGGTCGCCGCGCCCGAGGGTGCGGTCGCGGTGTACGTGGTCCACCTGCCGTCGATCCGTCTCGGCGCGAACGGCTTCGCATCGACGGCCCGTGACGAGAGCGCGGCACTGCTCGGGGCACGGATCGCGGACGACCCGTCGGTCCGGCTCCTGGTCGTGGGTGACCTCAACGGCACCGTGCAGGACCGGGGGCTGGACCCGCTCACCTCACAACTCGGCGCCCCGGACTCAGGGTTCGCGTTCAGCTGGCCGGCTTCCCTGCCGGTGGCGCGGATCGACCAGGTGCTCGGCAGGGGGGTCGTGGTGACGGAGGTGTCGGCTCTGGACGCGACCGGGAGCGACCACTTGCCGGTGTTCGGCCGCGTACGTCTTGGCTGACCGTCAGGCATCTGCGATGGACTACGCGGCACCAGCGTTCCGTCCCAGGAGGGGGATGCTCCGGAGGGGTCCTGTCCGGCGGAAAGGGACAGTCGTACGGCTCCTGCGGCGGCGTCAGCCGGATCCTCGCCGTCTGCTGCGGCCCGGGGGTCGAGGTCGTGGCGCGCGGGCCGGGGGCGAGCGGATTGATCTCTGAAAGTGGGCCTGGGGTGCCTGGGTCGAGAGTCCCCGGCAAGCTCCGTAGGCGCGGCGGCGCGCAGGTCGTACGCCCCCTGGGCGGCGTCGGCCCGATCCTCGCCAACGGCTGCGGCCCCGGCGTCGAGGTCGCGGCGCGCGGGCCGGGGGCGAGCGGATTGACCTCTGTCCCCTGGGCCTGGTGCGCCTGGGACCAGAGCCCCGGGCAGGCTCCGCAGACGCGTCGCCGCGCGTGCCGAACTACTGATACCTGATCGGCGCCGAAGGGGCCCCGAGCAGGGGGGCCGCCACGGATATCCGCTCCCGGGACACGGGGGCCGGAGCGTGTCGCGGCTATCCCGCCGCCAGTGGTGCCGAGTGGAGTTGGCGTACGAGTTGTGGGGTGAGGAGTTCGCCGGCGCGGTCGGCGAGGACGGACATCTCGTAGCCGACCAGGCCTACGTCGCAGCCCTCGGCGGCGAGGACGCCGAGGCAGCTGCCGTCGCGGATGCGGCCGACCATGAGGAAGCCGCCCAGCATTTCGATCATGACGAGCTTCATGCCGCGGAAGCCGTGTGTCGTCGCCGCGTTCTGGGCGAGGCTGGTGATGCCGGAGACGACGGCGGCGAGATGGTCGGCGCGGTCGCGGCCGAGGTTGTCCGAGGCCGCCATGAGCAGGCCGTCCGAGGAGACGGCGACCGCGTCGGTGACGCCGTCGGCGGTGCGCACGAACTCCGAGATGAGCCAGCCGAAACTCTGGACGGCAGTGGTCACGATGACGCTCCTTGGGTGCTTCGGGCCTCGGCTCGGGCGACACCTGCTCGGAAGCCGTTGAGCAGGGAGGAGACAGCGGGTGGGGTGGTGGGTGCCGTGGTGGGTGGGGGTGTGAGCGGTGCGGCGGGGAAGGGCTGGGTCGCGGGGGCCAGCAGGCGGTCGGGCAGGACGAGGAGGGCGGACAGGCCGCCGCCCGGGGTGTCGAAGAGGTGGACCTTCGCGCCTTCGCCGAGGCGGTGGGCGAGCCGGCCGACGACGAGGTGGCCGAGGAAACGGGTGGGCGCGGCGAGGAAGGCGTCCTCGTCCGAGCCGGAGAAGCGCGCGCTCGCGCGTTCCTTCTCGGCGGCGGACATGCCGACCCCGTGGTCGACGACGGCGAAGCTGTACGTGCCGTCCTCGGTGTCGTACCAGCCGTGCACCTCGACCGGTTCGTTCGGCGGGGAGAACGTCAGCCCGTTCTCGATGAGTTCGGCGAGGAGGTGGGCGACATCGGCGACGGCGTGCCCGCGTACGCGCACCGGTTCCACGGCCGCGATCAGGACCCTGCGGTACTGCTCCACCTCGGCGACGGCCGACTGGACGACCTCCAGGCCACCGGCGGGTGCGGCCGTGGGCCGGGGCGGATTTTGTCCGGCCAGGACCAGCAGACTCTCGGCGTTGCGCCGCATACGGGTGGCGAGGTGGTCGAGTTCGAAGAGCTCGGCGAGGGCGTCCGGGTCGAGTTCCTGCCGTTCCAGGCGGGTGATGAGGCCGAGCTGACGGCGTACGAGATTCTGGTTGCGGCGACCGAGGTTGGCGAGCGACTCGGTGGTGTTGCGGCGCAGGCCGGCCTGCTGGGCGGCCAGTTGGAGGGCGGTGTGTTCCACCTGGCGCAGGGACTCCGCGACTTCGGCGATCTCGTCCGTGCCGCCCAGTGCCTGTGCCTGTGCCTCGGGGAACTCCACCTCGTCCTGCGGGGACTGCTGGATACGTGCGACGGTGGCGGGCAGCCGGTGCCGGGCCACGTCATGGGCGGCCTCGGCGAGTGCCCCGAGGGGGCGGGTGAGGGAACGCGACGCGAAGGCGGCGAGGGCCGCGACGAGAGCGGCCATCAGCGTTCCCCCGAGGAGGTAGACGGCGAGGGCCAGTTCGGCGTCGTGGCTGAGTTGGTCGGCCCGGTCGCGTACGTCGTCACCGACCGACTGCTGGACTGCGTAGAGGTCGTCCACGAGTACGGTCATCGCGTCCCACCAGGTGCCGGCGTCGACGCGCAGCGCGGAGCCGTCGGGGGCGCCCTCCGCCCGGGCCTCGTAGGTGGTGGCGCTCTCGGCGTCCTTGGTGCCGAACGCTTGCTTCAGGGCGGCGAGTTGGGGCGCGGTGGCGACCTGACCGAAGCGGGCGAGGGCAGCGACGCGGGTGGCGCGCACCTCGGTGAAGGTGAGGTACTCGCGGTCCTGGAAGGCGCCCTCGGCGAACACGCCGTTGAGGAAGCCTCGTTCGAGGGCGACGGACTCCTTGGCGGCGGCCAGTTCCCTCAACGCGGCAAGCCCATCGCGCAGTTGGCGGTCGTCGCGTGTCGCGGTGTCCGCCACCGGGTCGACGGCGTTGAGGGCGTCGACGGCGGTCGTGTAGAAGCTGAGGGTGGCGGTGCGGTCGACAGTTCCCCCGCCGGAACCAGAGGCGGTGTCCCTGTCGGCCGCGGTGCGGATGGCGGTGAGGCGGCGCAGGTGCTTCTGGATGACCTGCTCGACGGCACGTTCGGGGCGCATGGCCTCCAGCGCCGTGTCGACGCGGCGTCGAGTGGCGGCGAGTGGTGTCCGGTAGCTCTTCTCGCCGCCCAACAGGCCGTTCGTCAGCCCGCGTTCACGTTGCAGCTGGTGCACCAGCGCCTGGACGCGCAGGCTGAGGCCGACCTCGGCACGGGTCGTCCGGGCGTCGCCGAGCGCCTCGGCCCGGCCGTACACGGCCAGACCGGCCACCGTCAGCAACAGACAGATGGGGACCGTGATGACGACAGCCACCCGGCCCCTGATGCTGCGCCAGCCGGGCAGCGGACGGCGGGCCGGAGTCGTCCGGTCACCCTGACGGCGCACTGAACTGCCCTTGCGCGCAACGCCGTTGCCGACAGCGTCGCTGCCGACAGAGTCGTTGCCGACACCGCTGTTGCCGTCACCCCGCTTGCCGGCTTCGCCGAGTCTGTCGAGTCTGTCGAACAGCGGCCGTAATGGCGTCCACACCCTCATGCGACGAAGCTAGTGCGCCCGCCGCAGCGGCCGGTTTCCGGACTGTTAGAGCCCGTGGGAGCTTGGGTTGCGTCGCCCTCACACCGCAGGCCGGGGGCTGTGACCGATGCCCCGGTGCTGAGCACGGAGAAATGTGATCTGTGAGGCTCCTGTGAATATTGAACTTTCAGGCTTCCTGTTGTGCTGGGCATCCTGAGAGGTTTGGGGTGCACAACTCGACTGCTCCATGTGGTCGTTGGACCTCACCCCCCACGAGGCGCACCATGGCGAAAGCCCCCTTCGCGCGCAGAACACGCGCGACCATATTCACCGCGACGGCCGGCCTCTCGCTGGCCGTCGCTCTGCTGCCCGGCGGCGCGAACGCGGCCCAGGGCGATCCGGTGGGCCGCCCCGCGGCCGGCTCCCCGACAGACACCACCCCGGCGGGATCCCCGGCGGCCGATGGGCTGCCCCTACCCTCGCAGCAGTCGCTGGCGCGACGCGACGCCCGGCTGACGCCGGCCGAACAGCGGCCCGGAGTACGGCAGTTGCGTAAGCAGCTCGGGACGCAGGGCGTGCTCGAACTCGACCCGACCACCGGTACCGCGCGTCAAGTCGCCAAGCTCGACGGGTACTTGACGTCGGCCAGTGGCGCCGACCCGGAGGACATCGCCCGGGAGTATCTGCGGGCGCATCCCGATGTGTTCGGGCTCACCGCCGGTCAGGTCCAGGGCCTGACCCTGCGCAAGCAGTACACCGATGTCGCCGGGATACGTCACCTGTCGTTCGTCCAGTCGGTCGACGGTGTCCCGGTGTTCGGCAACGGTGTCAAGGCCAACGTCGCCCGCGACGGACGGCTGATCAGCGTGCTCGGCTCACCGGTGCGGAAGCTGCCGTCGCAGCTGCCGCCCGCCAAGGTCACCGGCACGCAGGCCCGGAAGACCGCCGTACGCGATATCGCGGGCGGCAAGGCCGACGGCACCGCCGGCTCGGACACCGCCAAGCAGGTCGTCTACCCGGCCTCCGGCGGCACCGCCCGCCGCGCCTGGCAGACCGTCACCTCGCCGGACGGGCATGGCATGTGGCTGCATGTCGTCGACGCCGCCACCGGCCGGGTCCTGTACCGGCAGAACCTCTCCTCCGACCTGGAGGCCACCGACACGACCGCTGCGGCGCCGGGCAGCGGGCAGCCACTGTCCTCCTCGCCGGCCACGCCCCTGCGCACCGGGAAGGTGCTCGTCTGGGACTACTCCCCGGGCGCCGCGACCGGCGGCAAGCAGCACACCCGGCACCTGGACACGAGGGGCTGGCTCCCGGCGGGCGCCAAGACGCTCGACGGGCCGATCGCGCACGTGTACAGCGACACGAACGACAACAACGAGACGGACGACGGCGAGGAGATCACCCCGGCCGCCGACGGGACGTTCTCCTTCCCCTTCAAGCCCTTCACCGGTGACAACTGCGGTCCCGCGCCCTGTTCCTGGGACCAGAAGACGCCGTACTCCTGGCAGGCCAACCGCGAGCAGAACGCCGCGCAGGTCCTCTACTACCTGGGCAAGTTCCACGACCACCTCCAAGCCGCCCCGATCGGCTTCACCCGGGCCGCGGGCAACTTCGACGGGCGGGACGGCGACGCCGTACAGGCGCAGACCGACGACGGCGCGGCCATGCAGGACGGACTGCCCGACGACAACCACGTGAACAACGCCAACATGGGGACGCCGCCGGACGGTCAGGCGCCCACGATGCAGATGTACCTGACCGGCGGCTACTCGGACTCCCCGGACTACAAGGTGCCGTCCGGGAACTTCGGCGACGTCGCACCGGTCGTGTACCACGAGTTCACCCACGGCCTGTCCAACCGCCTCGTGGTCGACGCAGACGGGGTCTCCACGCTCACCGGCCAGCAGGGCGGGGCCATGGGCGAGGCCTGGAGCGACTGGTTCGCCGCCGACTTCCTGGCCACCAAGAGGTTCATGAAAGACGACCCGCGCGTCGACGGCGAGGTGTCGATGGACCCGCCGGGCTGGCGGGGCGACCTGAGTCTGCGCTCCCAGCCGCTGGACTGCCGGGTCGGCTCCACGTCGGCCAAGTGCCCCGGCACGAAGGAGGCGGGCGCCGGCGGGTACACGTACGGCGACTACGGGAAGATCTACTCCGGCGGCCCCGAGGTGCACGCCGACGGCGAGATCTGGGGCGAGACGCTCTGGGACCTGCGCACCGAACTCGGCAGCAAGCTCACCGAGTCACTGCTGACCCGGGCGATGGAGCTGTCCCCCGCGAACCCGACGTTCCTCGACCAGCGCAACGCCATCCTGCAAGCCGACACCGTGGTCAACGGCGGACGTGCCCACAATGCGCTCTGGCAGGCCTTCGCCCACCGGGGCATGGGCTACTTCGCCGCCGCGCTCACGGCCGACGACATCCGGCCCGACGAGGACTTCTCGCTGCCGCCCGGCCCGAACACCCCGCTCGTCACGCTCACCGGCAAGGTGACCGACAACGGGACCGGCACCGCGGTGAGCGGCGTCACGGTCAGCATCAGCGGCCACTCCTCCGGCTTCCCCGGCGCCGACCTCTCCGCGGTGAGCGCCGCGGACGGCACGTACACGATCCGGAACGTCCCCGAGGGCACCTACCGGAAGGTGTACGCCAGCGGCAACGGTTACGAACCGGTGATCCGCACGATCACCGTCAACTCCGGTGCCGCCGACTGGGCGTTGCGCCGGAACTGGTCGGCTTCCTCCGGCGGCGCCGAGATCACCGAGTTCAGCGGCGTCGACTACAGCGACTTCGGTTGCGGACCCGCCAGTCTGATCGACATGTCGGGCGCCGTCTGGGGCTCGGAGGCCAACGGCGGCACCAACGGCACCGGAGTCGACCCGGTCCACAGCACCGTACGGCTGCCCGCGGCCGTGGACGTCAGCGACCTGCGCGTCGACCCGACGGCCGGCTGTGGGGACGACGTGACGGCGTCCCTCGGTGACTACCGGATCGAGACGTCGACGGACGGCACCACCTGGGCCACCGCCGCGGAGGGCCACTTCGGTCCCGCCGACACCGGCCGGGAGAACGCCGTGCCGCTCAACACGGGCACCGAGCAGAACGTCCGGTACGTCCGCGTGACGATGCTGGGCAACCAGGCTGCCGACAACGGCGTGGACTGCGCGCAGAACTCCGGCCCGTCGGGCTGCCGTTACCTGGACATGACCGAGCTCCTCGTCCACGGCACACCCCACCAGGGCTGACAGACCCGGTAACCAGCAGGTCAGAGGGCGGCGTTCCGGATACGGGACGCCGCCCTCTGACCATTGGCAGGTATTCGGCAGGTATCAAGTGGTCGCGCAGGTCGTGCCGTTGAGCGTGAACGACGTCGGCGCCGCGTTCGTCGCCCCCTTCGCCCCGATGAAGCCGACCGAGACCGAGCCGGCGGCCGGGATCGTGGCCGTGTAGGAGGCGGGTACGACGCTCACGTCGGCGCCGCTCTGGGTGGGCGTACCGCCCCACATGTTGCTGATGGTCTGGCCGCCCGCGAAGCTGAAGGCCAGGGTCCAGTTGGTGAGGGCGGCGGTGCCCGTGTTGCGCAGGGTGATGTCGCCCTGGAAACCGCCCTGCCATTCGCCGACGACCCGGTAGGCGACCGAGCAGCTGACGCCCGGGGTGCCACCGCCCGGGGACGTGGTGACGCTCACCGTGGCCGAGCGGGGCGAACGGTTGCCGGCCGCGTCCCGTGCGTACACGGCGAAGGTGTATGCCGTGGCCGCGGTGAGGCCGGTCACCGTGACCGTGTTGGTGGTGGAGGCGGCGGCTGCCGTCTCCGTGGTGCCGTTGACGCGGACGACGTCGTAGCCGGTGACGGCAACGTTGTCGGTCGCCGCGGTCCAGGTCAGGGTGGTCGACGTGGCGGTGGTCGCGGACGCTGCCGGCGTGCCGGGGGCGGTCGGGGCCTGGGTGTCGGTGCCCGTGCCGCCACCGTAGACCGTGGCCTCCTTGGAGGTCTGGGCGATGCCGTTGGCGCCGTTGAAGATGCGCTGGCCCCAGGTGCTGAGCTGCTTCGGGTCGAAGCCGATCGACAGGTCGAGGATCGGATCCGTGTTGCCGCTCCACGACCAGGCCAGATAGCCCAGCTTCAGCTGCTGGGCGGTCGCCATCATCGTGTCCTCGTCCGGATCGCCCCACTGGTCGGCCGGACCGCCGAACTCGCCTATCAGGATGGGCAGTTTGGCCGTGACGAAGGCGTTCAGGTAGTCCGTGATCTCCGCCGCCGTGTCGAAGACGCTGTACATGTGGATCGAGAAGATCAGGTTGCCGGTGGTGTCCGCGTTGTACACGGACTGGGCGTTGGCGCGCATGACGCCCTGCCAGTCCTGGCCCCAGTTGGGCGCGTCCACCATGATCGTGTGCTGGAAGCCTGCGGTACGCAGTTTCTGTACGGCGGCGATGGTGGGGGCGGTCCAGCCGGCCGGATCGGTGTTGCCCCAGGGCTCGTTGCCGATGTTGATGATCACGTAGTTCTCTTGGCCGGCGAGCACGCTCTTGAGGCCGATCCAGTAGTCGGCCGCCTGGTCGAGCGTCCCGGCGGCGGCGTCCTCGCCGTAACCGGTGGTGTCGTGCACCTCCAGTACGCAGATCAGGCGGTTGGCCTTGCACTGCGCGACGACCGCGGCCACGTCGTCGGCGGTGTTCTTGGTCCAGCGATGCCCGTCGGCGAGGACGACACGGATGGTGTTGGCGCCCAACGCCTTGACGTCCCTGAGGGATTGGGTCTGGGTCGGGTACCAGGTGTGGGCATGGTTGACGCCCCGCATCACGAAGTCGTTGCCGTTGCCTTCGAGAAGACGGCCGCCCGAGATGTGCAGACCGGTGGCTAAGGCGCGGGACGGTTCGGCCTGTGCCTGGGCAGTGGTCGGAGCCAGGGCCAGGAGACCGAGGACGGTGACCAGGGCGGTCAGCAGGACGGTTACAGGGTTCTTTCGCGTCGTACTTTTCGTTGTTCTCACTGCGATTCTCACTGCGACTCCAGGAAGTGAGCGCGAAGAAAACTTCAGCATCAGAAGGAACCGGGGAGGGGAAATGTGGGAGCGCTCCCATGAACCCACCAGGGCAGGGACACGTCAAGGTGTCGCGCATCATCCCGCGCTGGAGCGTGAGTTGCGGAAGGTACGGCGGTACGCGTCCGGGGGCACGCCGATCGTGCGGTTGAAGTGGCGGCGCAGCGTCGTGGCGGTGCCCATGCCGACGGCCTCCGCGATGGCGTCGACACTGTCGCCGGTGGCTTCCAGCAGCTCCTGGGCACGCCGGATCCGCTGGGTGAGCAGCCACTGCAGCGGGGTGGTGCCGGTGACCGCACGGAAGTGGCGGCCCAGGTGGCGCGAGCTCATGTTCGCCCGCCGGGCCAGGTCCTCCACGGTCAGCGGGCGGTCGAGCCGTTCGATCGCCCAGGGAAACAGGTCGGCGAGCGGATGGTCGTCCTGGGCGGGCACCGGAGCGGTGACGAACTGCGCCTGCCCGCCTGCCCGGTGCGGGGGTACGACGAGGCGGCGGGCGACGGTGCTGGCGATCGCCGAGCCGTGGTCGAGGCGTACGAGGTGCAGGCACAGGTCCATCGAGGCCGCCTTGCCGGCGGAGGTGAGGACGCGGCCGTTGTCGCTGCCGTTGTCGACGTAGAGCACGTCCGGATCGACCTCCACCCCGGGATGGCGGGCGGCCAGGACATCGGTGTGCGCCCAGTGCGTGGTCGCGCGCCGCCCGTCCAGCAGTCCGGCAGCGGCCAGCACGAACGCGCCCGTACACAGGGAGGCGACGCGCGCTCCCGCCTCATGGGCCGCGCGCACCGCGTCGACCAGTTCTGCGGACGGCGCCTGGTCGACGTCGGCCCAGCCGGGGACGATCACCGTGTCGGCGTACGGGAGTCGGTCGAGCCCGGAGTCGGGCTCCAGCAGAAATCTGCCGGCGCGGATCGGGCCCGGACCGCAGAGGGCGACGTCGTACCAGGGGTCGACCAGGTGGGTGAGATCGGAGCCGAAGACCTCGTAGGCGATGCCGAGTTCGAAGTGAAGCATGCCGTCGGTGACGGCGATCGCGACTGACCTCGCGCCGATCCCCGTGCCCTTGCCCCTACCCGTTTCCATGTCCGGAACTGTACGAGACATGTCGTTCCGGACACTCGTGTGGATCGGGCTCCGCGGTCAGGATGGCAACAGTTGAAACGCGACGGGGAGAAGACATGGGATCGGTATCAGGGCAGGCAGTTGTGGTGTTCGGCGCGTACGGGCACACCGGGCGTTTCGTGGTCGCGGAGCTGCTGGAGCGTGGGTACGTCCCGATCCTCGCCGGGCGGGACCCGGATCAACTCGGCGATATGGCGCGGGAGTTGGCGGCGTTGCGCCCGGGGCTCGATGTGCGACCGGCGTCGGTCGACGACCCGGCGGCGCTGGACCGGGCGCTGGCCGGAGCTGCGGCCGTGATCAACTGCGCCGGGCCCTTCGCGGTGACGGCGGCGCCGGTGATCGAGGCGGCGCTGCGGGCCGGGATCCCGTATGTGGACGTGGCGGCGGAGATCGAGGCCAACCTCGACACGTTCACGCACTTCGCGGAGCGGGCCCTCGCCGCGAACGCCCTGGTGATCCCCGCGATGGCCTTCTTCGGGGGCCTCAGCGACCTGCTGGTCACCGCGGCGATGGGCGACTGGCCGTCGGCCGACGAGGCGCACATCGCGTACGGGCTGAGCAGCTGGCACCCCACCGCCGGGACGCGCACCGCGGGCGCGGTGTCCCGGGACCGCAGGAACGGCCGCCGGGTCCGCTACAGCGGAGGGCGGCTGCAGTACCACGACGACGCGCTGCCGACCCTGAAGTGGTCCTTCCCGGACCCGACGGGGCGCCGGGAGGTGATCGGCGAGTTCTCCATGGCCGACGTCGTCACCGTCCCCAGCCACCTGACCATCCCCGAGGTACGCGGCTACATGGCGGCGGACGCGGCCAGGGAACTGTCGGCGCCGGACACCCCGGCACCGGTCGCGGTCGACGAGGACGGGCGCTCCGCGCAGACGTTCGTCGTGGACGTCGTCGTACGGGCCGGAGGCGCGGAACGGCGCGCGGTGGCGCGCGGGCGGGACATCTACGCGGTCAGCGCGCCGCTGGCGGTGGAGGCGGTGGAGCGGGTGCTGACGGGACGTACCCGGACGGTCGGTGTCGCGTCCGCCGGGGCGGCCTTCGACGCGACCGACTTCCTGGACGCTCTGTCCGAGCTCAAGCACATCTCGCTCGAACTGTTCCAGTAAGCGGCACGAGCCCGCGTCAGGTCCGGCGCCAGGCGCCGAGCAGCTCCTCCGGCCCGTATGCCGCTTGGAGCCCGGAACAGCTGACCCCGTTGCGGGAGATAGCCACGAGCGGTACGGGTTCGTCGGTGATCGCCGCCCGGTGCTGCTGCAGCGCGGCCAGGTCGTGGTTGTCGAAGGCCGAGTTCTCCAGCCACTTGACCGAGCCGAGGAAGAGCAACCGCTTGGCCACCGGTTGCCGGTCGGCGCCCACGAGGTCGATCTCGACGTCGTTGCTGCGGGTCCAGTACCCGCCGATCGCCGGGGCGGCGGGCAGAGGCCCGTCCGGGAGGAGGCGGGCGAGGGATTCGCGGACCACGGGTTCGATCGCCCGGCCCCGCCAGCTCGTCCACCGCTCTTTGATGCGGCTCAGCGTGAGATCTCCCCGCAACCGCTCGATCTCCGCCATGTGCGGATCGAGGAACGCGAGCCAGAAGCGCAGGTAAGGGTCGGCCACTCGGTAGCGGCGTTCCTTCGACGGCCGCAGGGAGAGGGGCAGTTCGGCTGCCACGACCCGTTTCTCGGTCAGGACGTCCGTGGCACGGGTGAGGGTGGTGTGGCTGATGCCGCCGGCGGCGCGCGCGATGTTGGTGAAGGTGCGTTCGCCGCTCCCGATCGCCCGTAGGACTTCCCCGCTCATCGCCTGCGGCGGAAACTCCGCGGCCAGTGAGCGCTCGGCGGAGACCAGCAGTGCCGAGATGGGGTTGTCGAGCGAGTCACGGAGGAACTCCCACACGTCCGCCCCGGGCCGCCACTCCGCGCAGATCAGCGGGAGGCCGCCGGTGATCAGGGTGGCGTCGAAGGCGGCTGCCGGTGCCAGGTCGAGCATCTCGCCGATGTCGGCCGGGTTCAGCGGCCCCACGACCATCTCCTTCCCCCGCTGATGGAAGGGTCGGTCGTAGCTGTTCAGCGCCTCCATCATCGACAGGTCGGATCCGACGAGGAGGAGAAGCACCGGCTTGCGGCTGAGCAGGCGGTCCCACGCCCGCTGCAGCATGCCCTCGAAGGCGTCGATGCGGTCCATGAGATACGGCACCTCATCAATGACGACCACGCTCGGGCGGTCATCGGGCAAGACTTCGGCAAGCAGCCGGAACGCCGCGTTCCACTGCGTCGGGGTCTCTTCCGCGAAGTACTCGCGCCCCGGGAGGCTGGACCGGGCGGCGGCGTCGAGCAGCTCCGTCAGCTCGTCCTCCGCCGTGCCGCCCGCCGCCGTGAAGAAGAGGTACGGCGTCTCGGTACGCCGGAGGAACTCCTCGACAAGGCTGGACTTGCCGACCCGGCGCCTCCCGCGCATGAGGATGCACTGGCCCGGTCTGACCGACCCGGCGGCATCCTGAACGGCCTGGAGGGCGGTGTGGAGGACGGTCAGCTCGCGATCCCTGCCGATGAAGCGGCGCATGAGGAGACTCCTGTAGGCAATAGTATCGGTAGCGATACTATCGCCATCGATACCATCTTGCCCGTGATCCTGCTCAGAAACGGCTCCTCAAGGCGGCCCCTCCTCGCGTCGATCATCGCGAAGCTCGAAGGCGCCGACCCCGCAAGGGCCGCCTACCTGGCGGTGTGGCACGACTCCCAGGAGACCCGGACCGGCGACGTGAACCACCTCGGCAAGAAGTACGCCACAGGCGCCGACCCACAGGCCGTCACCGCCGACCAGGTCGCCGGCATGCCCGAGATCCTGGCCTCCGCCGTACGCGAACTCGTCGCCGAGTACGAGGAGAAGGAGTCCGCCGAAGCGATCTGCGCCCGGGACGCCGACAAACTGGAATGCATGATCCAGGGCATCGAGTACAAGTCCCAGGGCTACGAGAACGCACAACGCTGGATCGACAACAGCCGGGGTCGGCTCGTCACGAAGTCGGCCAATGAACTCGCCGACGCGGTGCTGGCGACCGGGTCTCTGGACTGGCTGCGGGCGGCGCTCGGAGAGAAGCAGAGCTGAGTTCGGTCTGTCGGAAGGAGCCGTCGGGCTCGGGGCTCGGAGTGCAGGACCCGAGGTTCAGCGTTGCGGTCGACATCCGAACCGCCTTCATCGCGCCCTCGCACCCGCAACCCAGCGAACCCTGAGCCCCAAGCTCCGGGCGGCGAGATCCGAGCCCCTTTTGTATTGAATGGGCGGGAAGTTGAACCCACCCTCCCACCCTCCCCGGTCCCGCCCGCGCCTCAGCTGGCGCCTCAACTGGCACCTATACCAGCGGATATGACTTTTCGTGACCGGCTTGCGACGCGCCGTGGTGACCGTCTAGCGTTCGCGGCAACAAACAACCCCGGTCGGGTGCTACCAACACCCGCCGGGGTCTGACCGACAAGATCCTAGGAGATCTCGTGGCTTACGACGACTTTATCGCTGCCCTGCCCGCCCCCGCAGCCCAAGCCCATCCCATGGCCAAACCCGGCTATGGCAAGCGCTCCGCGCCGGACCAGTCACCGCCCCGCAAGGGCGACTTCGATCATCTCCCGGCCCGCGCCGCATACCTGGCGAGCCTCCTCGACCGGCTCTGCGAGAACTCGGCCATGGACGCCAAGACCATCGCCAAGATGCAGCCCCTGTACGGCCAGGCAGCAGTGCGCACCACCCTCAACGAACTCGGGGTGGCCGGACATCTGCGCCGGGTGCGCCGCCAGGTCCCCTCCGGTGAGGGCGAGAGTGGCACCCGCTGGGTCTTCCACACCCACTGGTCCCGTACCGCACGTGACAACGAATGGTGGGCCACCCACCTCAAGGGTGACGTGAACACCGAGACGCCCAGGGCAACATCAGGCACGCCCGACGCCCAGGAGACTGACGTCCAGGAACCTCCGGACGCCGAGGAAGACCCGGAATCCTCCCGCGCCGTACCGCCCTCGCCCGCCAACTCACCACGCCCCGAACGGGATTCAGCTCCCTCCGTCGCGTACGACACCCTCGCCCAACTCGGCCTCCGGGAGCCCCGCCTCGCGCTGTCCGCCGCCGACTGCGCGGCCCTGGAACAACTGGCCGCCGACTGGATGACCCGGGGCGCGACGCCCGAGCACATCACCCACGCCCTCGTGTCCGGACTTCCGGATCCCGTCCACTCACCCCGAGGCTTCATCCACAGGCGGCTGCTCGACAAGATGCCGCCCGAGCGGACCGCCGTAACGCCGACTCCCGGTCCCCGGCGCAGGCTGCTGATGGAGTGCACCGACTGCGGGGTGCCCGGGCGGCCGGAAGCGCTGCCCGGCGGGCTCTGTCGGGGTTGCCGAGATCGAGAGGGGAGCGGGCCGGGGGTTGCCGGGCCGTCGGTACGCCGTCTCGAACCGAACGTGCGAGCTTTGGCCGCAGAGGTGCGAGCAGGGATGCGCGTACCTCAGCGAGTCTGAGACCTGGGGCTGTGCCTCGCCCGCGATGGGGCGAGGAGCAACTGGGCCGGCTTCAGGAGCACACGGCCGGAACACGACCGAGGGGCGCTTCCGCCCAGTGCTGGACGGAAACACCCCTCGTCGTAGGTCAGGACGGCTTAGGTCAGGGCGGCTTAGGTCAGGCCGCCGTACGTCAGGCGGCCGGTTTCGCAGTCGCCGGGGGTGTCGTCGCCGATGCCTCGCCCTTCGCCAGCGGCCACTCCTTGTGGAGTTCTCCCAGCGGGATGCGGTGCTGGAAGATCGGGGTGCCGAAGATGGTCAGCTGGATCTGGAGGGCGCCGGAGAGGTCGAGGCCCCCGTACAGGGCCCACTTGCCGCTCGCCGAGCCCGTGCCGTTGCTCGATCCCCCCGCCGAGGCGTCTGCCTCCACGCGGAGGAACGGGGCGAGGTCGGCGCTGACGCCGACGGTGCCGTACAGGCCGATCGAGGCCTCGGCGCCCAGGGACGCCTTGACGTCGCCCGTCGCCGCGACGTTGACGTCCAGCGGCGTGCCGGTCATCTCGGACTCGCTGACCCCCCGCCAGCCCTTGCTCCAGGAGAAGGTGCCGCCGACGCGGAAGTTGCCCTTGAGGTTCTGCTCGACGTCGACGGTCACCTTGCCGTCGGCGTCGACCTGGAAGTAGCAGACCAGGTCGAGGTTGACGACGATAGGAACCGGGCCCGCGTAGATGACCGGGTCGGAGTGGAGTTCCGCGAAGGGGATGCGCAGGGGCTTGCCGTTGGTCGTGGTGGTACCGGCCGCGCGGCCCTTCAGCGACCACTTCGAGGCCCAGTCACCGGTCAGGCCGAGGAAGGCGCCGCCGGGTGCGGAGCCCGTCCCGCTGCCGGAACCGTTGTACGAGAAGGCGACCTCGGGTGCGAGCTGGACGAAGCCCTGCACCGAGGCCGACGCCGAGGCGGGAGCGCCCTCGGCCGTGGCGATGGCGGCGCCCACGTCGATACGCAGGCTGCCCAGGGGAAGCTTGGCGCCCTGGGGGCCGAAGGTCAGGTCGCCGGTCTTCGCCCAGGAGACCTTCACGCCCTCGACGAGCGGATCGACCTCGATGGTCGACGGGTCGACGGGAACATCGCCCTCGGCCTTGCTCTCACCGAGTACGGAGCTGAGTTCGGCGGACTTGGTGACCACCTCCGTACCGCCGTCCGCGGCGTCACCGACGACCTCGGTCACCTCGGCCAGCAGACCGTCGGGGGCACCGGGAGCGGGCGCGCTGGCGATGACGTCACCGACGGCAACGGGCGCGGCGGGGGCGGCAGTTGTCTCCGACGCGGAGGGCGAGGCAGAGGACGGCGAGGCGGAGGAGGGTGAGCCCGTGGAGGGCGAGGCGGAGGAGGGAGTGGAGGAGGAGGGAGTGGAGGACGCGGGGGAGGCGGACGGGGTCTTCGTGCCGTCGGCGGGCGCGGTCACCGACTTCGCGGTGATGACCGCCCGGCCGCTCTTCTTGTCGTACGAGGCGACCTTGAGCGACGACTTCCGCGCCCCGGCGCCACCCTCGGCCGCGCCCTTGGGTGCCACGGCCGTGGGGGTCGCGTTACCCAACGGGGCTTCTACGACGGCGAGTTGGTCCGGCGCGTTGGCAGCGGCGGGTATCTCGGCCGCAGCCGCACCCGCGCTGTCCGCCTCCGTCGGTGAGCTTGCGGAGCAGCCTGTGGTGAGCAGGGCCGCGACAGTGACCGATGCCAGCAGGGCATGTCTGGTGAGCTTGTGCACGCGTGGGGGTCCTCGGGATCGAGTTGATCGAATGACGGGACGGGGCACGGGGGTTGGGCCGGGGTTTGAGCTGGGGATCGAGCGCGAACGGTTACCCCTCAGTAGCCACGCATGAGCATGCCAGCCCCACACGCCTCCGAGGCACACTTCCTTTACTTTCTTTACATCCTGATCTTGTGATGTGGATCACTGTGCGGTATGCGGCCCGGCTCACTGCTCGGTGTCGAGCCGGTACTGCTCCGACTGCACGAGGTACATCCGCCGGAAAAGCCCCGGTCCGTCACCGTCGGGCCTCAACAGGTCCTCGAACGTGCCGTGTTCGGCCACCCGGCCCCGCTCCAGGACGTAGATCTCGTCCGCGTGCCGGACGCTGTGCAGGCGATGGGTGATCAGGATGATCGTCTGACCGGCCTCGGCGAGGCTGCGGATCTGGTCGAAGACGCGCTGCTCGGTCTCCGCGTCCAGAGCACTGGTCGGTTCGTCGACGACGAGGATGCGGGCGTCGCGGTGCCGGGCGCGGGCGATGCCGAGGCGCTGCCACTGGCCGCCGGAGATCTGGTGACCGCCCTTGTAACCGCGGGCGAGGAGGGTGTCCCACCCCCGGGGAAGGGCGGCGATGGTCTCGTCGGCGCCCGCGTACTCGGCGGCGGCGTGCAGGAGTTCGTCCTCGTGCGGGGCGTCGGGCCGGCCGATGGCGATGTTCACGCGGGCGGTGAAGGGCCAGCGGTAGAAGTCCTGGGCGACGACCGCGATCCGGTCGAAGAGGTCGCCTCGGTCCAGTTCGGTGGAGTCGACTCCGTCCCAGAGGATGCGGCCCGCGTCGGGCGCGTACAGCCCGCACAGCAGCTTGGCGAGCGTGCTCTTTCCGCTGCCGTTGTTGCCGACCAGCGCGACGATCCGGCCGGTGGGGATGGTGACGTTCACCGCGTCGAGGGCGGGTTCGGTGTCCGTGCCCGGGTAGGTGAAGGAGACGTTCTCGAAGCGGACGGCGTCCACGTGGTCGGGCAGCGGGAGGCCGGATTCCGGGATGAGCCGGCGGTCCGCCTCCTGGCACAGCCGCTCCAGGTCGGCGACGAACAGGCTCTCTTCGTATAGGTAGTTGAGCTGGACGACCAGTGCCTCCAGGTTGGCGGACCCGGTCCGGATGGCGATGACCGCCGTCCCGGCGACGGCCAGATCCATGGCCCCCGTCCACAGCAGCAGCCCGAGCACGCCGTACGCGCCGGCCGTCGCGATGCCCGTCCACCCGGAGGCGATCAGCCCGGTACGGGCGGCCAGCGAGGCGAGCCGGGTCTGTTCCCGCTCTCCCGTCTCGGCCATGGTCCGGAAGTGCCGCAGCAGAAACGGCCCGATGTTGTGCACCCGCACCTCGGACGCGGCCTGCGTGTCGATCAGCAGCCGCCCCAACAGCTGCCCCGCGCGGGCGTGTTGGACCCAGGTGTGGAAGGAGACGTACCGACGGCGGGCGATGGTCAGCGCGCTCCAGGCGCTGGGCAGCGTCATCAGGGCGAGGAGCGGAAGGAGGGCCGGATGCAGCACGGTGAGCACACCTGCGGCTGCGGCCAGCGCGATGCTCGCCGTCATGACGGAGGTACAGAACCGGATCATGCGCCGCGCGGACTCGGCGCCGTACTGCGCGGAGTCGAGCAGCTTGTGGAACTCCTCGTCCTCCACGGCCGCCAACTCGACCCGGGCCACCCGCTCCAGGTACTCCTCGGTCGCCACCCGGAACACCTTCGGCTCCAGCCGCCCGGTACCGGCGGTCGACGCGGACCGTAACAGCGCGCCGACGAGCGCGGTGACCGCGACGACGACCAGCGCCGGTACGGCGTCCCGCAGCCGGTCGGTCGTGTGCCCGCCGCCGAGCAACTGGGTGAGCACCCGGTTGACGGCCACGAGCCCGACCGCCTGCGCCACTCCCCCACCCAACTCGGCGACCGCCACCCGGCGCAGGGCCCGCGGGTCGGCCCGGTGGGCGAGCCTGATGGTGGCGCCGATCAGCCGGGGCATCCGCGCGACCATGGTCCGCAGCCCCAGCTCCAGAAACGACCCCTGATGCTGGTTCCACCCCATGTCGTACCGCAACGGCCCCCCGAACAACAGCCGTTCGGACTCCGAGACACCGTCGCCGTCGCCCTCCTCCCCCGCGGCCTTCCTCGCGGCCTTCCCTTCAGCGGCCTTCCCTTCAGCCGCCTTCTCCGCCTGCTCCGTCTTCTCCGCCCGCTCCGCTTTCTCCGTACGTTCGTCACGCGTCGTCATGTGAGTGGGTCCCCCTTGGCAAGCCGGTCGAGCCGCGCATGTCCTGCCCAGTTCTTCCCGCGCGCGGAATTCCTCACCCGGTCCGGGGACCGCCAGGAGTCACGTACCGGAGCGCGACCGCTCCGCCGGGCTCGAAAGCGCGCCCTCGCTTTCACCCCGGCCGCGCCCCTCGCGACGCCCCGCCGCCACCAGCCCCACCGTCACGCACACCGACCCCGCCGCCATCACCGTCATCGCCGCGCCGGGGGAGGTGAGTTGGGCGATCGTGCCCGCCAGGGCCGCGCTCACGCCCTGCATCGTGAGCATCCCGGCGGAGTGCAACCCGAGGGCGTGGCCGGAGAGTTCGGGCGGAGTGAGGGACATCAGGCGTTCCTGCTGGACCAGGCTCGCGCCGTAGCCGACCGAGGCCACGCAGACCGTCACGGCCGCCGCCCACACCCCGGGGCCCAGGGCGAACACCAGATTGGGCGCGGCCAGCAACAGGAGCAGCGGTACGGCCAGTCGGCGGCGCAGCCGGGGTGACACGAACCGGCCGATCGTCACGTCCCCGATCAGCATGCCCAGGGCCGCGCAGGCGAAGAGGGTGCCCGCGGACCCGGGATCGTAGGACACGTACAGGGACTCGATTCCGACGACCAGGCCGTTGGGGATCCAGAGGCCCAGGTAGGTGAGGCGGCGGGGGCGGGCCGACCACAACTCGGCATTCGTACGCCAGGTCTGGGCGATGGACGGGCGGCCGGAGAGGCGGGGCGGGCGACGGGTCAGGCCCAGGCGGGTCATTAGCGCGCCCGCCAGGTAGAGGGCCGCCGAGGTGAGGAGTGTGGTGCGCGGGGAGAGGGTCGCCACCATGACCCCGCCCGTCGCGAAACCGGCGATCTGCATCAGCCCGTTCGACATGTTGAAGACCGAACGCCCCAGCAGATAGCCCTCCTTGACCAGGATCTCGTTGAGCAGGCCCCAGCCGACCCCCGCCCCCAGCGACGCGATCAGCCCCAGCACGAACAGCACGGCGAAGACCGCCCCGATCGGCAGACCGGGGGTCGCCATCACCGCCGTACCGAGCGCGAAGGCAAGTGCGATGCCCGTCAGGGTCGCGCGCGGGGGCAGGCGGTCCGAGGCCGAGAGGAGGGTGGTCGCGCCCACCACCTGGGCGAGCTGGGGGCCGAACATGCTCAGGGCGGAGAGCAGGGGCGAGCCGGTGGCACGGTAGGTGAGGGTGGCGAGGGCCAGACCGCCGATCGTCGAGGCGGCCGATCTCAGCGCCGTGGAGAGGAAGAGCGGTGTGAACTCGGGGGTGCGGAAGAGGGCGGAGTAGCTGCGCATGCGGGGAGTCTGCGAGGGACACCGGGCCGTGGTTATTGTTTCGCGCACACGCGAAACATCACTCGCACGACCATCAACAGGGGCACGGAGGTACGGGCATGGGCTGGTGGCAGGTGAACGCCGACACCCTCGCCCGCAGCCGGTTCGTCATCTCGCCCCTCGCCGAGACCTTCGCGAGCCTCCGGCTGCTGCACACCGGGGCTGCCTCGCACCCCGGCGAGCGCGCCTGGCTGACCGCCCACCTGCCCGCGTACCGCCGCCGTCTCGCGCACGATCCCACCACCGCCCTCCTCCTCCGTGTCGGCCTCGGCCGCGCCTGGATCGCCGATTTCCTGGCCCCCACCCCCCGGTACGGCGAGACGTTCGAGGAGGGCGTCTCGCGCGTCCGTACGGTCGCCCCCGATCTCGCCCGCAGCCACCTCGTCCGCTCCCGCCCCGGCCCTCTCCCCGCCGCCCTCGCCGACCGGGACGACCTCCCGGACCTCGCCGCCGGCCTCCTCACCCACGTGTGGGAGGAGGCCGTGCTGCCGTACTGGGACGGGCGCCGGCGCGTCCTCGAAGCCGATGTGGTCGCGCGGAGCTCTCAGGTCAGTCAGGGCGGCTGGGCCGCTGTGCTGGACGCGCTGCGGCCTGGCACGCGCTGGCTCGGCGACAACCGGCTCCAGGTCAACCTGCACGAGTATCCGCCCCGCGAGATCTCCGGAGCCGAGCTGATCTTCGTACCCGTGACGCCGAAGGTCGGGTGGGTGTCCTGGGAGGAGCCGGAGCGGTACGCCGTCATCTACCCGTGCGCGGGTGTGCTGGCCGAGCACCGCGGTGGGCGGGGGGCGTCCGCCGCTCTCGGGGCGCTCCTCGGACCGGCCCGGGCCGCAGTGCTCGTACTCCTCGACTCGCCGCACAGCACCACCCAGCTGACCGCCGTGACCGGGCAGACGCTCGGCTCGGTCGGGCGGCATCTGCGGGTGCTGCTGGACGCGGGGCTGGTGGAGCGGCGGCGGGCGGGGCGGTCGGTGCTGTACTCGCGTTCGGCGGCCGGTGAGGTCTTGGTCACGGCTTCGGGGGCGGGAGCCGGGCCCGACACCTACCGGAGTTAGCATCCGGTTATGACCACAGATGCCACTTCCTCCCCCGTCGGCTCCCCCCTCAACGTGGAGATCGGTGCCCTCACGGGCGGTTCCGCGGACCTCGCCCAGTACGCCGGCAAGGCCGTCCTCATCGTCAACGTCGCCTCCAAGTGCGGGCTGACCCCGCAGTACGCGGGGCTGGAGAAGCTCCAGGCGCGGTACGCCGAGAAGGGCTTCACCGTCCTCGGGGTGCCCTGCAACCAGTTCCTCGGCCAGGAGCCCGGCAGCTCCGAGGAGATCGCCGAGTTCTGCTCGGCGACGTACGGCGTGACCTTCCCGATGACCGAGAAGGTCGAGGTCAACGGGGACGCCCGGCACACCCTGTACGACCGCCTCGTGGGCTTCGCCGACAGCGAGGGCCACACCGGGGACATCCGCTGGAACTTCGAGAAGTTCCTCATCGGCCGCGACGGCCAGGTCGTCGCCCGCTTCTCCCCGCAGACCGAGCCGGAGACGGACGAGCTGGTGGGCGCGGTGGAGAAGGCCATCGGCTGACCCCGTCGATTCCGTGTTTGCGTAGTTCCGTCGGTTGACCTTGCCCCAGGGGCAAGGACGAGCGTCCTTGTCACCGGGCCGACCGTGCCCGGTGACGGAGGATGTCGGGGTGAACGGCTACGGGAACGGCAACGGGAACGACGGCCTGCTCACCATCGGCGCGTTCGCCGCGCGGGCCCGGCTCTCGCCCAAGGCCCTGCGGCTGTACGACCGGCTCGGGCTGCTCGCCCCGGCGCACGTCGACGGGACGAGCGGCTACCGCTACTACCGCGCCGAGCAGGCCGAACGCGCCCGCCTGGTGGCCCTGCTGCGCCAGCTCGACATGCCACTCGCCCTCATCGGCGAGCTGGTGGCCCTGGTCGAGCTGGACGGGACGGCCGCCGCCGAGCGGCTCGCCGCCTACTGGGCGGACGTCGAGGCGCGGATCGCGGGCCAGCGGACACTCGCCCGATACCTCCGTGGACGACTGTCAGGGAGGAGCTCCGAGATGGAAGAGCTGTACGGGAAGTTCGTGGTCGAGACCGTGTACGTACCCGAGCGGGTGGTGCTGACGGAGACGCGGCACACTCTCGCGGATGAGTTGCCCGCGTGGATCGGGGCGTCGCTGGGGCGCCTGGAAGCGGGCGCCCGGGAGTGCGGTGGTGTGACGGCGGCGCCGTTCGTCGTCTACCACGCCGAGGTGTCCGTGGAGAGCGACGGTCCGGCCGAGTCGTGCGTCCCGGTCGCCGACGAAGCCGCCGCACGGGCCTGGGCGAAGGCGCACGGACGGGCCTGGGAGACGGCGGTACGAGTGGAACCGGCCCGGCGGCTCGCGTACACGCGGATCACCAAGGCGCAGGTGGCCCATCCGCAGATCATCGCCGCTTTCGAGGCGGTGGAACGGTGGCTGGCCGGGCAGGGCATCGAGCCGGCAGGCCCGTGCCGCGAGGTGTACTTCGCGGACTGGGAGACGGCGGGGCCGGACGACGCGGTGTGCGACATCGCGTTCCCCGTCGCGTTGCCTGTCACGCTTCCCGTCGCGTCGTTCCCCGCCGGTTCGTGAAATGCCCTGGGGGAACCCGTAGGGGATCCTGGGGGGGTGCTTGAAGAGTGCCGGGATGAGTGCCTGATGTGCGTCTGAGAGGTGTCCGGAAGGGCGCCGGCCGGAATTATCCGGTCGCGCCCTTCCGGGAACCATCTCAAGCTGATGGGGCTCTTTTCCGTCACGCCCCTGTCACCGCCTGGTCATATGGGGCCGGGTAAACCAACGCCCGGGGTGCGATTAGCGTCTACCCCGGAGACACCTCCACAGGACAGACACCCGCCAGTCGTCCGTGCGCGCCCGAGCCGAAGCGAAACGGAAGTTGCAGTGGCCTTTGCCGAGCTGACCCCACGCAGACCTGTCATGCGCGCCGACAAGCCCACGCAGGCACGTGAGGTGTGGCACGAGCGCCACCGGGTGGCCCTGACAGTGACCGCCTGCGCGGTGCCGCTGTACTTCGTGTGGTGGGCGGTGTTCGCGACCGGCGGCGGCGACCTGGCCGCCCAGGTGGCGTGGGCCGAGTTCGCGAAGATGTATCCAGGCTCCGCATACAACCTGTTCTGGTACGGCGGTCTGCACGCGGCCAACTACAGCCTGATGTCCCCGTACCTGATGGCCGCCATCGGCGTCGTCGCGACCACCATGCTCTCGGGGGTCGCGGCCACGGTCCTCGGCGCGGAACTCGTCGCCCGCACAGGTGTGCGAAAGCCGCTGTGGCCGGCCCTGGCGGTGGGGTTCTCGCTGTGGTGCCAGGTGATCTCGGGTCGCTCGACGTTCGTGCTGGGCACCGCCTTCGCGATGGCGGCCGTACTGGCCGTGGTGAGCGGGCGCAGCGCACGGCACCTGGGCATCGCCGCCCT
Source organism: Streptomyces sp. SID12488 (assembly GCF_010548275.1). GTDB lineage: Bacteria > Actinomycetota > Actinomycetes > Streptomycetales > Streptomycetaceae > Streptomyces. The sequence continues at coordinate 41,765 of NZ_JAAGLT010000011.1, forward strand.
GTGCGCGACCCTGGCCACCACCGGCAGCCCGGTCGCGGGTCTCTTCGTACTCGTCGTCGGCGCCGCCTACCTGCTGTCGCGCGACTGGGGCCGGGCCGCGGCCCTGCTGGTGCCCCCGGTGGCCGTCGTGGGCGTCACGACGCTGCTCTTCCCGTTCGAGGGCGAGCAGCCGATGCCGTTCGCCCGTATCTGGCCGCCCGTCATTCTTTGCGTGATCGTCGTCCTGACGGCCCCGAGCGCCTGGCGCACACTGCGTCTGGGCTCCGCGGTGTACGCGGCCGGCGTGGTCCTCTGCTACCTGATCCCGACCCCGATCGGTACGAACGTCGAGCGGCTCTCGGAGCTGGCGGCCCCGGCGACGCTACTCGCGATCATGATGTACCGGACCGGGTGGGGGACCGCCGAACAGCGGACCGGGGACCGGGACGGGGTGCAGGACGGGGACGCCGCCCAGGTGAGCCCTTCCCGGCTGAGCCTCCCCTTTCCCCTCCCCCTGCCCTGGTTCACGCCCCGGCGGCGCATCGTGGCCCTCGGGCTCGCGATGGCCATCTCGGTGAGCTGGCTGTCCGGCAAGACGATCGCCGACATCGTCACCAACACCACGGTGCCCGAGTGGGCCGTCAAGACGGACGGCGTCGTGAACGAGCTGAAGCGGCTGGGCGCCGAGCAGACACGCGTCGAGGTCGTACCGGCCCGCGACCACCGCGAGGCCGCCATCCTCGCCCCGTACATCAACATGGCCCGCGGCTGGAACCGGCAGGCCGACGTCGAGCGGGGCCGACTCTTCTACGAGGGCCACGGCGGCACCGCTGAGCCCGAGGGCGGCTTCTCCCCCACGGCCTACAAGGCCTGGCTCTCCCAGTGGGCGGTGGGCTTCGTCGTCCTCGTCAACGGCGAACCGGACGGCCCGGCGAAGCTGGAACACGCCCTGGTGACCAGCGGGCCCAGCTATCTCCAGCCCGTCTGGGAGGACGCCAACTGGAAGATCTACCGGGTCAAGAACGCGACCCCGCTGGTCGACAAACCCGCCACAGTGGTCAGCGCGGACGGCGCCAACCTCGTCGTCCGGATGCCGAAGGCGGGCGAGGTGACCGTACGGATCGCGTACTCGCCCTGGCTGTGGGCGGAGAACGGCTGCCTGACGGACGAGGGCGAGTTCACCAGGCTGACCGTCGAGGAGCCCGGCGACATCCGGATCAGCTCCGCGTACGGCGGCCCGTCCCAGGAGACGGCCCTGCAGTGCGAGAAGGAAGCGGAGAAGAACAAGTAACGGAGACGGAGACGGCAGTACGACGGCTGGATGTGCGGAAGCGCCCGCCCCGATCGGGGCGGGCGCTTCCGCACATCCAGCCGGATACGGGTACCCGTCAGCCGACCCGCGTGAGCTTCTTGTCGAAGCCGGGCTCGACCAGGTCCCGCTGGAGCTGTACGGGGACCTTCACCGCGCCGCCCTTGCCGTCGCCCACGGTGAGGGAGCCCACCGCGGTGCCCGCCTTGGCGGAGTGCGGCAGATCGGCGGCTGCGGCGAACGACAGCTCGACCTTCCGCCCGGCCCAGCCGACCGCCGTGACGTCCTTCGACAGCACGACCGGCGTGTGCCCGCCGAGCCCGTCGTCGACGTACCCGACGACGTCGCCCTTCTTCAGGATCTTCGACGAGAGCAGTGCGTCCCGGGCGGCGATCATCGCCGTCTTGCTGACCGCGTTGACGGTGTCGATGATCGGCGCCGTGTGCTGGCCGAGGATCGCACCGACGACGATGGCCGTCTCACCGCCGACCTCCTTGGTGGCGGCGAAGAGCAGGTTGCCGCCGGCCGCGGTGGTGGTGCCGGTCTTGATGCCGATCGCGCCGTTGTACGGGACGAGCCGGTTGTAGTTGTCCCACTTCTTGCCCGTGGGGTCGTACCAGACCGGCAGCTTGGTGATGTCCATCAGGGCAGGGATCCTCACCAGCGCGTTGCCCAGCTTCACCTGGTCCTCGGCGGTGGAGACGGTGGTCTCCTTCAGCCCGGAGGCGTCGGTGTAGGTGGTGTTCTTCATCCCGAGTTCCTTGGCCGTGGCGTTCATCTTCTTGATGAACGCCGCCTCGGTCCCCGAGTCCCAACGCGCCAGCAGCCGCGCGATGTTGTTCGCCGACGGGATCATGATGGCCGAGATCGCCTGCTGCTCGGTGAGGACGTCACCGTTCTTGACCGTGGTGAGGGTGGACTCGCCGTCCTTCCAGTAGCCGGCCTCCTTCTCCGCCAGCGCGTCCACGGTGATCTTCGGGCCCGCCTGGCCGGACTTCAGCGGGTGGTCCTTGAGGACGATGTAGGCGGTCATGGCCTTGGCGACCGACCCGATGGCGACCGGCTTCTGCTCGCCGAAGTTCCCCATGGTTCCGACGCCGTTGACGTCCATCCAGCCCTGTCCCTCGGACGGCCACGGCAGCGCGGCGGCCTTCCCGTCGAAGGTGTAGGAGTCCTCGGCGGTCAGTGTCAGCTCGGGGCTCGGCAGCGGACGCAGTGCCTGTACGATCGCAAATACGATCACCAACAGGATTGCTACCGGCGTCCAGATCTTGACGCGCCGCGCGATCGTCCGCACGGCGGTGTCCCGGGGCGGCGGCGTGTTCGTCAGCTCGGCCAGCAGATCCAGCGGAGGCATGGGCGGCAACGGCTGCTGCGTCGTCAGCTCCGGACCGACCTGCGGAACCACGGCCGTGGCATCGGCGGCGGGTGCCTTCGGCGACTGGACGACGGGCGTCCCCGACGGCTGGGCCGCGGGCGCCTTGGGGGATCCGGCGGCGGGCGGCGGCTTGCGGGTGGAGGGATCGTCCAGCTGCCTCAGGGCTACGAATTTGCTGGTTCGCTCGGAAACAGACTCGCCGGCGGCGTCCGCGACGGCGTCTGCCTTCGCGTCTGCGTCGGCGTCCGTCTTGGCGTCCGCGACGGCGTCTGCCTTGGCGCCCGCTTTGATGTCCGCGTCGCTCTTGTCGCTCTTGTCGTTCTTGGGCTTCGCGGCTGCGAGGTCGCCCAGCTTGAGCATCGTCGTCGGATGGTCGACAGGGGGTGCTGCGGGCGGGCGTACGGCCTTGAAGATGGCGGTGGGCTGGTCGACGAAGGGCTTGGGAGCCGGCTCATCGACGTCCGCACCGGGGGCCGGGGCGGAGGTGGAGGCGGAGGCGGGGGCAGCGCCGTCTTCGGCCTTCGCGTCCGACTCGGGCCGCGAATCGGTCGTGCCCTCGGACTCGGCCTTGGCATCGGACTCGGTGCCGGACTTGCTGCCGGTCACAGTCCCGGACTCGGTGCCCGTGCCCATGCCGGTGCCGGATTTCGACCCAGTCGCCTCCTCGGCCCCTGCGCCGGACTCAACCTCGGTACCTGAGTGGATGCCTGACTTGGCCTCAGCTCCGGACTCGGCGCCAGCGTCGGTGCCGGTGCCGGTGCCGGACTTTGACCCCGCCGTGCTCTCGGTCTCGGCTTCGAGCTCAGCATCGGTGCGGGAGTCGATGTCCGGCCTGGCCTCGGCCTCGGACCCGGCGTTGATGCCGGATTCCGCCCCGGCGGCGCTCACGGCCTCGGCGCCGGAGTCAGCGTCAGACTTCGGCGCGGTGCCGGACTTGGCCCCGGACCCGGACGCCGACTCGGACCCCGACTCGGCGTCGGCCTTCGGCTCGGCCCTGGACTCCGTGGCGGACTTCGGCCCGGCCGCGCTCACGGCCTCGGCACCGGGCTTCGGCGCGGTGCCGGACTGGGCTCGAGCCTCGGACTCGGCGTCGGTGCCGGAGTCGATGCCCGACTCGGCCTCGGTGCCGGATTTGGTGCTGGTGCCGGACTTCGGCTCGGCCGCGCTCTCAGCCTCGGTGCCGGACTTCGGCTCCCGCTCCGGTTCGCCCTCCGCGGCGCTCTCCGGATCAGAGGAGTCCTCGCCGGAATCGCCAGATGCCCCGCCGGCGCCCCCAGGGGCCCCGTCAGCGGCCTCGGCGGGCCCATTGGGTCCGGCGTCGTCGACGGCGTCCGCCGGGGGCTCCTCGGCACCCTCAGTCGCTTCGGCCGGGGTGTCCGCACCCTGGGCCGCGTCGGAGCTGCGTTCCTCGGCGGCGCCCTCGACGCCCTCGGACTCGCCCTCACCCTCGCCCTCGTCCGCGCTGGCGACCCAGGCGGCCACAGCCGCACGCAACCGGGTGCTGCCCGTCCCGTCGGTGCCGTCAGCGGGAGCCCCGGGCCCGCTGGGAGCCTCCGCGGCCGTGTCCGACGCACTCGTGTCGGAGTCAACCTCCGCGTCCGCGTCCGCGGCATCCGTATCCGCATCCGCATCCGCATCCGCATCCGCATCCGCCGGAGGCTGCGGGCGCTGGAACACCCGCGTCGCCGTGTCTACGCCACCGCGTCCCGTGGGCTCCCGGTCCCGTTCCCGGGCCACCGCGAGCCGTGGGTCGCGTACCCCGGCGCCGGATTCACCCCTGGCTCCGGGAACCGGCCCCGCGCTCCCCGACGTCGGTTCTTCCGACGACTCGCGCTGCTTCGACCTGTCGGGGGACTCGCCCGCCACCGATGCCTCCTTCTCGCGCCGCACGCTCACCGTGCGTCTACCGAACCGTGACCCGTGAACCGTCATGCGCCGCCCGAACGACACTGTCCGAACTGGCTACCAGTGTCCTGTGCGCAGACTTGACTCCAGCGGTAGACGAGAACGACATACCTACTGGTTCCACAACGAAGCGGTCACGCCCTCTCGACAGATGAATGTGAGAGGGGTCACCCTGTCATTCATCCACGCGGGGAGGCATGGATGGGCAGGAGCCGCAGATCAATTCCGGAAGAGCTTCTACTGCTGGCGCTGGACCCGGCCACGGGTACCACCGCACAGCCGCAGTCGCTCGACCTCGGTCTGGCCGGAGCACAGCTAGTGGAGCTGGCGATGGCCGGACGGATAGCCCCAGATGGGGATCGTATCGCCGTGGTCGTACCACGGCCGACTGGAGATCCAACACTTGACTGTGCGTTGGAACTGCTTCGCCGACGCGGAGCACCCGTACGCGCAGTGAACTGGATTGGCGGGCCCCGCCTGGGGCTGCGTCAGACCTACCTCTCGCATCTCGAGCGGTGCGGCATGGTGCATGCCGTGGCGGGACAGATGTGCGGGGTGCTTCCGACGACTCGCTATCAAGCGACGGACACGGAGATCAGCCGGGAGATCAGAGCCCGACTGGACACCGCCATCCGCACCGGCGTCCCGCCGGACCCGCGGACGGCAGCGCTCGCCGCGCTGGCCCATGCGGTCGGTCTCGGCAAGCACCTGTATCCGGGTAACGAGGGACGTTCGTCCCGCTCCCGGCTACGGGACCTGATCCGGCACGACCCCATGGGTGGCCTGGTGGCTCACGCTGTCATGGACGTGCAGAACGGCGTCGCGGTCCAACCGCGTCGCAGCCCGGCACCGGTCGGCCGTCAGGCCGCCCCCGGAGCCAGGTCCGCATCGGAGCCCGCACGCGGCGTTCCGATGCAGCCGCACCACGGATCCATGGCGCGCGCCGTGGCTCACTGAGCCGCAGTCCCACGGCGAACGCCCGTATCCGCGAGGCACCCGCACGACCCCGTTCGACGCGCACACGCACCACGCAGGACCTCAACAGCGCCGCACCGCAGTCCCCAAGACCGGTTCGGGAGCCGCTGGCCCGCGCGGGGCGGTGAGGGACCGTAAGGACGTCCGCAAGGACTCCGGCCCGGCCCTCGCCGCCTCGCGCGGTCGCATGTCCGGGACCGGGCGCCCGCCGCTCACCCTTCGGCACATGTCCTCCGCCAGACGGCGTCCGGCACATGCGCGTACGGAGCCCGCCGGGAGCGAACCCGGACGGTAAGCGGAATCCGCCGAACTGGCGTGTACCGGGCGCATATCTCCCGCCTCGGCACCGCATATCCGCAGTTTCCCAGCGGTAGCGCGCACCTTGGTGGCAGTCTGCTCAACAGCAGATACGGAAAGTGGCAAGTACAGGTACGCAGCCGGAGGTGCACGTCCCATGGCGTCCAATGTGAATCCCACCGTCAGGCGACGCCGGTTGGGCCAGGAGTTGCGCAGGCTCCGCGAACAGAAGGGCATGACGGCCGAAGAGGTCGCGGAGCGGCTGCTGGTCTCCCAGTCGAAGATCAGCCGGCTGGAGAACGGCCGTCGCAGCATCAGCCAGCGCGACGTCCGCGACCTGTGCGGGGTGTACGAGGTCGAGGACCAGCGGATGGTCGACTCCCTGATGGAGATGGCCAAGGACTCCCGCCAGCAGGGCTGGTGGCACGCGTTCGGGGACGTCCCGTACAGCGTGTACATCGGCCTGGAGACGGACGCGGCGTCGCTGCGCGTGTACGACCCCCAGGTCATCCCCGGCCTGTTGCAGACCCGCCCCTACGCGGAGGCGCTCATCACCGGCGCGTTGCCCGAGACGCCCTCAGGTGACATCGACAACCGCGTCCAGGTCCGGCTGCGCCGCCAGGAGCGAATCACCGCCGTGGAGAACCCGCTGCGCCTGTGGACGGTGCTCGACGAGGCGGCGCTGCGCCGTGTCGTGGGCAACAAGCTGCTGATGCGGGAGCAACTGGAGTCCCTGGTCGAGCAGTCCCAGCTGCCGCATGTCACGGTGCAGGTGATCCCCTTCGAGATGGGGGCGCACCCGGGCCTCAACGGCCAGTACGCGATCCTGGAGTTCCCCGACGCCGCCGATTCCAGCGTGGTCTACATCGAGGGCGTCACCAGCGACCTCTATCTGGAGAAAGCGCAGGACGTTCAGAAGTACAGCGTCATGTACGAACACTTGCGGGCACAGGCTCTGAATGTGGAGCAATCCCGGCAATTCATCGCGGACTTGGCGAAAGAGTACGCACGTTGACGTTCTTGCGAAGCAAGGGCCGAACAGTACACCTCTGCATCACGCCAGTGGAAGAGCCCGCTGGTATATGCCACCCGGTCGAGTGAACGGCCGCTCCGCAGAGCGATGTTGGCGAGTAGCGTCGATCAGGCCATCGAAGAACAACGTTGGCGCAAACCGTGCCGCGGGCTCCGCAGGGTGTCCTCCGGTCGGCGACAGCAACTCACCCCTGGTCAAAGCGGAGCGAACATGGCAATTCAGCAAGGCGCCACGAGCACCTGGACGAAGTCCTCGTACTCCACTGGCAACGGCGCGTGTGTCGAGGTCAAGTCCCCGACTCACGCGGCGATGGCGGTCCGGGACTCCAAGGTCCCGGCCGGTCCGACGCTGGCTTTCCCGGCCGACTCATGGAACTCGTTCGTGGCAGAGGTCAGCCGGGGAGCATCCGACCTCGTCTGAAGCTTCACTTACTTCATCGCCACGTCCCACAACTTCATAAGCACCGCAGGAAGAGCCCTCTCGACTGGCCCGCCGTCCTTGCCGAGGGGGCTCGGCCATGCCCGGCTCCGGTCGGTCACCTGAGCCGGTCGACGTACAGGTCCGTCCCCGGCACCGTCGGAATGAACGGCGCCACCAACTCCACCCGCCCCAGGCCGACTTCGTTGACCGCCTCCTCCAGGCCCGTGAAGTGCGGCTCCCAGCAGTCCCGTGGGTCCGCCTCCAGGAACCACAGCAGCGTCAGCCGTACGTCCACACCCTCGACCTGCTTCACGTACGTCATACGGTCGCCGGGCAGCGGGGTCGGGTGGAAGACGGTGACCATCGCGGCGGGCGACCCGGCGAGCCGCTCGGGCAGATGCCGGGTGCGCAGCCACTCCAGCAACTCCGCCCGCGCTTCCGGGCTTTCGGCGTCGATGACCTGCAACACCAGGCCCGAGTACGGGTGGTCGAGGGCGTGGAAGTCACGGGGGCCGGTGGCGCCGTCCCGGTAGACCGTCGTCTCGTGGTCCTGGAACGCGGTGAAGACGTGGGTACGGTCGTGGTGGACACGCGCGTCGCGGTTGAGGCGTTTGTTGATGCCCACGGTCCAGCGCATGTGGTCGGCGTAGCGGCCCTCTGTGATCCAGTACGTGGAGAGATAGCAGCCGGCGGTGACCGGCTGCGCAACCGCCGACTTCTCGGGGTAGCGCAGGAGTTGGAGGTCCCGGGTCGCGACCCAGCGGCGGCCGGAGAACATCCACGGCATGGCCATCGCGCCAGCGATGAAATGATCATCTTCGTACCAGCGGTTGTACGCGTACTCGTGACCCGGGTGCGGTTCGACCATGGTGATGAGTGCGTGGCCCGGGCGGACGCCGTACGGGCCGAGGGCCGCCAGTTCGGCGTACACCTCACTGCGGGTCTCCTCGACCGCCTCCCGTGCGCCCGTTTCCCGTTCAGTCGTTTCCCGTTCGGTCATTCCCTTCGCCTCCCCTTCTCTTTCGCTCCTCTTCCTTCCTCCTTCGGACGCCCATACTCTGACGCTCCGTCAGACAATCCGCCAGAGCCGGGGAGGGCTTCGATGTCGCTGCTCACAGGGAAGACCGTGGTGGTCTCGGGTGTCGGCGCCGGTCTAGGGCGTCAGGTCGCGGCGGCTGTCGTGCGGGACGGGGGGAACGCCGTACTAGGGGCGCGTACCGAGGCGCACCTGGCGAAGACCGCCGGCGAGCTCGATCCGGACGGGGCGCGTACGGCGTACCGCGCGACCGACATCACCGACGAGGGGCAGTGCCGGGAGCTGGCCGCGCTGGCCTGCGAGCGGTTCGGGCGGATCGACGGGGTCGTCCATGTCGCCGCCTGGGACAGCTACTTCGGGGGGATCGAGGACGCTGACTTCGAGAGCTGGGCGGGGGTCGTCGACGTGAACCTGCTGGGCACGCTGCGGATGACGCGGGCCTGCCTGCCGGCACTGAAGGAGCGGGGCGGGAGTGTGGTGTTCATCGGTACGCAGTCCGCCGTGGCCGCGCCCTCGCAGGTGCGGCAGGCCGCGTACGCCGCCTCCAAGGGTGCGTTGACGAGCGCGATGTACTCACTGGCGCGGGAACTCGGGCCCCATCGGATCCGGGTCAACACGGTGCTGCCGGGGTGGATGTGGGGGCCGCCGGTGGAGGCGTACGTGCGGTTCACGGCGCAGGGGGAGGGGGTGCCGGAGGCCGAGGTGCGGCGGCGGCTCGCGGAGCGGATGGCGTTGCCCGAGCTGGCCACGGACGGGGATGTCGCGGACGCTGCGGTGTTTCTGGCGTCGGAGCGGGCGAGGGCCATCACCGGACAGTCCTTGCTGGTGAACGCGGGTGAGCTGATGCGGTAGCTGATATTCCGCCAATCTCTTGATGGTCGCGCTGAGTTCATGGACATGAACGAAGGTCAGTGCGGCGAACTTCTTTACTCCCTCTTGACTGTTCGAGCTGTTGTCGTTGCCATGCCATCGAATCGACGATGAGCGGGCGCTCGACACCCCCGCTCGACTTGCTCGACGCCCCTGGGAGGGAGCACATGAACGGCCTCGACTGGACCGTGCTCATCGCGTACTTCGGTGTGATGGTCGCGATCGGTGTCTGGTCCCACAAACGGGTCGACAACGTCAGCGACTTCTTCACCGCGGGCGGGAAGATGCCGTGGTGGCTGTCCGGCATCTCCCACCACATGTCCGGCTACAGCGCGGTGATGTTCACCGGCTACGCCGGTATCGCCTACACGTACGGCGTCACGTCGTTCATCACCTGGTCCTTCCCGATCGCGCTGGGCATCGCCATCGGCTCCAAGCTGTTCGCGCCACGCATCAACCGCCTACGGTCGCGGCTCCATGTGGCGTCACCGCTGGAGTACCTGAAGAACCGGTACGACCTGAAGACACAGCAGGCGCTGGCGTGGTCCGGGATGCTGTTGAAGATCGTGGACGTGGGCGCCAAGTGGGCCGCGATCGCGACCCTGTTGTCCGTCTTCACCGGCATGTCCCTCAACCAGGGCATCCTCATCACCGGTGCGATCACCGCCGTGTACTGCACGATCGGCGGCCTGTGGGCCGACGCGCTCACGGAGTTGGGGCAGTTCGTCATCCAACTCCTTGCAGGCATCGCGATGTTCATCGCCGTCGTCGGCAAACTCGACGACCACGGAGGGTTCTTCGGGGTCTGGGACGAGCCCGCGTTGCAGGGACACGGGAAGCCGCTGGTGGGCCCGTACGGCACGGTGTTCCTGCTCGCGTTCCTCTTCATCAAGCTGTTCGAGTACAACGGCGGCATGCTCAACCAGGCGCAGCGGTACATGGCCACGGCCAGCCCCCGGGACGCCGAGCGGTCGGCACGGCTGTCGGCGGTGCTGTGGCTGGTCTGGCCGCTGGTGCTGTTCTTCCCGATGTGGATGTCTCCGCTGCTGGTCCAGGCGCAGAAGCCGGACGGTTCCGACTCCTACGCCCTGATGACCGAACAGCTGCTGCCGCACGGCCTGTTGGGGCTCGTGATCGTCGGCTTCTTCTCCCACACCATGGCCATGTGCTCGTCCGACGCGAACGCCATCGCCGCCGTCTTCACCCGGGACGTCGCGCCGGTGGTCTGGAAGCGGGCACGGACGTGGACGGACTCGTCGGGGCTCGTCGCCGCGCGGGTGACGACCGTGGTGTTCCTCGGGCTGTCCATGGCGGCGGCCACGCAGATCAACTCCCCCGCCTTCAAGGACATCATCACCGTCGTCATCAAGTGGGTGGCCGGTCTGATGGGTCCGATGGCGATCCCGATGATGCTGGGTCTGCTGCGGCCGTTCCGGCGGTCGGGGCCGACGGCGGCGCTGGGCAGCTGGTCGATGGGGCTGTTCGCCTTCTGGCTGGTGAACTATCCGATCAACTGGAGCGTGGAGGGCGGGGTACCGCTCCAGTACCAGGTGTCGATCCCGCTGGCTGTCTCGCTGGTGCTGTACGTCCTGATCGGCTTCCTGCGGCCCGAGGACACGCCGGAGCGGTTGGCGATCATCGAGACCGTGAACACGGACGGGGACGACAGCGGGAGCGGGAGCGCGGCTGTGCGGGTGCCTGTTCCGCAGCCTGCGGATGTGGCGCCGGGCAAGGACTGAGGGTGCGGGTGGGTGAGGGTGGCTGTGGATGTTTTTTCGCCCCCGCCGCCCCTACCCGTCCCATCCTGTTCCTGGGGGCTGCGCCCCCAGACCCCCCTTCGCGCTGAAGGCGCTCGTCCTCAAACGCCGGACGGGCTGAAACGGACCTTCACGCCCGTGGGTATCTGGTGAGCCAGCCGGGGGAGGATCCTGCCGGGCCGTGCAGGGCCGGGCCCTGGGTCATCTCCATCGCGAAGTCGTCCGCCAGGACCAGCATCGTCGGTCGGCCTTCCAGTTCCGCCAGCCAGGCGGGCGGGAGGGCCGTCTCGCCGTGCAGGGCGCCCAGCAGGCCGCCGGTCAGTGCGCCCGTCGCGGCGGACGGGCCGCCGTGGTTGACCGCCAGGGACAGACCGTGGCGGACGTCCTCACCGACCAGCGCGCAGTAGACAGCCACCGCCAGGAGGCCCTCCGCCGTGCCGACGCCGGCCAGCTCCGCGACCCGTGCGGGGGACGGGATGCCCTGGCGTACGGCGCCCAGGGCCCGCTGGAGGGCGTCCGCCACCTGCTGGTGGCCAGGTCTGGCCGCCAGCAGGGCCAGCGCCCGCTGTACCGCCGTGTCGAGGCTCTCGCCGCGCGCCAGGCCGTGCACGATCACGGCGTACGCGCCCGCCGCCAGATAGCCCGTCGGGTGGCCGTGGGTCTGCGCGGCGCACTCCACCGCCAGCTGCATCACGAGCTGCGGCTCCCAGCCGACCAGGAGCCCGAACGGGCCCGAGCGGGCCGCCGCCTCCACCCCCGCCTCACCGGGGTTCTTGGGCGCGTCCAGGGTGCCCATCGTCTCGTCTCCCAGGCCTAGCAGGCAGGCGAGGGCCGGGTCGCGGCGGGCGTACAGCCACTCCTCGTGGGCCAGCCAGCCGTCCTCCTTGCGGCGCTCGTCGGGCCCCCAGTCGCTCTGGGTGGCCCGCCAGCGGCGGTAGGCGCGGTGCAGGTCGGTCGGCGGGTGCCAGGCGCCGGTGTCGCGGCGCACCTGGGCGCGGATCAGGCCGTCCAGGGTGAAGAGGGTGAGTTGGGTGAGGTCGGTGATCGCGCCGCGTCTGCCGTACGCGAAGGCCAGATCGGTGAGTCCGTCCGCACCGTAGGCCTCTTGGATGGAGGCGAGGGTGAGTCCGTCGAGCGGGGCGCCCAGTGCGTCGCCGAGAGCCGCGCCGAGCAGGGTGCCGCGGACCCTGCTGCGGAAGTCCTGCTGTTCGGGGCGGCCCCAGATGGCGCCGGACGCGGCACCGGTCACGCCACCGGATGTCATCACACCCACCTCGGACCTCCCTCACAGCATCGTTCGAACGATTGACAGCTCAGCACTGTAATCGACCGGGAACGGTCCGTTCAGGGCCCGTATTGGTATGCGGAAAGTGACATGAGAGGGCATGACTAGGCATGAGTGATCCCGGCTGGTCACCAATCGAGAGCCTCGGGCCCTCCCTCCCCTTTGTCGTTCCGCTTCCTCAGTCCGCGTACCGCCCGCTGATCGCCTCCCGGGCCTCCCGCACCCGGTCCAGCCGTACGGCGATCCGCTCCCGCTCCTCCGCCGGGCCGCCCGGCGCCGCCGCCAGCTCGCTCAGCAGGTCGGCCAGCCATGCCACGTCCACCCACTCCCTCGTCCCCGTGAGCAGGTCGGCGAGGCGTTCGTCCAGGTCCGCCCAGTCGCCGAGGCCCGCCGCGATCACCGCGTGCAGGAAGCCGGCGGCGCCCTCGGCCAGGTCCCAGCCGGAGGCCAGCCGGTCCGCCTCGCGCCAGACCGGGCGGGCGGCCTCCTGGCCCCGCTCCCCGGCGACCGCGAGGGCGAGACAGAAGGCGCCGCCGGCCTCGTGCAGGGCGCGCATCCGGTCCGCCGTCTCCCGGGCGGCCCTCCACTCCCCCGCCTTGCGCTGCACGCGGGCCAGCTCCTCCAGTCCGGCGGGCTCGGCGAGTCCGTGCCGCGCGGCCTGAGCGAGCGCCGTCGCCGCGTCCTCGGGACGCCCGTCCAGAAGGTGGATCTGCGCGAGGGTGTGGTGCGCCCAGGCCCGGTCGTCGCCGATCAACAGATAGCGGTGGAGGTCGGTGCGGGCGTCCTCGGGGCGGCCCACCGCCAGCAGGGTCATGATCCGGCGCATCAGATGCCAGGCCCCGTCCGGGTCGAGCGCGACCGCCAGGTCAAGGTCCGTCAACGCGTCGCCGTACAGCCGCAGTTCGTGCAGTACGGCGCCCCGGCAGCCGATCGCCCACACACTGTCCGGTGCCAGCGCCAGCGCCCGGTCGAGGTCCGCGCGTGCCTCCTCGAACCGGCCCAGGCAGCGGAGCGCCTCACCCCGGTTCCACAGCGCCCACGCGCTCTCCGGCTCCAACTCGACCGCCCGGTGGGCGTCTTCGGACGACGCCTCGTATCCGTCGGCCCGCCGGTGCACGACCGAGCGCTGCACCAGCGCCCAGGCGTACGCCGGATACAGCTCCAGCGCCTTGTCCAGGTCGGCCAACGCCTCGTCGTGGCGGCCGAGTCGGCTGCGGGAGACGCCCCGGCTCGCGTACGCCGACGCGTAGGCGGGGTCGAGTTCGAGGGCGCGGTCGTAGTCGTCGAGGGCGTCGGCGTCTCGCTCGGCGGCCCGCAGCGCGTCGCCACGCTCGCACGCGACCCAGGCCAGCTCGGGGCCGAGGGCCACCGCCCGGTCCAGGTCGGCGAGTTGACCGGCCCGCTCCCCGCGCGAGCGGTGCACCCGGGCCCTCCGGACCAGCGCCCACACGTGCTCGGGGTCCAGTTCGAGGGCCCGGTCGAGGTCGGCGAGGGCGTTCTCCGTGTCGCCGGTGCCGTGCCGGGTCACGCCCCGGGAGGCCCAGGCGCCGGCCAGGTCGGGGCCGAGGGCGACGGCCCGGTCCAGGTCACGGACGGCTTCCTCGTGGTGGCCGAGGATGCGGTGGTAGTCGCCGCGTACGAAGAGGACGCGGGCGGTGTCGGGGGCCAGTTCGTCGGCGCGGTCGAGGGCGGCGATGGCGGCGGCGTAGTCGCGCTGTTCGGCGCGGGTGACGCCCCGGCCGTAGTAGGCGCGCTCCAGCCCGGGATCGAGGGCGACGGCCTGCTCGTACTCCCCGAGAGCCTTGTCGTGCTCCCTGCCCATGCGCAGCTCGCGCCCGCGCAGCATGCGTGCGACGGCCTGCCCGCGCGCGTCGAGCCCGGCACGGCCCAGCAGCAGCGCGAGCGCACCGAGCACCCCGCCTTCCCGGCTCTCCCGGCTCTCACCGCTTTCTCCTCCGTGGCCGTCGTCGGCGAGCGCGTCGAGGAGGTCGCGTCCCCAACTCCGCACCGCCGGTGCCTCGTTGTCGTCGCCCGCCTCCACCAGGACGCGCGCCCACCGCCGGGCGACCACCTCCCCCTGGTCGCAGGCGTCGACGAGGTCCCGCAGGACGACGGGCAGCGCGGTACGAGGGGAAGCGCACAACAGGTGGTACGACTCGGCGAGCCGCAGCTCCCGCCACTCCTCCGTCGCCCACAACTCGTCTGCGGCGAGGGGAACTTCGGCCTCGGCGCGCCAGTCGGCGAAGGTGTCGGCGAGGCCGGTGTGCTGCTCGGCCCAGCGGCGCGGGGAGCGGTGGCGCTGGAGACGGAGCATGGGGGCGCGTACGACGTCGTGGTACTGGACGCGGTCGCCGCGATCGCTCACGAACGGCAGCGACCTCAACCACCCGAACAGCAGGTCGAGTTCGGCATCGTCCCGCGCCTGCTCGGAAGCGACAGCCGGGAGGGCGGCCCGGAAGACGTCCGCGTCCAGACGCCGGGGCAGGGCGCAGGCGAGGGCGGCGGCCTGGCGTACGGGGTCGGTCTCCCACTTCAGGAACCGGCCTACGGCGGTGGCGCTCGGGTCGCCGATGTCGTCCGGGTCGGTGGGGCGGGCCTCGGCGAGGGTCGACACCAGCACCGGCAGCCCGCCGGTGAGCCGCAGCACCTCCTCGACGACGGGCTCGTCCGTCACGCCCTTGTCGGCGAGCAGTCCACGCGCCTCCGCCTCCGTGAAGGGTCCGAGCGGCACCTCGGTGACGAAGTCGGCGAAGCCGCCCCAGCGGCCGGTGTCGAAGGGGCGCTGACCTGCGGTGACGAGGACGAGGTTGGCGGGAAAGGAGAGGTCGCCGTAGCGGTCGGTGGTCATGATGTCGTGCAGCCAGCCGTCGAGGAACGGGCCGGTGCGCTCGTACGTGTCAAGGAAGAGGACGATCCAGGGGACGGCGGCGCAGATGTCGTCCAGCTCGGCGAGCAGCACCGGCGTGAGGACGCGCTCGGGCGCGAGGACGAGCTGTACGTCGTCCTGGTTGCGCAGCCGGGCGGCGATCCCGGCCCGTACCCGGTCGGCGCCCTGGGCGATCCGGTCGGCGTCGAGGGCACCGGCGAACGGCCCGACGACCGGGATGAGTCCGGCGCCGACGAGCCCGATCCGGGCGGCCGTCAGACTGCCTGCCGAGGGACTGCCGGCCGAGGGACCCTCGGGCTGCGGTTCGAGGCTCGCGACGGCGGACTCGGCCTCGTGCCGCCGCTCCCGATGGGCCGCGAGCAGCCGCTCCAGCTCCTTGAACCGCCGTCCCTGGGCCGCGAACTGACGACACATCACCGCCAACGCCTCCGGCACACTGCCGACGCCCTCGTCGACGTACGCGGTGAGCGCGCCGCGCTCCTTGGCCTGCTGCTCCAACTCCCTTACCAGGAAGGTCTTTCCGACGCCGGCGTTGCCGTGCACATGGAAGCGGAAGCGGTGGCGTTCGTCGTCCGGCGGCAGGTCGAAGTTGGCCCGGAACGCGGCCCGTTCGGCGCCCCGGCCGACAAATCCGGCGCGTCTGCGCTGCTGGATCAGCTGCCGCATCGACGGGCGCGGGGCCTGAGCCATCCGTACGTCTCCTCGTGTCCTGGCAAGTGCCCTGGCAGTTGTCCTGGCAGGTGTCCTGGGTCATCCACCAGTCTGGCCCAACTCATGGACAGGGACGGGGAGACGGCGCCCGAACCGTTCCATAGAGTTACGCCATGACCACAACAGGTACCCCCCACCCCACCCGTACCTCCCGCTCCCCACACACCGCGCTCACCCTCGCCGCGACCCTGCTGACGGCGACGGTCGCGCTCTACATCGCCCTCGTGGCGCTCGGCAACATCACCGACTTCGACTCGAACCAGCAGTTCGTGCGCCATGTCCTCGCGATGGACACCACGTTCAAGGACGAAGACCTGATGTGGAGGGCCATCACGTCCAAGGGCCTCCAGGACACCGCGTACGTGGCGATCATCGTGTGGGAGACGCTCGCCGCGTTCGTCCTCATCGCCGCCACCTGGCTGTGGGTGCGCCGCGACCTCGAACAGGCACGGCGCATCTCGACGTACGGCCTGCTGATGCTGATGCTGCTGTTCGGCGCCGGTTTCATCGCGATCGGCGGCGAGTGGTTCGCCATGTGGCAGTCGGACGACTGGAACGGACTGGACGCGGCGACACGCGTGTTCACGCTGAGTGGGGTGGTGCTGCTGGTGATCCACCTGCCGGCGCGTACCGCGTCGTCGGCCGAGGACCGGCCCTCGGCGGAGTAAGCGCGGGCTGCGGCGCTACTTGACGACCGTCACCGCGGTCCCCGTGTCCCCGAAGGCCCACAGGGCGGTGCCGTCCGCCTTGGACATACGGATGCCGCCCGTCTGCACACCGGACGCGGGCTGCGGTGAGGCGCCGTCGACGGCGTTGGAGAAGGCGATCGAGAGCCCGGAACCGGTGGCGAAGAACATGACGTGCTCGATCGCGACGCCGTCCGAGCCGGTACGGGCCTCGTCCCGCTGCCCCACCGCGTACTTCCCCGGGTCCGGGCTCACCGAGCCCGGCCACACCACGAACGTACGGCGGGACTGGTCGCTCGCGTCGACCAGCCACACCCGTTTCTGCCCGAGTGAGTAGACGACCCGCCGCCCGGTCCCCGACCCGTCCGGCACGGCCGCCTCGGCGGCCTGACTGGGCTTGGCGGAGGGTTTCACCGAGGCGGACGCGCTGGGCCTGGCGGCGGCGGTGGCGTGGGGCTGCGGACCCCGCTCGGCCTTCACCGCCAGCACGGTGACCGCGGCGACCGCGCCCAAGGTGAGACCGGTGACCCAGACCGATGAGGGAAGCCGTCGGGCAGCCACGGTCACGCATCTCCTCAGCAACAGAACCCGCCGCCGGGTCCTCCGCCGGGGGTCGGATCATCGTACTCCGACGCGCAGTCCGCCTCGGGCCTCAGTCCTGGCGGACCACGTCCCTGCCGGGGCCGCCCGAGAGGGTGTCCCTGCCCGGGCCGCCGTACAGCTTGTCGTTGCCGCTGTTCCCGTAGAGCGTGTCGTTGCCGCTGTTGCCGTACAGACTGTCGGCGCCCTTGCCGGCGAAGAACGAGTCGTCTCCGGCGCCGCCGCGCAGCGAGTCGTTGCCGTCTCCGCCGATCAGTGTCTGGTGGCCTGCGCCGCCCTGGACTACATCGTTGCCCGGGCCCCCGTCCGCCCAGCCGTAGTCACCGGCGACATCGATCGTGTCGACGCCGTTCTGGCCGCTCAGGACGGACCCGGCGGCGCCGTGGATCGTGTCGTTGCCGTCCCCGGCGTTGGTCAGCCCGCGGACGCCCACGTCGATGATGTCGTCACCGGGTCCACCCTCGCTGTCGTTGCCGTCGACGCCACCGGTTCGGGTCAGCCTGTCCTTTCCGGCGCCCAGGTCGATCGAGGCCGTGAATCTGACCTGACCGGTGGCGTTGCCGAACGCGACGGTGTCGTTGCCGTCGCCGAGTTTCATGTACAGCGTGGCGTACGCGAGGTCGGGGTCCATGCCGGTCTTCGTGCAGGAGACCTTGGTGCGGTCCGTGTTGTCGGGGTGCGTGCAGCCTCCTTCGCTCACGTCGATGTCGATCGGGACCACGTCGTCGATGACGTAGGTGATGGTCGGGCCGTCGGTGGGCGTGGACGAGAACGTCGCGGTGACGGCGACCCTGTTGGTCTGGCCCGGCGCCGCCGTGTAGTCGAACGCCCGCCCACGATCCGCGCTCGTCAGTCTGGCCGCCGGTACCGCGGCGCCGGCGGTGGCGGGCAGGGCTACGAGGGCGGTCAGTCCGGTGGTGACGGCCAGGGTCAGGGCCGAGGCCACACGGAGTGTCCTGCGTCCGACGAAGTGAGAGGACATTGCACAACCTCCATAAGGGGCAAGCGGTTTCGACACCCCCAGGTGACTCGCGGCACGTACAGAGGGTTGCGCCCCAGGCATGTTCTGAGGGGTGCGCCGCAAAGAATCCCCACAGCCTCGCCAGAGTGATTGACGAGCAGGGTGGGGCGATCTACCTTCTGATCGACTTTCCGAACCTAGTTCGAAATTTCGGCCAATTCGCCTGCCTGGTTGCGTTCTCCACGTCCCCCGTTCCCCCTCTCCTGTCCCTCCCCTCCCTCCTCCCCCACGCACGAGTCGCGCAGCCGCTCACTCCATTCCTGGACCCGCATCCACCCCCTCGCCAGCACCCGCTTGGAGACAAAGATGAGCGCAAGACCCCAGCCCTCCCGCCGTCTCTTCCTCGGCATGGCCGCCACCACTCCCCTCGCCATGTCCGGCGTCATGACCCTCGGCGCCGGCACCGCCCACGCGGCCGACTCGGCATACGTGATGTGCTACTTCACCGAGTCGACGAGCCTGGGGCTGGGCACCGACTACGGCCTCCACCTGGCCGTCAGCACCGACTCGCTCAACTGGACGCCGCTGAACCAGAACAACCCCGTGGTCACCCCGACCGCAGGCGCCCTCGGGCTGCGCGACCCATTCCTCATGCGCAAGCAGGACGGCACGTTCGTCGTCCTCGCCACCGACCTCAAGGGCACGGACTGGTCGTACAACAGCCAGTACATCCACGTCTGGGACTCCGCCGACCTGCGCACCTTCACCGGCTACCGGCGCCTGAAACTCCACGACATGACCACGCACAGCTGGGCACCCGAGGCGTTCTGGGACGCGAGCCGGGGCCAGTACGCGGTGATCTACTCCTCCGTGAACTCCACCGGCCACAACGTGATCATGGTGAACTACACCAGCGACTTCGTCACGGCGTCGAGCCCGCAGGTCTTCTTCGACCCCGGGTACGAGGTGATCGACGGGGACATGGCGGTCGGGGTCAACGGCTACAACTACCTGTTCTTCAAGAAGAACCAGACCCTGGTGTCGGCACGCTCGACGTCCCTCAACCCGGGCAGCTTCACCGAGTACAGCGCGGGCGTGGCGCACGGCGGCACGGAAGCCCCGACGGTCTTCAAGTCGCTGACGTCGAACTCCTGGTACCTCTGGGGCGACACGTACACCCCGAACGGCGTCTTCTACGCCTGGCAGACCTCCGACCTGGCCTCCGGCACCTGGACCGCTCTCGACCAGAAGACCTACACCCAGCCGGTCAACTCCAAGCACTGCGGCATCGCGACGATCACGACAGCCGAGTACAACAACCTGCTCACCAAGTGGGGCTCCCCGGCCTGGAACCGCCTCAAGTCGTACAACTACCCGGCCCGTTACGTCCGCCACGCCGACTACAAGGCACGCATCGACGAGTATCCCTTCGACCTCTACACCGACTCGGAGTGGAAGCTCGTCCCGGGCCTGGCCGACAGCACCGGCGTCTCCTTCCAGTCGGTCAACTACCCGACCCGCTACCTCCGGCACTACAACTACGCCCTCCAACTCGACGTCAACGACGGCACGTCGACATTCGCGGGCGACGCGACGTTCTACCGCACGGCGGGCCTGGCGGACAGTTCGTGGGCGTCGTTCCGGTCGTACAACAACCCGACGCGGTACATCCGCCACTCGAACTACGTGCTGCGGATCGACCCGATCTCGACGACTGCGGAGAAGCAGGACGCTACGTTCCGGGTGGGGTTCTGAGTCGGGGTTCGCCCCAACTGCCTTGAACTGAGCGGGATTTCGGGGTCTCCGTCTGACTGCCGGTGCACTGGCTCTGCCCTTGCACCGGCAGCATTCGGTCGTCCGTCGCCGAGTCGAACGCTGTGGTCGCCCTTCCGGTGCCGGCCCGGTGTCAGTACCAAGTGGCAGGCTCTGCCGGCATGAACAGACAGCAGTTCTGGCAGCTCATCGAGTCGGCCCGTAGCCAGGCCCCCAACCCGGACGACGGAGAAGCGGTCGCCCGCCAGGCAGCCTCGCTGCTGGCCACTCAACCGGCCGAGGAGATCATCGCCGCTCAGCAGGTGTTGTGGGACCTGATGGCCGACTCCTACACGAACCCTCTGTGGGCCGCTGCCTACGTCATCAACGGCGGATGCTCCGACGACGCCTTCGACTACTTCCGGGGCTGGTTGATCGTGCAAGGGCGCGAGACCTTCGAGCGCATGATCGCTGATCCCGACGCCCTCGCAGAACTGCCCGTCGTGCGAGCGTCAGCTGCCGCGGGAAGCGTTCTCGATTGTGAGGACGTGCTCGGTATCGCCTGGACCGCCCACATCACGGCGACCGGCAGGCAACTCCCTGACGACGCGTTCAGCATCCGATACCCGGAGCTGGACCCCACCTGGAACTTCGAATTCGACGACCGAGGCGAAATGACTCGCCGCCTGCCACGCTTGGCGGTTCTCTATCCGGAGTAGGCAAGTCCGTGAGCGACGGCTTCGCTGTCGAGTTCGGCCTGTTGACCTGAGTTTTTCTCGCCGGTGGCCGGCCATTCGACGGTGCGCCTGACAGGCGCCCCTCGCGACGAGCTCAAGCCACCAACAACTGCTCCAGCAGACCCGGGAGGCTCCGGCCGAAGCCCGAGGGGAAATCGTGACCCAGCCCGGGGATCGTCTCCAGCGTGACGTCCGCGCCCGCCTCGGCAAGCACCGCGTGAGCGTCGTAAACCTCGGGGGTGACGTCGTCGTCCTGGTCCCCCACCAGAATCCGGCCGCGCACCGCACCCTGCGCGGCCCTCGCGCGCTGTTCCTCGTCTAGGTGCGCCGGTGTGAGGGCAGGACCCACCGCCAGGAATCCGGAGGGGCGTACTGCCGCGTCGGACAGGGCCCACAGCACAGCCACGCGGGCGCCCGCCGAGAAGCCCGCCGCGAGGAGTGGCAGGGAGGCGTCGGCCTCGTCCAGTTCGGCGAGAGCCGCGGTGATGTCCCGGATGCCGACGCCGATGTCGGGCCAGCTGCGGTAGAGCGGGGTCGACCGCTGGGAGGAGTCGACGGCGACGAGGACGAGCCCCGCGTCAACTGCCGCCGCCCACTGTTCCGCAGCCAGGGCCGCGTCCTGATCGGCGCCGTGCAGGACGACCAGGACACCTCGAGGGGCAGCGCCTTGTGGCCGTCGTACGACCGGGGGAAGAGGGACTCCAGTGGCCGTCGCGTGCCGGGCCGTGGACTCGCGGAGCAGAGCCGTGAACCCCTCAAGGTCACGAACGGCGGCCAGGTCGTCGTCATCGACGAGAATCGTGGGACTCCACCAGGCGCCGCCGTCGGCGAGTGCTGTGCGCAGCTCCGCCAGCGCGTCCTCGGGCCGCCCGGTGAGCGTCAGCAGGCAGGCGGCCAGGTGGGCGGTGTCCGCACGACGCGAGGGGATCCGGGGAGCCGCGTCCTCCACCGCTTTCAGGGCATCGGCCAATCGGCCTTCGGCGTACAGCCGTGACACCGTCTCGTCGAGTGCGCGGTAGAGCGCTTCCTGGGCCACGCTTGCCTGACCGTTCATCGACACATCGAATCACAGCGTCAGGCAAGCGGTCGGCGGGCGAGGACAGGCACCCGCGTTCCCTCGCTTCGGCCCCTCCAGCAGAGGCGACTCGGTCTCGACCGGTCGGTGAACAGCGGGACGCTACATTCCGGATGGGCTGCTGACCCGTGGCCCACCAACCAGGAAAGGGCAGTTGACCATGGTGCTCAAGGTACGAGGTGTCGTACTGCCCGAGCGGGAGCAGCGGACCTTCTGGATCGACCGGGGCCGGCTGTGGACCGAGCCGGTCCCGGGGGCGAGTTCGGACGGGGATGCGGAACTGGTCGTCGACGGGGGCTGGTTGCTGCCCGGCCTCGTCGATGCCCACACCCATCCGGGTGCGGAGGGCGTCGAGGACGCGTTCAGTGACGAGACGCTACGTCGGCACCTCGCCGATCACCGGGACGCCGGCGTGCTGCTCGTGCGCACGCCGGGGTCCGCCGCCCGTATCCCGGCCTGGGTGGACGACGACCCGGAGCTGCCGCGAGTTCGCTCGGCCGGGCGCTGGCTGGCCACGCCCGGCCGGTTCTTCCCCGGGTTCGGACGGGACGTGAGCGAGGCCGGCCTGGTGGACGCCGCCGTCGAGGAGGCCGAGGCGTCCTCGGGGTGGTGCAAGGTCATCGGGGACTGGAAGCACAGCGAGCCTGCGCTGCCGCTGGAGATCCTCACGGCCGTCGTGGAGGCGGTGCACGCCGTCGGCGGCCGGGTGGCCGCGCACTGCCAGACCGCCGACGGCTGCCGCAACGCCGTGCTGGCCGGGGTCGACAGCCTGGAGCACGGGATGCATCTCGACCCCGACCTCATCGACCGGATGGCGGCCCAAGGGACCGCGCTGGTACCGACGTTGAGCGTCTTCGGCGCCGGTGTTGAGCGGCGGCGAGCCGCCGAGCCGAGCGCTGCCCGGGACTGGTGGCTGGCCGGATGGGAGGGCATGCTGCCCAGCGTCCGGGCGGCGTACGAGGCCGGTGTCACCGTCCTGGCCGGCACGGACAGCTTCCCGTGCGGCACCGTCGCCTCGGAGGTCGAGTGGCTCGTCCGGGCCGGCCTGCCGACCGAAGCCGCGCTCGGCTCGGCATCATGGTCGGCCCGCTCCTGGCTCGGCCTGCCCGGCCTGACCGACGGAGCCCCCGCCGACCTCGTCGCCTACGACACCGACCCGACGCGGGACCCCTCCGCGCTGGCCCACCCGAGCCGAATCATCCTGCGGGGTCGGGTCGTCGTCTGACGGACCACGCGGAGGCGGCGGGGTGGGCGCCATCGATCCAGGTCACTCCAACACAGGCAGCAACTCCGGCAGATGCCCGTCCGACAGAGCCGCCGCCCGCTGCCGCTCCTCCGTAACCTCGCCGTAGAGGGTGGTCCGGGGCCTGGCCGGGCGCCCCGCCGCCTCCGCCACCCCGATCAGGTCCTTCACCGACTTGTACGAGCCGTACGACGACCCCGCCATCCGCGAGATCGTCTCCTCCATGAGCGTGCCGCCCAGGTCGTTCGCGCCCGAGCGGAGCATCTCCGCCGCGCCCTCCGTGCCCAGCTTGACCCAGCTGGTCTGGATGTTGGGGATGTGGGTGTGCAGCAGAAGGCGGGCCATGGCGATGACCGCCCGGTTGTCGCGCATCGTCGGGCCGGGGCGCGCGATGCCCGCCAGGTACACCGGGGCGTTGGTGTGGATGAACGGGAGGGTGACGAACTCCGTGAAACCGCCCGTCTGTTGCTGGATACGGGCCAGCGTGCGGAAGTGGCCGAGCCAGTGGCGGGGCTGGTCCACGTGGCCGTACATCATCGTCGAGGACGAGCGGATGCCCAGCTCGTGGGCCGTCGTCACCACCTCGATCCACGTTGCCGTCGGCAGCTTGCCCTTGGTCAGGACCCAGCGGACCTCGTCGTCGAGGATCTCCGCCGCCGTGCCGGGGATCGTGTCGAGGCCGGCTTCCTTCGCGGCCGTCAGCCACTCGCGGATCGACATCCCGGTGCGGGTCGCGCCGTTCACCACCTCCATGGGTGAGAAGGCGTGTACGTGCATGCCGGGGACCTTCTCCTTCACCGCGCGCGCGATGTCGAAGTAGGCGGTGCCCGGCAGGTCGGGGTGGATGCCGCCCTGCATGCAGACCTCGACCGCCCCCACGTCCCAGGCCTGTTGGGCGCGGTCGGCCACCTGGTCCAGGGACAGCGTGTAGGCGTCGGCGTCCGTGCGGCGCTGCGCGAAGGCGCAGAAACGGCAGCCGGTGTAGCAGACGTTGGTGAAGTTGATGTTCCGGGTGACGATGTAGGTGACGTCGTCCCCGACCGCCGACTTCCGTACGTCGTCGGCGACTTGGCACAGCGCGTCCAGTGCCGGGCCGTCCGCGTGGAAGAGGGCCAGCGCCTCGTCGTCGGTGAGCTTCGTCGGGTCGTCGGCCGCCGTGCGCAGCGCCTGCCGTACGTCCGTGTCGATGCGCTCCGGCACCATTCCGGGAGCCGCCGCCTCCCGCAGGGCGCCCCAGTCGCCGTACACCTCGTCGAAGTCGTCGCGCCGGTCGGACGTACGGCCGTCGGTGTCGATCGTGGTGTGCAGGTCAGTGCGGCCGGACGACACGAACGCCTCCTCCGGCTCCTGCCAGGGGTGCCCCTCGACGACGGCGTCCTCGCGCGCGAGGCCCGTCTCGGGGTCGGCCAGGGCCCGTACGTGCGGGAGCAGCCGCGGGTCGAGCCAAGGCTCGCCGCGTTGCACGAACTCCGGGTAGACGCAGAGGCGTTCGCGCATCGTGAAGCCGACTGCCGCTGATTTGGCGGCGAGTTCGTCGATCTGGGGCCAGGGGCGTTCCGGGTTGACGTGGTCGATGGTGAGCGGGGAGACCCCGCCCCAGTCGTCGATACCGGCGCCGATCAGCCGCTCGTACTCGGAGTCGACGAGGTTGGGCGGGGCCTGGAGGCAGGCGCTCGGGCCCATGATGTGGCGCGCCACCGCCACAGTCGCGACGAGTTCGTCCAGTTCCGCATCCGGCATTCCGCGCATCGCGGTGTCCGGCTTGGCGCGGAAGTTCTGGATGATCAACTCCTGGATGGAGTGGTAGGCACGGGAGACGCGACGGAGTGCGAAGAGCGACTCCGCCCGCTCCTCGTACGTCTCGCCGATCCCGATCAGGAGGCCCGAGGTGAAGGGGACGGACGACC
Source organism: Streptomyces sp. SID12488 (assembly GCF_010548275.1). Lineage (GTDB taxonomy): Bacteria > Actinomycetota > Actinomycetes > Streptomycetales > Streptomycetaceae > Streptomyces. The sequence goes on from NZ_JAAGLT010000011.1 coordinate 66,568, forward strand.
GGCCCGCGTCCTCCAGCACCCTCAGCCGTACGGCGGGTTCCTTGTCCGGGGAGCCGTAGTGCGGGCCGCCCGGCTCGGACCACAGGCGGGTCGCGGTCGTCTCCAGCATCATGCCCATGGAGGGAGCGACGGGCTTCAGACGCTGGAAGTCCGTCCACGACATCACGCCCGGGTTGAGGTGGGGCAGCAGGCCCGTCTCCTCCAGGATGCGGATCGAGATGGCGCGGACGTACGCGATCGTGTCGTCGTAGCCGTGCGCGTCGAGCCACTCGCGCGCCTCCGGCCAGCGGTCCTCGGGCTTGTCGCCGAGGGTGATCAGCGCTTCCTTGCAGCCCAGGGCGGCACCGCGCCGGGCGATGTCGAGAACCTCGTCCGGGGACATGAACATGCCGTGCCCGGCCCGGCGGAGCTTGCCCGGGACGGTCACGAAGGTGCAGTAGTGACATTTGTCCCGACAGAGCCGGGTCAGTGGGATGAAGACGCTCTTCGAGTACGTGATGACGCCGGGTCGGCCGGCGGCCTCCAGGCCGGCGTCCCGGACGCGGGCCGCGGACGCGGTGAGGTCGTCGAGAGCCTCGCCGCGGGCCTGGAGCAGCACCGCGGCCTCGCCGGCGTCGAGGGCGACACCGTCCCGGGCGCGTTTGAGGGCGCGACGCATGGAGTTCTCGGTCGGGCCGGTGGCGCCGCCGGGGCGCTCGGTGGGGCCGGTTCCGGAGGTCTCGGGAGTCGTCATCCGTCGAGCATACGATCGATGCGATCAGGTCCCGCAGGGACCGCCCTGTCCGTTCGGGCAGCCGAACGTTACAGGGCGGCACTGGCGGCCATCACCTGCGGAGCCCCCGCGCAGCTCTCGCGCGCAGCCCGTCCAGCCTGGGCGATCCGCGGAACCCGCGCGGTTTGCCGGACTACAGGTACTCCGCGTACCCGTCCAGCAGGCCCAGCACCTCGGCCTCCCCGGCCGGCGGCAGCTGCACCACGGCCTCCTCGATGCCCAGCTCGGCGTAGTGGGCGAGCTTGCCCGGGGTGGGCTGGACGGCGTACGGGACGACCTGGAGGGCGGCCGGGTCGCGGCCCGCGTCCGCCCACACCGACCGCAGGACGGGCAGCGACTCGGACAGGCCGCGCCCGCCGATCGGCAGCCAGCCGTCGGCGTACTCGCTGATGTGGGCGAACAGTTTCGGCCCCGCCGAGCCACCGATGAGGGTGCGCGGGCCGGTCACCGGCCCGCGCGGCTTCTGGACCGGCTTGGGGTACGCGGTACTCGCCCGAACACTCCCGAACTCGCCCTCGTACGCGGTCGGTTCGTCCGCCCACAGGGCACGCATCAGCGCCACCCGGTCCCGGGTCAGCTCGCGCCGCGTACGCCATTCCACACCGTGGTCGGCGGCCTCCTCGACGTTCCAGCCGTAGCCGAGGCCGAGGGTGAACCGTCCGCCGGAGAGGTGGTCGAGGGTCGCGATCTGCTTGGCGAGGTCGATCGGGTCGTGCTGGGCGACGAGCGTGATGCCCGTGCCGAGGGCGAGCCGCTCGGTGACGGCGGCGGCCTGGCCGAGCGCGACGAAGGGGTCGAGCGTACGGCCGTACTCGGGCGGCAGGTCGCCGCCCGCCGGGTACGGGGTGGTCCGCTCGACCGGTATGTGTGTGTGCTCGGGCAGATACAGCCCGGCGAACCCGCGCTGTTCCAGCTCACGGGCGAGTCGGGTCGGGGTGATCGTCTCGTCGGTGAGGAAGATCGTGACGGCTAGGCGCATGCCCATATCTGTACCGGGCGGTGTCCCGTCTGTCCATACCGACCGGTCGGCATTGGTCGAACATCACTCGGGGCACGCTGTCTTGGCACGGCGATCCCCCTGTCTTGTACGGGAGTTCACTCCCGGGCACGAGAGTGGCTATGAAAGTGGTACGCGCCACCACAGCACCGGTCACTGCGTCACCCACGTCACACCCCGACCCCCTGGGAGCGGCAGCATGTGCGAAGACGACCACGGAACCGGCACGGAACCCGGCACCGGAAGCAGCCTGGCCAGACGCGCCCTGTTCGCGACGGGAGCCGCCGCCGCGCTTACGTTGGGAAGCGTGACCTTCTCCCACGGCACCCCGGCCGAGGCCGCCGACAACAGTGCTGGCAGTACCGGCGATACCGGCCGCGCAGAGACGAGGACGGTACGGGGCACGCTGCCCACCGGCTCCCCCGACTTCGTCTATCTGCCCGTCGAAATCCCGCACGGTGTACGGGAGTTGAGGGTCTCGTACAGCTACGACCGCCCGTCCGTACCGGCCGGCACCGCGGGCAACGCGCTCGACATCGGGGTCTTCGACCAGCGCGGCACCGAACTGGGCGGGAAGGGCTTCCGGGGCTGGTCGGGCGGGGCCCGCACGGAGTTCTTCGTCCGCGCGGACGACGCCACGCCCGGCTACATCCCCGGCCCGGTGAAGGCGGGCACCTGGCACATCGCGCTGGGCCCCTACACGGTCTCCCCGCAGGGCCTCGCCTACGAGATCACCATCACGCTGACCTACGGCGACCCCGGCGACGTCGCCGACCCGGTCTACCCGCCGGAGCGGGCGAAGGGGCGGGGCCGGGCCTGGTACCGGGGCGACTGCCACCTCCACACCTGGTACTCGGACGGCCGCCGCACCCCGGCCGAGATCGCGGCCCTCGCGCGGGCGGCGGGCCTGGACTTCATCAACAGCTCGGACCACAACACCCACTCATCACACGCCCATTGGGCCTCGGAGGCAGGCGACGACCTCCTCATCATGGTGGGCGAGGAGGTGACGACCCGCAACGGTCACGTGGTCGCGCTCGGGACCGATCCGGGGACGTTCGTCGACTGGCGCTACCGGGCCCGTGACAACCGCTTCGGCAAGTACGCGCGCCAGATCCGCCGCGCCGGCGGCCTGGTCGTCCCGGCCCACCCGCACGCCACCTGCGTCGGCTGCAACTGGAAGTTCGGCTTCAACGACGTGGACGCGGTGGAGGTGTGGAACGGCGCCTACTCGCCCGAGGACGAGGTGGCGCTCGCGGACTGGGACGGCATGCTGGTGGCGTCCGTGCGGGAGGGTGCCTCGGGCGGGCGCGGATGGATTCCGGCCATGGGCAACAGCGACGCCCACCGCGACCCCGACCCGGTGGGCGTCCCGCAGACGGTCGTCCTGGCCGACGACCTGACCCGGGAGGCCATCCAGGCGGGCCTGAAGGCAGGCCGCTCCTACGTCGCCGAGTCCAAGTCGGTCTCCCTCACCTTCACGGCGTCCGGCCCGAAGGGCGAACACGCGGACATCGGGGGCCGGTTGAGGGTGTCGAAAGACGCCCCGGTGACGATCCGCCTGGAGGTGTCGGGCGCCCCGCGCTGCACGGTCCGCTTCGTCACGGACCAGGGCGTGCTGTTCACAAGCGGGGTCCTGCCGGTGGCGGGCGCGGGTGTCGTGGAGTGGCGTACGACGGCTCAGTACGCGGCGTACGTCCGGGCGGAGGTGCGGCACGAGGCCGTACTCGCGCCGATGCCTGGGGCGCTGGCCGCGTTCACGAACCCGATCTTCCTCGGGAGGTAGCAGGGTGCCCTCCGTGACGGCCCGACGGTTGGGCCGATGGCTGTGCCGAACCACGAACGGTTGCCGTTGATGTTGCCGTTGATACGGTCCGGCCATGGCTGAAACACAGGACTCACCGGACTCACGGGGCACGCAAGGCGCGCAGGGCACTACCGTCACAGCGGACGACGTCGACCACGCCGTGCGCTCGGCGGTCAGTGCCCTGCGCGGGGCACAGGACGCCGACTGGGGCGTGGGCGCGGGTTCACTGGAGTGGGACTGCTGGGAGACCGTCGAGCACCTGGCCGACGACCTGTTCTCGTACGCCGCCCAACTGGGCCCGGAGAACCCACCGTTGGACACGCACGTCCCGTTCGTATGGAGCCGGAGGAAGCCGGGTGGCCCGGCGAACGTCATCTTCGCGGACCGCGAGGCGGGACCGGCCGGCCTGCTCCAGGTGCTGGAGGCGAGCGGCGCCCTGCTGACGGCGATCGTGCGGACCAAGGAACCGACGGCCAGATCGCACCACATCTTCGGCGCCGCCGATCCCGAGGGCTTCGCCGCCATGGGCATCCTGGAGACCCTGGTGCACACGCACGACGTCACCGAGGGCCTGGGCATCGAATGGACACCCGACCCAGGCCTGTGCGACCGCGTACTGCGCCGCCTCTTCCCCGACGCCCCGACCGACACCGAACGCTGGCCCACCCTCCTGTGGGCCACCGGCCGAGCAGAACTCCCCGACCGACCGCGCCTCACGAAGTGGCGCTGGTACGGGGCACCCCGTACACCCGAGAGCGCGTAGGAAACGGATACCGGGTCAACTCACGCCCCCTGAAGGAGTCTCCGCAGGGCCAGGCCAGGCCAGGCCAGTAGGACTCAATCAGCTTTGGGTGTAGCTCTCCTGCAGTGAGATCGTTCAGGCCGTCAGGCGGTAATCGGCCTGGTCGAGGCGGGGATAGAGACGTGTGTGTTCCTGACGCACGTGACAGCGCCAGTAGGCGGTGAAGTCGCCGTTGCTGATGATCGCGCGGAGTTGGAGGCGGGCTTCGGCTCCGGGGACGCTCCAGCGGCTGCCGGTGATCGCGAGGCGGTCGGCGACCAGATGCCTGGCCGCGCCCTCGATCACACCGCTGCCGATCGGCCGGCCCCGGGCGAGCGCCTGGTCGTAGCGGAGGAAGTCGCGGGCTTGGTGCGTTTGGATCTGAACGGTGATGAGGTAGCCGACGGTGCCGCCGATGAAGGCGAGGACTGTGACCCAACCTGCCAGGGACAACCGCCACGCCATCCATTGTGGGTCGGCCTTGGCTGGTGAAGTAATACCGATCAGGACCTCATACGCGGCTGCCCAGCCGAGACGCACACCGTTCAAGACGAAGAGGAGCCTCCCCCCGGCAAGAGGACTTCCGCCGGCGGGAAAATCCTTGGTCAGCCGTCTGTCGCCCGCCACCAGGACAGGAGGCGGGCGACGCTGTTGTCGACGGGCGCCGTGGAGGCGTCCGTCGCGGGGGTCAGCTGTAGGGGACGGCGTCGGCGGGGTCGGCGTGCCAGTTGGTGGCGAGGGGGCGGTCGACCTGGACGGTGAGGGGGAGGTCCAGGGTGACGAAGTTGTCCTCATCGCCTGTGACGGAGAGGTGGAGCTTCTCGAACAGCCTGCCGTTCTCGTTGTTGGTGGACTTGGGGTTGATGCCGGCGTATGCGGCGGCGGAGCCGGAGAGGACGACGTCGTCGCTGACGCTGTGCTCGACGGGCCGCAGCTCGGTGTCGGCGGCGGAGCCGAAGGACGCGGAGGGGAAGACGCCCTCCAGGTAGCAGGTGATGCCGGACTTGGCCTTGGCGGTGACGAGGAGGTAGCCACCTGCCTGCGTCTTCGAGGTGATCTCGAAGGTCAGGTCGTTGGTGGCACAGGCCCGCGCGGCGGTGCTTCCGCTGTCGGCGGTGGCGGCCGGGGTTGCGGTAGCAGCGAGGGCAGCCGCGGCGGCCACGGCCAGGGCGAGGCGGGTGGAGCGGGCGGCAAGTCGCGAACGCATCGAAGATCTCCATGGTGCGGAAGTGGGTCGTCCAGCGGACTGCTTGGACGGCCACAGCTTGTTCCGTGATCTGTTCCGCCCGCCACAAAAAGCGATCATGTTGGGACGCCGGAACGCTGGAATGGGCGCTGACCAGCAGAAACGTTGGCGGTCTGGAACGGGTGACTGGGACGGGTGGCCGGGACGGGCAGGGTGGATCATCACCTGGCCACACCGATGTCCGGGGCGTTCTCCTCCAGCCACGGGACAATCCTGTTCAGGCGCACCCATCAGCTTTCGTCAACTTTCGTCCGATCATGCGGACGCCAACTCGGCCACGACGGCGGCATGGTCGGACGCCCAGACATCCCCGACCGGCCCGTCCCCCGCTCGCCATACCGCACGCACATGCCCGAGACCTCCCGGCCACGGCAGTCCCACATGGATGTAGTCGATACGCGAGCTCGGGCCGAACCCTGCCGCGACATACGGGTTGGCGGCGTCCCAAGTCGCGGACGGAGCCGCCGGATCGGCCAACTCCCAGGCGTCCATGAAGACTTGGCCGGGAACGGGCGGGGCCGTCATGTGACCGCCGAACAGCCGGATCTCGTCGGAGTCCGGCCGGGCGTTGAAGTCGCCGGTGATGACGGGCGGGAAGGCGGTGCCGCCGTCACGGTGTTTCGCCACGAACTCCGCGAGGGCGGTGACCTGTTGGCACCGGACAGCCGAGGCGTGGGGCGCGGAGGTGAGGTGAGTGGTGAAGAAGGGGACATGGTGGCCGGGGGCGGCGAGCCTGGCGTACAGGGCAAGGCGTCCGTCGTCCAGCTCATCGGGCGCCGGCAGCCGCATCACCTCGCTCTCGACGACGGGCCAGCGACTCAGCACCGCGTTCCCGACGTTCACCTTCGCGCCGCCCCCGCCCCCACCCTCGATACGCCGCTGCCAGCGCTCGGGGGCCTCGGAGGCGGCCCAGGTCCAGTGCAGGCCGAGTTCGTCGGCGAGCCAGGCGGCGAGGTTCTCGCCGCCGCACTCCCAGACCTCCTGGAGCCCGACCACGTCCGGCCGCAGATCCCGCAGCACGGAGAGGATCGCCTGCCGCCGCGCCTCCCAGGGCCCGAACCGCCACCACAGATTCCAGGTCACCACGCGCATATTCGCCACCGCCTACTCCTTTCGCCCAGGCCCAGCCCTTGTCCCTCTGGGAGAGCATTCAAGGGCACACCACAGCAGCAGCACGAACACAGGAGACACAAGAACAACATGTCCCGCTTCACGGAGTTCAGATTCAAGGCCGCCACCACCTTCCAGCGCCACATCGGCAACCCGGTCACGCGCCGCCTCCCGTTCCACACTCTTCTGGAGACCACCGGCCGTACCTCCGGCCTGCCCCGCGTCACCCCGCTCGGCGGACGCCGCATCGGCAACGAGTTCTGGCTGGTCTCGGAGTTCGGCGAGAAGTCTCAGTACGTACGGAACATCAAGTCGAACCCGCGTGTACGGGTACGGGTCGGGGGACGGTGGCACAAGGGCACGGCCCACCTTCTCCCGAACGACGACCCAATCGCCCGACTGCGGACCCTGCCGAAGGTCAACAGCACGGGCGTACGAACCCTGGGGACGAATCTGCTGACGGTACGGGTGGATCTGGACGGCTGAACCTACGTCCGCCCGCACTCCGCCCACAGCAGCTTCCCGCCCTTCGGCGCGCCTGGCTCCCGCAGCACGGACACACCCCATGAGTCGGCACACGCCTGTACGAGGTGCAGCCCGCGCCCGCCTTCGGCGTCGTCCGGGGGTACGGCGATGGGGGTGCCCTTCTCCGATGTCGAGAAACCGGGCGGGACCCGGGGATCGGTGTCCCACACGGCGACGCGGAGCCGGTCGGGTTCGTTGGAGAGGAGGCGGAGCATGTACGGGCCCCTGGTGTGGAGGTGGGCGTTGGTGAGCAACTCGGAGGCGAGGAGTTCGGCGGTGGGGGTGAGGTGGGCGAGGTCGTGGGCAGCCAGAACGGTGCGCAGGGTGGCGCGGGCGATGCCCGGTGCGCGGGGATCGTGCGGGAGCTGGAGGGCGTAGCTCCAAGAGAGGGCGGACGGCGATACGGTGGCCATCGGAAGTCTCCGATCACGGAGGGGAGTTGGGTGGTGCCGGTACGTTGCCTTGCATTGCGGTGCCCAGTGACCGTGGCCGCTCCGTCGAGCGGGGTACTTCTGGGCGAGGCGCCTGAGAATGAAGATAGGGCTCGACAAATGTCATTTGCCAGTGATCGAGATACTTACGGTCGAGATTCCCTCGTGTGAGTGACCCGCCGACGGAACATGTGTGCAGGAGGAGTTCACGTGCCCGCAAGACCCCGCCTGACGGCCCGCCGACTGCGGCTCGCCGTGGAGCTGCGCAAGATGCGCGAGCGCGCGGGCATGACGGCGACCGATGCCGCACGAGCGCTCAGCACCAGTCAGGGGCAGCTCAGCAACGTGGAGTCTGCCCGGTTCGGGGTGAGCCCCGAGCGCGTCAGGGCGCTGGCCGGCATCTACTCCTGCTCCGACCAGGCGTTCGTCCAGTGCCTGGTCGCCGTGGCGACCGACAAGACGTTCGGCTGGTGGGAGTCGTACCGCGAAGTGCTGCCGTCCGGGCTCCTCGACCTCGCCGAGTTGGAGCACCACGCCACGGCCGTACGCACCGCCTACACCTCGCACATGCCCGGCCTGCTACAGACCGCCGACCACGCCCGCGAGATCTTCCGCCATGTGATTCCGGCGCCCACCCCACCCGAGGTGGAGCACCGCGTCTCCCACCGGGTCAAACGGCAGGGCGTGTTGTACGGAGCGAACCCGACCCCGTACCGGACCGTGGTCCACGAAGCAGCACTGCGCATGCGCGTCGGCGGCCGTGACGTGGCTCGCACCCAGCTCCGGCATCTGATGGACATGAGCGAGCGGGACCACATCACCGTCCGCGTACTGCCCTTCGACGTGGGTGCCTTCCCGGGATCGGGCCAGTCCATCAACTACCTGCACGGCCCGGTGCCCCAGCTGGACACAGCCCAACTGGACCAGTTCCACGGCCCCGTCCTCCTGGACGCCGAGGCCCACTTGGAGAAGTACCGACTTCTCCTGGACACCGTCGAGGCCACGGCCCTCACCCCGGAGAAGTCCCGGGACCTCATCCTTGCCATCGCCCAGGACCTGTAGAGGAGCCCCATGTCCCAGCACATCTGGCGGAAGTCGTCCCGCTGCCAGGAAGGCGACGCCTGTGTCTATATATCCGTCAACGGCGAAACGATTCTGCTCGCCGATTCGGCAACGCCGGACCCATCGTCCGCCATCTCGGCCGGACGCGACGCCTTCACCAACCTCATCCGCATGCTCAGGATCGGCGAATGAGCCTGTGCGGATGACCGGCGACATCAACTCCCGCACCTAGTCCGGCATGGTAAATCAGACCAAGAACCCCGGGATGAGGCACATTATCTTCCAGGATTTCGATCATCCTATTGACCTCCTGTTCAGCATCCTCCGAAGCCATGATTTTTCGGAGCAACTTCACGGTTGGTCAAGTATCACGCTCATCCGTCATCCACTCCCCGCGAGACGCGACGCAACGCTGGAATTGTGAAACTCTCGCCAATATCCCCCGAAAGCGACTACCAGTAGTAACGGCGCCAACCATTCCAACACCTTCGAGTAATCCGCGAAAGATCTCCAGCCTTCGGAGATGAGGATTTTATATCCGGTTCCATAACGGCTAGCCCCTCACCTTCGACCGATGACGCTTTCCCACGGATCCGGCATCTGGGATTCGCCACTCGACATCGATCCAAGTTCAGTAGATTTTACAATCGATCTGGGCAAGCCCTTGGCGTGATTACCCTTCGTAGACCTGGGCCACACACAGCGCTTCCCTAGCTGCGAGATCATAGACTTCCCACAGATCGATCAAAGTTCCCTCCAGGTCCTCCAGATAGCCGACAGGGATCCTGCCGCGGATAATCCCGGAAAGCACCTCGGGCGCCTGTCGCATCACATCCAGAACAGGGAGCGAAGAAAGAAACTGACTAACCCCTGCTACTTCTTCGGCCGACAGGAAAGTGCAAAATGTTCCAGCACCGTCATCACCAAGGAGACTCCCACCAGAAACAGCGGAGATGACATTGTCGCCAGCGTTAACCTGCTGCAAAAGCTTCTCGATAACACCTGAATCGTCACCGAGGTCACACAACGCAGCGGAATCATCCGACTCCAGAAGATAGAATCGGGAAATAACCCGCCCGAAACCAGCTTCAATCTCTCGCCCAGAAATAGGGAACAGAGAAACGTTCATCACTCACTACCTTCCGACCAGACCGATTCAATAGGCTAGCAGAGGTCCGGCCATTCCAGGAATCAAGGGAGAATCCGTAGAGCCCCACGGACTCTGGGACCAGTCATGATTCTCCACGTTCACGTGCCACCACTCCTTCACACTGGTCGCGGCTTTCTCATACCAGGGAACGCTCTCCGGCGCTGGCGCTGGCGCTGGATTATTGGGATACCTCCCCTTATCTCGGTCGTAGTTCTTTGTCTTATACGTGATCACTCCTCCACTCCTCACCGATGGATAGGCGTCGACCCACTCACCAAGCTTGAACAGGTTCGGCCCTTTAAGCGGCGCCATTTTGAAACCTGCCTGCACCTTCATATTTCTAGTTTCCGGATCCCCCTTCAACTGCTCCTTCAGACTCTTCACATAATCCTTCACCTCCGAATCGCCACCAACTTCAGCCTTACCTCCGAAATGTTTGACATCCCAGACGTAAACAGTATCGTCCGTCCAATAAAGGAGGTCTGCCCAGCCGCCTTTCTTCCTGCCGGGAACATTTCGAATGTAGTTTTCGGAATCACGGTAGCCGCGCGTCTGCTGAAGATCTACCGTTACTGATCCACCACCCTTGGGCTGCAAAGCGCGCAGCCAGAGCATATACATGATGATCACCGTATCGTGGGCCTTCGTGTACTTCTCTTTTATGAATGCAGCCCGCCGCTTATCGGCAGCGGCTTTATCAGCTGCAGCCCGCCGCGCCGCCTCCCCTTCCGGATCGTAGACCCGGAGGCCGCTTGGATCGCTCTTGGTGATCGGGCTGCCGTTCGCGTACGTGTACCCGTTCATCTGAAGCGGGTCGGCTATATCCACAATCGGGTCGGCTGAGACAAAGCGCCCCGTCGACTGGTCGTATTCGCGCGCCCCAATATGTGTAAGCCCAGTAGTAGCCGCATCGTCGATGCCCACGCCAAGGTAGGTACGACGGTTGGGCCAAGCGGCGGCCGGGGTCCCCCGCGACTCGCCGTAGGGCTTAAAGGACCGGCGGGTAAGAGGCTGGCCCGCGGATTCCTCGACCGCGGTGGTGGCCGTGCCGAGAGGGTCGTTGAGCAGGATCGTGAGTTTGTGGCCGGTAGCCGTGCCTGCGGTGGTGCGGACGACCGTCGGGGCGCCAGGGTGGGAATAGGCGCGGACCGCGCGGGTGATGGTGCCGGCGGTGTTGGCGGTCACCTCGGTTTCGCCGAGGAAGAGCGTGGCGCCGGACTTCGTGCGCTCCAGGAGGCGGTTGCCGCTCGCGTCGTAGACGTAGTCGGTGCGGTCGGTGAGGGTCCAGCGTTGGGCGGTGGTGGTGTTGCAGGCGGTGATCTCGAGGGCGGTGCCCGATGCCGCGTTGAAGCCGGGGACGTCCAGGCAGCGGGCGGAGGCCGTGTTCTTGAGGCTGCCGTTCGCGCCGAGAGTCCATTTCTGGGCGTCGGAGCTGTTGCAGGTCGAGAGCTGGACGGCGCCGTTGTTGACGGTTCCGACGGCGGTGGCGCATTTGCCGAGGGCCTTGAGCTGGCCGTTGAGAGCCAGCGTCCATTTCTGGGCGTCGGCGCTGTTGCAGGTCGAGAGCTGGATCACCGTGCCGTCGGCCGTGGCCGCGTTGCGGACGTCGAGGCAGAAGCCGCCCAGGCCGGTGATGGCGGCGGGGTTCTCGCTGCCGTCGGAGGCCGTGGCGAGCTTGCCCTGGGCGGTCCAGACAAGGGACTGGCCGGTGACAGCGCCCGGGCGGGCGGTGGTGTTGCCTGCGGCGTCGTAGACGTAACTGCTGATGGTGGGGGTGGTGTTGGGTTTGGTGACCGTGCGAGAGGTGAGGAGGTGCGGGCGGGTGGTCGTGTTGGTGGTGCCGTGTGTGTAAGCGGTGGTCGTCGTCGCGGCCGTCGCGCCCTGCGCGTGTTCGGTCAGCGAGGTGCGGTTGCCGGTGACGTCGAACGTGTAGGCGTCCCAGTAGGCCGTGGAGCCGGTGGAGACCGTGCCCGAGGCGGGGGCCGTCCTGGAAAGGGAAGCCGTCAGGTCGCTGTCCGGGGCCGTGGTGTCCGTCGCGGAGTCGGCGGCCTCGGCGACCGGACCGGTGGAGATCTGACCGTCCGTGCGGTAGCCCCAGTTGGTGCCGGAGGCCGACTTGCAGCCCGTGCCTCCGCTACCCTCCGCGTCGGTGGCGAGGTTGGAGGTCCAGGCGTGGACCAGTTCGCCGAGCATGTCGTAGGTGAAGCACTGGTTGTCGGTCGTACCGACGGTGCCGTCCATCTGTCGGCGGGCGGCGGAGGTGACGTTGCCGGCCCGGTCGTAGGAGAAGTAGGCGTCGGTGATGCGGTGGGAGGCGTCGGTCTCCCGGTCCCAGACGCTGCGCTGGACGCGGCCGGTGTGCTCGTCGACGAAGTTGGTGGTCCACACCCGGTAGGGCTGGGGGCCGCTGACGGTGCGCAGGACCTCGCCGTACGGGGAGTAGGTGACGTCGGACGTGTACCAGCTTTGGCCGGAGGTGGACTCGGCCAGGCCGTCGCTGTCGTAGCGGGTGACGACCTTCTCCTGGGCCAGCCCGCCGACCGCCGGGAGTGTGGTCGTCAGCGGCTTGCCGGTGGGGGTGTATGTGTAGGCATACGAGTACTTGCCCGCCAGGCCGGGAGTGGCGGTGCCGTTCGGGATGGTCACCTCACGACCCGTGGGGCGGTAGTCGGTGTCGTAGCCGGTGATCCGGTCCACGAAGTCGCCGTACCGGTCGTGGCGGGTCGTGGACGAGAGCAGACCGAGCGCGCCCGTCGGGTCGTACGCGTACTCGATGATCGGGGACGCGGTCGCCGATCCTTCGCGGACCGCCTTGACCCGGCCGGTCGTGTCGTACTCCGTGAAGGTGGTGAGGTTGCGGGAGTCCGTGGCGCTGGTGCGGCGGTCGAGGTCGTCGTAGGCGAAGGACGACGTGCCGACATCGGGATCGGTGGAGTCGGTCAGCCGGCCGCGGGAGTCGTAGTTGTACGTCCACAGGCTGCCGGCCGGGTCCTTGACCTGCTGGCGGTTGCCACGGGAGTCGTAGGAATACCGGGTATCGCGCCACTTGCTGAGGCCGCTGTTGGTGTAGTGCTGGACGAGGCTGACGCGGCCGAGGGCGTCGGTCCAGGTTTTGACGGGGGGTGTGGCGCCGCCGGCCGGGCGGGTGAGCGTCCAGTCGTCGCCGTAGGCGGCCGAGCTGGAGTAGACCGCCTTGCCGCTGTGGAGCGTCGTCGTCTTGATCGCGCGCTCCAGACCGTCGTACTGGGTCCGGTTCATGGTGGGCACGAGCGAGTCGGACTTGCGCTTGAACTGCGTGGCCTGCGGCTCGCCCTGGACCAGGTAGCCGCCGGTCTGCTCCCAGGCCAGGCCGTGGTCGTCGTAGCGGGTGTCGGTGATGACGCGGCCTCGGCCGTGGGCTTCGGCCTGGGTCTGGAACGGGCGCGAGAGTCCGTCGTAGATGGTGACCTGCTTGGCGTAGGCGCCGTCGTCCTTGAGGGTCTCGACGGTCACCGTGCTGGGCTTGGTCACGCTGGTGGTGGCCTTGGCCATCTGGTACGTGATCTTGACGTTCGGGGTCTGGCTGCCCGACGAGCGGGAGGCCGACCAGCCGTTCACCAGGCGGCCGAGCGCGTCGTACTCGGTGCGGGTGACGCGGTTGTTGGTGTCCGTGACGGTGAGCGGAAGGCCACGGCCCGGGTCGAAGGTGGTGAGGGAGGTGTGGCCTGCCGGGTTGATCGTCTTGACGGCGGTCACCGGGCCACCGCTGTCCGGGGTGTACTGCGTCTCGGTCTTGACCACACCGACGGAGCTGGGGGCCGTCACGATGCGGATTCGGCCCAGGTCGTCGTAGGTCGAGGTGGTGACGACGGAGTAGCCGGAGCCCGAGGCGGGGTTGGTCGCCACGCTGGTGGGCCGGCCCTTGACCGGCACGGCGCCATAGGTGAGGGAGTCGTAGCTGGTCCGGGTGGCGCCGATCAGCTGGGTCGCGGGGTCGGCGGAGTCGTGGGCCGCACAGGAGGTCGCCGTCGTACGGACCTGCTTGGGCAGGCCGATGATGTTGGCGGCCGTCACGTTGTTGGCGTACTCGGTCTTGGTGCAGCGGTATTCGCTGAAGGTCTCGGCGCCGCCGGACCCGGGCTTGACCACGGCTGTCTGCACCTGGACGGGAAGGCCGTGGTCGGGGTCGACCTCGGTCTCGGTGCGTACCGCCTGCCAGCTGTCGGTGCCGAGCGTCTGGATGGCGTCGGTACGCCGGATGCCGACTTGGTGGGCGAGCAGAGGCGAGGTGTCGTTGTCGCGGTTGCGGGAGGCGGTCTGCTTGGACCAGGGGTAGTTGAGGGTCCGCTTGGCGACGGGGCCGCCGGTACCCGTGTAACTGATGGTCTCCGCGACCATGCCCGCGTATTGCGGTACGTCGTCGGCGAGGAGCGTCACTTCGCTCTTGGAGTCCTTGACGGCACCACCCGCGCCACGGAAGTAGCGGACGACCGAGTAGGACTGAGTCTGGGTGACACCCGCAGCCGCGCCGCCGTTCTTGCTGCCCTCGGCCGTGGCCACCTGCTGGTAGCCGCGCCACACACCGTAAGTACGCAGGGACGGCTTGGAGAACTCGTCGTCGTCCTTGCCCCAGGCCGGGTTTGTGTAGGTGTAGCTGGTGAGTATGTGGTCGGAGACCCCGGAGATCCGGTCGGTCTCGGTCACCGTGGCAACGACGTACTTGTTGAACCACGCGATCTTCGGGGTCTCCACCTCACCGTCCGGGGACCACCGGACCGGATAGCAGGTGCCGTGGTTGTCCTCGGGCGAGACGGTCGGCTGAGTCCGGCAGCCACCTGTGTACGTCACCGCGATGGAGCCGCCCTGCTCGGTGCGGACACTGCCGATGCGGGGGCGGGTGAAGCCCGGACGCGCGTCGTTCTTGCTGCGGGGGACGAGATTGGGGAGCTGCTTGTCGCCGAGATAGCCGCTCAGCGCCTCGCCCTTGTCTGCGACGACGTAGGGGGCGAAGCTGACGCCGTCCGCCGACATCACGGTGCCGGTGGTGTCGCCGGGGGCGAAGCCGGTACGGGTGATGGAGTTGAGCCAGAGGGCCGGCGAGGTGTTGTACCAGTCGCGCGGGAAGGACTGGCGGAGCGTGTACGTGTCGACCTTGGTCAGCCCAGGAATGCCGGGGCGGGCGGCCTCGGTGGTCACGGACGCCAGGCGCATCCGGGTCCAGAAGGAGGGGAAGGCTGGGCAGAGCTTCGACGTGGACTTGCAGTTGAGGTTGCCGGGGCTGTCCCACCAGCGGCGGTACGAGGCCGGGTCGTCGGTGACGTCGAACTTCGCTGGGGCGCAGGAACCGTCGGTCTGAAGGCACCGCTCCTGGGCGTTGAAGAGGACCCTCGCGGAAGGCGAGTTGAGGTCGTTGGTGCGCAGGCCGTACTCGATGGAGAGCGGGTAGCCACCACGGTCGTACGACACCGGGGCCTTGAACTTCTTGTTGGCCGCGTAGTAGTTCGTGTCCCGCTTCCAGTTGACGATCATCGCGTTGTCGTTGACGTCGACGACCTTGTCCAGGCCCCAGTGCCAGGCCTGGTTGCAACGGGAGTCGGCGAAGGCGTCCTTGCGGCAGGGCTCACCGGGGTGGTTGCCGTAGACCGGGACGGTGAAGACGGAGTCGGTGTCGGGGTGCGAGCCGCCCACCTTGTTCTGGCCGAAGTAGTACTTCGTGCCGTCGGGGGTGGTGACGAGCCAGTACTCGTCGTTGTCGTCCTTGTTGTCGCCGTCGGTCCTCAACTCGACGCGGGTTCCGTCGTCGTTCTGGGGACGGTAGATCTCGGAGGTGGAGTTGACCCGCACCAGCTCGACCGTCCGGCCGCCGAGCGACATGACCGCGTTGTACGAGACCCAGCACAGGTCCGAGGTCTTGTACTTCTTCTCCTTGTTGTTGGCCGCCCCGGCGGCGACGTCGTCGCGGTCGTCCTTGCAGCTGCGGTATCGGCGCTCGATGTGGCCCGGGTCGTAGTCCCAGCCCTCGCCGATCCAGGACACCTGCGGGGAGGAGGTGGCGGTCTTGCCGTCCACGGTCTGCGAGTTGTAGCCGAAGGCGATCTGCGGGGCGGGACCGGCGGGCGCGGGCGGGACCGTGATCGGGTAGGACCAGGTGAACGCCCCCGACGAAGTGCCGGCCGCCCATTTGCCGCTGGAGGCCAGCGGGGTCGCCTTGAACGAACCGCCCGCGCTCCCACCGGAGTCCACGGCGCCGATGACCGCCTTGTCGCCGGAGGCGGCTGCCGGTCGGGCCCGGGTGTACGAGGCCTGGATGACACCGGAGGAGTCGGCGGGGGCAGCGGAGGCCGCGGAGCTGGAGACGGTGCCGTCGGCGGCGGTGTCGACAGTGGCGGTGATGGTCTTGGCGCTGGTGTCGTTGTCCGTGTCCAGCTCGGTGTACGCCTGGCACTCCTCCAGGTCGGGAGTCGAGAGGTAGCACTCGGGGAACTGGACGAAGTGCAGGCGGGAGGCCCAGTCGGCCCCGTAGAGATTCTCGAACGTCTTGTAGCTGAGCTGGACGGAGATCGGCACCGAGCCGGTGGCGGGCGCGGTCACCGAGACCACCGCGCCATCGACGCCTGCCGACACGGACGCCGTACGGGGGGAGACAGTGACCGCCCAACTGCCGGTCGGCGCGGCGGCGTCCGGGGCCTGGCCCAGCTTCACCGGCAGGTTGCCGGCGGGTTTGTAGGCGGCCTGGGGCACAGCGGAGCCGGTCCGCAGAGCGGCCGTTGACGTGGCGCTCCCGAAGTCGACCGGTTGCGTGCCGGAGGTGGCCGGGGTGGTGGTACCGGCCGGGGCTTCGTCCCGGTTGACCGGAGCGGCCAGCCCGATCTTGCCGAGCTTGGCGTCGACGTTCGTCCCCACGACGAGTTGTTCGTCGGGGAGTTCCTCCAACGGGACGTCGTCGCGGGGCACTTCCGCGCTCGCCGGATCCGGCGGCGTGGCCAGGGCCTGCGTCGGCAGCATGGCGATCGACAGTGTCAGCACCGCGGTGGAGAGCAGGACGGACCGACGGCCTCTGAAGCGCGCGGACGAAAAGAGTGACACTGCTGGTCCCCCCGGACGGCATGGAGCGGCCGCCCGGGAAGGCCGCACGCAGGTAAAACCACGTCAAATAACGTGGAGATTCTTTGTCTCAGTTGTAAGGAAAGCCAGAGTTCCCTGTGGGTTAGTGGTAATGATCACATCATGTACAGGTCAATTACTTCCAAAGTGGCGCTTTAGGGCACTTCAAGAGACCGCAGCCCCCTTGTCGTTGAAAAACAGCGCGTGACGACAGCCGCGCATTGGGCCATGCTCTGGTCCCGTTGGGTCCCAGGGGGGAAGGAAACCTCGCGCATGTCGAGCACACGGCCGAGCACATGGCGCCGCAGACCCGGTCGCCGGATCATCGCGGCGGCCGTCGTGGCTGCCGTCGCGGCCTCCGGCCTGACGTACGCCGGGTTGAGCGGCAGCGGGGAGCGGTCACAGCCGGAGACAAAGCCCCGGCACAGCGCGCCGTTGAGTCAGACCGAGGCTGCGGTGAAGGCAGCGCGAATCGGAAAGCCGGTCGAGGTCACCGGGCTGCGCACGGCGTACGAAACCACGTGGGCACGGCCGGACGGCCTGTCGCAGCGGCGGATCCACTCAACGCCCATCCGGGCCAAGGTGGACGGGACTTGGCAAGCGATCGACACCTCACTCGGGCAGACCGAGGACGGCTGGTCCCCCAGGGCGACGAACGTACGGATGACCTTCTCGGCGGGTACGGATGCCCGCGGACAGGACGACCGGGCCGATCGTGGCGCGGGCGCGCTCCGGGTCCCCCTGCTGGCGCAGGCGGACACCACGACGACCGGCAACGCACTGGTGACCCTCACCACCAGCGGCCACGACATCGTCCTGACCTGGCCGTATGACATTCCGACACCCATCATCGACGGTTCGCGAGCGCTCTACCCGGAGATCCTGCCCGGCGCCGACCTGGTGCTGACGGCGGACGACGGAGGCTTCGCACAGTTGCTCGTCCTGAAGACCCGTGCGGCGGCGGCCGACCCCCGGGTGACACAGCTGTCGTACGGCCTGTCCTCCCCCGACCTCAGCTTCTCCCTGGACCCGACCACCGGCATCATCAGCGCCGAGGACGACGCCGGCGAGGAGGTGGCGGTCTCTCCCACCCCCTTGATGTGGGACAGCTCGGGCACCCCGGCGCTCACCAACGGCCAGGCCGGCAGCAGCGTTTCACCGACCGACTCGGAGTCGTTGTCCGAGGACGAGTCGAGCGAGCCCGACGACTCCGAGTCCCCGTCGGACTCGCCTGAGCCAAGCGACACCTCCGACTACGTCGACTCGGGGGACACAGCCGCCGAGGTACTCCCGGACGCCACCGACGAGGCCCCGGACCCGTCCGCATCGGAAGGCGCGGGGGCCAGTCCCTCCGTACCGGCGGAGGCTTCTCCGGATCCGACGCATTCGGGTGCGAGCGCGACGTTCGATCTGCCGTCGTTGGCCGGCCCACAGCCGGACTCGAAGGGCACGCTCATCGAGACCGACCTGAACGGCTCGACCTGGACACTGACGCCTGATCAGGAGTTTCTCGCCGACGCGGACACGGTGTACCCGGTCTTCGTCGACCCGTCGATCCTCAAGCACCACAACGACTGGACGACGGCCTACAGCCGTCACCCCAACGCGAACTTCTACGACGGGCGGAACTTCAACCAGGGGACGAGCGAGGCGCGGGTCGGCTTCGAGTCGGACACCTGGGGGACGTCCCGGTCCTTCTTCACCATGGACTGGAACCCTGACCTGAAGGGCTCCACCGTCAAGACCGCGAAACTGCACATACTGGAGACGTACTCCTGGTCATGCAGCCCGCGCAGCGTGAACGTGTACGTCACCGGGCCGATCAGCAACAAGACGACCTGGCGGAACGCGCCCAGCATGACGGCCGGCAACAAGCTGGCGACCAAGAGCTTCGCCCACGGGTACAGGGCGGCGACCTGCCCGGACGAGTACGAGGAGTTCGACGTCAAACGCGCCGCACAGAAGGCGCTTTCGGACGGCGCGGACTCTCTGACCCTCGGTCTGCGCGCGGGTGATGAGAACTCCGCGTACTCCTGGAAGAAGTTCCAGGCCAACGACGGAAACGGCCCGTACATCGAGCTGGTCTACAACCGCCCGCCGGGCGCACCCACCAGCCTGGACCTCGATCCCGACCTGTCGTGCGACACCGTCGCGCCGTACGTCAACGTCGGTGCCTCCTCGATCACCTTCTGGGCGAACGCGACCGACAAGGACAACAACCTGGCCTCGCTCCAATTCGAACTCTGGCCGACGAACGGCAGCGGCAACCTGCTGGGATCCAAAGGCATTGCGAAGATAGACGGCCAGACCGGTTCGACCCGGGAACACACCGACCCGTTCTCCACCAGCGGGCTGAAGAACGGCACCACGTACTCCTGGCGAGTGAAGGCCGTGGACAAGGCAGGGGCCAGCTCCTCATTCGCGCCCGCGAAGTCGCCGTACTGCCGCTTCGTCTTCGACAGTTCACGGCCGACGCCACCCGTGGTCACGTCGGTCCAGTTCCCCAACGCGGACAGGTCGAACAACGGTCTCCGCAACGAGGCCGAGGACGCCATCTGGAGCACGGTCAAGTTCGGCACAGCGGGGTCCTTCGTCTTCAGGGCCTCGCAGACGGATGTGGTCGAGTACGAATTCTCCTTCAACGCGACCAACTACACGGGATCCCTCCCTCGCACGAACGGCGCCGCCACCTCGACGACGACCACCTGGTCCGGTGCCAAGCCACCGCTGGCCGGGCCGAATGTGCTGTACGTACGGGCCGTTGACGACGCGGGGCATGTGTCGGATCCCCGGAAGTACTTCTTCTACATCACCCCCAGAGACAAAGCCGACACGGAAGGCGACTTCACCGGTGACAAGTTCGCGGACCTGATGGTGGTGAACTACCGCGGCGACCTCTGGATGTATCCCAACAGGGGCAATTTCGACCTGACCAAGGGGACCGCTACGTTCGGGCCCGCGATGTCCGGCGCCTATCGGGAGAACCCGGAGAAGGACCCGAACGGGAACGTGGCCGACAACAAGCCGCTGTACGTCGGTCCGGTCCCGGGATACTGGAAGAACACGCTGGTCGCGCACCTCGGCGACATCTACGGGGGCGACGGCCTCCAGGACCTCGTCGCCGTACGCGAGGGCAAACTGTGGGTCTACCCGGGCGACGGTTACGGCGCGGTCAACATCGACAAACGGCAGGAGATCCTACTCCCGGCAGGCGGGCCCGACCTGGCGGCCGTCACCCAGATCGTGTCGTCCGGTGACGCCACGGGGGATGGCAAGCCCGACTTCTTCCTCACCGTCAAGGACAGCGACACCGTGGAGACCCTGTGGGCCCTCACCGGTTACAACGGGGCCATCATCGACGCGGTCAGGGCGCTGAACACCGGCCCGGCATGGGCGACCCGTGACCTGGTCAGCCTCCAGGACATCACCGGGGACGGGGTCACGGACATGATCTACCGGATCGTCAGTGGACGCCTCGTGCTGCGTACAGGAATCAAGGACAGCGCGAGCGGCGGTGTCAGCCTCGACTCGCTGTCCACCTCGGGGCAATCGGCCGGAGGCACGGACAACTCCGACTACGCGACGTCCGGCTGGACCTCCACCGACATCAAACTGCTCTTCGGCACGGCCGACGCCAACGGTGACACCATCCCGGACATCTGGGGGGTCACGCCGACCGGCACCGTCCGCTTCTACCCGGGCGGCCGTTCAACCCTCGGGGCCTTTACAGCGGTTCCCAGCGGTGACTGGTCGGGCATGCTGACCCTCGGCTGAGGCTCGGGGAGAGCTTCACAGAAACCGCGAAGGCCACCGCAACCGACGCCAAGGCCAGGCGCGCCACCGCCGAGGCCGAACGCGACAAGGCGAAGACGCAGCGGGACATCGCCGCGACCGAGCGGGACGGTCGCGAAGGTCGTCGCCTCGATGCGGGCCGCGCTCGCGGCGAACCAGTCGCTGGCTGCCTTCCAGGCCGCGCTGGAGGCCGGTGGCGCCACCAAGGGCGCGGTGGAGGGGGTCACCGCAGGAGTCAAGATCTCGACGCTCGTAGGGCAGGAAATGAGGGTGGTCAAGGCTCTCGCCACTGCTCGGGGCCTGACGATGCCCAAGATGGGCCTCGAACTGTGGGGACGCGGCGCGGAGGCCAACGAGGCCCTGCAGACCGCTGCGCACGTCGCCAAGGTGAAGAAACTCGGTTGCACGCGCCGGCAGATCGAGAACGTCCGCAAGGCCTATGCGAAGGTGAGCGAGCTCTCCGCGACCAACCCGGATGCCGGCCCACGGGCCGAACTCATGCAGTACATCGTCAACAACTGGTGACCACAATGAAGTTCAGAGTCCACGCCGACCAGGAGTCGGACACCATCGTCGTGTTCGAGCCGTGGGGCGAGCAGCGCCTGCTCGCCGCCGGTGACCATTTGGACGTCGTACTGCCGCTTGCAGCGGGCGCCGACAAGATCTCGTTCGAGGTCGAGTATGCGCCGGGGATGATCATCCTGCATCAGGGGGTCATCGGCACCGTGTACGTGTGGGACTCGTCGGGCCGGGAGATCGGCATCTGACACTCGGAGGGCCGGCCGGGGCGCGATGCCCCGGCCGGTGGTGAGTTGTTCACCAACGCCATGAACGCCCTGGCCAAGGATGCCCAAGGGCTACGGGGCAACTGACATTCGAGAAACTGGTGGGTTCGCCCGGCGAATACACCGAGGTCGAGGTGGTGTTCAGCTGATGACCGACAAGGCCGCGATCGAAGCCGGACTCCGGAGGTTCGGCGATGAGGGTCGGTCGGCCTCCGAGGCCGCGCGGTGGGTGATCGGGGAGCTGGGGGACGACTTTTCCGTCTTCCAGCTCATGTTCCGCTTCTTCAGCGTCTTCCACGTGCAGGTCCAGGTCCTCCGGGAACTGGAGAGCTGGGAGGGCCTGGGCACCGGCGGCCCCCTCACGGACGCGGAGTTGGACGCGATCGTCGGCCCGCTCACGGTCCGGGAGACGCCCCTGTCCTGACGGGGCGGCGGCGGTACGGAGTCTCCATGGACCCATGCGACTGCGCGACAACCGTCAGGACGCCTGATCACGCGCGTGCTGGCGCCGCACCGCATCCCGTAGCGCCGTCCGCACAGGTTCGGACGGAGGCGGGCCACCGGTGCTCGCCGCGACGAGTGCTTCGGCGACGGCGCGGAGTTTGGTGTTCGTGTGCTGGGAGGCGTCGCGCAGGGCGTTCCAGGCCTGGTCGGCGGTGCACGCTTCGACGGCCATGAGGATTCCGCGGGCCTGGTCGATGACCGGGCGGGACTCGATGGCCTGCTGCAACTGCTGGACCTCGGCCTGGAGTCTGTCCACCTGTTCCGCGCGTTCCGCGGCCACCGCGGCGAGTCCCTGATCAGAGCCCAGCAGGACGACCAGGTGATGAGTGTCCGGGAGCAGCCACGCGGAGGTGGAACCTGCGGGGCCGGACCCGGCGGCAGGGGCCGACAGGCCGGTGATCTCCAGGATGCGGCGGGGCTGGCCGCTCCAGTTGACGGACCATAACGGGATGTCGGCGGCGGCTCTGAAATCCTCCAGGCGCTCCAGGAACTGGAGTCCGGCCGTGTCCATGAAGGTGACCTCGGCCATGTCCAGGACCAGACCGTCCGTCCCGCCGGGGAGCTTGTCCAGGACCGGGCCGAGCAACGTTGTGCAGCCGTGGACTATCTCCCCGCTCGGTGTCAGGACCACCGTGGTGCCCCATATCTCGGTGCGGATGGTCAGCAGCCCGGCGGCGACCGATGCCGACGTCGGAGAAGTGGGGACGGCAGACATGTACTCACCTCGGGTCTGGGGTCCGGATGTGCCGCCGGGGGCCGCGCCGTGCCACGCCGCGCGCGACATCTGACGTAGCCCGCGGCTGTCGTGCTGTCGCGCCTTCCCCGTCCGGGACGGCCTATTCCGGAACCGGCGTGGAGATATGGCGTGGAGATATGGCGCGGAGAGATGGAGTGGAGGCATGGCGTGG
Organism: Streptomyces sp. SID12488; assembly: GCF_010548275.1. Taxonomy (GTDB): domain Bacteria; phylum Actinomycetota; class Actinomycetes; order Streptomycetales; family Streptomycetaceae; genus Streptomyces. The sequence goes on from NZ_JAAGLT010000011.1 coordinate 89,521, forward strand.
AGACCTGGGGCCCGTTCTGCGACCCCGCCTCGGCTCGGCCGTCACTGCGCGTAAGAGGGCGCGCGGATAGGCGTGATGGTGGCACCCAGCCGCAAGACAGGCACAGGTCTTGGCGATCATTGAGTTGCAACGCTCTGTGATCATCGGAGAGACCTGTGCCTGCGCTGCCATGACCGGGCTGTCAGTTCAGACAGGCCCTTATCAGCAACCTGACAGGATCCTCATATCGTTCGGCCACAGTGGCCGCCATGACGAACCCCTCTCATCTCAGGTGGCCGGTTTCCGGCCGCTCCGCGCGGGCAGCACTGTTCACCGTCATCGGCGCAACGGGCTTTGTCGTCCTCACCGCGTGCGGTGGCGGCGGCTCGGGCAGCGGGAGTGACAGAAGCAGTGCCGGTGACAGCGATGTCGCCTCGATCGCGAGCCCGGGCAAGGCAGTTGGGACACCGACGCGGACAACGGACCCCGACGCCGGCCGCCCCGTTATCCGGCTGGACAGCTCCGCCGAGGAGACCAACCGGATGTGGGACAGCTGGAACGCCTGCCTGAGGGCGAAGGGCGGGCCCCTGAAGGGAGCGCCGACCACCCCGGCCGAGAAGGCCGGAGCGAAGGCCTGCGCGTCGAAGGAGCCGATTACGCCGCCGGAGATGGACCCGGCCACGAATCCGGACTACTCCGACGACCTGCGGGTCTGGGTGAAGTGTCTGAACGCCCACGGCGTCAGGGTCACCATGGTCGGCAGCTCCGACTACTCGTTCGACTCGAGCCAGTCGAATCCTCCGAACTTCGAGGAGATCGACACCGCCTGCCAGGTGAAAGCCTTCCAGAAGTAGGCGCATAAGCAAGGGCGTTGGGCCGTCCAACGGCCCAACGCCCTTCGTCCATGTCGTCCATGTCGTCCATGTCGTTCATGCTGACGCGAGGGCCTCGGTGGGGGTGAGGCGGGCGGCCCTGATGGACGGGTAGACACCGGCGATCATGCCGACGAGTACGGCGCCGCCGAACCCTTCCGCCACCGAAGTGAGCGGGACGACCGGCGGCCAGTGCTGGTAGGTGGCGTAGCCGACGGTGGCCAAGACGCCGAGGACCGTACCGGCCACGCCGCCGAGCGCGGACAGCGCGACGGACTCGGTGAGGAACTGGCCGCGGATCTGGCCCCGGTTGGCGCCCAGCGCGCGCCGCAGGCCGATCTCACGGCGGCGTTCGAGGACGGAGATGACCATGGTGTTGGCCACTCCGATACCGCCGACCAGCAGCGCGACTCCGGCGAGTCCCAGGAAGAGGGCGGAGAAGGTGGTCTGGGTGGCGCGCTTCGCGGCCAGCGCGTCGGACGGGCGGCTGATCTGGACCATGCCGGGCAGTTGCGGGTAGACCGTGGCGGGCAGCACGCCCCGGACCGCCTCCATGGCGGATTCCCTGGCCTTGATGTAGATCACCGTGGGGTGTCCGTCGAACTTCAACTGGGCGCGGGCGGCGTCCCATCCGACGAGTACCGAGCGGTCGATGTCGGGGGAGAGCGGGGTTCGGGCAAGGATGCCGATGACCGTGAACCAGCGGTCGTTGATGTAGATCTGCGGGGCGGGTCCCCGGTCGTTCAGCTTCGCGAAGCCGAGCCGGGTGGCGGCGACCGAACCGAGCACCGCGGTGGGGAACCTCTCGGTGGCGGCGTTGAGGAAGCGGCCCGACCGCACCTCGGCGTTGATGGCCGGGAGCAGGTTGACCTCGCTGGCCAGGATGGTGAGTCCGGCGTAGTCGCCGGGGTCGACATGGTCCGAACGGTGCACGGTGGCATGGGTGTTGGCGACGGCACTGGCCATGGTGACCGGACCGATACGGCGGACCATGTCCACCGATTCCGGCGGGAGCAGCACCGGTGAGTTCGGATTGGGGACCGGCTGCGCCTGGAGCATGTTGGTGCCCATCGCCGAGAGCTCGTTCAGCAGCGCCTTCTGGCTGGAGGCCGGGATCCCGGTGACGACGATCATGGTGGCGATGCCGATCGAGATGCCGAGGGCCGACAGCGCGGCCCGCATCTTCCGGGTACGGATGCCGAGCAGACCCAGCCCCAGAAGATCCAGCGGGGCCAGCCGTACCGGCCTGCTGTTCGCCTCGGTGACGGTGGTGTTCCCGGTGGTGTTCATGACCCCTCATACGTGTCGGCGACGAGGCGTCCGTCGAGGATCTCCACCCGACGGGGCAGCCGCTCGGCGATGTCCCGGTCGTGGGTGATGATCGCGATGGTGGTGCCCTCGTCGTTCAGCTCGGTCAGCAGCTCAAGGACGGCCCGTCCGTTGGCGGTGTCCAGCGCGCCGGTGGGCTCGTCGGCGAGCACCAGCGCGGGGTTGTTGACCAGAGCCCGGGCGATGGCGACGCGCTGGCGTTCACCGCCGGAGAGCTGGTGCGAGAGGTGTCCGGCCCGGTGGCCCAGGCCGACCCGGGCCAGCGCCTCCAGCGCCAGCGGACGGCGTCGGCCGCGCGGCACACCCGCGTAGAGCAGACCGGTGGCGACGTTCTCGGCTGCGGTCAGCCCCTCGGTGAGATGGAACTGCTGGAAGACGAAGCCGAGCCAGCGGCCACGCAGCGCGGACAACCGCCGGTCGGAGAGCGAGGAAACGTCCCGGCCACCGATCTCCACGGTGCCGCTCGTCGGCCGGTCCAGGGTGCCCATGATGTTCAGCAGAGTGGACTTGCCGGACCCGGAAGGTCCGACGATGGCCAGTAGTTCACCGGTCTCGATGGCCAGCGAGACATCGTCCAGCGCGTTGACCCCACCGGGATACGCCATGCTCGCGTTGCGGACGGTGAGTACCGGACGTGTGCGGTCGGTCATGAGGCCGTTGCCACCTTGGTGCCCGCGGTGATGCCGGTGCCGCTCACTTCCACCAGTCCCTTGGCGAACATCCCCGTCTCGACGGCCAGCAGACGGCCGCCGGGGAGCTGGAGCGCGTAACCGCCGCCGCTCAGCGCGAGCAGCGCGCCGACCGGCACGGCCAGTACGCCCTTCTTGGTCTGCCCGGTGAACTGCACTTGTACGGGTGCGGAGTTGAGGCGGCGCAGCGCCGCCGTGCTGTCCAGCGAGACGGTCACCACCAGCTGCGGTGTGCCGCCGGAGTCACCGCCTGCCTGGTCGGATGCCTGGGCATCCGTGCTGATGGCAGAGACGGTGCCATGGGCCTCGGAGTTGTCGGGCAGCGTCACGGTCGCTTTGTCACCCTGCTGGATCGAGTCGACGTCGGTCGCGTCCAGCGCCACCGACACCGACTTGGCGGTACCGGTGACCGACATCAGCGTTCCGGTGGCCGGGTCGCCGGGCTGCGCCTGTACGGCACCGACCCGTACCTCGCCCGGCAGCACCGCCACGTCGCCGGCGCCGAGGACTCCGGTGGAGGGCATACCGACCTGGGTCTGCCACCGCCCGACCGCCGCGATCAGGGAGGCGGTGAGCACCCCCTCGCCGGGCTTGACCCGGACGTAGGACGGCGACGGGGAGTGGGAGGGGGATGCCGAGGGCGACGGGGACGGCGAGGCGCTCGCGGCGCCGGTCGGCTCCGGCCGCTGCGCGACCCAACTGCCCGACGCCGGCTGGGCGCCGATGTCGTAGCCGAGCGCCTTGAGGTTGTCCGCGACCACCTTGACGTCCCTGCCCATGAGACCCCTGGTGTCCAGGGGGCGGAACAGCGGTGTGGTCCCGTAGAACACCGGCACCGGACGATCGTCCAGCCGGTACAGGGACCTGCCCCTGGACACCTTGGCCCCGACCGCCGGCAGCTGGGTGACCAGGCCGTCCTTGCCGCCCTTCACCGATACGGTCCTGCCGTAGCCCAGGGTTCCGTGCAGCGAAAGGGTGCTGGACAGGTCGGTCCTGACCACCGCGACGGTGCTCACCCGGGGCGCACCGCTCGCCGCGGCGCCCGACGGCTTCCCACCACTCCGCACCCCGGCCAGGCTGACCCCCACCACGCCTGCCGTGAGCAGTGCGGTCACCGCGATGACGACCCGTTTCCGCGCTTTCCCCGGCACCGCGCTGCCGGGCGGCTCGTCGGCCCGAACGTGCTCACTGCTTCGCACTGAATGCCTCCAGCCGGCAACTGCTCTCGATTTCATCCGAATTGGCCGGCTGGTTGTTGGAGGCGTAGTTCCAGCCCGCGTTGTCGGGCAGCCCGACAACCTTGAGCCCCTTGGAGTTCATGCACCTGATCCATTCGCGGAAGTCATCGGCGTAATGCGGGTTCTTCTTCGGGTCCGTCTCCACAGGCTGAAGTGGTTGCTTCAAGGCGCAGACCTTCGCCGATGCGGGAAAGTCCGAAGCGTTCACGCCCGGGAAGATCCGTTCGGCGCCCGCCGAGCCTTTCGTGTACGTCTTCACTCCGTGGTTCTGAAGGCAGGACACCCAGGCGTTGTTGAGCTTCCGGTGTTCCTCCTCGCTGCCGTCCAGGCGCAGTTGGGGGCGGCCCGAGTCGGGGTTGGCGCTCGGCCCGGCTGATCCGGCGCTCGCGGCCGGGCTGGAGATCGAGGCCACGTCGGTGTCACCGGCCCTGCCCGCACCGGAGGATCCGCCACCGCACGCGGTGAGCGCGGAAATCGCCACCACCCCGACGGCGGCCAACGCGACGGATCGGGACCTGGTGCTGTTGCCGCATTGGTTCGCCGGGTTGCGCGGCCTTCGGCCGCGCTGTGTCCTCAATCGCCGGACGGGCTGATCGCAGCCCGTCCGGCGATTGAGGACGAACCGGCTACCGGACGGACCCGGGACACGTCTGCGGCCACAGCACCAAGGCCTGGCCGGTCATTGATGTTCGGCATGGCGGCCACCATGGCCGAGCGATATGAGGATCCTGTCAGGCTGTAATCAAAAACCTGTCTGAATCGCAGCGCCCCGCCCTATGGTCGGCAGCATGTGCGCACATGTCCTGGTGGCCGAGGACGACGTCAGACAGGCCACGGTGATCCGGCGCTATCTGGAACGCGAGGGCCACACCGCCCTTGTGGTGCACGACGGACGTGCCGCGATCGACGAGGCCCGCCGCCGACCGCCCGATCTGCTCGTCCTCGACGTGATGATGCCGGTGGTCGACGGCCTGGACGTCTGCCGCATTCTGCGGGGGGAGTCGTCCGGCCTCCCGGTGCTGATGCTGACCGCCCGCACCACCGAGGAGGACCTGCTGCTCGGCCTCGACCTCGGCGCCGACGACTACATGACCAAGCCCTACAGCCCCCGTGAGCTGATGGCCCGTATCCGCACCCTGCTGAGGCGCAGCCGGCGTACCGGCGGCGGCGCCGCCATCCCGGACGACCGTCGGCCGACCGACCCGGTCCTGCGGGCCGGCGCCCTCTCGGTGGATCCGGTCCGGCACACCGTCCACCTCGGCGGGCGGCAGGTGGAATGCACCCCCGGGGAGTTCGAGGTCCTGGCGGTCATGGCCGCCGAGCCCGAACGGGTCTTCACCCGGCGGCAGTTGCTGACCCGGACCCGCGGGTCCGACCGCTTCATCACCGAGCGCTCCATCGACGTGCACATCCTGAACCTGCGCAAGAAGCTCGAAGCCGACCCGAAGCAGCCGGTCCTCCTGCTGACCGTCTTCGGGGTCGGCTACAAGATGGCTGACGGCCCCGAGGGCCACCGTGCGCACTGAGCCCGCGGTGCACGCCGAGACCCCCGAGACCCCCGAGACCCCCGAGACCCCCGAGACCCCCGAGACCAGGGTGCCGCTGCGCAGGAGTCTGCTGGTCAGGCTGCTGGCTTCCTCGCTTCTCGTCGCCCTCTGCGCGATCACCGCCACCGCCTGGCTCGCGGTACGGACCACCACCAGCGCGATCCGCCAGGAGCAGGGGCAGGTCCTCTCCGACGACACGGACATCTACAAGGTGCTCACCGACTACGCCGCCGTCCACCCGAGTTGGGACGGAGTCACACGGACGATCAGCCGGCTCGCCGACCGGACCAACCGGCGTATCACCCTCACCGCCCAGGACCACGGCCGCCGGACGATCGCGGACTCCGCGCCCGGCACATCGCCGCTGCCCGACCGTGCGTTCGCGGTCATCGACCCGCTCCAGGTCGACCCCGCGCTGTTCCCCGACGCCGGCACCGACCGTATCGACCCCCGTGTCCTCGGCCCGTTCCGGCTTTCCGCCGCACAGCGCCGGGATCTCCTCAGGAACGCGAACACGCTCAGGGACTGCCTCCGCAAGCTCGGCTTGCCCGCCAAGGTCTCCGTCTCGCTCAGCGGTCACCCCAGCATCGAGACCGGCGACGACGCCAAGGAGGCCTACGCCCTGGTCCACTGCGAATCCACGCTCCAGCTCGCACTCGCGACACCGGGCGAGCTGAAGGCTCTCGACAGCCTCAACAAGCTGATCAGAAACTGCCTGGCACATCAGGGCCGGCCCGCCGTGGTACTCGACCTCACGCTCTCCCCCAAGCCGGGCGACGCCGACACCCCGGCCGCGCAGAACTGTGTCAACTCCAGCCGCCGGGAACAGCTCGCCGCCTACGTCGCCCCGGCGGCACAGCTGTTCGTCAGTGAACCGGCCGGATCGGCGGTTCCGGGCTTCGACCTGTCGCAGGCCAACACCATCCGCATCATCGGGGTCGTCGCCCTCGTCCTCGTGCTCACCATGACCGTGACCGTGGTGATCGGCGTCCGCCTGGTCAGACCGCTGCGCGCGCTCACCAGCGCCGTACGGAACCCGGGCCGCCCGCAACTCCGCGTCCCGGTGACCACCGGCGACGAGATCGGCCGCCTCACCGCCGCCTTCAACGACCTCTCCGAGCACCGGGAACGCACCGAAGCGCAGCGCAAGGCCATGGTCAGCGACATCGCCCACGAACTGCGGACACCGCTCAGCACCATCCGCAGCTGGCTGGAAGCCACCCAGGACGGTGTGCTCACCCCGGACGACGACGTGACCTCGGTGCTGCTGGAGGAGACCCTGCTGCTCCAGCACATCATCGACGACCTCCGGGACCTGGCGGCGGCCGAGGCCGGCACGCTCCAGCTGCACCGTGAGCTCCTGGACGCGGGCGACCTCCTGCACCACGTCGCCACCGCCCACGGAGGCCAGGCCCAGAGTGCGCGCATCACCCTGGACGTCCGCACCGACGGTGACACCGAGCTGTACGCGGACCCCATGCGGCTGCGCCAGGCCGTCGGCAACCTGGTGTCCAACGCCGTACGCCACACTCCCCCCGGCGGCAGTGTCACCGTGCGGTCCCGCCGGACCGGGAACATCGTCCTGATCCAGGTCAGCGACACCGGTTCCGGCATCGGCCCGGAGGACCTGCCGCATGTCTTCGACCGGTTCTGGCGCGCCGAGAAGTCCCGCAACCGGCACACCGGCGGCAGCGGCCTCGGCCTCTCCATCGCCCGCCGGTTCACCGAGGCCCACGGCGGCAGCCTCAACGTCACCAGCTGCCCCGGAACGGAGACGGTCTTCACGCTCCAACTGCCCGGCTGACCATGGGGGGTTCAGGGCGTCAATACGGTGCGTACGCCCGGTACCTCGGGCTCGGTCCACGTGGTCCCGACGTCGGCCAGGGGCATCGTCCTGGCGGTGACCGCGACGCCGACGCCGTCGATCTCCTCGATGAGGCCGGCCCCGTCGATCCCGCGGACCATGGCAGTACAGGCACAGGTCTCCCAGGTGATCACAGAGCGTCGCAACTCCATGATCGTCAGGTCCTGCGCCTGCCTTGCTACCGGGATGCCTTACTACGCCTGTCCGCGCGGCCTCCAAGGCACGGTACGTAGGCGGCAGTGCGTGAGGGGCTGTGCAAAGTGCCGCGCATGATTCCGAGGTTGCGGGGCAGGGGGAAGTGGCAACATCGTGCCGGGCGTGCTGGAGGTGCGCATCAGCGTCTTCCCTCCGCCGACCGCACGGCGAACAGAACTGGGGTGCGACCGGCACACGGAGGTGGGGCGTGGACAGTCTGCGACGGGCGAATGTCTCGGCGTCGGTAGCGGCTTCGGAGCCGGTTCCGTCGGGAAGCGCGTTGCGGCTGCGACCGCTGCGGGACCGGGCCGGGTGGCGGGCGGTCGGGGAGATCACCTCGGTCACGTGCCCGGACTGGGAGCGGGCGCTGGAGCGACTGCCCCTTCGTATGACCCTGGGTAAGGAGATCGTGTGCCATCTGGAGATGTCCGGCGTCACGTTCGTCGATGTCGCCGGTGCCTCGGCCCTGGCGGTGGCCGCCCAGGGCCTTCCGGCGGAGCGGCGTATCGTGGTCGAACGGCCGCCTGCCAGCCTGCCACGGTTGCTTGACATGTTCTGGCCTGATTTGTCCGCGATCGAGGTGGTGGCACGATGACGGCCACGAAGACGGCTGGGTCGACCGGCGAGCCGACCGACGAGTCGACCACCGAGCCGTTCGTGCATCCCGCCCTCTTCTACCGGGGCGAGGAGGAGTACCTGGACGGCACGGTGCCCTTCATCCGTCAGGGACTGAGAGCCGGGCATCCGGTGGCGGTCGCCGTGCCCGGCCCGAACCTGACCCTGCTCAGGGACAGCCTGGGCGGGGATGCCGAGTCCGTGCGCTTCCTCGACATGACCGACGCGGGCCGCAACCCGGGCCGGATCATCCCCAGGGTGCTGCGCGCCTTCGCCGACGCCCACCCTCAGACGCATGTGCGGATCATCGGGGAGCCGATCTGGGCCGGCCGCAGCAGCGTCGAGTACCCGGCGTGCGTACAGCACGAGGCGCTGATCAACCCGGCCTTCGAGGGCCGTGACGTGACCATCCTGTGCCCGTACGACGCCGAGCGCCTCGACGACGAGGTGCTCACCGACGCGTACGCCACCCACCCGGTGATCGTCTCCGGCGGCAGTCGGCGGCCCAGCCCGTCCTACGCGCCCGGGCAGGTCGTCGCGCACTACAACCAGCCCCTCGTTCCGGCCCCCGCGGCGGCCGAGCCCCAGCACTTCGGCACCGCCGAGCTGCCGGTCGTCAGGCGTTTCGCCGTCGCGTGGGGCGCGCAGCTGGGCCTGTCCGGCGTACGCCTGGACGATCTCGCGCTGGCGGTCGCCGAGCTGACCACCAACAGCGTGGTGCACGGCGGCGGCTCCGGCAGCCTGCGGATCTGGGCGGAGGACTCGCAGCTGGTGTGCGAGGTCCGCGACCGCGGCCAGCTGACCGACCCGCTCGCCGGCCGCCGCCCGGCCACCCGGGACCAGCGCGGCGGACGCGGCCTGCTCCTGGTGCACGCCATCGCGGACCTGGTCCGGGTCCACACCGGCCCCGACGGGACGACCATCCGGTTCTACCTCGGCTGCTAGCCGGCAACTCGACGTCGCGTCCCGGACGGCCGCCGGCTGCTCACGGAGGCTCGGCGGCCGAACTGCCTGCCGGTTCCGACCGGCTGCACGTCGAGGTCCGACCCGCCGCCGCGCACAGAGCCCGCCCGGCTGAGTCGGCCGACGGTCTATGACCGGTCGGCGGCGACGGCGCTCACCAGTGCCGTGGTCACCGGCGGACTGCTGCGCCGGGAGTACGCCCGCGCCCGGCAGCTCACCCGCTGAGCAACAGCGTGCCCGCGCGCGGCTGAGGGCTGTCCCGCGATGGGCCCTCGCACCTCGTGGGAGAAGGCCCGGGGTCCAGGGGCTGGTCTGCCGTTCACCACGGACCTGGTCGGTCGAGCGGTTCCGGTCCGGTACCGCCCGTGTCTTCGGGAAGGCGTGGCTGTCTGGCCCAGCGCTACCAGCTGCCCGAACACCGTGCAGGACTCGGCTCACGATGCGGCACCCAACTCAAAGGGAGTTTGCGAACACCTTGAACGCGGCCTGGGTCCCCGATCCGGCGATTCCGTCGATCGCGCCGGTGTAGCCCGAGCCGGCCCTCAGCATGCGTTGCAACGCCTTCACCGTGCCGCTCCCGACGACTCCGTCGATGTCGCCGGTGTAGTTGTAGTAAACCGTGAAGGCGCGCTGGAATGCCTTCCAGCTGTTGGTGCCCAGCTGCCCGTCGATTGCGTCGTTGTACTGCCAGAATTTCTTCAGCCAGCCTTGGACGTTCTTGGCCTCCGTGGTATTCAGGCCGAGGTTGACCACCGCGAGCGGGGCGACGGCCTTGGAACTCGTCGCCGGCTTCGAGGTCGGCGCGGACGCCGCGAAGCTGGCGCCCGCACTCGTCAGGCTCCCGCAATCCCGACGACGGCAGTGATACCGACGAGCGTCCGCGTCAAAACTTTCGGTCGCATTTGTTCCCTTTCATTCGTCTGCAAGTGTCTCCGGAGCTGGTGACGCCATCTCCGGGCCATGCCCCCGACAAACGGATGAAATAACCCCGACTCCGCATGCCGGTATACCCGTTGCGGGACCGCGAAGACGGTTAAGAAGGCCGGGTAACTGCGGGTCTTAGTATCTCTGCGATGTCCGACTTTCCGGTCTGTCTGCGGTCCCGGAAAAGTTCAGGGGCAGTAACCGACACCGCCGCTGGTCACCTTGATGTACGCACTGCTGACGAAGCCGATCACGCCGGTCGCTTTATTTTTGAGGTAATACCACTTCTGCCCGCTGTCGCCGAAGTTGGCGTAGTAGTAGCACGTGATCTCGACGCCTTGGCCGCTCTGTCCCTGGCCCAAGGAGGAGTATCCGGTGCCGGGACCGGAGCGGATATTGACACCGTCTCCGGTGAAGTGGCCCAACGTATTCGCGCTGGCCGCCGCTACTACGGCACCCTTTGCGACGTCGGGCGCGGCCGCTTGGCTCACCGCCGGTGCAGCCATGGTGCAAACAGCCGCAACGACGGCTATGGCTGTGAAACGCCTGATGTTCATCTGACCTGCTTTCGCCCGGGACCGGGCATCGGGGCCTGCCTGAGCCTCTCTGAGCGAGGCTTGGCTATTCGGGTATTCATTTCGTCACAGCAAGATCGAAAGTCGACGTTCTGCTGCGACTCCTGAGCGAATCGGGGTAACTCCTGCGGTCACGTGCCGCCTCACCCGGAGTTGACGACTGCCCACTTGTCGGGGAGCCCGCCCTCGTGGCACATGGCTGAAGACATCTGCATGCGCAAGCTCACGCTGAACAGCCGGGCTCAGGCCATCGTTTTCGCACACGAGACCGGCCTGGCCTCCCGCGGCCTCGCAGCCTGGGGCACGGACAACACCTGAGGTCGTCTGCGAACCGGCAACGCGCCGCGCGTGATGGCGACCCGACGCAACCTCGCCATCGGCGCCCTGCGACTGGCCGGCGACAAAACGCCACCGGAAACACCAGCCGACCGTGACCTGCCCCCCAAGGCCGACACCGATACCGCGGAACGAGGACACTACGGACTACCGGGGGGTCTCAGGCCCGTGAGCCCGTCAGGAGGTGACGTTCCAGTTGAGGGTGCCGCTCCAGTTGAGCTTCGTCTCACTGAGGTCCGCGGCGGCCGCCAGGCAGAAGACCGTGCCGGACTTGAAGTTGGAGCCGATCAGGTGCCGCCGTCCGTCGCCCACCTCCACGTCCGAGCCGTGCACGGAGCGGTTGTCGCACTTGTACCACATGACCTTCATGGCCACGCCGGGCGTGTTGGTGACCTGGAGGTAGACGTTCGAACCGTTGGCCGTGATCGTCCGCCCGGTCCCGTAGTACGTGTAGCTCCCGCCGACCTGGCCGGAGACGTTGGTGGAGGAGGCGTAGGCCGGCCCGGCGGCGAGGGCGAGCGCACCTGCCAGGGCGGCTCCGGTGACGAGGACCTTCCGCCTGGTGCCGTGGAACTTCAGCATGATTGCGAGACTTCCTGTGGAGGTGGGCTGCCAATGTAGAAGCAGACGTACGGGGTACAAGCAGCCGGCTGAGGAGGAGTCGGTGGCGGAAGCAGCCTCCACCGGACCGGCGAGGGCCGAGAGGGCCCCGCCGGCAGCGCGACGGAGGCGAGGACCGACAGCGCGCGACGGACCATCAGCAGGACCCCGGGCACTCGCGGAAGTCCGAACTGATGCCGGGCACCCGCCGGTACAGACTGCGTCGGCGGCTGCTCAGAAGCCGCCCGTGCACTCGGTCTGGGTGTTGTTGTCCCAGTGAGCGCACGCCCAGGCCGTCACATCCTTGTCGTTGATCATCACGCTGAAGAAGGTGCCGCCGCCGGAGGGGGCGTTGGTCGTGTACTTCTTGCCTTGGCTGTTCTTGATCTCGAGCTTCGCGTCCCTGGGGGCGTCGGGGAAACGACCCCACGCGGCCCGGCAGGACGGGCTGTAGCGCAGTTCCACGCCACGGAATGGGCCGTCCTTCACAGTGCGGGCGTCGTTCTGGCAGACGGTGTTGGCCGGGTTGAGGCCGTTGCAGGTGGAGCCGAGGCAGCTGGTGGCGGCGGAGGCGGCCGGGGCGCCGAGCAGGCCGCCGGCGACCAGGGCCGCCGCGGTCACGGCGACGGACAGTTTCGACTTCGTACTGGACTTCACGAGATCTCCTCGACGGCAGGGCGGAAGGGGTTCCAACGGGTCAGGTGGTGGAGCCGGAGCGGGGTGGCTCTAGTTGCTGGCCGAGCTGGTGCAGGCATCGGAGCCGCCGCAGTAGGTGATGTCGAAGTGGTTGCTCTCGCGGGCGTAGACGTTGCCGGACGAGGAGCGCCAGCGGGCCGCACCGTCGCCGCGGTCGGAGATCCGCGTGAAGTTGGAGTGGATGTAGTTGGTGATGCAGGAGTTCGGGTTGATGTCCGCCTTGTAGCCGTTCCAGTGGCTGTAGGTGCCGTCGGCGTGGCCGTCCTCGGTGCCGCCGGTGACGTTGATCGCGCAGTCGCTGGCGCTCTTGAGGGTCTTCAGTCCGTTTACCGTGGCCTGGTTGATCTGGCTGTACGAGGTGCAGGTGCTGTTCGAGCGGGTGGTGCAGTTGCCGCTGGAGGAGTGCGTGACGCCGGCCTCTCTGAGCTGGGATGCCGCGGCGGACTGCGACAGCTTGGTGACGGCGAAGGCGTTGCCGGGCAGAGCGAGGACGACTGCGGCGGCGATGGCTCCGGCGCCGAGGGTGGTGCGGCGCATGTTGATACGCATGATGGTCTCCTTATCGAGATCGAGACAAAGTGGGTGGATGTGGGCACGCGGGTGCCTCGGGGGATTTCACTCGGGCAGAGGCAGGGCCTGAGCGGACGTCCTGGGACGCCGCCGGCGAGCCGAGCCGATGCGTGGTGCCGCTCGCCAGGCCTGAACAGCGCGGCTGGGAGCGAGAACACGCTCTTCGATGACGGGGCGTGGATGGATTCGCGCCAGCTTCAGGAGGCCGATTCGGCCAGTTGCTCCGCCATCGGTACAGCGGGCTGTCCAGGTTCTGACGTCGCGAGGGTGGTGCGCTTTCGTACGTTCATGAATCGGCCTCCTTCCTGTGAGGACGATGCGGGGTTGACCGCGCCGTCGGCTTCCCCCCAGAGAGTGCTGGTCAATCCGGATCCGGGCCAGTGAGGCCGCCCCGTTGGGACACCGTGGGACGTCCCACACATTGACCTGCTGGGATGTCCGGCGTGATGCGGCATCGCTGGGACGCCCGCCCCCCTCGTGGGCACATGGCTGCCCACACGGGTGCGCGCTTCGGCCTGGCCACAGAGCCCGCGCGAGGTGTACTAACAGGGCATGGGGCGGGAGCCCTGGGGGGTTTCTGACGGGTATTGGGGTGGGGCGTGTCTCGATGGAAGGAACTGCCGGACTCTCTGGACCAGAGAGTCCGGCAACTCGTGGTGCAGTTGCGGAGGTTGAAGGACCGCAGCGGGCTGAGCCTGGACGCACTCGCGTTCAAGACCGGATACAGCCGCTCGTCGTGGGATCGCTACCTCAATGGGAAGGCGCTGCCGCCACAGCACGCGGTGGAGGAGCTGGCGCGTGCGGCGGGGGCGGATCCGGTCCGGCTGCTGGTGCTGCACGAGGTGGCGGAGGAAGCGTGGCCGCAGCGGAACGCGCCGTCCTCGCAGGCCGGTGCGGAGGATGGCGGCGAGCAGGGAACGCGGGGCGAGGCGGTTGCCGAGCGTTCCGGCGCGGCCGAGGGCTCCGCGGCGCCGGCTGAGGGGCCCGGGGACTTGGCGGAGGAGCCCGTGCTGCTGGGGGCTGGGCGCACGGTGTCGGGGGCTGGGGAGCCGCCGGGGGTGCGCAGGCCCGTCGCCCTCGCTGCCGTGGTGGTCGCCGCGCTCGTGGGGGTGGCCGCCGGAATGCTGATCGCCGCTCCCTGGGGCGATGACGACGGCGGGGGCGACATGGTGCAGACGGCGCTGGATAGCCCCCAGCCCAGCAGTACCGCCAAAACCACCAGCGCCAGGTACGCCTTCGAGCCGGGCAAGTCGTACTCCTGCAAGGTCCGTCGGGCCGGCGCGGCAGGCGGAGAGCTGGTGGCCGGATACGACGCGACGCGCACCGCCGTCCTTGCCGGACCGGGCTGGGAGGTGGTGGAGGCCCAGTGCCTGCTGGCCCATCACCACATGGATCCGGGCATCGTCGACGGGGTCTACGGACAGCAGACCATCGCGGCCGTGGTACGTATGCAGAAGAAGGCAGGGCTGCCGGCGGACGGCATCGTGGGCCCGCATACCTGGCGGGCGCTGCGCGGATGACCGGCCCCGCACCGGAGTGCGTGACACTGGCCGAGGGGCTCCGCGAGATGAGGTCGCGGACGGGCCTGAGCCTGGCGGCGCTGGCCGAGCGCACGGCGTACAGCAAGTCGTCCTGGGAGCGCTATCTCAACGGGAAGAAGCCGGTGCCCCGGCAGGCCGTCGAGGTGCTGTGCACGATGGCGGGGGAGCCGGCCGGGCGGCTGCTCGCGCTGTGGGAACTGGCGGACACCGAGTGGAGCGGGCGCGCCCGGCACACCCTCCGCCCTGCCCAGCCCTCGCCCACGTCCCCGCCCGGTCCGGCCCTGGTCCCCGCAGATGCTGTGGGCGCCACGGGCGTCCCCCGGCGGGCTCGGCGCCAGGGGCTGTTCCTTGCCGGTACCGGTGTGGTCGCGGTGGCGATTCTGACGGCGCTGTCTCTGCGGAGCGCCGGCGCCACCGGAAGTCCGACGGGCCTGGCTTCCCCCACGCTGGATCCCGTCCCCGGATGCCAGGGGAAGGCGTGTGACGGGAAGGATCCCAAACCGATGGCCTGCGGACTGCCCGGCCGGGTGGACTCGCTCGGTCCGCCGCACCACACCAGCACCGGTACGGAGGTGGAGATCCGGTACAGCAAGGTGTGCGCCGCCTCGTGGGGCCGGATCTGGCATTCGGAGGTCGGGGACATGATCGAGGTCTCGGCCCCCGGCACTCGTCCGCGTCGAGTCGTCATCAGAAGCACCGCGGATACAGGCGCCTACCGCTTCACGCCGATGATCGGCGGCTCGAACCGGACCGGCCTACGGCTGTGCTTCACACCGGCCGGCGCCACGGGTCGGGAGTGCTTCGACTCCTGACGGTGCGTTTCTCAGGCTGGGCCCCTGCACCCGCGGCGGAGCGAGGCCCCCGCGTCGTCGCGGGGGCCCACCCCGGCCGTCCACACCTCGCTTTGCTCCGGCACTGCCACCCGCAGCCGTACGCGCTCACCGCGCTCACCCCGCCCAGACGACCGCCTGCACCTCCCCGTACGCGTGCAGCGCGTACGACCCCACATCGCGCCCCACCCCGCTCCGCTTGAACCCGCCGAACGGTGCCTCCATGTTCCGCCCGACGGTGTTCACGCCGACCCCGCCCGCCCGCAGTCGGCGCGCGACCCGGAAGGCGCGGGCCACATCCCCCGACCAGACGTAGTCGATGAGGCCGTAGTCGCTGTCGTTGGCCAGCGCGACGCCCTCCTCCTCGTCGTCGAAGGGGATGACGGTCACCACCGGCCCGAAGATCTCCTCCCGGGCCACCCGCATGTCGTTCGTACAGTCGGCCAGCAGGGTCGGGGCGACATAGAACCCCCGGTCGTACGGCGGCCGTTCGCCTCCCGCCACGACCACCGCACCCTCTTTCCGGCCCAGTTCGACGTACGCCTCGACCCGGTCGCGGTGTGCCGCCGAGATCACCGGGCCGACCACCGTGCCCTCCGCTCGCGGGTCACCCACCTTCAAGTGACCGGCGTACGCGGCGAATTGCTCCACGAGTTGCCCGTACACGCCCCGCTGGGCCAGCACCCGGGTCGGTGCCGTGCAGATCTGGCCGCTGTAGAACGAGAACGTCGTGCCGATGCCCGAGACCGCCGAGCGGATGTCCGCGTCGTCGAAGACGAGGGCCGCGCCCTTTCCGCCCAGTTCCATCAACTGGCGTTTCATACTCCGGCCGCACACCTCGGCGATGCGCTGCCCGACCGCCGTCGAGCCGGTGAAGCTGACCATGTCGACGTCCGGGGAGCCCACGACCGCCTCACCGACCCCGACGCCCAGTCCGCTGACCACGTTGACGGTCCCCGGCGGCGCGCCCGCCTCCTCCAGCGCCTCCGCCATCCGGTACACCGACAGCGGGTCCTGCGGAGCGGGCTTCACGACCACCGTGTTGCCCATCGCCAGGGCGGGCGCGATCTTGCCGGCCGGGTTGGCCCACGGGTTGTTGTACGAGGTGATGCAGGCGACCACGCCCACCGGCTGGCGTATGGCCAGCGCGCCCATCACCGCGGCCTTCCCGAACGGGCCCCCCTCGTTGACCTGCGGCGCGATCGCCCACTCGGCCGGCTCCACCTTGGCGTACCGGCGGAAACGGGCCGCGCCGACGCCCACCTGCATCCCGCGCGCCGTGCCCGTCGTGGCGCCGGTCTCCGCCTGGGCGAGGGCGGCGTACGACACCAGACGGCTCTGGATGATGTCCGCGGCGCGGGCCAGGACGGCGGCCCGTTCCTCCGGTGAGGTGCGCGACCACGGTCCGAAGGCCTCGCGGGCCGCCACGGCGGCGGCGTATGCCTGCTCCCCCGAGGCCTCCGGCGCATGCCCGACGACCTCCTCCGTCGCCGGGTCGATCACCTCGTAGTGCCCGTCGGCCGGTTCCACCCACGAACCGCCGATGAACAGCCGCTGCCCGTCGCTCACTTGGTGCTCACCGTCGCCGTGTCCCGGCCGGAGCGGAGGACCCTGCCCGGGACCGCGCCCGTCACCGTGTCGTCCCGGATCGTCTCAACACCGTTGACCCACACGGCCGTCACGCCGATCGCCTTCGAGTCGAGACGCGGGCTGTCACCCGGCAGGTCGTGCACCAGGGTGGCCTTGTCGGCGGCGATCCGCTCCGGGTCGAAGAGGACCAGGTCGGCGTGGAAGCCCTCCTGGACACGCCCCCTCTCCCGGAGGCCGAACAGTCGCGCCGGGTCGTCGGTCAGCATCTGCACCGCCCGCTCAAGCGGCACCAGTTTCCGGCCGCGCAGACAGTCGCCGAGGAACCGGGTCGTGTACGGGGCCCCGCACATCCGGTCCAGGTGCGCGCCGGCGTCGGAGCCGCCGAGCAGTACGTCCTCGTGGCGCCAGGTCTCGGCGCGCAGCGCCCAGGACGCCGGGTCGTTGTCGGTGGGCATGGGCCACAGGACCGTACGCAGTTCGTCGGCCACGCAGATCTCGACGAGGCAGCTGAAGGCGTCGAGGCCGCGTTCGGCGGCGATGTCCTCCACCACCCTCCCGGTCAGGCCCTCGTTCGCCGCGCTGTACGTGTCCCCGATGACATACCGCCCGAAGTCCGTCAGCCGCCTGAAGACGCCGGCCTCCTCGCTCCGCCCCTGGCGGACCAGCTCGGCCCGTACGGCCGGGTCGCCGAGCCGGGCGATCCGCTCGGCGATCGGCAGGCCTAGCACCGGTCCCCAGCCGGGGATCAGGTTCAGGGCGCAGAAGGTGCCGAGGGACATGTTCATCGGCGTGAGGATGGGCATGGTGAGGGCCACGACCCGGCCACCCGCCTTACGGGCACGCTCACTTGCCTCGAGTTGGCGGGGTACGCGGGCCGGCACGGACGCGTCGATCGTGAGCACGTTCCAGTTCAGCGGGCGTCCGGCGACCGCGCTCATCTCGACGAACAGATCGATCTCGGCGTCGCTGAACTGGTCGAGGCAGCCCGCGACGATCGCCTCGATCTGGGTGCCCTCGTGCTCGCCGACCGCCTGGGAGAGGGCGAGGAGTTCGGCGGGCAGCGCGTGCCGGGACGCCACCGGTCGGCCGTCCCCGTCGGAGTGCGAGGACGACTGCGTGGTGGAGAATCCCCAGGCTCCGGCATCCATGGCCTCGTGCAACAGCCGCAACATGTCGTCGAGTTGCTGTTCCGTCGGCTGTCCGCCCACCGCGTCCGGGCCCATGACGTAGCGGCGCAGCGCGCAATGTCCCACCATGAAACCGGCGTTGACCGCGATCCGCCCCTCCAGCGCGTCCAGGTACTCCCCGAAGCCACTCCAGCTCCAGGGCGCCCCCTCCTCCAGCGCGACCAGGGACATGCCCTCGACCTTGGACATCATCCGGCGCGTGTAGTCGGCGTCACCGGGCCGGTCCGGGTTCAACGGGGCAAGCGTGAAGCCGCAGTTGCCGGCGGCGACCGTCGTGACCCCGTGATTGAGCGACGGCGTGGCATACGGGTCCCAGAAGAGCTGGGCGTCGTAGTGCGTGTGCGGATCGACGAACCCGGGCGCGAGGACCAGCCCGGAGGCGTCCTCGGTCGTCCGGGCTTCCTCGGTGATCCGGGTCCCGATGGCCGCGATGCGACCGTCCCGTATCCCCACATCGGCGACGTAGGCAGGGCGACCGGTCCCGTCGACGACGGTAACCCCTCTGACCAGATGATCAAGCAAGACGGCACCTCACTCCTACCTAAGGGGCGCGGGGAACTGCGCGAACAACCACGACGGCCCCGCACCCGCCAACGAACCTCAGGCCGCCCCCCGGAACCGCGAGGTGCGATGCACAGGATCCGTGTCGATCTTCGGAATCACATGCTCACCGACCAGTCGGATCGTCTGCAGCGTGTCCTCCCTGGAGATCCCGATCGGCATCCCGAAGCTCAGCTGGTCCGCGCCCGCCTGCTCCCACCGCTTGCACTGCGTCAGCACCTCGTCCGGGTCCCCGCAGATCAACAGCTCCTCGGCGATGAGCAGTTCGATGATCTCCTCGTTGAACTCGGGCAGCGTCTCCGGCCACACCGGGAACCCCTCGGGACGAGGGAACGTGTCGTGGTACCGGAAGAGCAGCGACTGCAGATAGTGCAGCCCGCCGCCCGCAGCGATCCGCACCGCCTCCGCGTGCGTCGGCGCGCAGATCGCCGTCGACGTCACCATCACGTTGTCGTTGACGTAGTCCCCGACCGGCTCGGCGTCCACGATCGCCGTCTTGTACTGCTCCAGCACCCACTCCATGTCGGAGACCTTCTGCACGCTGAAGCCGAGAACTCCGAGCCCCTTGCGGGCGGCCATGGCGTACGAGGGCGGCGAGCCGGCGGCGTACCACATCGCGGGATGCGAGGGGCCGTACGGCTTGGGCAGGATCTTGCGCGGCGGCAGCGACCAGTGCTTGCCCTGGAAGCCGACGTACTCGTCCTGCATCCACATCTTCGGGAACTCGGCGATCGTCTCCTCCCACAGCTCCTTCGTGTGGTTCATGTCGGTGATGCCGGGCATGAACCCGAGGATCTCGTGCGAGCCGGCGCCCCGGCCGGAGCCGAACTCGAAGCGGTTGCCGGTGAGATGGTCGAGCATGGCGACCTTCTCGGCCACCTTCACCGGGTGGTTGACCGGGGCGAGCGGGTTGAAGATGCCGGAGCCGAGGTGGATGCGCTCGGTGGCGTGGGCGAGGTAGCCGAGGTAGACGTCACTGGCCGAGATGTGCGAGTACTCCTCCAGGAAGTGGTGCTCGGACACCCAGGCGTACTTGAAGTTCGACTTGTCCGCCTGAATGACGTACTCGGTCTCCTCCATCAGCGCCTTGTGCTCCGCGAGCGGATCGGTCTCGGCCCGCTTGCCCACGTATCCCTGTACAAAGAGCCCGAATTCCAAGGAGGTTCACCGTCCCCAGTAACCGTTCCTGACGATCCTGACGTTTCTGACGCAGCGTCAGATTTGATGAGTCGACTGTTCCACCGGCCCCTGGGACCGTCAATAGCTGACGGTCAGTCAGGTACGGAAGTCGAGTCGGTCAGACGACGGAGACGCCCGCGAGCCAGCCCCCGTCGATCACGAACGGCTGCCCGGTGATGTACGAGGAGTCCTCCGAGGTGAGGAACAGCGCGAGCCGCGCCACCTCGTCCGGCCGCCCGATCCGTCCCAGCGGCACGAGCTTGCGGTACAGCTTGTCCAGCCCCTGCGAGGCACCCTCGGCATCGGCGTCCGGGTCGAGTACGGCCGGGTTGGACATCGCGGTGTCGATCGCGCCCGGGCACATGGCGTTGACCCGGATCTTCCGGCGCGCCAGTTCCAGCGCGGCGACCCGGGTGAGCCCGACGATGGCGTGCTTGCTCGCCGCGTACGCCCCGACCGCCGCCATCCCGGTAAGCCCGGTGTACGAGGCGGTGTTGACGATCGTCCCGCCCCCGGCGGCGGCGATGCGCGGCGCGACCGTCCTGATCCCGAGGAAGCAGCCGACCTGGTTGACCTGCACGACCTGCATGAACTCGTCGAGGGGTGTGTCGAGAAGGGTGTTGAAGCGGAGGATGCCGGCGTTGTTGACCAGCCCGTCTATCCGGCCGTACGCCTTCTCGGTGGCGGCGACGGCGGCCTGCCAGCCCGCTTCCTCGCGCACGTCGAGATGGACGTACTGGGCACCCAACTCCTTTGCCAGGGCCTCCCCTTGGTCGTCGAGCACATCTGCCACGACGACCCGCGCACCCTCCGCCACGAAGAGCCGGGCCTCCTGCTCCCCCTGACCGCGTGCCGCGCCGGTGACGATGACGACCCGTCCGTCGAGCTTGCCCATGCGGAACCCCTTCGCAGCGTTCACATCGGTGGAGGTCAGCATCGTACCGCCGCATCTGACGATGCGTCAGACTCGGCAGACGAGTGTGCTGTGTGTGCGAGAGCACACACTAAGTGACCGGCGAGTAGGGATATTTGACCCTGTCGCGAACCCACAGATGACGCCAATAATCCTCCATGAACAGGTAAAGCGAACACCAAGGAACCGCAGGGACGGAGCGACATGGCCAAAAGGCGTCTGAAGAACAAGAAGGTCCGGTTCGTGGCGATCGGATCGGCCCTCGCGACCGGCGGCGCGATCATCGCGCTTCTTCCGTCGGCGAACGCGGCCGAGGAGAAGACACCCGAGCAGATCATCACGTTGTGCGAGCGGGCCAAGGTACTCAACGGTAAACAGCAGGACATTTTCGACTTCGGCGGACACCCCATCGCCGGCCCGAGCTTCGAGTCCGACAACTGCAACTACGTCGAGACGAATTTCGAGTTGTTCGACGGCCCCACGGAGAAGGCCTCGATCGACTTCCCGAACTGCGAACCGAACGCCACCGAACCGGCGAAGGTCTCGATCACCTGGAAAGCGACCGTGGCCCAGGGATCGGGCAAGTACACCGCGACCCAACAGGGCGCCGGCGGCGGGCTCTTCGGCTTTCTCAGCGGCTCCTGGCTCAAGCACAAGGGTACGACCGACATGACCGTCAAGTCGGTGACCGCCGGCGACACGGAGAACCGCGAGGTTCCGGTCGGCAAGGTCCTGCACATGGAGTTCACGCCGAAAATGCAGCGCATGACCGGCGAATGGCAGGTACGGATCGACGCCAACCCCGGAAGCTTCGCCGTGAACCCCTCACCGGAGAAGAACTTCGTCGCGTCGGAACTCGTCGAGGGACCTGCCATCCTGCCGGGCGCCGCCGGAGCCGCAGGCATAGCGGACGGGGTCGCCAAGCCCGTACTGACCGACTGCTGACGACGCCCTCCCATGTCCCATGCTTCCCCCCACCGTCCCCTCCCCCACACACTCTCCCCACCTGGCCGAATGCCCTCAGCTCCCCCCCCTTCCCGCAAGGAGACGCACGATGACCCGCACCAGCCGCAAGGGCAGTCACCGGAGCAAGAAGAAGCGCATCGTCATGGCCATGGCCCCGGTGGTGGCCGTCGCGGTGGCCGTTCCGCTGATGAACCAGGCGGGTGCCGCCACGCCCTCCGAAGTGACCAAGGACTGCGCGGAGAACTCCCCCAAGCTGGAAAACTGTGAATTCGTCGACGTCCAGTTCAAGAGGGACAACCTCGGGCCGAACAAGCGCGTTTCCACCATCACCGACAACTGCGGTTCCACAAGCGCCCTGACGAAGAGCTTCAGCGTGTCCGCGTCGGTGACGAGGTCCATCACGCTGGAGGACGGGTTCACCGCTTCCGCCGACTCGAAGCTGGGAAACTCTTTCTTCGAGATCGGCGCCAAGTTCAACACCACGGAGATCGACCTCAAGCGTGACGACACGGGAACCGGATTCGACTTCTCCCGGACCGACACCGTGAAAGCCAACCACATCGGATTCTTCATGTGGTCGGAGAAGCGAACCGACGTGAGCGGATTCCTCAGGGCCACGTACAAGGACGAGCAGGACGGTCAGAAGGTGTTCTTCTCGCCCAGCGAGGGCGCCACGAGCGTGCACGTCTTCTATCCGCAGCTCCTGAAGAACGGTACGCCCGACGGCCGCCTCTGGCTGCGCAACGTCGAGTGCGAAACTCCTCAGGCCAACGGACTCCAGAACTCCGAGAACAGCAGTAGGGCGGAGCCCGGATTCGGCGAGGGCGGCGCCAGCGTCACGGACGTGGAAATCCCGGTAGCGGAGATTCCCGCGTCGTAGCGGGATCCGGGGCGGAATTCAGCGAACAGAAAACGACTGAACACGGCGGCACCGGTTGTTCTCATGCTGCATATGCTGGACATGTTTCTCATGTGCGAACAGCCGGGGTCGCCCCCAGCCACCTCAGGACCGCGTCCGTGCTCCCCCGGGCGTCCAGCTTGGCGTAGATGTTGCTGAGGTTGTTGCGGACGGTCTTCTCGCTCAGCCTTAACCGCAGCCCGATCTCCTGGGCGCCGAGGCCAGTCGACAGCAGCTCCATGATCTGCCGCTCTCGCGGCGAGAGCAGACTCCGCAGCCGCTCCATCGCCGCCCCGGCGACGGACGCGCTCTTCGCCCCCTCCCCGGAGACCCGCTGGGCCCCATCCCGGAGGGCGGCGCACGCGACCGGCGAGAGGTAGGTGTGCCCGACCGTGGCCGCCATGACCGCCGAGGCCAGCATGCAGGTGCAGTAGTCGCCCTCGACGAGATAGCCGGCCCCGCCCCGGAACACCTCGACCACGGTCTCGGTGTCCCGCCGGGGACTGATGACGATCACCGGAACGCTCACGGCACCCATGGCCTTCAACAGCACCGGAAAATCGGCCGCCGGCTCGTCGCACCGCAGGACGACGACGTCCACCGCGCCCTGCTCCCCCAGCTCACGGTAGGGCGGGGTCACGCGCAACGCCCGCCCCACGTGCGGGTCGTCGGGGTCCGGCCAGTCCTGGTGCGGCCACTCACCTTCGGCACAGGCGAGGGCGACGGACAGCCTGGGTGAGGGGTGGTCGACGAGCCGGGAAGCGTGCACCGCGCATGTCCTTCCGCCGGAACGATGACGTCCGTACGTCCCTACGTACGCGCCCCAGCATGGACATGTTCAAAGGTTCAAAGAGATCCAGGCAAGCTGTCAGACAGGTCACCCAGCAACGGGCCCACTTCCGCCCCGAACGCGCCTATTTGGTCGGTGAGTTCGGTGAGACTCCGGCTCCGGAACCGCACCTGGATCTGGTCCACCCCCATCGCGCCGTACGCCCGCAGCGACTCGGCGAGCGCCTCCGGGGACCCGCTGATCGTCCGCCGCCCGACGTCCCACCCGGGCTCACCGACGTACAGCGGCTCGGTGATGGCCCCGACGGTGAACGGCCCCTGCACGGCGGCCTCTTCGCGCAGTCGCCGGATACGGGCGATCTGGTCCGGGAGGCGGTCACGGGGGTCACCCTGCGGCAGCCAGCCGTCGCTCTTGAGCGCGGCCCGGCGTACGGCGGCGGGGGACGACCCGCCGACCCAGAGCGGCACGCGTTCCTGGGCGGGCCGTGGTCGCTGGCCGAGCCCCTCGAAGTCGTACAGCTTGCCGTGGTGCTCCGGGAACTCGTCCGGGCCGAGCGCGGCGCGCAACGCGTCGATCGTCTCGTCGAGCACGGCACCCCGCCGCTCGAAGTCGGCCCCCAGTGCCTCGAACTCCTCCTGTACGTGGCCCGCGCCGACCCCGAGGATCAGGCGCCCGCCGGAGAGGTGGTCGAGGGTGGCGTACTGCTTGGCGGTGAGGAGGGGGTGGCGCAGGCCCACGACGGCCACATGGCTGAGGAGTCGGACGTGTTCGGTGACGGCTGCGAGGTGGGCGAGGGTGGCCACGGGGTCGTACCAGACGGTGCTCATCGCGGGGGCGAGGCGGCGCGGGATGGCGACGTGGTCGCAGCTCGCGAGGTAGCCGAAGCCGGCGCGGTCGGCCGTGCGGGCGATGTCGACGAGGTCGGCGGGGGTGGCCGAGGTTTCCCAGGGTTCGGTGTAGAGGGTGGACTGGGACTGGATGGGGAGTTGCATGCCGTAGGCCATGGGGGCATCCCTTTCCCTGGCTTCTCGCATCTGACGGTCCGTCACTTCAGGTCGCGATGGCCATCGTTGCGGCTGACGCACCGTCAGGCAAGGGGTCGTTGCCGACCCTTCCTCGGATCAGGCCCTGTCCGCGAGCTCCCCTCCCCTGGAGGGGGACCCCCGGACGGAGACCCCGGACGAGCTGGAATGCCCTCCTACCGTCCCGTCAGCAGGAACCGTAGGTACTTGCCCGCCCCCAGCGTCCCCCGCGCCTCCCTCCGCGCGACCCCCAACTCCGCCTCCACCCGCACCCGTTCCACTTCGGCGCCCGCCAGCTGCTTCTGCCGGTGGAGGAGTTCCGCGCGCTTGCGCTGCGTGTCCATCGCTCGCTGCTGGCGTTGTGTGGTGAGGCGGGCGCGTTCGTCGGTGATCCGTTGCTGGAGGGCGGCCTTCTTCTGCATGGCCTCGGCCTCCGCCTGCTTGATCTCCGCCTTGTGGGTCCGTCGGAGAATGGCGATGTCCGCCTTGATCTGGGCCTTGGCCGCCGGCGGCACCGTGGTGGGCGCGGCTGCCCTCGCCCGGCGTTCCAGGCCCTGGCGCCAGTCGCTGAGGACAGTGGCCCGGGCCTCACCGATGCCGGGCACGCGTACCCGCTGGCCGCCTGGACGCACCAGGTACACGACGGACGGGTTGTGCGAGAAGTCCACGCCGATGAAGTCCGCCGCGGTGCGGATACCCGCGTCCTGGAGCGCCTGCACCATCTTGTTGCCCATGTTGCTGAGCGACCGCGCCTCCTGGATCGACGTCCTGCGCAGCTTGTCCTGGATGTGCGCCCTGATCGCGGGCTCCAGCGCCTTGGCGACCCGGCGCTGCTCCTGCGCCGCCAGCCCCGCCAACTGCTGCTGGGCCTGGTCCGTACGCCGGTTGAGTTCCATGGTGATACGGGCCTGGGCGTCGCGCAGTTCGAGCTGCAGGGCCTGGATGCGCTGGTCGGAGGCCGTGTTGTCCTTGGCGACGGCGTCGTCGAGGACGCGGATCTCCTTCTCCAGACGCTGATGGGCGCTCGCCGGGTCGGCCAGCTCGCGGGAGCGCCGTTTCAGGTCGCGCACCCGCTTGTGTGCCGCCCGGTACTCGGGGCGCCTGCGTCGGCCGAACCCGACCATGACGGCGGAGGTGAGCAGGGCCACGCCCTGTGCCGCGGGCAGGACGTCCACCGGCTGCGCGGCGGCGAGCACCAGCGCGCCCGGCACGGACGTACTGAGCAGCGCGCCGAGACCCGCGACCAGGTCACCGACGCCGCGCCCGCCGAAGCCGGAGAACCCGGCGAGTCCGGCAGCGAGCTGCTGTGCCGGGGGCTGCGCGGCGGCAGAGGGAGCGGTGGACGCGGCTATCCGTCCCGCCATCCAGGCCGGCACCCCGGAGGCGGAGGCCCCGGAAGCGGCCGGCGTCCAGGACGTGACTGTGGGCCGGCCGCCACCCAGGGCGCCCCCGGCCCCGTAACCTCCCGTACCCGTACCCGTACCCACGCCCGAGGTCGATGCCGACGCCGACGCCGTCCGTTGTGCCGGGAGTTTCACGGCGCGGGCGGTCAGGGGCGGCAGGGCGGACGCCGGTTTACCGAGGAAGCCCTTGACCCGGCCGGCGACGTCCCGTACCCGCCGGTCCGGGTGGCCGAGCAGGAGCGGCCAGGCCAGTGAGGTCGCCGGTTCCTTGAAGTCCGCCTCGGAGAGGATGAGGAACTCGCCGTGTCTGTCGTGGAGTTGGGTCCACAGGCCGGGGTCGGTGGCGACGGCGAGCAACGCCAGTTCGATGGTCCAGGCGGAGAAGCGATCCATTGCGGGGCCGAAGTCGGCGGCCGTACGGGAGGGCGACTGGTAGTTACGGTGGCCGTTCTCGGTCGCCTGCTCGCCGCGCAGGGCGGGGACGTACATGCCGTCGTAGTCGACAAGGCGGAAGGTCGCGTCGTCGGCCACGAGGAGGTTGCCGTGCTGGAGGTCGCCGTGGGCGATGCCGTTCCTCTCCAGGTCGGCGGTCATCGCCAGGAACCTGTCGGCGAGGGTGTGCAGGGCGGCCGGGTCATGGAGGTTGCGTTCGATCCAGTTGATGAGACCGGTGCCCTGGACCCAGGTCATCTTGACCGCCGGGTACCACTCCCGGCCGACCAGAACGCCCTGCTCCAGGAAGTCGAACCCCACCGGCCACGGCTGGGACAGCCCACCCGCGCCGGAACCACCACTGCCTCCGAGACCGCCGAGTGCCGTACTGATGGCGGAGTAGCGCTTGCCGAGCGTCGTGCTGTCCCGGGTGAAGCACTTCAGTGCGTACCGCTGCCCGCTCGTCGCCGTGACGGAGAAGACGCTGGCGAAGTTCCCGGAGATCGCCTTCGGGCCCAGTACCGGGCTCTGCTGGACTGTGCCGTGCTTCAAGTCCGGGTCGCTGAAGCACAGTTCGGGGTGCTGCAACGCCTCCGCGTAGTTCGCTCCCGTCGGGAACTTCCTGGCCGATCCGGTGCCGGGACCTTGAGCCGGCCCCTGTGCGGGTCCTTGACCGGGACCGTGACCGGGGCGACCGCCGCGGGACACCGCCATTCGTGCCACCCCTCTCGCTCTCGCCACTGTCCGGACGAACGCCTCACCGTGATACGCCTACACAGGTATACGGATGAACGTCACACTTTCGCTCGGACGAGGGTCACATCGTCGTTGCGCATCCGGGCGCGCGCCCGCTGGTCGTCCACCCACTCGGCGAAGTCCTGCCGGTCGAACGCGGCGAAAGCCGGGAAGCCCGCGGCCTCGCCCCCAGCCTCCTTCGCCTCCCCTGTCTCCCGGGACAGCACCCAGGCGGCCAACGCATCTGTGGCCAGGAGGAGTTCGTCGCCCGGCAGCAGCTCTCCGTGGGCCACCCGCATCCGTTCCGCGACGAGCCGTGCGTCATGGTTGCGGCTGCCCAGCAGCTGGGGCGTGATCCCGAACTCCTCGACCGTGCGCAGCGGAAAGGAGTCGAGGAGGCGCCCGTCGCGCAGCTGGAACAGGCAGCTGTCGCCGAGGGCGAAGGAGTACCAGGCCCAGCGGGTCGTGCCGTTCTCCAGGGCCGTGGCCCGGATCTCGGCCCCGAGCAGCGTGGCGAACGCCCCTTTTTCCAGGCCGGGTTGCTCGTACCAGGTGATGGGCCTGCCCTGGGCGGCGCGCTCGGCCTGGTAGCGGGTGAGGAAGGCGTCCCAGTGCAGTGCCGAACGGTCCATCAAGTCCCGTACGAACGTGCCGAGTTCCTCCCACCAGTCACCGGCGAGCCGCATGGACTCGACGGCGTCGGCGACGAGGAGCGTGGCCCAGTCGCGGGCAAGCAGGCTCTCCGAGGCTCCGTCGGACACGGCGGCGTACAGCGACGCGACGGCTCGTCCGGCGCTGTCGACGCCCGCCTCTCCGGACTGCCAGCAGTACGCGGCGTCCTCGCACTCCCGCTCACTGCTGCCCGACTTCTGCGTCCACAACCACTGCGCCTGCGGCAGCGCCGGGATGTCCCCCATGGTCAGCGCAGCTCCGTCGCACGGGTGCCGATGTCGAGGAACTCCACGATGGAGACGATGTCGGCGTTGTAGACGAAGCCCCGGGTCGTCCCGCTGACGCGGTGGCCCTGCGAGGCGGCGTACGAACGCATGTGGCTGGGCAGGACGCTGGACATCTGGAACAGCAGCTTCGCGTATGCGTCCGGCAGTGCTTCCTCGGCGTCCGGGAACGTGATGGGGGCGCCGCCACTGCCGGAGACGTGCAGGTTGAAGAGGAGGACCGGGCCGTCGGCGGTGGCGTGCGAGGCCAGGTTGATGGCGGCGCTGGTCGGGTCGCCGTCGGTGGACTCGCCGTCGGTCAGGTTGAGGACGATGGGCGGGAAACCGCCGGGGTGCGTGTCGACCCAGTGCCCCACCAGGGTGTTCGCGTAGCCGAGGGCGCGGGTCATGGGCGTACCGCCGTTGGTGACCGGGTCCATCCACACGGGGAACTGGACGGACGTCTCGACGAGACCGCCGGCGCCGTCCGGCACTTTCTTGGTGCGACTCTCCACCCGCGCCGGGTTGTTGGCGACCTCGCTCAGCGGAACGAGGTCGCGGCCGGCGAGGGCGCCCTGGTAGGCGGAGCCGACGCGGTTGTGGCCGTAGCCGATCACCGCGACGTGGAAGTAGTCGCGTACGCCTTCTTCCTTGGCGCACTTGACCGACAGTTCCGTCAGCAGCCGGTTGATGGCGTTGGACACGACCTCGGCCCGCGGCTGTGTCGTCTCACCGCTCTCCATGGGATCGCCCATGGACGCCGACTGGTCCACGAGGAAGATGAAACATCCTGGGTTGGTCCGGCTGATCTCTGCGGTGTACGGCAACGGACGTCCCCCGTTTTTCCTTGCACAGTCACTGTGCGGCAGCTGTGCGGTCGCCGGGGAACAGTCGCGTTGGGCAGTGCGTCTTCACCATCCGACCACTTGGCCCCCCAAGGGACTTCACGGTACCGGATGACCAACCGCTCTACGTGGGGCTACGGGGGAATCCACCTATACGTGCCCTGTACGGCCCGCGCACTGTTCAACTCCCCGGATTCCACAGCCCGTCCGGCGTCAGCCCCAGCAGGTCGATCGCGTTGCCCCGTACGATCCGCTGCACGACCTCCGGGTCCAGATGCCCCATCTGTGCCTCGCCCACCTCGCGCGAGCCGGGCCAGGTGGAGTCGGAGTGGGGGTAGTCGGTCTCGTAGAGGACGTTGCCGACGCCGATCGAGTCGAGGTTGCGCAGCCCGAAGGCGTCGTCGAAGAAGCAGCCGTAGACGTGCTCGGCGAACAGTTCGGAGGGCGGCCGGTGGACCTTGTCGGCGACCCCGCCCCAGCCCCGGTTCTCCTCCCAGACGATGTCCGCGCGCTCCAGAATGTACGGGATCCAGCCGATCTGGCCCTCCGCGTACATGATCTTCAGCTGCGGGAAGCGCTCGAACTTGCCGCTCATCAGCCAGTCGACCATCGAGAAGCAGCAGTTGGCGAAGGTGATGGTGGAGCCGACGGCGGGCGGGGCGTCGGCGGAGGTGGACGGCATCCGACTGCTGGAGCCGATGTGCATCGCGATGACGGTGCCCGTCTCGGCGCAGGCGGCGAGGAACGGGTCCCAGTCGTCGCCGTGGATCGAGGGCAGGCCGAGGTGCGGGGGGATCTCCGAGAAGGCGACCGCGCGGACGCCCCGGGCCGCGTTGCGCCGGACCTCGGCCGCGGCCAACTCGGCGTCCCAGAGCGGGATGAGGGTGAGCGGGATGAGACGGCCCTGCGCGGCCGGGCCGCACCACTCGTCCACCATCCAGTCGTTGTAGGCGCGTACGCCGAGCAGTCCGAGTTCGTGGTCCTCGGCCTCGGTGAAGGTCTGCCCGCAGAAGCGCGGGAAGGTCGGGAAGCAGACAGCGGACTGGACGTGGTTGATGTCCATGTCGGCCAGTCGCTGCGGGACGTCGTACGAACCGGGGCGCATCTGCTCGTAGGTGATGACTTCGAGCTTGATCTCGTCCCGGTCGTAGCCGACGGCGGTGTCGAGGCGGGTGAGGGGGCGGTGCAGGTTCTCGTAGATCCACCAGTCGCCGATCGGGCCGTCGTCGCCGGGTTCGCCCATGACGGGCTTGAACCGGCCGCCGAGGAAGGACATCGACTTCAGCGGCGCCCGGACTATGCGCGGGCCGACGTCCAGGTACTTCTTCGGCAGCCGGTCCTGCCAGACATTGGGCGGCTCCACCGTGTGGTCGTCCACCGAGATGATCTTCGGGAAGGTGTCGGTCGTCCCCGTACCCTCCACTGCGCTCTCCACAGTCGTCTCCATAAGTGGCACGGTAGCGCTGATCTGACGAACCGTCAGCTACGCGACCACGCACGCCCCTTTTCGCGGAACCCTGTGCGGAGACCGTGTGAGAACCGTGCAATACCTCGCTCCCGGCCTGCGATCGCCGTCTCCGGAGCTGACGCACACGCCATGGACAAGGCAAACTGCTGTTCTAGTCATGAAGTTCGGCAGGGAGCGGTGATGGGTGACATACCGGCTGTACCGCGGGTGCCGGCACAGCGGGATCCCAGGGATACGCCGGTGAGGTCCCCGGCGGAGGCCTCGGCTGATTCCCCGGCGGCGCTGCGCTTCAGCGTGCTCGGGCCGGTACGGGCCTGGCGCGACGACGAGCTGCTGCCCACCGGTTCCCCGCAGCAACGGGCGCTGCTGGCCGCGCTGTTGCTGCGCGAGGGCCGGACGGCGACGGCCGCCGAGCTGATCGACGCGCTGTGGGGCGACGAGCCGCCTTCGCAGGCGCTGGCGGCGGTACGGACGTACGCGTCCCGGCTGCGGAAGGTGCTGGGCGCCTGGGTGCTGGTGAGCGAGTCGGGCGGGTACGCGATCCGTTCCCTCGCGGAGGGCGCGCTGGATCTGACGGTGGCGCAGGAACTGGCCACGGAGGCCGAGAAGTCCAGGAGCACCGGGGATCTGCGCCATGCCCGGGAGATCCTCAACCAGGCGCTGGACCTGTGGGAGGGAAGGCCACTGGCAAGCCTCCCGGGACCGTACGCGGAGGCGCAGCGTGCCCGGTTGGAGGAGTGGCTGCTCCAACTCCTCGAATCCCGGCTCGACATGGACCTCGAACAGGGCTGTCACGCCGAGTCGGTCAGCGAGTTGACCGCCCTCACGGCCGAACACCCCCTCCGCGAGCGCCTGCGGGAGCTGCTGATGCTCGCGCTGTACCGCAGCGGCCGGCAGGCCGAGGCCCTGGCGGTGTACGCGGACACGCGCCGCCTCCTGGCCGACGAGCTCGGCGTCGATCCCCGGCCCGGCCTCAGGGAGTTGCAGCAGCGCATCCTGCAGGCGGACCCGGGGCTCGCCGAGCCCTCCGCCCCGCTCGCCCCGGAACCCGCCCCGGCCCCCGTCCGCCCTGCCCAACTCCCGGCCACGGTCTCGGACTTCACGGGCCGTGCCGCCTTCGTCTCCGAGCTGAGCAAGGTCCTGGAGTCCGCCTCGTCGGCGTCGTCGGAGCAGGGCCGGGTGATGGCCGTGTCGGCGCTGGCCGGTATCGGCGGGGTGGGCAAGACGACCCTCGCCGTACATGTGGCCCACCAGGCCCGTTCCGCCTTCCCCGACGGGCAGTTGTACATCGACCTCCAGGGCGCCGGCACCCAGGCGGCCGAGCCGGAGACCGTCCTCGGCGCGTTCCTGCGCGCCCTCGGCACGGCCTCTTCGGCGATCCCGGACTCGCTGGAGGAGCGCGCGGCCCTGTACCGCTCGGTGCTGGACGGACGCCGGGTCCTGGTCCTGCTGGACAACGCCCGCGACGCCGCCCAGGTACGTCCGCTGCTGCCGGGCACGGAGGGCTGCGCGGCCCTGGTCACCTCCCGGGTACGGATGGTGGACCTGGCGGGCGCCCACCTCGTCGACCTGGACGTCATGTCCCCCGAGGAGGCCCTCCAGCTGTTCACGAAGATCGTGGGCGAGGAGCGGGTCGCCGCGGAGCGCAAGGCCGCCCTGGACGTGGTGGCGGCCTGCGGTTTCCTGCCGCTGGCGATCAGGATCGCGGCGTCCCGGCTGTCGGCGCGCAGAACGTGGACGGTGTCCGTCCTGGCGGAGAAACTGGGCGACGAACGCCGCCGCCTGGACGAACTCCAGGCCGGCGACCTCGCCGTGAAGGCGACCTTCGAACTCGGCTACGGCGCCCTGGACCGCCAACAGGCCCGCGCGTTCCGCCTGTTGGGCCTGGCGGACGGCCCCGACATCTCGCTCGCGGCTGCGGCGGCCGTACTGGACCTGCCGGTTGACGACGCGGAGGAGGTCCTGGAGTCCCTGGTCGACACCTCACTGCTGGAATCGGCGGCGCCGGGCCGCTACCGCTACCACGACCTCGTACGACTCTACGCGCGTTCCTGCGCCGAACGGGACGAACACCCGCCCGGCGAACGGGCGTCGGCCATGTCCCGCCTGCTCGACTTCTACCTCGCGACGGTCGCCGCGACCTACCGCATCCAGCGCCCCGAGGACAGGCTCGTCGACCACCTGGAGCAGGTGGAGTATCCCGGGCTGACGTTCGCCGACAGCCACGCCGCGCAGGACTGGGTGCACGCGGAGGCGGTGTGCGTACTCGCCTGCGTCCGCCAGTCCGCGACCCGGCCGGACACGCTGCGCCGCGCCGCCGACGTGCTGTGGGCGGCGGTCGAGTTGGCCGAGTCCGGCACCAACTCCAAGGAGTACGAGGCGGTCGCGGCGATCGTGCGGGACGCAGCGCGGGCCGCAGGTGACCCCCGTACGGAAGCCCGCGTCCTGACCGCGCTGGCCTTCGTGCACTGCTTCTCCAGCAGCCGTTTCGATGTCGCCATCCAGGAGTCGGAACGGGCATCGGAGTTGGCGCTCGCGGCCGACGACCGCCTCACCGCCTGCTGGTCGTCCAACATCAGCGGTGTCGTGGCCCTCTACCAGAACCGGCACGACTCGGGCGAGGCCCACCTCACCCGGGCGATCGAGAGCTTCCGCGCCTGCGCGGACCGCCCGGGCGAGGCCAGCGCGCTGTGCAACCTCTCCCGCATCCACCTCGCCACGGGCCGCACCGACAGCGCGGTCGCCCTGGCCGAACAGGGCACGGCGATGTACGACGCGATGGGCCACGCCCTGCGAGGAGCGAACGGCCGGTACGCGCTCGGCCTGGCGCTCACCCAGAGCGGCCGGCTGACGGAGGCCGCCAGCCATCTCGACGAGGCCCTGCGGGTGTTCCGGGACAGCCGGCAGCGCCTGTGGGAGGGCATGACCCTGTTCCGCCTCGCCGAGGTCGATCTCGCGGCGGCCCGTTCGGCACGGGCGGCGACCAACGCCGAGCAGGCGCTGACGGTGCTGCGCGGCATCGGCGGCGAGTGGCGGCGGGGCAACGTCCTCACGGTCCTCGGCCGCGCCCTGCACGGCATCGGCCAACTGGACCGCGCCCAGGTGTGCTGGCAGGACGCGCTCGGCATCTTCGAGTCACTGGAGGCACCGGAGGCGGACGCGGTACGAGAGCTGCTGGGGCGGGCAACGCGTACGAACTGCTGAAGGTTGCCCGGGCCGGAGCCGAGGACGAACGACGTTCATCGTTCGTTTATCGCCGTCGGGCAGGCTCGTCCCTGTCGAGCCGTCGCGTCGGGGGGCAGGCGGAACGACAGGGGGCCGGACCTCTTAAGGTGAACCGGCCCAGGGCCCGCCCCGCAGTCCACGGGGGAGTCGCGGGGCGGGCCCTCAGTACACCGGTCACCATCACAGGCCGGCCACCATCACAGGGGAGACAGCAAGATGAGCGACGAGACCAAGACGAACGACATCCACGCGACGAGCGAGCCGGTCACCGCCACCACCCTGGGCGACATCCACGCGACGACCGAACCGGCCAAGCAGACCAAGGCCACGGCGACCGTCCTGGGCGACATCCACGCCACGACGGAACCCGTCACCGCCAAGCCGAACGACATCCACGCGACGGACGAGACCGTCTGAGCCACCGGCTCCAACACTCCAACAGACGTACACCTGCACGGGGAACGACCGCGGCGGCGCGGAGGGGGAGCCGCCGCGGTCGTGGTGTGTCCGGTCCGGGGCCGGTCAGGCATCCATCGGGGTGGCGGAACCACGCTCACACTCGCGGTCGCGGTCGCGGTCGCGGTCGCGGTCGGCGAAGATACGGCCGGCTTCCCGCCGTTCGGCCTCCGCCGCCGCCAACTCCGCCTCGGTGACCGGCCCGCCCTTCTCCTCCATCCACGCCACCAGCTCCCCCAGCCGCTCCTGCTCCCACCGGCGTTCCATGGCCCGCGGGACACCGGCGCCTGCCAACTCGCACCACACCGTCTTGCCCACGGCCTCGACCTCCACGCCCCACCGCACAGCGAGGGCGCCGAGCAGGGCCAACCCGCGCCCCGACTCATCAGCCCCCGTGGCGCCGAGCAGCACCGGAAGGGCTCGCGGGTCGGGATCACTCACCTCCACCCGGATACGGGCACCGTCCACGCAGCCCACCCGCACAAAAACGGGCGTCCCCTCCCCCACATGCCGGATGACGTTGCCGACCAGCTCGGTGACGCACAGCTCGACGTCCGCACCCACTCGCCCGTACGCGTCCTCCCCGAACCACTCCCGAACGGCCCGCCGCAGCTCCGGCACGGCTTTGGCAACGGCGAGCATCTCGGCACCGAAGTCCGCAGCCGTAGTCGTCGTGGCGTTCACCGCTCGCCCGCGTTCCTCAGCACGGCGGCCAGCTTCCGGGCGGTGGCCGCGTTGCAGCCGCCCAGCTCGACCAGCCCCATCGGCGGGCGGTAACTCCCCGCGAAACTCGGCAGATCGATCCGCAGGGACGGCAAGGTAATGCCGTGCTCGCCGAGAGCGGCACGCAGTTCCTCGACGCAAAGGGTGATGTCGTAGACGGTTGAGTTGGGCTCCGTCGGCTCCACTGGAGGACCTCCCTGTTCAGCGCACACTTCAGTGCACTCTGTGATGATTCCGTCACAGAGTGACGTGACTGTGCGTACGGTGGAAGGGATTCAGGTTGCGCAGCGCAACTGGAAAGAGGCGGTGGTGAGTTGTGCCCTCCCGTAAGGACCCCGACGCGTCCGCGAACGTCCCTTCCTTCTACGGCGCCGAGTTGCGCTATCTCAGGGAGCAGGCGGGCCTGACGCTGGAGCAACTGGCCGAGGGAAGCTGGCGCGGCATCTCCCTCCTGAGCCAGATCGAGCGCGGTGAACGCAGGATGCCGGAGGATCTGGCCCGCCACGTCGACACGAAACTCGGCACGGATGGCTTTTTCATGCGCCGTTGTGAAGACGTGAGCAAGGCGAAGCGGTCGGGGCATGCGGAGTACTTCGCGGATGTGCTGGAGATGGAGCAGCAAGCGGAGTCGATCGAGGAGTGGGCGCCGATGCTGGTGCCCGGCCTGCTCCAGACGCCCGCTTACGCCCGCGCACTCACGCGCGCGGCGATGCCACGGGCCTCCGACGCGGAAGTCGAGGAGAAGGTCTGGGCCCGGATGGAGCGGGCAGCGATCTTCGACTCCGAGCAGCCTCCGGCGTTCTGGGCCATCCTCGACGAGTCGCTGCTGCGCCGTCGGATCCTCCCCGACGAGGGGATGGCCGAACTACTGGAGCACATCGCGGAGGTGATCAGGACGACGCATTCCATTGTGCAGATCGTTCCGGAAACCACCGCCGCCCACCCGTTCATGATGGGCATGACCAAGATGATGGCCTTCTCGGACGCCCCACCCGTCGTCTACACCGAGAGCCTGCACAGCGGGCAACTCATCGACTACCCGGCGCTCGTGAAGCAGTACCGGGAGTCGTACGATCTGCTCAGGGCCACCGCTTTGCCGCCTGAAGCGTCCCTGGCCATGATCGAGACGGCGGCAGGGGACTACCGAAATGGCAAGCACCGAGCTTGACTTGAGTTCTGCGCTCTGGCGCAAGAGCAGCCACAGCAACGGCACCGGTGGGGACTGCGTCGAGGTGTCCTCCGCCCTCGGAGTCGTCCCCGTACGCGACTCCAAAACCGCCCCCCACAACGGCCCCGTACTCCTCTTCCAGGCCGGCACCTGGGCAGCCTTCCTCACCGACGTGAGGGCGCGGCCGGTCAGTTGAGCAGGTAGGTCCCAGCGGCCTTCTCAAGTCACCCGGCGTCGACACAGCCAGAGAACAATCATGGAGGCGAGAACGACGGCCAGGCTTACGCCGGCAACCACATCGGCGGCTCCTGACGCCACACCGGTGTAACGCCAGATCCACGCTCCGATGAGGGTCAGGCCTCCCCCGAAGAAGCCGAAGGCCGCGCCCAGGAGAAATCGCGTCCGCCGGTCCAGTGGACTCTTGGCCATGACGATCGGCTCCGGCGTCTGCCGCAGGGTGATGTAGTCGTCCTTGTTGTCGATGACAGCGCGGAGCCCATCAGACGCTGCACCGCCTGGGCAACAGGCGAAGAACACCGTCTCGCCTGGCTCAACCACGGCGACGAGGGGCTCACTGGAACACCAGTCAACCTTCAGCTGGACCTGATGCGCTCCTGACGGCACGTCGAGGTGCAACGTCTGCCCCCGGCCGACCCGGCCAACCTCGGTGTCGTCGATGAGCACCACATACCGGCGGAGCACATCGCGATAGCCACCCGGCGCTCGCGACAACCGACCACCCCGTGCCCGATCGGAGCCAGCGCCATCGAGGAACTATCCTCCCCGGCAGACTGGGTACCTTCCTCCGGTACACCGGCCGCGTCAGCAGGCACGGTGCCCTCCCCGTCGTCCATCGCCCGCCCCCTTCGCGCAACAAAGTCCCGAGTGCCGCGAGCGTACTCACCCTGCAGCCGCTCAGATGACTGCAGCCCCAGCCTCGCCACCCTGACCGGAACCGGAACTGCCTGCACTAGTCCGGTCGGCGACAGTCATCGCGGCCAGCCCACCGTGCGCCTGGTCACCCGCTGGAGCAGGCCACCCAAACAGCATCATCAACTTGCGCTACCGACACCAGCATCACGCAGCCGGCTGTCACCGCCTTGGAACAAGGTCACGGCAGTGTCCATCGGATGACAGGAATCTCACGAGTCACGACCTTCAAGTGACGCGACCGGGAGCAAACTCGACGGCGACGCTGAAACAGCTGCGCGTTGCGCTGATTTAGCCGAGGATGCGCCTATGACCGGGGACGAGCCTTCCTGCTTCAGCCGGTGGGCTGCGCCTTCAGACTTCACGCGCCTATCCCTACGGCAGCCGACCGATAGCCGGCGCGGACTGGCCCGCCTACATCCAGGGCCTCATCGACCGCGGCGCGCTGCGCAGTGGGTAGGGCATCGGAGTAAGCCTCACACCCAGTCGTCCACGTGGAATCGGCGAGTTCGGAGGCAAATTTGAATATCACAGACGCCCTGACGGTTGCTGGATTTTTAGTGGGCGCCATCGGAGTCCCTGCTGCGTTAATGGCGTGGCGCGGAGCCGCCAGAAAGCACACGGTAGAGTCTTTTGTTGAAGTCAGAGAACGCGCTCGCCGCGAGCAGGCCGAAATGACACAGCTCGCCATGAAATCCACCCCTCCAGGTTGGCGCTCCGATCCGATACCCATGCTGACGCTGCCAGGCTGGATCCCTCCACTCCCTCTGGAAGACGTCCAACTGGATTGGAAGGGAGAAATGAGAAGCGGGGACGGGCTACCGTCTGCACGGTATCGAGCAATGCGCATGATGCCTAGAAATCAACTCGGCGGGCACTATCTAAGCTATAGTGATGCGCTTACAAAACTGGCCGGCATGGCACATCTATTCAATGGCAAAATTTATCGACCAATTGGCATCAAAGTTAACCGGGATGGATTTCGGATTGAGTGCACGGAAGGAAGATATTTCGATCACCTAGACACCAGTGAGGTACTCGTATACGAGATGGCTGCACGACACGGCAAGTCCAGGACTGCCGCACTGAGCGGTTCCTATCGCAGCTGGCTGGGCAATCCGTTCGACCTCAAACTCCGAGGAATGAGCCTAGGAGTGATCACGCTAACGATTCGACGTGACAACGGTTTCAGTGGATTTTACATGCATCAGAGAGATGGCGATCATGTAGTTGTTGGACCCGAGACCATCCACGTCGTCCCTGCAGGGGAGTTCACCCCTGCAGACGTCAGCCTCGAATCAATGAAAAACGACTTCGATCTTTGGCGTACCATCATGCGTGAATATGCAGAAGAGTTTCTCGACCTACCGGAGAGTTACGGACGTGGAGGTCGACCTTTGGATTACGAAAACGACCACCCATTCAACATGCTGAATGCCGCCAAGAATTCTGGAAGCCTCAACCTACACATACTCGGAATCGGACTAGACCCTTTGACATGGAAGCCTGAAATCCTCACCGCATGCATCATTGAAGGAGATACATTTGACCGCATATTCGCCCATATGGCGAGGAGGACAAGGGAAGGAGTGATTCTTTCTGGTCTGAACGGAAAAGGTTTGAGGTTCGATGCGGAGACAGTCGAACTGTATGTCAATAATCGAAATACTCGTAGCTCTGCGAGAGCATGCCTCCAGCTCGCCTGGAGGCATCGCAATTATCTGGGTCTTGGGCAGGCCTGATGCATTCCCGCATCGTGGGATGAAGGCGCCGGTCAGGACAATCGTGACGAACACGCCAACATGACGCCATGAAGGAAATCCGGCACCTGTACACCGCCCGTCCCGTGAGTCGATCCTCGGAGTCACTCCATGGCCGAGCTAGAACCGGACCTCGGCCTCGTCGGCAACCACCGGGACAGGTCGCGCACCGCACGCCTGATCGCCCACGGCGCCGCCTCCACCGCCCTGGCCCTGCACAGCGACCGCGCACTGTCCGAACTCGTCGACGCGGCGGTGCTGTTGGGCTCCGGCATCGGCGGGAAGTCGGCGCTGCTGGAGATCGACGGAACCCCGGTCTTCGTCAAGCGGGTGCCGCTCACCGACCCGGAGAGGGCGCCGGAGAACGTACGGTCCACGGCGAACATCTTCGGCCTCCCCATGTTCTGCCAGTACGGCATCGGCGGCCCCGGTTTCGGCGCCTGGCGGGAACTCGCCGTGCACACCATGACGACGAACTGGGTGCTCACGGGGGATCACGAGGGCTTCCCCCTGATGTACCACTGGCGGGTACTGCCGGACTCCACACCGCTCCCCGACGAACTGGCCGACGTGGAACGGTCCGTCAATTACTGGGGAGGTGGATCGCAAGTACGCCACCGCATCGAGGCTCTCCAGCAGTCCTCGGCGAGCGTGGCGCTGTTTCTGGAGTACATCCCGCAGAACCTGAACCAATGGCTCGGCGAACAACTGGCCGGCGGCGACGAGGCCGCAGACAGGGCCTGCGTCATGGTGGAGCGAAATCTGGCAGCGGGCTCCTCGTTCATGAACAGCCGAGGGCTCCTGCACTTCGACGCCCACTTCGAGAACATCCTGACCGACGGCCGGCGCCTCTACTTCGCCGACTACGGCCTCGCTCTCTCGTCCCGCTTCGAACTGTCCCCGGACGAGGCCGACTTCTTCGACCGCCATCAGACATACGACCGCTGCTACACCGCGTCCTACCTGGTGCACTGGCTGGTCACCGCTCTGTACGGATACGACCGGGACGACCGCTACGCGCTGGTGCGCGCCTGCGCGGAAGGCGAACACCCCGCTGGGATTCCCGGGGTCATCCCGAAGGAGGCGGCAGCCATCATCGCCCGGCACGCGCCCCTCGCCCTGGTGATGTGGGACTTCATCGACGAACTCCAGCACCGGAGTAGAAGCGCCCAGTACCCGCTGGAGAAAATCCGCCGACTCGACCTTCACAAGTAACGAACCACGGACTGCGCCAGGGGAGGACAACAGGCGCCGCAACCCCCGGCACCCGCCCGCGAAGTCCGTCACACAGCCCAGGACTTGAGCAACTCGGCCACGCTACGGACCGTACAGCTCTCCCCCTGCGACTCGTTCGCGAGAACGGAGACCCGCTACTGGTCGAGCTTGGCCGCAACACCGGAGGCGACGAGGTACGCGTGGGCAACCGCGACGGCCACCTACTTCCAGGCGCGCTGGACGGTGACCGAATTGGAGACCGTCTCAACGCCGGCCGGGAGTTCGAACGCGCAGTCGTCCTGCAGATTGGCCACCAGTTCCTGCTCCTGATCGGTGGTGACCTTCAGGTAGTAGAGAGCACGCTTGGAGTGGAGTTCAGACTCGTGGATGTCGCGCGTCGTGGTGTAGACCCTCTTCTCCTGCCCCGAGGCAATGGGGTCCCGCGGACAGTAGACGGTGTGCTCGGTGCCCGGGTCGCCGAAGTTGTCCAGCTGGGCGACCAGGTAGTACTTCGTCCCGTTGGGCGGCGGGCAGTTCAACTTGGCCGTCGTCTGGAAGGTGCTGCCGGCCTTGTCCGGCGCACTGAGCCACACTGCCGGGAAGGAGCACGAGGGTGACGCGCTCGGAGGTGACGCGCTCGGAGGTGATGTGCTCGGAGGCTGCGAGCTTGAGCCTGCCCCCTCGGGCCCCGTGCCGCCGCCCCGGGCGGCCAGGACGAACGAGACGACTGCGGAGATGACGGCCGTGATCACGGCCGCGATCACGACCTGCCATCGAGACAAACCGAAGCGGCGACGCCGAGGAGCAGGGGCCGGGTTCAGGGGAGTGAGTTCCATATGTGCCCCCTGTGTTGGTTCCGTTACAGAGGGGGACGAGATGTCCGCTTACATTCGTTGCACGCAAGCGAGGTGGGTTTCGGTGGATATAAAGAGGTGTCACCCAGTCATCTGATCGCGTATCACACGTAGTACCCGCCGCATCGCACACCTTCCGGCTGCCGTACCCCGGCCGGACACCTTTGGCCAACCCTCAGCGGGAGTCGTCCGGCCCGCTCATCGCGGCGGCATTGCCGATCTTTGCCGTTTCCATGACAAACGCCTGATTCGCCTTGGTATTGCTTGTGTAGTTTTTGTACCGGCGTGAACATCATCGCCGCCGACAATCCGGGCATCGGGCGCGCACGCATCGCCGGATCGCCGGATACACCCCGGGCATGGATCCGATCGCGGTGTTCCGCCCCGAACGTTCGGATCGCAGCCGTGTCGGGCCGATTTCCCGAGGGACCATCATGAGACGCAGCACCTTCTTGGCCGCAGCCACAGCGACCACGCTGTCCGCCTCCCTGTTCACGGGCCTCTCTCCGGCCCAGGCGGACAACACCGACGG
This sequence comes from Streptomyces sp. SID12488, assembly GCF_010548275.1. Lineage (GTDB taxonomy): Bacteria > Actinomycetota > Actinomycetes > Streptomycetales > Streptomycetaceae > Streptomyces. Next base: position 130,671 of record NZ_JAAGLT010000011.1, read on the forward strand.
CGGTCCCGTGCTGTCCAACGCGTTCGGCTCGCCTTTCGAGCCGGGGATGTTCTTCGTCAGCGCGCGTTCCGACAGTCCCCTCACCCGCATCACGGCCCACTTCTATCCGCTCGACGCACCGGCAGGGGAACCGGAAGCCGGGTCGACCGAGGACTTCACCCTGGACTCCGGGCAGGACGCGCGGTCCGGCACCTGGCAAGCACCGGTCCACTTGGCGGATCTCGGCGACTACCGGGTGACCGTCGACCTGCAGGACGCCTCCGGCGCCACCGTCACCGGTGCCCTGGCCCCGTACTCACTGCGGTACCGGACCGTCCTCACGATCCCGGACCTGACCGCCACCCCCACCGTGCCGGACTACCTCCATCAGAAGGTCTCCGTCAGCGGCACCGTGCTCGCCGTGGATCCCCGTCACCCCGAAGCCCCCACTCCGGCCGACGGCCCTCCCGTCACCATCTTCACCGGACCCGTCAGCCGGCTGACCGCGACCACCTCGGCCGACGGCCGCTTCAGCGCCGCCTTCGTCCCCACCCAGACCTTCATCGATCTGTCCGCCGCCCCCAAAGCCTCCAGCGCCTACCCGGGCGCGATCGGCGTGGTGACGCCCGAGCAGAACCTGCACACCGTCCGGGCACCGGTCCGTTTCTCGGCGAGCACCCACGCCCTGAACCTGAAGCAGGGCGCCACGGGCACGGTCACCGGCCACGCCGAGATCCAGACCACCGCCGGCTGGCAACCGCTGCCACACACCACGGTCGAGGTCTCGGGACTCGGCTCGGGCGGTCATTCCGGCTTCGGGATCGCCGGGACCACCACCGACAGCCAGGGTTCCTACACCCTCCACGTCCCATCGGAAAACCCCGCACCGGCCGCCGAACTCGTGGTCAGGGGCGAAGGCAACTCGCCCTTCCAGCAGCCCGCCACCGAGCCCTTCAGCCTCCACGTCGCCTACACCACCTGGATCGGCATGAGCGCGTTCCTCAACGACGACGCGTCGTTCAAGGTCGACGGCTATGTCTACTTCGAAGACACACGCGCGCACTGGCCCGCCAAGCCGACCGTGACCCTGCAGTACTCGAAGGACGGCAAGAGCGGCTGGAAGAACGCCGCCACCCTCCCCATCAAGGTCCGCTACAACAAGCCCCAGTTCGAAGAGACATTCGCCCACACCTTCACCACCACGCCGAACAACAACGCCTACTGGCGCGCCCTCTTCAACGGCAACCCCGACCTGGGGACCAGCACCACCAAGCCCGTGCGTCTCTACCGTTACGCCACCCGCGTCACCGGCTTCCACGCCTCCCCCGACCCGGTCCGCAAGGGGCAGCCGATCCATTTCCACGGCAGCTTCCAGTACAAGGACGGCGCCACCTGGAAGCCGCTCAGCAGCGAATCCCCCGGCCTCTACTTCCGGCCCCACGGCTCCACCACCTACCACCTCGTCAGCGACTCCGTCTCCGAGGACGGGCACGGTCACCTCAATGGCATGGCGACCGCAGAGCAGGACGGCACCTGGGCCGTCTCCCTCGACCGCCAGACGGGAGACCACTACCTGCGAAGCGCCCGGGTCACCGACTACGTCGACGTCCGATAGCCGCTGTCGCCCAGCGGGCAGGTGGATTCCCCTCAACCCCCCGCCCGCAACTCCCCCTTGACCACCTTCCCGCTCGCGTTCCGAGGCAGTCCGCCCACGAACTCCACCGCCCTGGGCACCTTGTAGTTGGCCATCTCCCGCCGGGCCCAGGCGATCAGGTCGTCCCCCGTGAGGGATACCCCCGGCCGCCGCACCACGTACGCCTTCCCGACCTCCCCCAGCCGGGCGTCCGGTACGCCGATCACCGCCACGTCCGCCACGTCCGGATGCAGGCCGAGTTGCTGCTCGATCTCCGCCGGGTACGCGTTGAAGCCGCCCACAATGAACATGTCCTTCAGGCGGTCGGTGATCCGGAGGTTGCCGTCGGCGTCCAGTACGCCGACGTCTCCCGTCCTCAACCAGCCCTCCCCCGTGACTGCTTCGGCCGTGCTCTCCGCGTCCTCGAAGTACCCGCGCATGACGTTGAAGCCCCGCACCAGCACCTCCCCGGGCTCACCCACGGGCGCCTCGACCCTCACCTCGACCCCGGGAACCGCCCGCCCCGACGTCGACGCGATCACCGGTGCCGGATCCCCCCGGCGGCACATCGTGACGATGCCGCTCGCCTCGGACAGGCCGTACGCCGTCAGGACCGTGCCCACGCCCAGCTCCGTACGCAACCGTTCCACCAGCCGCAACGGCACCACCGCCGCCCCCGTCACCACCAGCCGCAGACTCGACAGGTCGTACGCGCCCCGGGAGGGGTGGTCCAGGAGCGACTGAAGCAGGGTGGGCGGGCCGGGGAGGACCGACACCCGCTCCGCCGCCACGTTCGCCAGCACCGTGTCGACGTTGAACACCGGCTGCGGGATCAAGGTCGCGCCCCGCATCAGGCACGCCAACACCCCTGCCTTGTAGCCGAAGGTGTGGAAGAACGGGTTCACGACGAGATAGCGGTCCCCTTCCCGCAGCCCCGCCAGCTCGCTCCAGATCTCGTACGCCCGGAGCGACTGCGCGTGCGTGATCACGGCGCCCTTCGGCCGGCCCGTCGTGCCCGACGTGAAGACGATGTCCGAGGGGTCGGAACCCTCCACCGCCTCCGCCCGCGCCCGGACGACCCGCGCGTCCACGCCGTCGCCGCCCGCCAGGAAGTCCTTCCAGGTACGGAACTCGGCCGGCGCGTCCTCCCCCAGCACCACCACGTCCGTCAGCTCCGGGAGCCCCGCCAAGGGGCCGCGACCGTCGCCGCCCCCCGCCGCCCTCCGCAGCGAGGCCACGTACGACGTACCCAGGAACGTGCCCGTCACGAACAGCAACCTCGCCCGGCTGCGCGCCAGTACGTACGCGGCCTCCGCGCCCTTGAAGCGGGTGTTCAGCGGTACGAGTACCGCGCCCGCCGACACCGCGCCCAGCGCGGACACCATCCAGTCGAGGGAGTTGGGCGCCCAGATCGCCACCCGGTCACCGGCCGCCACCCCGCTCGCGACGCAGGCCGCCGCCGCCCGCTCCACTCGCGCGCCCAACTCCGCGTACGAGACACGGGTACGTCCGTCCACGACCGCCTCGGTGTCGCCGTACCGCTCCACCGCCGCCCGGACCAGCCCCGGAATGCTGCCCCACTCCACGTCACCGCGCACCGCGAGCCTCCCCACAACACCTCACCGCACAAGAGCTGACTGACCGTCAGATTAGCTGTAACCTGACGCCCTGTCAGCAGCCGGACACGCGTGCGGAGGTGTGTGCAGTCATGACAGTCGCACCAGTTACGGCCGGGATCAGGGGCGTCACCGGCATCAAGGACGCCACCGCCATCGCCGGGATCGGGCAGACCCCCTTCGCCCGACAACTCCCCGAGAACGAACGGACATTGGCGTGTCGGGCGATCCTCGCCGCGCTCGACGACGCGGGCATCGCGCCCGCCGAGGTCGACGCCCTCGCCTCCTACACGATGGAGGAGACCGACGAGGTCGAGGTCGCCAAGGCACTCGGCCTCGGTGACCTCACCTTCTTCTCCAAGGTCGGCTACGGCGGCGGCGGTTCCTGTGCCACCGTCGCTCATCTCGCCGCCGCGATAGCCACCGGACAGGCCACGGTCGGCGTCGCCTGGCGGTCGAGGAAGAGGGGTTCCGGACCCCGCCCCTGGCGGAACACCAGCGCCCAACTCCCCACCCCGGCCCAGTGGACGCGCCCCTTCGGGCTGCTGCGCCCCTCCGACGAGATCGCCATGCTCACGCGCCGGCACATGCACGAGTACGGCACGACCCGCGACCACCTCTTCAACGTCGCCCTCGCCTGCCGCAACCGCGCGAACCAGAACCCGGATGCGATCATGTACGACCGTCCGCTCACCCGCGAGATGTACATGACCTCCCGCTGGATCAGCGAACCTCTCTGCCTGTTCGACAACTGCCTGGAGACGGACGGGGCGTTGGCCTGTGTGGTCGTCTCCGCCGAGCGGGCGCGGGACTGCCGCCGCACCCCCGTCTACATCCACTCCGCCGCCCAGGGCCTGCCCGCCCAGCACCACGGCATGGTCAACTACTGGAACGACGACCCGCTGACCGGCCCGGCCTGGACAGCCGCCCGACACCTGTGGAAGCACGCCGACTTCACCCCGGACGACGTCCATGTCGCCCAGCTCTACGACGCGTTCACCGCCCTCATCCCCCTCTCCCTGGAGGGCTACGGCTTCTGCGGACGCGGCGAGGGCGGCTCCTTCACCGAGGGGGGCGCCCTGGAGAGCGGCGGCCGGCTGCCGATCAACACCGGCGGGGGCGGCCTCAGCGAGGCGTACGTCCATGGCTTCAACCTCATCACCGAGGGCGTACGGCAACTGCGCGGCACCAGTACCGCCCAGGTCCCGGACGCCTCCACCTGCCTGGTCACCGCAGGTGAGGGCGTACCGACTTCGGCCCTGTTGTTGCGAACCTGAGAACCTGAGAAGTTGCGAAGTCGAGGAGTTGAGTGATGCTGACCCCTGTCGTGGACGAAGACGGCGCCCCCTTCTGGGAGTACGCCGGTCGGGGTGAACTCCGCGTCCAGACCTGCGCGGACTGCGCCGAACCCCGCTTCCCGCCCCGCCCCTGCTGCCCCCACTGCCAGTCCTTCGCGAGCGAGTGGCGCGCGGTCAGCGGACGCGGACGCGTCTGGTCGTACGTCGTCCCGCATCCGCCGCTCCTCCCGGACTACGCCGAGCTGGCCCCGTACAACGTGATCGTCGTCGAGCTGGCGGACGCACCGCGCATCCGGCTGGTCGGCAACCTGGTCACCGGCCCCGACGCTCCTCTCAACTCCTTTCCGCCCGACCGGATTCGCATCGGCGCACGCGTGCAGGTCGTTTTCTCGTCCACCGGGCTTCCGCAGTGGATCCTGGAGCGTCCGTGAGCCTGAGCCTGTCGACCGACAAGGAGACCGGGGTCGCCGTCGTCACCCTCGACCGGCCGGCGAAACTCAACGCCATCGACCTCGCCACCGCCGCCGAACTGGCCTCGACCTGGCGGGAGTTGCGCTTCGATGACACCGTGCGGGCCATCGTCCTGACGGGAGCCGGGACGCGCGCCTTCTGCACGGGCCTCGACCGCGGTGCGACCGTCCCCCAGCCCAACTCGCCCTACACGATCGACGATCCGCTCGACATGATCGGCCCGAAGGCGAACGACCTCTGGAAACCGGTGATCGCCGCGGTGAACGGTATGGCGTGCGGCGGCGCCTTCTACCTCCTGGCGGAGTCGGAGTTCCTCGTCGCCGACCCGAGCGCGACCTTCTTCGATCCGCACACCACGTACGGCATGGTCAGCGCGTACGAGTCGATGGGCATGGCGCAGCGGATGCCGTACGGGGAGATCGCGCGGATGGCGCTGATGGGGACGGCGGAGCGGATCTCGGCCGCGCGGGCGTACGAGATCGGGCTGGTGAGTGAAGTCACCGCACCCGGTGGGTCGTTGGCAGCCTCCATCGAGCGCGCCCGCGTCATCGCGTCGTATCCGCCGGAGGGGGTGCAGGGCACGGTACGTGCGGTGTGGGCGGCGAAGGAGGCGGCCCGCGCGCACGCCCTCGCGTACGCACCGCACCTGGTCCGCCTCGGCAACCTCCCGGGCGACCGGCAGGCGGAGCTGTTCTCGGCAAGGACCCCGGGTTTCCGGTTGCGATAGCAACGCCTACCCTTTGCGTCATGGCTGAGAACCGCACAGTGGTCGAGCACGACAGGGTTGAGAACCACCGGGTCGAGCACCGCACGGTGGACGTGAACGGCATCCGGCTGCACATCGCGGAGGCGGGCGAGGGTCCGCTCGTCGTGCTGCTGCACGGGTTCCCCGAGTCCTGGCACTCCTGGCGTCACCAGTTCGGGCCGCTGGCTGCCGCCGGTTTCCGGGTCGTCGCCCCCGACCAGCGCGGATACGGCGGGAGTGAGCGCCCCGAGGACGTGTCCGCGTACAGCATCCTGCACCTGGTCGGCGACGTGGTCGGGCTGATCCACGCGCTCGGCGAGGAGACGGCGTACGTCGTCGGCCACGACTGGGGTGCGCCGGTGGCCTGGCACACCGCGCTGCTGCGGCCGGACGTCGTACGCGGGGTGGCGGGCCTGAGCGTGCCGCCGCCGTTCCGGGGCGAGCACCGGCCCCTGGGCGTGATGGAGGCGATGTTCGGCGGCCGTTTCTACTGGAACTACTTCAACCTCCCCGGCGTCGCCGACGAGGAACTGGCCCGCGACCCGCGCACCACCCTCCGCAAGGCCCTGTACGGCGCCTCCGGCGACGACCCGGACTCAGGCACCGGCAAGCAGCCGCTGGTCGAGCCCGGCCAGGGCTGGCTGGACACGATGCGCGACCCCGAGAAGCTCCCGGCCTGGCTCACGGAGGCGGACCTCGACTCCCTCACCGACAGCTTCGCGGGCAGCTTCACCGGCGCCCTCAACTGGTATCGCAACATCGACCGCAACTGGGAACTGACGGCGGCCTGGCACGGAGCCGTGGTCAGCCCGCCCGCGCTGTACGTGTACGGCGACAGGGACCTGGTCCCGGCGTTTCCGGGTACGCCCCAACTCATCGAGCGGCTCCCGGAGTTGATGCCCAACCTGCGGCGTCCCCCGGTGCTGCTGGAGGGCTGCGGCCACTGGACGCAGCAGGAGCGGCCCGACGAGGTCAACGTGGCGCTGATCCCGTTCCTCACGGAGCTGAGGGACGCCACGAACTGAGTGCGTTCCGTCACCCGCATCGGGCCTGGGCCCAGGCTGGCCTGGGCCTAGAGCTTGCGCAACTTCGTGGTGAAGACCTGGGCTGCGACCTTGTCACCCAGGGTGAGGCCGTCCTCCGCGTCCCACGGGAAGTGGACTCCGAGCCAGACCCTGCTGTAGGCGTCCTCGGTGGCCGCCGCGCTGAAGCTGTTGAAGTGGCGGGGCTTCACCGGTGACTGAGGCTCGTCGGTGGTCATGTCGAAGGCGATGTTGTCGCTGCCGAATTGACTTGCTCCTCGGGCTGATGCCCGAGGATTCTGGCCTTCCGTTCCGTTGTTGTGCCGCTACGCGGCACGGGCTGGGGTCGGGAATCCGTGGCTTCCTGTTTCTTCGCGCTGTGCCGGGATTGCTCCTGGTCTTACCGGCGCTGCGCAGGCTGATACCGCCAGTCCGGCGGCCGTCTTCACGTTGATCGCGGCATTGTGGTCCCGGTCGTGGACGCTGCCGCAGGCGGTACAGGTCCATTCACGGACGTTGAGGGGTTTGGGTCCGTCCTTGACGCCGCAGGTGGAGCAGGTCTGGGAGGTCGGCTCGAACCGGCCGATCGTGACCAGGGTGCGGCCGTACCGGGCCGCTTTGTACTGGAGCATGTTGACGAACGAGGCCCATCCGGCGTCGTGCACGGACTTGGCCAAGCGGGTGCGGGCCAGTCCCGCCACCGACAGGTCTTCCACGGCGACCCCTTGGTTCTCGGAGATCAGCCTGGTGGAGAGCTGGTGGTGGAACTCATGACGGGCGTCGGTGACCTTGGCGTGGGCGCGGGCGACCTTCAAGCGGGCCTTCTCGCGGTTCCTGCTTCCCTTCTGCTTGCGGGACAGCTCCCGCTGGGCCTTCTTCAGCTTCTTCTCCGCACGCCGAAGGAAGCGCGGAGAGTCGATTTTCGTACCGTCGGACAGGACCGCGAAGTGCGTCAGGCCGAGGTCGATGCCGATGGTTCGGCCGGTGTCGGGCATCCGGGTCGCGTCGGCGGCGGGGTCGGTGTCGATGACGAAGGAGGCGAAAAACCTGCCGGCCGCGTCCTTGATGACGGTGACGGAGGAGGGCGTGGTGGGCAGCGTGCGGGACCACGTCACCTTCACCGCACCGATCTTCGGCAGGTTCAGGCGCCCCTTGTCGGTGATGGACCAGCGGGCGTTGGCGGTGAACCGGATCGACTGCCGCTTGTCCTTGCGGGACTTGAAACGGGGAGCACCCATCCTGGGCCCCTTGCGATCGCCCTTGAGGGAGGCGAAGAAGTTGCGGTAGGCGGTCTCGACGTCCCGCAGGGACTGCTGGAGCACCACCGCGGAGACCTCGCCCAGCCAGGATCGCTCCACCGTCTGCTTCGCCTCGGTAATCAGCCTCTTCGACAGCTCTGCGGCTTTGGGGAACGGCCGCCTGGCCGCTCTGGCCTCCTCACGGGCGCGGACCGCGTCGTTGAATACGACACGGGCGCACCCGAACGCCCTTGCCAACGCCCTCTGCTGGCCGGTGTCCGGGTACAGGCGAAAGCTGTACCGGAGCTGCATGACGGCCACGCTACATACTTGGGTTATGGGCGATATGCAGAAGATCAGAACTGGTAGGCACTGTGCTTTCGTGATGCATGTCCACTTGGTCTTCGTGACCAAGTTCCGGCACAAGGTGTTCACCGATGTTCATCTGAAGCGGATGGAGGAGATCATGCGGGCGGTGTGTACGGACTTCGAATGCGAGCTGGTGGAGTTCAACGGCGAGGACAACCACGTCCACCTGCTGGTGAACTTCCCGCCCAAGGTCGCCGTGACCAAGCTGGTCAACTCCCTCAAGGGAGTCTCCTCCCGCCGCCTGCGCCAGGAGTTCCCCGACCTGGTACGCCATTACTGGCGGGCCAACAAGCTGTGGTCCGGCTCCTACTTCGCCGGAACCGTCGGCGGCGCCCCGCTCACCGTGGTCAGGCAGTACATCGAACAGCAGAACCGGCCGGTGTGAGCACCGCCCGGCTCCGCCGGGACCAGCCCGCGCGACGCTCCGCACCCCAGGCGAGGAACTGCGCTGTCCGGCTCCGCTGGACCTGAATCCGCGTCGCCACCATCAGATTCGCTTCACCACCGGCCCGAAGGTCGATGCACTGCGAATGAATTCGTTGCGATTCCATGGGGAGTACGAGTGCGGGTAAACCTGCGGCGTACCTACGCGTAAACCCGCGGGTTACGCACACGGCCCGCGCGAAGGACCGACCCGCGCCGCACCCCCTCGCGACTTTGCCATCTCTTTACAACCCGTCCGGTCGCCGAGTCGTCTCTCTGCTCGATCCGTCACTCAGCCCGCCCAGCCCAACCCGCCCTCTTCCGGGTGCGGTTCGGGGCGGACGACGAAAGAGAGCCATTCCATGCGCCGTACCGTGCGCCGTACCGTCCTCAGCGCCGTGGCACTCGCGGCCACCGCCGTACTGGCGGGCACCGCCCCCGCGTTCGCCGACGGGACGACCCCCACCCCGACCGCCTCCGTCGCGCCGACCGAGACCACCCCGGCGACGAGCGCCGAACCGACCCTGGCACCGTCCGAGGGGGCCGACCCCGTGGCCAGCGAGGCCCCCACCACCTGGACCAGCCCGTCCCAGGTCGCCCAGGTTCCGGGCGGCGCGCCCAACACCGGGGTGACGCAGACCTCCACGGACTCCGGCACGCCGGGGGCGCTGATCGGCGGAGGCGCCGCCGCCGCGTTCGCCGTGGGCGGCGCCGCGCTGTTCGTCGTACGCCGTCGGCGGGCGACCGGGGCGTGACCGTGCTCTCCAGGCGCGCGTTCGGTACGGGAGCCACGGCTGCCGCCGCCTCGCTGCTCGTGGGCTGTTCCTCCGGCGGCGAGGGCGTACGGACGACAGGGACCCCGAGCCCCGACGCCTCCTCCTCGCCACCGCGGTCGACCGCCGGCAAGCACACCTCCGCCAAGTCCGCGCGGGCGGTGGGCCGTTCGGCCCCCGTCCGACTCCGCATCCCGGCCCTCGGGGTCGACACCCCGGTCATGCGGCTGGGACTGGCGTCCGACGGCACGGTGCAGGTCCCTCCGATCACCGATCACGACCAGGCCGGCTGGTACGAACACTCGCCGACGCCGGGTCAGACCGGCCCGTCGGTGATCCTCGGGCATGTCACGGTCGGCGCGTACGGGGACGGCGTCTTCCACGGCCTCTCGCGGCTGCGCCGGGGCGAGAAGATCGTCGCGCGCCTGGAGAACGGCACGGAGACGGAGTTCACGGTGACCTCGCTGCGGACGGTGGCCAAGGCCGATTTCCCGACGGAGGACGTCTACGGGAACGTGGACCGTCCGGAGCTTCGGCTCATCACCTGCGGCGGCCCCAAGGACGAGACCGGCTACCTCGACAACGTGATCGCCTTCGCCGCGCTGACGTCGTCCACGACCCCGTGAACGCCCCGTGAGCACACTGGAACACAAAGGACGGCGGGCCGCCGGAACGTACGCTGGCGGCCCGCCGTCCTCCCCCACGAGTGCCACACCGGTGGCAGCAGCACCATGGAGAGCGTTGAAACGGTCCCGCGACAAGGCAGCGTCCGAGCTGTTCGCCGCCCTCTACCCGCGCCTGGCCGGCTGGTGCCGCCGTCTTGTCGACGACGACGAGACGGCCCACGAGATCGCCTCGGAGGCGTTCACCCGGCTGTGGGCCCGCTGGACGTCGGTGGAGGAGCCGCGCGGCTTCCTCTATGTGACGGCGGCCAACATCGTCCGGGACCACTGGCGCAAAATGGAACGCGAGCGCAGGGCCATGCGGCACGTGACCACGGAGGCGGCGCTGCGCACCCACACCGAGGCGTCGGACCCGTCCGTCCGCCTGCTGGTGCAGTCGCTGCCGGAACGACTGCGTGTGCCGATCCTCCTCCACTACTACGCTGACATGCCCATCCGGGAAGTGTCCGCACTGACCGGACGTAAGGAAGGAACCATCAAGGCCGACCTCCACGCGGCCCGTGAAGCACTCCGCGCCCATCTGAGGAAAAGTCTTGACCACACGCTTTGACGACGACGAAGACCCGGAATTCGGACCGATCGACCCCACCGCCCCGGACCACGACCCCGACGACCCCCTCCTGGTCCTCCTCGGCCCCGCCCCCGCCTACCTGGGCGCGCCCACCGGCCGCTACGAGGAGATCCGGCGCACCGCGACCCGCCGCCGACGGACCCGCACGGCGGCCGGAGTGGGCATGGTCTGCGCCGTCGCCGCCCTCATCGCCCTCCCCCTCAACCTGACGACGGCCGAGAGCCCCCGTTCTCCCACGGTCCCCCAGGCCCCGCCCGTCCCGACGAGCCCGTCGGCACCCCCCGCCGACCGCTCGCCGTCATCTGTGCCCACGCCTGCCACACCGCAGCCGTCCGTACCCGGCAGCCTCGACCCCAGTTCCCCGAGCGAAGGACCCTCCGAGGGACTCAACGCCCCCAGCCGGGCCCCCAGCGAAACGTCCGACCCCTCGACCGAGGTGTCGTGGGTGCCAACGTCCACGCCTTCGACAGAACCGACCACGGCAGGGATCGAGCCGTCGGCGAGCGTGGCCGGGACCGCGGCGGCACCGGACAGCACTGTGGCGCCGTAGAAGCCGGCCGGGGTCGGTCCCGGGTGGCGGGGAGGGGGAGGAGCCGCTGGAAGGCCGGGACGGCGACGGCGGTGCTTCCGGCCATGTCGCGGAGGTACGCCGACTGGCGTTCGACCCGCTGACGAAGGCGCAGGTCAAGCAGCTCGCCCACATCGGGCAGCGCGTCCTGCGAGCCATCGAACCCTGCTGAGACCCACTCTTGATCCTCCTCGGCACCGCGCCCACCCGGACGGAGAGTCCGGGTGGGCGCGGTGTGAGCGGGTGACGTTGGGATCAGGTCCCGGTCAGGTCACGGTCAGCGACAGGTCGGCGGTCGTGGCGCGGCCCGGCAGCAGGTTCACCTCCTTGGATGCCGGGCGGTGACCGGCGGCCGAGGCCGTGATCCGCAGCGGGCTCGGGCGGGCGTCCAGCCAGAGGTCGTAGTGGCCGTCGGAGTCGGTGCGTACGGTGTGGACGCGGCGGTCGCAGCCGGTCGCTCCGGCGTGTGCTGCCGGGCAGATCTGGACGGTGGCCCCGGCGAGCGGCGCTCCCGTGCGCTTGTCGGTGATCGTTCCGGAGAGATGGCCCCAGGTCCGCGGGATCGTGACCTTGAGGCTGACCTTGACCGATGCTCCGGCGTAGGGGGCGTCGGTGCTGTAGGTGAGCCGCGCGGTGTAGGTGCCGGCCGTGGCGACGGCGGAGGCGTCCGTGCGGACGGTGACCGTGGTGGAGCGGCCGGGGGCCAGGTCGAACGAGGTCCGGTCCGTCGACAGCCAGGTGACGTCGTCGCCGTCGCACTGGTCGTGCCCGGGCAGGACCTCGGCCGAGGAGGCGGTTTCGGAGAGCGAGATCATGCCGCCGACGCGGTAGATCCCGCAGCCGCCGCCGGCCCGGAAGAGCGTGGAGGCGGTGTTGGGCAGGTCGGACCAGGTGTTGGACACCGGGTCGTATTCGACGACGGTGTTGACCGCGTCCTGTGCGGCGATGCCGCCGACGGCCTGGAGCCTGCCGTCGTTCCCACTGGCGATGGCGCCCCAGCGTGGGTCGGGCATGTCGGCCGCACGGGTCCAGGTGTCGGCGGAGGGGCTGTAGCGGTACGTCTCTCCCTTGGAGTCGCTGCCCGAGATACCCCCGGCGCAGACCAGTTCACCGGTGATGCCGGCACAGGCCGCGCGTTCCATGTCGAACGGGTAGTCCGCGAGGCGGGTCCAGGTGTCGGTGGCCGGGGTGTACCGGAAGACGGTGCTGACCATGTCCGTGCAGCCGGATCCGGTACAGCCGCCGATGACGTACAGGCTGCCGTCGAGGACGGTCACGTTCGGCATGCCGACCGCCTGGGGCAGATCGGCGAGGCGGGTCCAGGTGTCGGTGGTGGGGTGGTACGCGTAGAGCGTGGCGCGGGCTCCGCCCGCGGTCCAGCCGCCGACGACGTACATGGTCCCGTTGACGAACGCCCCGCCGGGTGACTCCAGGGCCTCGGGGAGGTCCGCGATGGGTGTCCAGGCGTCGGTGGACGGGTCGTGCACATAGCCGCGGCTGAGGTACTCCCCGCCGAAGAGAGCGGAGACTCCGCCGACGGAGTAGACCTTGCCCTGGTAGGTACCCACCGCGTTGTCCATGACGGGCTCGGGGTAGTCGGCGATGCCGGTCCAGGGCCCGGTCGATGCCGATGCGGATGCCGTGGCTGCGGCTGTGGCTGCGGCTGTGGCTGTGGCCGGCTGGTCGCTCGACGTGCTCTTCGGGGCCGAGGAGGTGGAACTCATCGGTCCGGGTGCGTAGTTGCCCTTGACGCGCAGTGTCGGGGCGCCCGCCGAGGAGTCCGACGTGGTGGTGGGGGTGCCGGTCGGTGAGGTGTAACCGGTGCTCTGCTCACCGAGGTTGACGTGCAGCGGCGCCTGTCCCTTGTTGGTGAAGGTGACCTTCCTGCTGCCTGATCCGCCGAGCGTCTCGCTGACGGAGAGGGCGTCCGAACTCACCTTCAGACGGCCCGCCTTGAGCGTGCGGTCGAACCGGTTGACCTTGTCCGGCCGGGTGGTGAGGGTGCCGGTCGAGGTGGAGTAGCGGGCGGCGGCCGTCCGGTAGGTGTGACGTCCGGTGGGCTCGCTGAACAGCCAGTAGTAGCCGTCGGCCAACGCCAGGTCGTCGGGGGTCGCGACGGTGGTCGCCGTCGCGTAGCGGTCGGCGGTGTCGGTGACGGTGGCGGGCGTGATGGCGTCGCCCGTGTTGCCGTCGACGACCTGTCCGGCGACGATGCCTCCGCTCACGGCGGCGCAGGAGCCGACGGTGACGGTGTCGAGCTGCCAGAGCGACAGGCCGCTGCCGGAGTAGTGGAAGCGCACCTTCACGTGCTTCGCGCCTGCCGCCTGGGGCAGGGGAACCTCGGCGTGGCCCAGGTACTCGGCCGTGTCCCGGTGCCACACCGTGGTCCACGTCGCGCCCGAGTCGAGGCTGAGGTCGACGTCGGCCACCGAGTCCTTGCCGGCGGCGTAGGCGGCATCGAAGCCGAGGACGGGTGAGTTCTGGCCCACCAGGCTGAAAACGGGTGAGACGAGTTCGGTGTCTTCCGGGACACCGCCCCGGCCGTAGGGGTTGGCGGAGGCCCAGTTCCCGGTTCCGCCCGTGAAGTTCCACACCGATTTATCGGCGAAGTCCCAGGCGGCGCCGTCCGTCCCGTGATTGACGACGGTCCAGCCGTGCTCCGGCGTGGTGCCGGTCCAGCCCTCGAAACCGGTCTCGGCCGGGTAGTCGTGACCGGGCGCGACACAGGCCGCCAGGTCCACGTCCGACGCGACGTCGGTACGTACGTCGGCTGTGCCCACGGGGACACTCAGGTCCGTGCTGCGGTAGCCGGGGTAGACCGGTGCCACATGGATTTTGTAGGTGGCCTTCTCCGGAAGCTCCACGCTGTACTTGCCGGTGTAAGGGTCGGTGTGGAGGGCGCCGTTCGGATAGCCGTCGATGGTGATCTTCGAATACAGGGGCCAGCCGTGCCCGCTGCCGTCCTTCACCGTGCCGGACACCGTGCGGGTGGGCAGCTTCACCAGGGCCAGGTCGGCGGTGGTGCTCTGGTTCTCGGCGACACTCACCCCCGAGCGGGTGTTCTCCCGGTAGCCGAAGTCGGTGGCGGTGATCCGGTAGTCGCCCACCGCGACGGGGAGGCTGTACGTGCCGTCGGCGTCAGTGGTGACGCGGTACTCCCGGCCGTCCGTCCCCTCTTCGGAGATGGCCAGCCCAGCACCGGCGAGCGGGGCGCCGGACTCGCTGTCGGTGACTCGTCCGGACAGCGTTCCGTGGACGCCGAAGGCCAGCGCGGACACGCCGACCGGGGTGCCGAGACCGGTCGGGCCGTCCCAGCCGACGCCGGCGGTGCAGGTCACCGTGGAGCAGTCGTCGTTGGAACCTGTCGTGACATCGGCCAGCCCGGAGGCGTTGATGTACGGGTAGGTCACCGGGTAGGTGTCCTCGACGGGGGTGCCCGCCAGCGCGTACATCGCCGCGATGAGCGGCGCGGAGAGGCTGGTGCCGCCGACCTGGAGCCAGCCGTCCTGGCCCACCGTGCTGTACACGGCCAGGCCGGTCGCCGGATCGGCGACCGCGGAGACGTCAGCCGTCGCCCGGGTGTCGCAGCCGGTGCCGAGCCCCCTCTGGTAGGCGGGCTGGGCCTCGTACAGCGAGCAGCCCGATCCGCCGGAGGCCCAGGCGGACTCCGTCCAGCCGCGCTCGGTGCCCTCGGCGCGGGTCAGCCGGGTGCCGCCGGCGGCCACCACGTTGGGGTTGGTGGCGGGCCAGTTCTGGACATGGCCGGTGTCGCCGGTGGACGCGACCACGGCCACACCGGGATGGTCGTAGTGGTGGTCGTACGCGGTCTGGAAGGCGCCCTCGCCGGGCAGTCCGTAGGAGTTGGAGACGTACTTGGCGCCCAGGCGTACGGCGGTGTCGACCGCGGCGCCCAGGTCGTCCAGGCTCGCCGAATCACCCTGCACGAGAAGGATGTCGCACGCCGGGCAGGCGGCGGAGACGGCGTCGAGGTCGAGCGCGGTCTCCAGTGCCCAGCCCGCGTCGTCGGCGGGGTAGTCCGTGCCGCCGTTCTGATCGACCTTGCGGAAGCAGCCGTTGGCGGTGGTGCACTCGGGCAGCCCGTAGTGCTCGCGGTACTCGGCCAGGTCGGCCTCGGCGTTGGAGTTGCCGTACGCGTCGACGATCGCGACCGTCCTGCCCTCGCCGCCGGCGGGAAGGCTGTAGGCCGCCTGGATGTCGGCCGGGCTCAACGCCGTGGACGGGGGCGCGGTCGCCTGCGGCCGGACGATGTGGTCGGAGGCGGTGCGTACGTCGGCGAAGCACTGGGCCACGCCGTCCTTGACGCTCGGGTTGTTGCAGCCGGCCGGGACGTAGTTCTGCGGGACGTTGTCCTGCGGCACGGCGTTGAGCAGGTCGGAGGCCTTGGAGGAGTCGGCGTCGGAGGAGGCCGAGGAAGTGGGGGTGGCCGCGGCGGCGGTGGCCGGTGGTATCGCGGCGAGAGCTCCGGCGCCGAGACAGCCGGCTATGAGAAGAGAGAGGGGTGCGCGTACGCGCGCACGTCTTGAAGACAGCAAGGAGGACAGCAAGGGGGACAGCAAGGAGCACCCTTTTCGTCGCGTTCAGGACCCGGTCGAGCCGGGATCAGAGGGGTTCGTAGTCGCTGTACGGGTCGTCCCCGCAGGCGGGGCCTGCGGTGGTGTCGTCGGCAAGTACGCCCGGTGCGGCGGGCGTTGGTTCGCGGTGTCGCTCTCCGGCGGACGGCACGTCGGACTTCGGTTCAGGAGGTGTGCTGCTCATCCGGCGGATGGATGCCTCTCCGGTCAGGTCCAGGGGAAGGCGGGCTCGCGGACCCTGCGCGCACTGAGTATCGACGGCCGCCGCGTGTCCTCGCGATGGGGCGGATGACCTAAAGATCGGACCGAGGGGACTCCGTGCCGGTGGCGTGGCCCTCCGACGGGGTGATTCCGGCCTGGGTGAGGCTGACCGCGAGTGCGGTACGCGAGGTAACCCCGTATTTGCGCATCGCGGAGTTCAGTTGCGCGGCGATGGTCTTCGGGGAGCGTGAAAGGGCCCGTGCGATGGCCGGGTTGGTCAGACCGGTGAGCATCAGCCGGACCACTTCCAGCTCGCGCGGGGACAGTTGGTCGCCGTAGCCGCGCCGCCCGCCGCGCCACACCTCGCGTACCGGCGCCCCGGCCGCATGTCGCGCGCCGTGCACCCGGGCGGCGTCCGTCCGGGCCCCCAGAGCCATGAACCCGGCCTGTGCACGGGCGAGTTCGGCCAGTGCCGTGTCCCTGTCCCCCGCTGCCAGCAGGCAGCCGGCCCGGCGTTCGGCCGCGCGCAGTGCCTCGTACGGCCGGGGCAGGCGCCTCCAGGCGGTGACGGCCCGACCGAACGCGGCGGCTGCCTCGACGCTGCGGCCCTCTCCTTCCGCCAGGATTCCGCGACACGTCTCCAGGGCCGCGTCCGCTGCCGGCAGGTTTCTGCCGCTGAGCCCTTCGGCCAGGTCTGCGACGAACTGCCTTGCCTGGTCCGGCCGTTCGAGCGCGAGAAGGGCTCCGGTGCGCACGGGTGCGAACTCGGTGGCCCACAACCAGATGTCCTTGCGGGCCACGACGTCGGCCGGTCCGTCCGTCAACTCCAGCGCCTCGGCGGCCGACCCTTCGGCCAGCCGGATCCGCGCCAGGGCGGCTGCGGGTTCCAGCGGCAGATCCACGATGCCTCGCCGCAGCCCGGCGTCGAGCACCTGCCGCAACCGCTCCTCGACGGTCCCGAGCCCGCCGTCGGCCACCGCCACGGGGCCGGGATCCGCTCCCCCGCCACCGGTCGCCCCGTCCAGCAGGGCCGTGATCAGCAGGGCGTCCAGCTGGACGACGGGTTCCTCTTCCACCCCTGCCAGGGCGGCGGCTCGCTCGGCCAGTCCGTCCCAGGCGCCGGTGAACCAGTCCAGGTGCACCAGCGTCACCCGGATCATGTCCTGGAGCCGCTGGTACCGGTGTTCTTCGGCCCTGGCCAGCCCGGTCGTCAGCAGCGCTCTGGCCTCGTCGTAGCGGCCCCAACGCAGCGCCGAGTTGCCGATGTTGAGTCCGCCGCGGGCCAGCTGCATCATTCCTTCCGGGGTCGTCGCGGTGTCGGGCAGCTCCGCGGCCACGGCCCAGCCGACCTCATCTCCCATTTCCAGTAAGGAAGTTGCCCGGTCTCCCACCAGAGCCAGCCGCTGGTCCGCCGTCATCGGCAGCCGGGCCGCGTCGGCCGCCCGGTCCAGCCAACGACGGTGCTCCTCGGCGGACATCATGGTGCTCGGCGGGCTGCCGAGCGTGTTCATCGCCCAGGCGGCCTGGAACGGATCGCCGACCAGATCCGGCAGCGCCTTCTCCAACTCCGCTGCGGCGGCGGCGTACTCGGCCACCTGCAGCAGCATCCTCCCCAGTTGGGTCCGGACGGCCGCGCGGTCGTGCGGGGCGAGCGCCTCCCCGTCCAGCACCCCGCGCAGCGCGCGGATCAGGTCGCCGCGGGCGACGAGCCCGGCGTAGGCCAGGACCGGCATCTTCTGCGCCCACCGGGCCACCACCGAGGCGGCGGGCGGATCGCTCCCGGTGAGCAACTCGTGCAGCAGTCCTACGGCGGTGCGATGGTCCCCGGAGGCCAGGGCGAGGTCGGCGGTCCGTTCCGCGTACGTGCGCCACTGCCCGGTGTCCCCCGCCTCCCGGTAGTGGTGGGCGAGCCGGGCCACCGGCTGCGGCGTCATGGCCCGCAGTGCGCGGCCCGCCCCCCGGTGCAGGTCCCGGCGGTCGGGCGCGGGCGTCATGTCGTAGACCGCACGGGCCGCCAGCGCGTGCCGGAAACTGACCCGGCGGGCCCGGTCCTCGCCGAGCAGTCCACTGCGTACGGCGGCGTCCACGGCGCTCCCGGCAACGTTGTCCGGGAGCCCGCTCACCGTCGCGAGGACGGCCGGGCCGACCGGTTCGGCCAGCACGGAGGCGGCCCGCAGCACGCGTTGCGCGTCCGGGGTGAGGCGCGAGGCGCGCTCGGCGACGGCGTCCCTGATGGTGGGCGGCACCGCGATGTCGGCCAGCGTCCTGCGCACCCACTCGCCGTCGCGCCGGACCAGATCGGCCCGATCGCGCAGCAGCCGCACGGACTCCTCGATCGCCAGCGGCACACCGTCGGTCCGTTCCTGGAGGAACGACGCGAAAGTCTCGGAGACATGCTCCCCGTCCAGCATCGACGACATCAACTCGGCGGTCTGCGGCACGTCCAGCGCACCGAGACCGATCCGTACGTACCCGGTGCCGGCCGGTGGCCGGGAGGTCAGCCGCATCAGCGTGGACTCCGGTGCCACGTCCTCGGGACGGTAGGTCAGCACCAGGCTCATCCGGCGGGACCGACGGGAGGCGAGGAACAACAGGAAGTCCAGGGTGGCTTCGTCGGCCCAGTGGACGTCCTCCAGAACCAGCACGCCTACGCCCATGGCGTCCAGCAGTTCGGCCAGTGCGCGGAAGAGCCGGTGCCGGGCGGCGCCCGCGTCCGACAGTGCCTCGGGGGCCGGCGGCAGGTGCTGCCCCCACTCCGGGAACAGCGGGCGCAGCACCCCGGCGAGAGGCGTGAGAGCCAACTCGGCCACATCGGGCCCGGCATCGCGGGCGGCATCGACGACCGGGCTCAGGGTGAGGGCCTCCCTGAACGGTGGGCACATGGCGGCCAGCGGCCGTCGGGCGGCGACATCGGGCTCGTCCAGCGCCTCCTGAACGAGCCGGCTCTTGCCGATTCCGGCCTCACCCTCGACAAGAACGGTGGCCGGCGGCCGGGCCAACGCGTCTGTCAGCCGGTGCAGTTCGGCCGCCCGTCCGACGAAACGGGGAGCGCCGAGACTGGGCAGCACACGCGGGAGGCCGTCCTCGGCAGAGCGCCCCATCCGACCGCCTTCCCCACCCCGCCCAGGGTCGGTGCGACCCGAGCGCCGAACGCCCGTGCGAGCGTCGACACCGCAGCATGCCACGATCGCCGCGCCGACCGGGCTCGGCGACACCCTTCGCCGGCAGGGGCGGCAGATCAATGGATCGCGCGGGATTGCGCGAGGGAGGGTTCCGTCTACCCGCTGCCCACCTCATCTTCGTTGCCTCCGGCCTGGTGTTTTCGCAGGTCACGGCCGGTTTCCCGGATGACCCGCAGGAGGGCAACGGGAAACCCGTCGACCCCGGTGAGCAGGGGGGCAAGTCTGGATTCGACATCAGGCAGCAGGACCCACAACCCAGGGGGAACGATGCGCAAGCTCAAGGCGATGCGGACAGCGGCGGCACTGGCACTGGCCGTCGGCACGATGACGGCGGTCGGCGCGAGCCAGGCACAGGCGGCAGCGCAGGCCACCGTCCACGGCTGTGACTCGGGATACGTCTGTCTGTACCCGGGTGCCGGCTGGAACAACGACCGCCCGACCCTCACCTACTTCCGGTACGACACCTACAACCTGAACAACGTGACCGGCACGTACCGCATCTTCAACAACCAGACCGGCAACGCGTACTTCCGCACCTGCACCGGGTACAACGGCGTGGGCTGTGAGGGCTACCTGTACCCCGGCACCTACATCACCAGGGACATGACGCCGATCAACTCGGTCGTCGTGGGGGAGTAGCCCCGATCGCCCGACCGCCTCGCGCGAATGTCCGGAACCGCATCGACCGCGGTTCCGGACGTCGGCGTTTTCGCCATTCCGGGTGAAAGACTTGGCGGTCACAAGCGCCCCGACAGTAACCTGGGCATCCGTCGGCACATGGCCGTCACTGCCTTGGGGGCCACCTTGGGGGACCCGCAGCTCGGAGATGTACCCGACTGCCGGAACGACCGGGACCGGACCGCGCCGACCACGCACTCCTTCCCGATACAACTGCGACGACTGCGACAGGAACGCGGGCTGTCGCTCACCGATCTGGCACGCCAGACCCACTACAGCAAGGGCTACCTCAGCAAGATCGAGACCGGTGCCAAGCGGGCGACTGTCGACGTCGCCCGCCTTTGTGACCAAGTCCTGCGGGCAGAGGGCGAGTTGTTACGGCTGGTCCAGCAGGCGCCGCCTCGCGACGCCGGCGCCGGCTACGGCCCCGACACGGGCGGGCAGAGGTCCGGTGAGGCGTGTCCCTACCGCGGCCTGGCGGCGTTCACCCCACAGGACGCGGAATGGTTCTTCGGCCGGGAACGCGCGACGGCCGCCCTGGTGGAACGGATCTTCGAACAGGTCGGCAGTGGACCACTGATGCTGGTCGCTCCTTCGGGCGCGGGCAAGTCGTCCCTGCTCAACGCCGGTCTCGTACCCGCCCTTCGGCGCGGCGATCTCCCGATGCCGGGCGCCGACCGCTGGCCGGTGGTGCTGCTCACCCCCACCTCACGCCCGCTGGACGAACTGCTGGAACGCACCGCCAAAGCGCTCGGCGGAGACCTCGGCATCACCGCGGAGGCGGTGCGGGAGAACCCCGCCGCCCTGCTCGACGCCTTACGCGACGTCCTACGCACGATGTCGGACGAACCGGCGACGGGCGAACCGGCGACGGCCCCGGGGAACCGCAGGCCCCCGCCCCCTCGACCCGTCCTGATCGTCGACCAGTTCGAGGAACTGTTCACCCTCTGCTCCGACGACGAGGAACGGCGTGCCTTCGTCCGGGCGCTCCGCGCCCTGGCGACCGCCGGGCCGGCACCCGACGCGCACATTCCGGCCGTGGTGGTGCTCGGCCTGCGCGCCGACTTCACCGGCAGTTGCCTGGGCCTGCCCGAGCTGACCCCGGTTCTCACCGACGGGCTGTTCGTCCTGGCGCCGATGTCCGTGACCGAGCTGCGGGAGTCGATCACGCGCCCCGCCGAACTCGCCGGTGTCACCCTCGAACCCGGCCTCGTCCCCCTCCTCCTGCGCGACGCCGGGCTGCGCGACGAACCGGGGACAGCGCTCCACGGCACCGTGCGGGTCACCGGGATCGGCACCCACGAGACGCCGTCCGGCGCCCTCCCACTGGTCTCCCACGCGCTGCTCGCCACCTGGCAGCGCCGCACGGACTCCGCGCTGACCGTCGACGGGTACGAACGGGCCGGCGGTATCCAGGGCGCCATCGCCCGCACCGCCGAGAACGTGTTCGCCCGGCTCTACCCGGCCGAGCAGAAGACGATCCGCCGCATCCTGTCCCGGCTGGTGCTCGTCGCGGACGGGGCCGGAGCGACCCGCCGCCGGATGAGCAGGGCCGCCCTGATGGAACAGCTCGGCGAAGCGGACGGCACGGCCGCCGCACTCGATGCCTTCGTACGAGCCCGGCTCATCACCCTGGACAGCGACACGGTCCAGATCACCCACGAGGCCCTGCTGCACGCCTGGCCCCGGCTGCGCGACTGGATCGACGCCGACCGGGCCGGACTCCTCCTCCACCAGCAACTGGCCCACGCGGCCTCCGAATGGGGGCGCGAGGAGCGCGACCCGTCCGCCCTCTACCGGGGCTCGCGGCTGGACACCGTACGGTCCTGGGCCGACGAGTCGGACGGCTGGAGCCGGCTGGGGCCCGGCGAGGAGGCCTTCCTGAGGGCGAGCCAGGCCGAGGAGGACGGCCGCCGCAGACAGGCCGGACGGCAGGTCAGGCTGCGGCAGTTCATGGTCGCCACGCTCGTCGTCCTGCTGGGGCTCGCCTTAGCCGCCGGCGGACTCGCCTACCAGCAGCGGGAGGCCGCCCTCGACCAGGAGCGGGCCGCCCGCTCGCAGGCCCTCGCCGTGCGCTCCGCGTCCCTCGCCGGGGGCCAGCCGGAGGCGTCGATGCTGCTCGCGGAGGAGGCCTACCGGGCCGACACCACCGCCGAGGCACGCGGCGCCCTGCTCAGCACCCAGGCCCAGCCCTTCTCCGCCCGGCTCCGCGGACACCGCGGACCGGTCAACGCGGTGGCCTTCGCGCCGGACGACCGCACACTGGCGACGGGCAGCTCCGACGGCACCGTCACCCTCCGCGACGCGGGCGGCGACCATCGGAAACTCGCCACCTTCACCGTCGCCGGGCGTGTCCGCTCGGTCGCGTTCAGCCCCGACGGCCGCGTCCTCGCGGCCACGTCGACGGACGGGCCCGTGACCCTCTGGGACATCGCCGGCCGCCGCCGCACGGTCTTTCTCTCCGCGAGCACGAAGGGCGCCCGCGCGGTGGCCTTCGACCCGCGCGGCGGAGCGCTCGCCGTCGCGACCGTCGACGGAACGGCCGAGCTCTGGGACACCCGGCGCACACCCCGGCGCACCGCCTCGCTCACCGGCCACGTAGGCACGCTCCACGCGCTGTCGTACGCCCCCGACGGCAAGACCCTCGTCTCCGCCGGCGCCGACCGGACCGTACGTCTGTGGGACACCGACCGCGCCCGGCGGCTCGACGTGCTCAGGGGCCACACCGACGAGGTGCTGGGCGCGGCGTTCTCCCCGGACGGGCGGCAGGTGGTCTCAGGCGGCATCGACCGGACCGTGCGGCTCTGGGACGTGCGGGACCCGCGGGACGGCCGTCCGACCGAGACGTTCACCGGGAGCAGCGACGACATCAACGCCGTCGCCTACACCCCCGACGGCACGGCGGTGGTCGGCGCGGTCGGCGACGGCACCACCCGACTGTGGGACGTGCGCAGCGGCCGGCAGACCGCGGTGCTCGCCGGACACACCGACTACGTCATGGGGGTCGCCGTCACCTCCGACGGCGCCATGCTCGCCACGGCCGGCTTCGACCAGTCCGTCGTCCTCTGGGAGCTGGGCGGACCGGTGCTGACGGCGCGTCCGTTCACAGAGGTCTGGCAGGCGGTGTACAGCCCCGACGGGTCACTGCTGGCCACCGCCGACACCGACCACACCGTACGGCTCTGGGACGCCCGCAGCCACCGGCTCCTCAAGCGGCTCACGGGCCACACCGAGACGGTCTTCTCGGTGGCCTTCGCACCCGACGGCAAGACCCTCGCCTCGGCGGGTTCCGACGGCACGATCCGGCTGTGGGACGTGGCCGCGCGCAAGCACCTGGCGACCCTCACCGGCCACACCGGGGAGGTCTTCTCGGTGGCCTTCGCGCCCGACGGCAAGACCCTCGCCTCGGCCGGCGCCGACCGTACGGTCCGGCTGTGGGACGTGGCCTCACGGGACGGCATCGCCACCTTGGAGGGACACGAGGACTACGCCAACGCCGTCGCGTTCAGCCCCGACGGCCGCACCCTGGCGAGTGCCGGCGACGACCTGACCGTACGGCTGTGGGACGTCCGCTCGCACCGTGAACTGGCCGAACTGACCGGCCACACGGGGGCGGTACGGGCTGTCGCCTTCAGCCCCGACGGCCGCACCCTCGCCAGCAGCGGCAACGACGGCACCGTACGCCTGTGGGACGTCCGCGAGCGCCGTTTCGAGGCCGCCCTGACCGGACACACCGGCTCCGCCCGGGGCATCGCCTTCTCCCCGGACGGCCGGATGCTCGCCAGCAGCGGCAACGACCGTACGGTCCGGCTGTGGGACGTCGCCACCCGGCGGCCGTGGGCGACCCTGACCGGCCACACCAACGCCGTGTGGGGCCTGGACTTCGCCCCGGACGGCCGGACGGTGGCCAGCAGCAGCACCGACGGCACGGTACGGCTGTGGGACCTCGACCCCGGGGCCAGGCTGGCGGAGATCTGCCGGCTCAGCGCCGGAATGGACCCCGCCGAACGCGCCAGGCTCCTGCCGGGGGTCCCGGTGTCGGCGGAACCGGCCTGCGGTCGCACCTGAGGGCGCTGCTCAGCCGATGGCCGACTGCCCTGCTCGGAGGGGGTTTCCCAGGTGTTTCCCCGTTGCCCGATCGGGTGGGGCGACACGCAGACCTCGACGAGCGGGCAGTACCGCCAGCAGGCTGCTGCGCAACCACACACCACGGCGCGACCACGCCACCGAACGACACACTCACGCCTGATCCATACCCGAACAGGAAACGGGGGTCCCGGCATGGTGAGCCGGACCGCTTTAATCCGCACACTGATCACACTCCTGACCGTCCTCTTCTGGGCGCCGGTGTCAATGACGGCCACCGCGCAGGCGGCACCGGCCGCTGCTGCCGCCGCCGACTGCCGCGCCCTCGCGCCCGGCGCCTCCGCGGCTGCCGAGCGGGCCATCGCCGCCGCCTGCGCCCAGGTCGCGGCCGACACCTGGTACACCTGGGGCGGCGGCCACGGGGCTCAGCCCGGCCCCACGTACGGGCAGGTGGACCCCACCGACGACGCCAGTCAACACGACCCCGAACGGCGCGGCTTCGACTGCTCCGGCCTGGTCCGGTACGCGTACGCCCAGGCCGCCGGCTCGGACATCCTCGACGGTGTAGCCAGCCAGCAGTACTACACGCACCGCGCCGCCGCCCGCTTCACCGCCGCCCAGGGCCTCGCGCCGCTCCTGCCGGGCGATCTCCTGGCCTACGGCAGCAAGCAGGACCTCGAGCACATCGCCATCTATCTCGGCGCGGGCAAGATGGTCGAGGCTCGGCAGTCCGGCACCAAGCTCATGGTGAGCGACGTCCGCCTCGGCAACACCTACTTCGGCGCGGTCCGCGTCAACACCGGCCAGGTCACCGGCAACATCCACCAGACGTGGGGCGAGGACGTCTGGACCAAGGCCGAGCCCCGCATCGCGGCCGACCGGGTCTACGCCTTCCCGTACTCCACCACCATCCGCGTCCACTGCCAGAAGCACGCGGAGATGGTCTCCGCGGAGGGCTACGAGAACGACGTCTGGTCCTACCTGCCCGACTACAGGGCCTGGGTCACCAACATCTACATCCAGGGCCCGGCCTGGCTGGAGGGCGTACCCGACTGCAGGGACAACCCTCCTGCACCGTGACGCTCCCCGCACCATGACAGCGCCCGCACCATGAAGCCGCTCGCGCCGGTGACCGACAGGGGGACGACGGTCGCCGGCGCGAGCTCCGGGCTGCTCCCAGGTCGACAGCATGGCGGGCAGGTGGCGCCCCTCATAGCCCGCGGCTACGACAGAACCGACTCCGGCAGGGATCGAGCCATCGAACCCGGCTGAGACCCGCACGCCCACGCATCCCCTGGCGTTGTATAGGTGCAGTTACTATAGATAGGCCTATTCTGTGTCGCCCGATGCTGACCACGGGCCGGAGCACAAGGGAGAGCTGGCCACACTGGCGTAGGGCTGCCGTCATCAGGTGACCTGTTCCGACGTCGTCCGTCGGTGATCTCCGCTGATACGGTCCGATCATGCCGCGCCTGGTGGAAGTCCCCGGGTATATACGTTTCCTGACCGCCTCGGCCGTGTCTGCGTTCGGTTCTCAGGTCACGGGGCTGGCGTTGCAGGTTCTTACCGCCGTGGTGCTGGGCGCATCCGCCACGGAGGTCGGCATCGTCAATGCCGCCCGCTGGGTTCCGTATCTACTCTTCGGACTCATGGCCGGCGTCATGGTGGACCGCTGGCGGCGCAAACCGATGATGGTCGCCACGGACCTCGGAAGGGCAGTCCTGCTCGGTGCGATACCCGTACTGTATGCGCTGGATCGGCTCAGCATCCCCACACTGTGCGCGTTCGTCTTCGTGTTCGGGGTGCTGTCGTTGCTGTTCGAGGCGGCCAACCAGTCGTATGTGCCACAGCTGGTACCAAAAGAGCTGCTCAACGCCGGGTACGCCCGTGTGCAACAGGCCGACGCGGTGGCCGGCTCGACCGGCCCTCTGATCGCCGGGGCACTGATCAAAATCATGGGAGCGCCTCTTGCCGTGCTCGTGGACGCCCTCACCTATCTGATATCCGGCCTGCTCCTCGCCTCGGTGAAGGCACCCGACCCCGTCCCCGATCGAAGCGCACGGCGCAGCCTGGGCAGCGAGCTGCGCGAGGGCGTGGCATGGGTCTACCAGCATCGCACGCTGGCGTCCATCGCCCTGACCTCGCACGCGATGCTCCTCTTCAACAGCATGGTGACCACGGTCTTCGTGGTCTTCGCCCTGCACAGTCTCAAGATCGGAGAGTTCGGTCTGGGGGTCACCTACGCCTGCGCGAGTGTCGGCGTGATACTCGGCGGTGCGCTCTCCGGGCGCGTGGCCGCAAGACTGGACGTCGGTGCCACCCTGATCGCTTTCCGCCTGCTCGCCGCCGTCGGCTGGCTGCCTTTGGTCCTGGCCGAGCGTGGACCGTGGGCGCTTGCCTCCGTGTCGCTCGGCTTCTTCCTCGTGTCCCTGGCCATCGGCGTCGAAAGCCCGGTGGAGATGAGCTACCGCCAGGCGGTGACGCCCGATCGGCTGCGCGGGCGGATGAACGCGACGATCCGCTCGATGAACTGGGGGATGGTAGCGGTGGGTGCACCACTGGGCGGAGTACTCGCCGACCAGGTCAGCTATCGCTTCGCCCTGTGGATCGGACTGTCCGGAGCAGTCGCCCAGGCACTCGTGCTGGCGTTTTCTCCCACCCGGAGGGCCCGTACTGGCGACGAACTCGATCCCCCGACAGCTGACCCGACACGGCACGGCGCGGAAGGTGCTGCCGCTGCCGCTGCCCAGGAGGGCAAGAACTGATCGGCTCGCGGTGGCAATTTGCGCCTGGCCGTTCCCTGCCTCCGGGAGGTCGTCCTGGAACAGCTCCCAGTGCCAGTCAGCCACCGGCGACTTCACGGTGAGCCGCCTGAACGAATGTCGGTACCGAGATGCCGTTGTCCCGGGCGAGTTGGACCAGCCTGGTGCCGTCGACGAACCAGCGCAGCACGAGCACCGCCTGTTTGAAGACGCCGAGCGCGCGAGTGCCCTTGCGGGTCCTGAGCTGCTCGCGGTGCCCGCGCAGCAGCTTCGCGAGATGCTCGGCGGTTGTCCTACGGACATCGAGCACGGCGGTGTAGGTGATACCGGACGCCCACGTGGAGCCTCTGGTCGTACGGAACGTTTCTTCGCAGACCCGTTCCTACCAGGGGCTTCACTCATGTCTGACGCCGAGTCATCATCCCGGCACCCGGAATCATCACGCGCCGCAACCCTCACGTTGCCGAGAAGACCTCAGTAATCACTTGTGACCGTTGGGAATTGGTCATAACCTCCCGAGTATCTACGAGGGGCAGCCCGGCCAGGGGGACTACTCGGGACTACTCCCCTCGTATCAAAACGGGGAAACGGGGAACCTATTCATGCGTACATGGACCAGAGCTGCCGCTTTTCTTTCGCCGCTCACTCTCGGTGCCGTCCTTATCGGACCAGTACCGGTGGCGACGGCTGACGAGGTCGGGCCGCTACATGTGATCACCTGCTCGTGGGTGAAGAACGTCGGAACACCGTTCGCACCGAACAGCGTGACGGTGAAGGGTTTCGTCCAGGTCGACTGCACGGACAAGCTGGACGAGGCCAACACGCAGGCGCACATTCAGATTTACGACGGCTCGTGGCAGGATCGTGGCGACCCGATCGTCAGCCACAACACCGGCCCGCTCATCCACGTGAATGACGACACACTGAAGCGGCCGGGCACCTGGAAGTATCGCACCCAGGGCACCCACTTCGGACAGCATGGCAACGTATGGTCGCTGCCGACCTACTATTCGCCGGTACGCACGCTGACACGAGTGCACTAGGGGCGCAAATGAGACACATGACGGCTGATGCGCGCGACCTCATGGTCACGGCTCAGGAGGTCGCCCGGCTTCGGGATGCAGAGCAACTCGAAGTCAGAGATGTCGCGTTGGCCGCGCTGATCCTCCACTTCCTCCGCTCGGCGGAGGAAGTGGAGGGCTCGGCGGCTGTGTCGCTCTCACCGGAGATGCTGCCTATGGCCGACGAAGTGCAGGAGATCATGATGTCCGGGGAGGGTGACCTTCGGAATTCTGACTTGGTCGAACTGGCTCGGCGCGAAGAATCCGAACTCTCCGAGTATCTGGGGCCTGTATGGCGGGCAATAAAGGGTTACTGACCTGCCTCGTCCTGTCGCTCTGCGCAGTTTCGGTTTCGGGCTGCTCCGTCGAACCGGCCGGATCCGTCGAGCGGTCAATGGCTCAGGAATTGACGGCAACGGGGTGGGTCGAAGAACCAGTGCTCGCAGGTATGGAATCCCAGACCCGGGATATCCGCCCGGCCGCATGCCAGGACCTGTTCCAGCTGCTGGATGGGGCCAACGGCGCCGATGCACGCGCATTCGGATTCCGTAATTCCGCAAGCGGCTCCTACCTCTTGGCCATCGACCAACCCGATGTCCTGGACCCGGGCAATCTCTCGTCGCACCTGAAGAACGCCGCAGAAGCCTGCCCCCGCCTCATCATGGGATACGACTCGACATCGCTGGCGTATGACGTCACGGTGGCCGACACCCGGTCGGGCAGAACCGAGATACGCCTCAACGGAGTCGAGCAGGTCGGCGGGCAGCAGGGCGAGCAGGTCGTCGACATGATCGTGAGCGGCGTGAACACGGATTCCGGAGGACGGCTGATACGAGTCATGAGCAGCGACAGGGGTATCGGCCCGACGGAGGAGAAGGCCGCCGAGATCGCGGCTGTCCATCCTTGACGTGACCGGCCCCGCTTGGCACCACTCGACGGCCGCGGTGTCGGCGGTTCGTGAGGACTTCGCCAACCGGATCGGTTCGCAGGTCCACGCCATGTCGAAGGCCGGCCCGATCGCCGGATCGACTGTGAGGAGGCCACCTGGGGCTTCTTGCCCCCACCAGGCATCCTCCTTTCCCCGCTGGTCGAGGGGCGTCGAGGAAAGCTTCAACCTCGCCCGCCTCGACGCCCTCGAAGAGCACCGCGACCACTACCGGGTCGCCGACCGCGCCGACGGCCTCGATGCCGCCATCAACCTCGACATCCTGACCCCCTCCAGCCAGTGCCAGCGGCTGTTCCGACCTCCCCGAGGCCAAGACCCCACGGGCCGTCCCACGAGACCACCTAGACGAGCTAACGCAACGATCTCAATTCGCCGTCACCGACATGCAGTCGGTGAATCGTCGCAGTTCAGAGCAGGTGTCCGAGCCTCTGTGGTCGGTAAAATCGAATCATAGAGGAGGCCGCACCCCCAGCACCTTCCCTGACCCCGCTGCGCGGCCGGGCCCTCTCCTTTATGCTCCGGCCGCGGAGAGCACGACGTCGACCAGTCGCTCGGCGGCGTCGGGGCGGCCGTACGCACGGGCCCGCTCCGCCATCGCCGAGCGCAGCCCGGGGTCGGTCAGCAGCGGCGCCACCACATCTCGCAGCCCCTCGGGGGAAACGTCGTCGACCAGTGCGAGCGCGGCCCCGTTGTCCGCCAGGTGCCGGGCGTTGTGCACCTGCTCGTTGCCGGCCGACGTGGCGAGCGGGACGAACACCCCCGGCTTGCCCAGGGCGGTCAGCTCGGCGATCGTCCCGGCACCGCTGCGGGAGACCACCAGGTCGGCCAGCGCGAGCACATCGGGCAGTTCGGCCCCCACATACCCGGTGAGGTGGTACCGCGCCGCGCTCGACGCCGACAGGCGCGCGGTGTCCCGCCGTAGCTCCGTAACGTTGTCGGGACCGCACTGATGGATCACGTTGGCGTTCTCCGCCAGCCACGGCAGCACGTCGCGGACCAGGTGGTTGATCTGCTGCGAGCCCTGCGCACCACCGGTCACATAGACAGTCGGCAGACGTCGGTCGAAGCCACGCAGGCCCAACGCCTCGATCGCCTTGTCGGCCTGCCCGGTGAACACCTCGGGCCGCACCGGATTACCGGTGACAACCGCCGAGGCACGCACGCTCTCCGGCAGCAACGGCAGCGTCGACTCCGACGACACCGCGACGCGCGTCGCCGCTCCGGCGAGCGTGCGGTTGGCCAGGCCCAGCCTCACGGTCTGCTCGTGCACGACCAGAGGAACGCGGCACAGCCTGGTCGCCGCCACACCGACCGGCACCGCCACGTACCCGCCGGTCGCCAACACCACGTCGGGGCGGAAGCCGTTGATCGCCTTCCGGGCCTGGAGCACCCCGAGCGGAACACGACCCATGTCCGCCACATTCGAAGGCGAGACCAACTTGAGAGGGTTGCTCGACCGTCGGATCTTGCCCGTCGCCACCGCCGTGAACGCGATCCCCTCAGCAGCCGCGACTCTGGACTCCAGGCTGTCGGCTTTGCCCACCCAGAGCACATCCAGCCCGCCACCCTGCCCCGCAAGCCGGGCTTGGAGAGCACGTACCGCGGTCAGCGCCGGATACGTGTGCCCTCCGGTTCCACCGCCCGTAACCATCAGACGGAAGGGCCGTCCAGCCCTGGTGGGAATGCGGTGATCACTGTTCACACAGAAGTCCAGTCACTCTCGAACGCTACACAGGCCAGGACCTGAGCCTCCCATAACCGGTACGCGGTCTCGTCACTTCTGAACGCCGATGAGCGGAACGGCACCACATGGGACGGCAGCCAACCCCCACTCCGCCCAGACCGTTTTCCCCACCCCCTCTCGCGGCCCCACACCCCACTGCTCGGCCAGCGCCCCGACCAGCAGCAGCCCCCGCCCGAACTGGTCGTCGTCGGTCACCTCACGCGGACAGGGCATGCGTTCGGCACGCGGGTCACTGACCTCGACGCGCAGCGCAGTGGCCGTGACGGTGAGCCGTACGCGGATGAGGCGCCCCCGGATGCTCCCGTGCAGCAGGGCGTTGGTCAGCAACTCGCTGACGACGAGGGCGACATCACCGGCCAGCCCCGGATGCCCCCACTCGACGACCAGCCGGGCTGTGCGTGTGCGGGCGAGGGGGACGCTGCGGGGGACGGGGGTGTAGTCGAGGTGGTCTTCGTGGAGACGGGTGCCGGGGATTTGCGGGTCGGACATGGGGACCTCCATTGACTCCGCTGTGCATGCGGCTGAGTACCGAAGGTAGGGATTAAGAAGTCTCGGATGCAAGCTACTCGGAGAAAATTGTCTCCATCGAGTGACGAGGGGGCTTCCACACGCCACACTTGATCCGTGACTCGTACCTCAGAACTGGGCAATCGCACCTCAACTGTCCTGGGCCGCAAGCTCGGCGCCGAACTACTGCGCCTGCGCGATGCTTCAGGGAAGACCCAGCAACAGGCCGCCGAGGTCATCAACGCGACCAATTCGAAGATCGTGAAGATGGAGCGCGGCTGGGTTCCGATGCGGGACCCCGACATCCGGGCGCTGTGCGAGTCCTACGGATTGAGCGACCCGAAAACCCTGGTTCGGCTCCTCAACCTGGCTCGGCTGGACCGTGAGCGCCGCAAGGCCAAGGGCTGGTGGCAGGAGTCGCCCCACCCGGGCGCGCTCTCCGAGTACATCGCGCTGGAGGACGCCGCAAGCCGCGTACGGACCTGGCAACTCTCGTTGATTCCCGGCCTGTTCCAGACCGCCGAGTACGCGCGCTCGGTGACCGTCACCGAAGGTGTGGGGGTATGGGAGGACCCGGACGAGATCGAGCGCCTGGTCGACATCCGGATGCGCCGTCAGGCACGCCTGCACGATGAACGCCCACTTCAGATGTACGCCGTGATCTGGGAGGCGGCGCTGCGGCAGCTGATCGGCGGGCCCGGCACCATGCGCGCTCAGTTGGCACGTCTCCTGGAAGTGGCCGAACTGCCCAACGTACGCGTGCAGGTACTGCCTTTCCGTGCGGGCGGTCACCCTTGCATTTCAGGCCCGTTCACCATCATCTCGTTCGCAGAGACCGAGGCGGTGGACGTGGTCCACGCCGACGCGATCGCCTCTACTGTGTGGGTGGAAAACGAGACCGAGAGCACCGCGTACAGCGGGTTCTTCGAACGCACAGCGCGGCTGAGCCTCGCTCCGCGCGACTCGGTCCAACTGATCGACACCATCCGCCAGGAGATCTGAATCCATGCCCGAGTTCGACTTCGCCAAGTCCACCTACAGCAACGCCGGAGGCGAGTGCGTCGAGGTCGCCCGCAACAACCCAGAAGTCATCGCCGTCCGCGACTCCAAGACACCCCCCGACGCCCCCATACTTCGCCTCTCCCCCACCGCCTGGCGGAAGTTCACCGCCGCACAGTGATCCCGGTGATCCCGGCGACGATGAGGTCGATCCCCGCCAGGAACTCCTCCCGGTCGTCGTGATCCCGTAGCTGGTCCGCGACGCTTCGGGTGAACGCGTACTCGTCGGGGTCGAGATTCGCCCAGGCGTCCGAGACCGCGCCCAGGAACTCGGCCCGGGTCGCGCCCGGCTGGTGGTCGCGGGCGTTGGCCGCGTTCTGGCCACCCACGCCGAGGATGTAGTTCAGCAGCGCGGACGCGGCCGTGAACTGGGCGGCGTGGGGCACCCCGAGCGCCTGGACCTGGCGCCCGAGGTGCTCGAAGATCCGCAGCAGCGGTGACTGCGCCGGAGCGCGGGCGAGTTGCGTGCCGATCCACGGGTGGGCGTCGATCGCGTCGAACACGCCGACCGCGAGGGCACGGACCGCTTCCTGAGGTGTCGCGCCGGCGGTGGCGGCGGGGGGCATGGCGTCGGCGACCACGGATTCCGTGGCGGCGCCGAGCAGCTCGTCCTTGCCCGTAACGTGCCAGTAGATCGCTCCCGGCCCCGTGGCGAGACGCCTGGCCAGCGCGCGGAACGTGAGTCCGCCCTCGCCCTCCGCGTCGAGAAGCCCGATCGCCGCCTCGACGATGCGCTCCCGGGAGAGCGGTTCCTCTCGTCGCTCCGGACGACGCGTCCTGGTTGTAGCCATGCACCCATCCTGACACACGCCTGGAACGTCGTTCCAGCTTGACATCTATGGAACGAGGTTCCAGGCTGATGCCGAACGCACTGGAACACCGTTCCAGAAGCTTGCGACTCACACGTTCTCAGGGAGCCACCATGACCACTCACGAAAACGTCACGATCATCGGCGCCGGACTCGGCGGACTGACCCTCGCCCGCGTCCTGCACGTCAACGGCATCCCGGCGACGGTGTACGAGGCCGAGCCCTCGGCGACCTCCCGCGCCCAGGGCGGGCTGCTCGACATCCACGAGCACGACGGCCAACTCGCCCTCAAGGCGGCCGGCCTGTTCGACGAGTTCCGCGTCCTCGTCCTGGAGGGCGGCGAGGCGACGCGGGTCCTCGACCGGGACGGCACCGTCCTGTTCGAGGAGGCCGACGACGGTACGCGTGGCCGCCCCGAGGTACCGCGCGGCGAGCTGCGGCAACTGCTGCTCGGCTCGCTCCCGCCCGGCACGGTCCGATGGGGCCACAAGGTCAGCTCCACCCGTACCCTCGCCGACGGCCGCCACGAGGTGACCTTCGCCGACGGCACCGCCCTCACCACAGGCCTGCTCGTCGGCGCTGACGGCGCCTGGTCCCGCGTCCGGCCCCTGCTCTCCGACGCGGTACCCGCGTACACCGGCATGTCGTTCGTCGAGGCCTACCTCTTCGACAGCGACACCCGGCATCCGGCCCACGCGAAAACGGTCGGCAGCGGGGCCCTGTTCTCGCTTGCGCCGGGGAAGGGCCTCATGGCCCACCGGGAGCGCGGCGGCACCCTGCACACCTACGTGATGCTCACCGAGCCCCAGGACTGGTTCGCGGGCATCGATCTCACCGACTCCGCCGCAGCCAAGGCACGGATCTCGCAGGAGTTCGACGGTTGGGCGCCGGAACTCATCGCGCTGATCACCGACAGCGAGACCACACCGGTCGTGCGCACCATCAACGCCCAGCCCAGCGGCCACCGTTGGGACCGGGTGCCGGGGGTGACCCTGCTCGGCGACGCCGCCCACGTCACCATCCCGAACGGTGAAGGCGCCAACCTGGCCATGTACGACGGCGCCGAACTCGCCGGGGCCATCGCCGCCCACCCCGGCGACACCGAGACCGCGCTCACCGAGTACGAGCGGGCCCTGTTCCCCCGTAGCGCCGCAGCCGCCGCCGAAGGCGCCCGGATCCACGAGGTGCTCTACGGCGACAAAGCGCCCCACAGTCTGGTCGACATGTTCCACGGACACCAGTGAGCGCGACAGCCGTCCGCGCAGCGGGAGTTCGGCCCACGGCGGGAGTCCTGGCGGCCGACCCCTTGGCTACGCTGCACGCATGCCCACCGACCTGACCCTCCTCCCGCGTGTCGCGTATCGCGGGCAGGAAGTCACCGCGCCCCGTCTGCGCGCCCTCCTCGCGCTGCTCGCGGGCGACCTGCGCACCGGGTGCGGCACCGAGCGGCTGGTGGCGGGGCTGTGGCCGGAGGAGCTGCCCGAGCGGCCCGGCAAGGCACTCCAGGTCCTCGTGTCCCGGGCGCGGGCCCAGCTCGGCGCCGACGTCCTCGCGAGCACGCCCACCGGATACCGGCTCGCCCTCGCCGAGGAACAGGTGGACAGCTCCGCCCTGTTGCTGCGCGCCGCCGCGAGTGCGGACCGGGCCAGGGCCGGGGACCACGCGGGATCGCTGGCCGCCGCCGAGGCCGGGCTCGCCCTGTGGGAGGGGACCTCGGACGGGAACGGGAACGGAATCGGTGCCGGTGCCGGTGACATCCACGACCCCGTTGCCGCGCTCCGCGCCGAGCGGGCCCCCGTCCACCGCACCCTCGTCCGCGCGCGGGCCCTCGCGCTCGCCCGCCTCGGGCGCCACGCGGAAGCCGCCGGGCCCCTGGCCGTGGCAGTCGCCGAGCACCCGCGCGACGAGGAGGTGCTCGCCGAGCTGCTGCGCGCCGAGGCTGCGTCGGCGGGCCCGTCCGCCGCGCTGGCCCGGTACGAGGCGTACCGGAGGGAGCTGCGCGACGGGCTCGGCACCGACCCCGGGGCGCAACTGAAAGCCGTACAGCAGGAGTTGCTGTCCGGAGAGGCACCTGTGGTCAGGCACGGTGTGCCGCACGAGCCGAATCCGCTGCTCGGGCGGGACGATGACATCGCTGCGGTGGAACGGCTGTTGCGTGCCTCCCGTGCCGTCACCGTCATCGGGCCCGGGGGCCTCGGCAAGACCCGGCTCGCGCACGCCGCGAGCCGCCGGGCCGAGCAGCGCGTGGTGTATTTCGTGCCGCTCGCCGGTGTCACGGCGGACGCGGATGTCGCCGCCGAGGTGGCCTCCGCGCTCGGCGCGGGCGAGAAGCGGCCCGGCGCCGCGAGCGGCCACGACCCGGTGCCCGGCATCCTCGGTGTGCTCGGCGCCGGGCCCGCGCTGCTGGTCCTGGACAACTGCGAGCAGGTCGTCCGGGGCACCGCGGACCTCGTACGGGCCCTGGTCTCGTCCTCGAAGGACCTGCGGGTGCTCGCCACCAGCCGGGCGCCGCTGGGCCTCACGTCGGAGGCCGTGTACGCGCTGCCGGAGCTCGAACTCGCCACCTCCGTCGAGCTGTTCACCCAGCGGGCCAGGGCCGCCCGGCCCGGTGTGGAGCTGCCGCCGGACGCGGTGGCCGAGCTGTGCCGCCACCTCGACGGGCTGCCGCTCGCCGTGGAACTGGCGGCGGCGCGCGTACGGGTGCTGTCGGTGCCGGAGATCGCCCGCCGCCTCGGCAACCGGTTCGCGCTGCTGCGAGGCGGAGCCCGGGACGCACCGGAGCGCCACCGCACACTGCACGCGGTCGTCGACTGGAGCTGGAACCTGCTCGCCGAGGAAGCCAGGGCCGCGCTGCGCCTGCTGTCCGTCTTCCCCGGCGGCTTCGCCGGCGAGACGGCGGAGCACGTCCTCGGCGAGGACGCCCTGTTCCTGCTGGAGCAGCTGGCCGACCAGTCACTGCTCACCGTCGCCGAGACCCCGGCCGGTGTGCGGTTCCGGATGCTGGAGACCGTACGGGAGTTCAGTGCGGCCCGGCGGGCGGAGGCGGGCGAGGACGAGGAGGCCGTCACCCAATTCCTCTCCTGGGCACGGGACTTCGGGGTCGCGAACCACGACTGGTACTTCGGCTCGGCGCCGTTGGCCGCCGGGGCACGGATCAGGGCCGAGCAGGACAACCTCGTGCTGGCCCTGCGTCACGCCCTGGCCCGTGCGGACGGCCCCACCATCGCCGCCCTGACCGCCGTCCTCACCGCCCTGTGGTCCACCGGCTCCAACTACGCCCGCCTCGCCGCCCGCGCCGCGGACACCGGCCCGCCGTTGTCGCACTACCACCCCGAGCCCGAGTACGTCGAAGTCGCCCGCGCCGCCGCGGTGTTGTGCACGGCGACCCTGTTCATGGGCTACGGCCCGGTCGCCGTACGCCAGCTCGTCACCCTCCGGCGGCTGCCCCAGGCCCCGCCGGACACACTGCTGCGGGCCATCGCGGTGGTGCTGAGCGCGATCCCCGAAATGCTGCCTCCCGATCACGACGTGCTGCGGGGGCTCTGCGACAGCGAGGAGCCGCTGCTCGCCGGCGTCGCCGAGTGCGTCGCCACGTACGTCTGGGAGGCGGAGCACGACATCGACCGCGCGCTGACCTCGGCCCGCCGGATCATCACCGCACTGGCTCCGGTCGACAACCCGTTCCTGCAGGTCCTGGGCCACGCCCGGCTGAGCGAGCTGTGCCTGCACATGGAGCAGGGCGAGGCCGCGTACGAGCACCTCAGGGCGGCGCTGGAGGCGCTGCCGCGGCTGGGCGACGAGCGCGACTCCATCGGCGTTCGCGGGGGCCTCGCCCTCGCCTGTCTGCAGCGTGGCGAGCCCGACGAGGCCGAGTACTGGCTGCGGCAGGCGGAGGAAGTCAACGCCGCGCAGCAGGACGACCACGACAGCGCCGACCTCGGCGCCCGCGCCGAGATCGCGCTCGCCCGCGGACTGACGGAGGTCGGGCTCGGCCTGTGGCGCGGCGCCGTGGAGGGGGTGACCAAGGCGGGCTCGGCGTACGGTGACGACCCCTTCCTCGACCGGTGGGTGCTGCAGCTCCAGTCGACGGCGGTGACGGCGCACGCACACGCCGGCCGCGTCGAACTGGTCGCGGGGCCGGTGCACCGGCTGCGGCAGGCGCTGCGGACCCTGCTCTCCGGTCCGGCCCGCTCGCCCATGGAACTCCCGGTGTTCGGGACGGTGTTGCACGCCCTCGGCCTGGCGGGGCTCGCCGCGGGCGACGACACCTCGACCGCCGTACGGATGCTGGCGCTGGCCGAGCGGCTGCGGGTGCTGCGCGACTACCAGCCGACGATGTCGGCGGACCGGGCCCGCCGGGCGGCCGAGAAAGCCGACGGGGCGGCGTACGCCGACGCGGTGTCGGAGTACGCCGCCCTGGGGCGGGACGAGTTGCGGGACGCGGCCCGCGTCGTCATCGCGGTTACTTCGGGTCGCGGTTGAACGCGGCCGTCGACCAGCGGTAGCCGAGCACGGTCAGGCCGACGCACCAGGCGATCGCGATCCAACCGTTGTTGCCGATCTCGGTGCCGAGGAGCAGTCCGCGCAGGGTTTCGATGGCCGGGGTGAAGGGCTGGTACTCGGCGATCGGCTGGAACCAGCCCGGCATCGTGTCGGCCGGGATGAAGGCGCTGGAGATGAGCGGGAGAAGGATCAGCGGCGTCGCCATATTGCTGGCCGCCTCGGGACTCGGGCTGGCCATGCCCATCCCGACCGCGATCCAGGTGAGCGCCAGGGAGAACAGCGTGAGCAGACCGAACGCCGCCAGCCACTCCAGGGCTGTCGCGTCCGTGGACCGGAACCCGATCGCCACGGCGACGACACCGACCAGGACCAGGCTGGCGAGCACCTGCAGCACGCTGCCCACGACGTGCCCGATCAGCAGCGAGCCACGGTAGATCGCCAGCGTACGGAAGCGGGCGATGAGGCCCTCGGTCATGTCCATGGAGACGGACACCGCCGCCCCGATCACGGTGCTGCCGACCGTCATCATCAGCAGGCCCGGGACGATGTAGGCGATGTAGTCGGAGCGGTCGGCGCCACCGCCGCCGATGCCCGCGCTCATCACGTCGCCGAAGACGTAGACGAAGAGCAGCAGCAGCATGATCGGCGTGAGCAGCAGGTTCAGCGTCATGGACGGGTAGCGGCGCACGTGCAGCAGGTTGCGGCGCAGCATCGTGGACGAGTCGCGCACGGCGAGGGAGAGGGCACTGCTCATCGGACAGACTCCTTGGACTGGCTGGGGACGGTGGAGGTGCCCGTGGTGAGGCCGGTGGCAGGGCCGGTCAGGGCGAAGAACACGTCGTCGAGGTCGGGGGTGTGGACGGTCAGTTCGTCCGCCTCGACGCCGGCCGAGTCCAGCCAGTCGAGGATGGAGCGCAGCTCGCGCTGGCTGCCGTCGCTGGGGATCTGGAGGGCGAGCGCCTCGTCGTCCCGGGCGACCTCGCGCAGGGCGGTGGCGGCCGACTGGTAGGCGACCGGGTCGGTGAAGCGGAGCCGGACGTGGCCGCCGGGGACGAGCCGCTTGAGCTCCTCGGCGCTTCCCTCGGCCGCGATCCTGCCGTCGTTCAACACGGCGATGCGGTCGGCGAGTTCGTCGGCCTCCTCCAGATACTGGGTGGTCAGGAAGACGGTCACCCCGTCGGCGACGAGCCCGCGGATGATGCCCCACATGTTGTGGCGGCTGCGGGGGTCGAGGCCGGTGGTCGGCTCGTCGAGGAAGATGATCCGCGGGTCGCCGACCAGCGTCATGGCGAGGTCGAGGCGGCGCTTCATACCGCCGGAGTAGGTGGAGGCGGGCTTCTTCGCGGCCTCGGTGAGGTCGAAGCGTTCGAGGAGTTCGGCGGCGGCGCGCCGTCCCTCCTGCCTGGACAGGTGGTGCAGGTCGGCCATGAGGAGCATGTTCTCCTCGCCGGTGATCAGACCGTCGACGGCGGAGAACTGCCCGGTGACGCCGATCGCGGCGCGCACGGCCTGCGGGGCGGTCGCCAGGTCGTGGCCGCCGACGCTCAGTTCACCGGCGTCGGCGGTGACGAGGGTGGAGAGGATCTTGACGGCGGTGGTCTTGCCCGCGCCGTTCGGGCCGAGCAGGGCGAAGACCGTGCCGGCCGGCACCGCCAGGTCGATGCCGTCGAGGACCGTCTTGTCCCCGTAGGCCTTCCGCAGCCCCTTGGCCGCGATGGCGAGTGAGTGCGATGTCGTTGTGGTCATGCCGAGGAGATTGCGGCAGGCCGCATTCAGCGCGGTTTCACCACGGTTTCAGCCCCCTGGAACCGAGGGCACGGGACCGCGCCCCTATGGGGCGCGCCCCCATAGGGGCGCGGGGAACTGCGCGACCAGCCACAACGGACCCGCAGCCAGACAACCCGCCGAAAGCCCCTCGGCGGACCGGGTGAGCGGGGCGGCGATGCCAACATCGCCGCCCCGCTCACCCGGTCCGAGCCGTCCCCGTCCCCTTCTCCGCGTCCAGCGCGTACACGCACCGGTCCTTGCTGCACGCGTACACCACGCCGTCCTTGACCACGGGGGCGCCGGTGATCTCGCCGCCGGTCGCCAGCTTCCATCTGAGGCGGCCGTCGTCGGCCTTCAGGGTGTAGAGGAGGTGGTCCGTCGAGCCGAAGTGGATACGGCCCTCGGCCACCGCCGGGGCGCCGACGATGTCGCCGCCCGCCTGGAAGCGCCACTTGGGGGTGCCGGTGACCGCGTCGAGCGTGTAGAGGCCCTTGCCGCTGCCGACGTGTACGTGACCCGCCGCCACCAGCACCGGTTCGATCGACGCACGGGACTCCGTCGCGATCCGCCATCTGTCCCGGCCGTCGGCAGCGTCGAGGGCGTAGACCGTGCCGAGGTAGTCGGCCAGGTAGATGCCGCCGCCCGTGACCGCCGGGCCGGGCGCGAAGGTGGGCGGCGAGAGGAAGACCGCCGGGGCCTCGAAGTGCCAGCGGACGTGGCCGCCGGCGACGTCGATCGCCAGGACGCGGGTGCCCGCGGAGACGTACACCTGGCCGTCGGGGCCCGGGGTCAGCCGTACCGGGACTCCGCCGCAGGAGGCGGCGTCGCCGATCGGGTAGGACCAGCGCTCGTCACCCGTACGGGCCTCCAGGGCGCGCAGCCGCGCGTCCTGCCACACGAACACCGTGCCCTCGTGGACGTGCGGGCCGGCCTCCGGGGACTCGAAGTCCGTCTGGGCTCCGGCGTGCTCCCACAGCTTCTGGCCGGTC
Source organism: Streptomyces sp. SID12488 (assembly GCF_010548275.1). Taxonomy (GTDB): domain Bacteria; phylum Actinomycetota; class Actinomycetes; order Streptomycetales; family Streptomycetaceae; genus Streptomyces. Next base: position 170,946 of record NZ_JAAGLT010000011.1, read on the forward strand.
GCCGCGTCCCAGCCCTGGACGCCGCCGCCGCGCGTACCGGTGACGACCGTGCCCCGGTCGGCCTTCAGGGAGTACACCCAGGCGTCCGTGGACAGCCGCCACAGGTCCATGCCCTCGCGGGCGTCGAGGGCGAAGAGGGTCGGGCCGTCGGAGGCGTGGATACGGCCGTCCGCGACCGCCATCGACCAGGCGACGTCCCTCGTCTTGAAGCGCCGGCGGCCCGTCATCACGTCGAGGGCGTGCACCTCGAAGGAGGTGACGTAGACCAGGTCTCCGGCGACGGCCGGTTTGCCCCAGACGTCGTTCGACATACGGAAACGCCAGGGGCGCCAGCCCGCCGGGGACTCCGGGGGCAGCTGCGGCGCGACGGGCACGGGGTTGGGGTCGGCGCCGTTGACACCGGGACGCGGACGCGACCAGGAGGCCACGAGCCCGGCCTCGGGAGGGGGCGCCTGTACGGCGGCGGCGCGGGCGTCGGCGACGCGCGGACCGGGGCCGATGGGCACGGGCGCGCCGGCCAGCCGTACGGGGCCGGTGTCGGGCGCTCCGGGCGGCAGGGCGGACGGCATGGGGGCGGGTACGAGACCTGGTCCCGGGCCGCGTCCGAAGGCCGGCGCCGGGTCGTGGGACGGCGGGGGCGGGATCGCCAGCCTGCCGCGGCTCCTGCCGCCGGACGCCGGTGCCTTCGGTGCCGGACGTCCGCCGCGCCGCGCCTCTATGAGGGTCACCGCGTGTTCGGGCAGCCACGCGGACGCCGTACCGCTGTCGTCGGAGCCGGAGCCGTAGAGGTGGGGGGCCAGCTGGGCCTGGAGGTCGGCGGGGTTGGGGCGGCCGGTCGCCTCCATCTGCATCAAGGACTCGATGAGAGGGCGGAGTTCGTCCGGCAGGCCTTCGAGGTCCGGGCCCTCGCGCAGCAGCATGAAGACCGTCTCCACGGGGTTCGCGCCGTGGAAGGGGGCGTGGCCGGTGGCCGCGAAGACGAGCATCGAGCCGAGCGAGAACACGTCGCTGGCGCCGGTCACGCTGCGCGAGTCCTTCGCCTGCTCGGGGGACATGTAGGCGGGCGTACCGACAGCGACGTTCGTCATCGTCAAACGTGTGTTCGATACACCCGACGCGATACCGAAGTCGATGACCCGGGGGCCGTCCTCGACCACCAGCACGTTCGACGGCTTGAGGTCACGGTGGACGAGCCCCGCGCCGTGGATGGACTGCAGCGCCTCCGCGACCCCCGCCGCGAGCCAGCGCACCGCCTGGGCCGGCATCGGCCCGCACTCGTTCACTATTTCTTCGAGAGAGGGCGCGGGAACATACGCGGTGGCCAGCCACGGTACGGCGGCACGCGGATCGGCGTCGACGACGGCGGCCGTGTAGAAGCCGGAGACGGCCCGCGCCGCCTCCACCTCACGGGTGAAGCGGACCCGGAACAGCTGGTCCTCGGCGAGCTCGGTCCGCACCGTCTTGATCGCCACGCGCCGCCCGGAGGCCGAGCGCGCGAGGTAGACCAGCCCCATGCCGCCGGCACCCAGCCGCCCCAGCACCTCGAACGGCCCGATGCGCCGCGGATCGTGCTGCGTCAGCGGATCCACCACTTGCCTGCCACCTCCCCGTACGAGCCGCGTCACCTACATATGTACGCGACCTCGTGCAGCGTCTCACCACCGCCACCGCGTTGGCGGCACGCACCCCGATTCTTCCTGGCCGCGGCACAGGTTGCGAACTCGGATACGAAACGGGATGTCTCCACACAAGTCGGGACAAAAGCCCTTCCGGCGGGTGCTCCCGCACCGGCTCGCACCCGTTCCGAGGCAGCTCATGACGCCTGAAGACGCCTGATGACGGCTACTGGCGGCTCATTTTCGGAGGAGTGCGAACGACGCTCCCTGATTGTCCGTGACGACCGCCACATTCCCGTACGAAGTGTCGAAGGGGGGCACCTGGACGCGACCGCCGAGCCGGTTCACCGTCCCGAGGGCCGTCGCCATGTCCTCGACGGCGAAGTGGACCAGGAAATGCGGGGGCATCTCGGCCGGGAACACCTCCGACACGGCGGCCCGGCCGAAGTCGGGGGCCGCTTCGGGTCCGAAGAGGGCCTCGTGGAAGAGGTTGCCGTAGAAGTCGTTGGCGACGGCGGTGTCCCTGGCGTACAGCTCGGCCCAGGCGAAGGTGCCGGGCTCGTGGCGGCGGCCGAATCCGTGGTGCGTACCGGCCTGCCAGAGGCCGAACACGGCTCCCTCGGGATCGGTGGCCAGTGCCGTCGCGCCCAGTTCGCCCACCGGAACCGGCGCGGTGATCACCTGCCCGCCGGCCGCGTGGATCCGGGCGACGAGGGCATGGACGTACGGGGTGGCGAAGTACACCGTCCAGACGGTGGGCATCCGGCCGTCGGTCTTGTGGGCGAGAGAGGCGACGGGTTCGCCGTCGCACAGGGCGTGCACCACACCCTCCTTCTCCCGGAAGGTCCAACCGAAGAGCTCACCGTAGAAGCGCTTGCCCGCCTCGACGTCGGGCAGCTGGGCGTCCACCCAGCAGGGGACGCCCTCTGTGCGGGCGGATGCCCTGTTTTCGGCCATACCGTCAAGTTAACGGTCCTTCACGCATCCCGCAGAGCAGCGCGGCATGCGGGCGCGGGACCGGGCACAGCCGCCTCTCGCCGCCCTCCGGACGCCCTCTCACCTCGCACGCACCCCATTTGCAGTCGGCCGAATCGCGCTCCGATCACCCCTCGGTAAGCTGACGGCATGACAGGACAAGTGCGTACCGTCGACGGCCGTGTGGCCGGTCGGCGTGGGCAGGCGACCCGGCAGAAGCTGCTCGACTGCCTCAGCGAGATGCTCAGCTCCTCCCCTTACCGGGACGTCAAAGTCATCGATGTCGCCCGGAAGGCGGGGACTTCGCCCGCCACCTTCTACCAGTACTTCCCGGACGTCGAAGGCGCCGTCCTGGAGATCGCGGAGCAAATGGCCACCGAGGGCGCCGGGTTGACCCAGCTGCTCTCGGGGCGGTCCTGGGTCGGCAAGGCCGGCTGGCAGACCGCCCAGGAACTCGTCGACGGGTTCCTGGAGTTCTGGCGGCGCAACGACGCGATCCTCAGGGTCGTCGATCTGGGTGCGGCCGAGGGCGACAAGCGGTTCTACAAGATCCGCATGAAGATCCTCAACTCCGTGACCAACTCCCTTACGGACACGGTCACCGAGCTCCAGGCCAAGGGCAGGGTCGACAAGGACGTCAGCCCCGCCGCCATGGCCGGCTCCCTCGTCGCGATGCTCGCGGCGGTGGCCTCGCACCAGAAGGGCTTCCAGAGCTGGGGTGTGAAGCAGGCCGAACTGAAGCCGAACCTGGCCCAGTTGGTCCACCTGGGCGTGACCGGCAAGAAGCCGACGAAATAGCCCCAGCCCCTTTATCCAGGTTCCGCGGCCCTTTCAGGCCCAAGTCCTGTCACGCAGGCGGTGGTCCACTCCGGTGGACCACCGCCTGTCGCGCGTCAGCGGCCTCGGCCACGCGTGTTCCTCAGCGTCAGCGCCGGACGATCCGGAAGATCCGTATCTCCCGCTCGACCCTCGCCTGGTACGTCGCGTACGGCGGCCAGAACGCGAGCAGTGCCTTCCAGGCGGCGGCCCGTTCCTCACCGGCCAGCAGCCGGGCCGTGACCGGGATGTCCTCCCCTTTCCAGCTGACCTCGGCGTCCGGATGGGCGAGGAGGTTGGCGGTCCAGGCGGGGTGACCCGTACGCCCGAAGTTGGACCCGATGAGCAGCCAGCTGCCGCCGCTCTCCTTTGCCGCCCCCTCTCCCCCCACCCCCTCTTTCGGCTCCTCCGGCATACAGGCGAGCGGCGTACGCCGAAGCTGCCCGCTCTTCGCACCGCGCACGCTGAGCACCACCCCCGGCAGCAGCTGGGCGCTGAGCAGCACCTTGCCCCTGGTCAGCCGGTGGACGACGCGGTCGAGCGCGGGGACGACGTGCGGGGCGATCCGCGCGAAGGCCGGCGCCGAGGACACCTTCTGGACCGCTTTCACTACCCTCGCCGCTGTTACCGGCATCAGACGGCCACCTCTCCCGTGTCGAAGAGCCGCGCGGCGTCGGCCGCGTGCGCCCGGAGCCGGTGCACCGGCCCGAACAGCAGCTCGTCACCGGCGGCGCGCTTGAAGTACAGCTGGGCCTCGTGCTCCCAGGTGAAACCGATACCGCCGTGCAGCTGGATGCCCTCGGCGGCGGCCGTACGGAGGGAGTCCAGGGCCTGGGCGAGGGCGAGCCCGCCGGCCCTCTCGCCCCGCTCCCCCTCGCGGGCAGTTGTGGCAGTCGTGACAGTTGTGGCACCCGGCTCGGTCGACGCGGATTCCCAGGCCGCGTAGTAGGCGGCCGAACGCGCCGCCTGGACCTGGACGTACACATCGGCGAGCCGGTGCTTCACGGCCTGGAAGGACCCGATGGCCCGCCCGAACTGCTCGCGCCGCTGGGTATGTTCGACGGTCAGCTCCAGGATCCGGTCGGCGGCCCCGACGGCCTCGGCGGCCAGCACGGTGGCGGTGACGTCTCCGGTTCGGGCGAGGCAGGCACCGACGTCGGCCTCCTCGCCGCCCAGCAACTCGGCAGGAACGTCCCGCAGTTCGAGGCGAGCCTGGGGGCGGGTGGCGTCGAGGGAGGTCTGCCGGGTGCGGACGAGGCCGGGGGCGTCACCGGGGACGAGGAAGAGAAGGGTGCGTGAGCGGGCGTATCCGCCGGCATGGGCGGCCACGAGGAGGAGCTGGGCGCTGTGTCCGTCGAGGACCTGCCCGACCTGCCCGTACAGCCGCCAGCCATCCGCCCGTTGAGCCGCCTGCACACCGCCGGCCCGGCCTCCCCCGGCCCAGTCGCGGCGGGGTTCGCCGGTGAGGGAGAGCACGGTGGCCAGACAGGCGCCGGGGACGGCGAGGGTCGCGGTCAGGGCACCGGACGCGATACGCGGGAGGAGGTCGGCGCGCTGGGCTTCGGTGCCGAGAGCGGTGACGAGGGGAGCGGCCAGTACGGCGGTCGCGAGCAGCGGGGAGGGAGCCAGAGCCCGTCCCAACTCCTCAGCGGCGAGAGCAAGTTCGGTCGTGGTGCCGCCCACCCCTCCGTGGACCTCGGGGAGGGCGAGCCCGGGCAGACCGAGGTCGCGGGCGAGGGCGGTCCACAGGGCGGGGTCGTACCCGGCCGGGGTGTCGACGGCTGCCCGTACCTCGCCCGGCGAGCACCGCTTGTGGAGCAGTTCGCGGAGGGTACGGCGGATGTGGTCCTGCTCTGGGGTGAAACGGGCGTCCATGACCTGCCCCTCCTGGGCGTCCGCGGCGCCCGTTCAGCGGGATCTGACGGTTCGTCATATTAGGGCGGACACACCCTGCCGCACAGAGCCCGAGCTGATATACCGTCAGATTCATGCTGAGTCGACGACGAACGGGCAGGCGGCGAAAGGGCATCCGACGAAAGGGCGGACAGTGAGCCGGAAGGTCGCGATCGTCGGGGTCGCCCTGTCGGACTGCGGCCGGGTGGACGACGTGACCCCGTACGCGCTGCACGCGCAGGCCGCCCGGCGGGCGCTGGCGGACTCGGGGCTCGGCCGGGAGGTGGTGGACGGTTTCGCGTCCGCGGGTCTCGGCACGCTGGCCCCCGCCGAGGTCGCCGAATACCTGGGCCTGCGCCCCACCTGGGTCGACTCCACCTCGGTCGGCGGCTCGACCTGGGAGGTCATGGCGGCGCACGCGGCGGACGCGATAGCCGCGGGCCACGCCAACGCCGTACTCCTCGTCTACGGCTCCACGGCCCGCGCGGACATCAAGGCGGGCCGCCGGACGGGGAACCTCTCCTTCGGCGCGCGCGGCCCTCTGCAGTTCGAGGTCCCCTACGGCCACACGCTCATCGCCAAGTACGCGATGGCCGCCCGCCGCCACATGCATCAATACGGCACGACGATCGAGCAGTTGGCCTCGGTGGCGGTCCAGGCGCGGGCGAACGCGGCACTGAACCCGGAGGCGATGTTCCGGACGCCGATCACCGTCGACGAGGTGCTCGACGGCCCGATGATCGCGGACCCCTTCACCAAACTCCACTGCTGCCTGCGCTCCGACGGGGGCGCGGCGGTACTGCTGGTGGCCGAGGAGTACGTACGGGACTGCCGTACGCGGCCGGTGTGGATCCTCGGGACCGGTGAGCACGTCTCGCACGTGAGCATGTCCGAGTGGGCCGACTTCACGGTGTCCCCGGCGGCCGTGAGCGGGCGGATCGCCTTCGAGAGGGCGGGAGTTCGGCCCGACGAGATGGACTTCGCGGAGATCTACGACGCGTTCACCTATATGACGCTGGTGACGCTGGAGGACCTCGGCTTCTGCGCGAAGGGCGAGGGCGGGGAGTTCGTGGACGCCGCGAAAGGCCGGCTGCGGGTCGAGGGCGGCGAGCTGCCGGTCAACACGGACGGGGGCGGACTGTCGGCCCAACACCCGGGAATGCGGGGGCTGTTCCTGCTGGTGGAGGCGGTACGGCAGCTGCGCGGGGACGGGGGCGCGCGGCAGGTCCGTACGGCCGCCGGAGGCCCGCCGGAGCTGGGGGTGGCCTCCGGCACCGGGGGCTGGTTCTGCTCGTCCGGGACGGTGGTGCTGGGCCGGGGCTGAGCGGGTGGGCCCAGGGGCTCACGTCACACGCGCAGCTCGGGGATCTCGTCCGCCGGCAGCACGTCGGCGATGCGCCACAGCCCGATCCAGCTCTTCGGGGCGACCGACTCGTCGAGCAGTACGGCGTTGACCTCGGGGTCGGGGTCGTCGCAGGCGTCGGCGCAGACGGTGACCTGGAAGCCGGTGTCGACCGCCCACCGGGTGGTGGACAGCACGGTCCCGGACGTGGCGACGCCCGCGACGACGAGCCGGCCGACCCCGGCGGCCTCCAGCAGCTCACGAAGGTCGGTGGTGGCGAAGGCGCTGAAGCTGGTCTTGGTCAGCACGGTCTCGCCCTCGACGGGGGTCAGGAGCGGGTGGATCTGCTCGCTCATGCCCTGCGGGACGACATGGAAGACGGGCAGCCCGGCCGTACGGGCGGCGGCGAGGGCGTGTGCGGCGCGCTCGGCAACGGAGGGGTCGTGACTGAAGTTGTCGACGATGTAGGTGACGTAGTCGAGGGAGAGAAACGCGGTGCCGGTAGCGGTAGCCATGGTGTTCACCTTCGTCGAGGAAAACGGGACTAAAATCGGAGAGCTCGCCCCGGTTGACCACATCGTACCGGAGACAGCGCCCCGTTTATCTGATTCACGACGATGGAGACCCGGAGATGGCCACTGAGAACCGGCCCCTGCGCGCCGACGCCCGCCGCAACCGGGACCGGCTGCTGGCTGTGGCGCGGGAGGCGTTCGCCGCCGAGGGGCTCTCGGTGTCGCTGGACGAGATCGCACGCCGGGCGGGCGTGGGGCCGGGCACGCTGTACCGGCACTTCCCCACGAAGGAGGGCCTGTTCGAGGCGGTGATGCGCGAGCGCCTCGACCCGCTCCTCACCGAGGCCCGCGCCCTGCGCGACGCGGACGACCCGGGCTCGGCCCTGTTCACGGTGCTCGACCGGCTGGTGACGGACGCGGTGACGAAGGCGGACCTGATCGACGCGATCGCCCACGCGGGCCCCGAGGTCCAGGCGACGGTCGACGCGACCTCCGCCGACCTCCACCACGTGATCGGCCGGCTGCTGACCCGCGCCCAGTCCGCCGGCTCGATCCGCGCCGACATCGGCATCGCGGACCTGATGGCGATCCTGTCGGGCATCCTGCTGGCCCTGCGTCACCGGGCGAACGCGGGCGCGAATCCCGAGCTGGCCCTGGCGGTGCTGTGCGACGGGCTGCGGGCGGGAACTTGAGTGCCCCCAAAGGGGCGCGGGGCGGTGTCGATCTGCGGCTCCGCCGCGATGGGGGTCCCCCCGCTCGAGCGAAGCCGAGAGTGGGGGAGCGACCAGCCACGACGGCGCCGCACCGAACCGACAACCCCTCGCGGCACCTCAAGCGGAGCGCTACCCGCAGGCCCCGCACAGCCCCCGGTAGGTGACTTCCACCTGGGACACCGTGAAGCCGAAGCGTTCCTCCGCAGGAAGGTCCGCCAGGGGGTCGCCGGTGGGGTGGACGTCCCGGATCATGCCGCAGTTCGAGCAGATCAGGTGGTGGTGGGGGTGGTGCGCGTTCGGGTCGTAGCGCTTGGCGCGGCCGTCCGTGGCGACCTCTATGACCTCCCCGAGGGAGACCAGCTCGCCCAGGGTGTTGTAGACGGTCGCCCGGGAGATCTCCGGCAGCCGCTGGGCCGCGCGGGCGTGCACTTCGTCGGCCGTGTAATGGACGTGCTCGCCGTCGAGGACCTCCGCAACGACACGCCGCTGGGAAGTCATCCGCCAGCCGCGTCCACGCAGTCGCTCCAGCAGGTCGCTCATATCGTTCACCTATTCAAGTTCGGTCGAATACACGGATTTTACCAGTGGACGTCCGGGTTCCGATAGGATATGGATTTGTCACACTTCTTGACTTGGACCTTGTCCATTGTAGGATCGCTTACGGCGATGGCCAAGGGATCCGAGGGACAGGAAGAGACTCCAGTGCGGCACCAGTGCAGCAGGAGACAGCAGCGGCGAGACGGCGTGTGTGACCTCCTCCACGCGCCCGACCGTCCCCCCACCCCTCACCACCCCTCCAGTTCCTGAGAACGCAGTTCGTGAGCAGCAGTAGCAGCACCGAGATCTGCCCCGTCCGGAAGGATTCCCATGTCTGAGAACCATGACGCGATCGTCACCGACGCGAAAACCGAGGGCACGGGTGGCGGCTGCCCGGTCGCGCACACGCGCGCCCCGCATCCGACCCAGGGCGGCGGCAACCGCCAGTGGTGGCCCGAGAGCCTGAACCTGAAGATCCTCGCGAAGAACCCCGCGGTCTCGAACCCGCTGGGCGAGGAGTTCGACTACGCCGCCGCGTTCCAGACCCTCGACCTCCCCGCCGTGAAGCAGGACATCACGGCAGTGCTGACGGACTCCAAGGACTGGTGGCCCGCCGACTTCGGGCACTACGGCCCGTTCATGATCCGTATGGCCTGGCACAGCGCCGGCACCTACCGCATCAGCGACGGCCGCGGTGGCGGCGGCGCCGGTCAGCAGCGCTTCGCCCCCCTGAACAGCTGGCCGGACAACGGCAACCTCGACAAGGCCCGCCGTCTGCTGTGGCCGGTCAAGAAGAAGTACGGCCAGAGCCTCTCCTGGGCCGACCTCATGATCCTCGCGGGCAACGTGGCCCTGGAGTCGATGGGCTTCGAGACCTTCGGCTTCGGCGGCGGTCGCGCGGACGTGTGGGAGCCCGACGAGGACGTGTACTGGGGTCCCGAGAAGGTCTGGCTCGACGACGAGCGCTACACCGGCGACCGTGAGCTGGAGGAGCCGCTCGGCGCCGTCCAGATGGGCCTCATCTACGTCAACCCGGAGGGCCCCAACGGCAACCCGGACCCGCTCGCCTCGGCCCGCGACATCCGTGAGACGTTCCGCCGTATGGCGATGAACGACGAGGAGACCGTCGCCCTCATCGCCGGTGGCCACACCTTCGGCAAGACCCACGGCGCGGGCCCGGCGGACGCTGTCGGTGACGACCCCGAGGCCGCCCCGATCGAGCAGCAGGGCTTCGGCTGGAAGAGCACGTACGGCACCGGCAAGGGCGGCGACGCGATCACCAGTGGCCTCGAGGTCACCTGGACGAGCACGCCGGCCCAGTGGAGCCACGGGTTCTTCAAGAACCTCTTCGAGTACGACTACGAGCTGACCACCAGCCCGGCCGGCGCCAACCAGTGGGTCGCCAAGGACGGCGCCGGTGCGGGCACCATCCCGGACGCCCACGACGCCTCGAAGTCCAAGCCCCCGATGATGCTGACGACCGACCTCGCACTCCGGTTCGACCCGGCGTACGCGGAGATCTCCCGTCGCTTCTACGAGAACCCGGACCAGTTCGCGGACGCCTTCGCCCGCGCCTGGTACAAGCTGACCCACCGTGACCTGGGCCCGGTCGTCCGCTACCTCGGCCCCGAGGTCCCCTCCGAGACGCTGCTGTGGCAGGACCCGCTGCCCGCGGTGACGCACGAGCTCGTCGATGCCGCCGACGTCTCCGCCCTCAAGGCGCAGATCCTCGCCTCCGGCCTCACGGTGTCCCAGCTGGTCTCCACCACCTGGGCGGCCACCTCCTCCTTCCGCGGCAGCGACAAGCGCGGTGGCGCCAACGGTGCCCGCATCCGCCTGCAGCCGCAGGCCGCGTGGGAGGTCAACAGCCCGGACGAGCTCGCCACGGTGCTGCGCACCCTGGAGGGCGTCCAGTCGTCCTTCAACGCCGCCCAGTCCGGCGGCAAGCAGATCTCGATCGCCGACGTGATCGTCCTCGCGGGTGCCGCGGGCGTCGAGAAGGCGGCCAAGGACGCCGGCTTCGACATCGAGGTCCCCTTCACGCCGGGCCGCGTGGACGCGACGCAGGAGCAGACGGACGTCGAGGCGTTCGCCCCCCTGGAGCCGACCGCCGACGGGTTCCGCAACTACCTCGGCAAGGGCAACCGCCTCCCCGCCGAGTTCCTGCTGCTCGACAAGGCGAACCTGCTCAACCTGAGCGCCCCCGAGCTGACCGTCCTCGTCGGCGGCCTGCGCGTCCTCGGCGCCAACCACCAGGGCTCCTCGCACGGTGTCTTCACCGCCACCCCGGGCGTGCTGACGAACGACTTCTTCGTCAACCTGCTCGAACTGGGTACGGAGTGGACGGCGACGTCCGAGGACCAGAACACGTTCGAGGGCCGCGACGCCTCGGGCCAGGTCAAGTGGACCGGCACCCGCGCCGACCTGGTCTTCGGCTCCAACTCCGAGCTGCGCGCGGTCGCGGAGGTCTACGCGAGCGACGACGCCAAGGAGAAGTTCGTCAAGGACTTCGTCAAGGCGTGGGTCAAGGTGTCGAACGCGGACCGCTTCGACCTCGTCTGATCCCAGCGGTCAGCTGAGAGCTGAGTCACGACGTCCAGGTCGGCCCGTACGGGTCGGCCTGGACGTTTTTCGTTGCCTTTACCCGCCATGCTCTCGTGTGTTCTCTGCGACCTCCCGCGAACCGGGGCCCGTGACCACTGTCGCCGGGATGTTGCGAAGCGGCTCACACCCCATCTGAGCAGGTCGCATGTTGCCTGAGCGTGCACCCCACACATGGGCAAAGTTTCCCGGGCCCTGGGGCAAGAAAAGCTAAAATCGGCTTCAATAATGCACAGATCGAGTGCATTTGCCCCGGAGGGGACGTCCACTGAGTGGCGGCAGATCTCCTCGGTGCTCAGTGCCTCCCGTCAGCACAAGATGCCCCCGGCCGGACCAATGGAGGTACCGGTGACGGCGGTCGAGGGACAGCCCGACGGACCGACCCGGACGCAAGGCGAGGCGCGCCCCCCTGAGCCACCTCTTCCCGTACTGCCCGGACAGTTCGGTGTGGACCGGTGCCGACCCGCGCTCGAGAGAGAGAACCAGATGACCGCCACTGAGCACGGGAATCTGCCCACCGCCTTGACCGCTTTCGTGGGCAGGCGGCACGAGATCGCCGAGATCCGCCGCCTGCTCCGGACACGGCGGTTGCTGACGCTCACCGGCATGGGCGGTGTGGGCAAGACACGGCTGGCACTGGAGGTGTCCGCCGCGGCCCGGGAGTCGTTCCCGGACGGGGTCTGGCTGGTGGACCTCGCCCCGGTGAGCGGCCCCTCAGCGGTGATAGCCAGGGCGTCCAGCGCGCTGCGGGTGCCCGACCTCGGGGCCCTGCCCGTCCTGGACCGTCTCACCGGCTACCTGGCCGGACGGCGAGCCCTGCTGGTGCTCGACAACTGTGAGCACCTGATCGACGCCTGCGCCGAACTGGCCACCACACTCCTGGCAGCCGCTCCCGAACTGCGCATCCTCGCCACCAGCCGTCACATCCTGGACGTCTGTGGCGAGCAGGTGTTCGCCCTCGCGCCGCTTCCGGAGGCCGAGGCGGTGGAGCTCCTGCTGGACCGTGCCACCACCGTCCGGCCGGACTTCCGCGTCGATGAGGCCGACCGCCCGGAGCTCTCCCGCCTGTGCGCGGACCTGGACGGGCTGCCACTGGCGATCGAGCTGGCCGCGTCCCGGCTGCGCACGCTGTCCATCGGGCAGCTCACAGAACGGCTGGAGAACCGCTTCGCGCTGCTCACCGGCGCCAGCCGGACGGCCCCGGTCCACCACCGCACCATGCGCGGGGTGATCGACTGGAGCCACGAGCTGTGCACCCCGGCCGAGCGGCTGCTGTGGGACCGCCTGACAGTCTTCGCCGGCGGGTTCAGCCTGGAGGCCGCCGAGGGCGTCTGCTCCGGGGAGGGCATCGCCGAGGCAGAGGTGCTGGACCTCCTCGACCGGCTGGTCGCCCAGTCCGTCGTCCTGACCTGCGCAGTCGACGGTCTGCCGCGCTACCGGCTGCTGTCCACCATCCGGGAGTACGGCCGGGAGCGGCTCAGGGAGTCCGGCGAGCAGGACGAACTGCGCCGCCGCCACCGAGACTTCTTCCTCGCCCTCGCTCACCGCGTGGACCAGAGCTGGTACGGGCCTTGCCAGTCCGAGAAGTTGGCCCGACTGCGCGCCGAGCACGCCAATCTGCTGGCCGCCCTGGACTACGACGGCGATCCGCGGGCCCGGTTCGCCCTGGCCGCCTCGCTGAGCTGGCACTGGTCCACCGGCGGCTTCCTCAGCGAGGGGCGCCGCCAGTTCGAGCGGGCGTTCGCCGCCTCGCGCGAGCCCAGCCCCGAGCGTGCCCGCGCGCTCCTCTGCGCCGCCTGGGTGGCGCAGACGCAAGGCGACCTGACGACGGCCGACGGCTGGCTGGACGAGGCCGACGCGCTGGGCGAGTCGTCGGGCGACACTTGGGTGCGGAACAGGGCGAGCGGACTGCGCGGCGTCTCGGCGCACTACCGGGGGCAGCTCGAGGAGGCCATCCGCCGGTACGAGAATGCCTTGTCCGCCGCGACGGCGCTGGGCGACGAGCACGAGGCGACCACCTGGCGGCTCGCGCTGGTCAGCGGCCAGACGTACGCCGGCGATCCCCGGGCGACGGAGACCGGCGAACGCGTCGTCGCCGCCTCCGAGGCGAGCGGCGAGCGGTGGGGCCGGGCCCTGACTCTGATGGCCCTGGGCCACGACGCATGGGCCCGCGGTGACCGAGAGAGGACCAAGACCCTGGTCAGGGCCGCGCTGGAGAGCATGCGGGGTTTCGACGACCACGCGATGGTCGCCACGATGCTGGGGCTGCTCGCCTGGGCCACCGCCGAAGGCGGCACCGACGAGCGGGCCGCCCGGCTGCTTGGTACGGCGGACGTCCTGTGGCGCGACGCGGGCAGCTCGCTCTCCGCGTTCGGGCCGCAGATGGCCGAGCAGCACGCGCGGTGCGAACGGGCCGTCATCGACGCGCTGGGCGAGGCGGCGTACACGAAGGCCTTCGCCGAAGGCAGTGCGCACGACACCCCCGGCCGGGCGGTCGACTTCGCCCTGACCGCCGAATCCGACGGTGGCACCGAGCCCGGGGAGAGCACCCCGCCCGTCCCTGTGGAACCCGGCCACCAGGTGCGGGCCGCCGACGACCGGCGGCCCGGCACGTTCAGATTCGGCGACGTGGTCTACTGCACCACGTCACTGGAGGTGTACCGGGGCGGGGAACGCCTGCACCTGACCACGACCGAGCTGAAGCTGTGGCGCGAGTTCGTCGCCTCTCCCGGCACGGTGCTCACCCGGGAAGTCCTGCTGGAGCGGGTCTGGGACAGCGCCTGGGCGGGCGACACCCACGTGGTGGACGTGCAGGTGATGCGCCTGCGCACCAAGATCGGCCGAGAGCGGATCGAGACGGTCCGCGGCTTCGGCTACAAGCTACGCGGCTGAGCCCGGGAGACCCGTCACCCTTCCGACGGAGGCCAGTCGCCGTCCCAGGTCGGCCAGTTGCCCCGGGTCGTCGTCGAGCAGGAGCAGCAGGGCCGGCCCCTTCTCGCCGCTTCCACCGCCGGGCTGGGCGACACATGAACCGGCCCGGGTTGCGCACGACAGGCGCGCGCAACCCGGGCCGGTTCACCGTCCGCCCGGGCAGTGCCCGCGGCGGCGACCGCCACTCGTCAGCTGATCGGAGTCAGCTGCCAGAGCTCGTCGTCGGCCCCGTTGTCGGTGTTCTGGAGCGCGCTCGCTCCGGGGTCGGTCGAGCCTCCGTCGACGTCCAACGCGAGCCCGCTGCGCACGTTGACCAGCTTGACGTAGCCGTGGCCGGCGTCGACCACCTGCCACAGGTGATCGTCGTGGCCGTCGTCGCCCCATTGCACGGCGGGGGCGCCCGGGTTGCCGACGCCGCCGGCGATGCCGAGCAGCAGGCCGCTGTTGACGTTCTTGAGCTTGTACTGGCCGTTGCCGGCGGAGATCAGCCGCCACTGCTGGTTGGCGGTGCCGTCCGCGGTCTGCTGCTTGACCCCAGCGCTGTACGCGGTGGAGGCGCCGTCGATCCCCAGGTCGAGGTTGCTTTTCTTGTTGACGATCTGCATCGCCGGGGCCTTCTGGCTGGCGATGGTGACCTGGTCGGGGTAGGCGGCCACCAGGGGGTCGGTGACCGAGGAGGGGGCGTCGGTGTTCACCACGATCCGGTCGCTCATCCCGTCATAGTGGGCGGCGGCGTAGTAGATCGTCGAGCCGACCGGCTCGATCTGCGCGATGGCGGCGGCGATGATCTCCTGGACCTGCGCGGCGGTGAACTTGACGCTGCGGGCAGTGGTCGGGGTGGGCCAACTGGTCGGGGTGTTGCCGTTGGAGTCGGTCCAGTGTTGCGGGATCTGCAGGTTGTCGATGTCACCGGCGTAGTCGGACGGGAAGACCATCGCCGGGCCGTTCTTCGGGTCCTGGAAGGCGGACAGGGCGCAGTTGTAGTCGGCCAGGGCCTGCAACTGCTCGCTCGCCGCGGTCGCGCCGCCGGTGTTGCCGGGGTTGGACGTGAGCGAGGTCTGCGGCACGCACGTGGCGGGCGGGGTGGTGTTTGCGGGCGGGCCCTGGATGACGACCTGGTTGGGGTACTGGGCGGCCAGCGGGTCGGTGATGGGCGAGGGGGCGTTGGTCTGCGTGATCACCCGGTCACTCGTGCCGTCGTAGGTGACGGCCAGGGAGTACTTGGTGTCGCCGTTGGGCTGGATGGCGTTGGCGACCGCGTTCTGCACGCTGTTGAGCTGGTCCTGCGTGAACACGGCGCTTTTGGCGGTCGTGGGGGTGGGCCAACTGGTCGGCGTGGCGCCGGTGGAATCGGTCCAGTCGCTCGGGTGTTTCAGGTCGTGGATGTCACCGGTGTAGTCGGACGGGAAGATGATCATCGGGGCGCTATTCGCGTCCACGAACGCGGTCAGGGCGCCGTTGTAGCCTGCGAGTTCCTGAACCTCCTCCCAGTCGGCGCTGGTGGCGGTCGTGGTGGTGGTGTCGGCGTGTGCGGGCGCGGCCGGCAGCAGCGACCCGCCCGCCAGCAGAACTGACAGGAGGGCGAGCAGGGCGGAGCCCGGCCGCTCCCGCAGCGCGGAGCGCGTGCGGTGCAGCGCTGTCGACGCGTCGTTCAACATGGTCTTCCTTGGGTCCGAGGAGCGGGCGATCACGGCGGCGTCCGCGTGGCCGGTTGTGTCGAGAGTCGAACCGGTTTCAGCCATTGCCGTCCCTGCACCGGTTGATTGCACTGCAGCCGCGGGTATACGGGTTCGCCGCGGGCGCGGGCACGTTGAGGTAGGTGCGCCAGTCGAAGTGGGCGCCCGGGTCGGCGGCCGGGTCATAGGTGACCCGCGCCTGGCCATGGGCGGGATTGCCCATGAAGCGGTCGTACCTGAACGTCTGAGACCTGAAGTCGATCCTGCCACCGTTGTCAACTCGCGCCCTCATGCGGTACACGCGCACGCCGATGACCGCAGTGTTCGGGATGTGGTGGATGTACGCCCACTCCTGCTGGCTCGCGTAGCGCCCCAGCGTGGCGTCTCCGCGCACCTGGTCGGGGATGTACAGGGCGTTTCGCGCCATGTGGGAATCGATGACGTACACGTAACTGTCCGCCTCCACCCATCTGTTGGCGCACTGACCGGTCAGGGTCCAACCCATCCCCGGAAAGGGAGTCCACTGCGCAACCGGGCGGCCGGTCCGGCAATTGGGCTGCGCCGCCATCGAGTCGAGATTGCGGCCACCCTGGCTACGGGCGAAGACTTCCGACTCCGACAGCGCCGCGCTCGTGGAGATGTAGCCGCTGCGGGCGTTGTTGCCGCCTTGCACGTGGCGCCGGATGTCGTAGTCGCTGCCGATCGCCGTGAAGCCGTTGTTAAAGATCTCGTACGGCGACCGCGAGTCCCCGCGGTACACCTCGGACGGCAACTGCCGTTCGCTGACAGTGTCGTTGTTGGAAATGTTGGAACACGAGGAGGAGTTGCCGAAGCCTCGCGGGCAGTCCCAGAACCCTGCCGCGCTCGCCGGGCTGGTCAAGACGACGGCCTGGGTCAGGATGATCGCGACGGCGGCGAGGAGCGCCGCGAGTGCTGATATCCGGTAGCGCATCCGCCACATGGGCAGAAACGTTTCTGCTCGATTGAACATGAGCTCTCCGTGTCGGGGAGTGGTTGCGGCCGTGCCACTGCACGCACCGGTTGGAGTGCGAGAGCGTCCTCACGCGTTACCGTGCCTTCCACCTGTGTGGATGACATCGAAAATGCAGGTGAAGGGCAGACCGAAACAATGGGGGACGCACTGAATGGGTAGGCGGCCGTCCTGGGATGGGTAGGGCCGATGACGCTGGCCGCCCCGGCGGCCACTGCGGGCGACCAGATAGGGGCGGTCCCGTGAAGCACGGTGGTGGTGTGGCGACCCAGCAAGGATCTCAGGGGCTAGGCCGGGGCTTCGTGTTCGTCGGCGCTCACCCCCTGAGGGGGGTTGTTGTACTTCTGGGTGCAGGCACCGGGGGGCGACTGGGCGAACGCGCCGCCGGCCTCGGCAGCCGTACCTCCCAGCAGGGCGAGCAGCACGCTCGCGACGGTCAGTATCCGGCGGCGACCGCGGATCGGGGGCTTCCTGCGGCGTTCCGCGTCAGACGCGGAGGTCTAGTCAAGGGCGGTGGACATCATGTGCTCCCTGGCTCGTTCGAGTGTGGCCCGGGGCCGTTTCGCCCCGATGCCGACAGGAAACCGGCCGTCCGTATCAGTGGGCTCTCAGTCGAATCACAGCTGCCTGACAGACGGAATTGACACTCGGTCGTGAGAAAGCCGGGCGTCCGCGGGATCAGGGTCGCCGATCCGGGCGTCCTCACCTGCCTCGGCCGGCCTGCGAGCCGACCGGGGGACTGGGCCCGCCACCTGTCCGGGAACCCGGTGGGGCGGTCACCGATGGCGCGGTGGCGAGGGAGTCCGGATCAGGCGTCACCACCCGTCCTCGGACTCCCTCGCTTCATGGCTTACGCGCCGGCGAGCCCCCTGGCGTCAGCCATCCAGCCGATGCGGGCGTGCCGGAGCCACTCGTCTCGACATGCGGTCGGGCACGGTGCTGGTCCCGGCAGGGCGCGCGGACACCGGATGGTGCGGTAGCCCTCTTCCAGCAGCCTTCACCCCCACGGAGTGGCCCGACGGACGCGTACGTCAGCCGACGGTACGGAGGAATGTCGTCCAGGTGACGGGCGCGACGGCGAGGGTGGGCGCGTCGGCGTCGAGGCTCAGGTTCTTGGAGTCGCGGATGTGGATGGTGTGAGGGCAGGCGGCTATTTCGACGCACGCTCCGCCCTCGTTGTTGCTGTAGCTCGACTTCCGCCAGGTGTAGGCGACTTCGAGGCAGGCCTCGCCCTCGGCGTTGCTGTAGCTGGATTTGAACCAGGCAAGTTCGGTCGTGTTCACAAGTCTCCCGCCTTCCGCTCGATGAGCTCCTCGGACTCCCAGGGGGTGAGGGCCTGGGCCCGCAGGATGCCGAAAAGATCAAACAGTGCGTTCGTCTCCTCCGGCTTGTGGATCAACCTACTGCCGCCGTACGCCTCCACGTACACGAGATTTCGCCCCTCCTCGTCACACATCAGCTGCAACGACCCGTTCGTCCCGGGGTGTGTGTGCCGCTTGGTCGGCATCACCTGAACGGTGAGGTGCTGACGCATCGCCCGGATGCACTCCAGGATGTGCATCAGCTGTTCCCGCAACGCCTCCTCGCCTCCCAGATTCCGCTCCAGCACCGACTCCTCGATCACGTAACCCACGATCGGCGACGGAGTACGCCTCAGCACTGGCTGCCGTTCCAGTCGAGCCGTGACAAGCCGCTCGACCTCCCCCTCGGTGTACGCCGGTCGACGCCCTTCGTGCAACGCCTGCGCATATGCCTGGGTCTGGAGCAGTCCCGGAATCAGCATGTTCTCGTAGGCGCTGATCATGAGAGCCTTCCGCTCCATCCGCACCCAGCTCACGAACTCAGGCGGATACTTCTCCTCCTCCATCATCTCGATGCAGGCGATGATCGCGCCCCGCGCGTCGAGCCCCCGGTCCGCGTCCCGCAGGAAGTCGATCGGCGGAATCCGCTCACACCGCTCGTACGACCCGTACGTCGACTCCGCGACCAGCAGCACATCCGCCGCCTGCTTCTGGGTCAGTTCCAGGCGGCCCCGTGAGATCCGCAGCAGCTCCCCCACAAGCTTCCGCTCCTTCGACACCTCACCGTTCGATCCCACAACGACCACCGTCCTCCCCACAACCACTGAAGTGCACCGCGTCCTGCTGGTCACGCTACGTATTCAGCGCAACCCTTGTGGTTATGACGAGCAAACTCCCCCCGAATTGGGTCCCCAAGTCCGGCCTTCAACTACGTCTCGCCGGGGTCCAGTTCGACGCCGTCCGCGTGGACGGGGTACGCGGCGAGGCAACGGTGCACCACCTCCTGACCCTGACCGACGGACGGCCCGGCCCCGTCGTACGCGAGGTGGGAGGTGGGAGGTGGACGTACTTCCTGCTCGCGCCCGGGGAGAGCGCGGAGTACGAATGGCCACCGGGGGCGCGGAGGTTCGCGAGGTCGGCGGCGCAGGCCGAGTACGTCGGGGTACCGGCGGCCGAGGGCAACACGTACCCCCTGAGCTGGCGTTGCGGGGCGCCGGAGGTGGGGGAGTTCGTGGACGCGGAGTTGCTTCACGGGCTGCTGATGGCGCAGCTCGCGCACGGCTGCCAGGGCCCTGAGTGACCCTCGTACCGGCGATACTTCGTCCCATGGAACCGGAACCGGATCTTCATGACCTGCTCAGGACCCTGCGGGTGTGGTCCCCCGAGGTCACGACCCTCCCCGCCTTCGACCCGGACACGGCACCGCCCGATCCGCTCCCCCTCTTCACCGCCTGGTTCGCGGAGGCGGTGGCCGCCGGGCAGCCCGAGCCGCACACCATGTCCCTGGCGACGTCGGACGCGGACGGCCTGCCCGACGTACGCACCGTGATGCTGCACGGCGCGGACACCGACGGCTGGTCCTTCGCCTCGCACTCCGGGAGCGGCAAGGGCCGGCAACTGGCGGCGCGACCGTACGCGGCACTCCACTTCTACTGGCCTGCACTGGGCCGCCAGATCCGGCTGCGGGGCCCCGTGGAGTCCGCCCCCTCCCCCGAGGCACAGGCCGACCTGCACGCCCGCTCGACGGGAGCACTGGCCGCCGCGCTGACTGGCCGCCAGAGTGAGGTACTGGGCTCGGTGGCCGAGTTGGAGCGCGTCTCGCAGGATGCCTGGGAACGGGCGCAGCGCGAACCGGACGCCCCCGCCCCGACCTGGACCCTGTACCGGCTGCGCCCGGACGAGGCCGAGTTCTTCCAGGGAGACGCCCAGCGCCGCCACGTACGACTCAAGTACCGCCGTACGGATGGGAGTTCGCCTGCGGGTTGGCTCAGGGAGTTGCTGTGGCCGTAGGCGTGGTCGGCTCCTGATCGAACTCCGGCTCCGGGTCCTGGGCGATCCGGCCGTGCAGGTGCACGTCCCGGAAGACGTCCTGGCGCTGCTCCTCGAACATCGCGCCCCGCAGGGTCCCCTCGTACCGGAAACCGCAGCGTTCGGCGACGTGGCAGGAGGCGTCGTGGCCGATGGCGTGGCCGAGCTGCAGACGGTTCAGGCCGAGGACGTCGAAGGCCCAGCGCGTGCCGAGGGCGAGGGCGCGGGTGGCGACGCGCCTGCCGCGGGCCTCGGGGAGGACCCAATAGCCGATGTGGGCGCCGCGCATGAAGGGGTCGATGTCGTTGAAGCCCAGGTGGCCGAGTATCGCGCCGGTGACGACGTCCGTGACGCAGAAGGACACCCGGGTGCCGTCCGCCGCGGTCCCGGAACGGGCGCCGAGGGAGTCGCGGGCGCTGTCGAGGTCGGTGACCGGCTTCATCGGGGTGTTCCAGCGCTGGAAGTCCGGGTCGGTCAGCCCGCGCAGCCACGCGTCGACGTCGATGTCGGAGTCCGCGCGCCACTGCCTCAACCGGAGTCCTCGACCGAGCAGCTCGGGAAACTCGGGGACGGGGTGGGCGTGGGACCGGTCATGGATATGGGCCATCACCCTATTGAAGCCCGTACGGCTGTACGACCCCACCCCTGGGACGGAATACGGGCACACCCTCCCGAAAAGCCACCTCCAGCCCCATCCCGACCCGCAGCCCGCCTTCCACACCGTCCACACTTTCCGTAGCGTCCACCACCTCCGTCATCATCCGGGGCCCCTCGTCGAGGTCGACGACAGCGGCCACGTACGGGGTGCGCTCCCCGAAGGGCGGTAGGTCGTTACGGTGCACGACGGACCAGGTGTAGAGGGTGGCCAGTCCGCTCGCGGCCTCCCACACCACGTCCTCGCTCCAGCAGTGCGGGCAGAACTCCCGGGGATAGTGATGAGCCCGCCCGCACGCCCCGCACCGCCGCACGAGCAGCCGCCCCTCGGCCGCCGCGTCCCAGTAGGCCCGCGTGAAGGCGTCGACCTCGGGGATGTCGAACCGGCCGCTGCCCGTGCCCCTGTCCGTGCCCACGCTCATACCCATGGCCCCCTGAGGACTGTCCGTATCTGACGGTACGTCAGTTCAGTATGGCCTCACCGAGCCCCCCACAACCAGGCCTCCCGCGCCACAGGACCCGCCCGCCTTCCCCACCGCCGTGATCAATCCGCAACCGATTCCGGGCTTGACCGAGACCTAACAAGTGACCAGGTGCATACGCTCAGGCACATGGCCGACTCACCGACATCGTCACCGTCTTCGACCGCCCCCGTGTACGTCATCGGCGGTGGACCAGGCGGTCTCGCCGTCGCGTACGCGTTGCGGGCCCAGGGTGTGCGGGCTGTCGTGCTGGAGCGGGGCGATCAGGTCGGGTCGTCCTGGCGGCGCCACTACGACCGGCTGCATCTGCACACCACCCGGCGGCTGTCCTCGCTGCCGGGGCTGGCGATGCCGCGCTCGTTCGGGCGGTGGGTGGCGCGGGACGACGTGGTCCGGTACCTCGAGAAGTACGCCGAGTTCCATGAGCTGGAGGTCGTCACCGGCGTCGAGGTGTCCCGGGTCGAGCGGACCGCCGACGGCACCGGCTGGCTGCTGCACGCCACCGGCGGGCGCGAACTGACCGGCAGCGCGGTCGTCGTCGCCACCGGCACCAACCACACACCCCGGATCCCCGACTGGCCCGGGCGCGACGCCTACCGCGGCGAGCTGCTGCACGCGGGCCAGTACCGCAACGCCGAGCCCTACGCCGGCCGCGACGTCCTCGTCGTCGGGATCGGCAACACCGGCGCCGAGATCGCCGTCGACCTGGTGGAGGGCGGGGCCTCACGGGTACGGCTGTCGGTGCGTACCGCCCCGCACATCGTGCGGCGGTCCACGGCCGGCTGGGCGGCCCAGTTCACCGGCATCGTCGTACGACGGCTGCCGGTGCGCCTCGTCGACCGGCTCGCCGGGCCGATGGCCAAGCTGAGCGTGCCCGACCTGTCGGCCCACGGGCTGCCCCGCCCCGACACCGGGCTGTACTCGCGCGTGACCGCCGGCTCGATCCCCGTCCAGGACGTCGGCCTCATCGACGCCGTACGGAAGGGGCGCGTCGAGATCGTGGCCGCCGTCGAGGGGTTCGAGGACGGGAAGGTCGTCCTCGCCGACGGCGAGCACCTCGAACCGGACGCCGTCATCGCCGCCACCGGATACCTCCGGGGCCTGGAAGGCCTCGTCGGCCACCTCGACGTACTCGACGCACGCGGCAAGCCGGTCGTCCACGGGCCCCGCACCCCGAAGAACGCGCCAGGCCTCTACTTCACCGGCTACACCAACCCCATCAGCGGAATGTTCCGAGAAATGGCGATCGACGCGGTGCGCATCGCGAAGGCGGTCGCACGGCACAGGCGGTGACACGGGCACCCGCACGACCACCCGTACGAGCATCCGTAAGACCACCCGCACAGACGATGCCAGACCTCACCTCCTGAGTGATCGCCGTCAGCGAGCTTTCCCGAACTCCCCACCGCAGAAGAGGAAAAGAGGCCCGGCACCGGAACGGCCAACCACAGGTTCTGCGTGCACAGCAGTTCCTGACGGAGTGTCAGTTCAGTAACCTGACACTGCGTCAGTTAATTGGCTGTCACACAGGAGCGGGCGGACCGATGCTTGGATCAACCCACGGCACCCTCACCACCGACTCCCGCCGGGCCCGGGTCATCGCCTGCGGTGAGCAGCCCTCGCCTGTCGTGCACGGCAGGCCCGCCGATGTCGACGACCTCGACGTCAGCGGCCGGCCGCTGTACTCCGGCGTGCCCGATCTCGACCGCTTCTTCCGGCCCGAGTCCCTGGCGGTGATCGGTGCCTCGGACGCCGAGGGGCGGCCGAACACCGGTATCACCCGGCAGTTGCTGGCGTGGGCCGAGCGGGTCGGTGCCCGGCTGCACCCGGTGCACCCGACCCGCGAGTCCGTCTTCGGCATACCCTGCTTCCCCTCCGTCGCGGACCTGCCCGAGCAGATCGATCTCGCCGTACTCCTGGTCGCCGACCCCCTTCCCGTGGTCGAGCAACTCGCCGAGGCCAAGGTGAAGTTCGCCGTCGCCTTCGCCTCCGGGTTCGCGGAGACGGGCGAGGCGGGCGCGGAGGCACAGGCCCGCCTGTCCGCCGCGGTCCGACGCTCGGGCCTGCGGCTGCTCGGCCCGAACACCAACCTCAACGCCTTCGAGAACTTCCGCGAGGACCTCGACGGCCCGGCGATCGCCCTGATCACCCAGTCCGGCCACCAGGGCCGTCCCGTCTTCGCCCTCCAGGAACTCGGCATCCGCCTCTCCCACTGGGCCCCCACCGGCAACGAAGCCGATCTGGAGACCGCCGACTTCATCTCGTACTTCTCCGAACGGCCCGAGGTGGGCGCCATCGCCTGCTACGTCGAGGGTCTGAAGGACGGCCGCTCCTTTCTCCTCGCCGCCGACCGGGCCGCCCGGCGCGGAGTACCCGTCGTCGCGGTCAAGGTGGGCCGCACCGAGACCGGCGCCCGCACCGCCGCCTCCCACACCGGCAAACTGACCGGCGCCGACAAGGTGGTGGACGCGGCGATGCGGCAGTACGGAGTGATCCGCGTCGACGGACTCGACCAACTCCAGGACACCTCGGCCCTGTTGGCCCGCGCCCGCCGTCCGCTCGCCGACGGGGTCGCCGTCTATTCGATCTCGGGCGGCACGGGCGCGCACTTCGCGGACCTGGCGACCGAGGCCGGACTGAACCTGCCGCAGCTGTCCTCCGACAAGCAGACCGAGCTGCACCAGTGGATACCCGACTACCTGAACGTGGCCAACCCGATCGACAGCGGCGGGCATCCGGTCGGCGACTGGCGCGGCCGGAAGATCATCGACGCGATCCTCGCCGACCCGGCGGTGGGCGTCCTGGTCTGCCCCATCACCGGCCCCTTCCCCCCGATGAGCGACAAGCTCGCGCAGGATCTCGTGGACGCGGCCGAGCAGACGGACAAGCTGGTGTGCGTGATCTGGGGCTCGCCGGTCGGCACGGAGGCGGCGTACCGCGACACCTTGCTCGGCTCCTCCCGCGTGGCCACCTTCCGCACCTTCGCGAACTGCGTGACAGCTGTCCGCGCCCACCTCGACCACGCCCGGTTCACCGCCTCCTACCGCTCCCCCTTCGACGAGGCACCGCGCACCCCGTCGCCCAGTTTCCGCAAGGCGCGGGCGCTGATGCGGCCGGGCCAGGCGCTGAGCGAGCACGCCGCCAAGCTGCTGCTGCGCGCGTACGGAATCCGGGTGCCGCGCGAGCAGTTGGTGACCAGCGCGGCGGCGGCCGTCCGGGCGGCGGGGCTGGTGGGCTACCCGGTGGTGATGAAGGCGTCGGGCGGCGAGATCGCGCACAAGACGGAACTCGGGCTGGTGAAGATCGGGCTGACCTCGGCCAGCCAGGTCCGGGACGCCTATCGCGAGCTGACCGACATCGCGCGCTACGAGGGCGTGGACCTGGACGGCGTACTCGTGTGCCAGATGGTCGAGCGGGGCGTCGAGATGGTCGTCGGCGTCACGCACGACGACCTGTTCGGCCCGACGGTGACGGTGGGGCTCGGCGGCGTGCTCGTGGAGGTGCTCCAGGACACCGCCGTACGCGTGCCGCCCTTCGGTGAGGTCCAGGCACGGGACATGCTGACCGAGTTGCGCGGGCGCGCCCTGCTGGACGGGGTCCGGGGGCGCCCCCCGGCCGACCTGGACGCGCTCGTCGAGGTCGTCATGCGGGTGCAGCGCATGGCGCTGGAACTCGGGGACGAGCTGGCGGAGCTCGACATCAACCCGCTGATGGTGCTGCCCAGGGGGCAGGGAGCGGTGGCGCTGGACGCGCTGGCGGTGTGCGGCCCGGGTCCGGGCCGGGACACCGACCAGCCATTGCCCTAGCCACCACAAGAGACGGAGCGGCACCCCCATGATTTCCTCCCCCGAAGAACCCGATACGCCCGAAAAATCCGTTGAGTCGATTGAGTCATTGGTACTGCACGCCACTGACAATCAGGTCTCGTGGATCACCCTCAACCGGCCCGAATCCCTCAACGCCATCACCCCTGAACAGCGAGAACGCCTCATCCAGCTCTTCTCGGACGCCTCCGCCGACCCCACCGTACGAGCCGTCGTCCTCACCGGCACGGGCCGCGGCTTCTGCACGGGCGCGGACCTGCGGGGAGGCGGACAGGCCGCCGGGGAGCGGATCGCCGGTGATGTGGCCCGAGTCATCCGCCTGGGCGCCCAGCGCCTGATCTCATCGATCCTCGACTGCGAGAAGCCGGTCATCGCGGCGGTGAACGGTACGGCGGCCGGCCTCGGTGCCCACCTGGCCCTCGCCTGCGATCTGGTCCTGGCCGCCGAACAGGCCCGTTTCATCGAGGTGTTCGTGCGGCGCGGGCTGGTCCCGGACGGCGGCGGGGCATACCTGCTCCCCCGTCTGATCGGCCCGCAGCGCGCGAAGGAGCTGATGTTCTTCGGCGACGCGCTGACGGCCCCGGACGCCGAGCGTCTGGGCCTGGTCAACCGGGTCGTACCGGCCGAGGACCTCCACAAGACGGCCCGCGAATGGGCGGAGCGCCTGGCCACCGGTCCGACCCGCGCCCTCGCCCTCACGAAGCAGCTCGTCAACGCCTCCCTCGACTCCGACCGCGCGACCGCCTTCGCCGCCGAGGCCGCCGCCCAGGAGATCAACATGACGACGGCGGACGCGCAGGAAGGCGTCGCGAGCTTCATGGAGCGTCGCAGCCCGCACTACAACGGGAGCTGACTGCCTTGCGGGGCTTCACTTCTGACGCTCCGTCAGTTCCAATGGAACGCATGTTGGGACAAGCGGGAATGGCGGCGGCTGCCGTCCGGTATCTCAGGTCGGCCGGGTCACCGACAGTGGCGTCCACGGTCGCGAGCCCCGTCGAGGCGCTGCCCCGGCCGGACTTACGGGCGGTCGGTGAGGACGAGCGGGCACCGGTCGCCCCGGCCGAATTCCGGCGCGTACTGGGCAACTTCGCGACCGGCGTCACCGTCATCACGGCACCTGCCGCCGAAGGCGAGAGCGCCCCCGCCGGCTTCGCCTGCCAGTCCTTCGCCGCCCTCTCCCTCGAACCGCCCCTCGTCGTCTTCATGGTCGGCCGTACGTCGAGGACATGGCCGCTCATCGCGCGCGCCGGCGTCTTCTGCGTCAACGTACTGGGCGCCGACCAGGACGAGTTGTGCCGGGGGTTCGCGAGGAGCGGCACGGACAAGTTCGCGGGGGTCGACTACGACGCGTCCCCGGTCTCCGGCTCCCCACGCCTCACGGGCGCCGCCGCCTGGGTCGACTGCACGATCCACGCGGTGCACACGGGCGGCGACCACTTGATCGTCGTAGGCCGGGTGGAGGCGCTGGGGACGGGCGAGAGCGAAGGCACTCCGCTGCTGTTCCACCGTGGGCGGTTCACCCGACCCGGGGGCGACCAGGACGCCCCCGGACAACCTCCGGCCTCCACAACGGCCTGACGTCGGCGGCACGTGCCGTACAAGGGGGCGGCGCGGACTTTGAGCCTGGGTTGACACGGCACGGCCAGGCGCCGGTCCGGTCCGTATGAAAACCCGGTCGCTGTCGATCAGGGCGCTTGGAAGCATTCCGTCATGAACACCCAGTGTCGACCCGCTCCTCGCCCTCGAACACCTCGTCCGCCTCCGCACGCATCTGTGCGTAGTCCACACGCGGAAGCATGAGATGTCGGGCGACCAACTGCTCGGCGCTCGGCCTGCACCGACCCGTCAGCGGACGCAGTTCGGCGACCTCTATGCCGTTGCGTGTGACGCGGTACGTCTCACCGGCCGCGACATCATCGATGACGGCGGCGGAGTTGTCGCGGAGCTCACGCTGAGAGATCGTCTTCACATGCCAAGCGTGGCCCCGCGCGTCTCAGTGCGCTACGCCTTTCGTCCGCGGCGGATGCGTGCTGACCACGCCGGAATCCCTCAGGCCGGCGCTCCCACCACCCGAGCCGGCCCGCGCCGCCGTATCACCAGCGCCATCAGCGCCGCAGCCGCGCACAGCGCGCCCGACGCGTACCAGACCACGTCGTACGAGCCGAAGACGTCCCGGGCCAGGCCGCCCAGGAAGGCGACGAGAGCCGCGCCGACCTGGTGGGAGGCGAGGACCCAGCCGAAGACGATCGCGCTGTCGTCGCCGTAGTGCTCGCGGCACAGGGCGATGGTGGGCGGGACCGTGGCGACCCAGTCGAGGCCGTAGAAGACGATGAAGAAGATCATCGGGGGGTGGACGGACGGCGCCATCAGCATCGGGAGGAACAGGAGCGAGACGCCGCGCAGCGCGTAGTACACCGCGAGGAGGCGGCGCGGGTCGTAGCGGTCGGTGAACCAGCCGGAGGCGATCGTGCCGACCACGTCGAAGACGCCGACGACCGCGAGCAGTGAGGCGGCGGCCGTGATGGGCATGCCGTGGTCATGGGCGGCGGGCACGAAGTGGGTCTGGATCAGGCCGTTGGTGGAGGCCCCGCAGATCGCGAAGGTGCCGGCGAGGAGCCAGAACGGGCCGGTGCGGACCGCCGACAGCAGCACCTTGACCGTCCGTCGTGCGGCGCCCTGCACTGGGGGCGGTTTCGGTACGAACTCCTGCGCCCCGTAAGGCTTCAGGCCTACGTCCGCCGGGTGGTCGCGCAGCAGCAGCCAGACGAAGGGGATGACCGTCAGGGCGGCCAGGGATACCGTCACCGCCGCCGGGCGCCAGTCGTACGTCTCGATGATCCATGACAGCAGGGGCAGGAAGATCAGTTGGCCGGAGGCCGAGGCCGCGGTCAGGATGCCCGTCACCAGGCCCCGGCGCTCGGTGAACCAGCGGTTGGTGACCGTCGCCGCGAAGGCGAGCGCCATCGAGCCGGTGCCCAGGCCGACCAACAGGCCCCAGCACAGCATCAGTTGCCAGGCGGCCGTCATCCACACGGTCAGACCGGAGCCGAGCGCGATGACCGCGAGGGCGACCGCGACGACCCGCCGGATGCCGAAGCGGTCCATCAGCGCGGCGGCGAAGGGCGCCGTCAGCCCGTACAGCGCGAGGTTGATGGAGACGGCGGCCCCGATCGTGCCCCGTGACCAGTCGAATTCGTCGTGGAGCGGATCGATGAGCAGCCCTGGCAGGGACCGGAAGGCGGCGGCGCCGATGATCGTCACGAACGCGACGGCGGCGACGAACCAGGCACGGTGGATATGGATGGGGAGGCGCGGGGTCCGGCCGGGCTTCCGGAGGCGACCGGAGGTATCAGCGGTCTCGGTCGCAGCGGCGGCGGCATCGGGCGCATCGGGCGTCTGTCTGGAGGTCGTCGTCACGCTGTCAAGCTTCCGACCTGCCAACTCTCCGAACGAGTGGCCGGAAGGACAGCATTCGCTAGGATCGGGCCATGCCTCTGGCCCCGAAATGCACTCAGAGAGACACCAAGGCCGACCCTGACTTCCGCCCCCACCGTGTCGTCGTCCTCGCCCTGGACGGCGTGCTGCCCTTCGAGCTGGGCATCCCGCACCGCATCTTCGGCCGCCCCAGGGACGCCCTGCGCCGACACCTGTACGAGGTCGTGACCTGCTCGATCCGCCCCCCGGGACCGGTCGAGACCGACGCCGACTTCGCCATCCAGGTCGCCCACGGCCCGGAGGTGCTGGCCACCGCCGACACCGTGATCGTCCCGGCGTCGTACGAACTCGGCCCGGTCTTCGAGGAGGGCGTGCTGACCGACGAACTGGCCGTCGCCCTCGCCCACATCCGGCCCGGCACCCGGCTCGCCTCCATCTGCACCGGCGTGTACGTGCTCGCCGCAGCCGGCCACCTCGACGGGCGCCCGGCCACCACGCACTGGGCCGACGCCGAGCACCTCCAGCGGCTCTTCCCGAAGATCAGGGTCGACGCCGACGTCCTGTACATCGACGACGGCGACGTGCTGACCTCGGCCGGCGTCGCGGCCGGGATCGACCTGTGCCTGCACATGGTGCGCCGCGACCACGGCACCGCCGTCGCCAACGAGGTGGCCCGCCGTACGGTCGTACCGCCCCACCGTGCCGGCGGGCAGGCGCAGTACATCCAACGCCCGGTTCCGGAGCCTCAGTTGGCGAGCACGACCACCGCCCGCGCCTGGGCGCTCGGCCGCCTCCACGAACCGCTCCAGCTGCGCGACATGGCCGAGCAGGAGTCCATGTCGGTGCGTACGTTCACACGCCGGTTCCGAGAGGAGGTCGGTGTCAGCCCCGGCCAGTGGCTCACCCAGCAGCGAGTGGAACGGGCCCGGCACCTCCTGGAGTCCACCGACCTCTCCGTCGACCAGGTGGCCCACGACGCGGGCTTCGGCACGGCCCAGTCGATGCGGCAGCACCTACAGGCGACCCTCGGCGTCACCCCCACCACGTATCGCCGCACCTTCCGGGCGGGCAGCGTCGGAGCGGCAGGGGGCGGCGACCGGATCGCGACTTGAGCCGAGAGGCCCTGCCGGGTCGGTAGGCCCTACCGAGTCGAGAGGCCCCACCAGGTCGGCAGGCCCTGCCGGGTCGGCAGGCCGCCCTACCGAGCCGACTGGCCCTACCGCGTCGGCACGACCGGCGGTTACGACCCTGCCGTCCCCGCGTGCCGCCGACCGGTCACCGGAGCGCGTCTCGCCCCACCAGCCGACGGCCGTCAGCACCAGCGTCAGGGCCACCCCGGCCAGGACGGCCGTGGACGGTGTCGTCACCTGGAGCAGGGCGCCCGCGAGCGAACCCGCCGCCGCGTAACCCGCACCGGCAGCCGCGTACATGACCGAGTAACCCGCGGCCAGGGCGCTCGCCGGAAGCGCATCGCGCAGGGACAGGTTTCGGGTGACCAGAGCGCACGACTGGAGCATGCCGCCCACGGCCAGCGCGGCGGCGATCCCGGCCTTGTCCGGTGTCAGCGCGGCGACGGCGACACAGCCGGACATCCCGCCGATCAGGACCACACTGCGGGTGCGCAGCCGTCCCGGCCAGGCCCGGAGGCCGTAGAGGAACGCGCCGAGTCCCGCGCCCACCGCCATGCCCGCCAGTATCGGGCCGGACCAGCCGACGCCGATGCCGCGCTGTTCGAGGAGCGCGGGCAGGACGAGTTCGGCCAGGCCCAGCAGGGTGAGGCTGGCGGCGCCGGTGACGTACACCGGCCAGGCGCCCGTCAGGAGCCCGAGCAGCGAATGGCCCGCACCCTTCTTTCCCGGCCCGCTCGCCATTCCCTGAGCGCTCGCCTCTCCTTGAGCGCTCCGCTCTCTCTGCGCGCTCTCCTCTCCCCGCGCGTCGTCCGCCTCCCAGCCGGCCGGGAGAAGCCACAGGCCCGCGACCGACGCGGCCATCAGGGCGGCGCCGAGGAGCAGCGGGAGGCGCGGTGCCACGCCCAGCGCCAGGCCGGTGACAGCGACCGGTGAGACGGCCCAGATGCCCGACATCAGCATCGACTCGGTGGACATCGCCTGTGCCACGGCCCGCGCCGGAACCAGGTCGGTGAGCATCGCGCGCAGTCCGCCCGCGACCGCGGCCGGAGCGCCGCCGGCCACGAACGCGAACGCCGCGAGGACCACGGGATGCGCGGTGGGAAACACCCCGAGTGCCGTGAACCCGGCGGCTCCGGCCACGAGGGCAGCGGCAAGTTGCGGACGGGCCCGGTCGGGACGCAGTCGCAGGCCGATGGCCGGAGCGCCGACGATCTCGCCGAGCACGAACGCGGCGGCGAGCGCGGCGCCCAGGGCATAGCCGCCCGGTCGTTCGCGCACCAGGAACACTACGGCCAGCGGGGCCATGGCGACCGGCATCCGGGCACCGACGGAGGTGCAGGCCCAGATCAGGACCTGCTTCGAGGCGACGTCGCGGTAACTCATGGCACGACGCTAGGCGGCGGCACCGACAAAGCCCCAGGGAGTTTCCGCAGCCTGTGGAAAATTCCCGCCATGCCCCGGACAAGACCGGAGGACACCGAAGTCATCGAAGTCGCCGGAGCCGCTCAAGGGAACGCCCGCACCCCCCCTCAGCGCTCAGAAGGTCAGCACCCCCCGCGCCACCCGCCCCGCCTCCGCGTCCCCGACCGCCTTCTCGAAGTCCTCGACCGGATATGTCTCGGTCACCAACTCGTCGAGCAGCAGCCGCCCTTCGCGGTACAGGTCGGCGTAGAGCGGGATGTCCCGCTGGGGGCGGGAGGAGCCGTAGCGGCAGCCGAGGATCGACTTGTCCAGGAACATCGACGAGACGACGAAGGACGCCTCCGCCGTGGCCGAGGGGACACCGAGCAGGACCGCCTGGCCGTGCCGGTCGAGCAAGTCGACTGCCTGGCGGATGAGTTCGACCCTGCCGACGCACTCGAAGACATGGTCCGCGCCCGTCGGCAGCACCTCCCGCACACCCTCCGTCGAGGTCAGGAAGTGGGTTGCGCCGAACCGCCGCGCCATCGCCTCCTTCGCCGGGTTGGCGTCCACGGCGACGATCCGTGCGGCGCCCGCGATCCGCGCGCCCTGGAGGACGTTCAGCCCGACCCCGCCCGTACCGATCACCACGACGCTGTCCCCGCGGTCCACCCGGGCCCGGTTGAGCACGGCGCCCACTCCGGTCAGCACCCCGCACCCGATGAGCGCGGCCGACGGCATCGGGATGTCCTTCGGGATGCGTACCGCCTGGACGGCCTTCACCACCGTGCGTTCCGCGAAGGCCGAGTTGGACGCGAACTGGAACACCGGCCGCCCGCCCCGCGTGAACGGTCTCCCCGGCCGCCCGATCGACTGCCGGCACATGGTCGGCCGCCCCCGGTCGCACTCCGCGCACGCACCACAGTTGGCGAGCGTCGACAGAGCCACATGGTCCCCGGGCACCACATGCGTGACACCGGCCCCGACGGCCTCCACCACACCCGCGCCCTCATGGCCGAGCACGACAGGCACGGGGAAGGGGATGGTCCCGTCCACCACGGACAGGTCGCTGTGGCACAGCCCCGCCGCCGAGATCGCGACCAGCACCTCCCCGGCTCCCGGATCCCTCACCTCCAGATCGTCGACGACCTGGATCTGCTTACCGTCGAACAGCACACCGCGCATCAGACGACTCCCTTGGGCTCCCTGGGCAGACCGAGCACGCGCTCGGCGATGATCGTGCGCTGGATCTGGTCGGAGCCGCCGTAGATCGTGTCGGCCCGGGAGAACATGAACAGGTGCTGCGCGTCGTCGAGTTCGTACGGCGCCCCGGCCGACCACTCCGTCGGCCCGACCCCGGCCTCCGCGCCCCGCACGAGCATCGCCAGCTCCCCCAGCCGCTGATGCCACCCGCCCCACAGCAGCTTGGCCACGCTCGGCGCCCCGGCGTCCCCCGAACCGCCCAGTGTGCGCAGGGCGTTCCAGCGCATCACCCGCAACTCGGCCCACTGCCGCACAAGTCGCTCCCGTACGACGGGATCGGCCACCGCGCCACTGTCGACGGCCGCCCGGACCACACGTCCCAACTCCCCTGCGAACCCGATCTGTTGGGCGAGCGTGGACACCCCCCGCTCGAACCCGAGGAGACTCATCGCGACGCTCCAGCCGGCGCCCTCGCCGCCGACGAGGTGCTCCGCGCGCGCGTGGGCCCCGTCGAAGAAGACCTCGTTGAATTCGCTGGTCCCGGTCAGCTGCCGGATCGGCCGGACCTCGATCCGCCCCGGCTGGTCCATCGGAACGAGCAGAAAACTGAGCCCGTGATGACGCACCGACCCCGCTTCCGTACGGGCGAGCACGAAGCACCAGTCCGCCTCATGAGCGAGGGACGTCCAGATCTTCTGTCCGGTGATCCGGTACGTGCCGTCAGTGGCCCGCTCGGCCTTCGTGCTCACCCCGGCGAGGTCGGACCCCGCCCCGGGCTCGCTGTACCCCTGACACCAGAGCTCCTCGCCCGCCGCGACCGGCGGCAGAAACCGGGCACGCTGCTCATCGGTACCGTGCGCGAGGAGCGTCGGAGCGAGCAGATTCTCCCCGATGTGCCCGGACCGCGTCGGCGCCCCCGACCGGGCGTACTCCTCGGCCCAGACGACCTGTTGGGTAAGACTCGCGGCCCGATTCCCGAACCCGGACTCCCCCCACGAAAGCCCGATCCACCCGGCCTTCCCAAGAATCCGCTCCCAACTACGCCGATCAAGAGCCCCATCAACATGCCCACCAAGCCAACTCCGGGCTTCCGCCCGAAACTCCTCATCACCGACGCTGACCCCAAAGTCCACAGACCTCTCCTCTCAACACCGGCGCCCACACACACCCACCCAGGGGCGCGGGGAACTGCGCGACAAGCCACAGGCGGCCCGCACCCGCCAAACCACCCGCACCCCCGAGCTACTGGGCGTTGGGCCGATCCCCATCCCGCGCGGCACGCTCCATCTCCTCCAACCGCACAAGCATCGGCATCGGATCCACCCCCACAGACCCCGGCAGAAACTCCGCGATCCGATCAGGCGTCCAACCGCCGGAGGCGTACGCCGCCCGCAACTCCCTCGGCTGCGCCCACACCGCGATCTTCGGCCCCGCGACCGTGTACACCTGCCCGGTGATCCGCTGCTCCTTCGCCCGGTCGGACAGCAGATACACGACCAGGGCCGCCACATCCTCCGGCTCCCCGATCTCCGCCAGCTCCATGGGCACGTTCGCCGACATCCGCGTACGCGCGACCGGTGCCACCGCGTTGGCGGTCACCCCGTACTTGTGGAGCCCCAGCGCGGCGCTCCGTACGAGCGAGATGATCCCGCCCTTCGCGGCGCTGTAGTTGGCCTGTGACACCGACCCCTGGTGGTTGCCGCTGGTGAAGCCGATGAGCGTCCCGGCCCGCTGCTTCCGCATGACCGCGGACGCCGCCCGGAACACGGTGAACGTGCCCTTCAGGTGAGTGGCGACGACCGGATCCCATTCCTCCTCGGACATGTTGAACAGCATCCGCTCGCGCAGGATCCCGGCGACGCACACGACACCGTCCAGGCGCCCGTACGACGACAGCGCCACGTCCACGACCCGCTGGCCGCCGGCCATGGTGGACACGTCGTCGGCGACTGCGACCGCCTCGCCGCCCGCCGCCTCGATCTCCTTGACGATGCCCTCGGCGATCTCGCTCGTCGGCGAGGCGCCGTCGATGGAGACGCCGTAGTCGTTGACGACGACCCGCGCTCCCTCGGCCGCCGCGCCCAGCGCCACCGCCCGGCCGATCCCCCGGCCCGCGCCCGTCACGGCGACGACCTTTCCTGCCAAGAAGTTCCCCACGTCCGGCCCCTTCCCGCGGTTTCTGACGGACCGTTAGATTTTATGTCCCGGCGGATATCCGGAGGCAAGCCCCGGGAGCGACCGGACTCCAGGAAGGACCGGACTCATGTCATTGCCGGCCGAGTTCCACGCCATCGCCAAACGCGTGAACAACTGGGGGCGTTGGGGGGCGGACGACGAGATCGGCACCCTCAATCTCATCACCGACGCCGTCGTACGCGCCGCCGCCGCGACCGTCCGCACGGGCCGTCGCGTCCCCCTCGCCCTCCCGCTCCAGCAGGACGGCGTCCAGACGGGCGCGATTCCGGGCCGGGTGAACCCCGTGCACGCCATGGTCCAGATCAACCAGGAGATATTCGGGCCGCCGGGCGGCGGAACCGTCGCGACCAGCGACGACGTCGTGACCCTGGGACTCCAGTGCGCGACCCACTGGGACGCCCTCGCGCACGCCTCCCACTCCGGGAGGCTCTACAACGGGCGTCCGGCGGCGACGATCACGGCCCACGCCGGCGCCGAGTTCGTCGGCATCGACAAGGCTCGGCACATCGTCTCGCGCGGGGTGCTGCTGGACGTGGCCCGCGCGCGGGGCGTCGACCGGCTCGACGGGGGGCACGCGGTCACCCCGGAGGACCTGGACGCGGCGGAGGAGCTGGCGGGCACGCGCGTGCGTGCCGGTGACATCGTGCTCGTACGGACCGGGCAGATCCAGGTGTACCTGGCCGGGGACAAGCACGCGTACATGTATCCCTCGCCGGGACTGTCGATCCGTACACCGGAGTGGTTCCACGCGCGGGATGTCGCGGCGGTCGCGAACGACACGCTCACCTTTGAGATATTTCCGCCAGAATCGAATGATCTGTGGCTGCCCGTACACGCGCTCGACCTGGTGGAGATGGGGATGCCGCAGGGCCAGAACTGGAATCTCGAAAAGTTGTCCACAGCCTGTGGACAAGAAAACCGGTACGAGTTCCTGCTGTCGGCGACACCGGAACCGTTCACGGGCGCCACGGGCAGTCCCGTGGCGCCCGTGGCCGTCCTCTAACCCCCCGACCCTGCCGGCCGGCGGCGCGCCATTGCCCACCCCAAGTACGGCATCGCGCGCCGCCTCCCGCCTTCGGCGTTCCCACTCCGCCCCCCACCCCTGAAGGAGCCGACGCCGAACACACGAACCGCACTCGCCGAGGGCCCCGTCACCGAACCCTCGCCGTCCCCTCACGGCGGATCGCGCTGAAACAAGCGTGTTCACGCGGTCACGTCACGTCAACACCCGTTCGGGGATTTATCGCTTACGCACCTTTTGCGACAACCGCGCACGGGGGCACACCCCGGCGCACCGCACCGCACCAGGCCCACGAACCCGGACATTTCTGCACCCGTGCCCCGCCGAGCGCCGCATCGGCAGGACTTCCGGATCAGACGGCTTCGTACGCCGCCATGCCCCCGTACGCGGACGAAGTACCGGCGGTGGCGGCCGTGACAGCCGCCGCGACCACCGGGGCGGCGACCGAACTCCCGCTTCCACACGGCACCGGAGCCGGACAGCGGTCCAGTTCGCACCAGATGCGCTTGCCGACACCCTCGGTGCTCCACCCCCACCGGTCGGCGAGCCCGTCGACCAGCTCCAGCCCGCGCCCGTTGGTCTCGTCGCCCTCGGCATGCCGGGGCACGGGGGGACAGGGGCTCAGGTCGACGACCTCCAGCCGCACGAGCCCGCCGGCCACGCCCCCGGCGCCGGACCGCGGTCCGCTCACACCCTCGAACGACAGCCGCAGCAACGCCGGACACCCGGTGTGCACCACCGCGTTGGTGACCAGCTCGGAGACGAGGAGGATCAGCGTCTCGGCCAGCGGCTCGTCGTCCGCCACCCCGGACCCGGCAAGCCGGGACCGCGCCCATCTCCGGGCCCGCCCCACCTCTGCGGGGTCGGGCCGGATCTCCAGCTGCACTTGAAGCACCTGCACCGCTCACACCATCCGAACCGGCGGACACATCGCCTCGCGCCGCACGAGGGCCACGATCGTAGCCATTTTCTGCATGCCCAGAACAACGGTTGGGCCAACGGCCAGATCGGGGATCACGGAACGTGATTCCCTTACGAGAAAGCATGGTTGACGTACAGTCACGCCAACAAGCGCTTCGGGCATATTCCAACGCGAAGGAGTACGCCTGCGGCATACTGTGCGACGCTCACCGCGGGGAGTCGAACAGGCGGGTGAGGAACTCCGATCCGCCCCACGAGCGGCGCACACCGCCGAATCCGGGGCCGCCTCAGGGGCAACACCGGGATGGCTCGACCTCGGAACCACTCGCATGCCACAGAAGGTACCGGAGCGAACACGTGACTCCGGGCCGTGACGAGTCGCTCGTAGGACACAACCCGGTATCGACGTTCAGTGATCTCACAACAGCTCGGTCACATTTCGATCGCGCCACGATCGGCGACACCAATCCGGCCAGTCCGGCTCCGGCCGCCGGTCAGCGCGCCTCGACCAGTAACGCGGCGGCGAGCACCTCCTCACACTCCGTCACCGAGCCGGGCCGCCGGGCCCGTAGCCACGCCCGCTTCAGATACAGATGGACGTCCGACTCCCAGGTGAAGCCCATCCCACCGTGCACCTGCAGGCAGTCGCGGGCCCCGCGCACGGCGGCCTCGTCGGCAAGCAGCCGGGCCGCCGCGATGTCCGCCGGATCGACGGTGACGGCAGCCGCGTACACCGCCGCCCGCGCCACCTCGACCCGCACCAGGATCCCGGCGCACAGCTGCTGCACCGCCTGGAAGGCCCCGATCGGCCGCCCGAACTGCTCACGGGTCCGGGCGTGTTGCGCGGCCAGCTCACACACCCGGGCGGCGGTACCGAGCTGTTCGGCGGCGGTGAGGAGTGAGGTCAGGAGTACGTCCGTACGGTCGCCGGAGTCCGGATCGGCCACCCGGTGAAGGGGCGTGAGCGGATCCACCGACCGCATGGGCACCGCCCCGGCCGCGTCCCCTCGTACGACGTCGGCCGCCTCCAGCCACTCCACCACGCCGCCGGCGTCGACGACGGTCACCACCGCTTCCCCCGTCGCCGCCCCCGGCACCTCCCCCGCCGCGAGATGCGTGGCGATCAGCGGGCCCGGCAGCAGTACGCGGCCCGCCTCCTCGAACGCCAACACCGCCTCGGGCAGCCCGAGTCCGACCCCGCCCGCCGCCTCCGGCAACCGCAGCGAGAAGAACCCGGCGGTCCCCAGCTCCCGCCACAGCCCACGGTCCAGCTCGGGTATCCCAGGTGTCCCGCGTACCTCCTCGACCTCCATGGCCGCCCGCAGCCGCTCGCGCCCGAACCGCGCCGCCAGCAGCCCTCGTACGCCCGCCCGCAACGCCCGCTGGTCTTCTGTGAGTTGAAAACGCATGTGCGAATGTCACCGTCCTTTCGGCAGCCCGAGAACGCGTTCGGCCACGATGCTGTGCTGGATCTGGGAGGTGCCGGCGGCGATGGTGTACGACAGTGAGGACAACCGGTCGAGCACCCAGGGCTGTTCGGGATCCAGCGCCGCACCGCCCTCCCCCAGGACCTCGGCGGCAGCCTCGTACAACTCCTGCCGGGCGTGCGAGTACCGCAGCTTGAAGACCGACCCGCCGACCCCGGGCACTCCCTCGCTCGCCCCGCTCACGTTCCACTGCGTCAGCCGCCACAGCGCCCGGAAGTCGGCGTTCAGCCGCCCGAGCCGCCGCCGCAGTACGGGGTCGTCCCAGCGCCCGTTCTCCCGCGCCGCCAGGGCGAGTTCGCCCAGCACCCGGCGGCAGGCGACGACCTCCCCGACGAACGCCGTACCGCGCTCGAAGGACAGCGTCACCATCGTCACGCGCCAGCCGTCGTTCTCCTCGCCGACCCGGTTGCCGACCGGCACCCGGACCTCGTCGAGGAAGACCTCGGCGAACTCGTTCGACCCGGCGAGCGTGCGCAGCGGCCGTACGGTGATGCCCGGCGCGTCCATGGGCATGGCGAGCCAGGTGATCCCGCGGTGCTTGGGCGCGTCCGGGTCCGTCCGCACCAACAGCTCGCACCAGTCGGCGACTTCGGCGTGCGAGGTCCAGATTTTCGACCCGCTCACCACGTAGTTGTCGCCGTCGCGCCGCGCGCGGGTGCGCAGCGCCGCGAGGTCGGAGCCGGCGTCCGGTTCACTGAACCCCTGGCACCAGACCTCCTCACCACGCAGCACCGGCGGCAGCCAACGGGCCTTCTGCTCCTCGGTCCCCTCGGCGGCGATGGTCGGGCCGGCGTGCAGCAGTCCGACGAAGTTCGCGCCGACGTAGGGCGCACCCGCCTTCTCCGTCTCCTCCAGGAAGATCATCCGTACGGCGGGGTCGGCGCCCCAGTGGACCTCGCCGTACCCGGCGTCGTACAGCGTCCGCTGCCAGCCGAGGTCGTACGCGCGCCGCCCCGGCCAGTCGTCGGGCGAGGGCTTCGCCGGCAGCGAGGGGAGCGCCTTGGCCAGCCACTCCCTCAACCGCGCGCGGAACTCAGCCTCTTGGGGAGTGTCTGAGAGGTCCACTACTTGTCCAGGTCGAGGCCGAGCATGCGGATGGCGTTGCCGCGCATCAGCTTGTAGACGGTCTCGTCGTCGAGGCCCTTCATATGGTCGAGGGCGACCTCCTTGGTGTGCGGGAAGGTCGAGTCGACGTGCGGGTAGTCGGTCTCGAAGGTGGCGTTGTCCCGGCCGACGACGTCGATCGAGGCGACGCCGTGCTTGTCGCGGAAGAAGCAGCAGAAGATCTGCCGGTAGTAGTACGTCGATGGGGGTTCGGGGATCAGATCCCTGACCCCGCCCCACGCTCGGTGCTCTTCCCACACGTCGTCGGCGCGCTCGAGTGCGTACGGGATCCAGCCCATCTGCCCTTCGCTGTAGGCGAGTTTGAGCGTCGGGAACTTCACCAGGACCCCGGAGAAGAGGAAGTCCATCATCGACGCCATCGCGTTGTTGAAGCTCAGCGAGGCCTGTACGGCGGGCGGCGCGTCCGGGGAGGCGGCGGGCATCTGGCTGCTGCTGCCGATGTGCATGTTGACGACCGTCCCGGTCTCCTCGCACACCGCGAAGAACGGGTCCCAGTAGCCGGAGTGGATCGACGGCAGTCCGAGGTGCGTCGGGATCTCGGAGAACGTGACCGCCCGTACCCCGCGTGCCGCGTTGCGCCGGATCTCCGCGACCGCCAACTCGATGTCCCACAGCGGGATCAGGCACAGCGGGATCAGCCGGCCGCCGCTGTCGCCGCACCACTCCTCCACCATCCAGTCGTTGTAGGCGCGCACGCACGCCAGCGCGACCTCCTTGTCGTGGGCCTCGGCGAAGGTCTGCCCGCAGAACCTCGGGAAGGTGGGGAAGCAGAGCGAGCCCTCGACGTGGTTGAGGTCCATGTCCGCGAGCCGGGCCTTGGGGTCCCAGCAGCCGCGCCGCATCTGCTCGCGCGTGATGCCGTCGAGGGTCATCTCGTCCCGGGAGAACCCGACGGCCGCGATGATCCGCTTGTACGGGAACTGCAGGTCCTCGTACTGCCACCAGTCGGTGACCGGGCCCTCGGGGTCGGTCGTGATCCGGTATTTGCCGCCCACGTAGGCGAGTTCGCCGATGCCGGCGGTGAAGGACTTCGGCCCCTTGTCCCGGTACTTGGCCGGCAGCCAGGTCTCGAAGAGGTGCGCGGGTTCGATCACGTGGTCGTCGACGCTGATGATGCGGGGCAGTTCGGTCATGAGTCCCCTCCGCCTGGCCAGGTGGTGATTATCTGACGGACCGTCAGTTCTTGGCACCTCTAGAAGGTTAGTCCCGCACCTATGGACCGACAAGGCGCCAAGCCCTACGCTCCCCGCACAATCTGATGGTCCGTCAGTTACTGGGGGCAATGTGAACGCCGTCGACACCGCACTCGCCCTGGGTTCGGCCCGTACCCTCTGGGAACTGGTGGCCCGGCGCGCCGAACTCACCCCCGACCGGCCCGTCCTCCTCCAGGACGACCGCTCCCTCACCTTCGGCGAACTCCGCGCCCGCTCCGAACGGGTGGCCGCCGGGCTGTACGACATGGGCGTACGCCCCGGCACGGTCGTCGCCTGGCAGTTGCCCACCCGTATCGAGACCGCCCTGCTCTCCTTCGCGCTGGCCCGCCTGGGCGCCGTGCAGTCCCCGGTCATCCCCTTCTACCGGGACCGCGAAGTCGGCTTCGCGCTACGGGAGTCGAAGGCGGAGTTCTTCGCGGTGCCGGGCGTGTGGCGCGGCTTCGACCACACGGAGATGGCGCGGCGGCTCGGCGCGAAGGGCGTCTTCCAGGCGTACGACAGCGACGAACTCCCGGACGGGGAGCCGTCGTTGCTGCCGCCCCCGCCCACCGACGGCACCTCGGTCCGCTGGATCTACTGGACCTCGGGCACGACTTCCGACCCCAAGGGCGTGCTCCACACGGACCGTTCGCTCATCGCGGGCGGCTCGTGTCTCGCGCATGCGCTGCGGCTCACCGAGTCCGACGTGGGCTCGATGGCCTTCCCGTACGCCCATATCGCCGGCCCCGACTACACGGTGATGCTCCTGCTGTACGGCTTCCCGGCGGTGATGTTCGAGCAGTTCGCGCTGCCGGACGCGCTGGAGGGCTACCGCAAGCACGGGGTGACCGTGGCCGGCGGGTCCACCGCCTTCTACTCCATGTTCCTCGCCGAGCAGCGCAAACAGCCGGGCGTTCCGGTGATCCCGTCCCTGCGGCTGCTCGCGGGCGGCGGGGCGCCGAAGCCGCCGGAGGTCTACCACTCCGTCGTACGCGAGATGGGGGTGGAGCTCACGCACGGGTACGGGATGACCGAGGTGCCGATGATCACCATGGGGGCGCCGGACGACACGGCCGAGAACCTCGCGACGACGGAGGGGCGTCCGCCGGAGGGGATGGAGATACGGGTGGTGGAGGGCGAGGTGCGGCTGCGGGGCGAGGCCGTGTGCCAGGGGTATCTGGACCCGGCGCAGACCGCCGAGGCCTTCGACGAGGACGGCTTTCTGCGCACCGGTGACCTGGGATTCCTCACCGGGAGCGGGCACTTGGTGCTCACCGGGCGACTCAAGGACGTGATCATCCGCAAGGGCGAGAACATCTCGGCCAAGGAGATCGAGGACCTGCTGCACACGCATCCGGGGGTGGGCGACGTCGCGGTGGTGGGCCTGCCGGACACGGAGCGCGGGGAGTTGGTCTGCGCGGTGGTGGAACAGACGGCAGGGTCAGGTGAGTTGACCCTTGCCGCGCTGACCTCCTACCTGCGCTCGGAAGGACTGTCCGTGCACAAGCTGCCGGAGCGGCTGGAGGTGGTGGACGCCCTTCCGCGCAACGATGCCCTGCGGAAGGTGCTCAAGTACAAGCTGCGCGAGCGCTACGCGGAGCCTTCCTCGGAGCCGGAGCCGGAGCCGGAGTCGGCGCCGTCGTCCGAGTCGGAGACGTCGAAGTAGCGGGCGAACGCGTCGACGATCTCCGTCTCGCCGACCCTGCCGTCGGCATCGGTGTCGAGCGTCGCGGCGGCCGTGGCGGCGATGTCCTCGGGCACGCCGAGGGCCTTGAGGACGCGCTCGGTGTCCGCGAGGGTCGCCGCGCCGTCGCCGTCCAGGTCCGCGACGGCCAGGGCGGCGCGCAGGAAGGGGCGGGCGATCTCGGCGAACCGGGCGGGGTTGTCGTGCAGCCGCTTCACGGCGCCGTACACGAACTCGTCGCGGGTGATCCGCTGGTCACCGTCCCGGTCCGCGATTCCCGCCATGCCCTGCCAGAAGGCCTCGGCGCCGCTGTAGAGGGACTGGCCCTTGTCGGACCGGGCGGGGGTGCCGAACTCGGCGAGCAGCGCCTTGGCCGCCACACTGAAGTCCACCCGGTCGATGTAGCCGTTGCCGTCCTGGTCGAACGTGGTGAACCGGGCGGCGATCTTCCGTCCGTACTCGGAGTTGACCATGTCTGTCGGGCCTGCCTTACGTCTGCGTCCTGCGCCTGCGTCTTACACGCTTTACGTTGCGACTCGCCTCTGCGTCTCAACCTCCGCACCGAGGTCCT
This sequence comes from Streptomyces sp. SID12488, assembly GCF_010548275.1. Classification (GTDB taxonomy): domain Bacteria; phylum Actinomycetota; class Actinomycetes; order Streptomycetales; family Streptomycetaceae; genus Streptomyces. The sequence continues at coordinate 213,205 of NZ_JAAGLT010000011.1, forward strand.
TCACGCACGGAGCGTACGACGCGCGGGCGGGGTCCGGGGCAGGAAGACGACGCCTGTGCCAAGACTGGGGGAATTCCGCGACACCGGCGTCACGCGCGCGTGGGGGCCGCTCCCACGCGCGTGAAGGCCGCCTGGAGCGGTTCCGCCGTCTCGTCGGCGGCCGTGGTGACGTCCGCGTAGACGTCGAAGAGGCGGCGCACCCCCAGGGCGCCGAGGACGCGGTTGACGTGGTGGGCGTGGGCGCTCTCCGCGTCGCCCTGGGCGGGCAGGATCAGCCGCAGGTGGCCCTGGCAGGAGCGCATCAGCCGACGGGTGGCGATGAGGACGCCGACGCCGCTGGAGTCGCAGAAGACGACCTCGGAGAGGTCGAGGACAACACGGTGAATGCCCTCGGCCACGGCGTCGTGCACCCGCTGTCGCAGCTCCGGCGAGGTGACCAGGTCCATCTCTCCGGACACCTGGAGCACGGTCCAGCCGCCTCGCTCACCGTCGGTCACCTTGAACGCCACCATCACGCCTCTATCCGACTCGTCCGGCAGAAACGGAAGCTCGACCTACGCTTCCTGTCGACGCGGCTGCCCAACAGCCATGTCATCAAACACCGCACATCGGCTCGGCCCGGACCGCAAGAGACTTGCAAGCGGTTTGCAGGGGCTTATTTCGGTCACCCGTGAACTTATTTGATCGAAAACAGCTCAGATTGCGTCGTGATGGGTCGATCCCCGTCGGTTCTCTACCATCCGAGGCCCTCCGGACGGCGCAGAATGCCGCAAAGCGGAGTGGGCTGTCAGAGGGGCCGACTACATTCGAGGAGAAGGTGGGCAACCGCCGGACCTGGACAGCCGTAGGGGGGTGAGGGGCAGCATGCCGAAGAGGGACACACCGCCCCGCTGGGACCGCAAGATGCAGCAGCGGCTCGCGCGCGGGGAGGCAGCCGCGCTGGGTGAGTTGTACGACCGTTTCGCCTCCCTCGTGCATGGTCTCGCCCACCGTGTCCTCGCCGACGAACAGGACGCCGACCGCATCACCCGCGAGGTCTTCGCCCACGTCTGGCAGCACCCCGACGCCTACGACCCCAAGCAGGGCCCGCTGCGTTCCTGGGTGGCCACCCTGACCCACCGCCTCGCGGTACAGCGCCTGCGCCAGACGGAGACGGCGGCAATGGCCCACGGCGACCCTGCCGACGCGGGCGACCCTGCCGACGCGGGCGACGCAGGCGACGCAGGCGGCTTGGCCGACCCCGCGGACGCGTATGCCGGCGCCACAGGTTCCTCCAGAGGGTCCGGGTCCTCCAGTTCCTCCACTTCATCCAGTTCTTCCACGGGCTCCATGGAGGAACTGGAGCGCCGGGTCCGCCGCGCCTCCGTCGCCGCCCGCGCCGACTACATCGTGACGTCGATGCCGGCCCCGTTGCGCGCCGCCCTGGAGCTGGCGTACTTCCAGCGGCGCGACTACCGCCAGACCGCCGCCGACCTGGGCGTCACGGAGGCCGAGGCGCGCCGCCGACTCCGCCTCGGCCTCCAACTCCTGTCCACGGCCCACGACACCGGCACACCAGGGGCACCCCCCGAATACGGGGGTGCGGTGTGAGCGGCGCGGGTCACGAGGACGGGGACCGGGAGAAGTACGAGGGGTACGGCCCCCAAGGCCCCGACAACGGCGACGGCAAGGCGCCTGGCGTCGGCGACGGCTCACCCCGCATACCGATGCCGCGTTCCTCGGTCGAGGACACCGGGCTCTCCCTGCCCGACGCGACACGCGTGCCCCTCGTACCGCTGGTACTGGAACACGACGTGCTGAGGTCGCTGCTGGGGGCGTGGGCGCTGGCCGCCTGCGCGCCGGAGGAGACGCTGGCCGTCGAGGAGCACCTCGGGGAGTGCGGTGCCTGCGCGGACGAGGCGCGGCGCCTGCGAGAAGCGGTCGAGCTGTTGCAACGCCCGGAGCCTCTCGACCTGGACCCGACCCTGCGCACCCGCGTCCTGGAGGGTTGCCTCGACCGGCGCCCGCCACGCATCCCGGTACCGGAGTGGGCGACCCCGTACGACGCGGAGACCGCCCGCCTCGACGCCCTGCTCCAGGACTTCGGCGACTCCGAGTGGCACGCGCCCGTGCGGCTGCGCTGGTTCGAGGGCGACGAGCAGACGAGCCGTCGTACGACGGTCGCCGGTGTCATCGCCCATCTGCTGAGCGTGGACGGCCTGGTCGCGGTCACGCTGGGCCTCGACGACCCGGTCACCGGTGAGCCGAAGACACCGGGCGCGCCGACTCCGGCGTCCCGCACGGAGGCGTACTGGCGTGCCTCGTACTTCCCGCCCACCCGTTCCGTACGGGTGCCGTGGCGCGAGCAGAGCCACAACATCGTCCGGACGGTGTCGTTCGCGGTCGGGGGTACCTCCCGTGCGGGCGAAGCCGGTCGTGGGGGAGGCTCGGGGAAGCTGCCGGTGTCGTACGGCGACTTCGAACTGCCGCTGCACGAGGCGATGCTGGACCGCGCCTTCGAGTGCTGGGTGCACGCGGGTGACATCGCGGACGCGGTCGACTATCCCTACGAACCGCCGGCCCCGCGCCACCTCCACGGCATGATCGACCTCGCGGCCCGCATGCTCCCGGAGGCACTGGCCGCCCGCCGCCAGGCAGGCCTGGCCGCGCCGAGCCGGACGACCCGCCACCTGGTCCCGGCCGGCGAACCGGGCCGCAGCCTCCGCCTGGAGATCGAGGGTTCCGGCGGCGGCGAATGGCTGATCCCCCTGGACTCCCCGGCCGCCCTCGCCTCGTCCGCCCACGAGGTGGCCCATGTGGCCCTGGACGGCGTGGAGTTCTGCCAACTGGCAGCGGGCCACGTATCCCCGGAGGAAGCGGCGGCAGGCCAGGACGGCGACAGGGAGGCGATCAGGGACGTGCTGTTCGCGGCGGCTTCGCTGAGCCGGATGTAGGCAGGCCTTCAGCTGGACCTCGCCCCGGTGAGGTTCTGGTGGTGGCCGCAGAGGGCCACGACCGAACGGGCGAGCCGCTTGACGCGCTCGAACTCGCCGGTCAGGCCCGCGCGTTCGATCTCGTCGAGCCGACAGCGGGCCTCGCCGACACCGGCCGGCGCCACCTATGCGGGGACTTCGCCTTCAGGAAAGTGCCGGGGTCCCTCGCCGGGGCGTGCGTGCCGGCCGCAGGGCCACGTCCGCGCGACGCGCCCGAGCTCCAGGAGACCGAGGGTGGGCGAGGCCGCGTCCACGGCGAGGGACGGGAGTTCTTGATCTGCTCCTCTTTCCTTCCGCGCCACACGTCACCCTGTGGAGCCTGGCCTTCCGCACCCATGTGACGCGGGCTCTTGCTGCGCGGGGACCCGTCTACGGTTCGACGATGTGCCGCAGATAGGTGTGCGGGTCGGCGAGATAGCGGCGCCAGTGATCCACGACGCCGAGCTCCTGCCAGGCGACCCTCCGCATACCGTGCTCACCGACCTCGATGATGTCCGCGCCCGGCAGGGCGGTCAGCAACGGAGAGTGCGTGGCACAGATGACCTGGCCTCCCTCCTTGGCCAACCGGTCGATGTGCCCGATCAGTTCGAGGCACGAGGAGAAGGAGAGCGCTGCCTCCGGCTCGTCGAGGACATAGAGCCCGGCATGCACGAACTTCCCACGGAACGCCGCGAGAAAGCCCTCACCATGGCTGACCCGGTCCGGCGAGAACCCCTCCCTGCCGAGGGCGTCCAGCGCGGTCTCGGCACGCAGGAAGAAGCCCTTGCGGGCTGACCAGCTGGTGGCCATACGACGCCCACGACCCGAGGCGGCGTCGAATTTCATCCGCTCGCCGAGCGCCGACTTGCCACGCGAGGAGGCGTAGCGCCAGTCGTGGGAGCCGCCGTAGGAGTCCAGGCCGAATCCCTCCGCCAACGCCTCGACCAGGGTCGACTTCCCGGAGCCGTTCTCACCGACCAGAAAGGTCACCGGTGCGGTGAACCGCAGCCCTTCGTCGAGCAGCTGCCGGACGCAGGGCACCGACCAAGGCCAGGTTTCCTCGTCGTACGAGGAGAGGTGGGCGTACGCACGTTCGATAATCACGCAACCAGTGTCGCCCGAACTCGGAAGGATCGGTCAACGCTCCGGCGAGCCCTCCGTGCCGCGTACGGCCGACCGCCGAGGCAGACCGAACGGTGTTGTGGTCGGCCTGGACGGAACCCGCCCTCAGGGGTTCCAGAAGACGGTGGCGACCGTGCCGTCGAAGCGTCGTGCGGTCAGGTCCTCGCGTTGGATCGCCCAGTGGACGACGGCGCCCCCGGGGCGGTGGTCAGAACATCGACGACCAACGGGGAAACCTACCGGGCAGCGGGTAGCGGGTAGCGGGAGGCAACCCGTTTCACCCGCCTACGCGAACACCACCGTCCGCCGCCCGTTCAGCAGAATCCGCCGCTCCGCATGCCATTTCACGGCCCGCGCCAGCGCCTGGCACTCCACATCGCGGCCGATGGCCACCAACTGGTCGGGGGTCACGTCGTGGGCGACCCGCTCGACCTCCTGCTCGATGATCGGACCCTCGTCGAGGTCCGCCGTGACGTAGTGCGCCGTCGCGCCGATCAGCTTCACGCCCCGCGCGTGAGCCTGGTGATACGGCTTCGCGCCCTTGAAGCTCGGGAGGAAGGAGTGGTGGATGTTGATGATCCGGCCGCTCAGGTTCTTGCACAGGTCGTCCGACAGCACCTGCATGTAGCGGGCCAGGACGACCAGTTCCACGTTCTCCGCGCGCACCAGCTCCAGCAGCCGCGCCTCCGCCTGCGCCTTCGTGTCCTTCGTCACCGGGATGTGGACGAAGGGGACGTCGTACGAGGCGACCAGCTCGGCGAAGTCCGTGTGGTTGGAGACGACCGCCGCGATGTCGACCGGCAGCGCACCGATGCGGGTGCGGAAGAGGAGGTCGTTGAGACAGTGGCCGAACCTGCTGACCATCAGGACGACCCGCATACGGTCCTCGGCCCGGTGGATCTGCCACTCCATGCGGAAGGCGTCACCGATCGCCGCGAAGCTCGCCCGGAGCTTCTCCACCGTCACCGGCGCCTCACCCGAGAAGTGGACGCGCATGAAGAACAGTCCCGTGTCCCGGTCGCCGAACTGCTGGCTGTCCTCGATGTTGCAGCCGGTCATGAAGAGGTAGCTCGACACGGCGTGCACGATGCCCTGCTTGTCGGGGCAGGAGAGGGTGAGGACGTACTGCTCGGAGGACTTCTCGGCGGGGGCCGCGGCTGCGCTGGACTGCTCGTTCATGCCGGACAGGGTCCCATATCCACCTGGAACGGCCGACTCCCGTCCGCCACCCGGAACGCACCGGAGCACCGGAGCGCCCGCGTCCGTGACCGGGGCTACGCCGAGCGCGTCAGGATCCGCAGTACCTCCAGCGTGCGCGGCGGGACGTCCGGCTCCTCGCCGTCGCTCACCGCGAGGCGGACGTGGGCGTCCCGGGCCGCCCGGACCGCCTCCGGCCACCCTGCGTGGTCGAGGTAGGCCGAGACGGGCGCGTCCGGACCGACCTGGTGCATGATCCGCAGGACACGGAGTACGGCGGTGTCGACGAGGGCGGCTTCCTGGGAGTCCCGGAAGATCGTGCCGACGTATTTCTCGGCGGACCAGCTGTCCAGCCAGGTGTCCTCGACGAGGCGGTACACGGCGTCGGTGACGTCCCCGTACCCGTCGACACCGGCCAGCCAGACGTCCCGCTGGAACGCCGGATCGGAGAGCATGTGCAGCGCGGAGCGCACATTGCTGCGCCAGCGCCACCACGGCATGTCGTTGAGTGGCATGCCGCCCATGGTGGGGGAGCGACGGCCGCGACGGGAAGAGTCTTCCGAACCTTGCACGGTCATCGATCGTACGGTCCCTGTGAAAATGAGATCAACACCCCCCGTAATTCACCTCCCCGTCACCGCCTGTTGACCAAGGGTCACATCCGGGTTGGCTGTGTGACGGAATCGTGCATGTCCATGACCGGCAGGCGACGCACCCGCAGCACCTTCCGCACCAACTCCCCCAGGTCCATGAGCACCGGGTCCACGCGCGCGAGATCCATGAGCGCGCTGGCCGTGTGCGCGGCGCTCGCCGCGGGCTGCGGGGTCGTACCCGGCACCTCGGCCGACGCCGAGAGCGGCGACGTCACCGTCATGACCTGGGCGCCGGAGGGAACCGACGCGACCAACAAGCCCGGCATGCCGGCCATGGCGCAGGCGTACGCGCGCTGGATCAACTCCACGGGTGGCCTGAACGGGCGCAAGCTCAAGGTCCTGACCTGCAACGACCACAACGACCGGGTGGCCGCCGCGAAGTGCGCGCGGCGCGCCGCCGCCGAGAACGTGGTCGCGGTCGTCGGCTCCTACAGCCAGTTCGGCGACGACTTCCTCGGCCCGCTTGCCTCCGCCGGAATCCCCTACATCGGCGGCTACGGCGTCACCAACGACGAGTTCACCAACCCGATGTCCTACCCGGTCAACGGCGGCTCGCCCGCCCTTCTGGCCGGCCTCGGCAAGGAACTCGCCGCCGTCTGCGGTCCCGTCGCCCTGATCCGTCCCGACACCATCGCGGGCGACCAGCTGCCCCAGCTCCTCAATTCCGGTCTGCAGGCGGGCGGCCACGCCGCGGCGCTGGACCAGCTGGCCGCCGAGGCTGCCACCGAGTACGGGACGCACACGAAGCTCGCCCTGGAACGGACGACGAACACGGGCGACGAGAAGAAGGGCTGTGTGGTGCCGGCGCTCGGGGACCGCACCAACACCTTCATGGACTCCTTCCGGCGCGACCGCGAGGACTACCCGGACGTGCGCACCGCGACCGTCCTCGGCAGCGTCGACCAGACGGTGATCAACGCGAACGGCGGCAAGTCGGGCCCGTACGAGGACTCGTACATCACCGGCTGGTACCCGGTGGCCGGCGACGCCCGCTGGGACGAGATGAAGAAGGTCGTCAACGAGGAGGCCTTCGGCGACAACCGCATCGACCCGCAGGACGCGGGCGTGCAGACCACCTGGATCGCGTACACCGTCCTGAAGGCGGTCGTCGAGTCGCTGGAGGGCCGCGAGGTGTCCTCGACCACTGTCCGGCGGGCCCTAGACGACGGCCTGCGCGTCAACACCGGCGGCCTCACCCCGACGCTGCGCTGGCGCTTCGAGGACCTGCTCTCGGTGGTCGGGTTCCCGCGCCTGGTCAACGCGCAGGTGACCCTCCAGGTCGTCCGCGAGGGCCGCCTCGTCGCCGCCCGCAAGGGCTTCATCGACACGACGAAGCTGCTGGAGAACGCGGCGGACTGACGAGAGGCGAACGGTCCCCCCTCCCGGAGGGACCGCGTCGGATCCGAGCCGGGTCGGCCCCGGACCCGGAGCCGGGTCAGAGCTGGGTGGACTGGCGTTCCGTCAGGCCGTACGTCTTCGCGATCGTGTTCCACAGTTCGGCCGCCCGGGACTTCTGCTCGGTGGCGACACCGCTCTGCTGGTTGCCCTTCTGCGTCTGCCCCGTCGAACGGGCCTGGCCCCCCTTGCAGCCGTTCTTGCCCGCCGTCTGGTCGGCCCAGGCCGCGTAGTGGTTGTCGGCCGCCTGGGACGCCTGCCAGGCCTTGGTGAGGGCATCGCTGAGCGCGGCGTGCTCGGGGAGCTTGTCGACGGCCAGCGTGGAGAGCCGGGTGACCAGTTCACCGCGCTGCTGGGCCGCGCCGCGCAGGTCCGTGGCGGCCTGGCCGAGGTTGTCGCAGGACTTGACGTCCGACACGGCCTTGATCACCGCGTCGCGGCTGTTGTTGCTGTCGGCGAGCAGCTTGTCCAGTTCGACGGCCTGCGCCTTGGCGGGGTCGGCGGCCGGAGCCTTGGACTCCTCCGGCGCGGACGAGGTCGCCGCGACCGTCTTGTTGCCCGCGTCCTTGTCGGTGTCCCCGCCCCCGCCGCTCAGCATGGCACCGGCCCCGATCCCGAGCACCACGATGCCGATCCCGAGGGCCGCGATGACGGCCACCCGCGATCGCCGGCCCCCGCGGTCACTCTCGTCGTCCATGTCGTGGGGCGACGCGTGGGGCCCGGCCGCCTGGAAGCCGTACGGGGCCTGCTGGGCAGCGTACGGGGCCTGCTGGCCGTAGGGACCCGGAGCGGGCTGCTGGTGCTGCTGGGCGGGGATGCGGGGCATCTGCTGGGTCGCGCCGGCCGGCACCTCGGCGCCCGCTCCGCTGCTGCTGCTGCTGCTGCTGCGGAAGAGGTTGTCGAAGTCGGAGGGCGGCTGACGGTCGTCCGCGCCACCCGGGGGTGTGCCGTACGACCCTCCGGGCACCGGCGGGATGTACTGGGTGGCGTCGCTTTCGGAGCCGCCGGGGGCCGCCTGCGGCACGCGGCCCAGATACGCGGTCGCCTCGGCGGACATCTCGGGCGGCAGCGCGCCGGGACTCACAGGCGGCAGGAACTGCGTCGCCGCCTCGTTGACGTGCGGGGGCGCGTAAGTGGGCCCGGGGGCGTGCGCCTCAACCGGCGGGAGGTACTGGGTGGCCGGGTCGGCGACGGGCCCGGGGGTGCCCGGGACGGGCGGGATGTACTGCGTCGCGTCCTCGACCGGCGGCAGCGGGGCGCCACCGTACGGCCCGTACGCCTGGTGGGCCGGCTGAGCGCCGTGGCCGGGCTCGCCGTAGCCGGGCTGTTGGGCCCAACCGCCGGACGCACCCGGGTTGTTGTCCCACGCCGGTGCCGACGGCGCCTGCTGCTCGGGCTGTTGCTGCGGCTGGGGCTGGAACCGGCCCTGGTCACCCCACTGTTGATGCTGCTGGGCGTCGGGCGGCGTCGGCCAGCCCCCGGCCGCCTGAGGCTGGACCTGGGCCGGGGGCTCCGGCTGGGGCTGGTATTGATACTGGCCCTGGCCCTGGCCCTGGCCCTGGTAGTCGTCCTGGTCCTGGTCCTGGTTCGTGTCCGGGCCCCACGGCAGCCCCCAGGCCTGACCGCCGGTCGGGTTCGGGGCAGGGGTCGGGGGCGCCGCCGGGACCGGAGCCGGCCGGCCGCCGCTTGCCCCCGTCATGCCCGGCAGCAGCGGTTCGCCGCCGTCCGAGGGCAGCACGATGCCTTCGCGCGCCACGCGCTGCGAGGGCTCCTCGCCCTGTCCACTCTGCGTCACCGGGACTCCTGCTGATGGGGGGACCTTCGGAATCTTCAGTTAAAGCTACCGGGTTCCCGGAATCCGATTGACGAATCACAGGACCGGACCACTCCCCCACCAGCACCTCAGCGCCCCGCTGTGTCTCCCGTCACGCCGCCGCCCGCAGGTCCACCCGCGCCCCGAACTCCCGGACCACCGGTTCGTCGCGGTACGGCTCCAGGCGCAGCTGCAGGTCCTCCAGGTACTCGGCGCCCCGGTTGGAGCGCAGGGTGCCGAGGAGTTCCACCGCGCGCAGGCCCGTGTGGCAGGCCTCCTCCACCTCGCGCTGCTGGACCTGTGCCGTGGCCAGCAGCACCAGCCCGATGGCCCGGCGCCGCGCCCGCGTCACCGGGTGTCCGGCCAGGGACTCCTGCGCGCACCGCGCCGCCGCCTCGGCCTGCCCGAGGTCCCGATGGCAGTGCGCCAGCTCGTCGGCCAGGTAGGCCCCGTCGAAGTGCGCGATCCACGCCGGGTCGTCCCCGGACTCCGGATCGGCCGCCTCCAGCGCGTTGACCGCGCGCCCGGACGCCAGCTGGGCCGCCCGCGCGTCGCCCATCAGGGCGTGCCCCCGGGCCTCGGCCGCGAGGAACATGGCCTCCGCGCGCGGGGTGACCCGGCCGCGCGCCCCCTCCTGCGCCGCCCGCGCCAACTGCGCGATCTCCCGCGGGTTTCCGAGCTGCGCGGCGAGATGGCTCATGGAGGCGGCGAGTACGTATCCCCCGTACCCCCGGTCCCCGGCCGCCTGGGCGAGCCGGAGTGCCTGGATGTAGTAGCGCTGGGCGAGACCGGGCTGGCCGGTGTCGACGGCCATGTACCCGGCGAGTTCGGTCAGCCGCGCGACGGCGGCGAAGAGGTCGCGCCCGACCGCCTCCCGGTACGAGCCCGCCAGCAGCCCGGAGACGACGCTGTTGAGGTAGTGCACGACGACCGGACGCACATGCCCGCTGCCGTACTGGTGGTCCAGGTCCGTGAGGGCCTGCGTCATCGCCCGCACCGCCGCCACGTCCGACGGCCCCACGCGGGGACCCGCCTGGCGCGCCACCTGGGAGTCGGGGGACGAGATCAGCCAGTCGCGGCTGGGCTCCACGAGCGCCGACGCGGCGACGGACGAACCGGAGAGGAAGTCCCGCCGGCCCACGTCACTGCGCCACAGCTCACACACCTGCTCGATGGCGCCGAGGACGGTCGGCGAGAACTGGAGCCCGACGCCCGAGGCGAGGTTCTTGCCGTTGGCCATGCCGATCTCGTCGATCGTGACCGTACGGCCGAGTTTGCGGCCGAGGGCCTCGGCGATGATCGCGGGCGCCCGGCCCCGGGGCTGCTGTCCGCGCAGCCAACGGGCCACGGACGTCTTGTCGTACCGCAGATCGTGGCCGTGCTCCGCGCCGCACATGTTGACCCGGCGGGCGAGCCCGGCGTTCGAGCAGCCCGCTTCCTGGATGAGCGCCTGCAGCCGTTCGTTCGGCTGCCGCGCGACGAGAGGCCTTGCGGCCATGGCGTACCCCCTGTGGCTGCGGTGCCGTGCCCGCGCACCGAGTTGACGTGTCTTCCGTGCCCGGAACCCCTTCCGTACGTGTCCTCACAGCGGACGAGTACGGCGAAAAGATCCGGCCTCGAAGATCAATGCCCCGCAGACATGCCGACAATGCGAAGCATGTGAGGATTGCCGGGGTAAAGGCGGATGCCCAGCCCCTCCCCTGCCTACCCAGCCCCGCCGTGGATCCTCCTGCGCGCCCCCGCTGATGCATCCATGCGCCCCAGATGCGGAATCGATGCTCCTCCCCCGCGCATGTGACATGCGTAACTCATGATTCCCACTAGAGTTGTCCTCATCGTGGAAGAGACCATCGCGGGCCCTGATGCTGCCCAAATCCCCAAGCAACGCGGCGAATCCCTCTTGGAAACCGCCGTCCGTTACGCCGAAGAACGCCACTGGGACGTGTTTCCCGGTACGTGGCTGGAAACAGTCGACGGGGTGCAGCGCTGCTCCTGCGGCGACACCGCGTGCGCCCTGCCCGGCGCACACCCGACGCGGCCCGACTGGGCGACCCAGGCCACGGGCAGTGCGACCGTCGCGCGCCGGCTGTGGACCGACCGGCCGACGGCGTCGATCCTGCTGCCCACCGGCCATACGTTCGATGCGATTGATGTGCCCGAGACGGCCGGGTTCCTCGCGCTCGCACGCATGGAGCGGATGGAACTGACACTCGGGCCGGTGATGTTGACGCCGGATCGGCGGATGCGGTTCTTCGTGCTGCCGGGGGCGTCGGTGAAGGTGCCCGATCTTGTACGCAAGTTGGGGTGGTCGCCGGCTTCGCTGGATCTGGTGGCGCTGGGCGAAGGGGCGTATGTGGCCGCGCCGCCCACTCGGTACGCGTCTCGGGGGGCTGTGCAGTGGGCCTGCCGGCCTACGCCCGCGAATCGGTGGTTGCCTGATGCGGAGGAGTTGATCTCGCCGCTCGCTTACGCGTGCGGGCGGGATCGGTAACTCGCCTCTTGGGGTGCCTGGTTTCGGTTGCGTGGCGACTGCGGGCCAGTTGTGGCTGATCGCGCAGTTCCCCGCGCCCCTAAAAACCTTAGGGTGACCGCATGGTTGATGGTGTTGCCGTGCGGGTGCAGGGGCTCTGGAAGCGGTTTGGGCAGCAGGTTGCTGTTGCCGGGATCGATCTGGAGTTGCCTGCGGGGAAGTTCGTCGGGCTCGTCGGGCCGAACGGGGCCGGGAAGACCACCACGCTCTCGATGGTGACCGGGCTGCTGCGGCCCGACCAGGGCACCGTGGAGGTCGTGGGGCACGACGTGTGGCGCGACCCCGTCGAGGTCAAGGCGCGGATCGGGGTGCTGCCCGAAGGGCTTCGGCTCTTCGAGCGGCTGTCCGGGCGTGAACTCCTCGCCTACTCGGGGCGGTTGCGCGGGCTGCCCGGCGTCGAGGTCGACAAGCGGGCCACCCAGCTTCTCGACGTCCTCGACCTGGCCGGCGCCCAGCACAAGCTCGTCGTCGACTACTCGACCGGCATGCGCAAGAAGATCGGCCTGGCCGCCGCTCTCCTCCACAATCCTGAAGTCCTGTTCCTCGACGAGCCGTTCGAGGGCGTGGACCCGGTGTCGGCGCAGATCATCCGGGGTGTGCTGGAGCGGTACACCGCCTCCGGCGCCACCGTCGTCTTCTCCTCCCACGTCATGGAGCTGGTCGAGTCGCTGTGCGACTGGGTCGCGGTGATGGCGGCGGGGCGGATCCGGGCGCACGGCACGCTGGCCGAGGTGCGGGGTGACGCGCCCTCGCTCCAGCAGGCGTTCCTCGAACTCGTCGGCGCGGGCGGACGCGACCACGGATCCCACCTCGACTGGCTGGGCGGCGGCGCCCGGTGACGGGCGAAGGGGCGGTCACGGCCGTCGTCGTACGGCTGAAGCTGTCGCTGCTGCGCAACGGGCTCAGACAGTCCGCGGGGCGGCGGGCCGCGTACATCTTCTCCGTCGTCGTCGTGCTGCTGATCGCCGCGCTCCAGTTCCTCGGGCTGCTCGCCCTGCGCGGCAACGCGCACGCCGCGTCCGTCACCGTCATCCTTCTCGCGGTCATGGCGCTGGGCTGGGCCTTCATGCCGTTGTTCTTCCCCAGCGGCGACGAGACGCTCGACCCGACCCGGCTGGTGATGCTCCCGCTGCGCCCCCGGCCGCTGGTCCGGGCGCTGCTCGTGGCCTCGCTCGTCGGTATCGGGCCGCTGTTCACGCTGTCCCTGCTCGTCGGGTCGGTGATCGCGCTGGCACGCGGTGGGGCGGCGTTCGTCGTGTCGCTCGTCGCCGTCCCCCTGTCGCTGCTGGTGTGTGTGGCGCTCGCGCGGGCCGTCGCCGCCGCCAACATCCGGTTGCTCAGCAGCCGCAAGGGGCGCGATCTCGCCGTACTCAGCGGGCTGGTCATCGCGGTCGGCGCGCAGCTCGTCAACTTCGGTGTGCAGCAGCTCGGTTCGGCTGGACTCGGCCAACTCGACCCGGCGGCCGATGTGTTGGCGTGGGTGCCGCCCGCTTCCGCCCTCGGGGCGGTGGACTCGGTGAGTGAGGGTTCGTACGGGGTCGCGCTCGCCCAACTCGCACTCAGCGTTGCCGCGTTGGTGCTGCTGCTGAGGGTCTGGTCGCGCACCCTCACCCGGCTGATGACCTCCCCCGACGGGTCCACGCTTCAGGCCGCCGAGCCTTCCGCCAAGCGGGAGCGGGCGTCCGGCGGGCTCGCGCGGCTGCTGCCGGGCGGGCGCACCGGGACGGTCATGGAACGGAGCCTGCGCTATGCGTGGCGGGACCCCAAGACGAAGGCCGCGTGGGTGACCTCGCTCGCGATCGGGCTGATCCTGCCGGTGTTCAACGCGTTGCAGGGGACCGGCTCGGTCTACTTCGCCTGCTTCGCGGCCGGGATGCTCGGCATCCAGATGTACAACCAGTTCGGCCAGGACACCTCCGCCTTCTGGATGGTCGCGATGACGATCTCGTCCACCCAGGACGCGTACGTCGAACTGCGCGGCCGGGCACTGGCGTTGCTGCTGATCAGCCTGCCGTACGCCACCCTCGTCGTCGTTCTGACCACCGCGCTGCTCGACGACTGGGCCGCTCTGCCGGAGGCGCTCGGGCTGTCCCTCGCACTGCTGGGGGCCATGCTGGCGGCCGGGGCCTGGTCGTCGGCCCGGTACCCGTACTCCATCCCGCAGGAGGGCTACAAGAACGTCGCCCCCGGGCAGTCCGGGCTCGCCACGATCGCCATCTTCGGCGGCATGGTCGGGGCCGCCCTGCTGTGCGCCCCCGTCATCGCCCTCACGATCTGGCTGAACATCGATTCGGGCGGCGACCGGTGGACCTGGCTGCTGGTGCCCGTCGGCGCCGGATACGGCGCCCTGCTGATACTCCTCGGCCTGCGGCTCTCCGCCCCGCGCACGGCTCGGCGGCTGCCGGAGATCCTGGCGGCGGTCAGCAAGGGCTGAGTCCGCCCGGGACCCGCGACTCGCGCACGGGCCGAACTTGCCTACGGCATAAGGGATTTGATGCGCCAATCGGGGGGATTGAGGGGGTGACGAAAGCTTTCAGGGGGGAGCCTGCGCATGGCCAGATGGTTCGGCAGATCCAAGTCCAGGAGCTACGACAAGCCCGGGTCAGCAGCGGAGTCCGAGCACCTCGAACCCCTCGGTGTCTCCGACGACCTGCGGCTGGCGTACGGCCGCACCGGCGACCCGAAACTGCTGCGCGGCTCGGTGCAGGCCGCCGAGCTGGCCGTGGAGGTCTACCCGGTCAACGACATCCGCCACGCCGCCGCCCTCTCCTCGCTGTGCATGCTGCACCGGCTGAGCTGGGAACGCGACCGGTCCGCCCCCGACCTGATCAAGGCCGTCGACTACGGCCGCCAGGCCGTCGACAAGTCCCCGCCCGGCGACCAGGGGCTCCCCCGGCACATGTCCTCCCTGGCCACCGCCCTCCAGGAGGTCTACGACAGCACCAAGGACGAGGAGTCCATCGACGAGGCCATCGCCCTGTACCGCGGCTGCCTCGACCTCATGCCGGTGCGCGCTGCCGGGCAGAACGAGGAACGCCTCGCGCAGGAGTCCAACCTCGCCAACTCCCTGCTCCGCAAAGGGCGCACCAACAACGACGGCGCCATCCTGAACGAGGCCGCCAGACACGCCCGCGCCACACTGCGCGACACCCCGGACGACCATCCGATGCACGCGATGCGCCTCATCAACCTCGGCGGCACGCTCTTCGGACTCGTGCAGACCGGCCATCACGAACACCTCAGCACCGCTGAGGACATGTACGCGCGCGGACTGCGGGAACTCCCCGCCGGCCACCCGGTGCGCGCCCGGGTGGAACAGGCGCTCGCCGTCATCCAGGGCCTGCGCAGACAGTTCGGGGTCTGACCGCGATGCCGGACCGGTCCGGTCGAGCCGACCAGTCCGGTCGGGCCGATGATCCCGATCAGTCCGGGGTCGAACTGACCCTGCACGTCGAGGACTTCGCCGGGCCCGACCGGTGGCGGTGGGTGCTGGTGGCGCCGGACGGCGGGGTCCTCGCCCGGCACGAGGTCCGCCTCGACCCGACCGGCCCGCAGTACGAGGCCTTCCTCGACCTGCCCGGATATCTGCGCCGGCACGCGGCCCCGGACGTACGGGCCGCGCGGGAGCGGGAGATCGTCCGGGACGTGGGCACGTGGATCGGAACGGAGGTCCTCGGGCCCGTCGCGCCCGCGCTGCTCGCGGCGGCCCCGGCGGTGGTACGGGTCGTCGTGCCGAGGAACGTGCCGGCCGCGCGGCGCCTGATGTTCGTGCCACTGGAGCTGGCTCATGCGCGGGGGCGGCCACTGGCCGTCCAGGACGTGACCCTGGTGACGCAGTGGGGTGCGGGGCGCGAGGGCGGGGAGCGTGAAAGAGATCGGCCCGTACGGGTGTTGGCGCTGTTCAGTCTGCCGGAGGGCAGCCGGGCGCTGAACCTGCGGCGTGAACGGCTCGCGCTGACCCGGCTGTTCACGGACGCGGCGCGCTCCGGACGCGCGGTGGAGGTGCGCACACTGCAGTACGGGGTGACGCGCGAGCGGCTGCGCGCCGTACTGGCGCGGCCGGCCGGCTGGGACCTCGTCCACGTCTCCGGCCACGGCACCCCCGGCGAACTCCTCCTGGAGACCGACGCCGGGCGCCCCGACCGGATCCGGGCGCCCGAACTCGTCGACCTTCTCGGCGCCGCCCGTGGCGTCTCCCTGGTCACGCTGTCGGCCTGCTGGTCGGCGGCGGCCTCGACTCCGGTGGGCGACGAGGCTTCCACCGACCCCGAGGGGCCCGTGGTCGGGGCCGTCGCCGGGGACCTCGTCGAGCGGCTCGGGTGCGCGGTGCTGGCCATGCGGTACCCGGTGGAGGACGGGTTCGCGATCGCCCTCGCCGAGCGCCTCTACCGGCAACTGGTCATGGAGGGACGGGTGTTGCCCCGGGCGCTGGCCGGGGTGGTGGCCGAGTTGGCGGCGGGCTCCCCGGCGGACGGGGTGCCCGCGTCCGCGCTCCGGGCGGCGACTCCCGCACTGTTCGGTGCGCGGGCGGTGAGGCTCACATTGGGTGCGCCGATGGGTGACGCGCCGGGCGGGACGGGCGCTCCCGGCGAGGACATGGCAGCCCAACTCCCTCCTGTACCCGAGTACTTCGTCGGCCGCGTCGCCCTCCTCGGCCGCGCCGGCGCCGTACTGGCACCCCGCAGCGGGCTCTGCGGGGTGCTGCTGCAAGGCATGCCCGGGGCCGGAAAGACCGCGTGCGCAAGGGAGTTGGTCGCGACGCACGCGCACGCCTTCGATCGGGTCGTCTGGTTCACGGCACCCCAGGAACAGGAGCAGGAACAGAACCAGAACCAGAACCAGAACCTGGACCTGGACCTGGACCTGGACCAGCAGTACCCGGAGGGAGTTCTCGCCTCCTTCGCGCTGGCCCTGGAACAAGCGGTACCGGGACTGCGCTGCCTGCATCTGCTGGACGCGGGCGGGGAGACCGGACAGTCGGCGACGGGATTCGTCGGCGCCGTCGTCTCGTGGCTGGAGCGGGAGCGGGCCCTGCTGGTCGTCGACGGCATCGACGCGCTCCTGACCCCCGACAGGACCTGGTGGGATGGGCGTTGGGGGGATCTCGTCGGTGCGCTGTCCGGGCACTCCGGGGCCGGGCGCCTGATCCTGTGCGGGCGGATCCGGCCGGCCGGACTGGGACCGCGCGTACGGACCGAGCCGATCGACCTGCTGACCCCCGACGAGGCCCTGCTGCTCGCCCGCGAACTGCCCCACCTGGCCCTCCTGCTCGACGGCCGGCTCCCCGGTACGCCCCCTGCGGCTGCCCGACGGCTCGCCACCGGACTTCTCCAACTCGCCCAGGGCCACCCGAGGCTGCTGGAGCTGGCCGACGCCCAGGCCGCCGATCCGGAGCGCCTGACCCGGCTGCTGGCCGCCGGAAACCGGGCATCGGCGGCAGCTGACGCCGACGGCACCGCCGACGACGAGCATCTTCGCGTACTGCGCGCCTGGTCCGACGGCGTCGCCGCCGAACTCGTCCCCGCCGACCGCGACTTGTTCCACGTCCTGTGCTGCCTGGAGGAGACCGACCGCACCCGCCCGTCCGTGGACCACAACTGGCCCGACCTGCGCACCCGACTCGGCCACGCGGACACACCTGTCGAGACGGCGCTCCGGACACTGATCGACCATGGCCTGCTCACCACGCGGCCCGGAGAGTCGTACGAGATCCAGGCCGCCGTGGCCGCCGGAGGGCGGGCACGGGCCGGTGCGCGGGTCCGGGAGCTGGTCGACACGCGGATGTCGGGGTACTGGCTGCACATCTTCGAGATGGCGTGGACCCGCGAGGGCACCGACACCGAGGGCGCCCAACTGGCCGGGCCGCTGCTCACGCACGCCGCGCTGTCCGCCGCGCCCTATCTGATCCGGATGCGGCAGGAGTCGTCCGCCGCGACGCTGCTGGAAGCCGTGCTGCGCCGGGACGCCTCGGGTCCGACCAGGGCCCGTGTGCTGCCCCTGCTGCGCCGGATCGCGGCCCGCGCCGCGTCCGCGCCGGGCAGCGGAGTCGTGCCGCCGACGGAGACGCTGGCGCGGGTGGTCGGCGAGACCGACCCGGTCCTCGCCGAACGGCAGGAACGCGCCGCCCTGGCCTCGGCGCTCGATCGCGGGGACCACTCCGCCGCCGCCACCGCGACCAGCGGCCTCGTCGACGTCTGCGTACGCACCGGACGCCTGACCGAGGCACTCGCCCTCGCCGACCAGGGCGCCGACCACGCGCGACGGGCCGGCCTGGGCACCTGGACGACACTCCTGTACGAGGTCCAGCGGCTGCACGTCCTGTCGCAGACCGACCAGGCCGGCGAGGCCCTCGCCGAGGCCGACGCCCTGCACCGGCGGATGCGTGACGTGCCCCGGGAACGCGGGCCCCGGGAGGGAGTCGACTGGTGGGAGGTCTGGGAGGAGCTGTGCGACACCGGGCAGCGCGCGGCGATCGAGGCGGGCGAGTGGCGGCGGGCACTGGAGTACGCCGACGACCTGTGCGGCTCCAAGAGGGCGCGCGGCGCGCCGGTCACCGACTTCGCGCAGGCCCGACTGCCCGCCTACATGCCGTTGCTGCGCCTGGGCCGTGCGGAGGACGCGCTGCGGCTGCTCGAGGAGTGCCGGGAGGTCTTCGAGGGCGCCCGGGACTTCGTGTACCTGGGTGAGGTGTTCGGGGCGCTCGCCAACGTGGCGGACGTGCGCGGGCACGGCGAGGTGGCGATCGCCCGGGAGCGGGACAGTCTGCGGTACGCGTACCGGGCGGGGTTTCCGGCGCTGGTCGCGGTCGGCCACACCAACCTGGGCACCTACTTGCAAAGGCACGCGCGGGACGCGGCGGGCGCGGTCGCCCACCATCTCGCGGGGGCGCTGCTCGCCAGGCTCAGCGGGGGCGGCCGGACGATGAACGCGGCGGTGGCCCTGGTGGGCGACCTCCGGGAGTTCGGGTCGACCGCCGACGCTCAACTGCCCTTGGATGTCGAGGGGTTGTGCGCGCGGGTGGGTGAGGTACCCGGGGTGGCCCTGGACCTGCTGCTGGCCGGCCTGGACCCCGGGCTCACCCGTGCCCGGGAGACGCTCGCCACGCTGGTCCGGGAGGCCCGCGAGAGTGCGCGGGAGGAGGAAACGGGGGCGAACCGGCTCGGCGTCGTACAGCTGGCGGTGTGGGGCATGACCTGGGAGCCGGTGCTCTCGGCGCTGGTGGCCGCCGAGCGGCGCAACACGGCGGCGAAGGTGAAGCTGCGCCAGCACCTCGCCCGACTCGTCGAGCTGGACCCGATGTTCGTCCCCCTGGCCGTCGTACTGGGCCGGATCCAGGGCGGTGAGCGCGGGCCTGGTGTGCTCGCCGGGCTGGGGCCCCACGACGCCGGGGTGGCGGGGCGCGCGCTCGACGCACTGGCCGGCCGGGTGACCGTACCCGTCGAACTGTGGACGGTGATGCATCTCGGCATCGCCTTCGGGAGCTTCGTCGCCGCCGCTCTCGGCCAGGACATGGCCGGCGAGGTGAACCGGGAGAACCTGGACGGGTTCGCCGGCGACCCCGTCCTCGCACAGATGGCCTCGGTCCTGGAGCGGATCCTCGCCGGCGAACGCGACCCCGGGCTCGCCACCGGGCTTCGGCAGCCGACCCAGCGGGCGGCGGTCGCCGCGATGCTGCACTACCTCAACGACGTCGAATCGGCGGCCCGTTGACCGATCGGCGGCGGCTGTCGGCTGGGATACTGCGCGTATGGCGGACGCCCCGAAGATCAACGAAGTACGGCTCGGCGACAACGGCGTGCTGGAGTTCTACGACGGCACGGCGTGGGTCCTCTACCCGGACGTGCCCGACGACGACGGGCCACCCCAGGCGCTGACCAAGGACTCCCCCACGTCCGAGGACTGGCCGCAGTGACCACGGAACCGCCGCCCGTCCCGTCCGGGCCGGGCGGCGGTACGCCCTTCGACGCCCTCCCCTCCCCGCTCGACGCCGTGCCCGAACTGCGGGCCGCCGCACGGTGGATGATCGCCTCGTTCGGTGCCGTCGGGGTCGCGCTCGTCGGCGGTGGGCCACTGGTGGCCGTCGGGAAGGTGCACGGGCTGAGTGAGGCGCTGGTCGCAGGCGGTGCGCTGGCCGTCGCGCTCGCCGGGGTCTGCCTCGCCGTCTGGCAGGTCAGCCGGGTGCTCGTGCCGCCGATCACCACGACGGCCACGCTCGGCACCCCGGCGGCACGCGGCCTGCGCGAGCTGGTCGACGCCTCCCCCGCCGACTTCTTCGGCTCCGCCGCCACCGGCGTCGACGACCTGCTGCGTCACCGTGCCGTCGCCGTGAACATCCACCGCGCGCTCGCGGCCGAGACCGACCCGCACCGCCGCGCGCAGTTGCGCGGGCACCTGGACCGGGCGAAGGCCAACATCGCCCGCACGGACCCCTTCGTACGGTGGCTGCTCGCCATGGCGCACGTCTGGCAGATCCGGGCGGCCTTCCACGAGGCCCGCCGCTGGTGCCTGCTCGCGGTGACCCTCGTGGCGGCCGGGGCTGTCGCCTTCCTGACGGTGACGGGCGGGGGCGGCAAGGGCTGAGGCCCGTGCCCCTGAGGCGCCGGGCCGGTCTCGGCGAAGTCGGGTGCCCACCGCGCACCACGAACCGACAGGGCGCGGTGCTGTACCCGATCAGCCGCTCCGCCGCGCGGCGCGACCAGCTCCCACCGGCCCGCGGGCAGGGAACCACCTGTCCCGGAACAGCCCGCCCGGCGGGGTGCTAGCCCGTCAGTACGCCGTCCAGGAACGGTTCGACGGCCGCGCGCCAGGCCTCCGGCTGGTCGTAGTGCACGAGATGGCCGGCGTCGGCCACCTCCGCGTACTCGCCCCTCGGCAGGACGCGCACCATCTCCTGCGCCTCCGCCCGGCCCAGCTCACCGTCCAGGCCGCGCACGACCAGGGTGGGGCACTGGACCTGCGTCAGCTCCTCCCAGTGCGCGTCGAACACCCAGGTCTCGCGGGACTTGAGCATCTGCTCCGGTTCGAAGACGGGGCGCCAGCCGTCGGGGGACTCCTGCATCACCTCGGCGTAGAACTCGCCGCGCGAGGGGCTGGGCCGCTCCACCCAGGGGTCGTCCTCACCGAACCACTTGCGTACGTCGGCGAGGGTGGCGAAGGGGGCGGGCCAGGCCTTGAACCAGTCCTCCCACTCCCGCTGGGAGGCCGCGCCCAGCGCCGACGCCCGCATGTCACAGATGATCAGACCGTGCACCAGGTCGGGGCGTTTCGCGGCGAGCTGCCAGGCGGTCAGGGCGCCCATGGCGTGGCCTATGAGGACGACCGGGCCGAGGCCGAGCTGTTCGATCGCCGCCTCGGCGTCCTCGACGTACGCCTCGCGGGTGTAGATGTCGCCGGGGGGACGGTCGCTCTGGCCGTGGCCCCGCTGGTCGAGTGCGACAGCCCGGTGCCGCTCGCCCAGCCAGCGGGCGGCGGACGCCCAGTGCGAGGCACGGCCCATGAGCCCGTGCAGTAACAGCACGCCGGGTGCCCGCTCGGGGTCTCCGAGCCGGGCCTGTTCCTCACCGGTTTTGGGAGGGTCGGCGAACTCCCAGGCAGCAAGGCGTACGCCGCCCGCTCCGGTCACGTCGATACGCCGCGCCATAGGTCCTGGCACCCCCCTAGCTATCGAAGTTTCCTCTGCCGATCGCTGGACCGCAGGATCACAGATTATCGAATGACTATTCGAAAATGCGGTCTCCGGCCGCAACACCCCTCGTACGAGTGACACCGCTCAGGGAATGATCCGCGTGGCCGAGGGGAGATCTTCTGCGGGAGGCGGACCGCTCGGGGAAGACGGTCCGTAGGGGATGACCCTGGGAGCTCGGGGCTCCGGGTCAGCACAGGGGAGGACAGGCCCCGGCGCCACTTGGCGCCGGGGCCCTCGTCACGTCCGCGGCACATCCTCACGCTCCCCCTCCCCGCCGGGCGACACCGCTGCCGCACCCGGCCAAGAGCCCTCAAGTCATATGCCCATCGCGACAGCGTGGCACGCGAAACGGCCGAGCGCTGCGATTCCGCACACTCAATCTTGGATTGGCGCCTTGAACAGCACGGATCCCGGGACCCGGCAAGTTCCCCCTCGGCAACAGGAGTTGACGGTGCGGCGACCGGTGCGGCAGCGGGGCCGGGTCAGCGCTTCGCCACGAACACGTGTGAGGCCACGTCAGCCTCCAGCTCGGCCGCCTCGCCGCCGCTGCCGACCAGCACCCCGCCGGCCGCCTCCGTCACGCTGACCACCGAACCGGGCTGCACACCCGCGCGGCGCAGCGTGTACATCAGCTGCGCGTCCGTCTGGATGGGCTCGCCGATCCGCCGTACGACGACCGTCTTGCCGTCCACACCCGGGTCGAGGTCGGCCAGCGAGACCATGCCCTCGTCGAGGAAGGGGTCCGCGCCGTCCTTCTCGCCCAGCTCCTCCAGGCCCGGGATCGGGTTGCCGTAGGGCGACTCGGTGGGGTGGCGCAGGAGTTCGAGGACGCGGCGCTCCACGGCCTCGCTCATCACGTGCTCCCAGCGACACGCCTCCGCGTGGACCTGCTCCCACTCCAGGCCGATCACGTCGACGAGCAGACACTCCGCGAGGCGGTGCTTGCGCATGACGCGGATGGCGAGGCGGCGGCCCTCGTCCGTGAGCTCGAGGTGCCGGTCGCTGGCGACCGCGACCAGACCGTCCCGCTCCATCCTGGCCACGGTCTGGCTGACCGTCGGGCCGCTCTGGTCCAGCCGCTCGGCGATCCGGGCGCGCATGGGGACCACACCTTCCTCCTCCAGCTCGAGGATGGTGCGGAGATACATCTCCGTCGTATCGATCAGTCCGGACATTCGTGCCCCTTGATGAGATGTGCCGGAGGCTCGACGGCTCCGGCGCGTGCGCTGGCCCTGGCTTCAATTCTGACGCATACCACTGACAACCGTGCCGCCGCGTGGGAACCACACGGTTACAGATCCTCGCGGCCGGGTAGACAGCACGTTTCACCGAGGGTACGGCGGCGGGCGCGGGAACGACCGGTCGCGCTGTTGACAGGGCAGTGGTCCAGACCTCACGGTGATCGGCGACGCGGACCGATACGCCGGTCCGGTACGCCGATGTCCCGAAGGGCTTACCGATGAGCGACAGCGAGTTGGCCGACCAGTTCCTCGACGCCGCGATCCGGCTGCTGCGGCGGGTGCGCGACGAGGAGGCGGACGCCGTGACGGCCGCCGGCACGCTCATCGCCGACACCGTGGCGGCCGAGGGGCGCCTGTTCGCCTTCGGCGCCGGGCACTCCTCGCTCGCCGCGCAGGACCTCGTCTACCGCGCGGGCGGCCTCGCCCTGATGAACCTGCTGGCCGTCCCCGGCGTCGTCGGCGTCGACGTCATGCCGGCCACGCTGGGCTCCGCCCTGGAACGCGTCGAGGGCCTGGCGACGGCCGTCCTGGACACGTCTCCGCTGCGCGCCGGGGACGTACTCGTGATCATCTCCCTCTCCGGCCGTAACGCCCTCCCGGTGGAGATGGCGCTGCACGCGCGTGCCCTCGGTGTCCGGGTCATCGGCGTGACCTCGGTGGCGTACGCGACGGAGACGACGCCCCGGAACGCCTCCGGCACGTTCCTCAAGGACCACTGCGACGTCGTACTGGACTCGAAGATCGCCCCCGGCGACGCCGAACTCACCCTCGACACCATCCCGGCGCCCTTCGCCCCCGCCTCCACGGTCGTCACGTCGGCGCTGCTCCAGTCGGTGATGGCGACGGCGGCGGGCATCCTGGCGGAACGGGGCATCGAGCCCCCGCTGCTGCGCTCCGGCAACGTCGACGGCGGCCACGACTGGAACGCCCGCATCCTGAAGCAGTACGGCGACCGGATCTTCTACCAGCGCTGAGCGCTCCGCGGATACGGCGGGTAGCGCGGTACGGCGGGTACGAAAGCTGCCGGCCGGTCCGTGGCCGGTCGCGCCCGCGCGGCGGAGCCGCACATGGTCACAGCCCCGCGCCCCTTACGGGGCCGGACGACCGCACCGGCTGTTTTCCCGCTACCTGTCGAGGTCCTGGTCCTGCCCACCGAGCCCGGCGAGGTCCAGGGCCGTCGCGATGCGGGTGGCCACGTCCTCCGCGTACATCGCGTCCGTGCGCTCGAACTGGCTCCGTCCGGCGCCCCGCAGGAACGTCACGACGCCCAGGGTGCGCCCCCGGCTGCGCAGCACCGCGCACAGCGCGTGGACCGAGTCGGGCGGCCACCGGCGCTGGACGGCCCACGCGTGGGCCTGCTCGGCGGCGTACGACCCCGCGCTCGCCCGCACGGACCCGGCCCGCTCGACGCACTGCAGGGCCGGGTGCCCGTCGCCGTAGCCCACCGGCAGTCCGGCCTGGCCGGCGAGGACGCTGGGCCCCGGCGCGCCGGAGGGCGTGGCGGCGGCGCGGACCAGCCGTACCGGCCCGTCCCCGTCGTCCGCCGTACCGTCGGCAGCCTCGCCGCCGATGACGGCGATCCGGTCGATGAGCGCGTGGTCGGCGAAGCCCGCGAGGGCGAAGTCCAGGTGCACGGTCGCGGCCTCGGCGGGGTCCTCGCACTCGGCTGCGGCCCGTGCGGCGCGGTGCAGCTGGTGGGTGCGGAACCGCAGCTGGGCCGCGTCCTGCTCGACCTGCTTGCTCTCGGTGATGTCCTGGAACAGCCACCCCACGCCGAGTGGAACCGGCTCCTCGGTGAGCGGCGAGGCCAGCCGCAAAAACCCGCTCCGCCAGCAGCGCCGCTTCTCACCCTCGGGCGTCCGCACGCTCACCCACATCTCGGCGGGCGCGGGCGGCGCGCCCTCGGCGAGGACGTGCGTCAGCGCGCTCTCCAGCTCCTCGACACCCTGCGCGAGCAGCTCCCCGAGGGGCCGCCCGAGCACGGCGGTACGGCCGGTGCCGAGCGCGCGGGCGGCGTGCGCGTTGACGACGGCGGGCCGCAGATCGGCGTCGACGAGCACGACACCCCAGCTGGCGTCCTCGAACAGGGCCTCGCTCAGCGCGATCGACCGCTCGAGGTCTATCTGCGCGTGCACCTCACTGAAGGCGCAGTACAGCCCGGCGGGCTTGCCGTCGGGCCCGCGCACGGCGGCCGACTGGGTCCGTACGAGCACGCGCCCGCCGTCCTTGGTCAGCAGCGCGAACTCGTGCACCTGGCGCCCCGGGGCGTGCATCGCGGACAGCAGCCGCCCCTCGATCTCCTCGGCGTCGGCCTTGCGCACGGCCCATCCGGCGAACCCGTGCCGCCCGACGGCCTCGGCGGCGGTCCAGCCGAGAATCCGCTCGGCCTCCCGGTTCCAGTGGGTGACCACCCCGTCCACGTCGAAAGCGCACAGGGCGGCGTCCATGCCGTCGAGAAGGGCTGCGAGCAGGTCGAAGCCACCTCCGTCCGAGCCTTCCGGGCCGTCCCTCTCGGGCTCGTCCGGTCCCAGCTCGTCGGTGGTCCCACTACGCCGGGAAGCACTCACCTGGACCCCCTGCCGGCTGCGTACGCACGTACTGCGCGACGGTTCGCTCACTCACCATCATTCAACTCGAACGTGACACAGCACACATCGGGTTCCCCCAAGTTCGGAGGAAATCGTTGTACGGCGGAAATTCGCCGTAGTCCGGGAACAAGCCCCTCCTGCCCCAGCACCGCCGAACCAAACCGACCGTCCGGAATGTCCGAGGTCCTCGCGATCCCGCGGCCTTCACGATCCCGTGCCCGCCAGCCGCAGATCGACCCAGAGGTCGCTCTCACCGTCCAGCACATACCGCTCGACCTCGACGAACCCGCGCCCGCGCGCGAAGGCGAGCCCGTCCCCATTGGCGGCCAGTACGACGGTCTCGATCCGGCCGGCTCCCAGCTCCCGGGCGAGCGCGAGCCCTCGCCCGTACAACTCGGCCCCGAACCCTCGCCGCCGGAAACCGGGCAGCACGCGCGCGATGACGGTCGCCACGGCATCGTCACCGGTGGGCGGCCGAACCGTGGAGCATCCCACCAGGGCGTCCCCGAGATACGCGACCTCCAGCCGGAACCGCGCACCGCGCTCGCGCACGTCGTCGAGGGACATGGCGGCGGGCGGGACGATCAGGTTGTGGACGTGGCGCCAGTCCTCGAGCGCGGCCTCGTCGACGTCACTCACGGGGACGATACGAAGATCAGTCACGGCGCCAGGAAATCGCACGCTCCGGGAGGGCGTCAACGGAGTAGTACCGTGCCGATCATGGCGGACTGGGACATACGACCGGCGTCGGCGTCGGACATCGAGGCGGTCGCCGAGTTGCGTGCCGTCGTGATGCGGGCGGATCTGGAACGGCTCGGGCGGTACGACGAACAGCGCGTCCGGCAGCGGTTCCGGGACGGGTTCGGGGCGGCCCACACCTGGGTGATCGAGATGGGCGGCGAGTTCGCGGGCTGCGTGGCAATGCGCCCGGCCGAGGACGCCCACTGGCTGGAGCACTTCTACCTCAACCCGGGGCTTCAGGGCACCGGCATCGGTTCGGGCGTCCTGCGCGAACTGCTGGAACGGTGCGACAGCGAGGGCGTCCTCGTCCGGCTGAACGTGCTCCAGGGCAGCCCGGCCCGACGGCTGTACGAGCGGCACGGGTTCGCGGTCGAGCGCGAGGACCCGGTGGACGTGTTCATGGTGCGCGCGCCGACCGAATGAGCGCCGGCAAGAGCCGCATCGGGGCTACAGGCCACAGGAACGTTCCTTCCC
Source organism: Streptomyces sp. SID12488 (assembly GCF_010548275.1). GTDB lineage: Bacteria > Actinomycetota > Actinomycetes > Streptomycetales > Streptomycetaceae > Streptomyces. Next base: position 239,595 of record NZ_JAAGLT010000011.1, read on the forward strand.
GCACGGAAGCCGCCATAGCAACCGCCGCAGCAGCCGCCACAGAGGCCGCCGCGAAGCCCTCCGCGTGACCGCCCGCGGAAGCCGCCACAGAACCCTCCGAGAACCCGCCGTAGAACGCTTCCCGGAGCCCCGACAACACGCTCAACCCTTCGGCGCAACCAATCGGCTGACTACGCAGCACGCATGCACAATGACCCGGAGTGATCATCGTGTGAGTCGGTCACCGACCTACACCGTGGCCCAACCTCACCCCCCTCAGCTCCACAGATTGAGGTATGTCATGCATGCGTCCGATCTGAGTCGGCGTTCCGTGCTCGCCGGGACCGCCGTCACCGCCGCGCTCGCCGGCCTTCCGTCCCTCCAGGGCCGCTCCCAGGCCGCGGAATCCATGGTCGGGGCCGCATCCGCCGCGACGCCCTACGACTGGCGCAACGTTTTCATCGGCGGCACCGGATTCGTCACCGGTGTGGTGTTCCACCCCGCCGTGAAGGGGCTCGCCTACGCCCGTACCGACATGGGCGGCGCCTACCGCTGGGACGACGGCGCGGCCCGCTGGATCCCGCTGCTGGACTGGGTCAGCCAGGACGACTCGAACCTCCTCGGCGTCGAGTCCCTGGCCATCGACCCCGGCAAGCCGGACCGCGTCTATCTCGCCCTCGGCACCTACACCCAGTCGTGGGCGGGCAACGGCGCGTTCCTGCGCTCCGACGACCGCGGGGCGACCTGGACCCGTACCGACCTCAGCGTGAAGCTCGGCTCCAACGAGGACGGCCGGGGCACGGGCGAGCGCCTCCTCCTGGACCCGCGCAACAGTGACACCCTGTGGCTGGGCACCCGGCACGACGGCCTCCTCAAGTCGACGGACCGGGGCGCCACCTGGGCCGCCGCGACGGGCTTCCCGCCCAAGCCCAGCGCCTCCGGCCAGGGCGTCACCCTCCTCGTCGCCGTCGGGCGCACCCTGTACGCCGGCTGGGGCGACGGCGACGGCTCGACGTCCGCGAACACCCTGTACCGCACCACTGACGGCACCACCTGGGTGCCCGTCCCCGGGCAGCCGACCGGGACGACGGCCAAGCTGCCCATGCGGGCCGCGTACGACGCCCGCGCCGACGAGCTGTACGTGGCGTACGCCGACGCCCCCGGTCCCAACGGCCAGTCCGACGGCAGCGTGCACAAGCTGGCCGTCGCCAGCGGTAAGTGGACCAATGTCACCCCGGTGAAACCCAGCAGCTCGGACAGCTTCGGTTACGGCGGGGCCTCCGTCGACGTCCAGCGTGCCGGCACCGTCGTCGTTGCCACCAACGACCGCTGGTCGTCGGGCGACACCCTGTTCCGCACCACCGACGGGGGCCGGACCTGGACCTCCCTCAAGGACTCGGCGACCATGGACGTGTCGGAGACCCCCTACCTCAAGTGGGGCAGGGACGCGGCGATTTTCGGCTCGTGGATCCAGATGGCCGCCATCGACCCGTTCGACTCCCAGCACATCGTCTACGGCACCGGCGCCACCCTCTACGGCACCCTCGACCTGAAGAAGTGGGCCCCGCAGATCCGTGGCCTGGAGGAGACGTCGGTGCTCTTCCTGATCTCGCCGCCGACCGGCCAGGCACACCTGCTCAGCGGCTCACGGGACATCGGCACGCTCTACCACAACCAGCTCACGGTGTCTCCGGCCGGCGGCCTGGCGACCAACCCCGTCTTCACCACGGCGGCGGGCCTCGCGCAGGCCGCGAACAAGCCGTCGTACGTGGTCCGCACGGGCACGGGCGACAACGGCAACGGCGCCTTCTCGAACGACGGCGGGCAGACGTGGACGCCCTTCAAGGCCCAGCCCTCCGACGCCAAGGACGCACCGGGACCGATCGCCACCACCGCCGACGGCAGCGTGCTGGTGTGGTCCTTCATCCACTGGGACGGCACGAAGCACGCGACCCAGCGTTCCACGGACAACGGGGCCACCTGGTCGGTGGTCTCCTCGTTCCCCGCCGGTGCCACACCGCTGGCGGACCCGGTCGACCCCAAGGTCCTGTACGCGTTCGACACCGCCACCGGAAAGCTGTTCGCCAGCACCGACAAGGGCCTGACGTTCGCGGCCCGGGCCACCGGACTCCCCTCCGGCGACGCCGGGTTCAAGCTGGTCGCGGCACCGGGACGCTCCGGTGACCTGTGGCTCAGCACCAAGGGCAACGGGCTGTTCCGGTCCACCGACGGCGGCAGGTCCTTCGCGAAGATCACGAGCTGCCAGGACTCGTTCACACTCGGTTTCGGCGCGAAGGCCGACGGTGCCTCCTACCTGTCGATCTACCACGTCGCCACCGTGGGAGGCGTCACCGGCGTCTTCCGCTCCGACGACGCCGCGAAGACCTGGCGGCGCATCAACGACGACAAGCACCAGTGGGGCTGGCTCGGCGAGACCATCACCGGGGACCCCCGCATCCCCGGCATGGTTTACCTGGCCACCAACGGCCGGGGCATCCAGTTCGGGCAGTCCGCCTGACAGCCTTTCCCAGCCGTCAGCGTCGCCTCCGCCGTCCCGACCTCTCCGATAAATCGGTTGATGCGCGGTCGATCGCTTCCTAGGGTGTGGTTTACACCGAAGGGAGGTGATCGGGTAAATGAAGGTATCCCGGACGCGTGAGGTGGCTGCGGGCTAGCGGCTCGCCACCACGTTCAATGCGGTGCCGGACCAGCGTGGGCGACTGACACGCAGCCGGCCGAATCCAACGCAGTCACCCGACCCGCGAGCTCGCCGGCACGTCCGGCCGGCCCCTCGTCCAGAGGGACCGAGCTCGCGGGTCGTCTGCGTATCCCCGTCCTCGTCCTCGTCCTCGTCCTGGCAAGGTCCTGTCGGACCGTCCGTGTCGGGTCAGGACTGGTTCCGCCTCGCAGATCTCTCGCAGATCTCTCGCAGATCTGGTTGAGGCCGCCGTCGACGTACAGGCTCGAGCCGGTGATGAAGCTGCTCTGCCCGGAAGCGAGGAAGGCCACTGCGGCCCCTGCGCAATTGGCCACCTTCCTGAGATCCGCCCGTATTAGCCCTTCGGCCGGCCGGCCCTAGGCCTTCAGGGTTCGCTTCGCGAGTTCGTAGGCCGGGAGCATTGCCTCGTGCTCCTCGGTGTCCAGGCCTCCGAGGTGTACGACGACCGGTCCGCGCGGGGTCGTGACGGCGAGGGCGCGCTCGGTCTTCGCCTCGTCGTCGAACTCGGTCTTGTACGCGTACTTCACCTCGACGCCGGTGAGGGGGCCCGTTCTGAACGTGCTGTACCGCGCCTTGCTCGCGCCGGTCTCGGCGGCCATGAAGGCCTCCAGCACCGTGCGGGCGTCGTCGGTGCCCGGATCGCCGGTCCAGACGCGCAGGAAGCCGATGTGCCCGGCGGGCTTGGCGTCCACCTCGCACACGAGGGCGACCGGGCCCTGACGCGGAGGCTCGTCGACGGCTTCCGCCGTCCAGTGCTCGGCCATGTCGAATGTGATGGGGAGCTCGCAGGCCGAGCCGTCGGCTCCGATGCTGCCGCCGCTCTTGGCGCCCGCCCCGGCCCCCGCCGCCGTCGCCGAGGCGCTCGCGGTCGCGTTCGTCTTCGCCTGCGCGTCGTCGTCCGCTGCCTCCGAGCAGCCCGCCAGTGAGCCCGCCAGTGCCGCCACCAGCAGCGGCACCAGCGTCACCTGGACCAGCCCGCGCCGTCCGTTTCCCGCCCCGACCAGCATGTGCTGTGTCTCCCCTCGTTCGAGCGGGTCACATTATCGGAGCGGGTCACAGTCCGTCGTACTCGTACTCGTACTCGTACTCGGTCAGGGCAGCCCGACCGGGTGCCGACCTCAGTGGGCGATGCCCTCGTACCCCTCGATCTCCTGCGGGTCCCGGGTGCCGGGGCCGATGTAGCGGGCCGACGGGCGTACGAGCCTGCCGGTGCGCTTCTGTTCCAGGATGTGGGCGGACCAGCCGGCCGTGCGGGCGCACGTGAACATCGACGTGAACATGTGGGCCGGGACCTCGGCGAAGTCCAGGACGATCGCCGCCCAGAACTCGACGTTCGTCGCCAGGACCCGGTCCGGGCGGCGGGCGTGCAGCTCCGCCAGCGCGGCCTTCTCCAGGGCCTCGGCGATCTCGAAACGCGGGGCGCCCAGCTCACGGGCCGTGCGGCGCAGCACGCGCGCGCGTGGGTCCTCGGCCCGGTAGACACGGTGACCGAAGCCCATCAGTCGCTCGCCCTTGTCCAGGGCCTGCTTCACGTACGCCTCGGCGTCGCCCGTGCGTTCGATCTCCTCGATCATGCCGAGGACCCGGGAGGGGGCACCTCCGTGCAGAGGGCCGCTCATCGCCCCGACCGCGCCCGACAGGGCCGCCGCCACGTCCGCGCCCGTCGACGCGATCACGCGTGCCGTGAACGTGGACGCGTTCATGCCGTGCTCGGCCGCGCTCGTCCAGTAGGCATCCACCGCGGCCACGTGCTTCGGGTCCGGTTCGCCGCGCCAGCGGATCATGAAGCGTTCGACGACGGACTGCGCCTTGTCGATCTCGCGCTGCGGGACCATGGCGTTGCCCTGGCCACGCGCCGACTGGGCAACGTACGACAGGGCCATGACGGCGGCGCGGGCCAGGTCGTCGCGGGCCGTCCGCTCGTCGATGTCGAGAAGCGGGCGCAGGCCCCAGACGGGGGCGAGCATCGCCAGCGCCGACTGGACGTCCACCCGGATGTCACCGGAGTGCACCGGGATCGGGAACGGCTCGGCGGGCGGCAGGCCGGGGTTGAAGGCGCCGTCGACGAGCAGGCCCCAGACATTGCCGAAGGAGACGCGGCCGACCAGGTCCTCGATGTCGACGCCCCGGTACCGGAGTGCGCCACCCTCCTTGTCCGGTTCGGCGATCTCCGTCTCGAAAGCGACTACTCCCTCAAGTCCGGGTACGAAGTCGGACATCAGGCGGCTCCTCTTGATGTGTGCGACAGGGGTACGGCCGTGCGGCCGGGGTGCGCGAAATCTGTGTCCAGTGCGGTTCCACGGCCATTTCACACTGCTCGCGGTCCGAAACGGTCACCTGGCTGATGCCCCGTTCGGCCGGTCGTCCAACCGGAGGGGCAACAGCACGATATCCCCGAGTGCCACCTTTGGGGAGCCCTTGCGGCACTCAGTGCCACTCGGTGCCGCTCGATGACGGCGCCGATACGGCAGGATGACTGTGTGACCGACCCCGACGCCGCCCCCTCCCACGGCCCACTCGATCCCGTCGACCCCGCCGTCATGCGCAGGCAGTACCGCTCCATAGGCCTCGCCGAGGGCGAGCTGGCCGACGGCCCCATGGAGCAGTTCGCGCGCTGGTTCCGGCAGGCCGCCGCGGATGCCGGGCTCGTCGAACCCAACGCCATGGTCGTCTCCACCGCCGACGCCGCCGGGCGGCCCTCTTCCCGCACCGTGCTGCTGAAGCAGTACGACGAGCAGGGTTTCGTCTTCTTCACCAACTACGGCTCCCGCAAGGGGAGCGATCTCGCCGCCAATCCGTATATCTCGCTGCTGTTCCCCTGGCTGCCGCTGAGCCGCCAGGTCGTCGTCACGGGCGTCGCGCGCCGTACGGGACGCGACGAGACGGCCGCCTACTTCCGCACCCGGCCGCACGGCTCCCAGCTGGGCGCCTGGGCCAGCGAGCAGTCCTCGGTGATCCGCTCCCGGGACGAACTCGAAGGCGCTTACGCCGAGTTGGCCGCCCGCTATCCGGAGGGCGAGCAGGTGCCGGTGCCGCCGAACTGGGGCGGGTACCGGGTGGCCCCGGAGACGGTGGAGTTCTGGCAGGGGCGCGAGAACCGGCTGCACGACCGGCTGCGGTACCTGGCGGAGGCGGACGGGAGCTGGCGCGTGGAGCGGCTCAGCCCCTGACGACCGTCCCCTGACAGTCGGCCACTGGCAGTCGGCCACTGGCAGCCGTCCCCCGGCAGTCGGCCACCGCCCGCCGGGTCACGGTGCCGGGCGGTCCAGGGACTCGTCCAGCAGGGTCGCCCACTGGGCCACCACCCGGTCCCTGCGTCCGCCGTCGTCCGTGAGCAGGTTCGCCAGGCCCAGGCCCCGGGACATGTCCAGCAGGCCCTGCACCGTCTCCCGTACGCCCGCCCGTGACTCGTCGGCGCCCAGCAGTTCTACGGCGATACGGTGTGTCTCGCGACCCACTCGGCCCTCCAGCTCGGTGACACGCGGGCGCAGTTGCTCCTCGTTCGAGGCGGCCACCCAGAGGTGGAGGGCGGCGCGGAAGAGGGGGCCGGTGTAGAGGTCGACCAGGGCCGCGACCACCGCGCGGCGGTCGGCGGCGCCCTCGGGGAAGAGGGCGCGCAGGGCGGTGGACCGCTCCTCGGCGACGTACTCGACGGCGGCCGTGAACAGGTCCTCGCGGGTCGGGAAGTGGTGCTGGGCGGCGCCCCGGGACACGCCCGCGCGTTCCGCGACGACGGAGACCGTGGAGCCGGCCCAGCCGTGTTCGGCGAGGCAGGCCACGGCGGCCTCCAGCAGACGCTGGCGGGTCGCCCGGCTGCGGTCCTGCTTGGGTTCGCGTCTTGATTGGCGCTTCGGTTCGCGTCTTGGTTCGCGTGTCAAAGCGTCCATACCGGGTCCCGTCGTTCGAGGAAGGCTGTCATCCCCTCGCGGGCCTCGGCGGAGGCGAACAGCCGTGCCGACAGGGCGGTCAGCTCGCTGGTGTCCCGGTCGAAGATCTCCAGCACCTTAGCCGTGAGCAGCCTCTTCGTCTCTGCCAGAGCGCCCGGCGCCGCCCTGCGCAGCCCGTCGAGGATCGGCTCCAGGGCCGCGTCGACGTCCTCGGCCGCCTCCGTGAGCAGGCCGGTACGGGCCGCCTCCACGGCGTCGAAACGGGCGCCGGTGAGGTAGTGGCGGGCGGCGGCTCGGGGGTCGATGCGGGGGAGCAGCGGCATCGAGATGACGGCGGGCGCCACCCCGATCCGTACCTCGGTGAACGCGAACGACGTCTCCGGTCCGCCGATCGCGAGGTCGCACGCGCCCAGCAGGCCGAGGCCGCCCGCCCGTACATGTCCGGTCACCCGTGCGACCACCGGTTTCGGCAGTTCCAGCAGCTGCCGGAGCAGACCGACGAAGGCCGCCGGGTCGGGCGGCTGCTTCAGGTCCGCGCCCGCGCAGAACGTGTTCCCGGTGTGGGTGAGGACGACCGCGCGTACGGCCGGGTCCTTGCCGCAGTCCGTGAGCGCGTCCGCCAGACCCCGCACCAGATGCGCGGACAGGGCGTTGCGGGTCGCGGGCGCGTCCAGGGTGAGTGTGGCGATGCCACGCGCGCGCGTGGAGGTCACTGCCGGTTCCGGTGTCGGTGTCGGTGTCAAGACTTCTCCCTCAGTCGGCGGCGCAGGATCTTGCCCGAGGCGGCCCTGGGTACGCCGTCGATGAAGGTGACCTGCCGGACGCGCTTGTACGGGGCGACGCGCTCGGCGACGTACATCATGACCTCTCCTTCGGAGAGGTCGGTGGCGGACGGCTGGCGGACCACGTACGCGTGCGGGACCTCGTTGTTGTCCTCGTTGTAGACGCCGATGACGGCCGCGTCGGCGATCCCGGGATGTGTGAGGAGCAGGGCTTCGAGTTCGGCGGGGGCCACCTGGAAGCCCTTGTACTTGATGAGTTCCTTGACGCGGTCCAGGACGAACAGCCAGCCGTCGTCGTCGACGCGGCCGACGTCCCCGGTGTGCAGCCAGCCGTCGGTGTCGATCATCGCGGCCGTCGCCTCGGGGTTCCCGAGGTAGCCCTTCATCACCTGGGGGCCGCGGATGGCGATCTCGCCGGCCTCGTCGGCGTCGGCGTCCCGGTCGGGGTCGTCGAGGGAGAGGATCCGCATCTCGGTGTTCGGGAGGAGCTTGCCGACCGTCCCGGGAGGGGCGGCGCGCATGTCGTCCAGGGGGACGACGTGGGTGCCCGGGGACAGTTCCGTCATGCCGTACGCCTGGCCGAGCGGGGGCAGCCCGAGCCGCTCCGAGCAGGCGGCGGCGAGCGCCGCGTCCAGGGGAGCGGCGGAGCTGATGATGTACTCCAGGGACGACAGGTCGTGGTTCGCGACCGCCGGGTGCTTGGCGAGGGCGAGGACGATCGGCGGGGCCACGAACAGGCCGGTGATGCGGTGCTTCTCGATGGCCGCGAGGAACGTGTCGAGGTCGAAGCGCGGCAGGACGACGACGGCTGCGCCCTGCTTGAGGGGCATGTTCATGAGGGCGGTCAGCCCGTAGATGTGAAAAAACGGCAATACCGCCAGGATGCGGTCGCCCGGGGTCACGGACACGCACTGCGCGAGCTGTTCGAGGTTCGTGGCGACGGACTGGTGCGTGAGCATCACGCCCTTGGGGATGCCGGTCGTCCCGGAGGAGTACGGGAGGGCCGCCACATCCTCTGCCGGGTCGATGTCGATCTCCGGGTCGGGCGCGGTCGAGGCGAGCATGTCGATGAGCGAGCGGTGCCCGGGCGCGCTGTCGCAGACGAAGATCTCCCGTACGCCGCCCGCCCGTTCGGCCGCCTCGCGGGCCGCCTCCAGAAGTGGTGAGACGGTGACGATCCAGTTGGCGCCCGAGTCGCGCAGCTGCTTCGCGAACTCCTCGGCGGTGGCGAGCGGATGCACGGTCGTGACGGTGGCACCCGCGCGCGTGGCGGCGTAGAAGGCGGTCGGGAACGCGATCGTGTTCGGGCTGTGCAGGGCGAGGACATCGCCCTTGCGGACGCCCGCCTCGGCGAGTCCGGCGGCCATCCGCCGGTGGAAACGGTCCAGTTGGTCGTACGTGAGGGTGGTGCCGTCGACGCCGTCGACGAGGGCGGGCGCGTCGCCGAACTCGGCGGCCCGGCCCAACACCGCCTCGTGGATGGGGAGATCGACGGGTTCGACGTCTGCGTACTCGCTGCGGAACATGGTTCCTCCTCGCGCGATACCGTGCCGGTCGGGCCGCGTACGGTCGAGCTGTGCCGGGTCAGTACGACTTGGGCAGGCCCAGGGTCTGGTGGGAGACGTAGTTGAGAATCATCTCCCGGCTCACCGGAGCAATACGAGCCACGCGGGCGACCGTTATCAACGAGGCGAGCCCGAACTCCCGGGTGAGGCCGTTCCCGCCGAGGGTGTGCACGGCCTGGTCGACGGCCTTCACACAGGCCTCGCCGGCCGCGTACTTGGCCATGTTGGCCGCCTCGCCCGCGCCGACGTCGTCACCGGCGTCGTACAGCGCGGCGGCCTTCTGCATCATCAGGCGGGCCAGTTCGAGCTCGATGTGCGCCTGGGCGAGCGGATGCGCGACGGCCTGGTGGGCGCCGATGGGCTCCTTCCAGACGGTGCGCTCCTTGGCGTACCGGACGGCCGTGTCCAGCGCGTACCGCCCGATGCCGATGGCGAACGCGGCCGTCATGATGCGCTCCGGGTTGAGGCCGGCGAAGAGCTGGAGCAGCCCGGCGTCCTCGTCGCCGACGAGCGCGCCGACGGGCAGCCGTACGTCGTCGAGGGTCAGCTCGAACTGCTTCTCCGGGGACTCGATGTCCATGTCGATCCGGCGCCTGGTGAAGCCTTCGGCGTCGCGCGGGACGATGAACAGACAGGGCTTGAGGCGACCGGTACGGGAGTCCTCTGCTCGGCCGACGATGAGGACCGCGTCCGCGATGTCGACGCCCGAGATGAACACCTTGCGGCCGGTCAGGAGCCAGTCGCCGGTGTCCGGGTCGCGGCGGGCGGTGGTGGTGATGCGGTGGCTGTTGGAGCCGGCGTCGGGTTCGGTGATGCCGAAGGCCATCGTGCGGGTGCCGTCGGCGATTCCGGGGAGCCAGTCCTGTTTCTGGGTGTCCGTGCCGAAGCGGGCGATCACGGTGCCGCAGATCGCCGGGGAGACGACCAGCATGAGAAGGGGGCAACCTGCGGCGCCCAACTCTTCGAGGACGATGGAGAGTTCGGCTATGCCGCCGCCTCCGCCGCCGTAGGTCTCGGGGAGGTTGGCGCCCAGGTAGCCGAGTTTGGCGGCGTCGGACCAGAGTTCGTCCGTGTGGCGGCCGTCGGCGACGACTTGGGTCATGTAGGCGCGGCCGTAGCGATTGCCGAGGGCGGCTACTGCGGTGCGGAGTGCTTTGTGCTCTTCGGATTCGATCATCGCGGTCATCAGGGGTCCTCAGGGGGAGGGGGGTCGGTTGTGTGATGAGTGCGGGCCCGTTGTGGCTTGTCGCGCCCACGCGGCGGTAGCCGCAAATTGAACACAGACCCGCGCCCCTAGGTCTGATCCACTACTGCCAGCAACACGCCGACCTCTACCTGTTGCCCAGGTGTGGCGTGAAGGGCCGTGAGCGTGCCCGTCGCGGGAGCGGCGATCTTGTGTTCCATCTTCATCGCCTCCAGCCACAGGAGGGGCTGTCCGGCCTGTACGGGGGCTCCCACCGCCAAGCCCTCCGCCACCCGGACCACCGTCCCCGGCATGGGTGCCAGCAGGGAACCCGGGGCGTGCTGTGCCGTCGGATCCGGGAAGCGGGGCAGGGCGGTGAGGGTCGTGTTGTTGACGTGGATCTCGTCGCCGTACCTCGTCACCTCGAACTTCCTTCGTACGCCTGCCACTTCGAGTACGACGAGACGCGCGTCGGCGTGCACGACCCGTACCCCCTCCGTCTCCCCCTCCCCTTCCCCCTCCGCCGTCAGGCCCTCGCGGGTGTGGCGGTAGGTCGCCTCGTGTTCCTCGCCGTCCGCCGTCGCGTAGCGCTTGACCTGCGGTTGGGCGGGGAGGTTGCGCCAGCCGCCGAAGCGGGAGCGGCCGTGGGCGTCGGCGAGGGCCGCGGCCAAGGGGGCGTACGGGTCGGGGGTCGGCTCGGTGAGTGAGGGGAGGTGGCGGTCGTAGAAGCCCGTGGTCATCCGGGCCGTCGTGAACTCCTGGTGGCGGAGCGAGCGGACGAGGAGCTCGCGGTTGGTGATCGGGCCGTGGATCGTCGTCCGTTCCAGGGCTCCCGCCAGTTTGCGGATCGCCTCCGCGCGTGTGGGGGCGTGTACGACGGCCTTGGCGAGCATCGGGTCGTAGTGGACAGGGATCGTGTCGCCGTCGGCGTACCCGGTGTCCAGGCGGATGTTCTCCGCTGCCGGGACAGCGAGGCGGTGCAGGGTGCCGGTCTGCGGGGTCCAGGCCGCCGCCGGGTTCTCGGCGTACAGGCGGGCCTCTATCGCATGGCCACGCGCGCGTGGGGGGCCGCTTTCGAGAGCCGCGAGAGCACAGCCCTCCGCGACGCGTATCTGCAGGGCCACCAGGTCGATGCCGAAGACCGCCTCCGTGACCGGGTGCTCGACCTGGAGGCGGGTGTTCATCTCCAGGAAGTGGGCCTTGCCGACACCACCCCCGTTCCCCTTCCCCACGAGGAACTCGACCGTGCCGGCGCCCGTGTAGTCGACGGCACGGGCCGCCCGTACGGCCAGTTCATGGAGTTCCGCGGTGAGCGTCTCCGGGATTCCGGGGGCCGGGGACTCCTCGATCACCTTCTGGTGGCGGCGCTGGAGGGAGCAGTCCCGGGTGCCGAGCGCCCATACCGTGCCGTGGGTGTCGGCCAGGATCTGGACCTCGATGTGCCGCCCGCCCTCCACGTACGGCTCGACGAAGACCTCGCCGTCGCCGAAGGCGCTGTGGGCCTCCGCCCTCGCCGCCTCCAACTCGCCCTCCAGGTCCGCGAGTTCGCGTACTACGCGCATACCGCGCCCGCCGCCGCCCGCCGCCGCCTTGACCAGTACCGGCAGGTCGGCCTCGGTGACGTCCGTCAGCGGCTTGAGCCCCATCAGCTGCTTGGCGCGCGTCTTGGACGCCATCGCCTCGATCGCGGCCGGGGACGGGCCGATCCACACGAGCCCCGCGTCGAGTACGGCACGTGCGAAACCGGCGTTCTCGGAGAGGAACCCGTACCCGGGGTGCACGGCGTCCGCGCCCGCCGCCAGAGCCGCCCGCACGATCAGGTCGCCGCGCAGATACGTGTCCGCGGAGGCGGCCCCCGGCAGCCGTACCGCCGCGTCGGCCACGCGCGCGTGGAGGGCGTTCTCGTCGGCGTCCGAGTGCACGGCGACCGTCCGGATGCCCAGCTCACGGCAGGTGCGGAAGATCCGGCAGGCGATCTCGCCACGGTTGGCGACGAGTACAGAGGTGATCACTGTTGATGCTGTCGGGTCTGCTGATGCTGCTGAGTCGGTCGATTCCTCGGGCACTGTGTTGATTCCTTACATCCGGAAGACGCCGAAGCCGCCGCGGGCGCCCTCGTAGGGGGCGGTGTGGATCGCGGAGAGGCACAGGCCGAGGACGGTTCGGGTGTCGCGCGGGTCGATGACGCCGTCGTCGTAGAGCCGCCCGGAGAGGAACATGGGCAGGGACTCGGCCTCGATCTGCTGCTCCACCATGGCCCGTAGCGCGGCGTCGCCCTCCTCGTCGTACGGCAGCCCCCTCGCGGCGGCCGACTGGCGGGCGACGATCGACAGCACGCCGGCGAGCTGCTGGGGGCCCATGACCGCGGACTTGGCGCTGGGCCAGGCGAAGAGGAAGCGGGGGTCGTAGGCGCGCCCGCACATGCCGTAGTGCCCGGCGCCGTACGAGGCCCCCATGAGGACGGAGAGGTGGGGGACGCGGGAGTTGGAGACCGCGTTGATCATCATCGAGCCGTGCTTGATGATGCCGCCCTGCTCGTACTCCTTGCCGACCATGTAGCCGGTGGTGTTGTGGAGGAAGAGGAGCGGGATGTCACGCTGGTTGGCGAGCTGGATGAACTGGGCGGCCTTCTGCGACTCGGCGCTGAACAGAACACCCTGGGCGTTGGCGAGGATGCCGACCGGATAGCCGTGCAGCGTGGCCCAGCCGGTGACGAGACTGGTCCCGTAGAGCGGCTTGAACTCGTCGAAGTCGGAGGCGTCGACGATACGGGCGACGACCTCGCGGGGATCGAAGGGCGCCTTCAGATCGCCCGGGACGATCCCCAGCAGCTCCTCCGCGTCGTACTTGGGCGGCTGGACGTCGGCCGGGCTCGGATCGGCGTACGCCTTGCGGTGGTTGAGGCGGGCGACGACCCGGCGGGCCTGGCGCAGGGCGTCGTGCTCGTCGAGGGCGAAGTAGTCGGCGAGGCCCGACACGCGCGCGTGCATCTCGGCGCCGCCCAGCGACTCGTCGTCGCTCTCCTCCCCGGTGGCCATCTTCACGAGGGGCGGCCCGCCGAGGAACACCTTGGCGCGCTCCTTGACCATGATCACGTGATCGGACATACCGGGGATGTACGCCCCACCGGCCGTCGAGTTCCCGAACACCACCGCCACCGTGGGAATCCCGGCGGCGGAGAGCCGGGTGAGGTCGCGGAAGACGGCTCCCCCGGGGATGAAGATCTCCTTCTGGGACGGGAGATCCGCGCCGCCGGACTCGACGAGGCTGATGAAGGGCAGCCGGTTGGCGAGCGCGATGTCGTTGGCGCGCAGGGCCTTCTTCAGGCTCCAGGGGTTGCTGGCACCGCCGCGCACGGTCGGGTCGTTGGCGGTGATCAGACACTCGACGCCCTCGACCACCCCGATCCCGGTGACGAGGGAGGCCCCGACGGCGTACTCGCTCCCCCAGGCCGCGAGCGGCGACAGCTCCAGGAAGGGCGTGTCGGGGTCGAGGAGCAGCTCGATGCGTTCCCGGGCGAGAAGCTTGCCGCGGGCGTGATGCCGGGCGACGTACTTCTCGCCGCCGCCCGCGAGGGCCTTGGCGTGTTCGACGTCGAGGGCGGCGAGTTTGCCGAGCATGGACTCGCGGTGGGACGTGTATTCGGAGTCCATGGTGCCCGTGGTGCCGGTGTTGCCCGTAGTGTCGAGGCTGGAGGTCAGGACCGTCACAACAGTGCCTCCGGTATGTCGAGGTGCCGGGAGCGCAGCCATTCGCCGAGCGCCTTGGCCTGCGGATCGAAGCGGTGCTGCGCGGCGACGCCCTCCCCGAGGATGCCCTCGACGGTGAAGTTGAGGGCGCGCAGGTGCGGGAGGGTGTGACGTACGACGGTCAAGTCGGCAGTTTCCGGGAGCAGTTCGCGGAATCGGGTGACGGTGAGGGTGTGCGCGAGCCAGCGCCAGGACTCGTCCGTGCGCACCCAGACACCGACGTTGGCGTTGCCGCCCTTGTCACCGCTGCGGGCACCGGCGACGAGCCCGAGCGGGGCGCGGCGGGCCGGGCCGGGCGGCAGGGGGTCGGGCAGGGGCGGTTTCGGCTGCTCCTCGAGTACGAGGGTGTCGTGCGGCGGGGGTACGGGGATCCGGCGTCCGTCGTCGAGGACGGCCACGTGGTCCACGGCGTCCTGCGGGACGTACTCCGCCTCGAAGATCCCGTAGGGGGCGCCCTTTCCGGGGGGTGCCAGGACGTGGAACCCGGGGTAGCTGGCGAGGGCGAGTTCGACGGCGGCGCCGCTGAGGGTGCGGCCCACGGTGTTCTGGTCGGGGTCGCGGACGACTAGCCGGAGCAGGGCGCTGGCGGTCTCCTCGGTGGGCGCGTCGGGGTGGTCAGTACGGGCGAGGGTCCAACTCACCTCAGCCGGGCGGGACTTGGCCGCATAGAGCGCGGTTTCCAGCTGGTCCCGGACGAACTCGGCCTTGCGCTCGATGTCGAGCCCGGTGAGGACGAAGGTGACCTCGTTGCGGAATCCGCCGAGCCGGTTGAGGCCCAACTTGAGGGTGGGCGGGGGCGCTTCCCCTCGTACGCCGTGGACACGTACCCGGTCGGGGCCCTCCTGGGTGAGGCGGACGGTGTCGAGGCGGGCGGTGACGTCGGGCCCGGCGTACCGGGCACCCTGTGTCTCGTACAGGAGTTGGGCGGTGACCGTGCCGATGTCGACGACGCCGCCGGTGCCTGGATGCTTGGTGATGACGCTCGTGCCGTCGGGGTGGATCTCGGCGAGGGGGAAGCCTGGGTGGCGGAGGACGGACCCGGAGTCGCCCATGTGCTCGGCGAAGAAAGCGTAGTTGCCGCCGGTGGCCTGCGTACCGCACTCCAGCACATGCCCGGCGACCACCGCGCCCGCGAGCCGGTCGTGGTCTGCCGGCCCCCAGCCGAAGTGGGCGGCGGCGGGCCCGGCGACGAGGGCGGCGTCGGTGACCCGGCCGGTCACAACGACGTCCGCACCCTCGCGCAGACAGGCGGCTATGCCGAAGGCGCCCAAGTAGGCATGTGCGGCAAGGCTGTTGGGGTGACTGGCGGTGAGGTCGTCGCCCTCGACGTGGGCGACGCGCACCGGGATGCCGAGTCGGTCGGCGAGTTTCCTGACGTTCTCCGCGAGGCCCGCCGGGTTGAGGCCACCGGCGTTGGCGACGATCCGTACACCGCTCTCACGGGCGAGCCCGAGGCACTCCTCCAACTGGCGCAGGAAGGTGCGGGCATACCCGGCCGTCGGGTCCGACGGGTTCTTGAGGCGGTCGCGGCCCAGGATGAGCATGGTCAGCTCGGCCAGGTAGTCACCGGTGAGGACGTCGAGTCGGCCGCCGGTGAGCATCTCGCGCATGGCGTCGAAACGGTCGCCGTAGAAGCCGGATGCGTTGCCTATGCGGAGGGGGGCCAGGTGGCCCCGGGGGGCGGTCACTGTCCGTCGCCCCCCGTCGGTGCGCGTCCGTCCCCCGTCGGTGCGCGTCCCTTGCCCGGCGGTCCCGCGAAGGCCTGGGCGATGTCGAGCCATTGGTCGGCGTCCTCGCCTTCGGCGCGCAGGGCGAGGTCGGCGCGGTGGGCGCGCTGGGTGACGAGGAGGCAGAAGTCGAGGGCGGGGCCGGTGACCAGGCCGACCGCGTGCTTCGGGTCCTCCGGACCGTACGTCCACAACTCCCCTGCGGGTCCGACGAGTTCCACGCGGAACTCGTCGAACGGCGGGGTCATCCCGTGCACACCGAACGCGAAGTCGCGGGTACGGACCCCGAGTCGGGCGATGTGCCGGAGCCGGGCGGTGGGGGCGATCCGGGGCACGCCCAGCGCGTCGGCCACGTCCAGGCCGTGGGCCCAGGTCTCCATCAGCCGGGCGGTCGCCATGGAGGCGGCGGACATCGGCGGCCCGTACCAGGGGAACCGTGCCCCGTCGGGTGCCGCGCGCAGGGCGTCCGCCAGGGCCTCGCGCCCGGCCCGCCAGTCCGCGAGCAACCGCGCGGGCGGCTTCCCCGCCCATTCCTCGGCGCCGTTGTCCACGAAGTCCCCTGGCGAGGTCAGCGCGTTCTCCACCTCACGGTCGAAGGCGGCCCGGTCGGTCAAGGCCAGCACGGAGGAGTGGTCGGTCCAGGCGAGGTGCGCGATCTGGTGGGCGACGGTCCAAGCGGGGGCCGGGGTGTCGAGGGCCCACTGCTCGATGCCCAACTCGGCGACCAGACGGTCGAGTTGGGCGCCTTCCTGGCGCAGGTCGTCGATGACGGCCGACGGGTCGGACACGAGGCGCTTCCTTTCGGGCACGACGGCGTGCCGGGTGTTGCGGCGTGATGCGGTGCGTTTCCGAAGGATGGCAGCGCGACCAGAAACAAGCAAGCATGCTTGCATTGAAAGGAGGGCTTCCGGGGGGCGGGCCTCGATCCCGTCGGTCCGGTCGGTCGGTGCGGTCGGTCGGTCCGCTGCCAAATTCGGATGCTTCGCAGTCGCGCCCCGCAGTACGGTCCCCCGGTGACTGCCTCAGACGCCGGATCCGACGAGGGCCGAGCCGCAGACGACGATGACAAGGCTGGTACCGCTACTGGTACTGGTACTGGTACTGGTGACGGCTACTTCGGGGAACCCGTAGCCGCGAGGTATGACGACCCTTCCTCCCCTATGTTCACGGCCGCCGCCATCGAGCCGGCGGCCGATTTTCTGGCAGAGCTGGCCGGTGACGGGCGGGCCCTCGAACTCGGGATCGGGACGGGTCGTATCGCGTTGCCGTTGGCGCGGCGCGGGGTCGAGGTGCACGGCATCGACATGTCCCGGGCGATGGTGGCCCGGCTGCGGGCCAAACCGGGCGGGGACGCGATCGGGGTGACGATCGGGGACTTCTCGGCGACGAGGGCAGGTACGACGGACGGGGACTTCTCGGTCGCCTACCTCGTCTACAACACGATCATGAACCTGACCTCACAGGAGGCGCAGGTGGCATGCTTCCGCAATATCGCGGCGCAGCTGGCTCCCGGCGGGACCTTCGTCGTCGAGGTCATGGTCCCCGAGCTGCGCAAGCTGCCGCCCGGCCAGAACGTCGTACCGTTCCACACGAGCCCGACCCGCTGGGCCTTCGACGTGTACGACATCGCTACCCAGGCGACCAGCTCGAACTATGTCGAGGTGGTGGACGGACATGGGTCGTACCGCTCGATTCCGTTCCGGTACGTGTGGCCGTCCGAGCTGGACCTGATGGCCCAGCTGGCCGGGATGCGGCTGCGCGAGCGGTGGGACGGGTGGACGCGGGAGCCGTTCACGAGCGAGAGCACGAAGCATGTGTCGGTGTGGGAGAAGGCGGCGGAAGGTGGTGCCCTCGGGGGCGATTCCCACCCCCTCACGGCCCTCCCAGTCACCTGACGCCCGGTGCCGCGCCCTCGGCCTTCCGACGCCAGGGGCCCTCAGTCTTCGTCGACCGACCTGGACAGCGCTTCGCTGATCATGCGGGTGGCGAAGTCGGGGTCCTCGGTGATGCGGTTGATGTGCTCCGCGAGCAGGAAGGCGGTGGCCTCCAGGGGAGTCATCTCGGCCTCGGTCCAGTCTCCGTACTGCTGGCGCCACAGGTTGGGGCTCAGGCCGGTGCCCGCGGCGATGACCAGGCCGGCCATGGTGGGGATCACTTCGGGGCGGACACTCCTGGGCATCATGCGCATCGAGGCCACGAGGGTGGGGACCACGTACTCGACGACGTCCTTGTCGTGTTCCTCGTGGGCCTTACGCAGCCACGTCATGAACATGTAGATGAGGGTGCACGCCCCATCCACCAGGTCATCGGCCCCCGTGGGACCCAACGACGCGGCGAACTGCTCCATCAGCTTCTTCTGTTCGGGATCGGCCCCGGTCTTGCCGTCGTGGACGCTCTTGAGGTGAGAGTCGATCACCAGGAGCGCCGCGCCCACGTCGCCGACGGGAGCGTGCTGGGGATCGCAGGGCGACGACACAGAATTCCTCCTCGGGCGGCTGCGGTGCGCAGCGAATCATGTACGCACAGTAAAGGGTCGACGAGACGGCCACCTGCGGTTTGCCACCTTTGCGGAGGCAGGCGGTCGCTCCCGGCTTCTGATCTCCGGTCCCCGGTCTCCGACTTCTGGTTTACGACTTCTGGTTTCCGAATCCCGACTGCCCTGGAATGCCGGGCTCTGGGTGGGCAGTTACCCGGTTCATGACCCAACGCCCCGCACCACGACCCCTGTCCGACGAAGCCCTCTCCGACCTGCTGGGCAAGCAGCAGTTCGGCACCCTCGCCACCAACAAGCGCAGCGGTCATGCCCACTTGACGACCATGGTCTACAGCTGGGATCCGGAGACCCGCGTCGTGCGGTTCTCCACCACGGCCGACCGCATCAAGGTCAAGCACCTGCGACGAGACCCGCGTGCGGCGCTGCATGTGTCGGGCGGCGACGTGTGGTCGTTCGCTGTCGCGGAGGGCGAGGCGGAGGCGTCCGAGGCCACGACGGTCCCGGGCGACGCGGTCGGGCGGGAGTTGCTCGCGATGATCCCGGCGGAGGCCCGGCCGCAGGACGAACAGGCGTTTCTGGAGGAGTTGGTGGCCGAGCGCCGACTGGTGATCCGTCTGAAGGCAGACCGGCTGTACGGAACAGCACTGGACATCGACGCCTGAGAACTGCTCCTTGGCGCCCCGCCCCAGGGCTCCCGCCGTCCCCGGATCGGCGGGAGCACCGGCGCGGTCGCCGGAGCGAGGTATCGCGTATCCCGTATCGCCCCGGCGTCCGGTCAGCGGGTGGTGGCCAGGAACTCGAGGGTGTCGATCACTCGGTTCGAGAAGCCCCACTCGTTGTCGTACCAGGCGACCACCTTGATGTGGCGGCCGTCGACGCGGGTGAGGGCCGAGTCGAAGATCGCCGAGGCGGGGTTGCCCGTGATGTCGGACGACACGAGCGGGTCGTCCGAGTATTCGAGGATGCCGGCGAGCGGCCCCTCCGCCGCGGTGCGGTACGCCGCCAGGACGTCGTCGCGCGTCACGTCGCGGGCGACGGTCGTGTTGAGTTCGACGATCGAGCCCACCGGCACGGGTACCCGGATCGAGTCGCCCGACAGCTTGCCGGCGAGGTTCGGCAGCACCAGGCCGATCGCCTTGGCGGCGCCGGTCGTGGTCGGCACGATGTTGACACCCGCGGCCCGGGCTCGACGGGCGTCGCGGTGCGGACCGTCCTGCAGGTTCTGCTCCTGCGTGTAGGCGTGCACCGTCGTCATGAACCCGTGTTCGATACCAGCGAGTTGGTCGAGGACCACGGCCAGCGGCGCGAGCGCGTTGGTGGTGCAGGAGGCGTTCGAGACGATCGTGTGCACGACCGGGTCGTACGCGTCGGTGTTGACCCCGAACGCGATCGTGACGTCGGCGCCGTCCGACGGCGCGCTGACGAGTACCTTCCTCGCGCCCGCGTCTAGGCCGTGTTTTGGAAGTCGCGGGCGGCTAGCCAGATGATGAGGCCGCTCGCGATTCGGCCGATGCCGTGCTCAGTGGTCACGTGGTGTTCGCGGCGGGTGGTGTCGCGGCGGACCATCTCGTAGC
>NZ_JAAGLT010000120.1 GCF_010548275.1 Streptomyces sp. SID12488
CGCACCAGCTCTGGACGCGTGCGCGAGGGCTGCTGATCGCCCTGCTCATCCTCGTGATCGCAGGCATCACGTTCGCCGCCGTCCGCTCCGGCGAGGGCCACGGGCAGCTCGACCCCCGCTCCGCCGACCCGAAGGGCAGCCGCGCCGCAGCGGAGCTCCTCCAGGCGCGCGGGATATCCGTCACCGTCGCGACGACCCTCGACGAAGCCACCACCGCGGCGGGACCCGACACCACGCTCCTGGTCGTCGGCCCCAACATCCTCACCCCGTCGCAACAGCGCCGGCTCCACGCGGCGACCGTCGCCTCCGCAGGCCGCACCCTTCTGATCGCCCCGGGCCCAGCAGCCGTATCCAGGCTGGCCCCCGGCATACGCGCCGTGCCCCACCGCCCGGTGAGCGCGCTCTCCCCGTCGTGCACACTGCCCGCCGCCCGCAGCGCCGGCACCGCGGACATGGGGGGCATCCGCT
>NZ_JAAGLT010000121.1 GCF_010548275.1 Streptomyces sp. SID12488
GGCTTGCTGACCAGCACGGCGACGCCCGAGGGCGGCGTGCGGGGCACGAGCTGGTCGAGCAGCGCCGCGAGCTCCTCGCCCGACGCGGGTCGCTCGGACGGCTCCTTCGACAGCAGCCGCAGCACGAGCGCCGCGAGCTTGCGGTCGACGGCCGCGGGCAGCGGCGGCACCGGGTCGTTGACGTGCGCGACCGCGATGGCGACCGCGGGCGGGCCAGTGAAGGGACGCTTGCCCGCCAGCGCCTCGTAGGCGACGACGCCGAGCGAGTACAGGTCGGACAGGGGCGTGGCGGGGCGTCCGACGGCCTGCTCGGGGGACAGGTACTGCGCCGTGCCCATGACCATGCCGGTCGCGGTCATCGTCTTCTGGTTGGAGGCCAGCGAGACGCCGAAGTCGGTGATCTTCACCTTGCCCGATCGGGCCAGCAGGATGTTGCCGGGCTTCACGTCGCGGTGCACGAC
>NZ_JAAGLT010000122.1 GCF_010548275.1 Streptomyces sp. SID12488
TCCTGACGGCCGCCAGCAGGTCCTGAGGACCGTGCCCGCCTATCAGATCTCCCAGATAGAAGCCAGGGACTGGAAACAGGCTCGGGTGGACCGCGAACTCAGCTTGATGCGCCATGAGTTCGCTACGCACGGCCCGTCCACGGACCAGTGGCCGCTGTTCGAGGTACGAGCCCACCGACTGGGCGAGCACCGCTTCAGGGTCTCGCTGAGGATCAGCCTGCTCCTTCTGGACGCCCACACCGAGGCTCTTCTCGCCCGAGAATTCATCGAGCTCTATCGGAACCCGACCAGCTCTGCCGCGAAGCCGGCACCGCGCTACCGCGACCATGTTCTCGCCTTGACCGAGAGCGAAGGCTCGGCGTTGTACCAGCGCGCCGCCGACTACTGGCATGCCCGCATGCCGCTGCCGGGGGCGCCGGACCTACCCCTGGCCCTGCAACCGCAGGAGAGCACCTCCCGG
>NZ_JAAGLT010000123.1 GCF_010548275.1 Streptomyces sp. SID12488
CCATCAGCGCTGGCAGGTAACCGGCTGCGGCGACCAGCATAGCCAGCAATGACAGGCTCATGCCCACCCATACCCCCTGCCGGGCGATATGCACGGCATGCCGGGCGATATCCAGTACCTCGACCAAACGATCGAGCCTGTCGACCAGCAGGACCACACCGGCCGCCTGCGCCGAGGCAGTAACCCCAGTGGCACCCATGGCAACTCCGACATCGGCTGCAGCCAACGCCGGGGCATCGTTGATGCCATCACCGACCATCAGCGTCGGTCCACTGCGGCAGCCTTGCTGGACCAGGCGAACTTTGTCCTGCGCAGAAAGCCCTGAACGAAGTTCGTCGATGCCCGCTGTCAGAGCAATCATCTCGGCCGTTTCCGGGCGATCTCCGGTCAGCATGACAATCTTGTCAATGCCGCGGGCACGTAGCAGACGCAGGGTCTGGGGTGTTTCCCGGCGCAGGTC
>NZ_JAAGLT010000124.1 GCF_010548275.1 Streptomyces sp. SID12488
CGTTTTACACATCCGCTTACACACGCACTATCACGAGTTTCCATACGACTACACGGGCCGCTACAGTCGCGATCCGGAGTAGCTATCTAGGAGGGGAAGATGGCTCGTAAGCACCCGGATTGGAAGCCTGAACTGCTACGTACACACCGAGAGGCGGTGGGACTAACCCTCGAAGACACAGGGGAGAAGCTGCGGGAAATCGCAGAGCGCCACAACCTCAACATCGCAGCAAATTTCCAAACGATCTGGGGTCACGAGAACGGAAAGGTGTACCCCGGGCCGCATTACCGCCGGGCGTACTCTCGACTGTATCGACTCAACGAAGCCCAACTGGGATTTCGTGGCGCCTTGCCGGGAGAGGAGGCGCACATGGAAGTTCTATCCACTCCGGATTGCAAGGACCAATCAGCGGCAGTTAGGGCAGCCCTGGGTAGCGTGCACGCCGGTACGGATGACGTG
>NZ_JAAGLT010000125.1 GCF_010548275.1 Streptomyces sp. SID12488
ACTGCGGCGGGACCGGGACCTGTTCGCCTTCCGGGTAGCGGGCTTCCAGCTCCGCGTAGCGGCGGTCCAGTTCCTCGCGCGAGGCGATGACCGTCGACTGTTCGCTGGCCCAGGCGCCCAGCTTGGAGCCGTGGGGGCGGGAGCGGAAGTACGCCGCCGTCTCGTCGCGGCCGATGCGGGAGGCCGTGCCCGTCACGATGACCTGGCGGGCGATGGGGGGGCAGGGGAAGAGCAGGGAGACGTAGGGGTTGGCGGCGAGTTCGCGGCCCTTGCGGGACTCGTAGTTCGTGAAGAAGACGAATCCGCGCTCGTCGAACTGCTTCAGGAGCACCGTGCGCGAGCTGGGGCGGCCGTCCGGAGTCGCGGTCGAGACGATCATCGCGTTGGGCTCGAAGACGTTCTCCCCGGCCGCATCCTCGAACCAACGGGCGAACTGGCCCATCGGCTCCT
>NZ_JAAGLT010000126.1 GCF_010548275.1 Streptomyces sp. SID12488
TACGCCTTCCAGTTGCGCCGGTCGGTCTCGAACAGCCGGAAGTCCGGCGTCTTGACCACGAGGGTCGGGGCCCCCACCCCGCGTGCGCCCGCCGGGACGTCGTTGGTGACGACCGTGCGGGGCGTCCGTACGCCCAGCCCGCGGGCCAGGGCCAGCTGGTCCGGGCCGGCGACCGTGCCGCCGGGCAGGGCCACGTCGGCCGCCGACGCCACCTGCCGGAGGAATCCGGACCAGGACTCGGCCCGCAGCGGTGTCATCGAGCCCGGCGGGCGCGTCTGCGCCACCAGCGCACAGGCCGAGGCGTGGCGCACCCAGACCACGGCCGGTCTGACCCGGCGCCCGGCGATGTCCAGCAGACCGGTGTCCACGTCCAGCGCCATGGGCGTCGAGAGGAGTTCGTCCTGCTGGATCAGAACCGTCGGGGTTTCCAGCGGTCCCGTCAATGCGTC
>NZ_JAAGLT010000127.1 GCF_010548275.1 Streptomyces sp. SID12488
CCGCACCCGTACGACCCGAGCGCGGTCAGCGCTCGTCGTCCTCCGAGGGCCAGCGGTCCCAGCCGGCGGGCTCGCTGTCGTCCGTGTCCACCGCGCTGCGGCGGCTGTCCGTGACGACGTCGTTGTGGCGGCGAGACGAGAGCTCCTGCTCGAGAGCCCGGTAGTTCGTGTCGGGGCTGAAGTACTTCAGCTCCCGAGCGACCTTCGTCTGCTTTGCCTTCTGACGGCCGCGCCCAATGGCATCGACCCCCTCTAACGTGGAAGCGGGGCGGCTCCGTGCTCACACGTGCGGCCCCGGGGTGCTGTATCAGTCTCTTCGTGTGGCAACGGTACATGGTCGTGATCCATTCCGACCACCTGCGCGCGGGTGGGGTCGGCCACGATCGCACCTCGTGCTGGTCGGGCGTTCAGGACGGCCGTGACGCCGGTGCGTCGCCCGCTGTGAC
>NZ_JAAGLT010000128.1 GCF_010548275.1 Streptomyces sp. SID12488
GCGGAGGCGGAACCCGCGAGAGCTGCGAGCGAAAGGGCCGTTGCTGCCGCCACGCCCCACTTCGAAATGGAAAGCATTTTTCCTCGCCTGATGAACGGGGATTATTGGCCTGGTCAAGAATTCTCATGGTGTGATGGAGTGTCAATTCTCAAACTCATAAGGAGTGTCTGGTTCATCCGGGCGGCGGCATGTACAGCCGCCAAGGCCGGCTGCGTCTGCGCACGCTGAACGGCAGGACGCTTGCCATCCGGCGAGACCAGCGCCCCGGCCGGCCCGTTTCGGCTCGACATCGACCCGGGACTATCGGCCAATCAGCCCGGCTTTTGCGGCCGGCGGAACATCGGTACTTCCCAGGAGCAGGAATGGGGGACTTCGCGGGGCGCGCCCTTATCGCCGCGACGACGGCACCGTGCACGTCAACTGGTGCGCTCCGGGGACGCCG
>NZ_JAAGLT010000129.1 GCF_010548275.1 Streptomyces sp. SID12488
AGCCGGCGCCGCTCGACGAAGCTGCGCACCGTCCAGATCGGCAGCTGGTGACTGACGCACACGGCCTCGTGCCCACGGGCGGCGTCCCGTGCGGCGCTCAGCGCACTCATCATCCGGACGACCTGGTCGACGTACGGCTCGCCCCAGGAGGGACGGAAGGGATTGGTGAGATGGCGCCAGTTGGCCGGCTTGCGCAGCGCGCCGTCGCCGACACCGAAGGTCTTGCCCTCGAAGACATTGCCGGCCTCGATCAGCCGGTCGTCGGTCTCGATCGTCAGACCGTGGCTCTTGGCCAGCGGAGAGGCGGTCTCCTGGGCGCGCTCCAGCGGAGAGGCGACGACATGGGTGATGTCCCGGCCCGCGAGATGCTCGGCGACCCGGTCGGCCATCTGCCGGCCCAGCTCGGACAGGTGATAGCCGGCGCGCCTGCCGTAGAGCACG
>NZ_JAAGLT010000012.1 GCF_010548275.1 Streptomyces sp. SID12488
CGCCCCAGGGACCGCTGGTTGGTGCGCCCGTCCTTCTGAGCGGCCGGCGGAGCCGGCGGCGAGGAACTCGCCGCCGGAGCCGTTGCCTGACTCGACATCACCGAGTGCCCTTCGCGGCGAACGCGGCGATCTTCTCGACGTTGGACTTGTCGACGAACGCCGGGCCGGTCAGCACGGGCTGCTCACCGCCACCGCTGTAGTTGCCGTTGTTCTTGAACAGCCACATCGAGTCGACGGCCAAGTAGCCCTGGAGGTAGGGCTGCTGGTCGACCGCGAACTGGATGTCGCCCTTCGTGATGGCGTCGGTCATCTCCTTGTTGAGGTCGAAGGTCGCGACCTTGGCCTTGCTGTTGGCGTCACCCACCGACTGCACGGCGGTCAGCGCGTAGCTGGCGCCGAGCGCGACCACGTAGTCAATGGCCTTGTCCTGGTTGAGCTTTGCGGTGATCGTCGACTTCACGGACGGCATGTCGGTGCCGTTGACGTTGAGGACCTCCAGCGTGCCGGTGAACGTCTTCTTCACACCGTCACAGCGCTGGGTGAGGCCGACGTTGCCCTGCTCCTGGATCACACAGACGGCCTTCTTGGAACCGAGCTCGTTCAGCTTCTTGCCGAACGCCTCGCCCGCGACGGACTCGTCCTGGCCGAAGAACTGCTGGAGGCCCAGCCTCTTCCAGTCGCTCAGACCCGAGTTGAGGCCGACCACGGGGATGCCCGCCGCCGTCGCCTTGGCCACGACGTCCTTCATGGCGTCCGGCTTGGCCAGCGTGATGGCGATGCCGTCGACCTTCTGGTCGATCGCGTTCTGCACGAGGTTGGCCTGGTTGCCCGCGTTCGGGTCGGCCGAGTAGACGAGCTTGATGTTGTCCTTGTCCGCGGCGGCCTGGGCACCCTTGCGGACGATGTCCCAGAAGGTGTCGCCGGGCGCCTGGTGGGTGACCAGGGCGACGGTCATCCGAGGGGTGGTGGCCTTGCCCGCCGAAGCGTCGGCGCTGCTGTCCTCGGACTTTTTGCCGCCGGAACTGCTGGAGCAGCCCGCGAGGACCAAGGCCGCTGCCGCGGCAGCGGCGACGACGGGGGCGATTCTGCGGGAGCGAGAAGAGCGGTCCATCTTTCCTGCACCTCACTGTGCGACCGGGGAGAGGGAGGGATCTCAGCGATCCCTGGCCCGGGTCCCGGAGGTCCGGGCCGTGTGCCGCGAACACGGCGGTCGTGCTGGGACCGAATCCAAATCCTTGGACATGTCCGCTGTCAATACTTTGTTAAGACATCATTTCACGAGCAGGTCAGAATGTAAGAACAAACTCTTGACAGCGTCACCCTTCGAGTCCTACACCTGGGAGGACGACAGGCCCCTCGGGACCCGCATCCTCCGCAGCTCGAAGGAGCATCGCATGACCGAGTCAGCCCCGCCCTTCGACCTGGTCACCATGGGCCGCATCGGAGTTGATCTTTATCCGCTGCAGTCCGGCGCACCGCTGACCCTAGTGCAGACGTTCGGTAAATTTCTCGGTGGGTCGGCCGCCAACGTCGCGGTCGCGGCGGCCCGTCTGGGCCGTTCCTCGGCCGTCGTCACCCGGACCGGCGCGGATGCCTTCGGCGACTATCTGCACCAGGCTCTGAAGGAGTTCGGGGTCGACGACCGCTGGGTAACTCCGGTCGAAGGGCTGCCGACCCCGGTCACGTTCTGCGAACTCTTCCCGCCGGACCATTTCCCGCTCTACTTCTACCGCCAGCCCACCGCGCCTGACCTGCAGATACGCACCGAAGAGCTGGATTTCTTCGGCATCCGGGCCGCCCGCGTCCTCTGGATCACCGGCACCGGTCTGAGCGAGGAACCTAGCCGCTCGGCCACGCTCGCCGCCCTCAAGGCCCGCGACCGGGCGGGCATCACCGTGTTCGACCTGGACTGGCGACCGGCGCTGTGGAGCGACGCGGCCTGGAGCGACCCGGATGAAGCCCGTCCGTACTACGCCGAGGCACTGCGCCACGCGACCGTGGCGGTGGGCAACCTCGACGAGTGCGAGATCGCCACCGGTGTACGCGAACCGCGCGCCTGCGCGGAGGCGCTGCTGGCGGCCGGGGTCGAGCTGGCCGTCGTCAAGCAGGGCCCCAAGGGTGCGCTGGCGGTGCACCGCGACGGCACCAGCGCCGAGGTACCGCCGGTACCCGTCGAGGTCGTCAACGGCCTGGGCGCGGGTGACGCGTTCGGCGGCGCCCTGTGCCACGGACTGCTGTCCGGCTGGGAGCTCGAGCGGACCATGCGGTACGCCAACGCGGCCGGCGCCCTCGTCGCCTCCCGTCTCGCCTGCTCGTCCGCGATGCCGACCGGGTCCGAGGTCGACGACCTCCTCGCGAGCGGATCGCCCCGATGAGTGAACGCCGGACCGCGACGATTTCGAGGGCGCTCGAACGGGCGCCCCGCACCCCTGAACGGAGCCAGTTTTGACCATCAGCATCGCCGACCTCGCCACGGTCAGGGCCCGGCACCCGGAGGCCGTCGCGGAGGCCGCCGCCCGCCGGGTCCGGCGACCGCTGATCGGCGACAGCGGACGGCTCATGATCGTGGCCGCAGACCATCCGGCACGCGGCGCCCTGGGCGTAGGCGACCGTCGGCTCGCCATGGCCAACCGCGCCGACCTGCTGGAACGCCTGTGTACGGCTCTGTCGCGGCCCGGTGTGGACGGGGTGCTGGCCACCGCCGACATCCTGGACGACCTGCTGCTGCTCGGGGTCCTGGACGGCAAGGTCGTCATGGGGTCGATGAACCGCGGCGGGCTGGCCGGCGCGGTCTTCGAGATGGACGACCGCTTCACCGGGCACCGCGCCCAGGACATCGCCCGGCTGCGCTTCGACGCGGGCAAACTGCTGCTGCGCGTCGACTACGACGACCCGGGTTCGCTCACCACCCTGGAGTCCACCGCCCGGGCCGTGGACGAGATGGCGGCGCGCCAACTGCCTTTGTTCGTCGAGCCGTTCATCTCGCGCCGGGTCGACGGCCGGGTGCGCAGCGATCTGTCAGCCGAGGCGGTCACCCGCTCGATCGCCATAGCGTCGGGGCTCGGCGGCACCTCCGCATACACCTGGCTGAAACTCCCCGTGACCGACGACCCGGACGACATGGCCGAGGTGCTGGAGACGTCGACGCTGCCCACGGTGTTGCTGGGCGGTGAGGTCGGCGACGACCAGGAGGGGGCGTACGAGCGCTGGCGCAAGGTGCTGCGGCTGCCGACCGTGCAAGGGCTGGTCGTGGGCCGGTCGCTGCTCTACCCGTCTTCGGGCAGTGTGGAGTCAGCCGTGGACACGGCGGTGGGACTGCTGTGAACCGCATCAACAGCGACGCTGTTGTGAACCGAGATGACAAAGGTATGGCCGTGAACTGGGTCAACACAGGACCCGCTGTGAACAGGAGTGACAGATCATGACCACCGCCTACCACCTCCCGGCCGGCAAGGCTCTCGGCGGCCCGTACGTCGTCGACGTCAACCCCGAGAAGGCCGGCTGGGGCTACTCCAGCCTCCGGGTGCTGGAACTGCCCCCGGGCGGCTCGCACACCTTCTCCACCGGCGACAGCGAGTGGATCACGCTGTCCCTGAACGGCGCCTGCACGGTCGAGACGACCGACGATTTCGGCCACACCACCTTCGAGGTGCACGGCCGCGACAGCGTGTTCAGCGGCGTCAGCGACTTCGTGTACATGCCCCGTGACGCGCGTACGACCATCACCTCCGCCGCAGGCGGGCGCTTCGCGCTCACCGGCGCGCGCTGCACCCGGCGGCTGCCCGCCCGCTACGGGCCCGCCTCCTCCGTCCCGGTGGAGCTGCGCGGCACCGGGAACTCCTCCCGGCAGGTCAACAACTTCGGCGCGGCCGGCGTCTTCGAGTGCGACAAGCTGATCGCCGTCGAGGTGATCACACCGGGCGGGAACTGGTCGTCCTTCCCGCCGCACAAGCACGACGAGCACCGGCCCGGCGAGGAGTCCGTCCTCGAGGAGATCTACTACTTCGAGTTCGCCGACCACGAGGGCACGCCCGGCCTCGGCTACCAGCGGGTGTCCCCGTCCGGGCAGGGCCGGAACACGGATGTGCTGGCCGAGGTGCGCGGCGGGGACGTCGTCCTCATCCCCGACGGCTGGCACGGGCCCTCCATGGCCGTGCCGGGCCACCACATGTACTACCTCAACGTCATGGCGGGCCCCGAGGCCGACCGCGCCTGGCTGATCTGCGACCACCCCGATCACGCCTGGGTCCGCGGCACCTGGCCCGAGCAGCCCGTCGACCCCCGTCTGCCCCTCTACACGGCCCCGGAGAAGTCCTGATGAGCACCACCCCTGTCCGCCGTCTGACCGTCGCCCAGGCGCTGGTGCGGTTCCTGTCCGTTCAGTACACCGAGCGCGACGGCGTCCGCCACCGGCTGATCGCCGGCACGTGGGGCATTTTCGGCCACGGCAACGTGGCGGGCCTCGGTCAGGCGCTTCTGGAGGCCGGTGAGGACGCGATGCCGTTCCACCAGGGCCGCAACGAGCAGGCGATGGTCCACGCGGCCGTCGGTTACGCCCGTCAGCTCAACCGGCTCTCGACACAGGCCGTCACCACGTCCATCGGCCCGGGCGCCACCAACCTCGTCACCGGCGCCGCCCTCGCGACGATCAACCGCCTTCCGGTGCTCCTGCTCCCCGGCGACTACTTCGCGACGCGCACCGCGGACCCGTTGCTCCAGCAGCTGGAGCACCCGGTCGAGGCCGATCTGTCCGTCAACGACACCCTGCGCCCGGTCTCGCGCTACTTCGACCGGGTGACGCGCCCCGAGGCGCTGATCCCGTCCGCGCTGAACGCCGTGCGCGTCCTCACGGACCCGGTGGAGACCGGTGCGGTCACGCTCGCCCTGCCTCAGGATGTGCAGGCGGAGGCGTACGACTGGCCGGAGGAGTTCTTCGCCGAGCGCGTCTGGCACGTCCGGCGTCCCGCGCCCGACCCGTACGAGCTGGCCGAGGCGGTGAAGGCGATCCGGGCCGCCGAGCGCCCGCTGATCGTCGCGGGCGGCGGGATCCACCACAGCCAGGCCGAGGACGCGCTGAAGGCCTTGGCGGACGCCACCGGCATC
This sequence comes from Streptomyces sp. SID12488, assembly GCF_010548275.1. Taxonomy (GTDB): domain Bacteria; phylum Actinomycetota; class Actinomycetes; order Streptomycetales; family Streptomycetaceae; genus Streptomyces. The sequence goes on from NZ_JAAGLT010000012.1 coordinate 5,104, forward strand.
CCCGTGGCGTCCACCCAGGCAGGCAAGGGTTCCCTGCGCTACGACCACCCCGCCGACCTGGGAGGCATCGGCCACACCGGTACGGCTGTCAGCAACGATCTGGCCCGTTCCGCCGATCTGATCATCGGCGTCGGCACGCGCTACACGGACTTCACGACCGCCTCGAACACCCTGTTCCAGAACCCCGCCGTGCGGTTCCTCAACGTCAACATCACCGCCTTCGACGCCCACAAACTGGCGGCACGGACGCTGGTCTGTGACGCGCGGGCGGGCCTCAGGGCGTTGACGGAGGCACTGTCCGGCCACCGTGTGAACTCGGCTTACGAGACCGAGTACCGCGTAGGCAAGGACCGCTGGGAGCAGGTTGTCGACGCCGCTTTCACAGCTGCCGACGACTCCGCTGTGCCCACCCAGACACAGCTGCTGGGCGCCCTGGACTCGGTCGTCGGTGACGACGACGTGATCATCAACGCGGCCGGTTCACTCCCCGGCGACCTGCACAAGCTGTGGCGGGCCCGCAGCCCCCGCCAGTACCACCTGGAGTACGGCTACTCCTGCATGGGCTACGAGATCCCGGCGGGGATCGGCGTCCAGCAGGCCGCCCCGGACACACCCGTCTGGTCGCTGGTCGGCGACGGCACCTATCTGATGATGCCGACCGAGATCGTCACCGCCGTCCAGGAGGGCCTGCCGGTCAACCTGGTCCTCATCCAGAACCACGGCTACGCCTCCATCGGCGGCCTCTCCGAGTCTGTCGGCGGTGAGCGCTTCGGCACCCCCTATCGCTACCGGGCCGCCGACGGCACCTTCACCGGGGAGCCGCTGCCGGTCGACCTCGCGGCCAACGCGGCCAGCCTCGGCATGGACGTCCTGCGCGCCAAGACCGTGGGCGAGCTGCGCACGGCCCTGGCGACGGCCCGCGCCTCGGACCGGCCGACCTGCGTGTACGTCGAGACGGACCCGACGCCGACCGCTCCTCCGGCGGAGGCCTGGTGGGACGTACCGGTCGCCGAGACCGCCACCCGCGAGTCCGCCGTACGGGCCCGCGAGGAGTACGACCGCCAGGTCGTCGATCGTCGACGGCACCTCTGACTCCCCGGTGGACGGCGGTATCAACCTCGTTCCCCCCAGCTGCTCCTGACACATCGTCATCGAATGAAGGAAATGAAGGGAGGTGCCCGGTGGCGACACCCGGTGATCGTTCCCGTGCGGTGTCCGGCTCCCCGCTCGACACCCTGGACTTCACGCTGGACCGCTCCAGCCCGGTTCCGCTCTACTACCAGCTTGCTCAGCAGCTGGAGGCGGCGATCGAGCACGGGGTCCTGGCGCCGGGCAATCTCCTCGGCAACGAGATCGACCTGTCGGTCCGCCTGGGCCTGTCCCGGCCCACGGTCCGCCAGGCGATCCAGTCCCTGGTGGACAAGGGCCTGCTGGTGCGTCGGCGAGGCGTGGGTACGCAAGTGGTGCACAGCCAGGTCAAGCGCCCGCTCGAACTGAGCAGTCTGTACGACGACCTGGAGTCGGCCGGACAGGGGCCCACCACCCAGGTCCTGCGCAACGAGCGGCAGCCGGCGTCCGCCGAGGTCGCCGCCAACCTCGGGGTGAAGGAGGGCAGCGAGGTCGTCGTGCTGGAGCGGCTGCGCTGCACGCACGGCGAGCCGGTGGCGTTCCTCTGCAACTATCTGCCCTCCGGGCTCCTCGAACTCGACGGCGCCCGGCTGGAGTCGACGGGCCTGTACCGGATGATGCGCACCGCGGGCATCACCCTGCACAGCGCCCGCCAGACCGTCGGCGCCCGCTCGGCCACGGCGGCGGAGGCCAAACGCCTGGAGGAGGCGGAGGGTGCCGCCCTGCTCACCATGCAGCGCACGGCGTACGACGACACCGGACGCGCCGTGGAGTTCGGCACGCACATCTACCGGGCGTCGCGATACGCCTTCGACTTCCAGCTACTGATGCGCCCCTGAGGCGTCCCCGGTCCCCGACCCTGTTCCCGCTCCCGTCCCTGTTCCCGCTTCTGTTCCTGTTCCTTCCACCGTCGTTCGTACGGTCATCGGGAACAGGGGCGGCCCGGGTACTCCGCGCTCTCCGGTACGCCCGCCGCGCGCATCCGGCGCAGCACCTCGGCCCGGATCGCGTGGTCGTCGATGTAGAGGGGGCAGTTGACGTCCCGGTCGAACACCAGAACGTCCCCGGCTGTGTCCCAGAGCACCCACCGAGGTGCGTGGGGCGAGTCCTGCCACAGCTGGGTGTACTCGCCGATGACGTCCGTCGTCGGAGCGCTCACAGCGTTCCCTCCTCGCTCTCCCGGCCGTCGACGAGTGTCGCCACGACCTCGATGTCCCCGATACGTGAGCTGTCGACGCTTCGGGGGTCGTCTCCCAGCACGACCAGATCGGCCCGCTTGCCGGGCGTGACGCTGCCCGCGCTGTCCTCCCAGTGGCAGGCGTGTGCGCCGTCGACGGTGTACGCGCGCAGCGCCTCGTCGACGGTGATCCCCTCGTCCGGCCCGATCAACTGCCCGGACAGCGAAGCCCGTTCAACCATGAACTGGATGGCTCGCAGCGGCGACCCGTCCGCCACCGGCCGGTCGGAACTCCCCACCAGCCGGATGCCGTGCTCCAGGAACCCCCGCCCCCGGTACAGCCAGGGCGCCCGCTCCTCCCCCATGATCGACGCGTAGTCGTCGCCGAAGTACCGCAGGAAGTTGGGCTGTACGACGGCTGTCGCACCGAGCCGTGCCAGCCGGGGCAACTGGTCGGGACGGATCAGCCCGGCGTGCTCGATCCGGTGCCGGGCGTCCGGCCGGGGCCGCAGCCGCTGCGCCTCCTCCAGCGCGTCGAGGGCGACATCGGCGGCGCGGTCGCCGATGGCGTGCACGGCGAGCTGCCAGCCCGCGAGATGCCCGTCCACGATGGTCCGCTTCAGGAGTTCGGGGTCCTCCTGCAACTGCCCTGCGGTGTCGAGCCCTTGATAGGGACTGGTGAGGGCGGCGGTACGGGCCATCATGCCGCCGTCGGTGTACACCTTCAGCGCGCCGACGGACAGCCAGTCGTCGCCGAACCCGGTACGCAGCCCGAGGTCGAGCGCGCGCGGGATGCCGTCGGCCTCGTGGGCGGTGACGGAGTGCAGCCGGTCGGCGGCCACCATCAGCTGGACCCGCAGCGGCAACAGGCAGCGTTCCCGGGCGAGTTGGTAGGCGCCCAGCTCGACCGGGCTGTTGCCGAGCAGGGCGCCGCTGATGCCCGCCTCGGCGCACGCGGTGACGCCCTCGGCCAGGCAGGCGCGGGCGGCGCGTCCGATCGCCTCCGCCAACTCCTCCTGGGAGTGCGGCAGTCGAAGGGCTCGGGCCGCGCCCATGGCTCCCTCGGCGAGGAAGGCGCCCTCGTGCGGGATCACACCGGGCAGCAGTTCCAGCACCGGACTGCTGACCGCGCAGCCGTGTCCGGAGTCGTGCATGAGCAGCACCTTGCGCCCGCCGGCGGCCTTGTCGAGCTCGGCGAGGGTCAGATGCCGGCCGAGTCCCCGCTGGTCGTACCCCGCGACGTCCACCCAGCCGCCGGGCGGTACCTGAGCCGCGGCCTGCGCGACGACCGCGAGCACGTCCTCGACCCGGACGCAGGGCGCCACCGTGGGCGTGGCCGCCTTGAACCCCGTCCAGGCCAGGTGCACATGGCTGTCGATGAACCCGGGCAGCACGGTCGCGCCCTGGAGGTCGATCACCCGCTGCGCGGGCAGCCCGGTCACCGCCTCGTCCAGGCCCACGATCCGGCCCCGCCAGATGCCCAGGTCGTGGGCGACGGGGTGGTCGGGGTCCATGGTGAGGACGCGGGCGTTGGTCAGTCGCGTGGTGAGCATGGGAAGTCAGTTCCTCGTTCCGGTTCCGAAGCCGATCCGGTCCATCGGATCAGATCCGATCACGGCCTCAGCCGGTCCGCTCCATGCGTTCCGCGAGGCTCTTGGGCCGCATTTCCGTCCAGTTGGCCTCGATGTGGTCCAGGCACTCCTGGCGGGGCGCCGGGCCGTGCACGACGGTCCAGCCGGCCGGTACGTCGACGAAGTCGGGCCACAGGCTGTGCTGGCCCTCGTCGTTGACGAGCACGGAGTAGACGCCGTCGGGGTTCTCGAAGGGGTTGGTGCTGCTGCCGCTCATGCGGGTCCTCCTTGGTTGGGGTGGATGAGTGGGGTCGGTGCCGGTCAGAGGGATCAGGGCCGGTCAGGGGATTCGGCGCGGGAGACGAGGGCCCTGAGTGCCCGGAACCAGGTCTCCGCCAGGTCCCGGACCGACTCCTCGGACAGGACGGCGGCGGGCCAGGACCAGTGCGCGGCGAGGACCGGGCCGTCCGCGCGGTCCTCGGTGACGACGTTGATGCCGAGGGCGTGGCCCTCCCGCATCCCCGGTTCGGCGCCGATGTCCGAGACGTCCTCCTCCGGGGCGTACGACCAGTCCGTCGCTTCGGGGATGCCGAAACGGCCGAGGTAGTTGAACTCGATCGCCGGTGCCGCGAAGCCCGCCAGGACGGGCGCCGTACGGGGGTTGAGGTGGCGGAGCATGCCGTATCCGGCGCCGTTCGCGGGCAGCGAGCCGAGGTGGGCGCGCACCCGGGCGAGCGCCTCCTCGATCTCCGGACCGCCTGCCAGGGCCGCGTCCAGGTCGACGGGACCGGGATCGAGGAGGACCGGGAAGACGCTGGTGAACCAGCCGACCGTACGGGACAGATCGGCGTCGCCCGCCAACTCCTCTTCGCGGCCGTGGCTTTCGAGGTCGACCAGGGCCGGACCGCCCTTGTCGTCCCCGTGCCGCCGCCGCCAGTCGGCGATGGCAAGGCCGAGGCCGGTGAGCAGCACGTCGTTGACGTTCACGGTGAAGGCGGACGGCACGGCGGACAACAGCGGGCCGGTGATCTCGGCGGGCAGCCGCAGTTCCAGGTTCCGTACCGTGCCGGTCGTGTCGCGGGCCGGGTCGAGCGGCCTGTCGAGCGGGAGGGGCACGGCTCCTTCGAGTACGCCGGTCCAGAACGGCAGTTCAGCCTCGCGGGCCGGATCCTGGGCCAGCTCTTCGAGCGTGCGGGACCAGGTGCGGAAGGAGGTCTCGACGGGCGCGAGTTCCGCCGGCCGCCCGGCCTCGACGTCGGTCCAGGCAGCCGCCAGGTCGGGCAGCAGGACTCGCCAGGACACGCCGTCGGTGACGAGGTGGTGGCCCATCAGCAGGAGCCTTCCGGGTTCCGTGCCGGCGTCGAACCACACGGCCCGCACCATGGCGCCCGTGTCCGGGTCCAGTGCCGCGCGGGCGGCGTGCGCACTGTCTCCGACGACCGCCCGCAGCTCCTCCGCGTCCAGTCCGGCGACGTCGACCCGCTCGATCCACGCCCCGGTGTCCACCGATCCGGCCGCCGGCACCTCCAGGGTCCAGTGTCCGGCTTCCGTGCGGACGAGGGTGCTGCGCAGCATGGCGTGCCGGTCGGCGAGCGCCAGGAGCACCGCGGCGAGCTTCGGCCGGTCCAGGGCGGCGGGCGTCTGGACGAGGGCCGACTGGTGGTAGCCCTTGAACGGGCCGCCCAGTTCGCGCAGCCAGTGCATGACCGGCGTGAGAGGCACGGTGCCGGTTCCGTCGTCCACGGGACGGACGGCGGCGGAGCCGGTGGTGGTCGCCACTTCGGCGAGACCGGCCACCGTACGGTGACGCAGCACGAGTCGCGGGGTGATGCGTACGCCCACCGCCCGTGCCCTGCTGACCAGTTGCATCGCCATGATGCTGTCGCCACCGAGGGCGAAGAAGTCGTCGTCGACGCCGATCTCCTCCAGACCGAGCACGTCTGCGAGGACACCGCACAGAGCCTTCTCCAGGGCGGAGCCGGGAGCCCGGCCCGTGGAGAGGGCGGCGAAGTCCGGGGCGGGCAGGGCCGATCGGTCCAGCTTGCCGTTGGCGAGTTCGGGCAGCCGGTCCAGGAGGACGACGGCGGCCGGCACCATGTGGTCGGGCAGTTGCCGGCCGACCTGACCACGCAGCCGCCCCGGATCGGGCAGTTGCCCCGGGACGGGGACCACGTAGGCCACCAGCAGCTTCCGCGCGCCGTCCTGACGAACCGTCACCACGACCTGCGCCACGTCCGGTTCGGCCGAGAGTACGGACTCGATCTCGCCGGGTTCGATACGGAACCCCCGGATCTTGACCTGGTCGTCGGCCCGGCCGAGGTAGTCCAGGTATCCGTCGGCGGTCCACCGGGCCAGGTCACCGGTCCGGTAGAGCCGGGAGCCCGGCGCGCCGAACGGGTCGGCGACGAAGCGCTCGGCGGTCAGCGCGGGGCGGCCCAGATAGCCACGGGCGAGGCCGCCGCCGGCCAGGTACAGCTCGCCCGTCACGCCGGGCGGTACGGGCTGCAGCCGGTCGTCGAGGACGTACGCCCGGGTGCCGGCCACGGGACGGCCGACGAGCGGCCGGTCGCTGTCGCGCACCCGTGCCACGAGGGCGTCGACGGTGGACTCGGTGGGTCCGTACAGGTTGAACGCCTCGGTGCCGGTCAGGCGCCCGAGCCGCTCCCACAGCGCCACCGGTACGGCCTCGCCGCCGACGCCGACGACGCCGAGAGGGCAGCTTCCGTCGTCACGGACGAGGCCCGTCTCGGCCATCTGTGCGAAGAACGACGGCGTGACCTCGAGGAAGTCGAAGCCGTGCTCGACGACGGCTGCCGCGAGCAGCTCCGGGTCACGGCGGGTCTCGTCGGACACCACGTGCACGCAGTGCCCGTCGAGCAGCCACAGCTGCGGCTGCCAGGAGGCGTCGAAGGAGAACGCCCAGGCGTGTCCGGCCCGCAGATGACGGCGGCCCGCGACGGCCTTCGCCGGTGCGTACAGCGTCTCGCGGTGGCTGTGGAAGAGGTTGCCGACGGTCTCGTGGGTGATGACCACGCCCTTGGGGCGGCCGGTGGAGCCGGAGGTGTAGATGACGTACGCCGGGTGGCGCGGGGTGAGGGGTGCGAGGCGGTCGCCGTCCAGGAGGTCGGTCGTGGCCTGGGCAGCGAGCAGTTCGGTGGTCGCCGGGGCGTCCAGCTCCAGCATCGGCGGGCCGTCGGCGGGCAGCAGCCGCGCGATGTTCCGCGTGGTGAGCGTCAGTACCGGGCAGGCGTCGTCGAGCGTGTCGCGGAGGTGACCGGCCGGGGCGTCCGGGTCCAGCGGCAGATAGGCGGCGCCCGCCTTCTGTACGGCGAGGATGGCCAGCAGCGTGCGGGCGGTTCGGGGCAGGGCGAGCGCCACGAGCCGCTCAGGGCCTGCGCCCCGCGCGACGAGCAGCCGGGCGAGCCGGTTGGCCTCGGTGTTGAGCTGCGCGTACGTCAGCTCGATGCCGTCGGAGGCGACGGCGGGAGCGTCCGGGGACAGTGCGGTCTGCCGCTCGAAGAGAGCCGGCACTGTCGTCGGTTCGGCGAGCAACGGCCGGGCGTTCCACTCGGTGAGGATCCGGTGGCGTTCGGCGGTGCCGAGGATGTCGATGCGGCCGATCGGGGTGTCAGGGGCGGCGACCACCGCCCGCAGGAGACGGACCAGGCGCTCACCGATCGCCTCGGCGGTCGCGGCGTCGAAGAGGTCGGCGCTGTACTCCAGCACACCGTCGACGCCGTGTCCGCCGGCACGTTCCACGAAGTCGAAGGACAGGTCGAACTTGGCGCCGGTGGCGCCGAGTTCCTCCCGCCTCGACTCCAGCCCGGCGAAGCCTCCTTCGTCCGCACCTGCGGCCAGGTACACCACCATGACCTGGAAGAGCGGATGCCGGGAGAGCGAACGGGCGGGGTTGAGGATGTCCACCACCCGCTCGAACGGCACGTCCTGGTGGTCGAAGGCGGCCAGGTCGGTCTCCCGCACCCGGGCGAGCAGTTCGCGGAACGCGGGGTCGCCGGAGGTGTCGGTGCGCAGCACCAGGGTGTTGAGGAAGAACCCGACCAGATCCTCCAGCACCTCTTCGGTGCGTCCGGCGATCGGGCTGCCGAGCGGGATGTCCGTACCGGCGCCCAGTCGGGTCAGCAGTGCGGCCACCGCCGCCTGGACGATCATGAACATACTGACGTTGTTCGCCCGGGCCAACTCGCGCAGCCCGGCCGTCAGTTCCTCGTCCAGCGCGATGTCCGCCATGCCGCCGCGGTAGGTGGCCTCCAGCGGGCGCGGCCGGTCGGTGGGCAGCGCGAGTTCCTCGGGGACCCCGCCCAAGGTCCGCTTCCAGAAGGCAAGTTGACGGAAGGCCAGGCTCTCCGGGTCCTTCTCGTCGCCGAGCATCGCCCGCTGCCACAGGCTGAAGTCGGCGTACTGCACCGGCAGTGGTGCCCGCTCCGGTGCCCGGCCCGCCGCGCGCGCCTCGTAGGCGGCGGCCAGGTCACGGGTGAGCGGCGCGTCGGACCACTCGTCGCCCGCGATGTGATGGAGCAGGAGCAGCAGTACGTGCTCGTCCTCGGCGGTGCGGAAGAGGTGCGCGCGCAGCGGCGCTTCCCGGTCCAGCTCGAAGCCGTACGAGGCGGCCTCGGCGAGGCGTTCGGCAAGATCCTCCTCGTTCGTGGCTGCTGCCGTCCGCAACTCGATCCCGGTCTGTCCCGGCTCCAGGATCAGCTGGTACGCCCGCCCGTCCTCCTCCGGGAAGACGGTGCGCAGCGGTTCGTGCCGGGCGACCAGATCGTCGACGGCCAGTCGCAGCGCGTCGGCGTCGAGCTGTCCGTTGAGCCGCCAGGCGAGCGGGATGTTGTATGTGGGGCTGGGGCCCTCCACCCGGTACAGCACCCACAGGCGCTGCTGCGCGAAGGAGAGCGGCAGCCGCTCCGGCCGCTCGGCCGGAGCGAGAACGGGCAGGCCGACACCTGTCTCCTCGCCGCCTTCCCGGAGGCGCTCGGCGAGCCGGGCGACCGTGGGCGCCTCGAACACCGTACGCAGGGAGACCTCGGCGGCGAGCGCGGCCCGGATCCGCGCGGCCAGTCGCATCGCGACGAGGGAGTGCCCGCCGAGGGTGAAGAAGTCGTCGTGGACGCCGACGCGTTCGAGGCCCAGGACGTCCGCGAACAGGCCGCAGAGGATCTCCTCGCGCGGGGTGCGCGGCAGTCCCTCGCCCGTCCCGGTCGCCGCCGCTGTGAAGTCGGGGGCGGGGAGGGACTTGCGGTCGAGCTTGCCGCTGGGGGTGAGGGGCAGCGCGTCGAGGACGACGATGGCCGCGGGGACCATGTGCTCGGGGAGCGCGGCGGCCGTGTGCCGGCGGAGTGCGGAGGTGTCGACGGGAGCGGATGCGGCGGCCGGCACCACGTAGGCGACGAGCTGCTGGTCGCGGGCGACGACAGTCACCTGGGCGACGGTGTCGTGGCGAGCGAGGACGGACTCGATCTCGCCCAGCTCGACACGGAAGCCTCGGATCTTGACCTGGTCGTCGGTCCGGCCCAGGTATTCGAGTGTTCCCTCTGTTGTCCAGCGTGCCAGGTCACCCGTGCGGTACATGCGTGAACCGGGTTCACCAAAGGGATCTGCTGTGAACCGCTCCGCCGTGAGCCCCGGGCGGCGGAGATAGCCACGCGCCAGCTGCACACCCGAGAGATACAGCTCCCCCACCACACCCGGCGGCACCTGGCGCAGGCCCGCATCAAGGACGTACGCACGCGTGTTCCACACCGGACGGCCGATCGACACCCGGTCGGTCGCCTCCGTCACCTGAGCCGCGGTGACGTCGACCGACGCCTCCGTCGGCCCGTACAGGTTGTGCAACTCGGCCGGCAGTACCGCCCGGAACCGCTGGGCCAGTTCGTCGGGCAACGCCTCTCCGCTGCACATCACCCGCCGCAGCCCGAGGCAGGCCGACGCCGAGGGTTCCTCCAGGAACATCTGGAGCATCGACGGTACGAAGTGCGCGGTCGTGATGCCCTGGTCCTGGATCAGCCCGGCCAGGTAGACGGGGTCCTTGTGCCCCTCCGGCTTGGCGACAACGAGGGCCGCTCCGGTGATCAGCGGCCAGAAGAACTCCCAGACGGACACGTCGAAACTGGTGGGCGTCTTCTGCAGGACGCGATCGTCCGCGCCCAGCCCGTACTCACCCTGCATCCACTGCAGACGGTTCGCGATGCCCTCGTGCGGCACGACAACACCCTTGGGCGTGCCGGTCGAACCTGAGGTGTAGATGACGTACGCGGGACTCGACGGGTCGTAGAACTCGGGGAGTTCGGCCTCCGTCTCCGCCGCATGGAGGGCCGCCTCCGGGAGGGCGTCCCGGATCACGACCACCGGCTTGGCGTCCGCCAGCATGAAGGCCAGCCGCTCCGCCGGATAGTCGGCGTCCAGCGGCAGATACGCCCCGCCCGCACGATGCACCGCCAGCAGCGCGACCACCAGGTCCACGGAACGGGGCAGCGTGACGGCGACCGTGCGCTCCGGGCCCACGCCCATACCGGCCAGCACGCGGGCGGTCCGCTCCACGCGCCCGTCCAACTCCGCGTACGTCAGCCGCTGTTCGCCGAACACCAGCGCCAACGCGTCCGGCGTACGGGCCACCTGGGCCCGGAACAGCTCGGGCAGGCTGGTGGACGCCACCTCTTGGGCGGTGTCGTTCCAGTCACCCAGAACGGCCCGCTCGGACTCCGCCAGCACCTCCAGGTCCCGCACCGGCACGTCGGGCTGGCCCGCCACCTGCTCCAGCAGCCGCACCAGGCGCCCCGCTGTCCGGGTGGCCGTCGGTTCGTCGCAGAGGTCGGTCGCGTACTCCAGGAGAAGGGTCAGGCGGTCCGGCTCGTCCACGAAGGTGAAGTGGAGGTCGAACTTGGCCATGCCGGTGTCCATGTCGAACCACTCGGTCGGCATGCCGAGCACGTCGGGGTCGCCGTCGGGCCGGTAGTGGTAGCCCAGCATGACCTGGAAGAGCGGATTGCGGCCGGACACGCGGGCCGGGTTGAGCGCCTCGACGACCTGGTCGAAGGGGAGGTCCTGGTGCTCGAACGCGGCCAGGGACGACTCCCGTACGCGGGCCAGGAGTTGGCGGAACGTCAAGTCTCCGCCCGACAGGTCCGTCCGCAGCACCAGCGTGTTGACGAAGAAGCCGACGAGGTCGTCGAGGGCGTCGTCCGTGCGGCCCGCGATGGGGGCGCCCAGGGGGATGTCGTCCCCGGCGCCCAGGCGGTGCAGCAGCGCGGCCGTGGCGGCCTGGAACAGCATGAACATGCTGGTGCCGGTGGTGCCGGACAGGTCACGCAGAGCGAGACCGGTGTCTGTCGGCAACTCCAGCCGGACCTTGCCGCCACGTCCGGTGGGCTCGGCCGGGCGCGGCCGGTCCAGGGGCAGCCGCAGTTCCTCCGGGAGGTCGCGCAAAGTCCCGGCCCAGTGGGCGAGTTGGTCCGCGCCGACCTGGGCGAGCAGTTCGTCCTGCCAGAGGGTGTAGTCGGCGTACTGGACCGGCAGCGGTGCCCACTCGGGGGCGCGGCCCGCGCGCCGGGTCCGGTAGGCGGTGGTGAGGTCGGCCAGGAACGGACGGTCGGACCACTCGTCGGTGGTGATGTGGTGAAGGACGACGGCCACGACATGGTCGGCCGGGCCGACCCTCAGCACCTCGCAGCGCAGCGGGAGTTCGGCGGTGAGATCGAAGGGACGGCGCTGGGCCGCCTCGATCCGGTCCGCCAGCTCCCCCTCCCCGCAGTCCGTCACGGTGAACTCGGGGTCGGCCTCGGCCGCCGGGACGATCAGCTGGTACGGCTCACCGTCCTGCTCGGGGAACAAGGTCCTCAGCGCCTCATGGCGTTCGGCCACATCCCGTACGGCTGCCCGGAGCGCGTCGAGGTCCAGGTCGCCGCGGAGGCGGAAGACCAACGGGAAGTTGTAGGCGACGCCGCTGCCGGTGATCCGTTCGACCAGCCACAACCGGCGCTGGGCGGCCGAGAGCGGGATACGCTCGGGCCGGGCGGCGGGGGTGACGGCCGGTCGGGCCGGGCGTGAGGTGTCCGCGCGGGCCGCGAGTTGCTCGGGCGTGGGCGCCTCGAACAGGTCCCGGATGGCCAGTTCGGCACCCAGTTCGGTGCGGGCCCGGCTGATCAGACGGGTGGCGAGCAGGGAGTGACCACCGAGGTCGAAGAAACCGTCCTCGGCGCCGACTTCGGGCAGACCCAGCACCTCGGCGAAGAGCCGGCAGAGCACCTCTTCCTGCGGGGTGCGCGGCCCCCGGCCGGTGCCGAGGGCGACGGCCGGTTCGGCGTCCGGCAGGGCGCGCACATCCAGCTTGCCGTTGTCGTTCATGGGCAGCCGGTCGAGGGTGACGAACGCGGCCGGGACCATGTAGTCGGGCAGCCGCTGCTTGAGGTCGTCACGGAGCCGCCGGATCAGGCTGTTGGCATCGCGCGCGGCCGTCGGGGAGTTGGCGTACGGGGCCTCTCCGCCGCCGGGGAGATAGAGCCCGGCGGTCAGCGGAGGTACCTCGCCGGTGACGAACACGGCGTCGAAGGTGCCCTGTTGGCCGGACCAGGTGGTCAGGACGCGGTGTCCGAGTCCGGCGACAAGGTCACGCAGGGTCTCCGGGTCGACTCCCCCGGCGGCGCCGATACGGGCGTCGGGGATGCCGGTGAGGCGCAGCGGGACCGCGGTCAGCAGCTCCGCCAAGTCATCGCTGTTGGCGCCAAGTTGCTGGTCGTTGAAGGGGACGGTCGGTACATCTGTCAACCGCAGGCCCGGCTCGTCGGCGTACAGCACGGCGTCGTAGCGGTATCGGGTGAGTTCGTTGTGGTGGCGGGCCTGCTTGGTGCGCAGGTCGACGCCGTAGCCGAGGGTGGTGAAGTAGTCGGGGTCGACCAGGAGTTCCTTCTCCAGGCGCAGGCCGCGTTCGACGGCCCGGCCCAGCGCGTCGCCGGTGACGCCCTTCGTCTCCTGGATCTCGGTCTGGAAGGTGCGGGCGAGTCGCAGGTTGCGGACGTCGCCGACGAACAGCGCGCCGCCGGGTGCCAGCAGCTCCATCGCGCCCCGGATCACCGAGGTCAGGTAGTCGATGCTGGGGAAGTACTGGATGACGGAGTTGATGACGATCGTGTCGAAGTAGCCGTCGCCGGGCAGGCCCGTGAGGTCATCGGCAGGCTGGGCGCGGAGTGTGACCCTGGACGCCAACTCCGGGTCCTGGAGCAGCTCCTGGCCGATCTTGCGGATGACGGGGGCGGCGAAGTCGGTGGCCCAGTAGGCCTCCGCGTCCGGGGCGAGCCTGGACAGGAGAAGGCCCGAGCCGACGCCGATCTCAAGAATCCTGCGGGGCTTCAGCGAGCGGATCCGCTCCACCGTGGCCTCGCGCCACTCCCGCATGTGGTCGAAGGGGATGGGCTGTCCGTCGTAGGAGGAGTCCCAGCCGGCGTACTCCTCGGTGAAGACGGCGGTGCTGATCTCCTCGTACTCGTCGGAGTAGATCTCCTGCCACTCGCCGACCTGGTCGCGCTCGGCGAAGGCCCGGTCGTCGACGGTGAGCTGGGCGGGGACGACGTATCCGACGAGGCGTTCGTCGCGGACGATCACGGCGGCGTGGGCGACCCGGTCGTGCTGGGCGAGGGCGGTCTCGATCTCGCCGAGCTCGACGCGGTAGCCGCGGATCTTGACCTGGTCGTCGGTGCGGCCGAGGAAGTCGAGGTTGCCGTCGGGGTTGCGGCGGACCAGGTCACCGGTGCGGTACATGCGCTCGCCCGGTTCACCGAACGGGTCGGCGACGAACCGCTCGGCCGTGAGGGCGGGCCGGTCCAGATAGCCGCGGGCCAGGCCGATTCCGGCGATGTACAGCTCACCCGGGACACCCTCGGGGACCGGGCGCAGCCAGGCGTCCAGGATGTGGGCGCGGGTGCCACGGATCGGACGGCCGACGGTGGGTGTGGCGCTGTCGAGCGTGCCGCCGCCGAGCGTGTTGATGGTGTACTCGGTCGGCCCGTAGAGGTTGTAGCCGTATGTGCCCTCGGTGTCGCGCAGCCGGTTCCACACCGTCTCCGACACGGCCTCGCCGCCGAGCAGCACCAGCGGCGGGCGATGGCCCTCCAACAGGCCTTCCTCGATGAGGAGATGGGCGTAGGTCGGGGTCACGTTGACGACGTCGACGCGATGGCGCTCGCAGTAGGCGACCAGGGCCTCGGCGTCGCGCCTCAACTCCTCGTCGCAGATGTGGACTTCATGCCCCTCGACGAGCCACAGCAGTTCCTCCCACGACATGTCGAAGGCGAAGGAGACGGTGTGCGCGATGCGCAGCCTGCGTCCGCCCGACGACGCGATCGCCGGTTCGAAGATCTCCTTCTGGTGGTTGAGCTGCATGTTGGTCAGACCCCGGTACGGCGTGACGACGCCCTTGGGGCGGCCGGTGGAACCGGAGGTGTAGATGACGTACGCCGGGTGTTCCAAGCTGAAGGTGCGGGAGACCAAGTCGCCCGGTAGCGCATCGAGTTCGGCGGCGGTCTCCGGGTCGTCGAGGAGCACGCGAGGTGTGTCGCCCACCAGTCGCGCGGACACGGCGGCCGTGGACAGCAGCATCGTCGGCCGGGCGTCGTCGAGCATCGCGGCGAGCCGGTCGTCCGGGTAGTCCAGCTCCAGCGGCAGATAGGCGGCGCCCGTGCGCAGTACGGCGAACAGGGCGACGACCATGTCGAGCGAGCGGGGCAGCCCGAGGGCGACGACCCGCTCGGGGGCGGCGCCCCACGCGATCAGGAGCCGGGCCATCTGGTTGATACGGCTGTCGAGTTCGGCGTAGGTCAGGGTGCGGTCGCCGAAGACGACGGCCGTGGCATCAGGGGTGGCGGCGGCCTGGGCGGCCAGCAGGTCGGCGATGGTGTCCGTGGGGTCGGGGACCCGTCCGGAGGCCCGCTCGTGCCCCAACTCGGCCTGCTCGGCCGGGAGCAGTGGGTCGAGGCCGCCCACCGGGGCGTCGAGGTCGTGGGTGAGCCGGTCCAGGAGGAGGGTGAAGCGGTCGAGCAGGTCCTGTGCCTGGGGGCGGGCGATGACGTCGGCGCGGTGGGTCAGGGTGACCCGGATGGAGCGGCCCGGGGTGACGACGAGGTTGACCGGGTAGTGGGTCGCGTCGACGTTGGCGACGGCCGTGGCGCCGTGCCGGCTGCTCAGCTCGGCGAGCCGCTCCTCGGTGTCGTTGTTGCGCAGCACGAACAGCGTGTCGAACAGCCGTCGGTGCCCGGTCTCGGCCTGGAGCACACCCAGACCCAGATACTCGTACGGCATCACGGCGAGCCGCTCGTCCTGGACGCGGCGCAGCAGCCCGAGCACCGGCTCGGCCGGGTCATAGGCGATGCGGGCCGGGACGGTGTTGAGGAACATGCCGATGACGTTCTCGATGTCCGGCACCTCGCTCGGCCGGCCGGCGACGGTCGTGCCGAAGACGACGTCGGTACGGCCGGTCGCGCTCGCCAGGGTGAGCCCCCAGGCCGCGTTGAGCACGGTGTTCAGGGTCAGCCCGTGGAGCCGCCCGATGGCGCGCAGCCGTTCGCCCACCTCGTCGGGGACGAGGACGTCGAGGCTTTCCGGGATGTCGGGTTCCAGGCCCTGGTCGGCGGCGGCGAGCAGGGTGGGTTCGTCGAGTCCGGCGAGGGCGCGGCGCCAGGCGCCGGTGGCGACGGCCGTGTCCTGGACCTCCAGCCAGGTCAGGTAGTCACGGTAGTTGCCGGGGGCGGGCAGGGTGCTCGCGTCGCCGCCGTTCTCGTACAGGGCGAAGAGCTGGTCGAGGAAGATCCAGGCCGACCAGCCGTCCCAGAGGAGCAGATGGCGCCCGACGACGAGCCGGTCGCCCCGGTCCGCGCCGAGGCGGACGAGGAGCATACGGAAGAGCAGGGGCCGGGTGAGGTCGAAGCGACGGGAGCGTTCGGCGTCGGTCAACTCCCGCAGCCGTACGTCCTGTTCGGCTTCCGGCAGCCCGGACAGGTCGACCTCTTCGAGCGGGATCTCGGGGTCGCGCACGATGAACTGCACCGGCTGGCGCAGACCCTCGCTGGTGAACCCGGCGCGCAGGCTGGGGTTGCGGGCAAGCAACACCCGTACCGCGGTGCGGAGTCGGTCGGTGTCGAGGGGTTCGGCGAGGTCGAAGGACTCGTGGACGGTGTAGACGTCCAGGGCGCTGTCGTCGTACGTCGAGTGGAAGAACAGGCCTTCCTGGAGCGGGGCCAGCGGCCAGATGTCCTCGACGGGGGCGGGGCTGAGCCGGTGGACGCGCTCGGTCTCCTCGGCCGTGAGGGTGAACGAGGAACGCAGGGCGGACACTTCGGCCACCGGCGCCGCCGCTGCCGCGAGGGCGGCCGGGGTGCGGTACTCGAAGACGTCACGCGGGTTGAGGTCGAGGCCCGCCCGGCGGGCACGGCTGGAGACTCCGATGGAGGTGATGCTGTCGCCGCCGAGCATGAAGAAGTCGTCGTCGATACCGACGCCTTCGAGCTTCAGTACGGCGGCGAAGATCCCGGTGAGGGCGAGTTCCCGCTCGTTGCGCGGGGCGCGCGTCTCGGCTCGTACCGCGTGCGGGGCGGGCAGCGCGGCCCGGTCCAGTTTGCCGCTCGGAGTGAGCGGGAGGACGTCGAGGACGACGTAGGCGGCCGGGACGACGGCGGCGGGCAGCTCCTGGGCGAGCGCGGCCTGGAGTTCGGCGGGCGGCGCGACATCGGCATCGTGGGCCGGCACGACGTACGCGACCAGTTGGCCGCCGTGCACGGTGACGGCGGACTGAGCGACCGTCGACTGACGGCTCAACGCGGCCTCGATCTCGCCGAGTTCGATGCGGTTGCCCCGGATCTTCACCTGACGGTCGGTGCGGCCGAGGTACTCGATGACACCGTCGGCACGTCGGCGCACGAGGTCACCGGTGCGGTACATGCGTGCGCCGGGCTCCCCGTACGGGTCGGCGACGAACCGCTCGGCGGTCAGCTCCGGCCGGGCGTGATAGCCGCGCGCCAGCTGGACGCCCGTCAGGTACAGCTCGCCGGGGGTCCCCTCGGGCGCCGGGCGCAGGCAGGAGTCCAGGACCCGCAGGCCCGTGTTCCAGACCGGGCGCCCGATGGGCACGGTGGTGCCGGGCGTGCCGTCGTAGGGGTGGTACGTCACGTCGACGGCCGCCTCGGTGGGGCCGTACAGGTTGTGCAGCGGTACGCCGGTCAGCTCGCGCCAGCGGGCGGCGGCGGCGCCGGGCAGCGCCTCGCCGCTGCTGAAGACGTTGCGCAGGGACGCGGCCCAGGCCGGGTCGGCGGTGATCTCGTCGGACTGGAGGAAGGCCTCCAGCATCGACGGCACGAAGTGCAGTGCGGTGACGCCCTGTTCGCGGATCAGCCCCGCGAGGTAGGCGGGGTCACGGTGTCCGTCCGGGCGGGCGAGGACCACGGCGGCGCCCTCGCGCAGCGCCCAGAAGAACTCCCAGACGCTGACGTCGAAGCTGGCCGGGGTCTTTTGCAGCACCCGGTCGCCGGCGGTCACTCCGTACTCACCCTGCATCCACGCAAGCCGGTTGAGGATGGCCCGGTGGGTGACGACGACGCCCTTGGGGCGGCCGGTGGACCCGGAGGTGTAGATCAGGTAGGCCGGGTCGTCGGGGTGTGCGGGAAGGGGAGGGAGCGGTTCGGGGCCCGCCTTCGACGGGGCGTCGAGCAGCACAAGGGCGTGCCCTGTGGGGAGTTGGGGGGCGGTCGCCGAGGTGGTCACCACGGTCTCGGCACCGGAGTCGGCGAGCATGTGGGTCACCCGGTCGGCGGGATAGTCCACGTCGACCGGGAGATAGGCGGCGCCCGACTTCAGTACACCGAGCAGCGCGACCATCAGCTCGGCCGAGCGCGGCACTGCGACGGCGACAACAGTGCCGGGCCCGGCACCCCGGGCGGTCAGTCGACCCGCCAACTCGCCCGCTCTGGCATCGAGTTCGCGATAGGTGAGCGTCTCACCCTCGTACACGACCGCCGTGGCCTGCGGGCTGCGGGCCACCTGTGCCTCGAAGGCCGCCGCGAGGGTCGTGCCGGGGATGTCACGGTGTTCGCCGGTCGGGTGGGCCTCGAGGAGTTCCTCGGCCGACAGCAGGTCCACGTCGGCGACGGACTGCCCCGGGTCAGCGGCAAGGGCGTGCAGGATTCGGGAGAGTCGCTCCGCGATCCGGCGTACGGCCTCGGCGTCGAGCCGCTGGGCGTGGTGCTTGAGCCGCAGGTCGAGACGTCGGCCCGGCTTGACGATCAGGGCGAGCGGATAGTGGACGGCGTCGTGGAACTCGTGGCCCGTGAGCCGGAGCGTGCCGGTCGGGTCGGCGAGGCCGGTCGCGGCCGGGTAGTTCTCGAACACGACCAGGGTGTCGAAGAGTTCACCGGCGCCCGCGAGGCCCGCGACGCGCTGGAGTTCAGCGAGGCCGAGGTGCTGGTGGTCCAGCAGCTGGGCCTGCTCGTCCTGGAGTCGGCCGAGGAGATCGGCGAGCGTGTCGGAGGGCTCCCAACGGAAGCGCGTCGGGAGGGTGTTGATGAACAGGCCGATCATGGACTCGATGCCCTCGACCTCGGCGTCACGCCCCGAGACCGTCGTACCGAACACCACGTCCTGGCGTGCGGTGAGCCGCCCGATGAGCAGCCCCCAGGCGCCCTGGACGACCGCGCCCAGGGTCACTCCGTGCTCCCGCGCCCGCGCCGCGAGACGGGCGGTCACCTGCTCGGACAGTTCGAGACGGATCTGCGCGGGCTCGACGGGCGTACCGTCGGCCGGGGCCTCGACGAGCCGGGTGGGCTCCTCGACCCCGGCGAGGGCCGTACGCCAGGCCGTGCGCGCGGCCTCGCGGTCGGCGGTGGCCAGTCGGCGCAGGTAGGCGCTGTACGGCGCGGGCTGCGGCAGCGCGGCCGGGGTGTCCCCATATGAGGCCATCAGCTCGCGGTGCAGGACGGGCAACGACCAGCCGTCGGCGACGATGTGATGGAACGTCAGGAGAAGTCGACTGCGGTGCCCGTCGAGGCGGATCAGCGCGCAGCGCATGAGAGGCGGGTTGGCGAGGTCGAAGCGGCGGGCGCGTTCGGCGGCGGCGGCCGCGTCGGCGAGCGGTGTGCGGGCGGGCCCGTCGTGGACGGTCAGGTCGACTTCGCGCCAGGGCAGTTCGAGGTCCGCGGCGATGATCTGCACGGGCTGCCCGTCCGGGCGGCGGCGGAAGCAGGCGCGCAGCGGGGCGTGCCGGTCCAGGACACGCTGGGCGGCCCGGCGCAAGGCTGTGCCGTCGACCGGTCCGGTCAGTTCGAGGGCCTGCTGGACGACGTACGCGTCGAGGTCCGCGCCGTCGACGAGGGAGTGGAAGTAGAACCCCTCCTGGAGCGGGCTCAGCGGCAGCGACTCCTCGATGGTGACCGGGAAAGCGCCCTGGATCTCAGCGAGTTCGGCATCGGTGAGGCTGATGAGCGGGGCGCCCGGCGCCGCGTCCTGAGGGTCTTCGCGGACGAGATCGCCGGCTGCCGCCGCGAGCGCCGCGACCGTGCGGTGCTTGAAGACGTCCCTTGAGGTGAGGCGCAGGCCGGCGCGGCGGGCGTGGACGAGGAGCTGTATGGCGGTGATGCTGTCGCCGCCAAGGGCGAAGAAGTCGTCGTCGATGGTCGCGGAGCGCAGGCCGAGGACATCGGCGTAGGCCGCGCACAGGAGTTCCTCGCGGGTGTCGCGGGGCGGGCGGCCGGTGCTGAGGGCGCCGTAGTCGGGGGTCGGCAGCGCGGCGGCGTCGAGTTTGCCGCTGGGGGTGACCGGGAGGCGGTCGAGGGGGACGACGGCCGCGGGGACCATGTACTCCGGCAGCTGGTCGACCGCGTACGAACGCAGCGCCCGCATCAGGGCGTTGACATCCCGGAAGGGTGCCGGGCGGTTGGCGTGCGGGGCGTTGCCGGACGGGCGGTAGAGGCCGGTGAGGGGGGTGTCACCGAGGGCGAAGACAATGTCGAGGCTGCCGTCGTCGGCGGTGCCGTTCCAGGTGACGGCGGTCCGGTGGCCGTACCGCGCGCCGAGCGCGTGGAAGACCTCCGGGTCCGGGGCGTCCGCCGTGCGGCTGCTGTCGTCCAGGGCGGACAGCGCGGCGAGGTCCTCGGCGAGACGGGCGTTGGGAACGCCGGTGACCCGGAGCAGCGAGGGCCCCTCGGCCAGGCGGGCTTCGAGTGCCTCCGGCCCGCCCCAGACGATCTCCTCGGCGTCGGCAGGCTCCCGGGCAGCGGTTCGCTTGCTGAGCACCACGTCGTAGCGGTACCGGGTCAGTTCGTTGTGGTGGGCGCCGCGCTTGACGTGGATCTCGGCGTCGAAGCCGTCGAGGGCCGCGAAGTAGTCGGGGTCCAGGAGGAGTTCGCCCTCCCAGGCGACCGACCGCTCGACGGCGGCCCGCAGGGCCTGCTTGTCCTCCGTGTCGCCGGTGCGGCGGCTCTCGACGGCCGCGCGCAGGCAGCGCAGCAGCCGGGCGTTGCGCACATCACCGATGAACAGCCGGCCGCCGGGGGCGAGGAGGGTACCGACCGCCCGGACGACGTCGGTCAGATAGTCGGCGCTCGGGAAGTACTGGGCGACGGAGTTGATGACGACGGTGTCGAAGTGGCCCTGCGGCAACCCCGTGGTGTCGTGGGCGGGCTGGGCGGACAGCCGGACCCGGTCGGCGAGTTCGGGTATCGCGTCGACCTGGGTGCGCAGGGCGCGCACCGCCTCCTCGGAGAGGTCGGTGCCCCAGTACTCCGCACAGTCGGGTGCGATGCGGGAGAGGATCAGGCCGCTGCCGACGCCGATCTCCAGGACACGGCCGGGCGCGAGTTCCCCGATGCGGGCGACGGTCGCCGAGCGCCACTCGCGCATCTCCGCGACGGGGATGGGCAGCCCGTCGTACATGCTGTTCCAGCCCGCGAAGTTCTCGCGGAACCCGGCGAGTTGTTCCTGGCTGCCCTCTGATCCGGCTGCCGCGTAAAGGAGTTCGTGGAGGTCCTTCCACTCCCGGACCTGCTCGGTGGCGTCCGGGACGGTCTCGCCGTCCAGGGCCGGGACGATGTACGCGGCGAGCCGCCGGTCCCCGGGCCGGTCCTCGCGTACGACGACCGCCGCCTGGTCGACGGCCGGGTGGCCGCGCAGTACGGACTCGATCTCGCCCGGCTCGATACGGAAGCCGCGGATCTTCACCTGGGAGTCGGCGCGGCCCAGGAACACCAGACGGCCGTCGGCCTGCCAACGCACCAGGTCGCCGGTGCGGTAGAGGCGTTCGCCGGGGGCGCCGAACGGGTCGGCGACGAACCGCTCGGCGGTCAGGTCGGGGCGCCCGAGGTAACCGCGGGCCAGTCCGGCGCCGCCGAGGTACAACTCGCCCGGAACACCGGCCGGGACGGGCTCCAGGCGGGCGTCCAGGACGTACGCACGCGTGCCCGGGTCCGGGAGGCCGATGGGGACGATGGAGCCGGCCGGGATGTCCGGGTCGCACAGGCCGAGGGTGGAGTTGGTGGTGGCCTCGGTCGGGCCGTACGCGTTGAACATCATCCTGTCGCGCGCGTACCGTCCGACCAGCTCGGGCGAGACGCGTTCGGTACCCGCGAGCAGGGTGGCGGGCGGGAGTTCGACGTCCTCGGGCATCGCGGCGAGCAGCGCGGGCGGCAGGATCATGAACGTGATGCCGTGCGCGTGGGCGTAGTCGGCCAGCGCCGGGCCGGGTACCCGGCGTTCGGACGGTACGACGACGAGCCGCCCGCCGGACAGCAGGCCGAGGCACAGGTCCCAGAACGCCACGTCGAAGCTGGGCGAGGCGAACTGGAGCACCCGGCTGTGCGGGCCGATCCCGAACCGCTCGGTCTGCGTGGCGACCAGCTTGGCGACGCCCGCGTGGGTGAGGACGACGCCCTTGGGGCGACCGGTGGAGCCGGAGGTGTAGATGACGTAGGCGGCGTTGGCGATGGTCAGCGCGCTCGGATCGGCGCCTGTGGGCCGACGCTCCGCCAGTTCACCTATGACGTCGGGCGAGTCGAGGACGACGACGGCCATGCCGTCGTTCGCCGGGAGGTCCGCGGCGACCTCGGCGGTGGTGACCAGGCAGACGGGGTCGGCGTCGGCCAGCATGTAGGAGATGCGGTCGGCCGGGTAGTCGGTGTCGACCGGCAGGTAGGCGGCGCCGGACTTCAGTACCGCGACCTCGGCGACGATCAGTTCCGCCGAGCGAGGTACCGCGAGGGCGACCACACGCTCGGGTCCGGCACCCCGGGCGATCAGTGCGGACGCCAACCGGCCCGCACGGTCGTCGAGTTCGGCGTAGGTGAGCGAGGTGCCCTCGAAGACCAGCGCGATGTCGTCCGGGCGCAGCTGTACCTGGTCGGCGAACATCTCCGGCCAGGTGCGCAGCGGGATGTCGTGGCCGGTGTCGTTCCACTCGAGCAGGACGCGGTGGCGCTCCTCGGCGCCCAGCAGCTCCAACTCACCCACGGGGGTGTGCGGGTGGGCGAGGGCGGCGGTGAGCAGGGTCGAGTAGTGGTCGGCGATGCGCTCGGCGGTCGCGGTCTCGAAGAGGTCCTGGCGGCAGGTCACATACAGGTCGCCGGCGCGGACTCCGAGCACGAGGTCCAGCAGGTCGTCGTCACCCCGCATGTCACCGAACGCGGTGTTGAACAGCAGGCCGCCACCACGGGTGGGCTCCGGGCTCAACCAGCCGACCAGTGTGGCATGTTCGACCCGGTGGGCCCGCAGGTCCTCGCACGCCCGGGCCACCTGACGTACGAGGTCCGTGAAGGACGCGCCGCCGTCGACAGCGATCCGGAGCGGCAGACCGTCGTACCCGAAGGTGATGTCGTGGCCGCCGCTGTAGCGGTGCAGGAGTGCGGCGTACGCGGCCAGGAGGGTCGATTCGTCCGCCTCCACCGCCAGCGGGCGGCGGAGGGTGTGCCGTTCACCGGTGGGGCGCAGCGGGTACGGGAAGTCGACCGGGACAGCGGTCTCCTGCGGGAGCGGTGCGAGGCGCCGCCGCCAGAAAGCCGCTGGCGCGCCTTCCGCGTCGTCGTCGACACCGGGCACACGTACTTCGAAACCGGACACAGGCGACCGTGCCTCCAGGGTGTACGGACCGGCTGAGCCGGAGGACCGCAGGCCATACTAAGGTAAGCATTACCTAACCAAAAGACCCCACTCTCGGCGGACCCGCCTCTCACCACTACTATTAAGGCCTGCCTAACCTAAGGGAGTTATCCGGTGGAGACCGCACGGTGACGCCGGGGAGAAGGGTTCGCCCCGTTCTTCTCGTGGCAGTTCTCGGCGCCGTCCTGCTCGGACTGTGTCTTCTGTCACTCGCCCTCGGCGCGGCCAGCATTCCGCCCGATCAGGTGGTGCGGGCACTGTTCGGTGACGCGCCCAGCCGGTTCGTGGACAACGTCATCTGGACGGCGCGGGTACCTCGTACGGCGCTCGGTCTGACCGCCGGGGCGGCGCTCGGTCTGTCGGGCGCGCTCATGCAGGCGCTGACACGCAACCCGCTCGCGGACCCCGGGATCCTCGGGGTGAGTGCCGGTGCCTCGTTCGCGATCGTGCTGGCTGTCGGAGTGTTCGGAATCGGTACGTTCTACGGATACGTGTGGTTCGCGTTCGCGGGTGCGATGGCGGCCAGTGTCCTCGTGTACCTGCTGGGCGGCCTCGGGCGCTCCGGGCTCACACCGGTCAAACTGGCGCTCGCGGGCATCGCCGTGACCTCCCTACTCTCCTCCTTCACCAGCGCGATCGTGCTCACCGACCCCGACGCGCTCAACCGCTACCGCTTCTGGTCGGCAGGTTCGATGGCCGACCAGGACGGCGAGACCGTCCTGCGGATCCTGCCCTTCCTCGCGGTGGGCGCGCTGTTGGCCTTCGCCACTGCTCCCGCCCTCAACAGCATGGCCCTGGGCGACGACGTGGCCGCCTCCCTCGGCCGGCGGCTGGGCCTGGTACGGCTCCAGGGCGTCACCGCGGTCACCCTTCTCACCGGGGCCGCCGTCGCGGTCATCGGCCCGGTGGTCTTCATCGGGCTCGTGGTGCCCCATGTCGCCCGCGTGCTCGCCCAGATGGCGGGGATCGGCCCCGACCAGCGCTGGCTGCTGCCGCTGTCCGCCGTACTCGCGCCGAGTCTGCTGCTCGCCGCGGACATCATCGGGCGCATGGTGGCCCGGCCCATCGAGGTCCAGGCCGGTGTGATCGTCGCCTTCATCGGCGGACCGTTCTTCATCGCCCTGGTGCGGCGCCGGAAACTGGCGGAGGTGTGAGGATGACGAACCCCAGGTCCGCCGTCGACGCCGCCACGTCGGCACCCGCTGCCCCTTCCCTCCGCGTTCAGCGGACCTACCGGCTGGCCGTCCCCCCGGTCTCCGGGATCTTCCGCCCCCGCCTGGTCACGGTGACCGCGCTGCTCGCCGTAGGCACGTTCCTCCTCGTCTGCTGGAGCCTGACGATCGGCGACTACCCGATCGCGTTCACCGACGTCGTACGCGCCCTGGCCGGCTCCGGCGACCCCGGCACCGTGCTCGTCGTCCAGGAACTGCGGCTGCCGCGCTCGCTGGTGGGGCTGCTGGCCGGCATCGCGTTCGGCATGTCCGGCGGGCTGTTCCAGACCATGACCCGCAATCCGCTGGCCAGCCCCGACATGATCGGGCTCACGCAGGGCGCGGGCACGTTCGTCGTCGCGGGCATCGTCCTGGGCTGGGACGGCGGTCTCGGCACCCAGGGACTCGGTCTGCTCGGCGCGCTGACCACGGCCCTCGTCGTGTACGCGCTGGCCTGGCGGCGTGGCACCACCGGCTACCGCATCATCCTGGTCGGCATCGGCGTCGCCTGGATCTGTACGAGCGCCACCGACTACCTGGTCGCGAGGGGCGGTCGGTTCCAGGCACAGGCCGCGCTGGGCTGGCTGGTCGGCAACCTCAACGGCCGTACGTGGTCGGATGTCGGGCCGCTCGCGATCGCCCTGGCCGTCCTGCTGCCGACGGCACTGCTGCTCGGTCGGCTGCTGCGCACGCTCCAGTTGGGCGACGATGTGGCGACCGGCCTCGGCACCCGCGTACAGCCGGTACGCCTCGCCGTCCTGCTCGTCGGCGTCGGGCTGATCGCCTTCGCGACCGCAGCCGCCGGACCCGTCGCCTTCGTGGCGCTGGCCGCCCCGCAGATCGCCCTGCGCCTCGCGCGCACCGCCTGGCCGCCCACGCTCGCCTCAGGACTGACCGGGGCGCTGATGGTCCTGGGCAGCGACCTGATCGCCCGTACGCTCATCTCCGGCACGGAACTGCCGGTCGGAATCGTCACCGGCGTGCTCGGCGCGCCGATCCTGCTCTGGCTGCTCGTCCGCGCCAACCGCGCGGGTTCAGGAGGCTGATCGCATGTCGACGGACCCCACGATGCCGACCGACGCCCTGTCGACGGCCAAAGCCACGACTACGGTCACCGCCACGACCACGACCACCGAGGACGCCATGCCGGTCGATCCCCTGCCCAGCACCACGGAACCGGCCGCCGACCCGGACCTGAGGGCGACGGGGCTACGGCTGTCGTACGACAACCGGGTGGTCGTGGACGGCCTCGACCTGGCGATACCGCCCGGCCGGATCACGGCCATCGTCGGCGCCAACGCCTGTGGAAAGTCGACGCTGTTGCGCGCGCTGGCCCGGCTGCTCGCGCCCCGCGAGGGTGCCGTCCACCTGGACGGCCGAGCCCTCCAGTCCATCCCCACCCGGGAGTTGGCCCAGCGTCTGGGCATCCTGCCCCAAAGCCCGGTCGCGCCCGAGGGGTTGACGGTGATCGACCTCGTGAACCGGGGCCGCTCGCCGCACCAGACGTGGTGGCGACAGTGGTCCAAGGCCGACGAACAGGCCGTGCACGAGGCGCTCGCCGCGACCGACATGACCGACCTGGCCGACCGCCCGGTGGACGAGCTGTCCGGCGGCCAGCGGCAGCGGGCGTGGATCGCGATGGCGGTCGCCCAGGGCACCCCCGTACTCCTCCTGGACGAGCCGACGACGTATCTCGACCTGGCCCACCAGATCGACGTACTGGACCTGATCACGGACCTCAACCGCCGTGAGAACCGTACCGTCGTGATGGTCCTCCACGACCTCAACCAGGCCTGCCGGTACGCCGATCACGTCGTCGCCATGAAGTCCGGCCGGATCGTGGCGGAGGGGCCGCCGGCGAAGGTCATCACGGAGGAGACGGTGGAGGACGTCTTCGACCTGACGTGCCGCATCACCCTCGACCCGGTCAGCGACACCCCCATGGTGATCCCGATGGGCCGCCACCATCAGGATCTGCGTGCTAGAACGTCCTGATGACCTTGAGGACCGAGCGAACCGACGCGCGTACGTGGCCGGTTGAGCAGCTGAAAGAGCTCTTCAGCGAGAGTTTCCCGGAGTTCATCACGGCCGACCGGCTGGTGTCGGAGTACATAGGCCGGGTCCGGGAGTGGTTCCCCGCCTGGGACCTCACGCTGGTGGACGAGGGTGAGGTGCCGGTGGCGGCGGGCTGGGGTGTGCCGGTCCACTGGGACGGGTCGGTCGAGGCTCTCCCGACCGGGTACACGGACTCCCTGGCACGGGCGGTGGAAGGGCGGGAACAGGGCGTGGCACCGGACACACTGGTGATCTGCGGCGCGGTGGTCACACCCTCGCTCAAGGGGCGCGGACTCGCTGGCGAGACTCTGACGGCACTGCGCCGGACCGCCCTGGACGCCGGGCTGACCAGAGTCATCGCACCGGTCCGCCCGACCACCAAGGCGCGCTATCCCCTGACACCGATAGAGACCTTCATGCGCTGGCGCCGCCCCGACGGGACTGCCCTCGACCCCTGGATCCGCACACATGAGCGTCTGGGCGCCGAGATCCTGGCTGCCGCCCCGGCCTCCCAGACGATGACCGGCACGGTCACCCAATGGGAGAAGTGGACCGGCCTCGACCTTCCCGCGTCGGGCGAGTACGTCGTCCCGGACGGCCTGGGCCTGCTCCGCGTCGACCTCGCCGCCGACGAGGGTGTGTACCAGGAGCCCAACGTCTGGATGCGGCACGTCTGAGCGAGGGCGCGGCAGCGGCCCTAAGGGGCGCGGGGCTGTATCGATCTGCGGCTCCGCCGCGTGGGCGCGACCAGCCACGACGGACGCGCGGACGACTCACCGACTTCGGCGCCGACAGCGCAGGACGCCGCCGCACAGAACCCTGCGGGTCCGGGTCACCCCCAGGCGCCGGCCCGAAGCCTCCACACCACGTGCCGGCGCAGTGGTCCTTCCGGCACGGTCAGGTCGTCGAAGTCCTTGGCCGGGTCGTGGGTCATACCGAGGCGGCGCATCACCGCCTGCGAACGGAGGTTGGTGGCAGTCGTGATCGCCAGGACCTCTTCGAGGCCGAGGCCCTTCTCGTCGAAGGCGTGGGCAACCACCGCCCGGGCAGCCTCGGTCGCGTATCCGTGCCCCCAGGCGGACCGGGCCAGCCGCCACCCCGCCTCGACCCCGTCGAACGCCATGTCGTCCTCGACGGGGTCCAACCCGGCGAACCCGATGAACTCACCGGTGCCCGTGACCTCCACCGCCCACCATCCCCAGCCCCGTTCGTCGAGGCCGGTCTGGAAGTGGGCGGCGGAGGCTTCGCTCTGTTCACGGGTGAGGATGTCCCCGAGGTGCTCGCGGACCTCCGGGTCCGCGTTCATGGCCGCCCAGGGGACAAGGTCGGACGGGCGCCAGGAGCGCAGGACGAGGCGTTCGGTTCGCAGGTCTGGCATGGCGCCATCCTGACGTGATCGCGTACCCGCGTCGACCGGAAATCGGCCCACCCGCGAACCCGGCCTCCTCGGTCAGGGACGCGCCGTCAGATACCCACCCATCGTGCGGAAGTAGTCCGTCGCCGCGAGCTCCGAGCCGTCCTCCGTCCGTACCCGCTTCACCAGCAGCCCTCGCAGGCGCCCGTTCCGGGCCTCCGTGCCCGCGACCACGACGATTCCGTCGCCCTCGCGGATGAAGATCCGGCCGGGGGTGCCGCCGTAGCAGCCCTCGGACACCTCGGCGTCGACGATGCGTATCCGCTGCCCCTTGTGATGGGTGAACGCGTTGGGATACGGGTCCGACTGAGCGCGGATCAGGCGTTCCAGGGACTCCGCGGGCCAGGTCCAGTCGATGCGGCTGTCCTCCAGGGAACGCTTGTGGAAGAAGCTCGCCCGGCTGCGGTCCTGGGGAATCCACTCCGCACGGCCTGAGGCGATGAGCCCGAGAGACTCGTGGACGACCGGTGTGATCAAGTCCACAGTGCGATTGAAGAGGTCTGTCACCGTGTCGCGCGCGCCCACCGGGACCGCCCGTTGCAACAGCACGTCACCGGCGTCGAGCTCTGCGTTCATACGGTGGGCGGTGACACCGACCTCCCGTTCGCCGTTGATGAGCGCCCAGATCAGCGGGGAGAAGCCCGCGTACGCCGGGAGCAGCGAGTCGTGGATGTTGAGCGTGCCGTGCGCCGGGAGGTCGAAGATCTCGGGGGGCAGGACTGTCCGCCAGTTGTTGGCGACGATCAGATCTGGCGCCAACTCCCCTAGTTTGGCGAGGAGTTCGGGATCATCGGGGCGGTTGCGCAGCAGCACCGGGATGCCGTGCTTCTCGGCGAGGTCGGCCACCGAGTCGTCCCAGATCTTCTCGTACACGTGGTCGCTCTTGGGGTGGGTGACCGCCAGGACCACCTCGTGCTCGGAGTCCAGCAGGGCCTGGAGCGTGCGGTGCCCCCAGGTCTGATAGCCGAACATGACGACCCGCATATTCGATCCTTCCGTAGGACACACCATTGCAAGGTAAGGCTAACCTTATTTAATATCAGTGGCGCCTAGGGGAAGGGAAGTTGCGGTGAACGCACTGCACGACGAGCCGGACGCCATCCATGACGTGCTCGGAATCGGATTCGGCCCGTCAAATCTGGCGCTGGCGATAGCCATCGCGGAACACAACGCACAAGCCGCGCCCGAGGAGCGGATCCACGCCGAGTTTCTGGAGCGCCAGCCACGGTTCGGCTGGCACCGCGGCATGCTCATCGACGACGCGACCATGCAGGTGTCCTTTCTCAAGGACCTGGTCACCATGCGCAACCCGACCAGCGATTTCAGCTTCCTGTGCTTCCTGCGGGACCGCGGCCGGCTGGTGGACTTCCTCAACGCGAAGACGCTCTTCCCGCTGCGGATCGAGTTCCACGAGTACTTCGAGTGGGCGGCTGCCCGGATCGCCGACCAGGTGACGTACGACGCCGAGGTCGTCTCCGTGGAGCCCGCGCTGACCGAGGACGGCGAGGTCCGCTGGTTCGACGTCGTCAGCCGCGTGCCGGGCGATCCGGACCGTACGGTGGTCCGCCGGGCCCGCAACATCTCGGTCGCCGTCGGTCTCGAACCGCACGTCCCGCCGGGCACCGCCCTGTCGGACCGCATCTGGCACAACAGCGAACTGGTCCCCCGCACCCGCGAGTTGACCGGCTCGGGCGCCTCGGTGGGCCGCATTCTGGTGCTCGGCGCGGGTCAGAGCGGCGCCGAGGCGGTCGACTACCTGCACCGCTCCTTCCCCGGCACCGAGGTGTGCGCGGTCTTCGCCAAGTACGGCTACACGCCCGCCGACGACAGCCCGTTCGCCAACCGGATCTTCGACCCGGAGGCGGTGGACGTCTACTTCCGGTCCCGACCGGAGGTGAAGCAGTCCCTGCACGACTACCACCGCAGCACCAACTACTCGGTGGTCGACATGGACCTGATCGAGACGCTGTACGCCACCATGTACCGCGAGAAGGTCCAGGGCACCGAGCGGCTGCGGATGCGCAACGTCTCCCGCATCCGTGACGTCGAGCAGCTGGACGACCGGCTGGACGTCACCGTCGAGTATCTGCCCACCGGAGAACGGGAGGTGCTCTCCTGCGACGTGCTCGTGCACGCCACCGGCTACCGCCCCCGCGACCTCGACACCATGCTGGGCAGAGCCGCCAAGCTGTGCCTCCGGGACGACAACGACGCCGTACGGGTGGGCCGCGACCACCGGGTCGAGGTCACGCCCGAGGTCACCGCCGGCATCTATCTGCAAGGCGCGACCGAGCACACGCACGGGCTCACCTCGACGCTCCTGTCGACGACCGCCGTGCGCTCGGGAGAGATCCTCGACTCCCTGCTCCTGCGTCGCACGAGCGAGGCAGTCACCGGAGCTGGGCAACCGTCTGGAACTTAAGGTAGCCTCACCTAAGTTTTAGCCTGTCCGGGTGCACGCACACGCCCTCGGGCAGGCCCTACTGGCCCGAACTGTCGTCCGATCCCGGAGGGGTAAGGGTGAGTAGTCCTTCACAGCTGTCGGGGCGGGACGTCCTGCGGCAGGCGGTCAGAGGGCAGCGGCGTGACGTCGCCCTCGGCGCGCTCCTCGGCTCCGGCCACCAACTCGGCGAGGTGATGGTGCCGGTCGTGATCGGTCTGGTCATCGACCACGCCGTCGCGGGCTCCGACACCGGCGCCCTGCTGAGCTGGCTCGCCGCCCTCGCCGTCGTCTACGTCGGTCTCGCGCTCAGCTGGCGCTTCGGCGCCTGGTCCGCCGACCGGGCCGCCGCCCAGGCCGAACACACCCTCCGCATCACCCTCGTACGCCGGGTCCTGGCCCCCGGGGGCGGCACCGAGGAGGGCCGCCTGCCGGGCGCCCTCGCCAACATCGCCACGGAGGACGCCAAACGCGTCGGCGCGGTCAGCATGGCGGCCATGGGCGGGATCTCGTCCCTCGTCGGCATCCTCGTCGGCGCGGTGGTGCTGCTGCGCATGTCCGTCACGCTGGGGCTCGTCGTGCTGCTCGGCACTCCTGTTCTGCTGTGGCTGGGGCATCTGCTGAGCAAGCCGCTGGAGTCGCGCAGCGAGGCCGAGCAGGAGCGGGCCGCGCACGCCTCGGCCGTCGCCGCCGACCTGGTGGCCGGCCTGCGCATCCTCAAGGGCATCGGCGGCGAGTCCACCGCACTGGCCCGCTACCGCACCACCAGCCGCGACTCCCTCCAGGCCACCCTGAAGGCCGCCCGTGCGCAGGCCTTCCAGAGCGGCATGGTGCTCGCCCTCACCGGCTGCCTGATCGCCGCCGTCGCCCTGGTCGGCGGCCGGCTCGCCGCCCAGGGGGACATCAGCCTGGGCCAGTTGGTGTCGGCCGTCGGGCTCGCCGTCTTCCTCGTCGGCCCGCTGGAGACCCTCGCGTGGGTCAACGCCGAGCTCGCCCAGGGCCGGGCCTCGGCCACCCGGATCGCGGAGGTGCTGGCCGCCCCGCACAACGTCACCCCGGGCACGGCCACCCTGGCCCAGCCGGTGCGCGGCGCGGTGCGTCTCACCGGCGTCAGCCTCGGCGGGCTCAAGAACCTCGACCTCGACATCGCGCCGGGCGAGCTGCTCGGCGTGGTCGCGACCGACCCCGCGCACGCCATCGACCTGATGCGCTGCCTGGCCCGGCAGGCCGACCCCGATGCGGGCACCGTCGAGCTCGACGGTGTCCCCCTGCGGGACCTGGACCCGGCCGAGCTGCGCACCGCGCTGCTGGTCGCCGAGCACGACGCCGACCTCTTCGAGGGCACCGTCCGCGGCAACGTCACGGCAGCCTCGCCCGACCACGCCGACCCCGGCCGGGCAATGACCGCGGCCGGTGTGGCCCAGGTCGCGCAGTCGCTTCCGGACGGCGAGGATACGGCGGTCAGTGAGCGGGGCCGCTCACTCTCCGGCGGGCAGCGTCAACGCGTCGCACTGGCAAGGGCGTTGGCGGCCGAGCGGCCGGTCCTGGTGGTCCACGATCCGACCACCGCCGTCGACACGGTGACCGAGGTGGGCATCGCAGACGGAGTCCGGGAGATCCGCAAGGGCCGTACGACGGTGCTGGTGACCACCAGTCCAGCGCTGCTGTCGGTCACCGACCGGGTCGTACTGCTGGAGAACGGGCGGGTCACCGACACCGCCCCGCACGCGGACCTGATCGACCGTCACGAGACCTACCGAGCGGCGGTACTGGCATGAGCAGCCATGAATTCGCCGACAAATCAAGGGAGTTGCTGCCCACCGCGACACCCCGTCGCACCCGGGCCGCGGTCCGCGAACTGGTCCGCCCGCGCCGTCGGCTGGCCCTCGGCGCCTTCGCCGTGATGGTCGCGGCGACCGCTGTCGGGCTGCTCGTCCAGCCGCTGCTGGGCCGGATGGTGGACCTTGTCGCCGAGCACCGCCCGCCGGACGACCTCACCCTCCCCGCCGTCCTCCTGGTCCTGGTCGCCGTCGCGCAGGGCGCCGCCACCGCGCTCGGGCTGTCCCTGGTCTCCCGGCTCGGGGAGACCGTGCTGGCCCAGTTGCGCGAGCGGTTCGTCGAGCGGGCGCTGCGGCTGCCCCTGGAGCAGGTGGAGAAGGCCGGGTCCGGCGACCTCAACGCCCGTGTCACCAGGGACGTTTCGGTGGTCGGCGAGGCGGTCCGCAACGCGCTGCCCGAGCTGGCCCGTTCCCTGCTCGCCATCGTGCTGACCTTCGCCGCGATGGCCGTCCTGGACTGGCGTTTCCTGCTGGCCGCGCTGCTCGCGGTGCCCATCCAGGCGGGAACCGCCCGTTGGTACGTGCGCAACGCCGTGCCGCTGTACGCCGAGCAGCGCATCGCCATGGGGGCCCAGCAGCAGCAGTTGCTGGACACCATCGCGGGCGCCGGGACCGTACGGGCGTTCCGGCTGGAGGAGCCGCACACCGAGTCCGTCACCCGGCGCTCGTCCGCCGCGGTCACGCTGACGATGCGGGGCGTGCGGCTGGTGCTCGACTTCTACAACCGGCTGCACATCGCCGAGTACACCGGCCTCGCCGCGGTCCTGGTCACCGGGTTCCTGCTGGTGCGCGCCGACTCCGTGTCCATCGGTACGGCCACGGCCGCCGCGCTCTACTTCCACAGCCTCTTCGGCCCGGTCAACCAGGCCCTCGCGCTGCTCGACGACGCCCAGTCGGCGACGGCGGCCCTGGCCCGGCTGGTCGGCGTCGCCGACGTCCCGGAGCCCGAGGCCACTCCCCCGGCACCCACGGCGCAGCGGCGCGAGCCCGGCACGGTCACCGTGACCGGCGTCCACCACGAGTACCTGCCCGGGCGTCCCGCCCTTCGGGACATCCATCTCACGCTGGCCGCCGGGGAGCGGGTCGCGCTGGTCGGGCCGAGCGGCGCGGGCAAGACCACGCTCGCCAAGCTCATCGCGGGTGTCCACGAGCCGACCTCCGGCACGATTCGACTGACCGGCGTCTCGACATCCGCCGACAGTCTGCAGGTTGCCCTGGTCACCCAGGAGACGCACGTCTTCGCGGGACCGCTCGCCGACGACCTGCGTCTCGCGCGCGCCGACGCCACGGACGAGGCCCTGCGTACGGCCCTGGCCGAAGTCGGCGCGCTGGACTGGGTGCTGGCCCTGCCCGAGGGCCTGGCCACCGTCGTCGGCGAGGGCGGCCACCGGCTCACCGCCGCCCAGGTGCAGCAACTCGCCCTGGCCCGGCTGGTGCTGGCGGATCCGCCGGTCGCCGTACTGGACGAGGCGACTGCCGAGGCCGGCAGCACCGGCGCGCGGCTGCTGGAGAAGGCCGCCGACCGGGCGATCGACAACCGCACCGCGCTCGTGGTCGCCCACCGTCTCACTCAGGCCGCCGACGCGGACCGGATCGTCGTCATGGACGGCGGCCGGATCGTGGAGAGCGGCACCCATGACGAGCTGTGCGCGGCGGCCGGCACCTACGCCTCCCTGTGGCAGGCCTGGTCCGGCACCCGTTCGCCGGCCGAGAAGCCCCCCACGCGTCCCAGCACCGACACAACCACCACCGTGAAGGACCACTGATGTTCGGCTCTCCCAGAGGCACTCGGCTCGCCGCGGCGCTCACCTCCGTACTGCTCCTCTTCGGCACCGCCGCCGCCTGCGGCTCCGACGACGACTCCGACACGGCGGGCTCCGCCGCCGACGCGTCCGCCAACTCCGCCTTCCCGGTGACCCTTTCGCACAAGTACGGCAGCACCAGCATCAAGTCCGAGCCCAAGCGGATCGTCACGGTCGGTCTGACCGACCAGGACGCCGTCCTCGCGCTGGGCAAGGTGCCGGTCGGTACGACCGAGTGGCTGGGCGGCTACAAGGGCGCGATCGGCCCGTGGGCGGCGGACAAGCTGGGCAGCGCGGCGGCGCCGACCGTCCTGAAGGACACCGGCACGGGCCCGCAGACCGAGAAGATCGCCGCCCTCCGGCCGGACCTGATCCTCGCGGTCTACGGCGGTCTGACGAAGGCGCAGTACGACACGCTGTCGAAGTTCGCCCCGGTGGTGGCACAGCCGAAGGAGTACAACGACTACGGCGTGCCGTGGCAGAACCAGACCGAGATCATCGGCAAGGCGCTCGGCCAGGAGGCCAAGGCGAAGGAGCTGGTCACCGGGGTCGAGGCCGACTTCAAGAAGGCGGCGACCGAGCACCCCGAGTTCGCCGGTGCCACCGCCCTGATGGCGACCCCGTACGAGGGCACCTTCGTCTACGGCAGCCAGGACTCGCGCTCGCGCGTCCTCACGGACCTCGGTTTCAAGCTGCCCACCGACCTGGACAAGGTCATCGGTGACGAGTTCGGGGCCAACATCAGCAAGGAGCGCACCGATCTCCTGAACACGGACGCGATCGTGTGGATCGTCGCCGACACCACCAAGGACAAGGCGACGCTGCGCAAGGACCCCCTGTACGCGGACCTGAAGGTCGCCAAGGAGGACCGTGAGGTCTTCGTCAAGGAGTCCAGCGACTACGGCAACTCCGTGTCGTTCGTGTCGGTGCTGAGCCTTCCGTACATGCTGGAGCGGCTGGTCCCGCAACTGTCGGCGGCGGTCGACGGCAAGACGGCCACGAAGGTGACCGAGCCGACCGGCTGACGGCCGGTCATATGGCTGTGGCCCGGCCGGAGTTCCGGTAGGGCCACAGCCGTCGCTGCTACCGGCTCACGTGGTGGGCCTGATCTGCCACTGCTGGCAGTTGTTGTTCAGCCAGGTCCACTGGCGTACGTCGGCGCCGTTCGCGGTGGAACAGTCGGCGACGTCGGCGACCTTGCCCGTGGACTCGTTCACGATCCGGACGTAGTCGCCGGTGGCGGTGTAGACCAGCCTGAACTTCTGGCAGTTGTTGTTCAGCCAGGACCACTGGCGCAGATCGGTGCCGTCGGCCGTGGCGCAGCCCGCGGTGTCCATCACCTTGCCGGTGGCGACGTTGACCAGTCGGCTGGTGTCGTTGGCCTGGTCCTCGATGCGCCACTTCTGGTTGGTGCCGCCGTTGCAGGTCCACTGGAGGATGTTGGTGCCGTCGGCGGTGTTCCCGCCCTCCACATCAAGGCACTTGCCGCTGTTGCGGTTCACCAGCGTGTACGCGGTCGGGGTCGCGGCACTCTCGCCGGACGGGCCGGGCAGCGTGGTGCCGAGCGCGACCGGAGTGCCGAAGTTCGGTGTGCCGTCCGCGTTCCAGGTGAACTTCTGGGCGCGGGTCGTCCGGCCGTTGCCGCAGCCGCCGGAGGCCGAGTCGTTGGCGTGGTAGACGATCCAGTTCTCGGTGCCGTCCGGTGAGGTGAAGAACCCGTTGTGGCCGGGGCCGTAGACCCCGGCGGCGTCGTTGCGCTGGAAGACGGGCGTCTGCTTCTTCGTCCAGGAGGACGCGAGCAGCGGGTCCGTGCCGGTGAGTTCGAGCTGGCCGAGCTTGTAGTCGGCGGTCTGGCAGTAGCTCGCGGAGAAGGTGAGGAAGGTCCGGCCGTCGTGGTAGAGCGGCTCGGGGCCCTCGTTGACGGGCGCCCCTGAGGTCTCCCAGGCCAGTGTCGGCTGCGAGATGAGGCTGAAGGTTGAGCCGCTGACCGTGTACGGGTTGGTCATGGGCGCGATGACCAGGCTCTGCCTGCTGCCGCCGATGGCGCCGCTGCCGACCAGGTAGAGCTTGTTGTTGTACGTCAGCACGGTGGCGTCGATGAGCCAGCCGCCCGGGTCGAGGTTGGACCCGGTGAGCTGGTTCTTGAAGGTGTACGGGCCCATCGGGTCGGTGCCGGCGCTCTCCACGACGTACGTCCGCTGCTGATCGCAGCAGGCGGCCCCGCTCGGCGCGCCGGAGTAGTACAGGTACCAGTGGCCGTCGAAGAAGTGCAGCTCGGGCGCCCAGAAGTTGTTGTTGCGGGTCGAGGTGGTGTCGCTCCAGACCTGCACGCTGGGAGCCGTCGACAGCCCGGCCAGGGTCGGCGACTTGCGCATGGTCAGGACGCCGGTGAAGGACGTGGTGACCAGGTAGTAGTTGCCGTTGTAGTACTCCAGCCAGGGGTCGGCGCCCTTCTGGGACTTGACCGGGTTCGTGTACGGGCGCCCCTCGGCCGCGGCGGCGGGCTGGATGCCGACGACAGGTACGAGCAGCGCCAGCAGCGCTGCCAGGAGGGTCAACCAGTGACGGGTACGGAACACAACAGGTCCCTTCTCATGGGCATATTGTTCGAAATCCCGGACTGTGTACGTAACTTCGACCAGAAGATAGGTACGCGGCGTACACGCGTCAACGTTTGTGACAGGTTCGATTCCGCTTTACGTCCCACGCGTAAAAACTTGTTGTCCGACCCGCCGAACGTTGTTCGAAAACCCTTGACGCCTCAGGTCGCACCGATTGACACTCTCGCAACGCGCGGACACACAGACGAAATCTGATGTCTCCCGTTACACCCCCTACCTCCCACCGTGTCCGAGCAGAGGAAGCCGAAACGATGCAACTCGCGAGATCACGCGGCCGCAGCAGACCATGGTCACCACGGCTCGCCGGACTGACCGCCGCATCGCTTCTCCTCGGCCTCGCCGGCCCGTTGGCCATGTCTGCCCCCGCTCACGCCGACGCGGCCGACATCACCGACGGACTGGCCCTCTGGTACAAGCTCGACGCGGCCTCCGGCACCACCGTCGCCGACTCCTCGGGCAACGGCCGTACGGGCACGGTGACCGGGACCGCCGGTTGGTCCAACTCCGGTGATGGCCTTGCCTTCAACGGCTCCGACACCTACATCAAGGTGCCGGACAACATCATGAGCGGCATGAGCTCGATCTCCGTCTCGATGGACGTGAAGATCGACTCCGCCCAGTCCAACCCGTACTTCATCTACGGCTTCGGCAACACCAACGGCTCGGCCGGCAACGGCTACCTGTTCACCACGGGCAACGCGTACCGGACCTCCATCGCCAGCGGCAACTGGTCGACGGAACAGACGACGCGGAACGCGGGCACGAACCTGCAGCGGGCGGTCTGGAAGCAGATCACCTACACCCAGACCGGCAACACGGGCGTCCTCTACGAGGACGGCGTGGAGGTCGGCCGCAACACGGCGGTCACCCTCACCCCCGGCTCCATCGGCTCGGGCACGACCACCGCCAACTACATAGGCAAGTCGGTGTACCCCGGCGACAACCTGTTCAAGGGCAACATCCGCGACTTCCGGGTGTACAACCGGGCGCTGGCGGGCTCGGAGGTCGAGCAACTCTCCCTCCCCATCGCCGCGCAGGGCGTCGCCGCCGACAAGTCGGCCCTGACACTGGGCGACACCAGCGCGGTGACCGCCGACCTGACCCTGCCGAGCGCGGGCCCGGCGGGCGGCTCCGCCATCACCTGGGCGAGCGACAACGCCTCCGTGGTCTCGGCCTCCGGCGCGGTCACCCGCCCGGCCGCCGGTCAGCCGGACGGCCACGCCACGCTCACGGCGACCATCAAGAAGGGCCCGGCGAGCGACACCAAGACCTTCGACGTCACGGTCCCGGCCACCTTCGACGACGCCACCGCCACTCAGCAGGCCGCCGAGGCCCTGACCGTCCCGAACATCGACGACGTACGCGGCAACATCACGCTGCCGTCAACGGGCCTCTACGGCACGGCGGTTGCCTGGTCCTCGGCGAACACGGACGTCATCGCGACCGACGGTGTGGTCCAGCGCCCCGCGCACGGCGCCGGCGGTACGACGGTCGACCTGACCGCGACGATCACCAAGGGCACCGCCACCACGACCCGCACCCTGACGGCCAAGGTCCCCGAACTCCCCGCGAAGGAAGCCCTCAAGGGCTACATGTTCAGCTACTTCACCGGCGAGGGCACCTCGGACGGCGAACAGCTCTACGCGGCCCTCAGCAAGGGCAACGACCCGCTGAAGTGGCGGGAGTTGAACGACGGCAAGCCCGTCCTCACCTCGACGCTCGGCGAGAAGGGCCTGCGCGACCCGTTCATCATCCGCTCCCCCGAGGGCGACAAGTTCTACCAGATCGCCACCGACCTGCGGATCTACGGCAACGGCGACTGGGACGCCTCCCAGCGCACCGGCAGCAAGTCGATCATGGTGTGGGAGTCCACCGACCTGGTCCACTGGACCGACCAGCGCCTGGTGAAGGTCTCCCCCGACTCCGCCGGCAACACCTGGGCGCCCGAGGCGTTCTACGACGCCGAACTCGGCTCGTACGTCGTCTTCTGGGCCTCGAAGCTGTACGACAACGCCGACCACTCCGGCGACACGTACAACCGCATGATGTACGCGACCACCCGTGACTTCCGCACCTTCAGCACACCCAAGGTGTGGATCGACCGCGGCTACTCGGTCATCGACTCCACGATGATCAAGGACAAGGACACCTACTACCGCCTGTCCAAGGACGAGCGGAACAACAGCTCCTCGACGCCGAACAGCAAGTTCATCTTCGAGGAGAAGAGCGACTCGATCCTCAACCCGTCCTACACCGCCGTCGCCGAGGGCATCGGCAAGGGCGCGATGAGCGCGGCCGAGGGTCCCCTGGTGTTCAAGTCGAACACCGAGGAGAAGTGGTACGCGTTCCTCGACGAGTTCGGCGGTCGCGGCTACATCCCCTTCGAGACGACGGACCTCGCCTCCGGCGTCTGGACCCCGTCCACCGCCTACGACCTGCCGTCCAAGCCCCGGCACGGCACCGTGCTCCCGGTCACCCAGACCGAGTACGACCGGCTCCTGAAGACCTACCAGCCGGACCAGATCATCACGAGCGCCGAGGACGTCAAGGTCGAGACGCGCATCGGTGACGCCCCGGTCCTGCCCGCCACCGTCATCGCCGAGTCGGCGGACGGTGTGAAGCGGCCCGTCGCCGTCACCTGGGAGGCCGTGGCCGAGTCGCAGTACGCGCAGGCCGGCACCTTCACGGTGAAGGGCGACCTGGCGGGCGACTCCGCGATCGCGGTCAGCGCCGAGGTCACGGTCTCCGCCGAGGGCCCGGACGTCCCGGCCGACCTGCTCCTGCACTACGACTTCGACGAGACCGGCGGCAGCATCGCCCGCGACTCCAGCGGTCACGGCTACCACGGCACCTACGTCCGAACTCCCGACTTCGGTACGGGAGTCGAGGGCGGCTCGTTCAAGATGTCCGGCGGCAACAGCAGCTCCAGCTCGCCTTACGTGAAGATCCCCAACGGGGTCCTGAAGGACACCACCAGCGTCACCGTCTCCACGTACGTCAAGTGGAAGGGCGGCGACAACTTCCAGTGGCTGTTCGGCCTCGGCCCCGACAGCAACAAGTACCTGTTCGCCTCGCCCTCCAACGGAGGCGGCAAGCTGTTCTCCGCGATCACCAAGGCCACCTGGTCCGGTGAGAAGCAGATGATCGGCGGCTCCAAGCTCACCGCCGGCGAGTGGAAGCACGTCACCGTCACGTTGAACGGCGCGACCGAGACGGCGATCCTCTACGTGGACGGCGCCGAAACCGCCCGCGTGAACGGTGTCACCATCAAGCCCTCCGATCTGTACGACCCGGCGAAGGACTACTCCGGATACATCGGCAAGTCCATGTACTCCCCGGACCCGTACTTCGGTGGCGAGGTCGACGACTTCCGGATCTACAACCGGGCCCTGACGCCCGCCGAGGTCCTGGAGATCAGCGGCAACACCACCGGGATCGCCGCGGCGACCCACCCGGCGCTCAAGGTCGACGCGATCATCACCGACAAGGACAGCAAGATCGTCCTGCCGCTGAACCCGGGCAGCAACGTCAAGGCCCTGGCACCGCAGTTCACCCTGGCCCACGGCGCGACCATCAGCCCCGCCTCCGGCACCCTGCGCGACTTCACCAAGCCGGTGACGTACGAGGTGACCGGATCCGACGGCAAGAAGCGCACCTGGACGGTGTCGGCCGTGGAGATGAAGAGCCCGGTGCTGCCGGGCCTGAACGCCGACCCGAACATCGTGCGCTTCGGCGACACCTTCTACATCTACCCGACCACCGACGGCTTCGAGGGCTGGAGCGGTACGCAGTTCAAGGCGTACTCCTCCACGGACCTGGTCCACTGGAAGGACCACGGCGTCATCCTCGACCTGGGTCCCGACATCAGCTGGGCCGACAGCCGCGCCTGGGCGCCGGCCATGGAGGAGAAGAACGGCAAGTACTACTTCTACTTCTGCGCCGACGCGAACATCGGCGTGGCGGTGTCGGACTCCCCGACGGGCCCCTTCAAGGACGCCCTGGGCAAGCCGCTGCTGAAGGCCGGTGACCACCCGGGCCAGATGATCGACCCGGCGGTCTTCACCGACGACGACGGCCAGTCGTACCTCTACTGGGGCAACGGCAGGGCCTACGTGGTGCCGCTCAACGCGGACATGGTCTCCTTCGACACGTCGAAGATCACCGACATCACGCCGAGCAACTACAACGAGGGCTCGTTCGTCATCAAGCGCAACGGGACCTACTACCTGATGTGGTCGGAGAACGACACCCGGGACGAGAACTACCAGGTGGCCTACGCGACCGGTTCCTCGCCCACGGGCCCCTGGACCAAGCGCGGTGTGATCCTGCAGAAGGACCTCTCGCTGGGCATCAAGGGCACCGGCCACCACTCGGTGGTCCACGTCCCGAACACCGACGACTGGTACATCGTCTACCACCGCTTCGCCATCCCCGGCGGTGACGGCATGCACCGCGAGACGACCATCGACAAGATGGAGTTCGACGCCGACGGCCTGATCAAGAAGGTGATCCCGACCCTGTCGAGCATCGACCCGGTGACCATCGTCCACGCGGGCGCCGACGCCAAGGGCCAGGAAGGCAGCGCGATCCCGCTCACGGGCACCATCTCCGGTGCAGGCAAGCCGAGTTGGAGCGTGAGCCCGACAACTCCCTGCACCTTCTCCAGCAGGACGACGATCCCGACGTCCATCACCTGCCAGGACAACGGCACGTACGAGGTCACGCTGACGGGTGGTCGCAGCAAGGACACCCTGACGGTGACCGTCACGAACGCGCCGCCGTCGATCACCTCGGTCCAGGGCCCGAAGACCCCGGTCCCGGCGGGCAAGAACACCCCGGCGCGCGTCTCGGCGAAGTTCACCGACCCGGGCCGCGCCGACACCCACACCTGCAGGATCGACTGGAAGGACGGCACCACCCCGACATCCGGCAAGGTCACGAACGGCACCTGTGAGGCGAGCCACGCCTACCTGAAGGCGGGCATCTT
The DNA here is from genome assembly GCF_010548275.1 of Streptomyces sp. SID12488. Classification (GTDB taxonomy): domain Bacteria; phylum Actinomycetota; class Actinomycetes; order Streptomycetales; family Streptomycetaceae; genus Streptomyces. The sequence goes on from NZ_JAAGLT010000012.1 coordinate 46,482, forward strand.
CCGCCCGACGATCACGGTGACGGACGACGACAATGCCTCGGCCACCGTTCAGCTCCCCGAGCTGATCGTGTTCGACCCCAAGGCCGGCGTGGCGGGCACCGGCGTGATCGCTTCCCGGCCGGGCGCCTACCCGGCCGACCCGAAGCTGACCGGCAAGGCGGCCTTCTCCTTCGGCGCCTTCTACCGGAAGGGCGCCACGGTCCCGACGGCCACGGCCTCCTTCGACCTCGCGGCGCCCGGCAAGTCCAAGGCGAAGGTGCGGCTGCGCTCCACGTCCTCGGACTGGCTGGTGGTCACCGGCTCCACCGCGGTGTACCAGGGCTCCGGCACGGTCAACGGCAAGGACGGCTACGCCTTCCGCGTCACGGCCACGGACAAGCCGGACACGTTCCGCATCAAGATCTGGAAGAAGTCCACGGGCGACGTCGTGTACGACAACCGCACAGGGACCGCGACGAAGGGCATCGTCTTCCGCCGATAGGCGGGAGGCACACGTCGCGCCGGACACCCGGACCTGAGGGCGCGCACACCGAGTTGGGCCTGACCGCCCGCTCGATGTGCGCGCCCTCGGCGTTGCGCCGCCCGATTCCGGCGATCCCTGTCACAGGGAGAGCCGCTGCCCGGTCTCTCTCAGTACGGAGACCGAACGCGGAAGGAATCGGCAATGAGGATCGTAGTGATCGGTGGAACCGGACTCATCGGCTCGAAGCTGGTCGTCAGGCTCAAGGAGCACGGGCACGAGGCGGTCGCCGCCTCGCCCAACACGGGCGTCAACACGCTGACGGGCGAGGGCCTGGCGGCGGTTCTGGAGGGCGCGACGGTCGTGGTCGACGTGTCCAACTCGCCCTCCTTCGAGGACCGGCCCGTCATGGACTTCTTCCACGCCCCCACGACCAACCTCCTCAAGGCGGAGACCGGGGCCGGTGTGACACACCACGTGGCCCTGTCCGTGGTCGGCACACAGCGCCTCCAGGCGAGCGGCTACTTCCGTGCCAAGCAGGTCCAGGAGGAGCTGATCAGGGAGTCCGGCATCCCGTACTCTCTCGCCCACGCCACCCAGTTCTTCGAGTTCGTCGACACGATCGCGGACATGTCCACCGAGGGCGACACCGTGCGGCCGGCCCCCGTCGGGTTCCAGCCCGTCCACTCCGACGACGTGGTCGCGGCCGTCTGCCGTACCGCGGTCGGCACGCCGGTCGACGGCGTGGTGGAGATCGCGGGCCCCGACCGGTTCCGGCTCGACGAGCTCCTGCGCGAGGTTCTCGCCGCCAGGAACGACCCGCGCACAGTCGTCACGGACCCGCACGCCCCGTACTCCGGTGCCGAGCTGCGGGACACCACACTCGTCCCGGGACCGGACGCACACCTCGGCGAGACCGTTTCGCCGACTGGCTCGCGCGTCGGCAGTAGCCCGGGAACGGCAGAGGGGCTGTTTCGGATTGCTCCGAAACAGCCCCTGAGCTGCGACTCTCTCAAATCGGGACGACAGGATTTGAACCTGCGACCCCTTGACCCCCAGTCAAGTGCGCTACCAAGCTGCGCCACGTCCCGGTGCGTCGTCCCGCGGTTGCCCCGCGTGATCACGCGAGCAGAACCCTACCCCACGTCAAGGGCTGGCCCGCAGGCGGCAGGTGGCGCGCGACAATCGGACTATGAGCAGTGCGTCGGAGGGTCGGGCAGCAGTGAGCGGGCGACGGGATCGGGACGGGGAGGGGCGGGCGCGCAACGCGCGGCCACGGGACGGGCTCGGGCGCCCGCTGCCGTACGGCGAGCACGGCGTGGACCGGCAGCCCGAAGGGGTCGTACGCCGTCCCGAGGACAGCGTCGCCGAGGCGCAGGCGCTGCTGGACGCGGGGAAACCGTTCCACGCGCACGAGGTTTTCGAGGACGCCTGGAAGTCGGGGCCGGAGGAGGAGCGCGGCCTGTGGCGGGGACTCGCGCAGCTGGCCGTGGGGCTCACGCACGCCGCGCGCGGGAACGTGACGGGCGGTGTCCGGCTGCTGCGGCGCGGCGCCGACGCGGTCGAGGAGTGGGCAGCCGTGGACGCGCGACCGCAGCCGTACGGCATGGACCTCGCTGGGGTCGTCACGTGGGCGCGGGAGCTGGCGGCGGAGGTGGAGCGCGAGGCGGCGGCCGTCGACGCGGTGGCCCGGGCACCGCGGCTGTCGAGCCGTACGGTCGGCGGTTGACCTGGGACGAAGGCCGCGTTGTCAGTGGTGTGCGGCAGACTCGGGGCGTGCGGAAGATTCATGTCATCGGTATCGGCGCGGGCGACCCCGACCAGCTCACCCTCCAGGCGGTCAGGGTGCTGCGGGACACCGACGTGTTCTTCGTCCTCGACAAGGGCGAGGCCAAGTCCGACCTCGTGCGACTCCGCCGGCACCTGCTCGACACGCATGTGCTGGAAGGGACGTACCGCCTGGTCGAGGTGCGCGATCCGGAGCGGGACCGGACGGCCGGGGGCGCCGCGTACTCTCCCGCGGTCGGGGACTGGCGGCGGGCCCGGGCCGAGATCTACGAGCGGCTGATCGCCGGGGAGCTCGGCGCGGAGGAGAGCGGGGCGTTCCTGGTGTGGGGCGATCCCTCGTTGTACGACAGTACGCTCGGGATTCTGGAGGAGATCCTCGGGCGGGGCGCGGTGGACTTCGAGTACGACGTCGTGCCCGGCATCAGCAGTGTCTCCGCGTTGGTCGCCCGGCATCGCACAGGGCTCAACCGGGTCGCGCGTCCCGTCCAGATCACCACCGGGCGACGGCTCGCCGAGGGGTTTCCGGCGGGGGTCGACGACGTGGTGGTGATGCTGGACGCCCATCAGGCCTTCCGGGAGTACGCCGACGAGGACATCGACATCTACTGGGGTGCCTACATAGGCACCCCGGACGAGATCCTCGTCTCCGGGCCGATCGCCGAGGCGGCACCCCGTATCGAGCGGATGCGTGCCGAGGCCCGTGAGCGCAAGGGCTGGATCATGGACACGTACCTGCTGCGCCGGAACCCCGGGGAGCCCCCGCCCGAGCAGCCGTAGGCACCGGGGCTCGTGCTGGGCACCCCGCCGGACGCCACCCCTTGCACGGGTGTACCACCGGTGTGATCGTGACCTCGTGACAGTCGCCGAGGACACCGCACCGCCCACCGCCGCGCAACCACCTGTGCTGGACTCCCGCCGCCGCAACGTCGTCTTCGTCACGATCATGCTCGGCATGCTGCTGGCCGCCCTGGACCAGACGATCGTCGGCACGGCCCTGCCGACGATCGTGTCGGACCTCGGCGGTGCCGAGCACATGTCGTGGGTGGTGACGTCGTATCTGCTGGCGGAGACCGTGGCCACGGTGCTGGTCGGCAAGTTCGGCGACCTGTTCGGCCGCAAGGTCGTCTTCCAGGTCTCGGCGATCGTCTTCATCACCGGTTCGTTCCTGTGCGGGCTCGCCACGAACATGACGCTGCTGATCGCCTGGCGGGCCATGCAGGGCATCGGGGCGGGCGGGCTGATGGTCACGGCGATGGCCCTGATCGCTGACGTCATCCCGCTGCGGGAGCGCGGCAAGTACCAGGGCGCGATCGGTGCCGTGTTCGGTGTGGCGACGGTGATCGGGCCCCTGCTCGGCGGCCTGTTCACCGACCATCTGACCTGGCGCTGGGCGTTCTACGTCAACGTTCCCATCGCGATCGTGGTCGTGGTCGCGGCGGCCCGCACCATTCCGGTGGTGAAGTCGGCGGTACGCCCGGTCATCGACTATCTGGGCATCGCGTTCGTCGCGATCGGCGCCAGCGCACTGATCCTGGCGACGAGTTGGGGCGGCAACCAGTACGCGTGGGGTTCCGGCGTCATCATCGCGCTGTTCGTCGGCGGCGCGGTCTCGCTCGGCCTGTTCTGCTGGGCGGAGTCCCGCGCGGCCGAACCGATGCTGCCCATGCGGCTGTTCGGCAACCCCGTCTTCACGGTCTGCTCGATCCTCAGCTTCATCGTGGGCTTCGCGATGCTGGGCGCGATGACGTACCTCCCCACCTTCCTCCAGTACGTGGACGGCGACTCGGCGACGGTCTCCGGCGTGCGAACGCTCCCCATGGTGCTGGGTCTGCTGATCGCGTCCGTCTTCAGCGGCAACGTGGTCAGCAAGACCGGCCAGTACCGCTTCTTCCCGGTCATCGGCTCGGCGGTGATGGGCCTGGGCCTGTATCTCCTCTCCCTCATGGACGCGTCGACCAGCACCTGGCTGGCCTCGCTCTACATGTTCGTCCTCGGCACCGGTATCGGCCTGGGCATGCAGGTGCTGACGATCGCCGTGCAGAACACCGTCGAGTACGCCGACCTCGGCACCGCGACCTCCGGCGTCACCTTCTTCCGTACGCTGGGCAGTTCGTTCGGCACCGCGGTCTTCGGCACGCTCTACACCAACTCGCTGACCCCGAACCTCTCCGAGGGCATCGCAGAAGCCGCCCGCACGGGCACGGCGGACCAGGCCACCGTCACCAGGGCGGCCACCAGCCCGGACGGCCTGCACCATCTCCCCGCCAAGGCGGCCGAGCCGATCATCCGCGCGTACGCGGACACCATCCAGACCGTCTTCCTGTGGACCGTGCCGGTCGCACTACTCGGCTTCGTCGTCGCCCTGTTCCTCAAGCAGGTCCAGTTGCGCGACAGCGCGCGGATGGCGTCGACGGACATGGGCGACGGCTTCGCGACGCCTAGCAACCCGGACTCGCGCCGACTGCTGGAAGCCTCCGTCGGCAAGATCATCGGCAGTACGGATCTGGACACCGCGCGCCGGATCGTCAGCGACTCCGACACCCGCCTCGACATCGCGGGCGCCTGGGCCGTGATGCAGGTCGAACTGTTCACCCGCATGGTCGGCCACGCCAGCCTCGGCCTGATCGCCGCCCGCCGTCACATGCCGCCCGAGGTGCTTGTCCCGGTTTTCGACCGCATGGTCGAGGAGGGCTACCTGACCCGCACCGGCTCCTTCTTCTCCCACACCCAGGCGGGCACCCGCGAGGCCGAAGTGATCGGCAATGCCTGGGGCACCTGGCTGGCCGGCCGAGTGGAACAGGATCTCGGCCGCCCCTCGGGCGACGACCTGCGCGCCGCGGTGGACACGATCGCCAAACGCCTCCTGGTGGAGGACCTCAGCAGCAGCCTGCCGAGCCGTCCCGCGGCACTGTCGGGAGCGGGTGGGGGCGCGTCCGGGTCGTAACCTGCGTCGCTGATCAGCGCAGCAGCAATTGCGCCCCGCCCACCACCGTGGCCGCGATCACCAACTGCTCGAACAGCCGTTGGTTGATTCGGCTCACAGCCCATTTGCCGAGAAACGCACCGGGTATCACGAACACCACGAGCGAGGCGTCGAGCAGGAGCGAGTGGCCGTCGATCAGGCCGAGGCCGGCGCTGAAGGGGACTTTCGAGACGTTGACGATCAGGAAGAAGAACGCCGACGTGCCGAGAAAGCCGAGCTTCCGAAAACCGGCCGAGAGGAGATACATCGACATGACCGGGCCACCCGCGTTGGCGACCATCGTCGTGAAGCCGCCGAGGACACCGTAAGAGCGGGCCTTGAGGCGGCCGGCCGGTGTGCTCACCGCGTCCGGTTCGTCGTCCTCCGATTCCGACGCCGCCTCTGCTTCCGCCCGCCGCCTGCGCCACACCGTCACCCCGGCCATGAACAGGAGGATCGCCCCGATCGAGGTCCGTACGACCTTGTCGTCCGCCCACACCAGGAACACGGTGCCGACGACCACGCCCACCGCGACCGCCGGGAACAGCCGCCACAGGGTCGGCCAGTGGGCGTGTCTGCGGTAGGTCAGGACGGCCAGTACGTCCCCCGCGATCAGGATGGGCAGCAGCACACCGGTGGACTCGCGGGCGGGCAGGACGGCCGCGAAGATCGCCAGACTGACCGTGTTGGCCCCGCTGACGGCGGTCTTGGAGAAGCCGACGAGCACCGCCGCGGCGGCCAGCGCGGCGAATTCCCAGTGCGTAATGTGCCAGAGCGTCATCGTGTTCATGCGGACACCGATGCTAGGCCCACCCAACTGCTGCCGTAAGCACCGTCTCGCCAGGTGACCCCTGCCCCACCCCGACGCGTCAGCGTGGACCGGCCGCCCCGCCCCTGGGAAGATCCACACACACCACGCACCCGTTCAATGACGCACCCGGAGAAGCCATGGCCGAGTCCCGCGAGTACGTCCTCACCGGCACCAGGGGCACGATCGCCGTCCACGAGTGGCCCCGCCCCGCCCGCAGCGATTCCGGACGTCCGCTCGACCCACCTCGCTACCTCGCCCTCCTCTCCCACGGGTACGGGGAACACGTGGGCCGCTACGAGGAGCTCGCCGACGTCCTCGTGGCCCACGGCGCGGCTGTTCTCGGCCCCGATCACCAGGGACATGGCCGGTCGGCGGGCGAACGGGCGGTGATCGTGGACTTCGAGGACGTCGTCACCGACCTGCACACTGTCGCCGACCACGCCCGGGCCGCCCACCCGGACATGCCGGTGGTCCTGATCGGCCACTCCGCCGGCGGCCTGATCGCGGCCCGCTACGCCCAGCGGTACGGCGACCAACTCGCCGCGCTCGTCCTTTCCGCGCCCGTGCTCGGCAGCTGGGACCTCCCGGGGCGGCTGCTCGAACTCGACGAGATCCCCGACCAGCCCGTCAACCCGGCCGCGCTGTCCCGCGATCCAGAGGTCGGGGCGGCGTACACGGCCGACCCGCTGGTCTGGCACGGCCCGATGAAACGGCCGACGCTGGAGGCGTTCGTACGGACCCTGGAGACCGTGGCGAAGAGCGGTGACGTCGGACCGCTACCGCTGCTGTGGCTGCACGGCGACGACGACCGGCTCGTCCCGCTCGCCGGGAGCCGCGTAGGCGTCGAGGAACTGCGCGGCACCGACTGGACCGAGCGGATCTTTCCGGGCGCCCGGCACGAAGTCTTCCTGGAGACGGACAGGGCGGCGGCCTTCGCCGAGCTGACCGCCTTCGTGGACCGGGTGCTCGCGCCCCGAGCCGAATGATCACTCTCCTCCACCTGTGCACCTCACCTCCGGTCGTTGATCGCTCCCGGTCGTCCCGGGTGGCCGGTTCCGTCACGTTTCCGTCCCTCCGACCTGGGCACCCGCGTTTCCATGGAGTGGTTGCGGCGAGCAGCCTGCACGGGAGAGGACCCCGAACTGTTCTTCCCCGTGGGCACGAAGGGACCGGCGGTGCGGGACATCGCCGCCGCCAAGCGGGTGTGTGCCCACTGCCCGGTGACCCCGCAGTGCCTGGACTGGGCACTGCGCAGCGGTCAGACCGCGGGCGTGTGGGGCGGCACCTGCGAAGAGGAACGCGCCGCACTGCTCCGTGCCACGAGAGAACGGGTCCGGTAGCGAGAATCCGGACCGCGAAACGAGGAGGAGCACCCCATGACCGTCGTGAAGAGCAGCCTGCCCGAGCCGGAGCGCCGGATCACCGGCGACGCCCTGCAGGCGACCCTGGTGGATCTGCTGGCGCTGTCGCTGATCGGGAAGCAGGCCCACTGGAACATCGTGGGGCCCAGGTTCCGATCGATCCACCTGCACCTCGACGAGGTCGTGACGGTTGCCCGCGCATTCTCCGACACGGTCGCGGAGCGCTCGGCGGCGCTCGGCGTGTCACCGGACGGCCGCCCGGAAACCGTCGCCTCGGCCTCCGTGTTCCAGGGCCCGAAGGACGGCTGGATCCAGGACACGGAGGTCGTCCAGCTCCTCGTCGAGGCACTGGCGACGGCGATCGAGCGTCTGCGTGAACGCATCGGCGCTACGGAGGAAGCCGATCCGGTGACCCAGGACCTGCTGATCGGCATCACGGCCGAACTCGAGAAGCAGCGCTGGATGTTCGAGGCGGAGAACGCGACCCGCGGCGCCTGACCTGGTTCCCTTCTCCTTCGCCTTCGCATCTCCCTCCCTCACCCAGGTCTCCGTAGGCCCTGTCGACCATGCGCGGGCCTGGGGGAAGGAGGGAGATCTCATCCGGGTTGATTGTGCGGCAGGCCTGACAGAAGACCTGCCCCTCGAAACCCTCAATGCCTTCCGGCGCGCAGGGCCATCAGGATCGGCATCTCGGCCAGGTCGACGCCACACGGTTCGGCTCCGAGGCCGTGGGTTGCGCAGTTCAGTGGCGATCTTGGGGCCAACTTCCTCGGTGATGTCCCCGTCCGGGTGGAAGGCGCACGCAGGATGGTGGTCCCGGCGCGGGCGCGCGTGGGCGGGCCGTCCTTGCCGTGGACTGAGTCGAACCAAGGGGTGCAGAGCTGGTGGTGGAGCTGGTCATGGAGCCGGTGGTGCGCGGCAGCGGAGCGAAGTCCCGGAGGACCGGTTCGCCGCCGCGCACCAGCAGCGTGAAGCGGATCAGCTTGTCCATGGCCCGGACGCCGATGTAGGTGAACGTCATGTCGCGAATGTCGGCGAAGCCGGAGCTGAGCATGTCTCCCAGTCGCACACCGGTTTCAGTGCCTGGAGCCTGGACAGCAGATCCCGGTCGTGCCACCGGAGAACTCCGCCGCGTCATGTCTTCCCCGTGGGGAAGAGTGCCCGTACCTCCCACCCCTGCGTCTGTCCGCCCGGGGGCCCCGCGCGGAGGTCACCGCCCAGGGCCGTGACGCGTTCCATGAGGCCGACCAGGCCGAAGCCGCCACCGTGTGCGGCGGCCGGGAGCTGGGTGCCACCCCGGCCGTCGTCGGTCACACCGACCTCCAGTCGTCGGCCGTCGTGGCGGAGCCGGACGGTTATCTCGCCGGCGTCGGCCGCGTGCCGTCGTACGTTCGTCAGTGCCTCCTGCACCACCCGGAAGGCGGCGGCCTGCACCTCGTGCGGGAGGTCGTCCGGCACCGCGGGGTCCCGGTCGAGGGTGACGCGCTGGACCGGGCTCGCGAAGCCGTCCGTCAGTTCCTCGATGCCGGCCAGGTCACCGACGGGTCTGCGGTCGGCGGCCTCCGGGCCGGTGTCCCGCAGCACGCCGACGGTACGGCGCATCGACGCCAGGGCTTCCGTGGCCGCGCGTTCTATGCCCGCGAGGACGTTGTCCAGGTTCTCCGGCTGGGTGGTGGCCATCATCCGGGCCATCTGGGTCTGGACGAGGATGCCGGTGACATGGTGGGCGACGAAGTCGTGCAGGTCGGCGGCGATCGCCACCCGTTCCGCCCGCCGGGTCTCGACAACCGCCACGGCTCGCCGGTAGTCCTGCGAGCGCAGGAACACGGCCAGGCCGCCGACGACGCCGATCAGGACGAGCGCCACCATCATGAAGCCCAGCAGGCTGAACTCGTCGTCCTGATAGAAGCGCGCGGGTGTACCGAGCAGCGCGGCGCCGTTCAGTACCCCGCAGACGACGGCCCATGGCTGGGGACAGTGCCGTACCGCGATGAACAGCAGACTCAGCAGGACGACCGTCTCGCCCGGGCCGAACGAGGCCTGGCTGCCCAGCAGCAGCGAACCCGCCGTGAACAACAGCGAGGCGGCGGCCGGTGCGCCCGTGCGCAGCTGCGGGGTGAGCCAGTCCGGACGCCGCCGGGCGGGCCACAGCAGGGCGGCGAACCCGGGAACCAGGACGACCGCATGCGGCCAGATCGCGTAACCGCTCTCGCTCGCGTTGAGCACGTCAAGGATCCCGGCCATGACCAGGAGCGTGACGACGAAAGCCGTGGCGCAGCTGCGGGACGAATCCGATCTCATGCGAATCACCGTATGCGCGGACGGCCGCGGCCGTATCGGCCGAAAGGTCGAGGCCCGGGTCCGTGAAAGGTGGCCGGACGGCCGAGGCGCGCGCTCCCGCCCGCGGGACAGAGTGGAGCCACTGCCCACCCCGCCCCACCTTCAGGAGTACGAGATGCAGCGCAAAGCCCTCATCAGCGTGATCGCCAGCGCGACAGCCGCGGTCGCGCTGGCCGGCGTCGGAACCCATCTGCTCGCGGGCACCGAGTCGACGAGCTCCTTGGACAAGTACACGACGGTGGCGGTCGACGGCCACAAGGCGCTGGCGGCGGACATCGTCGCGGGTCGCGCCCAGAGCAAGTTCCACCCGCTGCCCTGGGTGGGCACGAAGGTCTCCCGGGTGTCCTGTCCGACCGGGCTGAAGGCCGTGGCCGGCGCGAGCATCACGTGCACGGGCCGCACCGGCACGGGCAAGGACATCGACATACCGGTGACGGTGGTCACGGCGACGAACACCTCCGTGACCTGGAAGTTCGAGCGCTGAGCGGCGACGGGGCAACCGAGGAGAACGAGAAGACCATGAGCACTGTCCTGGCCGGTCTCGGCCTGACCAAGAAGTACGGCTCCACCGTCGCACTGCACGGCGTGGACGTGAAGGTCGGCGTCCGCGAGTCTCTGGCGATCATGGGTCCATCGGGGTCCGGGAAGTCGACCCTCCTGCACACCCTGGCCGGAGTCGTCCGCCCGGACGGCGGCGAGGTTCTGCTGCATCGTGAGCGCATCGACAACCTGGGTGAGAACCGGCTGAGCGCACTGCGTCGCAAGCGGTTCGGATTCGTTTTCCAGTTCGGCCAGTTGCTGCCCGAACTGCCCGCCGAGGAGAACATCGCCCTGCCGCTGATGCTGGACGGCATGTCCCGTGGCCGGGCCGTCTCCCTCGCCCGCCGTTGGTTCGCCCCGCTCGGCCTCGACGGTCTGGAGAAGCGCCGCCCCGGTCAGCTGTCCGGCGGTCAGGCCCAGCGCGTCGCGATAGCCCGCGCGCTGGTCGTCCAGCCCGACGTGGTCTTCGCCGACGAGCCGACCGGCGCGCTGGACCAGGTCACCAGCGAGGAGGTCGTCCTGCTGCTGACCTCGGTCACCCGTGAACAGGGCGCCTCCCTGGTGATGGTCACGCACGACCCGGACGTCGCCGCCCACTGCGACCGCGTCCTCCAGGTCCGCGACGGCCGGATCACGGGCCACCACCAGTACACCGTCGCGCCCTGAGCCTCGGGCACGCCCTGGCGACGCCCTACCCGGCAAGGGGTCCCCACCACGTTGCCCTCCTCTCTCACCGCTGCCTCCCGTCCTCCGCCTCCGCGACGGACCGCTGCCATCGGTACCGCGACCGCCGACGGCTCCGCCCTCCGACGCACTCGCGCCCCTCCTCCGTCCCGCCCCTGATCACCAGCCGCTCCCGTCCCGCCGCGTCCCACATCCCGCATCCCGGCGCCTGCCCGAGCACGGCCTTCTCCGCCCCTTCCGAGTACCCCGGAGCCCTCATGTCCTCGCCCGTCCCACAGTTGACGTGGTTCCTCGCGCGCCGCTCCGGCCGCCGCGGCCTGCACAGCCAGTTGCTGGCGGCCGGCGCCGCGGCCGTCGGTTCGCTGATCCTGCTGGTGCTGACGGCCGCCTTCTTCGGCAGCGGTGCCCGCGCCCACGACACGGCCTGGCGCACCCCGGCCCCCGACCGGCACGGCACCGCCGTACAGACGCTCGGGACGACGTACCTCGGCGACCGCCCGGTCACCGTCGTGGCGCTGGCCCAGTTGCCCGGCCACAAGGCGACTCCGGCGCCCCCGGGGCTGGCCTCGTTCCCCGAGCCGGGGCAGATGTACGTCTCGCCCGCCCTGGCCGATCTGCTGCACAGGACGCCGGCGAACCAACTCGCCGACCGCTTCCCGAAGGTGTCCTCGTACGGCAGGATCGGCGACGGCGGCCTCGCGGCGCCCGAAGAGCTGGTGGCCGTCATAGGGAGGGATGCCTCCGACCCGGCGGTCTCCACCGCGGCCGAACCACTCGGCCTCTTCGGCCAGTTCGGCGGTCAGACCGCACGCGCGGTGGTCTCCGGCTTCGACGGAACCGACGTCAGTGTGTTCACCTCGGCGGACAAGCCCGCGGTGTCGATCGGGGTGGCCATTGTCGCCGTCCCCGTGATCGTGCTCGCCGCAGCCGCCGGACGGCTCGGGGCGGCCCGGCGTGAGCAACGGCTCGCCGCGTTGCGACTTGCCGGGGCGACACCGCGCCAGATCGTCGCGATGACCGGCCTGGAGTCGGCGGTGGTCGGCGCGGCCGGGGCCCTGACGGGCGCGCTGGCGTACTGTCTGCTGCTGCCCGCGCTCGCGGAGATCCCGTTCGGCATCGGCACCTGGTACACCGGCCAGTTGTGGGTGGGGCTGCCCTGGCTGCTGGCGGTCGTGGCGTTCGTGGCCGGTCTCATCGCGGTGAGCGCCATGATGACGTTGCGTCAGGTGGCGATCTCTCCCCTGGGCGTGGCCCAGCAGGCGAACCCGCGCCGTACGCGCCTCGTCCGCCTGGTCCTCTTCGCCGCGGTCCTGATCTACATCTACGTGACGGCCTCGTCGGGCGACGCGAGCGCCCGTCAGCAACTGGCGATGCTGCTCATGTTCTACGGCGCTTTCTGGCTGCTCGGCCCGTGGGTCGTGGACCGACTCGGGCGGATCACGGCCCGCTTCGCCCGCCGCCCGGCGACCCTGCTGGCCGCGCGCCGGCTCAGCGACGACCCGCGCGGCTCCTGGCGCACCGTCAGCGGACTTGTCCTCGCCGGGTTCGTCGCCGGGTTCTTCACCGTGGGCAACGTGAGCATCGACGACTACCGCTTCCCCGGCCAGGTCGCCGTACCCACCACCAGCACCGCCACGGCCCGCACCGCCACCGCCGAGGCCCGCACGCTGCTCCACGCGGCCGGTGTGAAAGCGACCGTCACCACGAGCGACGGCGACGACGGAATACTGTTCGGCACGCCGGGAGTGGTCGTCCACGTCTCCGGCAGCACCTCACAGCTCGACACGGCGGTCACCGCACTGTCGGGCCTGGTGCCCGGCAAGCTCCCTTACACCCAGGCCTATGCCACCGCCGAGAACGATGCCTTCACCGGCCGGCTTGGCGAACTCGGCACCGCCGCCCTCGCCGTCAGCTTCCTCGTCGCGACCGCCTCCGCCGGGCTGACCGCCGCCGCGAACGTCCTCGACCGGCGGCGCGTCTACGCCTTGCTGCGGCTGGCCGGCACCCCGTTGAAGCTCCTGGACCGGGCCAGGTTCCGTGAGACGGTCCTCCCGCTGGTCGTCCTCGCTGGCGGCACCACCGCCGCCGGAATCTACGCCGCCTTCCAGGTCAACAAGCTGTTCGACACCACGATCAGCACCTCCGGCGCGATGACCCTGGCGGTGTGCGTGACCGTGGGCGCACTGACCATGTTCGCGGCGATCGGAGCGAGCAGACCCCTGCTGCGGGCGGTCACGGCGGATGCGGCGCAGACGGCCGACTGAGGACGAAGTGCGACGTCAGGACCGACCACAGGAGGCCAGCTCCCGCCCCTTCCTCTCAGCCTCCCCTCCCCACCCCACCCCACCCCACCCCTGAGGCATGATCGAGCCATGACCGCCGCCCCGCCCAGCCCTCCGATCCGTGTCCTCATCGCGGACGACCAGGACATGGTCCGTACCGGCTTCCGCTTCTTCCTGGACGCCCAGCCCGACATCACCGTGGTCGCCGAGGCCGCCGACGGGGAGGAAGCAGTGACGCTGGCCCGCCGTGAGCGTCCTGACGTGTGCCTGCTGGACATCCGGATGCCCAAGCTCGACGGTCTGGAGGCGACCAGGCTGCTGGCCGGTCCCGGTGTCGCCGACCCGATGCGGGTCGTCGTGGTCACCACCTTCGACCTCGACGAGTACGTGTACGGGGCACTGCGCGGCGGCGCCTGCGGCTTCCTGCTCAAGGACTCGGGGCCCGTCCTCCTCGCGGAGGCGGTACGAGCCGCGGCGGCCGGTGACTCCCTCGTGTCGCCGTCGATCACGGTCCGTCTGCTCCAGCACATCACCGCCCCGCAGGCCACGGCGTCCCGCCCGGCGGCCCCGTCCCCGGTTTCCACGGCAACGCTCAGGGAGCCGCTCACCGACCGGGAGCTCGACGTGGTCCGGCTGGTCGCCCTGGGCCGTACCAACGCCGAGATCGCCTCCGCGTTGTTCGTCTCCCTCTCCACGGTCAAGACGCACCTGTCGAGTGTGCAGGCGAAGCTGGCCGCCCGGAACCGGGTGGAGATCGCGGCCTGGGCATGGCAGAACGGACATGCGCGCCCGGAGGCGTGAGGGTGGCGAGTCACCCGAATGTGGCGCGTTCGACGTGAAGCGGCTATGCAGAAACAGGACGAGTTGAAAGTACGATCAGCAAATGTCTGACATGATCGAAACCACGCCCGGCTGGCTGGCACCCGACGAGCTCGAGCAGTCTCGCGCACGGATGCCGATCCTGTACGTCGAAGCCGTACCGGTGCGCGTCGACGACAACGGCGAAGTCACCAAGATCGGCCTGCTCCTGCGCATCAGTTCGGACGGCACGGTCAGCCGCGCTCTGGTGTCGGGCCGCGTCCTGCACCACGAGCGCGTGCGCGACGCCCTCCTGCGCAACCTGGAGAAGGACCTCGGCCCGGTGGCACTGCCCCGGGTTCCGGCCTCCCCGCAGCCCTTCACCGTCGCGGAGTACTTCCCGACGTTGGGGGTCACCCCGTTCCACGACCCGCGCCAGCACGCGGTGTCGCTCGCCTACATCGTCCCGGTGGCCGGCGACTGCCGTCCCCGCCAGGACGCCCTGGACCTGGTCTGGTTCAGCCCGGAGGAGGCGTCCTCCCCCGTGGTCCAGAACGAGATGCCGGGCGGCCAGGGAGTCCTCCTCAAGCAGGCCCTCGCCCATGTCGGCCGCCTGTCCTGAACAGGGCAGACTGTCAAATCCCAGGAATTACCAAGGTTTCCACATCATTTCCATGGAAATTGAATTCCGAGATTTCGACTGACGGCACACGGGGCCGTGTCAAGTTTCCTTTCATCGGGCGGCGGGGTGGCCGGGGCAACATCCCCGAACACCCCGCCCGCGCGGAACTCCTCCCGTGCACCCCGGTCCAGCGCGCACCGGGACAGGGCGGCCCGACGGCAGCGTCGAGGCGGCGGCCCACACAGCCGACGCGCACGGCTTCATCTCCGCGCTCCCCGACGGGTACGACACCCGCGTCGGCCCCAACTCGGCGCGGCTGTCCGGTGGGCAGTTGCAGCGCCTCGCCATCGCCCGGGCCGTACTGCGCGACGCGCCGGTCCTCGTCTTCGACGAGCCCACAACCGGCCTCGACGCGATCGCCTCCCGCCGCATCGTCGGACCGCTGCGCCGCCTGATGGCCGGCCGCACCACGATCGTGATCACGCACGACCTGGATCTGGCTCCCGACGCGGACCGCATCCTCGTCATCGACCAGGGCCGCGTCGTGGAGACCGGCCGCCACGACGAACTCCTCGCCCTGGGCGGCACCTATACCCGCCTGCACAGCTCCCGAAGGGAGGCCTCCGCCGATCCGGCCGAAGCCTCCCCACCCTCGCTCACGCCTGCCCCGTATGCCGTGGTCGGCGGCCCCGAGGGCTAGTACTACGGCGGACAGGCGTCCTGAGCCCCGACTCCCGAGGGGTTGTCGCCGCTGCCCAGGAGCCGGGCCGCACCGGATTCAGGCGATCTCGACAAGCAGGTCGCCGCCCTCCACCTGCTGGATCCTGTTGATGGCCAGCCTGGTCACCTTCCCGGCCTTCGAGGCGGTGACCGCGGCTTCCATCTTCATCGCCTCGATGGTGGCCACCGTGGCGCCGGCCGCCACCTCGTCCCCCTCGGCGACGGCAAGGGTCACCACTCCGGCGAACGGCGCGGCGACATGCCCGGGGTTGGCCCGGTCCGCCTTCTCCGTCGCCGGGATGTCGGAGGACACGGCGGTGTCGCGCACCTGGATCGGCCGGAGTTGACCGTTCAGCGTGGACATCACGGTGCGCATGCCGCGTTCGTCGGCCTCGCCCACGGCCTCCAGCTCGATGAGCAGCCGTACGCCCGGTTCGAGGTCGACGGCGTACTCCGTCCCGGGACGGAGCCCGTAGAAAAAGTCCTTGCTGGCCAGCACGCTGGTGTCGCCGTAGGTCTGACGGTGCGTCTCGTACTCGCGCGTCGGCCCGGGGAACAGCAGCCGGTTGAGTGTCGCCCGCCGGTCCTTGGCCAGCCCTGTGCGGTCGTCCGCGGTCAGTTCCGCCATGGGCTTGGCGGCTGCGCGGCCCTCCAGCGCCTTGGTGCGGAACGGCTCCGGCCAGCCGCCGGGCGGGTTGCCCAGCTCGCCGCGCAGGAAGCCGATGACGGAGTCGGGGATGTCGAACCTGTTCGGCGTCGCCTCGAAGTCGTCCGGCGAGACGTCGGCTCCGACGAGGTGGAGTGCGAGATCGCCGACCACCTTCGACGAAGGGGTGACCTTCACCAGCCGGCCGAGGATCCGGTCGGCGGCGGCGTACATCGCCTCGATCGCCTCGAAGCGGTCGCCGAGGCCCAGCGCGACCGCCTGGGTGCGCAGGTTGGACAGCTGCCCACCGGGGATCTCGTGGTGGTAGACGCGCCCGGTCGGCGAGGCGAGGCCCGCCTCGAACGGTGCGTAGATCTTCCGGACGCTCTCCCAGTACGGCTCCAGGTCACCCACGGCCTTCAGGCTCAGCCCGGTGGGCCGCTCTGAGTAGTCGGTTGCGGCGACGATGCCCGACAACGACGGCTGCGAGGTGGTGCCCGCCATCGACGCCACCGCACCGTCGACCGCGTCCGCACCGGCCTGGATCGCCGCGAGGTAGGTGGCGAGCTGGCCGCCCGCCGTGTCGTGGGTGTGGATGTGCACCGGCAGGTCGAACTCACGGCGCAGCGCCGATACCAGGGTCGCGGCGGCCGGGGCCCTGAGCAGGCCCGCCATGTCCTTGACGGCCAGGATGTGCGCGCCCGCGTCGACGATCTGCTCGGCCAGCCGGAGGTAGTAGTCCAGGGTGTACAGCCGCTCGGACGGGTCGGACAGGTCTGACGTGTAGCACAGGGCGACCTCCGCGATCGCCGTTCCCGTCTCGCGTACGGCGTCGATGGCGGGCCGCATCTGCCCGACGTCGTTGAGCGCGTCGAAGATCCGGAAGATGTCGATGCCGGTGGCCGCGGCCTCCTGGACGAAGGCGTCGGTCACCTCGGTCGGGTACGGCGTGTAGCCCACGGTGTTCCGGCCGCGCAGCAGCATCTGCAGACAGATGTTCGGCACGGCCTCGCGCAGGGCGGCCAGGCGGTCCCAGGGGTCCTCGGCGAGGAAGCGGAGCGCGACGTCATAGGTGGCGCCGCCCCAGCACTCCAGGGACAGCAGTTCGGGCAGGGTCCGCGCCACCACCGGGGCGATGGCGAGCATGTCCTTGGTACGGACCCGAGTGGCCAGCAGTGACTGGTGGGCGTCGCGGAACGTGGTGTCGGTGACGCCGATGGTCGGTGACTCGCGCAGCCATCGGGCGAAGCCCTCCGGGCCGAGTTCGACGAGCCGCTGCCGGGAGCCGGCGGGCGGTTCCGCGCTCGGCAGGGGAGGGATCTTGCCGACCGGGTCGATCAGCTCGGGCCGCTCGCCGTGCGGCTTGTTCACCGTGATGTCGGCGAGGTAGGTGAGCAGTTTCGTGCCTCGGTCGGCGGAGTGACGTGCCGTGAGCAGGTGCGGTCGTCGCTCGATGAACGATGTCGTGACCCGGCCGGCCCGGAAGTCCGCGTCGTCGAGCACGGCCTGCAGGAACGGGATGTTCGTGGCCACGCCGCGGATCCGGAACTCGGCCACGGCACGCCGGGCCCTGCTGATCGCGGTCTCGAAGTCGCGGCCCCGGCAGGTGAGTTTGACCAGCATCGAGTCGAAGTGCGCGCTGATCTCCGTACCGGCGTGGGTGGTGCCGCCGTCCAGCCGGATGCCGGAGCCGCCGGGCGAGCGGTAGGCGCTGATCCGGCCGGTGTCCGGGCGGAAGCCGTTGGCGGGGTCCTCGGTGGTGATACGGCACTGGAGTGCGGCCCCGTGCAGGGTGACGGTCTCCTGGGAGAGCCCCAGGTCGGCGAGTGTCTCGCCGGAGGCGATGCGCAGCTGGGACTGCACGAGGTCGACGTCGGTGACCTCCTCGGTCACCGTGTGTTCGACCTGGATGCGCGGGTTCATCTCGATGAAGACGTGGTTGCCGTCGCGGTCGAGCAGGAACTCCACGGTGCCCGCGTTGCGGTAGCCGATCTCCCGGGCGAACCGCACGGCGTCGGCGCAGATCCGGTCACGCAGTTCCGGGTCGAGGTTCGGCGCGGGGGCCAGTTCGATCACCTTCTGGTGGCGCCGCTGCACCGAACAGTCGCGCTCGAAGAGGTGAATGACGTTGCCCTGCCCGTCGGCGAGGATCTGCACCTCGATGTGACGGGGTTCGACGACCGCCTTCTCCAGGAAGACCGTGGAGTCCCCGAACGCGGAGGCCGCCTCGCGGGCCGCGGCCTCGATGGACTCGCGCAGCTGGGCGGGTTCCTCGACCCGCCGCATGCCGCGCCCGCCACCGCCGGCGACTGCCTTGACGAACACCGGGAAGCCGACCTCCTCGGCGGCGCGGACGAGTTCGTCCACATCGGCGGAGGGCGCCGAGGAGGCCAGCACCGGTACTCCGGCGGCGCGGGCGGCGGCCACCGCACTCGCCTTGTTGCCGGTGAGTTCCAGCGTGTCGGCGCTGGGCCCGACGAAGGTGATGCCGGCTGCCTCGCAGGCGCTCGCCAGATCGGGGTTCTCCGAGAGGAACCCGTAGCCGGGGTACACGGCGTCCGCGCCCGCCTGTCGTGCGGCGCGGATGATCTCCTCCACGGAGAGGTACGCCCGGACGGGGTGTCCCGGCCGGCCGATCTCGTAGGCCTCGTCGGCCTTCAACCGATGCAGTGAATTGCGGTCCTCGTGCGGGAAGACGGCCACGGTCCTCGCGCCCAGCTCATAGCTGGCGCGGAACGCGCGAATCGCGATCTCACCTCGGTTGGCGACCAGCACCTTGCGGAACATCCTGGATCCCTTCAGCCTGCCGGTGACGCGCCCCATGGTGTCGGCCCGGCCCGGCTCGCGCCATGTGAGCCGGGCCACTTACCCCCGCCGGGGCCGCGTTCAGTGGAGATCGGCCCCGGCAGGGGTGTCGTCCAGGAAGCCGCCCGACTGGTGCTGCCACAGCTTCGCGTAGGCACCCTCCGTCGCGAGCAGTTCCTGGTGCGTGCCCTGCTCGACGATCCGTCCGCGGTCGAGGACGACCAGTCGGTCCATGGTGGCGACCGTGCTCAGCCGGTGCGCCACCACGAGCGCCGTACGGCCCTCCATGAGCCGCCACAGGGCCTCCTGAACGAGGATCTCGCTCTCGGAGTCCAGGGCGCTGGTGGCCTCGTCCAGCAGCAGGATCGGGGCGTCGCGCAGGATCGCCCGGGCCAGGGCGACCCGTTGGCGCTGACCGCCGGACAGCTTGACTCCGCGCTCGCCCACCATGGTGTCGAAGCCGTCCGGCAGCGCGTCTGCGAACTCCGTGACGTGCGCCGCCTCGGCCGCGCGGCGGATCTCGGCGTCGGTGGCGTCCGGCCTGGCGAACGCGATGTTGTCCCGCAGCGTGCGGTGGAACATCGCCGGGTCCTGCGGCACGTAGGCGATCAGGCCGCGCAGGTCCGCCTGGCGCAGTCGGCTGATGTCCTGGCCCCCGATCATGATCCGGCCGGCGTCGATGTCCGTCATCCGCAGCAGCAGCCGGCTGAGCGTGGTCTTGCCCCCGCCGGAACGGCCGACGAGGCCGATCTTCGCCCCGCTGGGCACCGCCAGGTCAAGGCCCTCGAAGAGCGGAGCGGCGCCCGCGTGGGCGAAGGTCACGTTGTCGAAGCGGACGTCGGCGGCCCGGGACTCAAAGGCCTCCGGCGCGGCCGGGTCGAGCACGGTCGGCGACGTCAGCAGCAGTTCGGTGAATTGCGCGGCCTCCGTCATCGAGCTTTCCAGCCGGCGGTAGATCTGGTTGAACTCGAACATGATCCGCGTGGCGTTCGAGTAGTACGTGAAGGCGACCACGACCGTCTCCACGCCGTGTCCGCCCCCGGCGAGAGTGACCGCGAGCAGCAGACCCAGGGCGTTGGTCAGTACGGACAGCGGCGCGACCAGTGTGTCGATGCGCAGGTTGCCGTAGTCCCACGACCTCAGCATGAGCCGCCGCGAAGCCGCGACCCGGGACCGGTGCTCGGCGGCCTCACGCTCCTCGGCGGCGAACGCCCGGACCGTGTCCATGTTCATCAGGCTGTCGGCGACATGGCCCGACACCCGGGCGATCGCCTCCTCGCGCTTGGCGACGAGCGCCTGGCGACGCCGGATGAGGGGCACCACGCACAGCCCCGTCAGGGCGAGCATCGCCAACAGGCCGACCACGAGCAGCGGTTCGTAGCGCCACAGCACCACCGACCCGAACACCAGTGGCACCAGACTGCCCACGAGCTGGAAGGTCAGCGTGTCGACGAACTCCTCGAACCGGGAGGCGAAGCTCAGGACGCGCTTGGTCAGCGACCCGGCGAAGTTGTCGTGGAAGAACGCGGCGTCCTTGGCGAACAACTCGTCCATGCCGATCACGTACAGGTGCTCGATGCCACGAGCGTCGACGCGGTTCAGGCAGTGCAGGCCCAGGCGCCACAGCACCTCCGAGAACAGCATGACGCCGGCGAAGGCGAGAACGTAGGGCATGGCCGAGCCGGCGGTGATGCTGCCCTCGTCGGCGATTCGGCCGACGAGTTTCGCGACGATCAGTGGCGCGATGTAGGCGAGGCCGATGTTGCCGAGCGCCGGCAGCAACATCGCGGGGAGCGTAAGCCGCCTGAGGCGGGCCAACTCCCGTACGTAATATCGAAGCGCGAGGAGCACCGGCCCTTTGCCCGGTGGGACCTCGCGAGATTCGGACGATCCCATTCTCACCCTGTGTCGTCGTAGGGCGGCCCGCCACACGCTGTCGCCGGGGTCGTCCCGGCAGACGGGCACGACGACGGAGCCCCCGCGAGGTTCGCGGCGGCGCCGAAGTGTGCGTACGGGCAGGCCAGAAGTCCCAGTGTCCCGCGACGGCGCCCGCGTGGTCCAAGCGTTTTTCTCGGCCAACAGCAGGCCCGAACACGGATACGAGCCCAGACCGGACGGGTGCGAACACGGGTACGAGCTCAGGCCGGACAGGCCCGTTTATCCTTCGACCGTGGCTGACACCGACACCGACACCGCCCCGATGCGGCTTCCCGACATGCCGCTGCACGATCCGTTCGTCGTCGCCGACGAGAAGACCCGCACCTACTACCTCTACACGTCCAACGACCCGTCCGTATCAGGCGTGGACGGCACCGGCACGATGGTCTACCGCAGCCACGACCTGCGCGACTGGACGCGCCCTGTGGTGGTCTTCCTGGCTGCCGAGCAGAAGGAGATGTGGGCTACCGACGGCGGCTGGGCGCCGGAGGTCCACGAATGGGACGGCAGGTACTACCTGTTCACCACGCTGCACAACCAGGACAGGCCGCTTCCGGTGCCTCCGCCCAACCGGTGGGGTACGCCGTTCCAGATCCCCGCCTACATGCGCGGCACGATCACTGCCGTCTCCTCCTCGCCGCTGGGCCCGTTCACCGTCGTCGACCCCGCACGCCCCACCCCGCCCGCGAACCTCATGACGCTCGACGGCACGCTCCACGTCGACCCGGCCGGACAGCCGTGGATGGTGTACGCGCACGAGTGGCTGCAGACCATCGACGGAACCATGGAGGCGATCCGGCTGGCCCCGGACCTGTCCCGGACGATCGGGGATCCGGTCTTCCTGTTCAAGGCCTCGGACGCGTCCTGGCTGACTGAGGAGATCCCCGGCGGCCTGCCGAACCAGCTCCCGCCGTACATCACCGACGGTCCTCAGCTCCACCGCACCCCTGACGGGTCGCTGCTCATGCTGTGGTCGACGTACGAGAAGAACGTAGTCGGCGCGGACGGGAACATCAGCGGCGGCTACGTGCAGACGTACGCCGTCTCGGAGTCCGGCACCATCACGGGGCCGTGGCGGCAGCACCGGCCGTTGGTCCGCGACGACAGCGGTCACGGCATGCTCTTCCACACGTTCGACGGCAGGCTGATGATGGTTCTCCACCGCCCCTTCGAGAACGCGCGGGGCAAGCTGTACGAGATGGAGATCGTCGGCGATGAGCTGCGGGTGCTCCGCCGGCGAGCCGACCTCGACGGCGGCGGCTGACACCGCTGCGCGGAAACGCCGGAGGCCGTTCTCCCATTGCTGGGAGAACGGCCTCCGACCTCCGACTTCACAAGTCGGGACGACAGGATTTGAACCTGCGACCCCTTGACCCCCAGTCAAGTGCGCTACCAAGCTGCGCCACGTCCCGATGCTGTCTGACCTGGGATTTCCCCTGGCCGAACACGCAGGGAAACAATACCGCACTCGGGTCGATGGTCGCGCACTCCTTTATTCGCACTTCAGGCCCTTGACCTCAAGTTTGGTCGAGGTCGCACGATCGTCCTCATGACAGCCACAGCCACGCACGTCGACACGTCCGAGACACGCGACGCACACGCCATCCACGGCACACACGACCGCCACGAGTACGCCGGGCTGACCGGGCTCATGGGGCTGATGACCGGCGACGAGAAGCACGGGCCGGCGGCGACCTCCACGCTGGACGTGCTCTGGGTCCTCTACGACCGGGTCCTGCGGGTCGGCCCCGGGCGGATGACGGACCCCGGGC
Source organism: Streptomyces sp. SID12488 (assembly GCF_010548275.1). Classification (GTDB taxonomy): domain Bacteria; phylum Actinomycetota; class Actinomycetes; order Streptomycetales; family Streptomycetaceae; genus Streptomyces. The sequence continues at coordinate 69,011 of NZ_JAAGLT010000012.1, forward strand.
GGGACCGGTTCCTGCTGTCCAAGGGGCACGGGCCCATGGCGTACTACGCGGTACTCGCCGCCAAGGGCTTTCTGCCCGTGGACTGGCTGCCGGGCTTCGGCGCGTACGACTCGCCGCTGGGCCACCACCCCGACCGGGTGCTGGTGCCGGGGGCCGAGATCGGCAGCGGCTCGCTCGGGCACGGTCTGCCGATCGCCGTGGGTTCGGCGCTGGGGCTGCGCGCCCAGGGGCTCGACGGGCCCGCGGTGTGGGTGCTGATCGGCGACGCCGAACTGGACGAGGGCAGCAACCACGAGGCGATCGCCTTCGCCGGTCCCGCCGGCCTCGAACGCCTGCACACCGTCGTCGTCGACAACTCGTCGGCGAGCCACGCCCGGCCGGGTGGGATCGCCGCCCGCTTCGAGGCGGCGGGCTGGTCCACGGCGGCGGTCGACGGTCGTGACCACGACGCCCTGTACGCCGCCTTCACCACGCCGCACCCCGGCCGCCCGCACGTGGTCGTGGCGCGGGTCGAACCGAAGTCCGACTGACCCCGGCACGCCCGACCTGTCCGACCCGTCACACCGGCCCGCCTCACCGATCCGAAGGGATCCAATCCCCCATGGACACCATGCGTGACCGCTTCGCCCCCGTCCTGACCAGGCTGCTCGACGAGGACCCACGCGTCGCCGTCGTCCTCGCCGAGATCGGCGCCGCCACTTTCGCCCAGGCGCGCGCCCGGCATCCCGACCGGGTGATCAACGTGGGCATCCGCGAGCAGTTGCTCATCGGTGCGGGCGCGGGCCTGGCGCTCACCGGGATGCGTCCCGTCGTGCACACGTTCGCGAGCTTCCTCGTGGAGCGCCCCTTCGAGCAGGTCAAGCTCGACCTCGGCCACCAGGACGTCGGCGCCGTGCTCGTGAGCGCGTCCGCCTCCTTCGACTGGCCGGCGGGCGGCTACACGCACATGGCACCCGGTGACGTGGCCCTCCTCGACACCCTGGACGGCTGGACCGTCCAGGTACCGGGGCATCCCGACGAGGCCGAGACGCTGCTGCGGCACGCGGTCGCCGCGGGCGACGACAAGGTGTACGTACGGCTGTCGACGCAGTCCAACACGGACGGGCTCGCGGTCGACGGGGAACGGCTCCTCACCGTCCGCGAGGGCCACTCCGGTGTCGTGATCGCCGTCGGGCCGATGCTCGACGCGGTGCTCGCCGCCACGGAAGGGCTCGACGTCACAGTCCTGTACGCGACGACCGTACGGCCCTTCGACACGGCCGCGCTGCGCCGGGCCACGGAGGCGGCGGGCACCGATGTCGTCCTCGTCGAGCCGTACCTCGCGGGCACGTCGACAGCCGTCGTGAACGACGCGCTCTCCGACGTCCCCCACCGGGTGCTGGGCCTCGGCGTGGGCCGCCGAGAACTCCGCCGATACGGGGACATCGAGGAGCATGTCGCCGCGCACGGGCTCGACGCACGGACGCTCCGGGAGCGGATCCGGGGGTTCATCGCCTGAGTTCGCATTCCGGGTTCAGTCGACGTCCGGCGCCCCGAGTTGCGGATAGGCGTCCAGCAGCCCGGTCGGGGCCGCCTGGCGCCAGGAGTCGGCGAGGATGTCCCGCAGTTCGCCCTCGTCCTCCAGCGCGGCCAGGCGCACTCTGACCCAGGCGAAGCCCGCCTCGTGGTCGGCGATCCAGAACTTCTCGGGCTCGGCCAGAACCAGTTCGTCGCGCTCCTCCTTCGGGCAGCGCACGGCGATGGAGGTCTCGTTCTCGGGCAGCGTGGCGAACATCTTGCCCGCGACCCGGAACGTGGGCATGCTCCAGGCGATCTTCTCCGTCGTGTCCGGCAGGGAGAGGGAGATACGGCGTACGTCTTCGGCTTCCGGCATGCAACGCACCGTAGCCAATGCCACTGACAATCACCCGCTGTCGTCCGCAGTCATCCGCGGTCATCCGGCGGGAGCGCCCGCTCCCCGTGCCCGGACCGCCCGCCTACACCTCCGCGGCGGTTCCGAGCGCCTCCAGCACCGGGCGGATCAGGGGGTGTTCCTCCGCTCCCCGGCGTACGGCCGCGAAGACCCTCCGGGTGGGCGCCACTCCGTCGACCGGCCGCACGACCACCCCCGTCAGCTCCATGCCGCGCAGCGCCGAACGCGGTACGAGGGCCACGCCGGCGTCGGCAGAGGCGAGAGCCACGACCGCCCGGAAGTCGTCGGAGGAGTGTTCGAGGCGAGGCCGGAAACCGGCGTTCTCGCAGGCCAGGACGACCACCTCATGGCAGGGATTGCCGGGGTACGGCCCGATCCACGCGTCCTTGGCCAGTTCCGCCAGCGGCACCTCGTCGGCGTCGGCGAGCCGGTGGGTGACCGGGACGACCGCGTCGAAGGGCTCGGCGTAGAGGTGGACGTGGGTGAGGCGCGAGTCGTCGGCGGGCGGTGCTCCCCGGTACTCGACAGCCACCGCGACATCGACCTGCCGGTCGAGCACCATCGGCAGGCTGGCATCGCCCTCTGCGTCCTGGACGCGGACCCCGATGCCGGGGGCGGTCACGGCGAGACGGGCCAGGGCGGGAGCGACGACCAGGGCGATGCCGGTCGCGAAGGCGGCGACAGTGACCGTGCCGGCTGCGCCCGAGTCGTACGCGGCCAACTCGGCCTCAGCCCGCTCCAGTTGGGCGAGGACCAGATTGGTGTGGGCGAGCAGGATCTCGCCGGCCGGGGTCAGCCGTACCCCCTTGGCCCCACGCTCGACGAGCCGGTGGCCGGTCTCCTGCTCCAGGGCAGTGAGCTGCTGGGAGACGGCCGAGGGGGTGAGATACAGCGCGGCGGCAGCCGCCGTCACCGTCCGGTGGTCGGCCACCGCACGCAGGATGTGGAGCCGCCGCGCTTCGATCATGCGATCGATTATCCAGTACGTCCGTGACGGTATGCGCGGAGCGGAATACCCGGAGCGGTATGCCCGGGAAGGTGTCCCAGGCACCGTCCGGTCAGCCCTCCAGCTCCGCCCGGGCCGCGACGAAGGCGTCGACCGCACGGTTCACGTCCTCGGTGGAGTGCGCCGCCGACAGCTGGACGCGGATGCGGGCCTTCCCCTGCGGGACGACCGGGTACGAGAAGCCGATCACGTACACGCCCCGCTCCAGCAGCAGTTCCGCCAGCCGACCGGCCTTCGTGGCGTCACCGATCATCACGGGCGCGATGGCGTGGTCGCCGGGGAGGATGTCGAAGCCCTCCTCGGTCATCCGGCGGCGGAACAGGGCGGTGTTCTCGGCGAGCCGCGTCCGCAGGTCGTCCGCCGACTCCAGCAGGTCGAGCACCTTCAGCGAGGCGGCGGCGATCACCGGGGCAAGCGTGTTCGAGAACAGGTAAGGCCGGGAGCGCTGACGCAGCAGGGCGACGATCTCGGCGCGCGCGGCCACATAGCCCCCGGACGCACCGCCCAGCGCCTTGCCCAGGGTGCCGGTGACGATGTCCACGCGGTCCATGACGCCGTGCAGCTCGGGGGTGCCCCGGCCGCCGGGGCCGACGAAGCCGACGGCGTGCGAGTCGTCGACCATGACCATGGCGTCGTGGCGGTCGGCGAGGTCGCAGATCTCGCGCAGCGGGGCCACGTAGCCGTCCATGGAGAACACGCCGTCGGTGACGATCAGCTTCCGGCGCGCGCCGCCCTCCGTGGCCTCCTTCAGCTGCCGTTCCAGATCGGCCATGTCGCGGTTGGCGTACCGGAAGCGGCGGGCCTTGGACAGGCGGATGCCGTCGATGATCGAGGCGTGGTTGAGGGCGTCGGAGATCACCGCGTCCTCGGCGTCGAGGAGGGTCTCGAAGACACCGCCGTTGGCGTCGAAGCAGGAGGAGTAGAGGATCGTGTCCTCCTGCCCGAGGAACGCCGACAGCCGGGCCTCCAGCTCCTTGTGCACCTCCTGCGTGCCGCAGATGAACCGCACGGAGGCCATGCCGTAGCCCCAGCGGTCGAGGGCCTCGTGAGCGGCGGCGACGACCTCGGGGTGGTCGGCGAGGCCGAGGTAGTTGTTGGCGCAGAAGTTGAGCACCTCGCCGGGGCGTCCGCCCGAGGTGACGGAGACGGTCGCGGACTGCGGGCTGCCGATGACGCGCTCGGGCTTGTGCAGACCGGCGGCGCGGATCTCGTCGAGGGTGGCGCGCAGGTCGTCGCGCACGGAGTCGAACATGAGGAAGCTCCTGAAGATGTGAGGGAGTTACGTGTTCCAGTCGAGGATGACCTTGCCGCCCCGGCCGCTCGCCGCGTCCGCGAACGCGGCCTCGTGGTCGCGGTGGTCGTAGCGGCCGGTGATGACCGGGGAGAGGTCGAGGCCGCCCTCCAGCAGCACCGACATCGCGTACCAGGTCTCGAACATCTCACGACCGTAGATCCCCTTGATGGTGATCATCGAGGTGACGATCCGGGACCAGTCGACCGCGAACTCCTCGGCCGGCAGGCCGAGCATGGCGATGCGTCCGCCGTGCGTCATGTTGGCGATCATGTCCCGCAGCGCCTCGGGGCGGCCGGACATCTCCAGGCCGATGTCGAAGCCCTCACGCAGTCCGAGGGTGCGCTGGCCGTCGGCGATGGTCGCGCCGGAGACGTTCAGCGCCAGACTCGCGCCGATCTTGCGGGCCAGTTCGAGCCGTTCTTCGCTGACGTCGGTGACGACCACGTTCCGCGCCCCCGCGTGCCGGGCCACTGCCGCCGCCATCAGCCCTATCGGGCCCGCCCCCGTGATCAGGACGTCCTCGCCCACCAGCGGGAAGGACAGGGCAGTGTGCACGGCGTTGCCGAACGGGTCGAAGATCGCCGCCACGTCGAGGTCGACGGGCGCGCGGTGCACCCACACGTTGGCGGCGGGCAACGCCACGTACTCGGCGAAGGCACCATCCCGTCCGACACCGAGCCCCACCGTGGCCCGGCACAGGTGGCGGCGCCCGGCGAGGCAGTTGCGGCACCGGCCGCACACCAGGTGCCCCTCGCCGCTGACGAGGTCGCCGACCCCGATGTCGGTGACATCGCGTCCGGTCCCGACGACCTCGCCGACGAACTCGTGCCCGACCACCAGCGGCGTACGGATCGCCTGCCGCGCCCAGCCGTCCCAGGCCCGGATGTGCAGGTCGGTGCCGCAGATCCCGGTTCTGAGCACCTTGATCAGCACGTCACCGGGGCCGACCACCGGTTCCGGTACGTCCGCGAGCCACAGTCCGGGCTCCGCCTTCTTCTTGACCAGCGCCTTCAACGCAACGCTCCTGTGGGTAGGACCCCGGGGCAGGGCACGCCGAAGGAGCCCGTGGCGGGGAGAATGGTGACGTCGACGGCAGGACCGACGAGAGCGACCCTGAGAACTCGGACCTGAGAACGCGAGAACGCGAGTCGAAATCTGCCGTACGGCGGCTCCCAGGTCCATCGAGGTTTTCTTAAGCGGCGCCGCAGCTTTCCTTCACGCCGGACGACGACTGGCATATCCCCATTGGCCGGAAGAGCGACAACAGCGGCACACCTGTTGATCCGACCGGAACGATCAGCCGTATCCCTTCCGAGGAACCGCGCGAACCGACAACGGAACAGACAGCCGCGCCCCGCCGGGGGCCGCAAGGAGTCAGGAACCCGTCATGCCCGCACCGCACTTGGCGCTTCCGCCCAACGACCGGGTCCTGTCCCTGTTCACCGGCTGGACCCGGGCGCACTGGGAGGCGCTCGCAGACCGGCAGTTGGAGGCGCTGGTCCCCTATGCGACGCCGGGTCTCGCGCAGTACCGGCTGCCGGGCCGGACCTCCTCGGCGGGTGTGGTGTCGGACGGCCTGGAGGGATTCGCACGGTCGTTTCTGCTGGCCTCCTTCCGGATCGCGGGAGCGGCGGGCGAGGTGGATCCTCGTCTTGCGGAACGCTACGCGCAGGGTCTGACAACGGGCACGGACCGTGACAGCGGCGAGGCCTGGCCCGAACTCACCGACTGTTCCCAGCCGATGACCGAGGCGGCCTCCATCGCCATCGGGCTGCACGAGACCCGGCCATGGATCTGGGACCGGCTCGACGTGGACGTGCAGGAGCGGATCGTCGACTGGCTGTGGGGTTTCGTGGGGCGTCGTACCAGGGACGACAGCGGGCGGCTCTGCCAGGTGGTCGCCGAGCAGTTCCTGGCTTCCGTAGGGGCGCCGCACCGCCAGGAGGACATCGACGGCGGCCTGGACCGGATCGACGACTGGTATGTCGGCGGCGGCTGGTACAGCGACGGCGACGGCCGTACGTTCGACTACCACGTCGGCTGGGCCCTGCACCTGTATCCGCTGCTGTGGTGCCGGATGACGGGCGGCGAGGACGGCGGGCGCGGCCGGGTCCACCAGCGCCGGCTGGCCCAGTTCCTCGCCTCCTACCCGCACTTCTTCGGTGCGGACGGCGCCCCCGTCCACCAGGGCCGCTCCCTGACGTATCGTTTCGCCGCGACCGCTCCCGTCTGGCTGGGCGCGCTGGCCGAGTGCACTCCCCTGGCGCCGGGGCTGACCAGGCGGCTGGCCTCGGGCGCCGTGGCGCACTTCGTGGAGCGCGGGGTGCCCGACGAGCGCGGACTGCTGCCGCTGGGCTGGTACGGCACCTTCCTGCCGGCGACCCAGGCGCACTCGGGGCCCGGATCTCCGTACTGGTCGAGCATGGCCTTCCTGGGCCTGCTGCTGCCCCCGGAGCACTCGGTGTGGACCGCCCGCGAACGCCCGCTGCCCATCGAGGAGTCCGACCAGTACACGGCGTTGCCGGGACCGGGCTGGCTGCTGCACGGCACCCGGCACGACGGCATCGTGCGTCTCGTCAACCACGGCAGCGACCACAACCCGATGGAGGGACCCGCCGAAGACGATCCGCACTACGCCAAGTTCGGCTACTCGACGGCGACCGCACCGGAGACGGGCTCGTCGGCCTGGGAGCGGAACGTGGACGGCCACCTGGCTCTCCTCGCCCCCGACGGCACGGCGTCGCGCCGACGCAGAATCCTTCCGCTGCACTGCTCGGGGCGGGTCGCCGCGTCCCGGTACGAAGCCGAAATCCCTGGCGTGGAGGGGGAGTTCCGGGTCGAGTCGACGAGCGTGCTGCACGGTTCCTGGGAGATCCGCGTGCACCGGGTACAGGCGCCGGCCGACACGGCGGTCCGGGAGGGCGGCTACGCGGTCGCCGACACCGCCCTGCCCGAGGCGGAACGGGGTGACGGCTGGGCCCTGACCCGTACCGACTCGGGGCTGACCAGTGTGGTCGTCGCGCTGCACGGCTGGGACGAGGCCACGGGCGTGGCCCGCGAGGTCGACGCGAACGCCTTCGGCCCGCACTCGGCGACACCGTACCTCCAGCGCGCGGCCGAATCCCCGGGCGCGAGCAGGCTGTTCGTGACCCTGGTCGCGCTGACCCGGGACGCCGTGCATCCGCAGGCCCTGCGCGAGGCGGTGTCGTGCGCGGTGACGGAGGAGGGCCGCGCCCTGATCATGTTCCCGGACGGCGAAACGGTCTCCGTATGACGCCCTGCGTATGACGCCCTGCGTATGACGCTTTACGAATGACGCTCTCCGTACGGCGGAGACGCCCTTCAGAGAGGGGCCTCCCCCGGTGCGAGCTGCCCGACCAGCTCCGCCGCCATCGCCTTGATCGTCTCCAGCCCCGCCCTCCCCCAGGGCCGCGGCTCGAAGTCGGCGACGCACACCGTGCCGAGTGCCATACCCGCGTTGTCCATGAGCGGCGCGCCCAGATAGGAGCGGATGCCGAACTCGTCGACGACCGGGTTGCCCGCGAACCGCGGATAGTCGCGGACGTCCTCCAGGACGAGCGCCTTGCGCCGGACCACCACATGCGGGCAGAACCCGTGGTCGCGCGGCAGCCGGCGGCCCACCCGCGGCTTCACCCCGTCGGAGTCGGCACCGGCATCACGACCGCTGCCCGTGTCGGTATCGCCGGGGACATGGAGCCCGGCGAAGAACTGCCGCTCCTCACCGATGAAGTTGACCATCGCGTACGGCGCGCGGACCAGCTCGGCGAGGCGGTCCGCGAAGGCGTCGAGGGCGGGCTCGGCTCGTTCCCCGAAGCCCAGTCCACGCAGCCGTCGGGTGCGGGCCGGGGCTTCGTCGTCCTCGGGGGTCAGCAGCAGACGACCGGCCGGGCGGGGCGGGTCGTAGCTCATGGGCGGGCTCCCTCACTGTGGGCACTGGGTGCGGGCGCGGGCGTGTGGGCGAGCAGATGCCGTACGAGGGTGAGCAGGGTCTGCACCCCCGAACTGGAGATCCGGGCGTCGCAGCGCACGATCGGGATGTCGGGGTCGAGGTCGATGGCGGCGCGCACCTCCTCGGGGTCGTAGCGGTACGAGCCGTCGAACTCGTTGATCGCGACAATGAAGCCGAGGCCGCGCTGTTCGAAGAAGTCGACGGCCGCGAAGCAGTCCTCCAGGCGCCGGGTGTCGGCAAGGATCACCGCACCGAGCGCGCCCTCCGAGAGCTCGTCCCACATGAACCAGAACCGCTCCTGTCCGGGCGTGCCGAACAGGTAGAGGACGTGTTGCGGGTCCAGGGTGATGCGGCCGAAGTCCATCGCGACGGTGGTCTCGACCTTGTTCTCGATGCCTTCGAGGCTGTCGGTCGAGGCGCTCACCGTGGTGAGCAGTTCCTCCGTGCTGAGCGGCGCGATCTCGCTCACCGCGCCGACGAGGGTCGTCTTGCCGACTCCGAACCCTCCCGCCACCAGGATCTTCAAGGCGGTGGGGAAGGGATCAGAGCTGTCGTCGTAGTCCATCTAGCACTGCCTCCAGAAGGGACCGGTCAGTGGGTTTGTGGTAGAACTCGGGCGGTTTCGTGGTGAGTGCCCCGCAGTCGACCAGGTCGGAAAGCAGCACCTTGGTGACCGCCGCCGGCAGTTTCAGCTGGGCGGACACCTCGGCGACCGAGACGGGCACCCGGCACAGGTCGAGCGCCTCGGTGTGTTCGGGGCCGAGGTAGCCGAGAGGGGTGGCTCCGGTGGTCATCACCTGGGACATGAGGTCGAGGGCGGTAGTCGGCCGGGTCCGGCCGTTGCTGACGGTGTAGGGGCGCACGAGCCGTCCGGCCGCGTCGTCGAGCCATGGCCCGTCGCCGGCCGCCGTGACACTCAAGGCCTCATCGCCGTAGGTTCGACGGCGGCCTGCCGGGGGGCGGTCATCAGGTACGGGCGGACGCTCTTGACCAGCATCGCCATCTCGTAGCCGAGGACCGCGGCATCGGCCTCGCGCCCGGCCAGCACGGCGAGACAGGTGCCGGAGCCGGCGGTGGTGACGAACAGCAGGGTCGAGTCGAGTTCGACGACGACCTGCCGCACCTCACCGCCGTCCCCGAAGCGGACGCCCGCGCTGCGTCCGAGGGAGTAGAGACCGGAGGCCAGGGCGGCCATGTGGTCGGCGCTGTCCGGGTCGAGTCCGTGCACGGACTTGACGAGTCCGTCGCAGGACAGGAGTACCGCGCTCGTGGTGTGCGGTACGCGCTGGACGAGGCCGCTCATCAGCCAGTCGAGATCGGATACATGGCCGGTCGGCACATCGCTCGCCATGGTGGATCGACTCCTTGGGGTACGAAGGTCTGCGGGAGCGCTGGGGTGGGGGGCAGGGGTGGTGCTGCGGGTGGTCATCCGGCCGGTGCGCTCCCGTCGTGCCGGGCAGTGAGGTCCAGGTCGTGTCCGGGCGCGCGCAGCCGGTGCGCCTCGGATATGGGGGACGTGTCCATGGGCGGTACGTCCCTGGGGTGGTCCATGGCGGGCACGGCTGCATCGGTGCGGCCCGCGTCTTCGCCCGACGGGGGGACGATCACCGGCTCCGGGTGTGCGGCCTCGTACCCGGCCGGGTACGAGGACTCCGCGTACGTCGGTTCCGGGGGTGCCGGTTGTCCGGCGGGCGCCTGAGCGCGCGCCGACTTCCCGTACTCCGCCTCGTACGCCCTCTCCATCGCCGCCACGGCCGGGTCCGTGTAGTCCGACTCCAGCTGGCGCGCCTCGGCGAGCCCGATACCGCGCTGGAAGGCGGCCATGAGTCCGGGGTCGTGCGCGACGTGTTCGCTCTCCGGGCGGGGGGCCGCCGGGCCGCCGCGCAGTTGGGGCGCGATGTGCTCCTGTGCGCGGCGGCGGGGCAGTTGGGGCTTGCCCATGGTTCCGCGCACGGCGCTGTTGCGGGGGGTGGGCGGCGCCGTCACGTTCTCCGCGACGGTCCGCCGGTCGTCGGGGCGGACACCGGGCATCGCCTCCGCGGGGTTGGGCCGCTCCTGGCGGGCTCCGCGTACGGGCAGCGGTGCCGGGCCCCGGCCGTTCGGCACGGGTTCGGTGGACCGGGGGGTCTCCGGCCGCCGCCGCGTCGAGCCGCCGGGCTGGGCGCGGGGGCCGGGCGTCGAGGGCGCCGGATGCCGTCCCTCGTGTCCTGCGGCCGACGGACGCTGCCGGGGCGGCTCGGCCACCCTCCGCATGCTCCCGGTCTCGTGGGTCGGGGCCTGGGTGGGGGCCGGTGGCTGAGCCGTGGCGGGGGGACGCGACTGGGCCACACCCACGATGCCGCCCGCTGCCGTGCCCGTGCCCAGCAGCCCCTGCGGTACGACGAGCACGGCCTGCACACCGCCGTAGATGTTGGTCTGGAGGCGGACGTGGATGCCGTGCCGGCGGGCGAGCTGGGAGACCACGAAGAGGCCGATGCGGCCGTCCTGGAGCAGGCTGGCGACGTTGACCTGGTCGGGGTCGGTGAGCAGCGTGTTCATCTTGTGCTGCTCGCCCACGGGCATGCCGAGGCCGCGGTCCTCGACCTCGATGGCGAGCCCCGAGGTCACGAGGTTGGCGCGCAGCAGCACCTGGGTGTGGGGGGCGGAGAACACGGTGGCGTTCTCGACGAGTTCGGCGAGCAGGTGGATGACGTCGGCGACGGCGTGTCCGCGCAGGGTGCCGTCGATCGGGGGCACGAGTTTGACCCGCGAGTACTGCTCGACCTCCGCGATGGCCGAGCGGAGCACCTCCGTCATGGAGACCGGGTTGCTCCACTGGCGGCGCGAGACGGCGCCGCCGAGGACTGCGAGGTTCTCGGCGTGCCGACGGATGCGGGTGGCGAGGTGGTCGACATGGAAGAGGCCCTTGAGCAGGTCGGGGTCCTCGATCTCGTGTTCCAGCTCGTCGAGGATGGAGATCTCGCGGTGCACGAGGGACTGGAGGCGCCGGGCGAGGTTGACGAAGACCTCGACCTTCTGTTCGCTGCCCGTCTGGCTGGAGAGCTGCGAGGCCTGGACGACCGCGGTGAGGGCGCTGTCGTGGGCTCGGGCGAGGTCGGCTCCGAGAAGTTCGAAGTCGTCGGCGTCGGCAGCGGGTACACCCTGTGTCCTACGGGCCGGCGGTGGGTCGCCACGCCGCAGCCCCTCGACGAGGGCGCGCAGCTCCACCTCGCCGCGGGCGCTGGTGCGGCGCAGGGCGCCCAGGCGGTCGTGCACGAACCTGGCTGCGCGGTCGGCGGCCACCAGGGCGAACACGACGCCCCCGAGGGCCACGGCGATCGCCCCGGCGAGTACGGCGAACAGACTGAGCGTGGGCCGCACCCCGGTGTCGCGGACGATGAACAGGACGGCCGCGCAGGCGCTGAGGGCGACCGCGAGGGGCGGCAGCACGGCGAGCCGCATGAGCTGGGGACGTATCTGGGTCTCGGGCAGTGGGGGGACAGTACGCGCGACCGGCCGACCGTGCCGTCCGCCCTCACGGCGGTCTGCACGGGGGGCCGGTGCTCGGAGGTGAGACATCTTCGTCCTCGTACTGGTGCGTCGGGACCTGGGGACCGCGCGTCTGCGCGACCCGGGCGTGCGCCATGGCGGTGCCGGTCGAGAGCCGAAAAAAACGGCCCTGTGTTGCCCGGCGACCACTCACAGTAGTCGGCAACGCATCACGTGCGGTGGGCAGTTGACAAACTCCCCCGAACGAGGTCCCGCTCTGGTATGACATCTCGCACGGCAGACCGATAAGCCCTTCGGACGCACGTTCCCCCACCCTGTCAAATCGATCAGGGCTGGTCAGAACCAGTCACGAACAGACGGCGAGGGCCGGGGAGTCATCTGCTCCCCGGCCCTCGCCGTCCGTACGGTTGTCCGTCCGTCGTCCGTTTTCGCCCGTCGCCGTCAGCCCGCGGAAACCGCCTTGGGCTCTCCGCTGCCGTCCGCAGTTCCGCCCTGAATGTCACCGGCCGTGTCGGTCCGGGCATCGTCGACGTCAGCCGTACGAGTGATATCGCCCGTACGAGAAGCGTCGACCGCCGGCCAGCCGCCCGTCGGGAGCACGGCCACGCCCCGCCACCAGGGCTCCGAGGGGACGGTCTCGGCGGTGGGTTCGAAGGGCTCACCCGGGTGGGGCAGCGCGATCCGCGCGTCCGCCTTGCGTGCGGCGGCGATCGTGCCCTCGCCGGGGTCCGACCACGCGTGCGCCGCCAGGTTGAAGGTGCCCCAGTGGATCGGCAGCATCAGACCGCCGTCGGCCCCGCCCTGGAGGTCGAGGTGGGCGCGCATACCCTCCTCCGGGGTCATGTGAATGTCGGGCCAGAACTCGCTGTAGGCCCCGATCTGGATCATCGTGGCGTCGAACGGACCATGGTCGGCGCCGATGTCCCGGAAGCCCTCGAAGTACCCCGTGTCACCGCTGTGGTAGACGCGGTGCTCCGCACCGGCGACGACCCAGGAGGCCCACAGGGTGTGCTGGGTGTTGCGCAGGCCGCGGCCACAGAAGTGGCGGGCCGGGGTGGCGGTCAGCGTCAGGCCGCCGACCTTCGTCGACTCGTGCCAGTCCAGCTCGCGCAGCCGGTCGGCCGGGACGCCCCAGCGCTCCAGATGGGCGCCGACACCGAGCGGTACCGCGAACAGCGTGTCCGTGCCGGCCAGCGCCTTGATCGTGGGCATGTCCAGATGGTCGTAGTGGTCGTGCGAGATGACGACGACGTCGACCGGACCGAGCGCCGCCAGCGGCACGGGCACCGGATGCAGCCGCTTGGGCCCGGCGAAGGCGAACGGCGAACAGCGCTCACCCCAGACGGGGTCGAAGAGCACACGCTGTCCGTCGATCTCGGTGAGCACGCTGGAGTGGCCCATCCAGGTCAGCCGGAGACCGCTGACCGGGGGCTTCGCGAGGTCGGCGAGCGTCGTGGCGTGCACCGGCACGGTCCCGGCCGGGGCGCGGCGGACCCGGTCCTCCTTGCGCAGGGAGGACTTCGCGAACTCGAGCATGGCACCGTCGGGCCGCGGGGTACCCGGCGGATTCTGGAAGACACCGTCCGCGAAGTGCGGCGATCTACGGATCCGCGCCAGGCGCTCCCCACTCGGGTCCGCACCGAAGGCCGCGGGCCGCAGCGCGCGCAGCCCTGAGTTCGGAGAGGGGAATCCGGTCACGGTACCTCCAGGTGGAGTCGGTCAGACATTCCATTATGGTCGTCCCCTCCGACAGTCCGGCGTCGTGCGTGTGTCGGCCGGGTCATTCCAAGGAAAGACCAAAGTTCGGAACGGTGGGCGGTGCGTGCGGGGCCGATGCCCCACGGCAGCACACAACTGAACGACGAGTCAGTATATTCCCCGCATGACAACCCTCCAGGGCGCTCCCCTGCTCTCCCTCACCTGGACAGATCACCTCACCGGCCACCAGGGCTTCCTCGTCGTGGACAGACTGGTGCGGGGCGTGTCCAGCGGCGGGCTGAGGATGCGCGCGGGCTGCACTCTGGACGAGGTCGCCGGGCTGGCCCGTGGCATGACCATGAAAGAAGCCCTGCACTACAACCCCAAGGGCCGTTACATCCCGCTGGGCGGCGCCAAGGGCGGCGTCGACTGCGATCCCCAGGACCCGGCGGCGTACGGCCTGCTGGTGCGCTACCTGCGTGCGATGCGGCCGTACGTCGAGAGCATCTGGACCACGGGCGAGGATCTTGGCCTCACCCAGGACCTCGTCGACCGGGCGGCGACCGAGGCCGGTCTCGTGTCATCGATCCAGGCCGTCTATCCGCTGCTGGACGACGAGACGGTGGCCCGCGCGCGGCTCGCGGACGCGTTCGCGGTCGTGGTGGACGGCATCGGGCTCGACGAGCTGGTCGGCGGCTGCGGGGTCGCGGAGTCCGTACTCGCGGCGCTCGACCGGGCCGCGGTGCCGTACACCGGGACAAGGGTCGCCGTACAGGGGCTCGGCACGATGGGCGGGGCCACGGCACGCTTCCTCACGCGCGCGGGGCTCACGGTGGTGGCCGTCGCCGACATCAAGGGCACGATCGCCAACCCGGCGGGCCTCGACGTCGAGGCACTGCTCGCGGCCCGGGACACGTACGGCACCGTGGACCGCGCGGTGCTGCGTCCCGACGACCGTGAACTGCCGGGCGATGCCTGGCTGTCCGTGCCGGCGGAGGTGCTGGTGCCGGCGGCGGTCTCGTACGCCGTCGACACCGGGAACCAGGCGGGGATCACCGCGCGTTGGATCGTCGAGGCCGCCAACATGCCCGTGCTGCCGGAGGCCGAGGAGTTGCTCGCCGCGCGCGGCGTCGTCGTACTGCCGGACGTGGTCGTCAACTCCGGTACGAACGCCTGGTGGTGGTGGACGCTGTTCGGGGACATCGGCGCGGACGCGGAGGAGGCGTTCGCGTACACCCGACGCTCGATGCGGGCCCTGATCGACCAGGTGCTCGCGCGCGCGGGGGCCGACGGGACGACTCCGCGGGCGGCGGCGCACGCGATCGTCGAGGACCGGCTGCCGGTGATCGCGGAGCGGTTCGGGTGGTACCGGTGACGGTGTCCGGCTACGGGTGCCATCCCCGCGAACCGGCCGTATTGACGGGTATTCGCAGGGATTGACGGGGCTGCCCCGCCATCGTGTCCGGTGACGGAATAGTGTGGCCGCGTGGCAAGGGTGCGGTTGAACGTGGCCGAGCGGCGCGAGGAGTTGTTGCGGGCCGCCATCGAGCAGATCGAGGCGCGAGGCGTGGCGGCGGTGAGGATCGCCGACGTGGCCGGCGTCCTCGGGGTGAGCAACGCGCTGGTGCTGTACCACTTCTCGACCAAGGAGAAGCTCGTCGCCGCCGCGTTCCGGTACGCGGCCGAGGCCGACCTCACCCACCTGGGCAAGCTTCTCGGGCGCCGTTCCCCCGCGCTGCGCCGACTGCGGTCCGCCGTGCGCTGGTACGCACCGACCGGTCAGGCCAAGGGCTGGCGGCTGTGGATCGAGGGGTGGGCGGTGTCCCTGCGCGACCCCGCACTGCGGGAGGTCGCCGGGGACCTGGACCGGCGCTGGAAGGCCGCGATCACCGAGGTCATCGCCGAAGGGGTGGCCGCGGGCGAGTTCGAGTGCCCCGACCCCACGGGCACGGCACTGCGGCTCACGGCGCTGCTGGACGGGCTCGCCGTCCAGATGACGGCGTACGACGGGGTGTCGCGGTCGCGGGCCGAGCAGTGGGTGGACGCTGCGCTGGCCGGGGAACTGGGGTTGGAGCGGGCGGCGTTGACGTCGGGTGGGTGAGTTTCGTGGCCGTCGGCCGGGGGCTGCGCCCCCAGCCCCCCTTCGGCCCGAACGGCCTCGTCCTCAAACGCCGGACGGGCTGAAAATGTCCGCCCGGCGCTGAAAAGTGCTCACGCGACCCAGTCGATCCGGCTCTTGATGTCGACCGGTGACAGGCTCCCCTTGGCCGTCACATGATCGCCCGACGACTCACCTCGCAGGCGCCGGCCGATCCACGGGACCAGGTACTCGCGGGCCCAGTGCACGTTGTCGCGGCGGATCTCGAAGGTGCCGCGCGGAGGCAACAGCGGCCAGGGCTGGTCCGGGTCGGCCGGGATTTCGAGGCCGAGGACCTGTCCCGCGCGCAGCGCCACGCGCGTGTGCCCCTCGGGCGAGAGGTGCAGCCGGTCGCCGTCCCAGGCCCTGCGGTCCTGGATGGTCTTCAGGGACCACAGATCGAGCACGGGACAGCCGTACCGGTCGGCGATGGCCCGGAGATGTCCGTTGTACGTGGCGATCTTGCCGCGCATGTGCTTCAGCACCGGGACGTTTCGGGTGTCGAAGCCGGTCGTCACCATGACCGTGCCGACCGCCGAGGTGAGGCCGATCACCGCTCGCTCGAAGCGCTCGGCGACCTCGTCCGGGTCACTGCCGGGCCGGATGATGTCGTTGCCCCCCGCGCAGAAGGAGACCAGGTCCGGAGCCTGCTCCCTGGCGCGCGGAAGCTGCTCGGCCACGATGTGGTCGAGCAGCTTCCCGCGTACCGCGAGGTTCGTGTAGTCGAAGTCGCCCTCGGGGCGCCGGTCCGCGAGCAGTACTGCGAACCGGTCGGCCCAGCCGACGAACGACCCGTCCGGGCCGGGGTCGCCGACGCCCTCGGTGAAGCTGTCCCCCACCGCCACGTACGACCCGATCACTGCTCTGCTGTCATTCTTCGAATCGTCTGCCACATCGGCCCATGATTCACCTTCCGATGTGAGCTACGCGACCGTAGGAAGGGGTTGACTCGCGGTGAGATAAGCCACTCGTCAAGTGTTGGTCAACCCGGAATAGCGGGACGACTCGACTCGTGGACCACCTCATCGTGCGCGTGTCAGCCGACAGCGACACCCTTCGAGCGGAGGTACGCGACCGGGTCCACGTCGGAGCCGTAGTCCGGGGTGGTGCGGATCTCGAAGTGCAGGTGCGGTCCCGTCACGTTGCCGGTGGCACCCGAGAGGCCGATCTGCTGACCCTCCGTCACGCTCTGGCCGGCCGAGACGGAGAGCTGGGAGAGGTGAGCGTACTGGGCGTAGTAGCCGTCGGCGAGCTGGATGACGACCTGGTTGCCGTACGCGCCGCCCCAGCCGGCGGAGACGACGGTGCCGGCGCCGACAGCCTTGAGGGAGGTGCCGGTCGGGACGACGAAGTCGACGCCCGTGTGGTAACCGCTGGACCACATGCTGCCCGCCACGCGGTAACCGGTGCCGATGGTGGCACCGGACACGGGGAGCGTGAAGCCGCTGGCGCTGCTGGAGCCACTGGTGTCGGCGGCCTCGGTGGTCGTCGAGGTCTCGGCCGTCGCACTCTCGGTGGCCGGCTTGGACGTCTCGGTCCGGGTGGACTTCGATGAGTACGAGGACTTCGCGGAGGACGAGGAAGGCGAAGAGGTCGACGCGGCCTTCTTGCCGATCGTCAGCTTCAGACCGGGGTGGATCAGGCTCGGGTCGGCGCCGATGGCGGTGCGGTTGTCCGAGTAGAGCTTCTGCCAGCCACCGCTGACGCTCTGCTCCTGCGCGATCTTCGAGAGGTAGTCGCCGGCCTGGACCGCGTAGGTTTTGACGCTTGCCTTCTTGGCGGCGGAAGCGGCCTTTTCGGCCTTCGCCGTCTTCGCGGAAACGGAATCGGCCGTTGTGGACTTGGCTGTTTCCGAAAGCGACGACACGGACTGGGTCGCGGACTCCGCCGTGGCCGCGTGGGCGCCGGTGGCTCCCAGCAACGGCAGGGCGAGAGCCGCTCCGCCGGTTCCGGCGACGGCTATCGAGCGGGTGAATCGCTGGGACTTCGGACGGCGGTGCTTACCCTTCGCGGGCATGACGAATTCCTTCTCCGTCGCCTGCGGGGTGAGCTGTCGGGTGCGGACTGGAGATGTCCGGCCACGCCTGAACGTGACTTAACCCCAAGCCTGTTCCAGAGACCGGAACAGGCGTTCTACCTGTGGGTCCCCCGCTCCTGCCGTTTTCGGGTGTTAGATGCGGGCTCCGGGCGGCGGCAGGATTGGGCGTCCGTCCGGATTGGTGGCGAACGTAAGCGACCAGGACGCACCGGAACAAGCCTCAAGTTCCCTGTGTACGGATTTCCTGTGATCCTCCCCAGAATTCCCGGTCACTGTCCGTGAATCTGGAACCTTCAGCCCCCTGGAACTCCTTTGAAACACACCGAAATTACGTGAACATGACGGCGACTCAGGGTCACGGATATGACGCTGCTCACGCGCCCGATTCACAGCAACCGTCATTTCCCAGCGAGTTGGAATGAAGGCGTCATAACGGACAGACGCATCAGATGCGGCGCAGTCGGAAAACTGCCGCATCGAGGTCACCTTTCAGGCCGGTCCGCAGGCCGCGATGCAGGAGCACGGCACCTCGGTGGATTTCACCCGTTTCAAGGCATTCGTACGTCGCCGACGGGTCAAGTCCGCGCAACCGCAGCGCCGGTACCGGCTCGCCGTAGTGCTGCGCCTGGAGCCAGGCGAGGACGACGGTCTCATCGCCGAGCACGTACTGCACCGCGCTCAGCCCGCCGGTCGGCCGCCGCAGCCGGTACAGGTCGCCGCGCTGCACGACGGGCCGGATCTCCTTGTAGAGCCCCACCCACACCCCGGCCTCGGTCAGCTCCCCGTCCGTCCATTTCGTGAGGTCGCCGCCGACTCCGAGCACCCCGGCCATCGCACTCACGAACCGGAACCGCAGCGAGCTGACCCGGCCGTTGAGCTGGGTGTTCGGGCTGTCCGTGACCCAGGCGGCCATGACCCGCGCCGGATGGATCTGGCTGAAGCCCTCCTGGATGGCGAGGCGGTCCAGCGGATCGGTGTTGTCGGACGTCCACACCTGGTCCGTACGGGCGAGGACACCGAGGTCGATCCGGCCGCCGCCGCCCGAGCAGGACTCGAAGGCGACGTTCGGGTGGGCCGCACGCAGCCGGTCCAGCAGGGCGTACAGCCCGTGCACGTGGTCGACCCAGAGGCGCTGCGGGTAGTCCTCACCGGGCCAGCCCGCGTCGGTGAAGCAGCGATTGAAGTCCCACTTCACATAGTCGATCGGAGCGCTGGAGAGCATCACGTCGAGCTGCTCCCAGAGGTACTCGCGGACATCCTCGCGCGCGAGGTTCAGTACGAGCTGATTGCGGAACTCCGTCCGCTTTCGTCCAGGCTGGAACTGCACCCAGTCGGGGTGCGCGCGGTACAGGTCGCTGTCCGGGTTCACCATCTCGGGTTCGACCCAGATACCGAACTGCATCCCCAGGGCGTGCACGTACTCGGCGAGCGGCGCCAGGCCCGCCGGGAAGCGGTCCGGGTTGGGCGTCCAGTCGCCTAGGCCGGCCCGGTCGCTGGTGCGGGCCCCGAACCAGCCGTCGTCCACGACGAACAGTTCGACGCCGATCGCGGCGGCCCGCCGGGCCAGCGTCCCCTGCTGCTCCTCGGAGATGTCGAACTCCGTGGCCTCCCAGGAGTTGTAGAGCACGGGCCGGTCCCGGTCCGCTTGCGGGACGACGAACGCGCGCTGGTACGCGTGCCAGGCCCGGCTCGCCCCGCCGTGCCCGGAGTCCGTCCACAGCCCCGCGAAGACGGGCGTGGTGAAGGACTCCCCCGCCGCCAGGCGCAGCAGGCCCGACTCGTCGTACCCGGCACCGCCGGTGATCTGCACGCGCGCGTCCGGCAACTGGGCGACGGCGATCCGCCAGGAGCCGGACCAGCCGAGCGCGCACGCGTACACCTCTCCGCGCTCCTCGGTCGCGTCGGTGTCGAGCGCCACCCAGGGCAGGTGCTGGTGCCCGGTGTGACCGCGCCGGCTGCCGATGACCTTCTCACCGTAGGTGAGGTCCGTCTGCACGAGCCGGGACTCGGCGGCCCAACGGCCATGGAGCTGGGAGAGGCGCCAGCCTTCGCGCTCGGGGAGCGTCCAGGTGGCGGAGTCCGCGCGAAGCAGCTCAAGGGGGCCGGTTCCGTCGGGCCCGTCATGCGTGAGGGTCACCCAGCGCTCCACCACGTCGTGGCGCATCCGGTAGTGCAGCGTGATCGCCAGCCCCGCGTCACGGAACCGCAGCAGCAACTCGTCACCGTCGGCGCCCTCGGTCTCGTACGCCTCGAAGCGCCACTCGGTGCCCCGGCGCTCGTCGGTCCGCACGGACAGGGCGGGCCGCGCGAACCGGGGGCCGCCCTCGACCGGGTACTCCTCGTGACCGTCGAGCGGGGCCTCGAAGGGCCAGTAGTCCGGCAGCGGACGGACGGCGAGCGCCTCCGCGTCGGCGAGGGCGATCCGCGGGCCCCAGTAGAGGTGCAGCAGCTCGTCGTCCTCGGTGAGATGGACGGCGTAGCTACTGGTGGGCCCCGAGAGAAGCCACGTACGACCGGTTCCGGCAATTTCCAGCATCATGTCCCCACAGATCCGAACAGGCACGCTCAAGCATCAACATCATCAGTGCCACGGCCCCGGACGGCAACGCCTGTGGAAAACTCATTGGCCTGCCCACCCATGTCGTATCGTCGAAGCGCGCCCGTCGACGAGCAGCGTCCGCGGGGCCGTGTGGGAGGGGAGCCCTCGTGACGCAGCAGGTCCCGTCGACCGAGCCCGAGCTGGGTGGCGTACGAAACTTTCGTGACGTGGGCGGACTGCCGACGGTGGACGGCCGACGCGTGGCGCACGGACGCCTGTTCCGCAGTGGGCATCTCGCCCACGCGACCGACGAGGACGCGGCGTTTCTCGGCTCCCTCGGGCTGCACACGATCTTCGACTTCCGCAACTCGGCGGACATCGGGCTGGAGGGGCCCGACGTCGAGCTGCCGGGCGTGCGCAACGTGAACATCCCGTTGTCCGACCCTGCGCACGGCGCGGAGTTCTGGAAGATGGTCCGGGACGGCGATCTGGACGAACTGCGAAGCCTCCTCGCCGACGGCAAGGGCGAGCAGCGGATGATCAACTCCTACCGGGAGATCGTCCGGGACCGCACGGCCGAGCACTCCCGGATGCTCCACGCGCTGGCGGAGGACAGTGTCCCGGCCCTGATGCACTGTGCGGCCGGCAAGGACCGCGCGGGCCTGTCCATCGCGGTGACGCTGCTCGCCGTCGGGGTGGAGCGCGACGCCATCGTGGCCGACTACATGGAGTCGAACGCGCAGCACCGCCGCTACAGGGTGCGCCGCAACGGCTCCGCGGCCAAGGCCTACAGCCCCGAGGTCCTGGAACTGCTCAACCCGCTCTTCGGCACCCGCCCCGAGTATCTGACGTCCGCCATGGAGACCGTCGAGGAGACCTGGGGCGGCGTCGACAGCTATCTGGAGCAGGGACTGGGCGTCACCCCCGAGGTGCGCGAGCGGCTGCGGGAGCGGTTCCTCGACTGAGACCGAACCCGGCGTCCGTGACCGCTACTGCTTCGCGCCCACCTCGAACAGCAGGTAGACGAAGCCGGCGAAGAGATGTCCGACCGCGATGTAGATGACCAGTCGGACCCACAGGCCCCGGGGGAACTTGTCCTCGATGTCGGTCATGGCGTCACTCCAGTGGTCGGGCCGATGCAGAGGCCGGCGGTGGGGCTCTGCAACAGGGTGTGGACGAAGAGCAGGTCGGTGCCGTCGTGGCCGTCGGCGGCCAGGCGGTGCGGGGTCAGCGAGTCGAAGTGCGCGCTGTCGCCGGGCGCTAGGACATGCGCGGTGTCTCCGAGGCGCAGCCGCAGCCGCCCCTTGAGGACGTACAGCCACTCCTCGCCGGGGTGGACGCGCACGATGTCGCCCTGTGCCCCGTGCGGCACATGGACGCGCAGGACCTGCATCCCGCGTCCGGACGCGCCGGCTTGCCAGTAGGACCAGCCGCCCGCGGCCGTCGGCTCCATGTCGGCGGCCCGTACGATCGCGTCCCGGTCGGCGACGGTCTCACCGAGCAGTTCGGAAACCGTCGTACCGTAGATACGGGCGAGCCCGAGCAGCATCGGCAGCGAAGGCTGGCGCTGCGCGGTCTCCAGGCGGGAGAGATGGGCGGGCGACAACCCGGCGGACCGGGCCGCGGCCTCCAGCGTGAGGGAGGCCCGGCGGCGCAGCGCCCGAAGCTGCGGTGCGACGTCGGGCAGGTTCCCGACCGGCCCGGACTCTTCGGGAAGGCTCATGCCTCCATTCAGCCGCAGGTTTGCCTGTGAGGCAAACTTCTTGCCTCAGAGGCAAAACCCGCAAGGGTCATGCCCTCGCCGCTCCCCTACCTGTTGGCCACCGCCTGCTTGACCAGCGTCTTCCCGAAGTCCCACATCAGCCCGCTCCCGCTGTGCGCGTCGTCCATCACGGCGGTGAAGGCGTCCACGAAGCGGTCCACCTCCCGCTCACCGACGACCAGCGGCGGAATCAGCTTGATCACCTCCAGGTGATCGCCGGAGACCTGGGTCAGGATCCGGTGACGTTGCAGAAGCGGCACGACGACCATCTGAGCGAACAGGCCCTTGCGAGCGGCCTGAAGCATCGTCCAACGGCCGCGCAGCTTCAGCGACTTGGGTTTTCCGAACTCGATGCCGATCATCAGACCCCGGCCGCGTACGTCGGCCAGCAGCTCGTACTTGTCGACGAGCGACGCCAGCCGGGTCCTCAACTGGTCCCCGGTGGCCCGGGCGTTGGCGACGATCTGCTCGTTCTCCATGACCGACAGCACGGCGAGCCCCGCCGCCATGGCCTGGGCGTTGCCCCCGAAGCTGGCCGAGTGCACAAGGACGCGGTCGATCGACGAGTACACCTTCTTGAAGATCCACTCCTTGCCGATCGTGGCGCCCACGGGCACGTATCCGCCGGACAGTGCCTTCGCCACGCACACCAGGTCGGGCTCGACCCCCTGCTCGTGCTGGTAGGCGTAGAAGTCACCGGTCCGCCCGAGACCGGTCTGCACCTCGTCCGCGATGAGCAGCGCCTTGTGCTTGTGCAGCAACTCCTGGGCGGCGCGCAGATATCCGGGAGGCGCCTCGTGCACGCCCTTGCCCTGGATCGGCTCGACGATCAGGGCGGCGACATCGCCCTTCTTCAACTCCCTTGCCAGGGCGTCGAGATCACCGAGGGGTACGGCCGTGTCGGGCAGCAGCGGGGCGAAGCCGTCCCGGAAGCCGTCCTCTCCGTTGACGGAGAGGGAGCCGGTGGTCAGACCGTGGAAGGCGTGCGCGCAGTACAGGATGCGCGGCTTCCCGGTGGCGTACCGGGCGAACTTGAGCGCGGTCTCCACCGCCTCCGTGCCGCTGTTGCCGAAGAACACCCGGTCCAGGTGCGGACTGTGGGTGAGGAGCCGCTCCGCGAGCAGGCCTGGCAGCGGCTGGCAGTCGAAGCGGGTGAGATCGGCGAGCTGGGCGTCGAGGACGTCGTGCAGCGCCTTGCGGACCACGGGGTGATGGCGACCGAGGCCCATCACCCCGAACCCGGCGAGCATGTCGAGGTAGTCGTCCCCGTCCACGTCCCAGAAGTACGCGCCCTCGGCCCGCTCGTAGACCTTGTCGAAGCCGATGGTGTGCAGCATGCGCGGGAGCTGGTGGTTGAGATGCCTGCTGTGCAGCTCGTAGCGTTCGGCGCCGCGCTCGGCCAGCAGCGCGCCGAGGTCGAACTCCCCCGAAGGGGAACCGGGTTCAGCGGTTGTCATTCCTTTTTCTCCTCGGACTTCCCCTTGGGCTTCCCCTGGGACAGCTCTTCCTTGGCGGCCAGCCCGGCGCTGATCCGGCCGGCGATCTCGACGGGTGTGAGGCCGATGTCGGCGAGCAGCTCGCCGCGCTTGCCGTGCGCGAGGAACTGCTCCGGGATCCCGAACCGCCTTACGGGTACGTCGACTTCGGCGTCGCCGAGTGCCAGCGCCACCGCGGCGCCGACCCCGGACGCGCGGCTGTTGTCCTCGACCACGGCCACCATGCGGTGCCCGGCGGCCAGTCCCGGCAGCGCGGGATCGACGGGCTTCACCCAACGCGGGTCCACGACGGTGCAGTTGATGCCCCGCGCCGACAGCAACTCGGCGGCCTGCAGACACACCGGAGCCATCACGCCGACGGCCACCAGCAGCACGTCGGCCGCCTCCTCGGACCGGTGCAGCACATGCATCCCGCCCACATGACCGACCGCCTCGATCGCCGGCCCCACCGACTCCTTGGGGAACCGGATCAGCGTGGGCGCGTCGTCGACGGCCACCGCCTCCCGCAGCTGGGCCCGGAGTTGGTCGGCGTCGCGTGGTGCGGCGATCCTCAGGCCGGGCACGACCTGCAGGATGGACATGTCCCACATCCCGTTGTGCGACGCCCCGTCGACCCCCGTGACCCCGGCACGGTCCAGCACGAACGTCACCCCGCACCGGTGCAGCGCGACGTCCATCAGCAACTGGTCGAAGGCGCGGTTGAGGAAGGTGGCGTACACGGCGACGACGGGATGCAGACCGCCCGTCGCCAGCCCCGCCGCCGAAACGGCCGCGTGCTGCTCGGCGATCCCGACGTCCCACACCCGGTCGGGGAACCGCTCGGCGAACTTGCCGAGGCCCACGGGATGCAGCATGGCCGCGGTGATCGCGACGACGTCGTCCCGTTCCTCCCCGATCCGCACGATCTCGTCGCCGAACACCGAGGTCCAGGAAGGCCCGTTGGGGGGCGCGAGCGGCTCGCAGGTGAGCGGGTCCATCACCCCGACGGTGTGGAAGTGGTCCTCCTCGTGCGAGCGCGCCGGCTCGTAACCGCGCCCCTTCTCCGTCAGACAGTGGACGAGCACGGGCCCGTGGAACCGCTTCGCGCGCCGCAGCGCGGACTCCACGGCCCCGATGTCGTGCCCGTCGATCGGGCCGACGTACTTCAGCCCCAGGTCCTCGAACATGCCCTGCGGATTGAACGCGTCCTTGAACCCCTTCTTCGCGCCGTGCAGAGACTCGTAGAGGGTGTTGCCGATGAGGGGGGTGCGCAGCAGTACGTCCTTGCCCCAGGCCAGCACCTGCTCGTAGCTGTCCGTAGTCCGGAGGGTCGCGAGGTGGTTGGCGAGGCCGCCGATGGTGGGCGAGTAGGAGCGTTCGTTGTCGTTGACGACGATGATCAGGGGCCGGTCCTTGGCCGCCGCGATGTTGTTGAGCGCCTCCCAGGCCATCCCTCCGGTGAGCGCGCCGTCGCCGATGACCGCGACGACATGCCCCTTCTCGCCCAGCACCTGGCGGGCCTTGGCGAGCCCGTCGGCCCAGCCGAGCGCGGTGGACGCGTGGCTGTTCTCGATGACGTCGTGCTCGGACTCCTCGCGCGAGGGATAGCCGGACAGGCCGCCCTTGCTGCGCAGCTTGGAGAAGTCCTGACGTCCGGTCAGAAGTTTGTGTACGTAGCTCTGATGACCGGTGTCCCACAGGATGCGGTCGACCGGTGACTCGAAGACCCGGTGGAGCGCGACGGTGAGTTCCACCACGCCCAGATTCGGTCCGAGATGGCCGCCGGTCCTGGCGACCGCGTGCACCAGGAACTCCCGTATCTCGTCGGACAGTTCACCGAGTTCCGCCTCGGACAGCGCCTTCAGGTCGCGTGGTCCCCGGATGTTCTCCAGAATTGTCACGCTCGGGCCCCCTTTTCTTCCGTACCAGCCAGCCCGTGCTGTTCAGCTCACGGTGACCGCCGGTTCCCCCGACGCGACGCCGTCCTGCTCCATCTGTTCGGCGATCTTCATCGCCTCCTCGATCAGGGTCTCCACGATCTTCGACTCGGGCACGGTCTTGATGACCTCGCCCTTCACGAAGATCTGACCCTTGCCGTTGCCGGAGGCGACCCCCAGGTCCGCCTCCCGCGCCTCGCCGGGGCCGTTGACCACACACCCCATGACCGCGACGCGCAACGGCACTTCCATGCCCTCCAACCCGGCCGTGACCTGGTCGGCGAGCTTGTAGACGTCGACCTGTGCGCGCCCGCAGGACGGACAGGACACGATCTCCAGCCGTCGTTGCCGCAGGTTCAGCGACTCCAGGATCTGGATGCCGACCTTGATCTCCTCGACCGGAGGCGCCGACAGCGAGACCCGGATGGTGTCCCCGATGCCCTCGCTGAGCAACGCCCCGAAGGCGACAGCGGACTTGATGGTCCCCTGGAAGGCGGGACCGGCCTCGGTGACGCCCAGGTGCAGCGGGTAGTCGCTCCGTTCGGCGAGCAGCCGGTAGGCGTTGACCATGATCACCGGGTCGTTGTGCTTGACCGAGATCTTGATGTCCCGGAAGCCGTGCTCCTCGAAGAGCGACGCCTCCCACAACGCCGACTCGACGAGCGCCTCGGGCGTCGCCTTCCCGTACTTCTGGAGCAACCTCCGGTCCAGTGAACCGGCGTTGACCCCGATCCGGATCGGCGTGCCGTGGTCCTTTGCGGCGCGCGCGATCTCCTTCACCTGGTCGTCGAACTGCTTGATGTTGCCGGGATTGACGCGAACTGCCGCGCAGCCGGCCTCGATCGCGGCGAAGACGTACTTCGGCTGAAAGTGGATGTCGGCGATCACCGGGATCTGCGACTTGCGCGCGATGGTCGCCAGCGCGTCCGCGTCGTCCTGCGTGGGGCAGGCGACGCGGACGATCTGGCAGCCGGACGCGGTGAGTTCGGCGATCTGCTGGAGCGTGGCGCCGATGTCCGACGTACGTGTCGTCGTCATCGACTGCACCGACACCGGGGCCCCGCCCCCGACCGCCACCGGCCCGACCTCGATACGCCGGGAGACCCGGCGCTCGGCGATCGGACGGGCCGGTACCTCGGGAACACCCAAGGAGACGGCGGTCACGACGTCACTCCCGGTTTCCGGCGACGGTCTCACGCATGGCGCGCAGGGACTCCTTGAGGGACCCCATGGTGGCCATGACGGCCGTCGGCTCGTAGCCGCAGTGCGCCATGCAGTTGGCGCACCGGTCGTCCTTGCCGCGGCCGTAGGAGTCCCAGTCGGTCTTCTCGATGAGGTCCTTGTACGTCGTGACGTACCCGTCGCTCATCAGGTAGCAGGGCTTCTGCCAGCCGAACAGCGAGTAGTTCGGGATCGCCCACGCCGTGCACGGGAAGTCGACCTTGCCCTCCAGGAAGTCCAGGAAGAGCGGGGAGTGGTTGAGCCGCCAGCGCCGCCGGTTGCCGCCGCCGAAAGCTTTCCTGAATAGCTCGCGGGTCTGCTCGACGCCGAGGAAGTGCTCCTGGTCGGGGGCCTTCTCGTAGGCGTAGGCGGGCGAGATCATCATCTCGTCGACCTGGAGGTCGTCGTTGAGGAAGTTGAGCACCTCGATGATGGTCTGCGGGGTGTCGGTGTTGAAGAAGGTCGAGTTGGTGGTGACCCGGAAGCCGCGCTTCTTGGCCTCCTTGATGGCGGCCACGGCCTCGTCGAACACCCCTTCCTTCGCGACGGACTGGTCGTGCCGCTCGCGCAGGCCGTCGATGTGTACGGCGAACGCGAAGTACGGCGAGGGCGTGAACTTGTCCATCTTCTTGCGCAGCAGCATGGCGTTGGTGCAGAGGAAGACGTACTTCTTCCTCTGCACCAACTGCCGCACGATCTCGTCGATATGAGGGTGCATCAGGGGCTCGCCGCCCGCGATGGACACCATCGGGGCCCCGGATTCGAGGACCGCTCCGACGGCCTGGGCGACCGGCATGCGCTGCTTGAGCACCCCGGCCGGGTGCTGGATCTTGCCGCAGCCCTCGCACGCCAGGTTGCAGGCGTAGAGCGGTTCGAGTTCGACGATCAGCGGGAACTTGTCCCGCTTACGGATTTTCTGTTCGGCCAAATACGTAGCGATCTTGATGGTCTGGCGGAGCGGCATGGCCATCTGACTCACCTCCTGGGGAGCAGCAAGGAACGGTGCCATTCGACAAAAGCGGGAAGGACCGAACGAAGTACGCGGAAGGCCGATATTCCACCGCGAAGCGTGCCGATCCGGACGAGTTCATGCTCTGGAGCGTCCACGACCACCCGTACGGCCGCAACGGGGCGCACGCCCGTGCGCCCGGCGCTGTGGAGCGTGGCCGCCGACTCCATGTCGACCGCGACTGCGCCGGTCGCGAGCAGCTCCGACCGTTCGTGACCGCGTACGACGTGATCGGAGCCGGTGAGTGGGCCGGTGTGGACGGTGCGCCCGGGCACGGCACGCACCAGTTCCTTGACGAGCAGTTCGGTACCGACGCAGCGGGTGATGCCACGCGGGTCCCGGGTCTCCTCGGCGACGACCAGGTCACCGGGGTGCATACCGGGGGCGAGTCCCGCGCAGAAACCGGTGGCCAGCACTGCGGCGTCGCGCAGTGCCGGGTCGGCGAGGGCCCGGGTGACCGCCGCCTCGGCGGCCTCGGGCCCCATTCCCGTACGCAGCACGGTGACGGATCCGTCACCGCGTCCGCCCCGGCGCAGGGCGAGCCGTTCGATGCCGAGCGCGCAGGCGATCAGCAGCGGAGCCGACTCGAGCTGCCTGTCCATCAGCCCCCCTTGGCCTCGGCGAAGGGCTCGCCGTTGACGTACCGGCCGAGCGCAGTGAGCGGGAAGACCTGGCGGTAGAGGTGGTAGTTGATCGAGAAGTCCCAGGGGAAACCGGTGCCGGTGAAGTACGGCTCGTCCCAGGAACCGTCCGGCAGCTGGGTCGCCGCGAGCCACTCGACTCCGCGTTCGACGGCCTTGGAGTCGTGCTCCCCGGCGGCCAGCAGGGCGAGCAGTGCCCAGGCCGTCTGGGAGGCGGTCGAGGCGCCCCGGCCGCTCCAGCCCGCGCTGTCGTCGTAGGAGCGCAGGTCCTCGCCCCAGCCGCCGTCGTCGTTCTGGACCTTCTCCAGCCAGCCCACCGCTCGCCGGATCGCCGGGTGCGCGGCGGTCAGGCCTGCGGCGGTCAGTGCGGGCACCACCGAGCCTGTGCCGTAGACGTAGTTGACGCCCCAGCGGCCGAACCAGGCGCCGCTGGGCTCCTGTTCGGCGAGCAGCCACTCGATGCCGCGCCGGGTGCGCGGATCGTGGGACATGCCCTCGACAGCCAGCATCTCCACGACATGCGCGGTGACGTCGGCGGACGGCGGGTCGATGACCTCACCGAAGTCGCAGAACGGCAGCTTGTTGGGGAGCGTGCTGGTGTTGTCGACGTCGAAGGCGCCCCAGGCACCGTTCTTCGACTGCATTCCGAGGTTCCAGCGCACCCCGCGCCCGATGGCCTTCTCGACCCGCTCCGGGTCGTGGTGCCGGACACGGCGCAGCGCGAGGACGACCTCGGCGGTGTCGTCGATGTCGGGGTAGTTGTCGTTGTGGAACTCGAACGCCCAGCCGCCCGGCGGTAGTTCAGGTCTGCGTACGGACCAGTCGCCGGGCCGGACCACCTGCTCACCCAGCATCCAGTCGGCGGCCTTGACCAGTTGGGGATGGTCGGCGGGCAGCCCCGCGTCGGCGAGGGCGATGACGGCGAGACAGGTGTCCCACACCGGCGACTGGCAGGCCTCGATCATCCTGGCCCCGTCCTCGCGCCACACCGTGAAGCGGTCCAGGGACTCCAACCCGGCTCGCATGACAGGGTGTTCGAGGTCGTAGCCGAGCAGATGCAGGGCGATCACCGAGTAGACGGCGGGCGGCTGGATGCCTCCCCAGCAGCCGTCGTTCTCCTGGCGCTCGATGATCCAGCGGGCGGCGGCGTTCATGGCCGCCTTCCGCAGTCGGCGCACCGCGACCTTGCGGTAGCCGTGCAGGACCCGGTCGAGACGCTGGAAGGCGCCGTCCCAACTGGCCAGCGGGGCAAAAGACTTGCCCGGGTTCGGCAGGTCGGGGTCGATGTGCAGCTCGTCGAGCGGAAAGGGCGCCGGGCGGACCGGGCGCTTCGCGCTGACGATGGTGAGCGGCACGATGGTCTGCCGGGCCCAGCAACCGAAGTCGTAGATGTTGAGCGGCATCCACTTCGGGAAGTAGATGAGTTCCGGCGGGAGTTCGGGGAGGTCGTCCCACTTCCACCAGCCGAACAGAGCGAGCCAGATCCGGGTGAAGACCCGGGCGGCGGCCATGCCTCCCCGGTCGCGGATCCAGGCGGACGCCTTCGCCATGTGCGGCGCTTCGGGCGCGTCTCCGGCCATCCGCAGGGCGACGTACGCCTCGACGGTGGCGGAGAGGTCTGCCGGTCCGCCGTAGAAGGTGGCCCAGGTGCCGTCGTCGCGCTGCTCGCCGCGGATGAACAACGCGGCTGCCTGGGTGGTCTGTTCGTCGCGGATTCCCAGGAACTGACGGAGCAGCAGGTCCTCGGCGTCCATCGTGACGTTGGTCTCGAGGTCGCCCTTCCACCAGCCCTGGGCGTCCTGCCTCGCGAGCAGGGAATCCGTGGCGCGCCTCATGGCACGCTCAGCGGCCTCCTGAACCCCTGCCGCTACTGGGGCGTTGATGTCGGTTTCGGTTTCGGATTCGCTGGCCGAGGCAGCGCGAGGCGGGAGTGCCCCGGTGCTTCCGTCGGTCGTCGCTGTCATGGCTTCCCCTTCGTGCAGTGGATGTCTCTGCTGTGGGTCCGCCGTCGGCCGGTGCGCCGCTTAACGCGGCGCCGGCCGGCGACTACGCGAGGCTTATTCGACCGATAGTGATCATCTCTTTCGTACGACGACGAAGTCGGCGAGCGCCGTGAACTGCGCTCGCACCCGGTCGGGCATGTCGATGGCGCTCAGTGCGTCGACGGCGATGGTGTGCTGCCGGCGCGCCTCCTCGGCGGTCCATTCCCGGCCACCCGCCTGTTCGATCAGGGCGGCGCGGACGGCGAATTCCTCCTCGGAGAAGTTCTCGAAGTCGCTGCTCTTCGCGTCGGCGGCGAGGAGTTCACCGAGCCGCTCGGCGGCCGGGCCGCTCGCCGCCAGGGCGGCGACGACGGGCAGGGACTTCTTGCGCTGACGCAGGTCGCTCCAGGTCTGCTTGCCGGTGGCCTCCGGGTCGCCCCAGATCCCGAGGAGGTCGTCGACGGCCTGGAAGGCCAGGCCGAGGTGGTAGCCGTACTTCTCCAGGGTGTCGGCGGTGCGGTCGTCCGCGCCGCCGAGGACCGCACCGATGGAGCTGGCGCAGGCGAGCAGGGCGCCGGTCTTGTTGCCCTCCATCTCCAGACACTCCTCGACGCTGACGCGGTCGCGGTGCTCGTAGGAGATGTCCTGGGCCTGGCCGTCGATGAGGGCGCGGGTCGCGGTGGTGAGGCGGCGGGTGGCGCGGCCGGCCTCGACGGTGCCGAGTTCCAGGAGGATCTCGTTGGCCAGCGCGAACAGCGCGTCGCCGACCAGGATGGCCTGGGCGGGACCGTGCACCTTCCAGACGGTGTCGCGGTGGCGGCGCTGTTCGTCGCCATCCATCAGGTCGTCGTGCAGCAGTGAGAAGTTGTGCACCAGCTCCACGGCGACCGCGCCGGGGATGCCGACCTCGGGTGCGGCGCCGGTGACCTCGGCGGACAGGACGGCGAGCGCGGGGCGTACGGCCTTGCCGCCGTCGCCGGCGGCGGGCCTGCCCTGGGCGTCGATCCAGCCGAAGTGGTAGGCGGAGACGGTGTCCATGGGCGCCGCGAGACGGTTGATCGCCGTCCGCAGTACCGGGGTGGCCAGGGTCCGGCCGCGCTCCAGGAGCGCGGTCACGTCCACCGCGTCGGCGACTTTCGGGGCCGGGGGCACAGTGGGCACAGTCTCTCCTCTTGTTGCGGTGCTGGGGGTGCGAGGACCTGCCGCGTGCTGATGATCGAGCATCAGGCTGCCTCCTCCACGTCGAAGAGGTGGTGGCGGGGCCGGCCCAGGGCGCCCAGCGCGGCACCGGCCGCGCTGACTCCGCTGCGGACCGCACTCTCCATGGTCGCGGGCCACCCGGTGGCGGTCCACGAGCCGGCCAGGTACAGGCCGGGGGTTTTGGTACGGGCGCCGGGCCGCAGCCGTCCGACGCCGGGGGTGGGGGCGAACGTCGCTGTCCGCTCCCGGGTGACGAAGAAGTCCCGTACTCCGGCGCCCCGCGCGCGGGGCAACAGCCGCTCCAGCTCCGGCAGATACCGTTCGCGCAGCGCCGCGACTGGCTCGTCGATCTCGTCGTGCGCGGCTGACTGCGACAGGGCCAGATACTGGCCGTCGCCGCCGAGCCCGGACGCCTCGGTCCGGTCGAACACCCACTGCACCGGGCTGCCGAGCGCCGCGAGGAACGGCGTGCTCAACACCTTCCGGTCGTACACCACATGCACGTTGAGGATGGGCGCGGTGCCGATCTCCAGCAGCCGTTCGGGGGCGTCCAGCGCGCCCGCCGGCAGCAGATCGTGCGCCTCGCGCTGAGCCACGGCGAGCACGACGATGTCCGCGTCGAGCGTCTCGCCGGGAACCTGAACGGTCCAGCGGCCGTTCTCGCTGTGTTGGGTGGCTTGGACGGCTTGAATGGAGGTGACGCGTGTACGGACTTCGGTACGCACGCCCGCGGAGTCGAGCGCCTTGCGGGCCAGAGTGTCGTGCAGTTCGCCCAGCGGGACGCGCGCCCAGCCGATGTCGGCCGCGCCCGGGTCGGACAGCAGACCGGTCTTGAACACCATCGCGGCGAGCCCCAGGGACGAGTCCCCGGCCACCGCGTTGAGGGTGGCGACCCCCACCAGGTCCCACAGTGCCTCGACGGCGCGCTCGGACTGACCGTGCGCGGTCAGCCAGCTGCCGAAGTTCTGCGCGTCAAGCGCCGGGTCGGCGAGGTCGAGCGCCTTGAGCGCGAGTGCGGCACGTCCCACTCTGGCGCGCTCTGCGAGGGAGAGGTGCGGATACGTGGCCAGACTGCGCCCGAGATGCAGAGGTACGGGCAGCGCGTCGCGCCGGAGTCTGCCCAGCCGCCGGCCGGCGGGTTTCGCCACGTCGACGACCGGCACGTCGAGACGTGCCTGCACCGGAGCGAGTTCGGCGGCGTCGATGCGGTCGAGGAACCAGCGGTAGGCGGTGCAGCAACGCAGGTACACGTGCTGGCCGTTGTCCACGGTGAGTCCGTCGCGCTGGAAGGAGAAGGCGAGCCCGCCGAGCCGCGGCCGGCCTTCGAGCAGCGTGACGCGGACACCGGCGTCGGCGAGCGAGAGCGCGGCGGTGATGCCGGCCAGCCCGCCGCCGACCACCACGGCGCTCTTCTCACCGTGGTGGCCCGGACGTTCCCCGGGCTGTGTGCCCTCGCTCATCGCGCACTCCCCCCTGTGCACCCGCCGCGCCGGATGAACACCGCACGGCAGGCCGTTGAAGTCTGGGACGCCGTCCCGGTCCGGAGGGTTGCGCGCCGTTTCACCGCGGGCACATCATCTTGCACCGAATTGTCCATCAGACGCGCCTCCTGACGGTCCGCCGGGAGACATGCCGGGCGTCCAGACCGGACAGGCCGCGCACCGCGACGTACGCCTTCTCGCGTCCGGGCAGCGAGACCCGGCCGCGCAGCACGGCCTCCGGCTCGCGCTCGATGCGGTCGAGGAGCCGTCGGTAGATGCCGGCCATGGCGGCGACACAGGCGCCGCTGCGCCGGTCGAGCATGGGCAGCAGCCGGTAGCCCTCGGCAAACAGGGCGCGGGCGCGCCGTACTTCGAAGTGGACGAGGCCCGCGAAGTCGGAGCCCTCCGGCGGGTTCGGTCCGCTGAATCCGGCCGAGCAGCCGAACTTGGCGAGGTCGTCGGCGGGCAGATAGGTCCGCCCGTCCTCGGCGTCCTCGCGGACGTCCCGCAGGATGTTGGTGAGCTGGAGTGCGAGCCCCAGCGTGTCGGCGTACTCGGAGGCGCGTTCCGAACCGCGCGCGCCCCTCTCCGTACCGAACACGCCGAGCGAGAGCCGCCCGATGGCTCCGGCCACACAGCGGCAGTAGACCTTCAGGTCGTCCCAGGTCTCGTACGTCTCACCGCGTACGTCCATCACGACGCCGTCGATGAGTTCGTCGAGGCCGCCGAGCGGGATCGGGAAGCAAGTCCCGGCGTGACTGAGGGCGACCGCGACCGGGTCGGTGTCGTCCTCGTCGACCGCGCCCTCGCGCACCCGGGTGAGCAGTGCTCTGGTGTCCTCCAGCCGTGCCGCCTTGACCTCGGGGGCCAGCGTGCCGTCACCGATGTCGTCGACGCGGCGCGAGAACGCGTACAGGGCCGACATCGCGCGCCGCTTCGACGTCGGCAGCAGTCTGATGCCGTACGCGAAGTTGCGGGCCTGCTGCCCGGTGACGGACTCGCAGTAGCTGTAGGCGGCGAGTACCGGTGCGGACACGTGTGCTTCCGACTCCACGCTCCGGATCACCCCTTTCCTCGCAGGGTTGTGCCCACCTCGCGCAGCAACTGGATCCTGCCGGGCTTGGGCGGGCCGGGAAGTACGTCGTATTCGGCGGCGGCGATCGCTCGGACCGCCGCCTTTCCCCCCGCCACGAAACCCGCGAGCAGCAGCTTCAGCCTGCCGTGGACGCTACCCACGAGGGGGGTGCCTTCATTCAGCAGGACATGTGTGCGTTCCGCTTCGTATGCGATCAGTGCGCGCACCGACGCGCCTGCGGTGGGGGCGGCGAGGTCCGCCTCCTGGACATGAAAGCGCTTCATGTCCTGGGCCGGCAGGTAGATCCGGTCGCGGCCGAGATCCTCGGCGACGTCCTGGAGGTGCTCGACGATCTGGAGGGCCGTACACACGGCGTCGGAGAGGCGGATCCGCTCGGGCGTCGCGGTGCCGGTGACGGCGAGGACGAGACGGCCGACGGGGTTGGCGGACAGCTCGCAGTAGGCGAGGAGGTCGTCGTACGTCTCGTACCGCTTGACCACCTGGTCCTGGCGGTTGGCGGCGATCAGGCCGAGGAACGGCTCGGGGGTGAGCGAGCGGCGGCGGACGGTCGGCTGGAGCCGGCGCAGCAGAGGGTGATGCGGGGTGCCGTCGAAGACCCGACGCAGGTCGGCCTCGAACGCGTCGAGGAGGACGAGCCGGTCGTCGGCCTCCTCGGGGGTGACACCGAGCAGCCGGGCGTCGGCGCCGCCGGGGGCCAGGTCGCCGTCACCGATGTCGTCGACGAGGCGCGCGAAGCCGTACACGGCCATGAGGTCGGTGCGCCAGGCCTTCGGGAGGAAGAACGGCGCCACGGGGAAGTTCTCGTCGGCGGCCTTGTCGAGCGTGCCGCGCTCCGGGTCGTCGGTGCGCGCGTGGCCGGTTACCGTCACCGGTCACTGCCCGGGGCGGGGACGGCACACACTGTGGGGAGCTGGGGAGTTTCCGTAGCCATCGCCGTCACATCTCCCGTTCTACACTGCGGACCCAATGGGCACTATTTCGGACACGCCGCCCAGCCGTCCACGCGGCGGTCGATGCCCGGTGTCGCGTGTTATCGCCCCACTTGCCGCGATTCAGCACTGGTACAGCTTACGTTGTACAACGCGCCATGGTCCGTCGGGGTGTCCTGCGCATCACAAGAACGCACCGATTGGCGTCAAGATTCCTAGGCCGCCTCGGAGTTGACGTTTCCTTTGCAGACGCGGGGCCCCGCCGGAACAGTTCCGGCGGGGCCCCGATACACCCGGTCGATCCCCGGTTCACCGACCGGCTACTTGCCGGTGAACTTCTCGTACTCCTTGAGTACCTCGTCCGTCGGCCCGTCCATGCGCAGTTCGCCGCGTTCCAGCCACAGGACGCGGTCGCAGGTGTCGCGGATGGACTTGTTGTTGTGACTGACGAGGAAGACCGTGCCGGCGTGCTTGCGCAGCTCGCGGATGCGGTCCTCGGAGCGCTTCTGGAAGGACCGGTCGCCGGTCGCCAGGGCCTCGTCGATCATCAGTACGTCATGGTCCTTGGCGGCGGCGATGGAGAACCGCAGCCGCGCCGCCATGCCGGAGGAGTAGGTGCGCATCGGCAGGGTGATGAAGTCGCCCTTCTCGTTGATGCCGGAGAAGTCGACGATCTGCTGGTAGCGCTCCTTGATCTCCTCGCGGGTCATACCCATGGCGAGGCCGCCCAATATGACGTTCCGTTCGCCCGTGAGGTCGTTCATCAGGGCGGCGTTGACGCCGAGGAGGGAGGGCTGCCCGTCGGTGTACACGTGACCGCTCTCGGCGGGCAGCAGGCCGGCGATGGCGCGCAGCAGCGTCGACTTGCCGGAGCCGTTGGAGCCGATCAGGCCGACGGCCTCACCCCGGTAGGAGACGAAGGAGACACCTCGCACGGCGTGCACCTTGCGGACACCGGGTGAATCGCCGCGCCTGACGATGCGGCTGAGGGCGGAGGTGGCGCTGCCCTTGCCGGTCTTGGCGCCGTTGACGCGGTAGACGATGTGGAGCTCGTCCGCGATGACAGTGGGGATCTTGTCCCCGGGAATCGGGTCAGCCACGGCCGTACCTCTCCTCCGCCTTCCAGAAGTGCACGAAACCGCCGAGGGCGAAGAGCGCGGCCCAGCCGCCCGCGACCGCCCAGACGTGCGGCGGCAGGTTCTCCGAGCCGTAGCCGTCGATGAGCGCGAAGCGCATCAGGTCCATGTAGATGGCGGCCGGGTTCCACTGAAGGATGTCGGCGACCCACACGGGCTTGTCGGCGAGCATGACCGGGATGGAGAACATCACGCCGGACGCGTACATCCACGTACGCATCACGAAGGGCATCAGCTGGGCGAGGTCCGGGGTCGCCGCGCCCCACCGGGCCATGATCAGCGCGAGGCCGGTGTTGAAGAGGAACTGGAGCGCCAGCGCCGGGACGATCAGCAGCCAGGACGCCTTGGGGTAGCTGCCGAAGCCGATCGACACCACGAACAGCACGATCATCGAGAAGAGCAGCTGCTGGAGCTGTTGCAGCGCGAAGGAGACCGGCAGGGCGGCGCGCGGGAAGTGCAGGGCGCGCACCAGGCCCAGGTTGCCGGAGATCGCGCGTACGCCCGCCATCACCGAGCTCTGCGTGAAGGTGAACACGAAGACGCCCGTGACGAGGAACGGGATGTACACCTCGCGGGGCATGCCGCGGTCGGCCTTGAGGATCACGCCGAAGATGAAGAAGTACACGGCCGCGTTGAGCAACGGTGTGGCCACCTGCCACAGCTGGCCGAGTTTGGCCTGGCTGTACTGGGCGGTCAGTTTTGCCTGCGAGAAGGCGAGGATGAAGTGACGCCGTCCCCAGAGCTGGCGGACGTACTCGACGAGTCGGGGACGGGCGCCGCTCACGGCGAGTCCGTACTTCGCGGCGAGTTCGGCCGCGGAGAGGCCGTCGTCGGGTGACGGTCGGTCGCTCACCGCGACACCGCCGTCATGCGTTGTCTCACTCACAAATGGAAACTTTCGTCTTCAATATGCGCAGCTGAACGGGGCAGAGCGCGGGCCGTGGATCGGGATGCTGTCGGCCCGCGGGGGCTCTCAGGGAGAGCTTGTCAGATCACTGGGGGGCGGCCCAGTCGGGTCAGCCGCCACACCGTACGCCACCGGATGGGCCGGCGGGGGCCGCACGGGGTGGTCAGCCCTTCCCTGAACCCGCCCCACCAGGCTCTGAGCGCCGGGCGGGAGGGTCGGCGGAGGAGTGTGAGGAGCAGCCAGTCCCCCAGGTACACGGGCACCAGGGGAGCGGGAAGGTTTCGGCGGGCCAGCCAGACGCGGTTGCGGGCGACCATGCGGTGGTAGACCGCGTGCCGGGAGGGCGCGGTCGCGGGGTGGTAGAGCAGCATGTCGGCCCGGTAGTCGATCATCCAGCCCGCGTCGAGGGCCCGCCAGGCGAGGTCGGTCTCCTCGTGCGCATAGAAGAACTCCTCGGGGAGGATGCCCACTTGGGCGAAGACCTCGGTACGGACGGCGTTGGCGCCGCCCAGGAAGCTGGTGACCCGGGAGCTGCGCATCGGGTCCGTGGTGCCGGGGCGGGGCACATGGCGGCGCTGGGTGAGGCCGGTGTCGGGGTCGGCGATGCGGAAGCTGATGATGCCCAGTTCCGGGTCGGCGGTGAAGGCCTGGCGGCACAGTTCGGCGGTGTCCTGGTGGCCGAGGAGGCCGTCGTCGTCCAGGAACATCAGGATGTCGACATCGCCGCCGGCCGGGCCGAACGCCTCGATGCCGACGTTGCGTCCACCGGGGATGCCGAGGTTCTCGGGCAGCTCGACGCTTCGTACACCCGCGGGGAGGTCCGGGACGGGCGAGCCGTTGCCGACCACGACGACCTGGACCGGGTCGCCCTCCTGTTTGGCGATCGAGTCGACCAGGGCGCGCAGTTCGTCGGGGCGGTTGCCCATGGTGATGATCACCGCGCCGACTCTCATCGCCGGACTCACCGCAGCCTGCTGGACGCGAGGATCGACACGAGGTGCAGCAGGGTCTGCAGGATCGCGATCCCGGCCAGGACCGCGATGCCCAGACGGGTCCAGAACAGGTCGCCGCCGATGAGGTCGAGGACCGCCACGAAGAGGATGAACAGGCTCGCCTCGATGCCGCCGATCAGCCGGTGGAACTTCAGGGCGGCGGCGGCCTTACGGGCCAGGGCGAGCCCCTCGGAGCGCGGCACCGCCAGCTCGTCCCTGGCGGCGGCCAGGCCGCTGCGGGACCGGGCCACGTCCACCAGGTCGGTCTCCGCCTTGATCAGGATCGCGCCGAGCGCGGCCAGCGTGCCGAGGAACGCCCACAGCCACTCGGGGCTCCCGGAGCCGTCCCACAGGTCGGCGCCGCGCAGCCCGAAGCCGATCAGCAGGGCCGCCTCGGACAGGTAGTGGCCGATGCGGTCGAGGTACACGCCGGTGATCGATGTCTGGCCCCTCCAGCGGGCGATCTCCCCGTCGACGCAGTCGAGGAGCAGGTACAGCTGCATCAGCAGGGCGGCGAGGACCGCCCCGGTGAGGCCCGGCACCAGGAGTGCCGCGCCCGCCAGGACGCCCGCGACGACCATCAGGTACGTGAGCTGGTTGGGCGTGATCCGGGTGTCGACCACGTAGCGGTCGACCCGCAGGGACACCTCGCGCATGTAGAGGCGTCCCGCCCAGTGCTCGCCGCTGCGCCGGTCCTTCACCCCTTCGGGGTGGACGACGGGGCGTAGTTCAGCTACCGATGGCCTTGACATAGTCCGCGTACGTGTCCTTGATCTGGTCGTTCGTGAGGTCGAGGTGTTCCAGGATCGTGTAGCGACCGGGTCTGGTCTGCGGGGCGTACTCGACGACCCGTACGAACTCGTCCGTGGTGAAGCCGATCTCCTCCGGCAGCACCGGCAGCCCGTGCCGGCGAAGCACCTCGGCCATGTACGCCGCCTCCTCGGGCGCACCCCGCAGGAACATGGCGAAGGCGGCGCCCAGGCCGCACTGTTCGCCGTGACTGGCGGCACGCTTGGGGTACAGCAGGTCGAAGGCGTGGTTGATCTCGTGGCAGGCGCCGGAGGACGGGCGGGAGTCGCCCGACACCGACATGGCGATACCGGTGAGGACGAGGGCCTCGGCCAGTACCTGGAGGAACGCGTTGTCGCCGACTCCGCCGGGGTGGCGCAGTACGGCTTCTCCGGCCTGGCGTGCCATCGCGGCGGCGAGGCCGTCGATCTTCTCGCCGTTGACCTGGCCGGCCAGCTCCCAGTCGGCGACCGCGGAGATGTTCGACATGGCGTCGCCGATCCCGGAGCGCACGAACCGCGCGGGTGCCTCACGGATCACGTCGAGGTCGATCACGACGGCGATCGGGTTCGGTACGCCGTACGAGCCGCGTCCCGCGTCGTTGTCGAGGGTGGCGACCGGCGAGCACAGGCCGTCGTGCGCGAGGTTGGTGGCGACGGCGACCAGCGGCAGGCCGACGCGGGCGGCGGCGAACTTGGCGCAGTCGATGATCCGGCCACCGCCGAGGCCCACCACGGCGTCGTAGTGGCCTGACTTGATGGCGTCGCCCAGTTTGATCGCGTCGTCGATGGTGCCGCCGGCGACCTCGTACCAGCTCGCGCCGGGCAGCGCCGGGGCGAGCCGTTCACGCAGCCTGGCGCCGGAGCCGGAGCTGATCGCTACGGCGATCTTCCCGGAGTGCGAGATCCGCTGGTCGAACAGGACGTCCGCCAGGTCGTTCAGGGCCCCTCGGCGGATGTCGACGACGACCGGCGAGGGGATCAGCCTCGTCAGTACCGGCACGCGATCTCCCGTCCTCGGGCGAGATCGTCGTGGTTGTCTATCTCGACCCACGGGACCTCACCGATGGGCGCCACGTCGATCCGGAAGCCGCGGTTCACCAGTTCCTGGTAACCGTGCTCGTAGAACTGCTGGGGGTCGGTCTCCCACACGGTCTTCAGTGCGTCGGCCAGGTCCGCGGCGGCGGCGCCCTCGATGAGGGTGACGCCGATGTACTCGCCGGTGGCCTCGGCCGGGTCCATCAGCTTGGTGATCTTCCGCACGCCCTGCTCCGGGTCCACGATCACCTTCATCTCCTCGTCGGCGAGATCCTTCACCGTGTCGAGGGCCAGGATGATCCGCTTCCCGTCGCCGCGCGCGGCGAGCAGCGTCCGCTCGACGGAGACGGGGTGCACGGTGTCGCCGTTGGCGAGGATCACCCCGTCGGCGAGGGCGTCCCGGCCGCACCAGAGGGAGTAGGCGTTGTTCCACTCCTCGGCGCGGTCGTTGTCGATGAGCGTGACCTTGAGCCCGTACTTCTTCTCCAGGGCCGTCTGCCGCTCGTACACGGCTTCCTTGCGGTAGCCGACGATGATCGCGGCCTCGGTGAGGCCGATCTCGGCGAAGTTGGCGAGGGTGAGGTCGAGGACGGTGGGGCCGTCCTCGTCGCCCGCGGGGCCGACCGGCACGAGAGCCTTGGGCAGGCTGTCGGTGTAGGGGCGCAGACGCCGTCCGGCGCCGGCCGCCAGCACGAGGCCGATCATGCGGGTACTCCTTCGTCGTGTACGGCGGGCGCGCCGCCCCGGTGGGCGGTCACCCAGTAGCGGATGCTCTCGGTGAGCACCAGCAGGGCCACGGCCACGGCGAGGACCGTGAGCGCGACCACGAACTGCGAGGCACTGAGCAGCGCGGCCAGTACGACGACCACCAGTGTCCGGCCCTCGTGCCCTCCGCTCGCCCGTACCAGCCAGCGCGGGGGCGCTCCGGCGTTGCCACGGATGCGGTACACCGTGTCGTAGTGATGGTAGGCGACGGCGGCCACGAGGCCGAAAGCCGCGGGAAGTGCTCCGTTTACCTCCGCTTTGCCCGCGAGGATGAGGACTGTGCCGTATTCGGCGGCCCGGAAGAGCGGGGGGACGAGCCAGTCGAGGCGGCCCTTGAGGGGGATCGAGACCGCGACACCCGAGCTGAGCACGTACAGCGCGGCGAAGGCGACGGGCACCCAACTGCCGTAG
The DNA here is from genome assembly GCF_010548275.1 of Streptomyces sp. SID12488. Taxonomy (GTDB): domain Bacteria; phylum Actinomycetota; class Actinomycetes; order Streptomycetales; family Streptomycetaceae; genus Streptomyces. The sequence goes on from NZ_JAAGLT010000012.1 coordinate 109,864, forward strand.
GAGCACAGCCACAGCGCGACGACCAGCGGCACTGCGCTTTCCAGCGCCGGGATGAACCGCGAGCTGCCCGGCGTACGCACAGGGATCCGCCCGATCAGCTCCGCGAGCGGTCCGCTGTCCTTGAGGTCCGCCAGTGCTCGCGTGGCCCGTTCAGTGCGCTGGGCCTTACGGGTGAATGAGCGCAGTACGCGCCCCGCCGTGGTGTACGTCGCCGCGAAGCCGCAGCCGACGAGCAGCACGGTGAAGGTGGTCCGGGGGGTGGTGAGCGCCGTGAGGACGGCGATCAGGGCCCAGCGCTCGCCGATCGGCAGGACGATCATCCGCCGCACCCAGACCGTCCAGCCGACGCCGTCGAGGCGGTCGGAGAGGGCGGCCGTGGGACTGGTGTTCGCCGTCGCGGCCGGGTCTCCCGCGGTCGCCTCGTTGAAGGCGAAGTCGACGACGTGCCGGCAGGTCTGCAGGACCATCGCGCCGAGGGCCAGCGCCCATACGTCATCGCCGCCGCGTGCCGCCCCGAGCGCGAGGCCCGCGTAGAAGGCGTACTCCTTGGCGCGGTCGAAGGTGGCGTCCAGCCAGGCGCCGAGCGTCGAGTACTGGAGGGAGTAGCGGGCGAGCTGGCCGTCCACGCAGTCCAGGACGAAGGAGAGCAGGAGAAGCACGCCCGCCGTGACGAAGCCGCCTCGGGTGCCGGTGGCCGCGCAGCCGGCCGCGATCAGCGCGGTGAGCAGGGAGGCAGTGGTGACCTGGTTCGGGGTGAGGCCGCGGCGGGCGCACCAGCGGGCCAGATAACGGGAGTAAGGGCTGACGCAGAAGGTGGTGAAGAAGCCGTCCCGGGACTTCACGGACGACTTCAGGCGTACGGCCTCGTCGTCGACGGCGGCGACGGCCTGCCGGGCGATGTCGCGGGCCGCGGGGTCGGCGGGGACGGCGGCGGTCAGGCTGCCGAGCTCGGGGCGGTGGACGCCGAGGCCGTCCGCGTCCAGGGCGCGGGCGATGCGGTCGGCGAGGCTGTCCACGGCGACGGCGGAGAGCGCTTGGCCGGGGTCTTTCGGGGCGTCGCCGCACGCGGAGATCTCACGGGCCAGTTCGCGGATCAGGGCGGTGCGGCCGGCTCCGGGCTGTGCGGTCACGGCGCCCGGTACGGCGGCCAGTGGGAAGCGGGGGTCGGTGAGGCCGAGCCGCAGTGCGTGTAGGTGGCCGACGAATCGGGCGTCCACGAAGGCGACCCGTTCGTCGCAGGACGACTCGGCGAGAAGGGTCTCGGTGTCGGCGACGTCGGTCGCGCTCCGCACGTCGAAGCCGAGGGCCCTCAGATCGTCCTCGATCGACGATCCGGGAACCGGCTGACCCGTGAGGATGGCGGTCGGCAACCGAACTCACTCCCTGGACACCGACGCGTGCACGCCGGTCCTGTACATGATGGTGGGGGAACCCTGACCCACGGTGGCCGGGCAGCACGTCGGCAGAGGCTATCGGATGGGGCCCCGCCTTGGTTCACCGGCTGTTCAGGGTCCGATTCCGGCGGACCGGCGACCGCCTCGACCGGATCATCATGAGTGCCCCGGCACCCCGCGCACAAACCGTGACCCGCGTCAAGGACCGCCACGGCCTCCCCCGCCGTGTCCCCACCCGTCGAGCCGTGGTGATCTCGGCACTCGCTGACCTGCTTTTCGTTTTCGCAGGTCAGGGCACATGACAACGGTGTTCAGTGCCGCGTTGCCACATACCCCCCACCCGTAGTTCACTGATCCCGGGCGGGATTCGGGACGGGACTCGTACGAACACCAGGAGGCGGCTTCCATGGGGGCTGGGCACGATCACGGACACGCGCACGGCGCACCGACCACGGGTACGGCGGCAGCGGCGTACCGCGGGCGGCTGCGTTTCGCGCTGGCCATCACGCTCACCGTCATGGTCGTCGAGATCGTCGGCGGGCTCGTCGCCGACTCGCTCGCGCTCATCGCAGACGCGGCGCACATGGCGACGGACGCGCTGGGTCTGGGCATGGCACTGCTCGCGATCCACTTCGCGAACCGCCCGCCGACCGGCAACCGCACCTTCGGGTACGCCCGCGCCGAGATCCTCGCCGCGCTCGCCAACTGTCTGCTGCTGCTCGGCGTCGGCGGATACGTCCTGTACGAGGCGATCCAGCGGTTCGTCACGCCCGCGGAGACCGAGGGCAGGGTGACCGTCGTCTTCGGTCTGATCGGCCTGGTCGCGAACATGATCTCGTTGATGATGCTGATGCGCGGCCAGAAGGAGAGCCTGAACGTGCGCGGCGCCTTCCTGGAGGTCGCCGCGGACGCGCTGGGCTCGCTGGCGGTGCTGATCTCGGCGCTGGTCATCATGGCGACGGGCTGGCAGCGGGCCGACCCGATCGCCTCGGTCGTCATCGGTCTGATGATCGTGCCGCGCACCTGGAAGCTGCTGCGCGAGACGCTGAACGTGCTGCTGGAGGCTGCTCCCCGGGACGTCGACATGGCGGAGGTGCGGGCCCACATAGTGGCGCTGCCCGGTGTGGAGGACGTACACGATCTGCACGCCTGGACGATCACCTCCGGGATGCCGGTGCTGTCGGCGCACGTGGTCGTCAGTTCTGAGGTGCTGAGCGGGATCGGGCACGAGAAGATGCTGCACGAGCTCCAGGGCTGTCTGGGCGACCACTTCGACGTGGAGCACTGCACCTTCCAGCTGGAGCCGAGCGGGCACGCGGAACACGAGTCCAAGCTGTGCCACTGAGGCCGCCCGGCGCGCGGCGTCGACGGAACGCAGCCGTCCGGCGCGCGCCCTCGTCTCCTCCTTCGAGCCCCCCTCGCGGGCGGTTCCCCGGTCGGGGAACAGGGCACGATTGACTTTTCCGGTCACCGTCGGGCCGCTTTCACGCCGGACAGGCGGGGGATGCCGCGAAGTGCCGGGAGTGCCGGATTCGTACGGCAGACTTGGGGCTCGAAGACCGAGGCGAAGGATGGGTATGCCGATCACACCTGCCACCGCGACGCACAACAGTTCGTCGAACGGCACCGCAGAAGCGATCTTGCTCGAGCTGGTCGACGAGAACGGCACGACGATCGGCACCGCCGAGAAGCTCTCCGCCCACCAGCCACCGGGCCGGCTGCACCGGGCGTTCTCCGTCTTCCTCTTCGACGAACAGGGCCGACTGCTCCTCCAGCAGCGCGCGCTGGGCAAGTACCACTCCCCCGGCGTCTGGTCCAACACCTGCTGCGGCCACCCCTACCCCGGTGAGGCGCCCTTCGCGGCGGCGGCCCGGCGGACGTACGAGGAGCTGGGGATCTCCCCGTCGCTGCTCGCCGAGGCGGGCACGGTCCGCTACAACCACCCCGACCCGGAGTCGGGCCTGGTGGAGCAGGAGTACAACCACCTGTTCGTGGGGATGGCGCAGTCGCCGCTCGCGCCGGACCCGGAGGAGGTCGGGGACACGGTCTTCGTGACCCCGGCCGAGCTGGCGGAGCGGCACGCGAAGGACCCGTTCTCGGCCTGGTTCATGACCGTGCTGGACGCGGCGCGCCCGGCGGTCCGGGAACTGACGGGCCCGTCCGCCGGCTGGTGACGGCCAGGGCCTGTTCCGAGTTGCCCCGCGGGAGAAGGAGCGGCGTTCGGTGCATGCGATCGGCGTGCCGGACGAATGGCCTGGTAGCGGAGCTACTCGGGTATTTGGCCGGTGCGGCGAGCGTGCGTGCCGGGCGTCGCGACGCCGCGGGGCAACTCGGAACAGGCCCTAGGGCCGGCCCGGTGCGGGGGTGAGCGGCAGCGCCGCCCAGACGACCTTGCCGCCGCTCGCCGTGTGCTCGATGTCGCAGACCCCGCCCGCCTCCCTGGTGACCTCCCGGACCAGGAGCAGTCCGCGTCCGCCGGTCCGGCCGTGGTCGGCCTCCAGGGCGGTGGGGCGGTAGGGGTGGTTGTCCTCCACGGACACCCGCACCCACTCGGCGCCGACGGCGACCTCCACGGCGAGTGTCGGCGACAGGACCGCCGCGTGCCGGACGGCGTTCGTCGCCAGCTCGGAGACGATCAGCAGCAGCCCCTGCACCAGGTCCGGCGGGGCCGGTACGCCCTGCCGGTACAGCAGGTCCCGGACGGCGTGCCGCGCCTGCGGGACGGAGGCGTCCACGGCGGGCGCGGTGAACCTCCAGACCCCTTCGTAGGGAAGCGGATCCGGAGGTCTCCGCTCCACGGGTACGTCGTCGTCCGCTGGGCGTGAGTCGGACTCGCGCCCATGGTTCTCCATCGTTCGGTCGCCGCCCTCGCGCTCGATTGTCACCACACGATGAGTGTTGGCAACGACGGCTCCCCACCGGAGAACTGAACAGAAGTCAGCACGTATCGAGCGCTTCGGACAAATGGCGTGCGACACGAGTCCGCATACGACTGGACCTGGTCATCTCGTGCCCGCTTCGTGAACTATTCGGGTTGTACGGGTTTGGTGCCGCCCTCGTCGGGACGTCCGCCACCGGCGGATACGATCCGGCGCATGGAGCCGCAGCTGACCCACAGTGCCGCCGACGGGATCGCCACCGTCGTCATCCGCCACCCGGCCAAGCGCAACGCCATGACGGCCGGCATGTGGCGTGCGCTGCCGCCGTTGCTCGCCACCCTGGCCGCCGATCCGGACGTCCACGTCCTGGTGCTCACCGGCGCGGGCGGGACGTTCTGCGCAGGGGCCGACATCTCGACGCTCCAGGGCTCGCCTGAGGAGGCGCAGCGGCTGGCCGTGCTGGCGGAGGACACGCTCGCGGCCTTTCCGAAGCCGGTGCTCGCGGCGATCCGGGGGCACTGTGTGGGCGGCGGATCGCAGCTCGCGGCGGCCTGCGATCTGCGGTTCGCCGAGGAGGGCGCGCTGTTCGGGGTGACTCCGGCGAAACTGGGCCTGGTGTACCCGGCGTCCTCCACGCGGCGGTTGGCGGCTCTGGTGGGCCCGGCGACGGCCAAGTACCTGCTGTTCTCGGGCGAGTTGATCGACACGGAACGCGCGCTGCGCACCGGGTTCCTCCACGAGGTACTGCCCGGGGGCGAACTCGACAAGCGGGTCGCGGAGTTCACCCGTGTCCTCGTCTCGCGCTCGCGGCTCACCCAGGCGGCGGCGAAGGAGTTCGCGGACGGGCGCACCGACCGGGACGCGTACTGGGCCGGGCAGGCGCGGGAGAGCGGCGAGGCCGCGGAGGGGGTCGCCGCGTTCCTGGAGCGCCGTCCCCCGGAGTTCTCCTGGACCGGGCCGACGTCGCCTACGCCACGGTGAACCGGCTGCGGGAGCGCAGCAGTTCGACCACGTGTGCGGGTGCCTTGTGCGGGGCGCCGGCGTCGTAGGGCGGCTGCGGGTCGTACTCCGTCCACAGCTGAACGGCCTGTGCCTGCTCGTCGCCCGCGATGCGGCCGGTCAGGGTGAGGGCCATGTCGATGCCGGAGGAGACCCCGGCGGAGGTGACGTACTTGCCATCGGTGACGACCCGCTCGCCCGTGGGTTCGGCGCCGTACTTCGGGAGTTCGCCCAGGGCCAGCCAGTGCGAGGTGGCGCGGCGGCCGGTGAGCAGGCCGGCGCCGGCCAGGAGCAGCGAGCCGGTGCACACGGAGGTCGTCCAGGTGCTGGTGACGTCGGCGGTGCGCAGCCAGTCGAGCAGCGCCTCGTTGTCCATCTGCGCGGACTGGCCCGGCCCACCGGGGACGACCACGATGTCGGGGTGCGGTACGTCGGCCAGGGTGCGGTCGGCGGTGAGCGCGAGGGTGCCGCTGTCGTTGCGGACGGGCCCGGTCTCCTCGGCGACGAAGACGGTCTCAGCACCCGGGAGCCGGCTGAGGATCTCGTACGGGCCGACGGCGTCCAGGGCGGTGAAGCGGTCGAAGAGCAGCAGGGCGATCTGCACGGCGTGTGTGCCTTTCAGTGGGCGGTGGATGCGGGGTGGAATCGGCGGCGGTACTCGGCCGGAGCTGTGCCGAGGCTTCTGACGAAGGCACGTCGCATGGCCTCCGGGGTGCCGTAGCCGCTGGCGCGCGAGATCCTCTCGATGCCGTCGGAGGTGTCCTCAAGGAGGCGCCGGGCGTGTTCGAGACGGACCCGGTCGACGTACCGGCCGGGGGTCGTGCCGGTCTCGGTGCGGAAGGCGCGGGCGAAGTGGCGGGGTGAGAGACGGGCGCGGGCGGCGAGGGAATCGACGCTCAGGTCGTCGTCCGGGTGTTCGGAGATCCAGTGCTGGACCTCGCGCAGCGGCTCACTCCGGGCGGTCTGTACGGCGAGCTGGGCGCTGAACTGGGCCTGGTTTCCCGGCCGGCGAAGGAAGACGACCAATTGGCGGGCGACGGCGAGTGCGGTGTCACGGCCGAGGTCCTCCTCCACCAGCGCGAGGGCGAGGTCGATCCCGGCGGTGATCCCGGCGGATGTCACCACCCGGCCGTCGCGTACGTAGATCGGCTCGGGGTCGACCTCGACGGCCGGGTGGTCGCGGGCGAGTCTGTCGCAGTACTTCCAGTGGGTGGTCACGCGCAGACCGTCCAGGAGGCCGGCGGCGGCGAGCAGGATCGCTCCCGTGCAGACGGACACCAGCCGTTCGGGGCGCGGCCCGTGCACGCGCAGCCAGTCGACCAGGCGCGGGTCGGCGGGGCGGGCGCCCGGGCCACCGGGGACCAGGAGGGTGTGCGGTACGGCTGCGTCGGCGAGAGTCCCGTCCGGTAGGAGGGTGAGCCCGCTGGAGGTGCGCACCGGCTCGCCGGTCAGTGAGGCCGTACGGATGCGGTAGCTGCCCGGGGGCCGGCTGGAGGCCTGTGCGAGCACCTCGACGGGGCCCGTGACATCGAGGCTCTGGACGCCGTCGAAGAGGACGACAAGGACGGTTCGCTGCGCCATGCCTCGATTCTTGGCGGACGCGGGTGATGGCGGCAATGACGAGTTTCCCACCTTTCCTGCCGTCGGTACGAAGCGGGCAGGCATGGACGGCGATCTCCGAGGTACCCGATAGACCTGGCCATGGTGGCCGGGAGACGAAAGGGGAGTCACGTGTTCCGTGCGATCGCAGACGTACTGCGCCAGATCGGTGGCGCCATAGCCACCGTCGTGACGCTGCCGTTCCGAGCACTGGCCCGGCTGTTCGGCGGTGCCTCGAGTTCGACCCGCAGCGGCCGCCGGGCCTGAGCGGGGCCCGCCTCGGCCCGCCGGGTGCGACGTCTGATCCCCTGTTGTCGGTGCCACCTGCCACAATTGCCGCGCAACCTCAGTGGAGAAGGCGGTACGGGATCGTGACGACACCCCTCGTAGGGTCCATCGAAGGCAGGATCGCCGAGGAACTCGGCGTACGGGAGCGGCAGGTGAGGGCCGCCGTCGAGTTGCTCGACGGCGGTTCGACGGTGCCCTTCATCGCCCGCTACCGCAAGGAAGCGACCGAGATGCTCGACGATGCGCAGCTGCGCACGTTGGAGGAGCGGCTGCGCTATCTGCGGGAGCTGGAGGAGCGGCGGGCCGCGATCCTCGAATCGGTGCGCGAGCAGGACAAGCTGACGCCGGAGGTCGAGGCGCAGATCCGCGGGGCCGAGACGAAGGCGCGGCTGGAGGACATCTACCTGCCGTTCAAGCCGAAGCGGCGGACCAAGGCGCAGATCGCGCGCGAGGCGGGCCTGGCGCCACTGGCCGAGGGGCTGCTCGGGGATCCGTCCGTCGACCCGCTCGCCGCGGCGGCGGCCTTCGTCGACGCCGACAAGGGCGTCGCCGATCCGCAGGCCGCGCTGGACGGCGCCCGCTCGATCCTCACCGAGCGTTTCTCGGAGGACGCCGACCTGATCGGCGAGGTGCGCGAGCGCATGTGGGTGCGCGGTCGGCTGGCCGCGAAGGTGAAGGAGGGCAAGGAGGAGGCGGGCGCCAAGTTCGCCGACTACTTCGACTTCGCCGAGCCCTTCACCGCCCTGCCCTCGCACCGCATCCTCGCGATGCTGCGCGGCGAGAAGGAGGACGTCCTCGACCTGGTCCTGGAGCCGGAGGAGCCCACGGAGGGCCCTTCCTCGTACGAGGGGATCATCGCCCACCGTTTCGGGATCGCGGAGCGCGGTCGTCCCGGCGACAAGTGGCTCAAGGACACCGTGCGTTGGGCCTGGCGGACCCGGATCCTGGTGCACCTCGGCATCGACGTGCGCCTTCGGCTGCGTACGGTCGCGGAGGACGAGGCGGTCAACGTGTTCGCGGCGAACCTGCGCGACCTGCTGCTCGCCGCCCCGGCCGGCACGCGCTCGACGCTGGGGCTGGACCCCGGGTTCCGTACGGGCGTGAAGGTGGCCGTGGTGGACGCGACGGGCAAGGCCGTCGCCACGGACGTGATCTATCCGCACGTACCGGCGAACAAGTGGGACGAGGCGGTCGCCAAGCTGGCGCGGCTCGCCAAGGAGCACTCGGTCGACCTGATCGCGATCGGCAACGGTACGGCGTCCCGCGAGACGGACAAGCTCGCCGGTGAACTCATCGCCAAACACCCGGAGTTGAAGCTCACCAAGGTGATGGTGTCCGAGGCCGGCGCGTCCGTGTACTCGGCGTCGGCGTTCGCCTCGCAGGAGCTGCCGGGCATGGACGTCTCGTTGCGCGGCGCGGTGTCGATCGCACGGCGGCTGCAGGACCCGCTGGCCGAGCTGGTGAAGATCGACCCCAAGTCGATCGGGGTCGGGCAGTACCAGCACGACCTGTCCGAGATGAAGCTGTCTCGGTCGCTGGACGCGGTGGTCGAGGACTGTGTGAACGGCGTCGGTGTCGACGTCAACACGGCGTCCACGCCTCTGCTTTCGCGGGTCTCCGGCATCTCCTCCGGGCTCGCGGAGAACATCGTGGCGCACCGGGACGCCAACGGGCCGTTCACGTCACGGTCCCAGCTGAAGAGTGTCACGCGGCTCGGGCCGAAGGCGTACGAGCAGTGTGCGGGGTTCCTGCGGATCCGGGGCGGGGACGATCCGCTGGACGCGTCCAGTGTGCACCCGGAGGCGTATCCGGTGGTACGGCGGATGGTGAAGTCGGCGGGCAGCGGGGTCGCGTCGCTGGTCGGGAACACGGCGGTGCTGCGGTCGCTGCGGCCCGATGACTTCGTCGACGAGAAGTTCGGTCTGCCGACGGTGACGGACATTCTGCGCGAGCTGGAGAAGCCCGGGCGCGACCCGCGGCCCGCCTTCGCCACAGCCACGTTCAAGGAGGGGGTCGAGAAGATCGGCGACCTGACCTCCGGGATGGTGCTGGAGGGTGTGGTCACGAACGTGGCGGCGTTCGGGGCGTTCGTGGATGTCGGCGTCCACCAGGACGGGCTGGTGCATGTGTCCGCGATGTCCAGGACGTTCGTCAAGGACCCGCATGACGTCGTGAAGTCCGGTGACATCGTCAAGGTGAAGGTGCTCGACGTCGACATTCCGCGCAAGCGGATCTCGCTGACGCTGCGGTTGGACGACGAGGCGGTGGCCACCGGCGAGGGACAGCAGCAGGCGGGTGGGGGTGGCCGGCCGCAGCGTGGCGGGCGTGCGCCTCAGCCTCGCCAGCGGCAGGCACAGGGGCAGGGGCAAGGCGGTGGAGGGGCTCGGCAGCAGGCACCTGCGCCGGGGAACAGTGCGATGGCGGATGCGTTGCGGAAGGCTGGGCTGGTGGATCCCAAGCGGCGGTGAGCTTGCGGTGAGGGGTGGTGCCGGGTGCCCTTGTTGTGAGGGCACCCGGGGTTGGGGCTGAGGTAGGGGTGGGTCGCGCAGCCCGGCGCTGTACGGGGTGCCGCCGCGCCCACCCGTGCCGCCCCAGCGGCACGACTGCCCGCAGTCGGGCGGGGTGGGCGGGCCGCTGCGAGGGTGGGCGCCGCCCTGCTGGCACGCATGCCCGCAGCTGGGTGGGCCGGACGGGCGCGGAGCGCCCTTTCAGGGGCGCGGGGAACTGCGCGACCAGCCCCCACCGGCCCGCGGTCGGGCGACTACGCCAGCTCCGACACCTTGCCGTCCGCCACCTCGAAGCGGCGGGTCACCTGTACCGCGTCCAGCATTCTGCGGTCGTGGGTCACCAGGAGCAGGGTGCCCTCGTAGGAGTCGAGGGCCTGTTCCAGTTGTTCGATGGCCGGGAGGTCGAGGTGGTTGGTCGGCTCGTCCAGGACCAGCAGGTTCACGCCCCGGCCCTGGAGCAGTGCCAGGGCCGACCTGGTGCGTTCGCCCGGGGACAGGGTCGCCGCCGGGCGTAGGACGTGCTCCGCCTTCAGGCCGAACTTGGCCAGGAGCGTGCGGACCTCCGCCGGTTCCGTGTCGGGGACCGCCTCGCAGAACGCGTCCAGCAGCGCCTCCGGGCCGAGGAAGAGCTTGCGGGCCTGGTCCACCTCGCCGACCACCACACCCGAGCCGAGCGTCGCGTGACCCGCGTCCAGGGGGACACGGCCCAGCAAGGCCCCCAGCAGGGTCGACTTTCCGGCGCCGTTCGCGCCCGTGACCGCGATCCGGTCGGCCCAGTCGATCTGTACGGTCACCGGGCCGAGCGTGAAGCCCGCGCGGCGCACCTCCGCGTCCCGCAGGGTCGCCACCACCGAGCCGGAGCGCGGGGCCGCCGCGATCTCCATGCGCAGTTCCCACTCCTTGCGCGGCTCCTCGACCACGTCCAGCCGTTCGATCATGCGCTGGGTCTGGCGGGCCTTCGCGGCCTGCTTCTCGCTGGCCTCGCTGCGGAACTTGCGGCCGATCTTGTCGTTGTCGTTGTTCGCCTTGCGCCGGGCGTTCTTGACGCCCTTGTCCATCCAGCCGCGCTGCATCTGGGCACGGTCCTGGAGGGCGGAGCGCTTGTCGGCGAACTCGTCGAAGTCGTCGCGGGCGTGCCTGCGGGCCACGTCCCGCTCCTCCAGATAGGCCTCGTAGCCGCCGCCGTACAGCTTGATCTGCTGCTGGGCGAGGTCGAGTTCGAGGACCTTGGTGACCGTGCGGGTGAGGAACTCGCGGTCGTGGCTGACGACGAGCGTGCCGGCACGCAGGCCCTTGACGAAGCGCTCCAGGCGTTCGAGGCCGTCGAGGTCCAGGTCGTTCGTCGGCTCGTCGAGGAGGAAGACGTCGTAGCGGGAGAGGAGCAGGGAGGCGAGGCCCGCCCTGGCCGCCTGGCCGCCCGACAGGGATGTCATCGGCTGGTCGAGGTCCACGGTCAGGGCCAGGGAGCCGGCGACCTCCTCGGCCCGTTCGTCGAGGTCGGCGCCGCCGAGGTCGAGCCAGCGCTCCAGGCTCACCGAGTACGCGTCGTCCGAGCCCGGGGAGCCGTCCACCAGTGCCTGCGTCGCCTCGTCCATCACCCGCTGGGCCTCGGCCACGCCCGTGCGGCGCGCGAGGAACTCGCGGACGGTCTCGCCCTCCCGGCGCTCCGGCTCCTGCGGGAGATGGCCGACGCTCGCGCTCGGCGGGGACAGGCGCAGTTCGCCCTGCTCGGGCGGGAGCAGCCCGGCGAGCATCTTGAGCAGCGTGGACTTGCCCGCGCCGTTGGCACCGACGAGCCCGATCACGTCTCCGGGCGCGACGACGAGGTCGAGCCCGGAGAACAGGGAGCGGTCGCCGTGGCCGGCGGCGAGGTTCTTGGCGACGAGGGTGGCAGTCATCAGAAGGCCGATCCTAGCTGCCGCCCGCGGTGCGCCGCGTCCGGGATTTCACCGGGCCATCGGCTCCACCAGCACGGTTCCCGACGTGCGCGCCACGATGAACGACTCCCCCTTCACCGCCTTCGCCTCCAGGGGGATCCGGTGCCGGCCGGGTTCGAGGATGCCGTCGAAGACGTCGAGCGTGTGGGCGCGGTACAGCCGGTCCAGGCGGTACGCGGTGAGGTGGACGCGGCAGGTGGAGGTGACCTCTATGCCCGCCTCGCCGTCGGCGGCGACCAGGCGGGTGAGGCGGCGTTGTTCCAACGGGCTGCGGTCCAGGGCGTGTTCGATCTGGGCGACGAGGAGCGGGATGATCGGAGCGAGACCGTCGACGTACGCGACCTCGACGCCCGCATGGTCGAAGGAGCGGCGTACGGCGGCACGTTCCTCCTCGTCGATCGCGCGGCCGAAGGCGACGGCGCCGTAGCCGCGCAGTTCGGCGGCGGGCACGTCCGTGGCGTCCCGGGTGATGTCCGCGCCGATGCCGATGGTCCGCAGCGCGGCGGCGAGCTTGGCGAGGACGGCGACGCGGGCGCCGATCAGCAGGACCCGGCGGCGGGCCGCACCGGACTCTGCGGAGTGCGCCGCCTCGGCGGTCTCCGCGGTGTGGAGGAGGGAGCCGAGGGCGTGCCGGTACTCGGCGCCCGGGAAGCGGAAGGGCCCGATGCCGTGGTAGCCGTTGAGCTCCAGGTCGGCGTGGGTGTCCGTCTGCCAGGCGAAGTCGCGCCACACGTAGTCGTCGCCGTCCTTCTCGATTGCCGCCGTCACCGCGCCGCACTCCAGGTCGGCGCATTCGGGACAGCCGTAGATGATGTACCGGCCGCCCGCCAGGGGTGCTTCGGCCTCCAGGAGCAGGCCGCGGACCTGGGCGGTGAAGATCGCGGGCGGGATGTCGGAGGCGAGCGGGGAGACCGCGTCGAGGTCGGACAACTGGTAGAGGAGGGGGCGTCCGTCGACGATGAAGTCGAGAAAGTCCCGGTGGACCTGGTAGTCACCGTTGGCGAGGACTCCACCGGCACGCATCGCCGGTGCCAGGCCGAAGGTCGCGTACTCGGCAGACATGCTGTGAGTATCCCCAGACTGGGACCGATCTGAGCACGGCATGACATATTCCGCTACGGTCCCCCGGTGGAGAAGCGGCGGAGTGGTGAAGTGATCGTGGTCGGCGGCGGGGTCATCGGGCTGACGACAGCGGTGGTGCTGGCCGAGCGCGGGCGCCGGGTCCGGGTGTGGACGCGGGAGCCCGCCGAGCTGACCACCTCGGCGGTTGCGGGCGCGCTGTGGTGGCCGTACCGGATCGAGCCGGAGGATTTCGCCGGGGAATGGGCGCTCGCGTCGCTGTCCGTCTACGCGGAGTTGGCACAGCGGCCCGGGGAGACGGGCGTACGCATGGTCGAGGGTGTACAGGAAGGGCTGCGGCTGGACGGGCTGGGGCCGTGGGCCGCTCGGGTACCGGAGCTGCGGGAGACGGACGAGGGGCTGCGGGCGCGGCTGCCGTTGATCGACATGCCGGTGCATCTGGCGTGGCTGCGGGAGCGTTTCCTCGCGGCGGGTGGCGTGGTGGAGGAACGGTCCGTCGAGGATCTCGCCGAGGCCGCGGGGGCGGGCGGGGCGGACGTCGTCGTCAACTGCACGGGGCTCGGGGCGCGCGAGCTTGTGCCCGATCCGGCGGTACGTCCCGTGCGGGGGCAGTTGGTCGTCGTGGAGAACCCGGGGATCACGACGTGGTTCACGTCGGCGGGGCACGGCGACTCGAAGTCCACGTACTTCTTTCCGCAGCCGGGCGGCCTGATCCTGGGCGGCACGGCAGATGAGGACGAGTGGTCGCTCGTGCCCGATCCGGCGGTGGCGGAGGAGATCGTGCGGCGCTGTGCGGCGGTGCGGCCGGAGATCGCCGGGGCGCGGGTCCTCGGCCACCGGATCGGGCTGCGGCCCACCCGCCACGCGGTGCGCCTGGACCGTGAACTCCTGCCCGGCGGGCAGGTGTTGGTGCACAACTACGGTCACGGCGGCGCGGGGATCACGGTCGCGTGGGGATGCGCGCAGGTCGCTGCGCGGCTTGCCGGGGATGACGATCGCTGAGCGTACGCGGTTCGTTGGCCGCGGGCCGGTGGGGGCTGGTCGCGCAGTTCCCCGCGCCCCTTTGGGGCGCGGGGACGCACCCGCGCTTCAACAGCACCGGCCCGTTCAGCAGTCGGTGTCCGGCGCCCCCTCCGTCAGGTGGTACGGCGCCCGCTCGTCGAGGAGCAGCGGTACGAGGGCGCGCAGCGACTGGCGCAGCGGGACGTAGGCCCCGTCGCCGCTGCTGTCCGGCCGTGCCCGCACTCCGTGCAACGCCAGTTCGTCGGCCACCTCCGTGTACTGGTCCCCGGTGAGCCGATAGCCGCACGCCGGGTTCTCGATCACCTCGGCGGGTTCGGCCGGGTCGTTGTCCGCGCCGCCGAGGTAGACCGGGCCGGTGTCCCGGTATCCGGCCAGCCGGGCGGCGCCGGTGGCCGCGTCGACCTGGCGGCCCCGCTCTCCGGCGAAGCTGAACAGGCCTTTCAGGGCGTCGAGTTGGGAGTTCACCCGGCGCCGGTTGTTGTCCGGCTCCGGTGTCCCTTCGGTCAGCGATTCGACCCGGCTCTCGATCAGCAGCCCGACCGCGTGCTTCACACCGGACATGTTCCGCAGGATGCGTTCCTGGCCGTCCCCGGCGACCTGCCGGATCGGGTCACCGGTGACGGGGTCGGTCCAGATGCCGTACGTGCCGGTCGTGAAACCGGCGTTCCGGGCGGCCGGGCGCACGTACGTCTGCGAGAGGGTCTGTGCCTCGGTGTGTACGGCCGGGTCGGTGTTGAGGTTGCGCGGCCAGAGGTCGAACAGGTCCTTGTCGTAGTAGAGCGGCGTGGCCCCGTACTCGTGCAGGTCGTAGACCACGTCGGGCTTGCGGTCGCGGAGGACCGTCGCCATCGCCCGCGCCTCCGGCGTCCGCAGGGCCAGGTGGTCGCGGTTGATGTCGACACCGTCGCTGTTGCCACGGGTGTCGGCGGCCCGGCCGTCGGGGTTGGCGGTGGGGACGACGAGCAGGGTGGTGCGCGACAGGAACGCCTTCGTCCGCGCGTCCTTGGCGTACGCCAGGTCGCGGATCGTCGTGAGACAGGCCTCGCGGCCGGACGGCTCGTCGCCGTGCTGGCTGCAGATGAGCAGCACGGTACGGGTGGTGGGGCGTTCGCCGATGCGTACGAGTTGCAGCGGGCGGTTCTGTTCGGTGGTGCCGATGCGGGTGAGCGTCACGCGGCTGCTCGCCCGGTCGACGGCGGCGAGGAAGTCCTGTTCCTCGGGCTGACTGGTCCAGCGGGCACCGTTCGTCTGCTCGAAGCCGGTGCGCGGGGGCGTTGGTGCGGCCTCCGTCGCGTAGGCGGGGGCCGACAGCAGGGGTGCGGCGAGGGCGGCGGCGATCACCGCGGCCAGGCGCGGTTTCATGCGGCTCCCGGGATGCGGTGGGCGGCGCGCGGGTCGCGTACGCCGTCGAGGAGGGACGGGCTCGGGGTGGCCGCGACGGTACCCGCCGTGGCCCGCGCGAACGCGCCCGCACCGCCGACGAGGGGAACCCTGGCCGTCGTACGGGACAGGTCGAGCGTCAGGGTCGGGGTGGTCGACGGAGGGTCGATGAGGTCCCTGTCCGTGCCCGCGACGATCAGGGCGAGGCGGTGACCCGCCGGGATGACGTGGTCGCTCGCGTGCAGGTCGAGGGTGATCGTGTACGGCTTGCCCGGGGTGAGCGGGACGCCCTTCGTGGCCGAGGCGTGGTTGCCCAGGTCGGCCCAGCCCCGGCTGAAGATCGTGTAGTCGACGGGCGTCGTCTTCGCCTGCGTGGAGCGGAAGCAGGAGCTGTCGCCGGTGGTGCTCGGGCCCCAGCAGGTGCGGTCGGTGAGCGTGGTGATGCCTTCGGCACCGTCGGCGTAGTCCCGGATGGTGTCGGGGCCGAGGTCGACGAGGACGGCGGTCAGGTGGGCCGTCGAGGTACTCGGGGTGGCCGTCACGGTCACCGTGGACGAGCCGGACACGCGCAGGGCCTTGGTCAGCGGCTTGGTGGTGAAGCCAGCCTTGCCAGGTGTCGGGCTGTCGATCTGCGCGGACCAGTCGGTCTCGCTCAGGCTCGGGTCGTCGGTGAACTTAGCCGTGCCGGACTGCCTGCGCAGGCCCAGGGTGCCGACGCCGGGCTGTTCGCCGGTGCCGGGACGCAGGCTCACCGTGTGCGTGGCGCGGGGCGGCCAGACGGTCGAGGTGACCCACTGGTCGGGGTGGCGTTCGATGTCGGCCATGGGCTCGTCGTCGATGCCGTTGTCGTAGCCGAGGAGTTCGTGGTCGAACCAGCGGTGCAGGGTGTCGGCCCAGGTGGCGCGGCGGAAGTCGAAGGGGTCGACGTGGCCGGTCTGGGAGAGCCAGATCTTGCGCTCGACGCCGCGCTTCGCGAGGGCGTCCCACCACTGGCCGAAGTGCTTGGGGCGGACGTTGAGGTCCTGCTGACCGTGGATGACGAAGACGCTGGCCTTCACCTTCCGGGCGT
The DNA here is from genome assembly GCF_010548275.1 of Streptomyces sp. SID12488. Taxonomy (GTDB): domain Bacteria; phylum Actinomycetota; class Actinomycetes; order Streptomycetales; family Streptomycetaceae; genus Streptomyces. Next base: position 126,019 of record NZ_JAAGLT010000012.1, read on the forward strand.
CCTTCGCGTAGTCGCGCTCGGTCCAGAAGGACGTCCAGTCGCCGGTGCGCGGGGCTCCGGCGACGATCTTCTGCTGTACGGCGGCGCACTTGGCGCGGGCGGCCGGGCTCTCGACGTAGTCGGACAGCCATTCGGGGCCGGAGTCGTAGAGGGGGGCGCCCTTGGCGAAGTAGTAGTCGTACCAGGAGGAGATGGCGCTGATCGGGACGATCGTCTTCAGGCCTTTGACCCCGGTGGCGGCGACGCCGTTGGCGATCGTGCCGTCGTAGCTCTTGCCGATCATGCCCGTCCTGCCGTTGGTCCAGGTCGCCTTGGCGCGGCTGGTGCCCGTGCGGCTCGTGTAGCCCTTGGCGCGGCCGTTCAGCCAGTCGACGACGGCCTTCGCGGACTGGATGTCGGAGCGTCCGCCGACGTCGACGCAGCCGTCGGAGCGGTTGGTGCCTGCCAGGTCGACGCCGACGAAGGCGTAGCCCCGTGGCACGAAGTAGTTGTCGTAGAACAGCGGCATCTGGACAACGTTGCCGTTCGCGTCGTACGTCTTGCGCTGGCTCTCGTTGCCGCGTCCGCAGCAGGAGTAGTAGGGGCTGGCATCCATGATCACGGGTACCTTGCGGCCCTGCGCGGCGGGTTCGCGCGGCCGGACGATGTCGACGGCGACGCGGTCGCGCTTCCCGTCGCTGTCGCCGTCGAGTCCGGTGTCCACCCAGACGGCCTCGCGGATCGCGTTGTCGTAGGAGTAGACGGGTCTGCTCTCCCGTGGCTCACCTGGGGCGCTGTGGGCGACGGCCGGGGTGAGCAGGGCGGCCGTGAGGGCGACGGTGGCCGCCGTGGCGAGGGTTCTCCAGGCCGTGAGGCGCGTGCGTATCGGCATGCGCGGACGGTACATCGGTCAACTCCCGTACAGAAGAGGGCAGCTGAGAGGCGGGAGGGGATGGAGTTGCCATGTGGTGGCTGAGAACCGCCTGTGCGTGGGCGGTGCGTGGCGGCCGGATGGCAGAACTCCGTGTACGAGGGGCACTGAGTTCTGCCACCCACCCACCAACCAACCAACCCACCCGTTTCCGGTCCGATTGCCGGGTGCCCTCGAACTTCTCGATGCCGGACGGCATTTCCAGCCCGTCCGGCATCCGAGGAGAAGTCCCGTTCAGTGCCGCTTCTTTCCCACCCGCTCGCCCCCAACATCACTCCAGCCCAGGCATACCAGCCCGTCCGGCGTTTGAGGACAAGGCCCGTTCAGGGCCGTAGCGGGGGGTCTGGGGGCGCCGCCCCCAGAAAGGGGGCGGCAGAGAACCCTAGGCGCCCCCGAATCCCTCCCCCTTCGCCGCCTTCTCCACCAGCAGCGCCGGCGGAGCGAACCGCTCCCCGTACCGCTCGGCCAACTCACGCGCGCGGGCGACGAACCCCGGCAGGCCGCCCTCGTAGCCGTTGATGTACTGCAGGACACCCCCCGTCCAGCCCGGGAACCCGATCCCGAAGATCGAGCCGATGTTGGCGTCGGCGACCGATGTGAGCACGCCCTCCTCCAGCAGCCTCACCGTGTCCAGCGCCTCCGAGAACAGCATCCGTTCCTGCATGTCCTTGAAGGGGATCCGCGCACCCTCCGCACCCTCCGCACCGTCCGCGCTCCCCGCGCCCTCACGCGCGAAGTGCTCCCGCAGTCCCGGCCACAGCCCGGCCCGCCTGCCGTCCTCCCCGTACTCGTAGAAGCCTCCGCCCCCGCTCCGCCCGGTACGGCCGAACTCGTCCACCATGCGGTCGATCACCGCCTCGGCGGGATGCGTCACCCACGTGCCGCCCGCCTCCTCCACCGCCCGCCTGGACTCCGCCCGGATTTTGCGCGGCAGCGTCAGCGTGAGTTCGTCCATGAGGGACAGCACCTTCGCCGGGTAGCCGGCCTGCGCCGCAGCCTGTTCGACCGACGCGGGCTCGATGCCCTCGCCGACCATCGCCACGCCCTCGTTGATGAAGTGCCCGATGACCCGTGAGGTGAAGAAGCCGCGCGAGTCGTTGACGACGATCGGGGTCTTCCTGATCTGGCGGACCAGGTCGAAGGCCCGTGCCAGCGCCTCCTGCCCCGTCCGCTCGCCCTTGATGATCTCGACGAGCGGCATCTTGTCGACCGGCGAGAAGAAGTGCAGCCCGACGAAGTCGCCCTGGCGTTCGACGCCTTCGGCGAGGGCGGTGATGGGCAGCGTGGAGGTGTTGGAGCACAGCAGGGCGTCCGGTTCGACGAGGTGCTGGATCTCCTGGAACACCTTGTGCTTCAGGGCCGGGTCCTCGAAGACCGCCTCGATGACCGCGTCGCAGCCCGCCACGTCCTGCGGATCCGAGGTCGGCGTGATCCGGGCCAGCAGCTCGTCCGCCTTCTCCTGGGTCGTACGTCCCCGGGCGACGGCCTTCGCGCACAGCTTCTCGGAGTAGTTCTTGCCCCGGGCCGCCGCTTCGGCCGACACGTCCTTGAGGATCACGTCGATGCCCGCGCGGGCGCACGAGTAGGCGATGCCCGCCCCCATCATCCCGGCGCCGAGGACCGCCACCCTGCGGACGGGGCGCGGTTCGACGCCCTTGGGGCGGTTTGCGCCCGAGTTGACGGCCTGGAGGTCGAAGAAGAACGCCTGGATCATGTTCTTCGAGGTCTGCCCGGCGGCCAGTTCCACGAAGTAGCGGGCCTCGATGACCTGCGCAGTCTCGAAGTCGACCTGGGCGCCCTCGACGGCCGCCGCGAGGATGGCGCGCGGGGCCGGGTAGGGAGCGCCGTTCGTCTGCTTGCGCAGGTTGGCGGGGAAGGCGGGCAGGTTCGCGGCGAACCTGGGGCTGGCCGGGGTGCCGCCCGGGATGCGGTAGCCGGGCCTGTCCCAGGGCTGCCGCGACTCGGGGTTGGCGTCGATGAAGGCGCGGGCCTTGGCCATCAACTCGTCCCGGGTGTCGGCGACTTCGTCGATCAGTCCGTTCTTCAGGGCGCGCTGGGGGCTGTACTGGGTGCCCTGGAGCAGCACCTTCAGCAGCGCGTCGGCGATGCCCAGCAGGCGTACCGTACGGACGACCCCGCCGCCTCCGGGGAGCAGGCCGAGGGTGACCTCGGGACAGCCGATCTTCGTACCCGGCGCGTCGAGCGCGACCCGGTGGTGGCAGGCCAGCGCGAGCTCGTAACCGCCGCCGAGGGCCGCGCCGTTCATCGCCGCGACCACCGGCTTGCCCAGGGTCTCGATGCGGCGCAGGTCGCGCTTGATGGCGAGGCCGCCGTCGAAGAGTTCCTGGGCCGTGTCGGGGGTGACCCGGATCAGGTCGCGCAGGTCGCCGCCCGCGAAGAACGTCTTCTTGGCGGAGGTGAGGATGATGCCGCGGATCGTGTCCTTCTCGGCCTCCAGACGGTCGGTGACCACCGCGAGGGAGTCCCGGAACGCCTGGTTCATGGTGTTCGCGGACTGGGCCGGGTCGTCGAGGACGAGGGTGACGAGACCGGTGCGGTCCTGTTCCCAGCGGATGGTGGTGCTCTGTGTCATGACAGGGATCTCCGTAGAAGCTCAGAAGTCTCTTGGTGCCGCGGAAACCGCCGAGGTGAACGACGCGACCGGTTCGGCTGATTCCGCCGGGAGTTCAGATCCGTTCGACGATCGTCGCGATGCCCATGCCGCCGCCCACGCACAGTGTGGCCAGGCCGTACCGCTTGTCCTGGCGCTCCAGTTCGTCGATGAGCGTGCCGAGGATCATCGCGCCGGTGGCGCCCAGCGGGTGGCCGAGCGCGATGGCACCACCGTTGACGTTGATCCTGTCGAGGGGCAGGCCCATGTCCCGTGCGAAGCGCAGGACGACGGCCGCGAACGCCTCGTTGATCTCGACGAGGTCGATGTCGTCGATGGTCAGCCCGGCCTTGGCGAGCGCCTTGCGGGTGGCGGGCGCCGGACCGGTGAGCATGATGGTGGGCTCGGAGCCGGACACGGCGGCGGAGACGATCCGCGCGCGCGGACGCAGCCCGTAGCGCTCGCCGACCTCCCGGGAGCCGATGGCGACCAGCGAGGCGCCGTCCACTATGCCGGAGGAGTTGCCCGCGTGGTGGACGTGGTCGATCCGCTCGACCCAGTGGTACTTCTGGAGCGCCACGGCGTCGAAGCCGCCCAGGTCGCCGATGTCCGCGAACGACGGCTTCAGCCGGGCCAGGGAGTCGGCCGTGGTGCCGGGACGCGGGTGTTCGTCGTGGTCGAGGACGACGAGGCCGTTCCTGTCCTTCACCGGGACGAGGGACCGCTCGAAGCGGCCTTCCTTCGTCGCCGTCGCCGCCCGCTCCTGGGACAGGGCCGCGTACTCGTCGACGTCGCGCCGGGAGAAGCCCTCGACGGTGGCGATGAGGTCGGCGCCGATGCCCTGCGGCACGAAGTCGACAGCGAGGTTGGTCATCGGGTCGTTGAACCAGGCGCCGCCGTCCGAGCCCATCGGCACCCGGGACATCGACTCGACGCCGCCCGCGAGTACGAGGTCCTCCCAGCCCGAACGCACCTTGGCGGCGGCCATGTTGACAGCCTCCAGACCCGACGCGCAGAAGCGGTTCTCCTGGACGCCGGCCACGGTGTCCGGCAGTCCGGCGACGACTGCGGCGACCCGCGCGATGTCGGAACCCTGGTCGCCGACCGGTCCGACGACGCCCAGCACGATGTCGTCGATCGCGGCCGGGTCGAGGTCCGGGAAGCGGTTCCTGATCTCGTGGATGAGGCCGACGACGAGATCGACGGGCTTGGTTCCGTGCAGGGCTCCGCCCGCCTTGCCGCGTCCGCGCGGGGTGCGGATCGCGTCGTACACGTACGCTTCGGTGCTCACTGGTGGGCCTTTCGGGGTGGGATGGGGCGAGCGGGGCCGGCAGGGGGTCAGCCGCCGTCCCGCAGGAGTCGGGGCACGTCCCAGTCGCGCGCCACGTCCGCCGTGTCGGCGCCGGGCTGGGCGGGGCCGCTGTGGATCGACGTGTGGGTGACGGAGAAGCGGGGCGCGGGGGCGGGCTGGGTGATGCCGCCGTGGTCGGTGAAGGTGCCGCGGGCGGCCAGGTGCGGGTGGTGCGGGGCCTCGCGCAGCGAGAGGACGGGCGCCACGCAGGCGTCGGAACCCTCGAAGACGGCCGTCCACTCGTCCCTCGTACGGGTTCTGAAGCGGGCCGTGACGGCCTCGCGCAGGTCGTTCCAGCGGGTGATGTCCTTGCGGGCGCCGGAGTGCTCCGGGAGGCCGAGCAGGTCGAGGAACTCCTCGTAGAACTGCGGTTCCAGCGCACCGACCGCCATGTACCGGCCGTCGGCGGTCTCGTACGTCCCGTAGTACGGGCAGCCGCCGTCGAGGAGGTTGGCGCCGCGCCGGTCCTGCCAGCCGCCCGCCGCGAGCATGCCGTGGATCATCGTCGCGAGGTGGGCGGCGCCGTCGACGATCGCGGCGTCCACGACCTGGCCGATGCCTGTCGCGCGCGCGTGGTGGAGGGCGGCGAGGACGCCGACGACGAGGTACAGGGAGCCGCCCGCGTAGTCGCCGAGAAGGTTGGCCGGGGCGGGCGGCGGTTCGTGCGGGCTGCCGATCAGGCCGAGGGTGCCGGTCGGGGCGAGATAGGCGATGTCGTGCCCGGCGCGGCGGGCGAGCGGGCCCTCCTGGCCCCAGCCCGTCATCCGGCCGTAGACGAGCCTCGGGTTGCGGGCGTGGCAGGTCTCGGGGCCGATGCCGAGGCGCTCGGCGACGCCCGGGCGGTAGCCCTCGACCAGGATGTCGGCGCGGGCGGCCAGATCCAGGACGCGGGAGGGGCCGTCGGCCGCCTTCAGGTCGACGATCACCGACCGCTTGTTGCGGTTCGTCACGTCGTACTCGGGGTTGACGGCGAGGCCGCTGCCCCCGGGCCGGTCCACCCGGACCACGTCGGCACCCAGGTCGGCGAGGAGCATGGCGGCGAACGGGGCGGGCCCGATGCCCGCCAGTTCGAGCACCCGCACTCCGGCGAGCGGACCGCTTCCCGCAGTCCCCGCAACTGACATCGAGCCCCCACTCCCGTGACACGAACCCATGCGACACCAGCGATGCTAGGAACGCGTTCCGCTCCGCACAAGGTTTCACCGGTCGTTGATTAAGCAAGCGCTTGGCCAAGCCGCTTCGTTCCGGACAACGCCCGGCCGCGCGAGATCGATCCACCTCACGCTAGCCTCGACCACCGACAACGGCGCGGGATGCACAGCAAGGGGTGTCATGAGCAGGTCGAGCAGGGTGGAACGCCCGTACGACATCGTGCTGTTCGGAGCCACGGGCTTCGTCGGCACGCTCACCGCCGAATACCTCGCCGCGCACGCGCCCGAGGATCTGCGCTGGGCGGTCGCCGGCCGCGACGTGGACAAGCTGGAGCGGCTGCGCGAGCGCCTCGCGGGCATCGGAAAGGCCACCCAGGCCGGGGTGCTGACGGCGGACGTGTCCGATCCGGCCTCGATGCGCGCTCTCGCCGGGCACGCGCGCGTGCTGGCCACCACGGTCGGCCCCTATCTGAGGTACGGCGAGGAACTGGTCGCCGCCTGCGCGGAAGCAGGCACCGACTACCTCGACCTCAGCGGTGAGCCCGAGTTCGTCGACCTGATGTACGTCCGGCACGACACGCGCGCGCGGGAGACCGGCGCCCGGCTGGTGCACGCCTGCGGTTTCGACTCGATCCCGCACGACCTGGGCGCGTACTTCACCGTCGCGCAGCTGCCCGAGGGGGTGCCGCTGACCGTGGACGGGTTCGTGCGCGCCGAGGCGATGTTCTCGGGCGGCACCTTCGCCTCGGCGCTCAACCAGTTCTCCCGGGGACCGCAGATGCTGGCCGCCGCACGTGACCGCCGACGGCACGAGCCGCGGCTGCTCGGCCGCCGGGCGACCGCGCCCTCGGGCGCACCCCGGTACGCCGGGGAGGTCGGTGCCTGGGCGCTGCCGCTGCCCACCATCGACCCGCAGGTCGTGGCGCGCTCGGCACGCGCGCTGGAACGGTACGGCCCCGATTTCCGTTACCGCCACTACGCGGCGGTACGGGGGCTGCCCTTCGCGGTGGGCGGGGTCGCCGCGGCCGGTGCGGTGTTCGCGGCGTCCCAGCTGCCGCCCGCGCGGCGCTGGCTGTCCGGGCGACTGCAGCCGGGGGACGGGCCGAGCGCGGAGCGGCGCGCGAAGAGCTGGTTCTCGGTGCGGTTCGTGGGTGAGGGCGGCGGACAGCGGGTGTTCACGGAGGTCGCGGGCGGCGACCCCGGCTACGACGAGACGGCGAAGATGTTCGCCGAGTCGGCACTCTCCCTGGCCTTCGACGACCTGCCTGCGACGGCAGGTCAGGTCACCACCGCCGTGGCGATGGGCGACGCGCTGATCGAACGCCTGAGCAAGGCGGACATCACCTTCCGGGTCGCGGCCAGCAGGTGACCGGCCCGGCCGTCAGAGCTCAGGATGGGGCTTCCGAGGGCCTACTGGGCCCAGCCGGTGACCGTGTAGATCATGCCGACGATCCAGGCGAGTCCCGCCAGTACGGCGACGATCAGTGCGGCCGTGACGGCCCGCTCGACGGGCTGGGCGGGGCTGGCGACGGGCTTCGGGGCTCGGTGCGTGGTCATGGGCACAGCCTGCCGACAGCCCGGGCCCGCCGACATCCGTATAAGTACTCAGAACACATACTCAGATGATCACTCGATCACCTGACTGCCTGAACGCCTCGGACAGTCAGCCGCCGTCAGGCGGTCGCTTCCTTCAGCGCCCGTCTGCACAGGGCGTCCGCCCGGCGGGTCGTCTCTGGGAGGCGGTACGCCGGGGTGAGCGCGAGAGTGTGGGCGCAGGCCGCGTCGAGGGACGTGCGGTGGCCGACCGAGACGAACACCGGCTTGACCGCGTCCCGGGTACGCAGGGCGCGGCCGACCTCCTCGGCGCCCGCCAGGAGCGGTGACGCCGATCCACGCCGGGCTCCCGGCTCGTCGTAGGCGAAGGTGAACGGGTTCTTCGCGACGCCGATCGTGGGGAGGCCGGTGAGGACGCCGAGGTGGCTGGCGAGGCCGAAGCGGCGCGGGTGGGCCAGTCCGTAGCCGTCGCAGACGACGAGGCCGGGCGGGACGGGCAGCGCGTCCAGGACGGCCAGGACGGCGGGGATCTCGCGGAACGCGAGCAGGCCGGGCACGTACGGGAAGGGGACCCGCCCGGCGGCCGTGGCCTCAGCGACGACGGAGAGGCTCGCCGCGTCCAGGACTACCGCGGCGGCCACGACGAGGTCCCGCTCGTCGTCGTACGCGACATCGACGCCCGTGACATGTCCGGTCCCGGGCGGCGGGCCGGGCTCGTCCAGCACCACCCGCATCCGCAGCTCGTCCTGGACCGCGCGGGCCCGTTCCTCGGTCGTGGGCCAGCCCGCCGGGAGGGATACGGTCGTTGTCTTCATCTCCATGGTGACGACGAGCGTACGAGCCGGCCCTGGGTCACTTGTCGCCGAGGGCCTTCTTCAGCTGCGCCTTGTTCATGCCCGAGCGGCCGTTCACATTCCGCTTCTTGGCCTCCTCGTACAGCTGGTCGTACGTGGGCCCCTGGGCGCCCTTGTGCGAGCGCTGTCCGCCGCGCTTGGCGGACGACATGTCCTGGGTGGACGTACGGCTGGCTGTCTTGGACTCGCCGGACCGGGCGCGTTCCTTGTTGACGGTCCGCGCGGCGATCTCCTCGGCGCGCTTCTCGCTCTCGCCCCGGTCCAGCACACTGTCCTTGATGTGCTCGTACTGGCGTTCCCGCTTGGGACTCGCACCACGTGGCATGACCGTTCACTCCCTCGGCTCGCACTGCCCTCTCGTGCCGTCTCGGTGAACGGGTACCCGTGCCTCAGGATTCGAGCCGTGCCACCCGGCCCTTCTCCCCGGAGGCCCAGCAGCCCAGGTCGGGGGTGCAGTCCACGGTGTCGTACGAGCCCGTGTCGACGGTCTTCCAGGTACGCCCGGCGTCCGTGGTGAGGTCGGTGCCGGTCGGGCCGACCGCGAGTGCGGCCGTGCGGCTGTACGGGAGCCAGGCGACGCCCGAGCGGTAGGCGGGCGGCGGCGTGGTCGCCGTCGTCCAGGTGCGACCGCCGTTCGCGGTGACCGCCCCCGCGCGCGGGGAGGCCTGGTCGGCGCGGTAGTCGCCGCCGACGGCCAGTCCGTGCGCGCGGTCGCGGAAGGCGAGCGCGAAGACACCGCGGGCCGGGTCGCCCGCCGGTATCGGTGTGTCGGTGGCCGTCCAGGTCAGGCCTCGGTCGACCGAGTGCAGCACACGCGCGCGTGCACCCCCGCCCGTGGCCAGCCACACGTCACGCGGCCCCGAACTCACCAGGCACTGTCCGCTCGCCGCGAAGCCCGCCTCACCCTCCAGCGCGGCCGGCATGCCGGCACTGGGCAGCACCGTCCAGGAGCGTCCGCCGTCGCTGGTGGAGAGGATGCGGAACTTTCCGTCCACCGGGTCGCTCATCGCGAGGCCGTGGCGGCTGTCGAAGAAGGTGAGGCAGTCGTAGAAGGCCCGGGCGTCGGTGTTGCGGAAGGACTCGCTCCAGGTCTCGCCACCGTCGTCGGTCCGGTAGACACGGGAGGCTTCTCCCTCACCGATGGCCAGGACCACGGCGCGCCGCGCGTCGAACGCCTCGATGTCCCGGAACTGGAGCTCGGCCGCACCCGACGGAGAGACGTTTCGCCAGCTCGTTCCGCCGTCGGTGGTGCGCAGGACGGTCCCCTGGGTGCCGGCGACCCAGGCGGTGCCCCGGCTGACGGCGGACAGTCCGCGGAAGCGGACGTCGGTGGTGCCGCTGTCCTTCAACGCCCAGTGCGGCGCCCGGTGCCCGGCTCCGGACGCGGCGCCCGTCCCCTCGGACGCCTGCGCGGGTACGGCCAGTCCGGCGGCCACGGCGGCGAGCGCAGCCGCATACGTGCCTGCCATCACCATTCGCCTCGTCCGACTCGTACGCCTGTTCTGTCGCTGCATTCCCATGATCCTCATGGCGGGCGAACGTAGCAGTGAATGAACTCGGTGACAGAGGTCACTAGAAAATCAGGTGCACTGATTGGCTCGTTCCAGCGTCTCTCTCAGTGTGCGGACCGTTCCATCCCGGAGTCCGGCCAACCGTCACAAGGGAGCAAGGCGTTGTTCACCGTCATCGAGCAGCTCGTAGATGCCCGTCTCGTCGCCGCCGCACCGCGGATGACGAGCATTCCCGCAACGCTCACCTACGACCGGAGCGACCCGTTCGCGGTCCGGATGACCTTCCCCGCGCCGGCCACGCTGGAGGGCGTGGAGGTCTGCTGGACCTTCGCCCGCGAGCTCCTCTCCGACGGCATGCGGGAGCCGCAGGGCCACGGCGACGTACGCGTGCGGCCGTACGGCTACGACCGTACGGTGCTGGAGTTCCACGCCCCCGAAGGAACCGCGGTCGTGCATGTCCGCTCCGGCGAGCTGCGGCACTTCCTGGCGGCCACCGTCGAGCTGGTGCCCGTCGGCCTGGAGCATCTCCAGACCGACCTGGACCGCGACCTCGCGGAGCTGATGCGCGACGCCCTGTGACAGCCCCTGCCCCCGTTTAATGCTTTGACAGCCTGAAACGCCTCTTCCTACGCTTGCCGCGGTCCTGTTGCCGTCGAATTGGAGAAGGACGTTGCTCTACTGAGGTCCTGAGACACCGCGCTGCACACCCTCCAGTGGTGTGTGTGCGTAGCGTGCGACCTCGGTGTTCGAGCCGTCCGTGCCTCCCTCCGGAGCAGGGCTTTTCTCGTGCCATCAGGACTCACCCGCCGCCCGTCGGTGTCTCGACACGCGTTTGCCCCGACCGACTCAAGCAACCGCGAGGCCACATGTCAGCCACCACTTCCGTCGCCGTCACCTCCCTGTCCTTCGCCTGGCCCGACGGCACCGCCGTCTTCGACGGTCTCGACGTCGCCGTCGGCCCCGGCCGCACCGGGCTCGTCGGCGTCAACGGGGCAGGGAAATCAACCCTGTTGAAGCTCATCGCCGGGCAACTGCGGCCCGCCGACGGCACCGTCCGTGTCGCGGGCGACGTCGGCTACCTCCCGCAGACCGTCATCCTCGACACCGCGCTGCGCGTCGAGGAGGTGCTCGGCATCTCCGCCCAACGGGCCGCGCTGCACGCCATCGAGGCGGGTGACGTGGCCGAGGGGCACTTCGAGACGATCGGCGACGACTGGGACGTCGAGGAACGCGCCCTGGTCACGCTCGGCGAACTCGGCCTCGGCCACATCGACTTGGACCGCACGGTCGGCGAGGTCTCGGGCGGCGAGGCAGTCCTACTGCGGCTGGCCGCGCTACTGCTGGACCGCCCGGACGTCCTCCTGCTGGACGAGCCGACCAACAACCTGGACCTGTACGCACGCCGACGGCTCTACACGGCCGTCTCCTCCTGGCCCGGGGTGATGATCGTCGTCAGCCACGACCGCGAACTCCTGGACCTGGTCGACCAGATCGCCGACCTGCGTTCCGGGGAGGTCACCTGGTACGGCGGCAACTTCTCCGCGTACGAGGATGCGCTCGCCACCGAACAGGAGGCGGCCGAGCGCATGGTGCGCGTGGCCGAGGCCGACCTGAAGAAGCAGAAGCGTGAACTGGCCGACGCGCAGATCAAGTTGGCCCGCCGCAAGAAGTACGGACAGAAGATGTTCGAGCAGAAGCGCGAGCCGAAGATCGTCATGGGGGCGCGCAAACGGTCCGCCCAGGAGTCGGCGGGCAAGCACCGCATCATGCACGAGGAGCGGCTCGCCGGAGCCAGGGAGCGGCTCGACGAGGCGGTGGACGCCGTACGGGACGACGACGAGATCCGCGTCGACCTGCCGTACACGGCCGTACCGCCCGGGCGTACCGTACTCACGCTCCTGGACCTGGAGTTGGCGTACGGAGCGAGCGCGGGCTCCTTCGATCTGCGCGGACCCGAGCGGGTAGCGCTGATCGGGCGCAACGGGTCGGGCAAGACGACCCTGCTGCGGACGATCGCCGGGGAACTGGCCCCGGTCTCCGGGGAGACGAAGACGCACGTACCGCTGCGTTTCCTGCCCCAGCGGCTCGATGTTCTCGACGACGAACTGACCGTTGCGGAGAACGTGGCCCGGTTCGCGCCTGGCGCCACGAACAACCGGGTCCGCGCCCGGCTGGCCCGCTTCCTGTTCCGGGGCGCTCGCGCCGACCAGCCGGCGGCGACCCTGTCGGGCGGCGAACGGTTCCGCGCCGCCCTGGCCGCCCTGATGCTGGCGGAGCCCGCGCCCCAGCTCCTGATGCTGGACGAGCCGACCAACAACCTGGACATGGCGAGCGCGCGACAGCTCACGACGGCCCTGGATTCGTACGAGGGAGCGCTGATCGTCGCCAGCCACGACGTGCCGTTCCTGGAGTCGATCGGGATCACCCGGTGGCTGCTGCTGGACGGGGAGCTGACGGAGATCGATCCGGAGGAGGTGGGGTGATCGGCAGAGGGCTCCCGGCCCCCGTCCGACCTCCGGGGCTTTTGTCCGCACAGTCCCACCCTGCATGATGTGCGCGGACACCCCCTTCCGATACGGAGTTCCCCTCGTGCCCAGCAAGAAGGCCCTGATACGCCGCCCGAGCCCGCGCCTGGCCGAGGGCCTCGTCACGCACATCGAGCGCGAGAAGATCGACGCCGACCTCGCCGGCCGGCAGTGGGAGGCGTACGCGGAGGCGCTGCGCACGCACGGCTGGGAGACGGTCGAGGTGGATCCGGCGGACGACTGCCCGGACTCGGTGTTCGTCGAGGACGCGGTGGTCGTCTACCGGAACGTCGCGCTGATCGCACGGCCCGGCGCCGAGTCCCGGCGCGACGAGACCGGCGGTGTCGAGGAGGCTGTGGCCCGCCTCGGCTGCTCGGTGAACTGGGTCTGGGAGCCGGGCACGCTGGAGGGCGGTGACGTCCTCAAGGTCGGCGACACCATCTACGTCGGGCGGGGCGGGCGGACCAACGCCGCCGGGGTGCAGCAGCTCAGGGCCGTGTTCGAACCGCTCGGCGCCCGGGTCGTCGCCGTGCCGGTGAGCAAGGTGCTGCATCTGAAGTCGGCGGTCACCGCGCTGCCCGACGGGACCGTCATCGGGTACGCACCCCTGGTGGACACCCCGTCCCTCTTCCCGCGCTTCCTGCCGGTACCGGAGGAGTCCGGGTCGCACGTCGTGGTGCTGGACGGCGGAAAACTGCTCATCGCGTCGAGCGCGCCGAAGACGGCCGAACTGCTCGCCGATCTCGGGCACGAGCCGGTGGTCGTCGACATCAGCGAGTTCGAGAAGCTCGAAGGCTGTGTGACATGCCTCTCGGTCCGTCTGCGGGAGCTGTACATCTAGCCGGGCGATCGGGGTACTCGTTCGGCGCCGGACCTGCGAGTCTGGAGCCTTACCGGGTTTTCTGGGGACAAACCCGCTGATCAGCGATCTTTACCACGCCCTTAACTTACGGTGGCGTAACCTACGGGAACGTAGCCTACGATGCCGTAGGTTGGCTGAAGGCAGTCCGCTCACCCGCTCGCAACGTCATTCTGGAGCATTCATGACGATCACTTCCCCGCACCTCGGCAGCCCGTCCAGCGAATGGACCGACGCTCGGCTGCTGTACGCCCTGGAAGAAGTGGTCGAGACCGAACTCAACCGTCACCTGAAGGTCGCCAAGGACTGGATGCCGCACGAGTACGTGCCGTGGAGCGACGCCCGCAACTTCCCCGGCATCTTCGAGGACGGCGAGGCCTGGGGCAAGGAGCAGTCCAAGGTCACCGAGCTCGGCCGGATCGCCCTGGTCGTCAACCTCCTCACCGAGGACAACCTCCCCAGCTACCACCACGAGATCGCCAGCCTGTTCGGCCGCGACGGCGCCTGGGGCACCTGGGTGCACCGCTGGACCGCGGAGGAGGGCCGGCACGGCATCGTGATGCGCGACTACCTGCTCGCCTCCCGCGCGGTCGACCCGGACAAGCTCGAAGAGTTCCGTATGCAGCACATGGCCGAGGGCTTCGAGTCGGACAACAGGCACTCGATGCTGCACTCGGTGGCGTACGTCGCCTTCCAGGAGCTGGCCACCCGTGTCTCGCACCGCAACACCGGCCACCAGTCCGGCGACCCGGTCTGCGACCGCATGCTGGCCCGGATCGCGACCGACGAGAACCTGCACATGGTCTTCTACCGGAACCTGCTGAAGGCCGCGTTCGAACTCGCGCCCGACCTGACCATGCAGGCGGTACGGGACGTGATCGTCAACTTCCGGATGCCCGGTCACGGCATGCCCGGCTTCGAGCGGGCCGCCGCGCAGATGGCGATCGGCGAGGTCTACAACATGCGCATCCACCACGACGACGTGCTCCAGCCCGTCCTGCGCCACCTGAAGGTCATGGACATGGGCGACCTGGGCCCCGAGGGTCTGCAGGCCCAGGAGGAACTGGGCATGTTCATGGGTGGCCTGGACTCGGAAGCCTCCAAGTTCGACGTGAAGCTCGCGGCCCGCAAGGCCCGCATGGCGGCCCGCGCCGCCGGCTGACCCACCCCGGAACACCTGTCACTCGTACGCCGTCACCTCGTCCAGCGCCGCGTCCCGCACGTCGGCCACGGGGTGGCGGCGCAGTGCTGTCAGCTCCTCGCGCCAAGGCACGGCCGAGCTCGTCCGGCTGCCCAGGGCTCCGGTGACGGCGACCGCGAGGTCACGTCCGTACGACCCGCGTTCCTCCACGTCCGCCAACACCGGCCTCAGCGGCCTGAACCCCCGCGTGCAGACGGTGAGTTCGCGCATGCGCTGCGGATACGGAAGCGGGTCGAGAGGGTCCAGCGGACTGTCGATTTGCTGGTGCGGGGAGGTCAGTGCGAGGTGCGCGAGGTGCGTCGGAGGTCGAGTCGCTCCTTCTCGGAGAGGCCGCCCCAGACGCCGAACCGTTCGTCGTTGCTGAGTGCGTACTCCAGGCAGGCGGGGCGCATCTCGCACATCCCGCAGATGCGCTTCGCCTCGCGCACCGAGCTGCCCGGCTCGGGAAAGAAGAAGTCGGCCCCGGTCTCCGCGCAAAGGGCCTGCGCCTGCCAGGCGCTGTCCATCGGGGTGATCGTCTCGTAGTGCATGCACGAGATCGTGCCGGGTGGTGAAAAACGTTCGCTCAACGTCCGATCAACGGCGTCTTCCGGACCCGCTCGCCGAACGGCCCGGGCGTCTCACCGGTCCGCCCGATGATGCTCCCGCCGGCCGCGCGAGCGCACGGCGGCGCGCGGAGCCTTCTGGAACAACCCGCGTCCTCCTCTTCACCCAGGGTGGCCACAGCCGGTGGCCGGGTCCGCGGAAGCACTCCGGCAGCGATTGTCAGTGGGCGGTGCAAGACTCGGCACAACAGGCAACGGGTCCCTCCCAGAGGGCGGGGCCCACAGAGGAGGGCAATGATGCTCACCACCCGTTTCGTGACCGGCGCTCCGAACTGGATCGATCTCGGCACCCCGGACATCGAGGGTGCCACGTCCTTCTACCGGGCGCTCTTCGGCTGGGACTTCCGGTCGGCGGGCCCCGAAGGCGGCGGATACGGCTTCTTCCAACTGGGCGGGCAGACCGTCGCGGGCGGCATGCAGAGCGGCGAGGGCCAGGGACCGCCGTCCTGGACGGTGTCCTTCCAGACCCCGGACGTCGACGCCACCGCCAAAGCCGCCGAGCAGGCCGGGGGCGGCATCCCGGCGCCGCCCATGGATGTCATGGACGCGGGCCGGATGGCCATCCTCACCGACACCACCGGCGCCGTCTTCGGCCTCTGGCAGCCCGGCCGCATCAAGGGCCTCGACATCGCCGGCGAGACCGGCTCCCTGTGCTGGGTCGAGCTCTACACGACGGACGTCCCCAAGGTCGCCGCGTTCTACGGCGCGGTGCTGGGCCTGGAGACCTCGGCGGTGCCGTTCCCGGGTGGCTCGTACACGTGCGTGAACCCGGCGGGTGCCGGGGACGACGGGATGTTCGGCGGCGTCGTCGACGTGGACGAAGACCCGACGGGCATCGAGACCACTCCGTACTGGCTGCCGTACTTCGAGGTCGACGACACCGACGCGACGGTCGCCGCGGCCCAGGAGCACGGCGGCCAGGTCCGGATGCCGGCCACGGACATCGAGGGCGTCGGCCGCGTCGCACGGCTCAGCGACCCGTACGGTGCACGTTTCGCGGTGATCAAGAGCGCGCCGGCCCAGATGTAGGCAGGGGCCCGGTAGGTGCCCCGAAGGGGCGCGGGGCCCTGCCAGTGTGCGGCTCCGCCGCTTGGGCGCGCCCAGCCCCCACCAGCCCACGGCGGATGAACCGCCTACCCTGCGGAGCGCCTGCGCGGAGCGTTACGCCGAGGCCCGGCGGACCAGTGTCGTCGGCAGGACCAGGCCGGACGGCGCGCCCGCCGGGCCGGGGCTGCCCGAGGGGTCGAGGTCGCTCAGCAACAGGCGGGCCATCAGCCTGCCCATCTCCTCGATGTCCTGGCGGACCGTGGTGAGCGGCGGGTCGGTCTGTTCGGCGACCGGCAGCATGTCGTCGAAGCCGACCACGGCGACGTCCTCGGGCACACGCCGTCCGCGTTCGCGCAGGACGCGGAGGGCGCCCGAGGCGGTGAGGTCGTTGGCGGCGAACACGGCGTCCAGGTCCGGGCACCGGTCCAGGAGTTCACGCATCGCGCGTTCCCCGCCCGCCGGGGTGAAATCGCTCTCGGCGATCAGTCGCGGGTCGGCGGCGGGCATGACGTCCCGGAACCCGTCGAGCCGGTCCGCCGCCGAGGTCTGGTCGAGGGGGCCCGTGATGTGCGCGATCCGCGTCCGCCCCAGGGCGACTAGGTGCCGTACGGCCGCCCGGGCACCGCCCCGGTTGTCGCTGTCGACGTACACGGCGTCGCGGTTGCCGTCGCTCCAGCCGGGTCGGCCGCCGAACACGGTGGGCACGCCGGCGCGCTGGACCAGGCCGGGCAGCGGGTCGTCGAGGTGCAGGGAGAAGACGAGGGCGCCGTCGACATGGCCGCCGGCGAGATACCTGCCGACGCGGGAGTGGTCGTCACGCCCCTCGGTGAGCAGCAGCACGAGTTGGGAGTCGTGGGCGGTCAACTCCTTACTGATTCCCCGGAGTTGCAGAGCGAAGAAGGGGTCGGCGAAGACCCGGGTCTCCGGTTCGGCGATGACGACGGCGATGGCGTCGTGCCGTTTCGTCACCAGTGAGCGGGCCGCCTGGTTGGGTACGTACCCGAGTTCCTCGACGGCCTGCCTGACCCGTTCGACGAGGGGTTCACGCACGCCGTCCCCGCCGTTCACGACGCGTGACGCGGTGGCCCGGGAGACCCCCGCCCGCGCGGCCACGGCCTCCAGGGTGGGACGCGACGCGGTCTCGGTCACTTCGGGGCTCCTCATCGGCGGTTGCCGATCAGGATAGTCCCGGCCAGGCACCGATGAGAGCGCTCTCGGATCTGGTCAGTGCTCGTGCGACAGCTGCGTCTCCCCCGCCCTACCCGCCTTCCCCGCAGCACCGTGGGGCTCGTAGCCGGGAATCGTCCCGTCCGTCTTCCGCACCAGGAACAGACCCGCCATCCCCATGTCCGAGTGGCTCTGCACATGGCAGTGGTACATCCACGCGCCCGCCCCGACCCCCTCCCCCGCGATCACCTGGAAACCGAAGGAGTCCGCCGGGCCCACAATCTTGTTGTCGACGACCTGACTGGGGTCGTCGGGGCCGGTGAGCAGGCCGGTGCGGTTGTCCGCCCAGCGGTGACCGTGCATATGGAAGGTGTGGTAGTACTCGCCGTGCGTGATCATCACGAACTCGACCCGGTCCCCCACCGTGGCCTCGAAGTCGGGGCTCTGATGGCCGGGCCTGTTGTTGATCGTCATGTCGTTGAAGACGATCGTGTACGTGGTGTCCGGGAGGATGTCTCCCTTGCGCCGGACGATCACCGGGCCGTAGAGGCCCTTGCGGATACCGCCGGTGCCGTGTTCGGTGCCGACGACATGGTCGTGGTAGTGCCAGTAGCCCGCGCTGCCCGCCCGCCAGGTGCCGTCGGCGCGGCGACCCGGGGCGTGCGTGCGCCAGGTGTAGGTGCGGGTGCCGCCGGGTTCGACGTCGCTGTGGCTCAGTTTCGTGCCGTCGCTGGAGATCTCGTAGTCCAGTCCGTGGACGTGCAGGCTCACGGCCACGTCTGTCGTGTTCTCCAGGGTGATGTGTGCCGTGTCGCCCTCGTTCAGCTCGATCAGCGGGCCGGGAACCGACGCCGTGCCCTTCGTGAAGCCGTAGCCCATCCGTCCGTCGGCGAGTCGCTCGGCGTACAACTGGAGGTGCCGCACCTCGCCGTCGGCCGGGGCCGTCCTTGCGAGTGCGGCGGTCGCGCTGCCGGCCTCCGGGGCGACCGACAACGATGTCGCGACGGCCGCGCCGCCCAGCAGCACCCGCCGGTTGAAGTCACGTCTGTCCATGGCGAACTCCCCACCCTGGTACGGAAGATGCGCAGCGGGAAAGAAGGGAACCGGTGAGACGGTAGCGGCACGGGCCCCGTTTATCCACACTCAGGACAAAGTTTGTGCGATCCCGGCCGTGCCTCTTGGCGAGTCATCAAAAGAGGTCTAGCTTCCTCTGCGTTTGCTGTGACCGAGGAGGGGTGGGTGACCACATGCGGTTCACATCGCATCAAGAGTCCATGCGGTTGAGGGAGTTGAGCGCGAGAAGCAGAGGCGGCGGCAGGAGCGGACGGAGCCGGGCCTGGGCGGCCACCATCGCCGCCGGAGTCGTCACCGCCGGGCTGCTGTCGGGGCCTGCCGCGAGCGCGCGGCCGGCTCCCGATCCGTCCGTGACAACGATGTCCGTCAAGTCGCCGCCCGGCGGCAGTGGTGTACGCGTCCTGGTCTTCCACGGTTCGGCGGCGGCCGGGGACGAGTCGCCGGTAGTCAACGCCGGGATCGAGGCGATCGAGCGGATCGGGCTGTCCGGTCCGGTGGAACAGCGCTTCGAGGTCGAGGCGACGGACGACGCCGCCGTGTTCACGGACGGGTCCCGGCTCGGGACCTTCAACGCGATCGTCTTCCTGACCGGCGGCGGCGACGTCCTCGACCCGGACCAGGAGGCCGGGCTGGAGACGTACATGGAGGCCGGCGGCGGCTTCGTCGGCATCCATGATGCGGCCCGGGCGGAACCGTACTCCGACTGGTTCACCGGTCTGGTGGGCGCCCGACCGGCGGCCACCAGCCCAACGGCCGTACAGCGCGCCACCGTTGAGGTCGGTGACCGGCGGCATCCGGCCACCAAGGACCTGCCGGCGCAGTGGAAGCGGCCGGACCAGTGGCCGAACTGGACGAAGAACCCCTCAGGCGATGTGCACACCGTGGCCCGGGTGCGCGAGTCGACGTACAAACCCGGTGCGAGTGCCAACGGCTGGGACCATCCGGTGAGTTGGTGCCGTGACTACGACGGCGGACGCTCTTTCTACACCGGCATGGGCGGCACGGTGTCGTCGTACGACGAGGCGGACTTCCGCACCCATCTGCGCGGGGCGCTGCTGTGGACGACCCGGCTGGCACAGGCCGACTGCAAGGCCACCATCAACGCCGGTTACAAGGCGGAGCGGCTGACGCAGCCCAACCAGCCCGGGCAGAGCGACCAGATCGGTGAGCCGCACGGGCTGGTGACCGCGCCCGACGGGCGGGTGTTCTACATCGGCCGGGGTGGCGCCGACTCCGCCCAGCCGGTGGTCACCGACTGGAACAACCCGGCCATCGGCAAGGGCAGGGGCCAGATCCACGTCTACGACCCGAGGACCAGGAAGGTCACCCTGGCGGGCGAGTTGACGGTCTTCGGCAACAAGGGCGGCGGGGACGAGCTGATCAAGGTCGAGGAGGGGCTGCTCGGCATCGAGCTCGATCCGTCCTTCGAGCGCAACGGCTGGGTGTATCTCCACTACACGCCCCACTCGCGGATCAACCGTGACACCAGGATGGCCGAACGCTACGTCTCCCGCTTCACGCTCGACCTCGCCACCAACCGGCTCGACCTGAACAGCGAGAAGGTGCTGCTCAAGTGGCCCGTGCAGATCCACAGTTGCTGTCACTCGGGCGGCGGGATGGCCTGGGACTCCAAGGGCAACCTGTACATCGCCACCGGTGACAACAACTCCAGCCAGTTCAGCGACGGTTACTCCGGCAACAACCCCCAACCCGCCTACAAGGGCGTGTCGTTCGCCGACGCCCGGCGCACGGCCGGCAACACCAACAACCTCAACGGCAAGATCCTGCGCATCCACCCGGAGTCCGACGGCACGTACACCCTCCCCACGGGCAACCTCTTCACGGGCCGGGAGACCGACGAGGGCGGCGGCAAGACGCGCGGTGAGATCTACGTGATGGGGGTCAGGAACCCGGCCCGCATCTCCGTCGACAAGGCGACCGACACTCTTTACGCGGGCTGGGTCGGACCGGACGCGAGCGCGCCCTCGACGACCTGGGGTCCCGCGAAGTACGACACGTTCGCCGCCATCACCCGTGCGGGCAACCGGGGTTGGCCGTACTGCATGGGCAACAAGCAACCCTATCGGGACCGCAATCTGCCCGATCCGTCGAAGCCGCTGGGCTGGTACGACTGCGACCACCCGAAGAACGAGTCGCCGAACAACGACGGTCTGGTCAACCTGCCGCCCATCACCGGCAACAACATCTGGTACTCGCCCCAGGGCGGCGGCCCCGACTTCCCGCGCGACGCGAACGGCGTCCCGTCCTACAAGGAGTCGGAGAGCACGTATCTGCTGCCGTGGCTGAAGGGCGGCGGCCAGGCCGCGATGAACGGTCCGGTGTACCGCTACGACGCGGCGAACGCGAGCACGACCAAGTGGCCGGCCTACTGGGACGGCAAGTGGTTCGTGGGCGACTTCTACGACGGCGACCAGCCGCGCAACGCGGTACTGACCGACCCGAAGAACCAGGGCGACGGCGGACTACCCGTCCACTCCGAGTCGCTGAAGAAGATCGTGCCGATCGGGAACGACGGCATCAAGAACCTCATGGACTGGAAGTTCGGCCCCGACGGCTCGCTCTACGTCCTCGACTACGGCCGGGGCTTCTTCACCTCCGACGCCAAGTCGGCGCTGTGGCGGATCACTTACACCGGCGGCGGCCCGACACCCGCGGTCGGCGACCTCGTGAGGGGAGCGGAGTAGTGCGAACAGTGCGCAGACGCAGGCAGCTCTGGACGGCCCTGTTGGCGTCCCTGTTCATGGTCCTCGGGCTCACGTCGGTGGCAGGGGCGCGCAGCGCCGCCGAGCCCGGCGCCGCCGAGTCGGCCGCCGCTCAGGTCCTCACCTGGACGGCGGGCGACGACATCACCAAGTACGCCTCCGTACCGGCCACGGCGGTGGCGGGCGCGACGACGATCGCCTTCGAGAACAGTGCGGCGACCGGCAACACCATGGGAATGCCGCACACGTTGACGTTCGACGTCTCGGACCCGGAGTACAACAACGATGTCCCGCTGAACATCCTCGCCAACCCGAACGACGACCAGGGCGGCCGGCACACCGCCGAGGTCACGCTCACTCCCGGTCGCTATCGCTACTTCTGCACGATCCCCGGCCACGGCCAGATGCAGGGCATCCTCGTGGTGACCGATGGCGGCGGCTCCGACACGACGGCACCGGTGACCTCGGCGAACGTCACCGGTGCACGGAACTCGCAGGGCCAGTACGTCGGTTCGGCGAGTGTGGCGATCGGCGCGAGCGACGAGGGCTCCGGCGTCGACCGGGTCGAGTACGCGATCGGCTCCGACGGCGCCTGGCAGCCGTACACCACGCCGGTCGTGATCGACCAGGTCGGCAGCCATACGGTGCGCTACCGGGCGTTCGACAAGGCGGGCAACGCCGCCGCCGAGAAGAGCGTCACGTTCACGGTGGCCGCGCCGCCGACGGACGACACGGCGCCGCCGGAGACCTCGGCGACGGTGAGCGGCGCGCGGAACGCGGACGGGGCGTATCTCGACATGGCGACGATCACCGTCTCCGCGTCGGACACCGGGTCCGGGGTCAACACGGTCGAGTACGCGGTGAACAACGGGAGTTGGCAGGCGTACGCCGGGCCGGTGATGGTGCACCAGGTCGGCAGTCACAGCGTCCGCTACCGGGCCACCGACAAGGCGGGCAACGCCGCCGCCGAGAAGAGCGTCGCCTTCACCGTCGTGGCCCAGCCGTCCGAGGACACCACCCCGCCCGTGACCGGGGTGACCGTCGAGGGCACCCGGAACGCGAACGGCGCCTACGTCAACAGCGCCAAGGTGACCGTCAGCGCGACGGACCACGGCGGCTCGGGTGTCGCCTCGGTCGAGTACTCGCTCGACGGTGGGCCCTACCTGGCGTACACCGCACCGGTGGTGGTCGACCGGGCGGGCGCGCACTCCGTGACGTATCGGGCGAGCGACAAGGCGGGCAACACCAGCGACGCCCGTTCGGTGAGCCTCACAGTCGTGGCGGGCGGCGGGGTTCCGGCGCCCAACTGCCCGGAGTACGACGAGCGGTTGACGGTGATCGTCGGCACGGTCGACTCAGGGGTGGCCAACCGGGTCACCAACAGCCGTTGCCGGATAGGTGAGTTGATCGAGGACGAGCGGGAGTGGACGTCCCACGCCCTGTTCCTCAAGCACGTACGCACCGTCCTCGACCGGCTCGTCAAGGACGGTGCCGTCGACGAACGGGAGGACACGGCGATCGAGGCGGCGGCCCGCGCCTCCGGAATCGGCAGGCCGGGCCAGACCGAGGGCTACCGCACGATCCTCGACGGCACACCCGCGTCGTTCGCCAAGTGGCAGCAGGTGGGCGGCGGTTCGTTCGCGCTGAACGGCGACGGGTCGCTCACCAGCGGCACCACGGTCGAGGGTCTGGGCATGCTGTGGTTCCCGGAACGGAAGTACGGCGACTTCTCGCTGAAGCTCCAGTGGCGGGACGACGCACCGGGCACGGGCAACGCCAACTCCGGTGTTTTCGTGCGCTTCCCGTGGGTCCACGGTCACCCGGAGGAGGCCAGGCCGGAGTGGGCCGCCATCAAGTACGGGCACGAAATACAGGTCTTCGATCGGCCCGACGGCGACATGTACAAGACGGGCTCGGTCTACGGCTTCGACCGGGTGGGGCTCGCCGGGGCGGGCGTCACGCAGAAGGGCACCTGGAACGACTATGAGGTCAGGGTGGTCGACCAGCACTACTCGGTGTTCCGCAACGGCGTGCTGATCAACGAGTTCGACAACACCGGTGGCCAGGACTTCACCCCGCCGCGCTCGGACGACCCGGGCACGGACGGACGGCGGTTCGCGTCGGGGTACGTCGGCCTCCAGGTGCACGGCACTTCCGATGTGGTCTCGTACCGGGACATCCGGATAAAGGAACTGTCCTGACCAGCGGGGTCACCTCCCGTCCGGTGGCGTAGCCGCGCCGAACGGAAGGTGGCCCCGCCGGCTTGCTCAAGTCACTCCTTGCGGGCCCGACTTGGCTGTACGCGCTTGGGCTCGCCCGGCATCTTCGGGTACTCCGGGGGATACGGCAGGTCACCGAGTCCGTGCTCGTGTTCGTCGCGGGTGGCGAGTTCGAGGAGGGCGTCGAGGGAGAAGGCGTGGTCGTCCATGTCCGCGTGGACGTCGCCGAGTCGAGCGAACCGGCCGGGCATGGTCGCGAGGTCGAAGTCGCGGGGCCGCGCGTCGCCGACCTCCTCCCACTTCAGCGGCGCCGAGACGGGAGCGTGCGGGTGGGGCCGTACGGAGTAGGCGGACGCGATGGTGCGATCTCGTGCGGTCTGGTTGTAGTCGACGAAGATCCGCTCCCCGCGTTCCTCCTTCCACCACCTGGTGGTCACCTGCTCCGGCATCCGCCGCTCCAGTTCCCGCCCGACGGCGATCGCCGCCCGCCGCACCTGCGTGAACGTCCAGCGCGGTTCGATCGGCACGAAGACATGCAGCCCTCGCCCGCCGGAGGTCTTGGGCCAGCCGCGCAGACCGCCGAACTCGTCGAGCACGGCGCGCAGTTCATGCGCGGCGCGCACCGCGTCGACGTAGTCCGTACCGGGCTGCGGGTCGAGGTCGATGCGCAGTTCGTCGGGGTGGTCCACGTCGGCGCGGCGCACCGGCCAGGGATGGAAGGTGAGGGTGCCGAACTGGGCAGCCCACAGTACGGCGGCGACCTCGGTCGGGCACATCTCGTCGGCGCTGCGACCGCTGGGAAAGGTGATGTGGGCGGTGGGAATCCAGTCGGGCATGTTCTTGGGCGCCCGCTTCTGGAAGAAGTTCTCGCCGGCCACCCCGTCCGGATAGCGCTCCAGGGTGGTAGGCCGGTCACGCAGTGCCCGAAGGATGCCGGGGCCCACAGCGAGGTAGTACTGGGCGAGGTCGAGCTTGGTGAACCCACGCTCCGGAAAGAAGACCTTGCTCGGACTGGACAGCCGCACGCTCCGACCGAACGCTTCCAGCTCCACTGCTTCACCCATGCGAGCCACGGTAGGCGTCCCGCGCACAGCTCGCACACCGGGCGATCACGACCGTGGACGCGCAGAATCGAATCATGGATCTACCGGTCATGCCCCCCGTGAAGCCGATGCTCGCCAAGTCCGTGGCCAAGATCCCCCCGGACATGCAGTACGAGGCCAAGTGGGACGGCTTCCGGGCCATCGTGTTCCGTGACGGCGCCGAGATCGAGGTCGGCAGTCGCACCGGCAAGTCGTTGACCAGGTACTTTCCGGAGCTGGTGGCGGCACTGCGGGAGCGGCTGCCCCAGCGCTGTGTGGTGGACGGTGAGATCGTGATCGCGCACGGTGGGCGTCTCGACTTCGACGCGCTCACCGAGCGTATCCACCCCGCGGAGTCCCGGGTACGGACGCTGGCCGAGCGGAACCCTGCCTCGTTCGTCGCGTTCGACCTGCTGGCGCTTGGCGACGAGTCGCTCCTCGACGTCCCGCTGACCGACCGGCGCGCGCTGCTCACCATGGCGTTGTCCGACGTGACCGCGCCTGTTCATGTGGCACCGGCGACCACCGACATCGAGGTGGCGCGGCGATGGTTCGAGCAGTACGAGGGGGCGGGCCTCGACGGTGTCATCGCCAAGCCGCTCACCCTGCGCTACCGGCCGGACGAGCGGGTGATGTTCAAGATCAAGCACGAGCGGACGGCGGATGTCGTGGTCGCCGGGTACCGACTGCACAAGAGCGGACCGATCGTGGGCTCGCTGCTGCTCGGGCTGCATGACGCCCGTGGCACCCTCCAGCATGTCGGGGTGAGTGCGGCGTTTCCGATGAAGCGGCGCGCCGAGCTCATCGAGGAGCTGGAGCCGCTGCGGCTCGCGGACGTGCGCGAGCATCCGTGGGCCGCCTGGGCGGACGAGGCGGCCCACGAGGCGGCTCGGCTGCCGGGGGCACCGAGCCGCTGGTCGGCGAAGAAGGACTTCTCGTGGATTCCGCTGCGGCCCGAACTGGTGGCCGAGGTGGCGTACGACCACATGGAGAACGGGGTGCGCTTTCGGCACACCGCCCGTTTCCGCCGCTGGCGCCCGGACCGTACGGCCGACAGCTGCACGTACGACCAACTGGACGAGCCGGTGGGGTACGACCTCGGGGAGATCTTCTCTGTCAAGTGAGTGTGTTCAGCTCCGCAGGCTGCTCCGGGGGCCAGGGTTGTCTCGGGCGGGCCATCGGGGTGCGGGGCAACGGTGGAGTCCGGTTGTCAGCGCCGGGTGCAAGACTGCCCGGCATGATCGAACCGAACCCGAAAGCGGACCTTCTCCGATATCTGCAAGAGGCGCGTGACGCCCTGTTGTGGAAGCTCGACGGGCTCTCGGAATACGACGTCCGTCGCCCGCTGACCCCCACGGGCACGAACCTGTTGGGGCTGGTCAAACATGTCGCCAGCGTGGAGCTTGGGTACTTCGGCGACACGTTCGGGCGGCCGTTCTTCGATGAAGAGCCGCCGCCCTGGTGGTATACGGAGGATGCACACCCGAATCAGACATGTGGGCCTCTGCAGACGAGTCGCGCGAAGAGATCGTGGGGCTGTATCACCACGCGTGGGGGCACTCCAACAGCACGATCGCGACGCTGACGCTTGACGCGATCGGTCACGTCCCGTGGTGGCCGGAGGAACGCCAAGAGGTGACACTGCACCACATCCTGGTACGCGTGATATCCGAAACCCAGCGGCACGCCGGCCACGCCGACATCGTGCGAGAACTCATCGACGGATCCGTCGGGTATTTGCAGGGCAAGGACAACATGCCACCAGGTGATCAGGCATGGTGGGAGGACTACTGGAGCCGTCTGGAGCGTGTGGCGCGGGAAGCCGGTAACGGCTGATCTCACTCTGCTGTCGCCGACCTTGGCGTCGGCTTGTGGTGTCGTTCAGCTGGCTTCGGCCCGCTCGGCCTGTGCCTTGGTGTGAGCGAGGAGGTAGGTCGCAGTGCCGGTTTGGGTGATGGCGCCGTTGAAGGTCAGCCTGTCAACGATTGCCACGCAGAGTCGCGAGTCCGTGAACATATTCAGGCCCGCGCCCCGGGCCGCTTCACTGGAGTTCCGGTGACAGCGGCGGAGAATCCAACGGTCCTGGGTAAGGTCCCGGCATGCCCCAACATATCGACCTCATCAACGGCCAGCGGATACGCACTCAGGAGATCCTGTATGCCAGTGACGCTGACCTGGCAGTGCGCGGCATCACGGCGCGCGACGTAATCGCTATGGATTGGTTTCGGATCCCGGAAATTGACGGCGCTCCCACCTGCGATGTCAAGGGATGCGACTACGTGCCTGCGGAGTTGGCAGGACTGGCGGAGTCGGACACGGAAGGGACGCTCTCAGGGCACGCGACCCACCCCGTGCCCAAACGCCTCGGATTTTTCAAGCGACCGAAGCAATACTTCTCATGCCCGGACCACCTCGACACGGTCCGAGCGGCCATGGCCTACGGTCACAGCGGCGACCCTGCCTGACGTTCAGGACTTGCGGTAACAGACGCTGTGCCTCACTTGCCCGAATTGTCGATCATGCTTCTGAGCTGCGCAGAAGCCCTTCGCCCCCTAGATGGGGTGCCGGTAAGAATGCTGTCACCGATCCTGCTGGCTTAGTCGGTCACGCGGCGAGGGAGAGTCCGGTGGTGACTGCATCGATCAGTGCCTGGAGCTCGGAGGGTGGACCAAAAGCTCGGGTGTCAGGCGTCTTCGCGGTAGAGGTCAGTGAGCAGGGCGACGGCGGCGTGGATGGCCGGGTGGGGGTCCTGTCGGCCCCAGATGAGGTGGACGGGGACAGGGACAGCGTCGCGCAGGGGGCGATAAGTGATGCCGTCGCGGCGGTACTGGGCGACGGTGGCCTGCGGGGTGACGCCGACAGAGCGGCCGGCGGCAATGGTGGCGAGCCAGTCGTCGACGTCGCGGGTGTACTCCACGGCAGGGCGGGCGTCTTCGGGCCACAGTTCCAAGGTGGTGGTGCCGGTTCGGCGGTCCACCACTAGGGTGCGTTCGCGGATCTCCGCCAGGCGGATGCTGCGACGTCTGGTCCATGGGTCGTCGGAGGCGAGGGCGACGTAGCGGCGTTCGTGGCCCACGAGGGCGTGGGCGTAGCGGCGGGTGTCGACGGGGGTGCGGAGGACGGCCAGGTCGCACAGGCCCTCGGCGAGGCCGCCGGTGGGGGTGTTGTGGCGGATCAGGTGGAGTTCGACGTTGGGGTAGCGGTCGTGCCAGCGGCGCTGGAACTCGGCGGTGTGGCGGCCCATCGCGGACCAGGCGTGGCCGATGTGCAGCCGGGTGTGGCCGGTGGTGGCCTGGTGGACCAGTTCGTCGGCGTCGGCCAGGAGGTTCCGGGCGCGGGCGAGAACCTGTACGCCTGCGGTGGTGGGGGTGACAGTGCGGCTGGTGCGGTGCAGCAGTCGCACGCCGAGGATGCGCTCCAGTGCGAGCAGTGTGCGGGAGACCGCGGCCTGGGAGACGCCCAGCTCGATCGCGGCGTCGGTGAAGCTGCCGGTGTCGACGATCTCGACCAGGCAACGCAGGTGCCGCAGCTCCAGTTCCGTACGACCATCCATACGTCCAGCGTATAGCTGGGGGTTCGGATGCATTTTGCGTATGCGTCGGTCTGGCGGATGGTCGTGCCATGACACTTGAAGCTCGCGCAGAGACTTCGGCCGCCGCGGCGCAGGCGTCGTCGCCCCGGTGGTCCGGGGTGGCGCTGATGGTGGGCAGCGGTCTGTCCAACCAGGTCGGAGCGTCAATAGCCGCGCTCGCCTTCCCGGTGCTGGGGCCGGTGGGAGTGGTGGCGGTGCGCCAGTGGGTGGCCGCCGTGGTGCTGCTGAGCGTCGGCCGGCCGAACCTGCGTTCATTCACCGCCGCGCAGTGGCGTCCGGTCCTTGGCCTTGCCGCGGTGTTCGCGACCATGAACCTCACGCTGTATGCGGCGATCGACCGGATCGGGCTCGGCTTGGCGGTCACTCTGGAGTTCCTCGGCCCGCTCGCTGTGGCGCTGGCAAGCTCTCGCCGGCGTATCGATCTGGCCTGTGCTCTCGCCGCCGCGGTGGGGGTGGTGGTCCTCACCCGACCCCGGCCCAGCACGGACTATCTCGGCGTCGGCCTGGCCCTGATCGCCGCGGTCTGCTGGGGCTGTTACATCCTGCTCAACCGCACCGTGGGCGAGCGCCTGCCCGGGCTGCAGGGATCGGCCGCCGCCGCGGCCGTCTCCGGCCTGCTCTACCTGCCCCTCGGCGCTGCGGTCCTGTGGCTCCACCAGCCCACCGTCGGCGCCCTGCTGTGCGCGCTGGCTGCCGGTGTGCTGTCCTCCGCGGTGCCGTTTCTCGCCGACCTGCTCGCGCTGCGCCGGGTCCCCGCCCGCTTCTTCGGGATTTTCATGAGCGTCAACCCGGTGTTCGCCGCTCTGATCGGCATGCTCGTCCTCGACCAGCACCTCGGTGCGGCATCGTGGCTGGCCATCACCGTGATTGTCACCGCCAACGCCGTCTCCGTGGGCACCGCCGCCAGCCACTCGAAGAAGCAGACCAACCTCTTGCGGTGAACCCGTGTCGACGCCCGCGCCTCGGTGTGCGCCTTTGTCGAGGCGGGCAAGGTGGCTGACGCGGGTGCGGTCGAGCGGGTGGCCGTTCCACCAGGCATCGAGGCGGATGAGGTTGAGCGCAACGGCGGAGAGGACGTGCTCCAGGTGGGTCTTCTGGAGGCCGAGGTAGCGGGCACGTCTCATCCCGGTGACCGCGACGGCCTGGTGGATGGTTCCCTCGACGCCCGCGCGGGTTCCGTACTTGGCTCGCCACTGCTCGTCGCCCTGCTGGAGGCGGGCATGGTCGAGGACTTCTTGAACCTCGCGGGGTTGCAGGGAAAGGGTCCGGCCACCGATCTTCGAGCGGGTGCACTGGTCTCGCACCGGGCAGGGGCGGCATGTCTCCTTGTCGAATTTGATGACGATGGCCCTGGTCCCGCGCTGGGTCGCGGGGCTCCACCAGGTGCTGGTGTCCCCGCGTGGGCAGGTGGCCTGCCGCTTGTCCCAGTCGATGGTGAACGCGGTGCGGTCGAACCCGGCGCCGACACGCGCCTGAGGTGAGCTGTTCATCAGGACCGGGGTGACCAGGGTGACCCCGAAGTTGGCCTGCTGCGTCAGGAGCTGTTGGTGATCGCTTCCCGTTTGCCGGGTGATCGTTTCCCACCCGGACTGCCCTGGCGGAGAACATCAACACTATGAGGAGAGGCAACCGCCGGGGCGGTCACTCCTGGCCAACGAAGCCGGATTCCCAGGCCCAAGCGGCGATCTCCACCCGGTTCCGGGCGTCCAACTTGGCCTGCACGTTCCCCAAGTGGGTCTTCACCGTGCCCACCGTGATGGACAGTTGGGCAGCGATCTCCGCGTTGGTGCGCCCTCGGGCCACCAGGCGCACGAGGTCCAGCTCGCGGGCCGACAGGGGGCTCGGCGCCGTCCGACGGCCGGACGCCGGGGGGCTCAGACGGCGCAGCAGCCGCACAGTGACGGAGGGGCTGACCAGCGCCTCGCCCGAGGCCGCCGCCCGGACGGCCTCGACGAGCAGGGCGGGACCGGAGTCCTTGATCAGGAACCCGCAGGCGCCGTCGCGCAGGGCGCGGTGCACGTACTCTTCGTCGTCGAAGGTTGTGGCCACCACGACCTTCGGCGGGTCCACGGCGCCGGGGCGGTTCAGCCGACGCAGTGCGTCGAGGCCGTCGAGGCGGGGCATCCGGATGTCCATCAGCACCACGTCGGGGCGGTGCCGCTCGGCAAGCTCCAATGCCTGGAGACCGTCAGCCGCTTCGGCTACGACCTCGATGTCGTCCTCGGCGGCCAGGATCATCGCGAATCCGGCGCGGACCATCGCCTGGTCGTCGGCGATCAGCACCCGAATGGTCAATGGGTCCCTCCGCCGGGGATGCGGACCGGAGCCGAGGCCGGTACCGGAGCTGCCGGGAAAGTGGCTTCGACGCTCCAGCCACCTTCCGCGGCCGGGCCCGTCCGGAGGCCACCGCCAACCAGGTTCACCCGTTCGGCCAGCCCTCGCAGCCCGAACCCACCGCCGGAGGGGTGGCGCGACCGGCCGTCGTCACTGACCCGCACCGTGACGCCGTCACCGCCCCGGACCGCGCGCACCCGCACCTCGGTGCAGCCCCGGGCGTGTTTGCGTACGTTGGTCAGCGCCTCCATCACCACGCGGTGGGCGGTGGTGGTCACCTCCACCGGCAGGTCGTCGAACGAACCCTCCAGTTCGAGCCGGACCCCCGCTCCTCCGACCGCCGAGAATCCCTCGACGAGCGAGCGCACCTCCGCCATCCCGGCCAGCGGCACGAGGGCCGGTTCCCCGTCGGCGTCCCGCAGCATCCCGACCATCTGCCGCATGGACACCAGTGCCTCCGACCCGGCCCGTTCGATCCGCTCCAGGGCCGGTGGCACCAGCTCCGGTCGCCGCTGCGCGATCACCAGAGCGCCCTGCGCCTGCACCACGATGCCGGTCACATGATGGGCGACGAAGTCGTGCAGATCGCGGGCGAACTCGGCCCGCTGCTCAAGACGCAGTGTCGCCGCCCGCCGCCGCCGGTCCGCCATGACCAGCCGCCAGGCGACGCCGCCGCCCAGCACCGCCGTCGACCCCACGGCGAGGAACAGCGCCACGATCACGCTGTTCTCCCGCACCGCGACCGCCAACGGCCGCAGCACGATGGCCGCCCACACCACCGGAGGGGTCACCCACGCCACCCACCCCCGCCGCCCGCGCAGCGGGACGAGTAGCAACAGCCACAGCAGTGCCGCCGGTTCGGCGAGTCCGTACGCGTCCGAGGCCACGGGATCGGGGGAACTCCCGGGCCCGGCGCGCAGCAGGACCGAGACCGCCAGCGATGTCACCCCCACCAGAGCGCCGACCACCGGGAGAGCCCTCGCGCCGAGCCACGGCGATCCCGCGACGGCGGCCACCGCCAGCAGGGCGCAGGCCAGTTGGGCGGTGCGGCTCCCGAATCCGTCGATGCCCCACGCCTGGTAGTCGAACCACAACGCCCAGCACACCGGCGCCGTCCACACCAGCCATGCCGCCCAGGGCCACCGGGCGCCGAGCGCCGCTCTGCCGAAAGTAGTAGCGGGCGGCGCGAGATCTGCCTTTCGCCGGATCCGGTGCTCCGGCCCCCCGGGCAGAGTCGTCTCCGTCAGGCCGGTTCCGCGATCCATCACACCCAGGAGCATGACATGAGCGGGTTCACCTTCCGCATCGAATCCGTCGAGGTGCTCGGGCCGCTCCTCGCCGCCTTCACCGTGCTCCTCGCCATTCGTGCCACCCGCCAACACCCCGGCTGGCACGGCAGGCCCGCACTCACCCGGCTCGTGGCGGCCCTGTACGCGACGGGCGCCCTGCACTTCACCCTGTTCCCGATCATCGTGGACCGGGCCCAAAACCTCTCCCCCTGGACCGGCCAGGTCCAGCCGATCCCCTTCCTGGGCCTCCTGGGCATGGATGTCTCCTTCCCGCTCAACGTGCTCCTGTTCCTCCCGTTCGGGATACTGCTCCCCCTCATGACGCGCCGGGAACTCGGCCCCGGGCGGGTCTCCCTCCGCGCCCTGGCCGTGAGCGCCGCGATCGAGCTCACCCAGCTCGGCATGTACATCCTCTTCAGGAACGGCCGAGGGGCGGACATTGACGACATCATCACCAACACCCTCGGCGCCGCCCTCGGCTGCCTCCTCCTCCACCTTGCCCTCCGCTCCACCACCTTCTCCGCCCTCACCCGCACCTTCGCCCTCCCGGGCTCCGCCTTCGCCTACCCCACCGCCGAAATCCAGCCCGCCCCTGCAATGCGTCGGACACGGTGACGGCCGGTGCCCTAAGCCCGATCCCACCGGCCACCAGGGCGCACCCGGGCCTCCCGCCCACCTGGTGAGGCCGGACGCCAGTTGCGCGGGTGTGTCAAAGACACCGCGCACGGGAGCGGTACACACCGCTTCCGACGAGCATTCGACGAGCGCAGAGTGACGGCACATCGGCACCGACACCGCCCCTCGTCCCCGTACCCGCCTGGCACCACCCACCCAGCAAACGCCGCGACCTGGCCTCGGTCGAAGTCACCGCGGGCCGGCACTACTGCGGCGGCGCCGAGAAAGGCATCTTCGGACACAACGCCACCTTGCTCGTCGCCGCCAGCCGCCACCACCCGGACGGACATCCGCACGCAGGCCGACGCGTCAGCCGACATCCTCAACTCGCTATCGGCCTGGTCCTGGACACTCCCGGCAACCGCACCGGCCCCAACACCGTCCACGCCCTCACGCAGCTCGTCCCCCTCGGCCTGCCGGCCGGGCTGCTGATCGCGGACCGCGCCTACACCGAGCAGCTCAGCCCCCACTTCGCCACCCCCGCCCGCCGACTGGGCTACCGCCTCGTCCTCGACTACAAACAGGAACATCGCGGCCTGCAAGGCAGCACGCCCTCAGGGAAGAGATCCTCGGCCAGCAGGGCTGAGGTCACCCTTTGCGCACCCCCTCCGTGGGCCGTTCGGCCCCCGCCAGGTGCGTGAACAGAACCGATCGGGTATGGCCACCTATGATCCGATAAGCGCATAATCGTAGATACGGACTGGGTGGCGACGGTGGGTATGCGACAGATGGCGCGAAGGACCCGGACTCGACGGCGCGGAGCTGTCACGGCGGTGCTGGTGGCCGGCGCCGTGACGGCCTCCCTGATGGCCGGCTGCACGACGGACGACCGCCCCTCCGACGACGGGCGCGGACAGACTCACAGCCAGAGCCAGAGCCAGTCACCCGACCACAGCGAATCGCCCGAGCCCGAGAGCGTCGGCCCGGTCCTCGCCGTGAAGATCGACAACGTCCGCGCGGCCCGTCCCCAGACGGGCCTGGACGCGGCGGACATCGTGTACGCCGAGCAGGTCGAGGGTGGTCTGAGCCGGCTGATGGCGGTGTACGCGACCCGGTTGCCGAAGGCCGTCGGGCCGGTGCGCAGCGCACGTGAGTCCGACCTGGAGCTACTACGTCAGTTCGACGAACCGACGCTCGCCTTCTCCGGCGCCCAGCGCAAGCTGCTGCCGCTGATCGACCGGGCACCCCTGAACGCCGAGTCCCCGGAGTCTGCGGCTTCGGGCGCCTACTACCGGGGCACGGACAAGGCGGCGCCGCACAATCTGTATCTGAGGCCGCAGCGGCTGATCGGCGCCGCGCCGGGATCGGACGCACTGACGACCGGCTTCCGTTACGGCGCCGCACCCGAGGGCGGGACCCCCGAGAAGTCGCGAACCGTCCGCTTCCCTTCGGCGCGCTTCACGTTCACCTGGTCCGCGGACCGGCACGGCTGGCTGGTGTCGATGGACGGCACCCCGACCGTCGCGACAGACGGCGAGCGGGTCGCCGCCGCGACGGTCGTCGTGCAGTACGTGAAGGTGCGCGAGTCACGGTTCCACGACGTCCTCGGCAACAACTCGCCGTACACCCAGTCCGTTGGCTCGGGCCGGGCTCAAGTACTCCGCGACAGGCGGACGTTCGACGTGGAGTGGCGGCGCGGGTCGGCCACGGAGGGGACGGATTTCACGACGGCCGACGGTACGCCGGTGAACTTCGCGAAGGGGCAGGTGTGGGTGGTGTTCGCGACGGCGTGACGGCCATGGCCTGACGCCCGATGCACGGACCGGTGTCCGGACCGCGTTCCGATCGGCCGCCCCCAAGTCGGCCCGGGCGACGCCGAGTACGACACCCTCGCCTCCGCGGCCGGCGCGGGCCGGCGACACATGCGGCTCCGCCGAGCGGACGCGACCAGCCGCAGGGGACCCGCGGTGACCGCACCGCGCCGCCTCGAACGGCAGCCCAGCCCACGCCAGTTCCGCCCACCGCCCCGCGCAGCACCGCCATGAACTGTGAGGCACGAGGCACGACCAGCCCCGCCCGGCCCAAGGCGGCCGTATCGCGCATCCAGCAGAGCCCTACGCCTCGATCGCCGGCCCCGCCCGGTCCAGTTGCCCCGCCGACCCGCCCCGCGCAGCACCACCCCGAGGCGCGAGGCGCGACCAGCCACCCCGGGCCCGCGCCAGCCGCATCGCGCATCCAGCGGAGCGCCTACGCCTCGAACGGCAGCCCCGCCCGGGCCAGTTCCCCCGCCGCCCCGCGCAGCGCCGCCGCGAACCGTGTCACCCGCTCCGGCGTGAACCGCGTGCTCGGCCCGCCGAAGGACAGCGCGGCGAGCACGGCCCCGCTCCTCCCCCGCACCGGCACGGCCACCGCCGACAGCCCCTCCTCGCGCTCGCCGTGGCTCACGGCGTACCCGTGGTCGCGGGCCTCCTCGATCCAGGTCCGCAGGGTCGCCAGATGTGCCGCCCCGCGCGGTGAGGCCTCCGCGACCCGGAGCAGCAGCCCGTCCGGGGCGTCCAGCAGCAGCGCCTTGGCCACGCCGCCCGCCCACAACGGGAGTTCGTCGCCCACCCGCACGACCTGGCGCAGCGCCTGCGGGCCCTCTTCCTGGGCGATGCAGACGCGGTGGATGTCCCGGCGCACATACAGGTGCACCGTCTCCTTGTGCTCGGCGGCGAGGTCGCGCAGCAGTACCCGGGCTGCGGGCGGCAGTCGCCAGGCCTGTTCGGCGAGCCGGGACCAGCGCAGCAGCGCGGGGCCCGCGAGATAGCGGCCGTGCTCGTCGACCCAGAGCAGACCGTTGAGCCGCAGGGTCTGGAGCAGTCGCAGCACGGTGGTCTTCGGCAGCCCGGAGGCGCTGACGATCTCACGGAGGGACAGCGCGGGCCTGACCTCGTCGAACAGTCCGAGAATGTCGATGGCCCGCTGGACGGTACGCATCCCCGCGGGCTCGAGCTCGCCGCCGGTCCCTGCCCCGGCTCCTGCGGCTGCCATCCCTGTTCCTCCTCGGCCCCGGACCGCCCGACGGTCCGGACGGCGGTCTCGCCCCCGCACGCTATCCGCTGCCGGTCCGCTGGGCGGACCCGGCCTGCCGTGGAAGTGGGCTCAGCGCGGGGTGGCGAGTGGTTCAGCCGGGTTGCGCAGCCCTTCCGCCGCGTCGGCGACGCGCTGGATGAGGTCGAGGAAGACGGTCTGTTCACCGGCGGAGAGCGGGGCCAGGAAGACCTGGTTCATCCGGGCCGTGCGCACGGTCAGCTTGCGGTGCGCGCGCACCCCGTCGTCCGTGGGGCGCAGCAGGGAGCGGCGGCCGTCCTCCGGGTCGCGGACCTTGTCGATCAGGTCGCGGCGGCCGAGCCTGCTGACGACCTCGGCGACCGTGGACCGGTCGAGGCCCACCCGCTCCCCGACCGTGCGCTGGTCGAGGCCCGGTTCGGCGACCAGCGCGTTCAGGACCGCGAACTGCGGCGAGGTGATCTTCTCGGAGACCATCGCGTTCCACAGCAGGTAGTGCGCCTGCTGGAGTCGCCGGGCGAGGTGCCCGGGGTGGGTGGAGAGGTCCACCGCGGCCATGTCCGCTCCTGGGGTCGTCTTCTTCAGATCACAGAATTTCGTTGGTGTACTGACGATACAACCCAACGGCCGCCGTGTCTTCAACTGCCTCACACAGCCTCTACCAGCGGTTCTACTACTACCCTTGACGACGAGACCGGCGAGTGACAGCGTGAGGGAAACCTTGCTGAAATACTCAGTGCCCTGAGTAATTGGGCTCGGAAGAGACTAGGAACTCCTCATGGCTCTCACCCAGTCGGACATCGACGTCGAGGTCGGCGACCTCCAGGACGCCTACGACAAGACGGTCGCCGAAGGCGCGCCTGTACAGAACCATCCGCCGCGCGACTACGCCCCGTACCGCAGCTCGGTGCTGCGTCACCCGAAGCAGCCGCTGGTCGCGGTGAGCGGCGGGGACCCGGAGACGGTCGAGCTGTCGGGGCCCGTGTTCGGGGTCACTGACATCACCGACATCGACAGCGACCTCACGATCCAGCACCGGGGCGAGCCACTCGGCGAGCGCATCACCGTCTCCGGACGGCTCCTCGACCGGGACGGGCGGCCCGTGCGCGGCCAGCTGATCGAGCTGTGGCAGGCCAACGCCTCCGGCCGGTACGCCCATCTGCGGGACCAGCACCCGGCGCCGCTCGACCCCAACTTCACCGGTGTGGGGCGGGTCCTGACGGATGATCAGGGAGGGTACCGGTTCACCACGATCAAGCCGGGCGCGTACCCGTGGCGCAACCACACCAACGCCTGGCGGCCCGCACACATCCACTTCTCGGTCTTCGGCACGGCGTTCACCCAGCGGCTCGTGACGCAGATGTACTTCCCGAACGACCCGCTGTTCCGCTACGACCCGATCCTGCGCTCCGTCACCGACGAGGCCGCCCGAAGCCGTCTGGTCGCCGAGTACAACCACGACCTGTCCCAGCCCGAGTTCTCGCTCGGCTACGAGTGGGACATCGTCCTCGACGGTCCCTCCGCCACCCGGATCGAAGAAGGCCGCGACTGATGAGCGTCTCCCAGAAGTCCCCGGAGTCCACGAAGCCCCGGGAGACCCTTCTCCCCACCCCCTCCCACACGGTCGGCCCCTTCTACGGCTACGCCCTCCCCTTCCCCGAGGGCGAGCAGGTCGCGCCGAAGGGCCACCCGGACACGATCACCCTCCACGGGTACGTCCTGGACGGCGAGGGCAACCCGATCCCCGACGCCCTGCTCGAGTTCTGGCAGGCGGCGCCCGACGGATCCCTGGCCGGTGCCCCCGGATCACTGCGCCGCGACCCGGTGACGGGCGGCTTCCTGGGGCGCAACGGCACCGACTTCACCGGCTTCGGGCGGGTCGCCACCGACGCCGACGGGCACTACGCGCTGTACACGCTGCCCCCGGGCAACGCCGGTCTGCCGTACGTCAGCGTGTGCGTGTTCGCGCGCGGTCTGCTGACCCACCTGTACACGCGCGCCTATCTGACGGACGGCGCCGATCCGCTGCTCGACTCCCTGCCGGCCGAGCGGCGCGCCACGCTGGTCGCCGCCGAGGGCGAGCGGCGCACGTACCGTTTCGACATCCGCCTTCAGGGCGAGGGCGAAACGGTCTTCCTGGAGTTCGAGTGACACCACCTGCCGATGCCGAGTCCGATGCCGACACGGGCCTGCTCTCCCCTGGGTGGGCCGGTTCCCCGGCGGCCTCCGCGACCAGCGACACCGCGTATCTGCGGGCGCTGCTCGACGCGGAGGCCGCGCTGACCCGGGCGCAGGCCGGGCTGGGGCTGGCGCCGGAGGAAGCGGCCACGGCGGTCGGCTCGGCAGCCGCCGAGGCCGCCGGCTTCGACGCGCGGTCGATCGCGCTGCGCGCCCGGGCCGGCGGCAACCCGGTGATCCCGCTGGTCGCGGACCTGACGGCGGCGGTCGGCGCGGAGTACGGGCCCTACGTCCACCGGGGAGCGACCAGCCAGGACATCCTGGACACGGCGACGATGCTGGTCGCCGCCCGCACCCTGGACCTGGTCCTCACGGACCTCGACCGCACCGACCCGGCCCTCGCCCGGCTCGCCGCCGACCACCGCGACACCGTGATGCCGGGCCGCACGCTCACCCAGCACGCCGTGCCGACGACCTTCGGGCTGAAGGCGGCGGGCTGGCGCTCCCTGGTCCTCGACGCCCGGGACCGCCTGACGGCCGTACGCCACACCCTCCCCGCCCAACTCGGGGGCGCGGCAGGCACCTTGGCTGCTTTCACCGTGTTCGGCGCGGCCGAGGGCACTGTCGACACTCGGGCCCTGGTCGCTGCCTACGCCCGTGAACTCGGCCTCGCCGAGCCGGTGTTGCCCTGGCACACCCTGCGGACCCCGGTCGTGGATCTCGCCGGGGCGGTCGCCTTCACGGCCGGTGCCCTCGGGAAGATCGCCGCCGATGTACTGACACTGGCCCGTACCGAGATCGCCGAGGTGTCCGAGGGCAGCGGCGGGGGTTCGTCGGCGATGCCCCACAAGGCCAATCCGGTACGGTCGACGCTGATCGCCGCGGCGGCCCGGCGCGCGCCACAGCTCGCGGCCACGCTGTACGGGGCATTGGTCGCCGAGGACGAGCGGCCGGCCGGTGCCTGGCACGCCGAGTGGGAGCCGCTCAGGGAGCTGCTCAGGGTGACCGGGGGCGCCGCCCGGGACGCCGTCGAGCTGACCGAGGGACTGCGCGTCCACGCGGACACCATGCGCCAACACCTGGGCCTCACGCACGGGTTGATCGTCTCCGAGCGGCTGGCCGCGGAACTCGCGCCGGTGCTGGGACGGGCCCGTGCGAAGGCCCTGCTCACCGAAGTGGCCGCCCGTACCTACACCGAGGGTCGGTCGCTCGCCGAACTCCTCGCCGAGGAGCCGGAGTTGAAGGACCTGCCCCTCGACGACCTGACCGACCCCGCCCGTTACACCGGCTCCGCCGGCGCCCTCACCGACCGTGCTCTGGAGCGACCGTGACCGACAAGCTGCTGCACCACCGTGTCGAGGGCTCCGCCACCGCTCCCCCGCTGTTGCTCGGACCCTCGCTCGGAACGTCGTACGCCCTCTGGGACAAGGTGGCGCCCGAGCTGTCCGTCACCCATCGGGTGGTCCGCTGGGACCTGCCCGGGCACGGGGGTTCGGCGCCCGGCCTGATCGGTCCCGGAGCCACTGTCGGCGATCTGGCCGCGCTGGTGCTGGCGCTCGCCGACTCGCTCGGGATCGACCAATTCGCCTACGCGGGCGTGTCGTTGGGCGGCGCGGTCGGTCTACATCTGGCCGTCCACCACCCGGAGCGGGTGTCGTCGCTCGCCGTTCTGTGCTCTTCGGCCCACTTCAACGGCAGCAAGCCCTGGGAGGAGCGGGCCGCGCTGGTGCGGAGCGAGGGGCTGGCCGGGCTCGCGGAGAGCGCCGACGCGCGCTGGTTCACACCCGGGTTCACCGTGCCGGAGCTGGTCGCGGATCACCGGAACGCCGATCCGGACGCGTACGCCGCCTGTTGCGACGCGCTGGGCGCCTTCGACCTGCGCGACAAGCTGGCCGGGATCGGCGCGCCCACGCTGGTCGTCGCCGGGCGGCAGGACCCGGCCACTCCCCCGGCCCATCTGCGGGAGATCGCGGACGCCGTGCCGGGTGCCACGCTCGTCGAACTGCCCGGCGCCTCGCATCTGGCGGTCGCGCAGTGCCCGGAGGCCGTACTGGCCGCGCTGCGCCCGCACTTCGGGGCAGCGCCCCGGCGGGGCATGGAGGTGCGCCGGCAGGTACTCGGCGACACCCACGTGGACCGGGCGCAGGCACGGCAGACGCCCTTCACAGCCCGCTTCCAGGACTTCATCTCGCGCTACGCGTGGGGCGAGATCTGGACCGACCCGACGCTCACCCGGCGCGAACGCAGCATGATCACGCTCACCGCCCTGGTCGCCCACGGCCACTACGACGAGCTGGCGATGCACGTTCGCGCGGCCCGCCGCAACGGGCTCACCCCCGAGGAGATCGGCGCGGTGCTGCTCCAGACGGCCGTCTACTGCGGGGTCCCGGCGGCCAACTCGGCGTTCGCGGCGGCCCAGCGCGTACTGGCGGAGGAGGACGGTTCGGAAGGGTGATCCTGCCGGTCGGGGCCTCAGTAGCGTCGCGCGTGTGGTTGCGGCCCTGAACTGAGCCTTCACGGAAGCGAGTTGCGGCTCGCCAGAGACCCCCTCGCACCGGTCGTCTCCACCCGCGCCCCGTTGCCGCCGGTGCGGGCGGGCGCGCTCTCGCGGATCGTGCACGTCGGCTCGGACGTACGAAGAGACCTACGACGACCGGCTGCGGAACGTCCGGAGAAGGCCACGGAGCGGATACGCCGGGCCTGACCACCCGCACCCGGCGCCCCCGCAGGTCAGCGAAGTCCCCGTCCGTTGTCCAGGACCTCCCGTGCCTTGGCGACCAGGCCGTCGGCGCCGCACGACTTGGCCAGGGTCAGCCCGCGTTGGATCTCGGCGACCGAGCGGGCGGCGATGCCGTACTCGACGCGGGCCGCGGCGTGTTCGTACTGGCAGGGGGACGCCTCCAGATAGGCGACCGCCTGAGCGGCCAGGCGTACCGCCCGCTGGCCGGTCTCCAGGGCCGCCGCGCAGCGCAGGGCCTCACCGATGGCGGTGTCCGTGCCGAAGCGTTCGGCGTACCGGCGGGCGTCGGCGACCAGCACGGCGGCCCGCAGGGGGTCCTCCACGGCCAGCGCGCGGGCCAGGTCGACGGCCCAGGTGGCGAGCACCGGGTTGTGGAATCCCCGCCCGGTCGCCGCCTTCTCCGCGGCCTCCAGTTCGTTGATGCCCTCCTTGGTGCGGCCGACGGCGATGAGCAACCGGCCGCGTACCGCGCGGGGTTCGGGCAGCACGATGGTGGACGGATATGGCGGGGCGAAGCCGTACTGCTCGGCGACCGCCCAGGCCTCCTGGACATGACCGCGGGCGAGCAACGTGTCGACGAGGTTGCACGTCGCCGACCAGTACAGGGGCAGGCCACGCCCGACGCGTTCGGCGAGACGCAAGGACTCGCGCAGGGACGTCTCGGCCTCTCTGAGGCGACCCCGCCTGCGGTGCCCGAGACCGACGTACGCATGGGCGAGGGAGAGGTGGCCGCCGCTCCAGCCCGCCGTCTCGTAGGCGCGCAGGGCCTCCGTGTAGAGGGCCTCGGCACGGTCGAGACGGTCGGCGTAGGCATATGAGCAGGCCAGCATCAGCAGCAGTTCGATGCCCCACTCGGGGTCGGTCCAGCCGAGTCCGGGGGCGAGACGACCGTTGACGAGGGCGCGGTCGCACACCTCCACGACCTCCTCGGCGTTCTCACCGTGGGCCATGGCGTCGAAGTCGCGCAGCATGAGCAGCGCGCGCTCGGAGTTGTCCCGGCCGCTGCAGGGGCGGGCCAGGTCGGCGAGGCGCTCGGAGCGGCCCGGAGCGGGCGCGTCGCCGCCGTGGAGGCACTCCAGCATGAACTGCGCGCCCTGCAGCCGCATGCGGGCAGGGCCCGGCTGGTGCCGGGCGGCCTCCTCCTCGACCGTGCGGACCGCTTCCTCCATCTGGTCGTTGTGCAGCAGGGCCTGGGAGAGGCGGACGATCGCGTCGACACGCAGGGCACCCTCCAGTCCGGGCAGCGCGAGCGCGGTCTGGAGGTGTCCGATGGTGGTGGCGGGCGCGGTGAGGAGGGTGACGCAGCCCAGTTCGTAGAGCACCTGCGCGTGGCTCTCGGGGCGGGGCGGTTCCAGCAGGGCGCGCTCCAGACAGCGGCGGGCCGCGTCCGGGGCACCGACCGCCTGGTGCTCGCGGGCGGCCTCGCGCAGCTGGTCGACGAGTTCCTCGTCGTCGTCCGGATAGACGTGGAGGAGATGGCGGGAGGCCGCGGCGGCGCCCTTTCCGGACTCGGTGACGACCTGCGCGGCGATGCCGTGCATGGCGGTGCGCATGCCGTCCGGGATGGAGTCGTAGACGGCGGTGGCGATCAGCGGGTGGACGAACTCCAGGTCGCTGTGGGCGACTTGACCGGCCGCCAGGTGGGGTTCGGTGAGGATGCGGGCGGTGCAAAGGAGGTTGGCGCAGTGGTGGGCCTCGTCGTGGCTGAGGGTGGCCAGCCGGGCCACGAGGTCCACGGAGATGCCCGTACCGAGAATGGCCGCCGCCCAGGCGAAGCGGGTGGCTTCGACACCGAGGTCCTCCAGGCGGGCGACGAGGCCGCCGCCGCGGGCCGCGTTGTTGAGTTCGCGCAGTCGGCCGCAGGACGCCTCGACCGGCGCCAGTCCGGCGTCCTGGACCTTGGCGAGGAGTTCGACGGTCTCGTACGGGTTGCCGCCGGTGACCGCCCACACCTCGCGGCAGAACGGGGCGTCGGCGTGTGGGCCGAGGGTGGTGCGGGTGAGGCCGGCGGCGGCTGCCGGAGTCAGGGCGTCGAGCGAGGCGACGGGGCCGGCCGCCCGGGCGATGGCCTCCAGGTGGTCGGCACGGCTGCCGCTGGCCTCGCCCGGCCTGCGGGCGACCACGACGAGGACGGACAGGTCGTCGAGCCGCTCGGCGAACGCGGCCAGCCAGCGCAGGCTCTCCTGATCGGCCCAGTGGGCGTCGTCGATGAGCAGGACGAGCGGCCACTCACGCTTGGCGAGCCGCCGTACGGCCGCGACCAGGCCGTCGCACACGCCCTGCGGGTCGGCCAGGCGGTCGCCGGGTTCCGTGATGCCGAGGGCGGGGCCGGCGATGTCGTACCAGTCGCCGAGGTATTCGCGGGCCTCCTCCGGCATCAGCGACAGGAGCGCGGGCTGCAGCAACTGGCGCACGACGTTGAAGGGGACGGACTTGAGGGTCTCGCCGCCGCGCACCGACCACACCGTGCAGTTGCGCCGGTCGGCGATGCGCCGGGTTTCGGCCATCAGCGCGGTCTTGCCGAGACCTGCCTCGCCGGTGAAGAGCAACAGACTGCCCGAGGAGGAGTTGTCGACGCGTAGGGCGTCGATCGCCCGTTCCACGGCGGCGACTTGTGTGTCGCGCTCCCACAGGGCGGCAGATCCGGCCGTCCCGGGCGGTTCCTCCGTCATCCCGCTACCTCCCCAAGTCGCCTGAACGACGTACAGAACCCGAGAGTAGCCGTCAGGCTGCCGCAGTGGAGGGGGTCCGCGCAGGTATTGCCGGGACGAGTGACAGGGAGTGCGACAGGGCGACGCGGCGGGACCGCCACCAGCCGCGTCGGGAAGGTTTTCGACAGCCAACAGCCCCTGGAACAAAGCTGGTTTTCCGTCATCGGCGGGTGCGCGTCCGCCCGTGGCACGCCCCCTCGGACCGCCTCGCCCGCGCCCCCGGGCAGGACTTCCCATGAGTGGGCCCGAGCGCTGCCCCGACCTGCGGACCCTCCGACCGGCGCGCTCCCGCAGGGCTCCGTTCGCGGGATCGGTGGGGAACTTCGTCGAGTGGTACGGGTCCGATGTCCACGGCGACTTCGCGACGGTGATCCCGGCCGCGTTCCTTCGCGCCGGTGAGGGGGCGGCGAGGCCGGGATCTTGGTGAAAACGCATGCGCCACTCGTACTGGAGTTCCCCTTCCAGTCGGCCGCCGCAGCCCGTCGGCGGCAGAAGGGAGGTGCCGGTGCGGCTGGTGGTGGAGCGGGCCCGACCTCCCGTATCCCGCTATCTCGGCATCTCGGCCCGGCTTTCCGCGCCTTTCCCGGCGGAAAGGGGACTCCTCTCATCCGCCTTTCACGCGAGCCTCATACGGTGGGGGCATGACGCAGGAGACTCCTCCCGGCTGGTATCCCGACCCCGGGCAGACAAGTGACAGCCCCGCCACCGAACGCTGGTGGGACGGTAGGACATGGACGGAACAGACCCGGCCCGAGGGCTCGGCCCCCGCCTGGGGTCCACCGGTGCTGGCCGCCGGCGGGGCGTACCCGGCGTATCCCGACCAATCGCCGACGGGCACCCGGCGCGGACTGCGCACGGGCATAGCCGTGGCGGTGGCCGTCGCCGTCCTCGCCGGCATAGGCGGCGGCGTGTACGCGCTGACCAAGGACGACGGCGGCAGCAACGTGGGCTCGCAGATACCCGGCGGCCAGGGCGGAACCGGTGGGCAGGGCGGAACCGGCGGACAGAACGGCGGCGGTCAGGGCGGTCCCGGCGGCGGCACCGGGGGCGGCCCCGGCGGCGGCTCGGGCGGGCAGACGCCGGACCCGCAGCAGTCCCAGCCTTCGGAGAGCCCGAAGATCGACAGCGGTTCCGTGCCCGACTCGACCAACGGGATCAGCATCCCGATCCCCGACGGCTGGTACGGCCAGTCGATCACCGTGGGCGGCCAGGTGACCTCGGACACCTCGTACAAGTGCCCGGGCGACACGACGAAGACCTGCACCAAGGGCGGGGCCTACTCGGCGCCCGCGCTGGCGCTGGGCACGTCGGGCAGCACGGCCGAGGCGGTCGCCAAGGCGGACATCGCCGCGAACGCCGAGGACTCCTACGGCGGTACGACGTACGGGAAGATCACCTCGCACGACGTACTGGCGTCGAAGGCGGTGACCGTAGCCGGGCAGAAGGGCTATCTGGTCCGCTGGAAGGCGGTCACGAGCAAGGGCGTCGACGGCATCGTCGAGTCGCTGGCCTTCCCCGCACCGTCGAACCCCCGGCAGATGGTCGTCGTCCGCTTCGGTGTCGACGCCGACCAGAAGGAGTCGGTGATCGACCAGATAACCGCCGGCATCAAGGTCTCCTCGGCCGGCGGGAGCGGGCAGGACGTCTGA
Organism: Streptomyces sp. SID12488; assembly: GCF_010548275.1. Lineage (GTDB taxonomy): Bacteria > Actinomycetota > Actinomycetes > Streptomycetales > Streptomycetaceae > Streptomyces. The sequence goes on from NZ_JAAGLT010000012.1 coordinate 170,622, forward strand.
TCCGCCGATCCGCACCCCGGCCCGGTCGATGTGGATCGGCCGGGTGGGACGCCTCTCCGCTCAAGAGGAATCCCACCCGGCCGGGGGGTGCGCGCCGCCCCCGTCCCCACGGGTCGGCGCGGACAGGTCACCGTCCGGACGAGTCACGGACGGCGGCCTGCGCCTCAGGTGACGCCGAGTGCGGGCAGCACCGCGGCCTCCACGAATCCGACGAGGTACTCCGGGTCGGCGTACTGCCCCTCCAGGACCGGGCGGGCCCGCAGGACGCCCATCATCTGCGCCGGTACGTACTCCAGCGCCGGATGGCCGGCGGGGACCTCACCGCGCTCGACCGCGCGGCGGATCATCTCGCGGAACGCGGCCAGCTCCGGTTCGACGATCGCGTCGCGCAGCGCCTCCTGGAGCTCCGGGTCCTGCATGGCGGCATGACCGAGGGCCTGCAGCAGCTGGGTGTCGTGCCCCGACGCCTCACCGATCGCCCGTGCCGCCGCGCGCAGGTCCCCGGCGAGCGACCCCGTGTCGACCGCGAAGCGGGCGCGCCGGTTGGCGCGCAGCGCGGCGGCCACGAACTGCGGCTTCGTCTTCCACTGCCGGTAGAGCGTCGACTTGCTGCACCGCGCACTGGCGGCGACGCCCTCCATGGTCAGCGCGTCGTATCCGCACTCACGGATCTGGACGAGCACGGCGTCGAAGTACTCCTGCTCACGCTCCGGCGTGATCTTGGAGCGGCGCGAGGCGACGACCGGTTCCGGTCCCTCCGCGGCCTGCGACGTCATGACTGCGCTCCCTGTCCCCGTGGTTCCGGTGGTTCCGGTGGTTCCGGTTGTCGTGCTCACTGTCGCTCTTACTGTCGTTCCTGTTGGGCTGCTCTGTGGCTTATTCCCGATTCCAGTGTGGTGTAAGTCCATCGATACGCCAGTGTACCGGTACGGATTCGTTTCGGTACACTCTCGTATCGGTACACCAACGTATCGATGAGACGAGCGCCCGTACAGACGAGTTCCCGCCCATCACGCACCACGTGCGCACACGCGCCACCTCAGCGAAAGGGCCGGGGGATGAAAGCCAGCACCGAGCCTGCCAAGGCGGAACCCGCCGGTATACGACGGCCGCCGCTCGTCCGTGAACTCCTACTGGTGGCAGGGCTGTTCCTCGTCTACAAACTCGGCCGGCAGCTGGCGACCGGGCACACCGCCGAGGCCTTCCAGAACGCGCACCGCGTCTGGGACTGGGAGCGGGCCCTGCACCTCCCCGGCGAGGGCGCCGTGCAGTCGGCGCTGCTGCACAGCGACACCGCGATCCACTTCGCGAACACCTACTACGCGACCGTGCACTTTCCGGCCACCGTCGCCTTCCTGGTCTGGCTCTACCTGCGGCGCCCCGCGCACTACGTCTGGGCCCGCCGGGTCCTCGCCGCGGTGACCGGTGCGGCCCTGGTGATCCATCTCACCTTCCCGCTGGCCCCGCCCCGGCTGCTCGCCGAAGCGGGCCTCATCGACACCGGGCAGGTGTTCGGTCCGACGGTCTACGGCGCCTCACCCGAGGCCGACACCCTGTCCAACCAGTTCGCGGCGATGCCGTCGCTGCACTTCGGCTGGGCCCTGATGGTGGCGGTCGGTCTGATCGTCGCGACCCGCTCCCGCTGGCGCTGGCTGTGGCTGCTGCATCCGCTGGTGACACTGCTGGTGATCGTCGGTACGGCGAACCACTACTGGCTCGACGCGATCGTGGCCTCGGCCCTGCTGGGTATCGCCCTCGCGGTCGTCCACGCACCCCACCGCACCGAGTCGACGGCGGGCGAGGGCAGCAGGCTCGCCCCGGCCGACGAGCCCGTCCTCGTGGGAGCGACCCGATGAACGCCGCCACGCTCACCGCCGTCGTCCTCTCCCTCTTCTCCGCCGTCGCCTACGCCGCCGCTGCCGTCGCCCAGGAGCGGCTCGCCTCCCGCAACGCCGACGCCGGGATACGGCGACTGCTGGCGACCGGCGCCTGGTGGGGCTCCGTGCTGCTCAACGCGGGGGGCGCCCTGCTGCATGTGGTCGCCCTCAAGTACGGCCCGCTCACGGTGGTGCAGCCGCTGGGCGCTCTCACACTGGTCGCCGCGGTGCCGCTGGGCGCGCGGGTCGCCGGGCGCCGGGTCAGCGCGGTGGAGTGGCGCGGTACCGCCCTGACACTGCTCGGCCTGGCGGCGATCCTGGTCACGGCCTCCGGCCCGGCGCCCGACGACGTGCTGAGCCTCCCGGAGGCCATGGCGGTCGCGGGTACGACGATGGTCCTGATCGGGGTGCTGGCGCGTCCCGGAGCCCGGCCCGGCCTGCGGCACGCGAGCGCGTCCGGCATGGCGTCGGGGGTGGCCTCGGCACTGACCCAGACCGTCACGGTCGCCGCGACGAACAGCTCGGGTCCGCTGATCGGCTGGCAGGTGATCGGGGTGGCGTTGCTGGTCGCGGCGTTCGCGGCGGGTGGCCTGATCCTGTCCCAGACCGCCTACCGGGGCGGCCTCGGGGGTCCGCTGGCCCTGGTGACACTGGCCAATCCGGTCGCCGCCGCGGTGATCGGCCTGACGCTGCTCGGCGAGCGGCTCCAGGGCGGGGCCTCGGGGCTGCTCCTGGCGCTGGCGGGCGCGGGACTCGCGGGGTGGGGTGTGGTGACGCTGTCACGGGCGACACCGGATCCGATTCCGGTTCCGGTTTCCGTTGCGGTGTCTCCGGAGCGTGTCGTGATTCCGTCTTCGGCAGCGGCAGCGTCAGCTTCGGCCGCGGCTTCGGTCCTGGCCGACGAGGAGCATCCGGTGGCGTCGGTTCTCGCGCTGGAGGCCCGTTCGGCGCCCGTCGAGCCGTCGTTGATGCCCCGGCAGCCGTCGGAGCCGGGGCACCTCACGTCACTGTGAACCGACCGGCCCCTGTGAACACACGTGTGCACAGGGGCCCCGGTCGGTGGCTGTGAACCGACCCGTCATCCGTGAACCGACCTGTCAGCCAAGGCCCCGTGAATCCTGCTTCAGCGCGGTGTCGACGGTCAGCGCCGTCGCCACCACGAGGCTCAGCAGGGGTTCGGGCAGCTGGTAGTGGATCTGCAGGACGTAGTTGTCCGCGGTCGTGAACATCGTCTTCGCCAGACCTTCCCAGGTCTTGGTGATGCGGGCGACCTCGTTCTCCGCGTGGTCGACGATCGCGAAGTTCCACGCCCGCCAGTTCTCGGCCTTGATCGCGCCGACCTGCCGGCCGCCCGCGTTGATCGCGAAGTTGATCTTCCCGATCATGTTCTGCTGGACGATCTCACCGACCGGCGAACCGTCCGGACGCTGCACGATCACCCGCGACTTCATGAACTTCCGGGGGCGCGTCAGCAGCAGCACCGGCTGCCCGTGGGCGTCCCGGATCTCGAGCTTGTGCGTCATGAACTGGTCGATGCTGGCGACGAAGCGCAGGATCTTCTTCAGCGCGCTCTGTCCGACCTGGACGACCGAGCCGAGTTCCCGGCCCTGCTGGTCCATGACCTTGTACTCGTTGGTCAGCTCGATCAGCTTGGCCTTCTGGTTGACCACCAGCACCGGCTCGGTGAACAGTGTGCCGCCGCCCGCCCCCGCCGCGACCCCGGCCTGCTGCTGCACCCGTGCGTCGGCACCGGCGGCGGGCTGCGGGGCGCCGAACCCCTTCTGGGGCTGGCCCTGGGGCTGACCGAGCCCCTGCTGGGGCAGCTGAACCGGCGCCGCCTGCGACTGCTGGGCCTGGGGCTGCTGCGCCTGCTGCTGGTCGGTGTTGGTGTGGTCGGTCCACTGGGAACCGTCCCAGTACCGGAGCGTCTGGGGCGCTCCGTGCGGATCCGGATACCAACCTGCAGGTATGTTCGATTGCGTGGTCACCGGGGCACACTACCGTGACGTGGCTGCCTGACAACCATGTCCCGGTCAAAGCGCCCCGGGCCCCGCTTCACCCTCTCAGCAGGTCACGATCGCCGGATCGCTCACGCCCGCCCGGCCGTTCTCCACGTGCCCGGCGAACCGGCGCAGGAACGCCGCGTCGGCGTCCGAGGTGACCGTCACGTCGTACCAGCGCTTGCTGGCCCCGAGGTCCACCCGGTGCCGCACGGTGGACCCGGCCCGCACCCTGATCTTGCGCGAGTGTCCCCCGTATCCGCTGGTCAGCTTCAACTCCACGGTCTTGGAGCCCTTGTTGGTGAGGGTCAGCTCAAGGTCGTCCCCGACGTGGCGTGCGGTCGCCTCGGGTCCGGCGGCACCCTTGCCCCGGCCCTTGAAGACCCGCAGGAAGCCGTTCGGGCCGTGCACCGTCAGGTCGTGGGCGTCCTTCGAGTAGGCCGAGTTCCAGGTGTCGGAGACGGTCTTGCCCGCGCCGGTGGTGTAGGCCCACGGCCCATCGGTGCGGTTGCCGGAAGTCACGAGGAAGGAGGCGCCGGCGTGGGTGCCGGAGGCGAAGGCGAGGGTGAGCTTTCCGGCCGTCAGGTCTGCCGAACCGTCCACGTACGGGGCGTACTTGAGCGGACGGGCCGGGCGCAGGCCGCGCTCCTGGCGGGGCAGGACCGGGTGCGTGGGCGGCGTCGGGACGTAGTCGGGGTGGCGGTCCTTGTCCGGCGGCCGGTAGCCGTCGGTGTCGGGGAGGGCCACCGGCCTGGTGTCCTTGCGGGAGAAGTCGAAGGCGGCCGTCAGGTCGCCGCAGACCGCGCGCCGCCAGGGCGAGATGTTGGGCTCGTGCACGCCGAAGCGGCTCTCCATGAACCGGATGACCGACGTGTGGTCGAGCGTCTCCGAGCAGACGAACCCGCCCTTGCTCCAGGGCGAGACGACCAGCATCGGCACCCGCTGCCCGAGCCCGTAGGTACCGGCCGCGTGCCGGCTGTCGCCCTTGAACAGGTCCGAGCCGACGTCGACCGTCGACTTGCCCTGTGCGTCCGACTGGGGCGGGAACGGCGGCACGAGGTGGTCGAAGAAGCCGTCGTTCTCGTCGTACGTGATGAACAGGGCTGTCTTCGCCCACACCTCGGGGTCGGAGGTGAGCGCGTCCAGGACCTGGGCGATGTACCAGGCGCCGTAGTTCGCGGGCCAGTTGGGGTGCTCGGTGAAGGCCTCGGGGGCGACGATCCAGGAGACCTGCGGCAGTTCGCCCCCTGACACGTCGGCCTTGAGCTGGTCGAAGAAGCCCTCTCCCTTGCGGGCGTCGGTGCCGGTGCGGGCCTTGTCGTAGAGGGGGTCGCCGGGCTTCGCGTCGCGGTACTGGTTGAAGTAGAGGAGCGAGTTGTCGCCGTAGTTGCCCCGGTAGGCGTCCGAGATCCAGCCCCAGGAGCCGGCCGCGTCGAGCCCGTCACCGACGTCCTGGTAGATCTTCCAGGACACGCCCGCCTTTTCGAGACGCTCCGGGTACGTCGTCCAGCTGTACCCCACCTCGTCGTTGCCGAGGACGGGGCCGCCTCCCTTGCCGTCGTTGCCCGTGTAGCCCGTCCACATGTAGTAGCGGTTCGGGTCGGTGGAGCCGATGAACGAGCAGTGGTACGCGTCGCAGATGGTGAAGGAGTCGGCCAGCGCGTAGTGGAACGGGATGTCCTTGCGGTTCAGATAGGCCATGGTCGTTGACGACTTGGCCTGGATCCACTTGTCGTACTTGCCGTTGTTGAAGGCGACGTGACCGTCGCTCCAGCCGTGCGGGAGGTCCTGGATGAAGGCCAGCCCGAGGTCGTCGGCGTCCGGCCGGAAGGGCAGTACGTCCTTGGTGCCGTCCGACTGGTGCCACACCGACTTGCCGTTCACCTGGGTGACCGGATGCGGGTCGCCGAAGCCCCGGACTCCGCGCAGCGAACCGAAGTAGTGGTCGAAGGACCGGTTCTCCTGCATGAGGACGACGATGTGCTCGACGTCCTCGATCGTCCCGGTGCGGTGGTGCGCGGGGAGGGCGGCAGCGCGCTCGATACTGCTGGAGAGCGCGGTGAACGCCGTTGTCGCGCCCGCGAGTTGGAGGAAGTGGCGCCGGTTGACCTCGGGCATGGGGGAGAAGCCTCTCGTCCTGATGGCGACAATGAGTGGAACGTGACGGAATGCGCGCGCCTGGAGTTTCCCAGGGGTACCGAACGGCACGGAAGGGTCCGGTGGCATCCGCGTGAAGGTCGTCGGTACGTGAGATGTGGGGCGGACCAAGACCGCCCCAAGAAACCCCCACGGCATTCCCCGCCCGGCTGTCGGGTCTCGTGACCTGCGGTGGGGGCACGGACGAGAACCGGGACTGCCGACTCCAGCCGTGTGGTCTCCCATCGGCGCGCAGACGCATCGCAGGCACAGTCCGGGGGCGGCTCCGAACAGGCCGTTCGCCAAACCCCTTCCGTGAGACGGAAGAGATGTTGCGCCACTGTGACGCCCTTCCCGACGATGTCACCACCGCAGACCGACGGGAGTCGCACCCATGCCGCACACGACCAGTTTCGCCAGGAACCAGTGGTACGTCGCCGCCTACAGTCACGAGGTGGGCCGGGAGCTGCTCGGCCGCACGATTCTCGGAGAGCCCCTCGTCTTCTACCGGACCGAGGGCGAGGGGACGCCCGTCGCCCTGCACGACCGCTGTGTGCACCGGCGCTACCCACTCTCCGAGAGCGGACTCGACGGCGACCGGATCGTGTGCGGTTACCACGGCTTCACCTACGACACCACGGGTACGTGTGTGTACGTGCCCGGGCAGAAACGCGTCCCGCGCACCGCACGCGTCGCCTCCTACCCGGTGGTCGAGCAGGACGCCCTGATCTGGGTCTGGATCGGCGACCCGGCCCTCGCCGACGCCGGCACCATTCCGCGGGCCCGGCACCTCGACTCCCCCGGTTGGGTCACCGTCAGGGGCATGGAGCCGATCGACGCCGACTACGGACTGCTCGTCGACAACCTCCTCGACCTCTCCCACGAGACCTATCTGCACGGCGGCTACATAGGCACCCCAGAGGTCGCCGAGACGCCCATCAACACGGAGGTCGACGAGGGCGCGGGCATCGTCCGGGTCAGCCGACACATGGACGACGCCGAGTGCCCGCCGTTCTACGCCAGGTCGACCGGCATCGAGGGGCGGATCACGCGCTGGCAGGACATCGAGTACCACGCGCCGTGCCTGTATCTGCTGCACAGCCGGATCGCGCCGGTGGGTGTCCTGCCCGAGGCCGACGGCAGCGACCCGAACGGTTTCCACACCGAGATCACGTACGCGATCACGCCGTCGGCCGACGGGAAGGTGTACGACTTCTGGATGGTCTCGCGCGACTGGGCCACGGAGGACGACGAGGTCACCGAGTTCCTGCGGAGCAACAACCACACGGTGGTCATGCAGGACGTCGACGCGCTCAACCTCCTTCAGCGGACGCTGGGTTCGGAGCGGTCCGGGTACCAGGAGCTGAGCATCAACATCGACACCGGTGGTCTCGCCGCCCGCCGTATCCTCGCCCGGCTGGTCGAGGAGGGCGACAAGCCGGTGGAGAAGGTCCTGTGAGCGGCAGCCCGACAGGCGAGATCTACCGCATCGCCTGGCTGCCGGGAACGGACGTCCTGCACGGCACCTGCCACTGCGGACGTGAGCACAGTTCGCAGGACCCCATCGAGATGTGGGAGTGGATGCTCGCCCACCCGCAGGGACATCAGCCGCAGCCGGACCAGCCACAGGGAAACAGCTCATGAGCGTGTACGAGGCCGAACTCGTCGTCGAGCGGCGGGAGTCGGCCGCCGACGGCGTGCTGGCACTCACCCTGCGGCATCCGCTGGGCGAGGAGCTCCCGGACTGGGAGCCGGGCGCGCATGTCGATGTCGTGCTCGGGCCGGAGCTGGAGCGGCAGTACTCGCTGTGCGGTGACCCCGCGGACCGGTCTGCGTGGCGGATCGCGGTGCTGCGTGAGCCGGACGGGCGCGGCGGATCGGCCTACGTACACGGGCAGTTGGGGCTCGGTGACAAGGTGCGGGTAAGCGGCCCCCGAAACCACTTCGCGCTCAGGCCGGCGCCCCGCTACCGCTTCGTCGCCGGCGGTATCGGCATCACACCGATCCTGCCGATGCTCGCCGCCGCCGAGGCCGCGGGCGCCGAGTGGACGCTGCTTTACGGCGGGCGCACCCGCGACTCCATGGCGTTCACGGAGGAGTTGGGGCGGTACGGGGACAAGGTCACGTTCGCCCCGCAGGACGAGACCGGGCTCCTGGACCTCGACTCGGAGATCGGGCGACTGCCGGAAGGCACCCTCGTCTACTGCTGCGGACCCGGTGCCCTTCTCGACGCGGTGGAGTCGGTCTGCCCGGCCGGTGCGCTGCACGTCGAGCGGTTCGCGCCCAAGGTCCAACAGGCCGGTGTCGACACCGAGTTCGAGGTTGTCCTGCAGCGCAGCGGTCGTACGCTGACCGTGCCCGTCGAGGTGTCCGTGCTGGACGCGGTGCGCGGCGCCGGGGTCGAGGTGCTCTTCTCGTGCACCGAGGGCACCTGCGGCACATGTGAGACGGACGTGGTCGAAGGCACCCCGGACCACCGGGACTCGGTGCTCTCTGACGAAGAGCGGGAGGCGGGCGAGACGATGCTCATCTGCGTGTCCCGGTGCCGTGGCCCACGACTCGTCCTCGACCTCTAGAGCCACCGTCCCGCCGTCCCGGTCCCGCCGGGGCGGCGACTCACACGGCAAAGGCATTGACCCTGCTTCACCCGGGGCTTTACGTTCCCGCTGAGAACGACTGAGCACGTCTGCGAACGACTGAGCACGTTCGTGCTGTCCGCGCACAACTCGCCACCACCTGGCACAACCTGTCGGAGTACCACGATCGGTCCCACAGGAGGAGTCTTGCGTCGTCTCTTAACCGGCCTCACGGCCGTCACGCTCCTGGTCACCGCGACGGCCTGTGGGTCGTCGGACGGTTCCGGTTCGCCGGACGGCACCACGCCGTCCGGCGGCACGACCACTCTCAAGGTCGGCATCATCCCCATCGTCGATGTCGCGCCCCTCTATCTCGGTCAGCAGAAGGGCTTCTTCAGCGAGCGCGGGCTCAAGCTGTCCATGACCCTCGCGCAGGGCGGCGCGGCGATCGTGCCGGGTGTCGTCAGCGGGCAGTTCCAGTTCGGCTTCAGCAACGTGACGTCACTGATGATCGCCCAGGCCAACAGCGTGCCCGTCAAGGCCGTCGCCAACGGCATCGCATCAACTGGTGTACAGGGCAAGGACTTCAGCGCCATCACCGTGAAGAAGGACAGCCCGATCAGGTCGGCGAAGGACCTCGAGGGCAAGAAGGTCGCCGTCAACACCCTCAAGAACATCAACGAGACCTCGGTGCGCGAGTCTGTGCGCAAGGCGGGCGGCGACCCGGACAAGGTGAAGTTCGTCGAGCTGGCCTTCGACCAGATGCCCGCCGCCCTCGACGGCGGCCAGATCGACGCGGCCCAGGTCGTCGAACCCGCCCTCGCGACGGTCAAGAGCCAGGGCGGCCGTGAGATCGCCTGGCCGCTGGTGGACGTCGCGCCGAACTGCACCGTCGCGATGTACTTCACCTCGACCCAGTACGCCCGGAAGAACCCGGAGTTGGTGAAGAAGTTCCAGGAGGCCACCGCCGAGTCCCTCGCGTACGCCGACGCCCACCCGGACGAGGCCCGCCAGGCCGTCACGACGTACACCAGGATCCCGGCGGATGTGCTGGCGAAGGTGACCCTGCCGAAGTGGCCTGCCGAGGCGAACCGTGCCTCCATCGAGGCGCTGGAGAAGCTGGGCGAGGCGGACGGTCTCTTCAAGCAGTCCCCCGACCTGGACAAGCTGTTGCCGTGAGGGCGACGAACGCCTTGACCGGCGCGGCTCGGTCTCGTCGAGGAGGCGTACTTCCCGCCCGTCGCCCGGATCACCGGCGCCCTCGGCCACGAGCTGTCCGACGAGACGTTCGGGACGGCGCTCGGCGACACGCCCACCAGCTGGGCGCCGGGGCCGGCGGTCGCGGTGGGCGCCGGCATCGTCGTCGTGAACCTCGTCCTGGGTCTGCTCGGCTTCGCCCTCTCCGTCGTCTTCCAGCTGGTCGAGGGACGCGTTCTCGGCCGGGACGGCCTGCGCGCCTCGGCCCGGCGGTCGCCGCGGACCCTCGTGAACGTGAAAGGGCGATCCATGGGCGCGCTTCTCGATGTCACCGGCCTGAACAAGGTCTACGACGGTTCCGGGCGCCGGGTCGAGGCGGTGCGGGACCTCACCTTCGGCGTCGAGGCGGGTGAACTCGTGTGTCTGGTCGGGCCGTCGGGGTGCGGCAAGACGACGCTGCTCAAATGTGTGGGCGGGCTGCTGGCGCCGACGGCCGGCCAAGTCACGCTCGCGGGGCGGCCGGTGAGCGGGCCGCCGCCCGGAATGGCCCTCGTCCTCCAGGAGTACGGCCGCAGCCTGTTCCCCTGGACGCGTGTCGGCGACAACGTCGAACTGCCCCTGAGGCAGAAGAACCTGGCCAGGACCCGGCGCCGCGAGCTGGTCGCGGACGCGCTGCGGTCGGTCGGCCTCGCAGACGCGGCCGGGGCCTACCCCTGGCAGCTGTCCGGCGGTATGCAGCAGCGGGTCGCGATCGCCCGCGCGCTCGCCTACGAGCCCGAAGTGCTGTTGATGGACGAGCCGTTCGCGGCGGTCGACGCCCAGACGCGCGCCGATCTGGAGGATCTCGTACGGGGGCTGTGGCGGGTGCGCGGGATGACGATCCTGTTCGTCACGCACGACATCGACGAGGCCGTGTATCTCGGTCAGCGGGTGATCGTCCTGTCCGCGTCCCCGACCGTCGTCAGGAAGGAGCTGAGGATCGATCTGCCGGACGAGCGCGACCAGTTGCACACCAGGGTCGCGCCCCGCTTCGCCCAACTCCGTACGCAGGTGTACGAGCAGATCCAGGCGGCCAAGCGCGCAACACCCTCACCGGGTCCGGGTCCGACGGACAGGATCTGAGCCGGTGAGGTGAACGGGCGGTGGCCCCGGTGCCGTCGACGACCTGAACGCCGGCGGTTCCGGGGCCAGGTCCCGTCTCACGCCTCCGGGGCCGGCACCACGCTCAGGTGGCTCGCCGAGCGCCGCGGGCGGCGTGGTCCGCGTGCGGCGTCCGCCGGGCGCCGCGTCTCGCGGAGCACCAGCGTCAGCCTCGTATAGCCCATGTTCTCAAGGGACTTGGGGGTCTCGCCCACGACGCGGCACTCGGTGGCGCCCCAGCGCGGGTCGGGGTGCAGCAGCGGTCGTACGGCCCCGTCGTGCTGGACGGCCTCGGCGCCGACCGCCCGGATCCAGTGCGGCAGGCCCTGCCGGTAGGCGGCCTCCATGATCGGGTCCTGGGCGATGTCCCGGCGGATCGCCTGGAGGCCGCGGTCCTGGGCATGCCGCTCCACCGCGGCGGCGAAGTGGGCGAGCATCGGCAGGCACCAGCTCGACTCGTGCTCGCCGAGCACCGTGCCGGCGTCCGGGTGGAAAAGGACGAAACGGAGGAAGTTGTCACCGGGCATCGCCGTGGGATGCGGGCCGACGGCGCGGAAAAGTGTCTCGAACGCGGCGTTGGAGAGGACCACGTCCCAGCGGTGGTCGACGACGACGGACGGGAAGGCCAGGGCATCCAGAAGCATGGCGTAGTCCCGCAGATACGCCTGGGCCTCGGGCCCCTCGGGGACGGGCCGCGGCGTCGGCCGCTGCCCTCCTGCCTGAAATGCCATCGGGAGGTCACCCCTCTTGCCTATGCGGCCTTCACGCGGCGCCCTGATCCTGATGCCCTGGGATGAGCCGTGTCAACTATCGTGGCATTTCATGCCTGTTGACGGCTGAATCTGGCCACAGATGTGGCGAGAGCTGGATGTGAGTTCGAACAACCCGCTACTCTCTCCGGGCAGTTCACGGTGCCTGACGAGGTCGCGGATTACGCACCCGTCATGGATGACGCGCACAGACACAAAAGACTCAGAAGACGGTAGGAGACCTGTCGGTGACGGATGGCTACGAGGTTCCGGGCGCCACGGCGACGGTTCTGCTGTCCGCCGTCGTGCTCCGGGTCACCGCACTCGCGGACCGGCTCGGTGTGTCGCACGCCGAGGTCTTCCACACCGGGCGGCTCTCCGCCGCGTCCGGTGTTCCGGAGAGCGTCGTCAAGGCCCTGCTGAGCGGGCAGAGCGCCGGCGAACCCGATCTCCAGGCCCGTTTCCTGCAGCGACTGGGACTGCTGCGCCGCACGCGCCTCAAGCCGAACGGCCGCAAGTACACGCAGCAGGAGATCGCCGACGGCGCCGGAATGTCGCGCCAGCAGGCGGGCGCCCTCATCAACGGCGACCGGCGCCCCACCATGGAGCACTGCGACGCCATCCAGCGCTTCTTCAGAGTGCACGCCGGTTTCCTCAGCGCGGAGGATCCCGAGGCGCTCGCGGGCGCCCTCCAGCGCTCCGAACAGGAGCTTCTGCAGCGACTCGCCGACCGTGACCGCGAGGCGGCGAAAGCCGCCGGCGACCCGCTGGAGCGGCTGCTTCAGGACCACGGCGTCCGCGGAATCGCCTGGCGGGCCGCGCAGCTGCCCTCCGACCAGCACCGCGACAAGGTCGCCGAGTGGCTGGACATGCTTCTGGAGAGCGTCAAGCGGCCGGAGTCGTGATCCGAGGGATGACTGTGAACATCGGCAAGGAAATGCGCCGTCTGTGCGGCGAGTTGGTGACCGAGCTGAGTCTCCCGGCACCAGCCGAACCCGCCGACCTCTACGCCGCGCTGTGCGACGCCATGAGCAGACGCCGCGGCCGTCCCGTCCTGTTCCGCGCGGCTCCCTTCCCGCCCGGAACGGCCAGCGGGCTGTGGCTCGACATGGCCGACCAGGACCTCATCGTGGTCGAGGAACGCACCGCGCCCGACCACCAGTTGGTGATCCTCGGGCACGAGCTGTGGCACATGCAGGCCGGGCACTGCGGCCACCACGTCGAGGGCGCGGCGGTCGCCGCCCGGCTGCTCAGCGACACCGCGGACCTCCAGGCCACGATCCGCAAGGTGGCCGCCCGCACCCGCTCCGACCTCGCCGACGAGCAGGACGCCGAAAGCTTCGGCCTGCTGCTGGCGAGCAAGTGCCGTACGTGGCTCGCCGGTTCGGCGCGGCAGCCGGTGCGGCGCGATCAGCTCGCGGGCCGCATCGAGGCCTCCCTGGGCTATCGCGGGCCACAGAGCTGAGGCGGCGCCCGCCGTGAACGACTCCAGTTACTACGTGCCGTCCACCGCGATGGTGATCGTCCTCCTCCTCAAGGGCCGGGCGGTGCTGCGCGCCTGGCGCGACCCACTGCTGCGGTCGGTGTACGCGCTGCTCCTGCTGTCCGTGCTGGTGTTCTTCTTCGCGGCCCCGCCGACCATCGCGTGGGTCAACCACGTCACCGCCGTCCCGAACTTCTCGGCGCCGCTGGTGTACTGCCTGCTGAGCGCCTTCAGCGCCTCCTGCCTGGTGCTGATCATCAACTGGCGCGGCGGCCCGCCCGAGGCCACCCGGCGCGCATCTCGGCGCTGGATCGCCGGGTACGCGGTGGTCATCCTGGCCACGGCCGCCCTGTTCGCGCTCGGGGACGCGCCCGAACAGCGCCTGCGCGACTTCGACACGCACTACGCCAACACCCCGTTCATCCGCGAGATGATCGTGCTGTACCTCGTCGCGCTCACGGCCTCGAACATCGCGATGAACATGGTGTGCTGGCCGTGGGCACTCCAGGTGCACGGCTGGCTACGGGTGGGGCTGCTCGTCATCGTGGCCGGTTTCTTCTGCAACATCGCCTTCGCGGCCACCAAGCTGACGGCCGTGATCGCCCGCTGGAACGGCGAGAACCTCGACTATCTGAGCACCTACGTCGCCCCCGCGATGGCCGCCTCCGCGGAGATCGTCACCGCGGCCGGCTTCTTCATCCCGCTGGCCTTCCAGCGCGTCGGGGACGTGTGGAGCACCTGGTCGACGTACCGCCGTCTGAGCCCGCTGTGGCGGGAGCTCGCCCCCCTGTCGGACCACGGCGACCGTGCGGTCCGGATCGCCTGGTGGTCCCCCGCCGAACTCCAGGTCACCCAGCGGGAGTCCGACATCCACGACGGCATGCTCAGCCTGTACCCGTACTTCGACCCGGCCGTCCGCACCCGGGCCTACGAAGCCGCCCGCACCTCAGGGTCCTCCCCCGAGGGAGCCCGGGCCGAGGCGGACGCGGCGATGGTGACAGCGGCCTTACGGGCCCGGGCGGCGGACCCGGAGGGCACGGTCGTCAACGCGGCGGCGACAGGGGAAGGCGGAGCCCCGGCAGCCGAGGGCCCCCGCGACCTGGTCGCCATGTCCCACGCCCTGCGCCGGTCCCCGGTGGTCGCGGCGGTACGAGAAGGAGCGGTGGCCTGGCAGTAGAGGCTGCGCTGCCGTTTTCAGGGGCGCGGGGCTGTGTCGATGTGCGGCTCCGCCGCGTGGGCGCGACAAGCCAGGACGGCGCCGCAGCCGCAAAACTACGTCGCACTACGCTCACTGACCTCCCGCAAGCCCTGTTCCATCACCTGCGCGGGCCGCCCGTCGACCAACAACTCCCGCCAGTGCTCCCGGCTCCAGTCGGCCGGCGCGCTCCCCCCGGTGAACTCCTCCACGAGCGCCACGAACCGTGCCGGATCACTGTGGAACGGAAAATGCCCCGCCCCCTCGAAAATCTCCAGCCGGCTCCCCGGCATCGCCTCGTGCGCCCCGTACGCGTGCCGCACCGGCACCACGCTGTCCCGGTCGCCCCACAGCAGCATCGTCGGCATGCCCTCGGTGAGATAGCACCGGTCGAGCATCGTCACGACCTGCCCGCGCCAGTCGACCACCGCACGCAACGTACGGATGAAGGCGTTGCGCGAGGTCTCGTCGGGCAACGCGTCCACGAGAGTCAGCAACTCGGGCGCGTCCCGGCCCAGATCCGTGTCCAGAAGCTTCATCAACCCTACGACGAGCCCCACTTGGAGCCGCATCCCGGGCAACCGCAGAGCGGAGAGCGCGAGATGGGCGCCGGGCAGCGAGACCGCCCGCAGGACCGGGTTGACCTCGCGGCCCACACCGCCCGCGCTGACCAGGATGAGCCGCTCGGTGCGCTCGGGGAACTGGTAGGCGAACTGCATGGCCACCCCGCCGCCGAGGGAGTGTCCGACGAGTGTCGCGGACTCGATGCCGAGCGTGGTGAGCAGATCGCGCACACCGTTGGCGTAGGCGGCCACCGAGTAGTCGGCGCGGGGCTTGTCGGAGGCGCCGTGGCCGAGCAGGTCGGGGGCGATCACGGTGTGGCTGCGGGCGAGGTCGGGGATCAGCTCCGCCCAGGTCGCCGAGGAGTCCCCGATACCGTGGATCAGGACGAGGGCGGGGCCCTCGCCGGCCATACGGAAGGCCCGGCGGTACCCGTGCACGACGCGGTACCGCAGTTCCAGTTCGTCGTCGCCGACCGGTCGCAGCCGTACGGCGCGTGCCGGTCCGTGACGCGGGATGTCCGTCACACCGCTCACCTCCCCGCTTCCAGTGCCCTGGACTCCTTGCCGAAAATCCTTTCCCTTCAGCGTAGAACCCCATTCTCACCAGGCGTTTCGAGGAGGTTTCGCCTCCGCTAACCGAGCGAACCGACCTGTGCGGAAGCGGGATTGTCAGTGGCGGGCGGCAAGCTGGGAGGTGCAGGGATGAGCAGAGATGACGCCGACATGGGGAGAGCCGTCCGATGCCGACCGCCGTACTGACCGACCGTGAGCGCACCGCCGTACAGGCCTACTTGCGGCTGCTGCACACCGTCCGCGCAGCCTTCGACGTACCGCCGGGGAGCCACCGGCCCCCCGTCGTGCCGCCCGCCGTTCTCGCGGAGGCGGAGGCGGCCCTGGCGGAGGCGGGTCTGACGGGCAACGAGGAGAGGTTCTTCCGGTTGCTCAGACAGGCTGGTGCGGCACACTGACCGCCGTCGCCAGCAGCCCCTGCCGCACGGTCCAGCGTCCGTCGAAGTGACCGAGTTCCCGGCCGTCGACGATCGGTCCGGGCACCAGCAGCCGGGCCCGGAAGGTGCCGTACGGGTGCGAGCCGGAGGCGGCCGTGAACTCGATGTCGGCCTCGCTGAAGTCCAGCCACCTGCCGGTGAGCGGGAACCACGCCTTGTAGACCGCCTCCTTGGCGCTGAACAGCAACCGGTCCCAGTGCACGCGGTTTCCGTGCGCGCCGGGGCCGTCCGCCGTCAGCGCGCGCAGGTGCGCCACTTCCGTGGGCAGGGCCACGGAGTCGAGGACGCCTTCGGGCAGCGGCTGGTGGGGTTCGGCGTCGATGCCGACGGAGGCCAGGTCGGTGGCGCGGACCAGTGCGGCGGCGCAGTAGCCCTCGCAGTGCGTCATGCTGCCGACCAGGCCGGCCGGCCACTGCGGGGCGCCCCGCTCACCGGGCAGTACGGGCTGCGGCGGCACGCCGAGCTTCTCCATGGCCCGGCGTGCACACGCGCGGACGAGGGTGAACTCGCGGACGCGCTTGGGCACCGCCCGCGCTACGAGCGCCGCTTCCTCGGGGTACAGCGTCGCGCCCCCGGGCCCACCGGCGCCGTACGCGCCGTCGATTGTCTCGTCACCGTACGTTTCCACGGCCACCACCGTGGCCGGAAGCAGCTCCTCGATCATCGGATCCGACCTCCATCGGCAGTATGCGGCGCAGCCTTCCCGGGTCTCCCGGGCGCTTCTGCCATTCGCGGGGGTAGCCCACTGACACTTCTTCGAAGCGGACGCCCTCGTGCCAGGTGGTCCGAGGGATGTGCAGATGGCCGTAGACCATGGTCGCGACGCGGAACCGGCGGTGCCAGTCGGCGGTCAGCGTGGTGCCACACCACATCGCGAACTCGGGGTGCCACAGCACGTCCGTCGGATGCCGGTCCAGCGGATAGTGGTTGACGAGCACCGTCGGCAGGCCCTCGGGCAGCTCGGCGAGCCGCCGCTCGGTCTGGGCCACCCGGGCCCGGCACCAGGCCTCACGGGTCGGATAGGGGTCGGGGTGCAGGAGGTACTCGTCGGTGCAGACGATGCCCGTGCTCTCCGCGTACGCGAGCCCCTCCTCCTTGGTCGCGCAGCCCCGCGGCAGGAAGGAGTAGTCGTAGAGGAGGAAGAGCGGCGCGACGGCGACGGGGCCGCCGGGGCCCTCCCACACGGGGTACGGGTCCTCGGGCGTCGTCACACCCAGCTCACGGCACAGGTCGACCAGGTGTTCGTAGCGGGCGACTCCACGCAGGGTGACCGGGTCCTTGGGGTGGGTCCACAGCTCGTGGTTGCCGGGTGCCCAGATCACCTTGCGGAACCGGCCGGCAAGGGTTTCGAGGACCCAGCGGATGTCGGCCACCGACTCCGACACGTCGCCGGCGACCAGCAGCCAGTCGTCGTCCGTCTCCGGGTGCATCTGTTCGACCAGGGTGCGGTTCTCCGCGTAGCCGATGTGCAGATCACTGATCGCCAGCAGCTGTCCGGCACCGCCGGCAGTCGTCTCCAACCCAGCCCCTTCCCCATCCGAACTCCGCCCCCGCGGGCGCACGTTCGGATCCACAAGAACACATCCCCGACAGCCGGACAAGTACGGCTTGCCGCCCTCCGGACAGCCTCTCCGCGCAGCTCACCGGGCGGGCCGAAGATCATTACAGGTGACCACTGGTGGTGCACAAGGGAACACACGGGGTACTGCTGACGATTCCGTAACACGCGCGTAGCAGTAACAGGGTCTGCGGAGCCTTATGATCGCCTCAACACTTCCGCCAAAAACCCGGTTCGCACCCGGGTGGCTTGTGGTGTTCCCAACTCTCCCCTGGCCGGGCTCGGCCCTGTTTTGCCGTGCCCGTGAACCTTGAAAGGTGGCCCTGCATGGTCTCTCGCGTACGCGTCTGGCTCAACCGCACGTACGCGGAGAACGTGTTCTTCATGGAACAGCTGCGGAGAAATCCCAGCGACCGCGCGGTCGAGATCCACGCCACCCACGGGGACGCCGACTCCCCCGTCCTGGCCGCCGCCGACACCGCCGCCATGGAGCCCGAGGGCCTGTCCCCCGCCGCGTACGTGGAGTACGCGCTCGACCAGTGCGACCGCCGCGAGATCGACGTGTTCGTGCCGCGTCTGCACCAGGACGCGATCGTCGACCACCGCGCGGACTTCGAGGCCGTGGGTACCAAGCTGCTCGCGCCGACGCCCGAGGCGGTGGCCGTCTTCCAGGACAAGGCGACCGCGTACCAGGCCGTCGAGGCGGTCGGTGTTCCGACGCCGCCGTGGTGGCGGGTGCGCAGCGCCGACGAACTCATCGTCGCCGTCGAGCAGTTGGAGGCCGACGGTCACAAGGCGTGCTTCAAGCCGGCGGCGGGCGCGGGCGGGGTGGGCTTCCGTGTGATCACGCGCGCTCCCTTCTCGATGTCGCACCTCAACGGATTCCCCAGCCCCTACGTCCAGTTGGACATGGTCCTCGACGTGCTGCGGAACACCGACGAGGACGTCGACTGGCTGGTGATGCCCCGTCTGGAGCAGCCGGAGGTGTCGGTGGACTGCCTCACCGGCCCCGACTCGCGCATCCGGATGGCGATCGGCCGCACCAAGAACGGCCGGCGGCGCGGCTTCACCCTCGACGAGGCCTGGCTGCAGCCCGCGCGGCTCATCGCCGAGGGCTTCGGTCTGCACCACCTGAGCAACATCCAGTTCCGGATGTACGAGGGCCGGCCCGTCCTGATGGACGTCAACACGCGTCCGGCCGGCGGCCTGCATCAGCTCCAGCTGTGCGGTATCAACGCCCCCTGGGCCGCAGTGCAGTTGGCGCTCGGCGAGGACCCGGGCGACCTGGTTCCGCCGTTCCTCGGCCAGGACTACGCGGTGATCTCCGCACCGCGCCCGGTGCGCGCGGTGTCGGCACACGCGGACGAGGCCCCGGCGCACACCTCCACGCTGCCCGCCGTACCGGCACCGGCAGCCGTCGAGGAGTCGGTCACGGCAACGGCGGCGGAGGCATCCGCGGGAGCCCCGGCGGCGGCCACCGCGTAAAGAGCCCTTCCCTCACTCCTCCTGCCAGACGTATTCACATCGGTCTGGACCAATCGGCGCTGTGCACCTTGACAGCCCGACTGGTCCAGACCAACTTTGTTGCGCACCCCTCTGCACCTCCGTGCATCTCTGCACTCCCGGGAAACCCCCATCACTTCAGGGAGATCGCGTGCGCTTCACACTCACCGGACACCGGCTGCTCGCCCTGCTCGGCTCCGCCACCCTGGCCCTGGCCGGGGCGGTCGCCCTGCCCGGCACGGCCCAGGCGGCCAACATCCTGTCCAACCCCGGCTTCGAATCGGGCTCCCTCTCCCCCTGGACCTGTACCGGCAACCTCGGCCAAATCGTCTCCTCCCCCGTCCACGGCGGCACCAAGTCCCTTGCGGGGGCGGCCAGTTCGAGCGACAACGCCAAGTGCTCCCAGACCATCACCGTCCGTGCGAACACCGCCTACACGCTCAGCGGCTGGGTGCGCGGCTCGTACGTCTACCTGGGCGTCGACGGCGGCCCCTCGACCTGGACGACGTCCCCCTCGGCGTACGCCCAGCTGTCCGTCCCCTTCACCACCGGCGCCGCGCAGACCACCGCCACGGTCTACACCCACGGCTGGTACGGCCAGGGCACCTACCAGGCCGACGACATCAGCCTGGACGGCCCGGGCGGTGGCGGCTCCGACACCCAGGCGCCCACCACGCCCGGCACACTCCGCTCCACGGCCAAGACCTCCTCGACGGTCTCCCTGACCTGGAACGCCTCCTCCGACAACGTCGGCGTCACGGCGTACGACGTCTACCGGGGCGCCAGCCAGGTGCTGAGCGTCTCCGGTACGTCGGCCACGGTGAGCGGACTGGCGCCGAGCACCGCGTACTCCTTCTCGGTGAAGGCGCGGGACGCGGCGGGCAACGTGTCGGCGGCCTCCAACTCCGTCAGCGTCACGACGGACGCGGGTGGTGGCACAACCGGCTTCAAGCAGGCGGCGCCCTATCTCTACCTCGGCTGGGGCGACCCGCCGAGCGCGACCTCGGTGATGAGCGCGACGGGCGTCAAGTGGTTCACGATGGCGTTCGTCCTGTCCTCCGGCGGCTGCAACCCGGCCTGGGACGGCACCCGCGCGCTGACCGGCGGCAACGACCAGAGCGTCATCAACTCCATCCGGGCGGCAGGTGGTGACATCGTCCCGTCGATCGGCGGCTGGAGCGGCAACAAGCTGGGCCCGAACTGCTCGACGCCAGAGGCACTCGCGGGCGCCTACCAGAAAGTGATCGACGCGTACGGGCTCAAGGCGATCGACGTCGACATCGAGAACTCGGACGAGTTCGAGAACGAGGTCGTGCAGGACCGCATCCTGGGCGCCCTGAAGATCGTCAAGGCGAACAACCCGGGCCTGCGCACGATCCTGACCTTCGGTACGTCGACCACCGGACCGACCTACTGGGGCAACCGCCTCATCGAGCGCGCCTCGGCCCTCGGCGCCAACATCGACGTGTTCACGATCATGCCGTTCGACTTCGGCGGCGGCGCCGACATGTACACCAGCACGGTGAACGCCACGGAGGGGCTGAAGACGAAACTGCGGTCGACGTTCGGCTGGGACGACGCCACGGCGTACGCCCACATCGGCATCTCCGGTATGAACGGCCTGTCCGACCAGCAGGAGCTGACGAGTCCGACGACCTGGACACAGATCCGCGACTGGTCCAACTCCCACCACATCGCCCGCCTCGCCTACTGGGCGGTCAACCGTGACCGGCCCTGCCCCGGCGGCGGAGTGGTCAGCAACTGCTCGGGCATCAGCCAGAGCTCCTGGCAGTTCACCTCGATCACGGCCGGCTTCACGGGCTGACCGGCAGCGTGACGGGGCCCGGCCGACCGGCCGGGCCCCGTCACCATTCGTGCACCAATCCGTCAGCCGCGCGTCAGCCGCAACGTCTGCACCTCGAACGGCCGCAGCGTCACCGGCACCGAGTCACCATCCGTCTGCGCCTCGGACAGCGGACGCTCCAGCAGGTCGGTGATCTTCGCGCCCGCCAGCGGGAACCCGGTGCACAGCGCACCTTCCGCACGGCCGCCGCGCGACTCGTAGAGGCGGACGACGACATCGCCGGACGCGTCGTCGGCGAGCTTCACCGCCTCGATCGTCACACCGTCGCCGTCCGCCCACACGACCGGCTCCGGGGCGCCCGCGGCGTCCGCGACACGCAGCGGCAGGTTGAGGGAGTAGCCCTCGGCGACCGCGTCCTCGATGCTCGCGCCGGGCAGCAGCGAGTACGTGAAGCGGTGTTTGCCCTGGTCGGCGCCGGGGTCGGGGATGCGCGGGGCGCGCACCAGCGACAGGCGGACCGTGGTCGTCGTACCGCCGTCCTCGCGGACCGTGCGGGAGACGTCGTGGCCGTACGTCGAGTCGTTGATGACGGCGACGCCGTAGCCGGGCTCGGCGATGTGGACCCAGCGGTGGCCGGAGACCTCGAAGCGGGCCGACTCCCAGGTGGTGTTGGTGTGTGTGGGCCGCTGGACGTGGCCGAACTGGATCTCCGCGCTGGAGTGGGCCGCGCGGACGTCCACCGGGAAGGCCGCCTTGAGGATCTTCTCGGCCTCGTGCCAGTCGATCTCCGTCTCAAAGTCGATCCGGGGGCTGCCGGCCCGGACGGTGATCGTCTGGACGATCTTCGAGCCCTTGCCGAAGTCGCGCTCCACGCGGATGGCGCCGAGGAGCGGGTCCTCGTCGGTCACTGTGACGGAGGACGTCTCCAGCAGGTCCGTGTAGCGGTTCTGGTAGTGCTTGTCGATGTCCCAGGCGTCCCAGTAGTTCGGGAGGTCGGTGTGCAGGCGCAGCAAGTTGCCCTTGTCGGCGAGGACTTCACGGTTCGCCTTGAGGTCGCGGACCGAGGCCAGCGTGCCGTCCGCCGCCAACTCCACCCGTACGAGGCCGTTGTCGAGGACCCGCCCCTCGGTCACCGTCACCGGCTGCGGGGGTTCCGCGACGGCCAGCGGGGCGCTGCCGTTCGCCGCGACCTCCACGTACATGGGGACGCCCGTCGAGGTGCGGACCACCTCGGACCGGTCGTACGGGCTGGTGTTGAAGGCGCGGGACTCGCCGCCGCCGAGCGCGGCCACGGCCTCGGCGGTGATCGCCTCCAACTCCTCGGCCACGCGCGCGTATTCGGCCTCCGCCTCGCGGTGCACCCAGGCGATGGACGAGCCCGGGAGGATGTCGTGGAACTGGTGGAGCAGGACCGTCTTCCACAGGCGGTCCAGGTGCTCGTACGGGTACGCGTAGCCCGGCGCGTGCAGCGCGGCCGTCGTCGCCCACAACTCGGCCTCGCGCAGCTTGTGTTCGCTGCGCCGGTTGCCCTGCTTGGTGCGGGCCTGGGAGGTGTACGTGGCCCTGTGCAGCTCCAGGTACAGCTCGCCGACCCAGACCGGGGCGTCGGGGTACTCCTCGCGGGCCTTGGCGAAGAACGCGTCGGGGTGCTCGATCTCGACGGTCGCCGAGCCTTCCAGGTCGGCGAGCCTGCGCGCCCGTTCCATGATCTCGCGGGTGGGGCCGCCGCCGCCGTCGCCCCAGCCGAAGGGGGCCAGCGAACGCGACGCGACGCCCTTCTCCTGGTAGTTGCGTGACGCGCGGGACATCTCCTCGCCGCTGAACCGGGCGTTGTAGGTGTCGACGGGCGGGAAGTGCGTGAAGATGCGGGTGCCGTCGATGCCCTCCCACCAGAAGGTGTGGTGGGGGAACTTGTTGGTCTGGTTCCAGGAGATCTTCTGGGTGAGGAACCAGTCGTTGCCGGCGAGCTTGGCCAGCTGCGGGTAGGCCGCGGTGTAGCCGAAGGAGTCCGGCAGCCACACACCCTTGGTCTCGACGCCGAAGTGCTCGATGAAGAACCGCTTGCCGTGGATGAGCTGGCGGGCCATCGCCTCGCCGCCGGGCAGGTTGCCGTCGGCCTCGACCCACATGCCGCCGACCGGCGCCCACTGGCCCTTCTTCACCGACTCCTGGATGCGGGACCACACCTTGGGGTAGTTGTCGCGCACCCACTCGTACTGCTGGGCCTGCGAGCAGGCGAAGATGAAGTCCTCGTACTCGTCGGCCAGCGAGGTGACGTTGGAGAAGGTGCGGGACGTCTTGCGCTTGGTCTCGCGGATCGGCCACAGCCACGCCGAGTCGATGTGCGCGTGGCCGACACCCGAGATCTTGTGGGCGCTGGCGTTGGCGGGCTTGGCCAGCGTGGGGGCCAGGGCCGCTCGTACGGCCGCCGCCGAACCGGCCACGTCGTCCAGGTCGAGGAGGTCGAGCGCACGGTCCAGGGCATGCGCGATCTCATGGCGGCGCGGGTCGTGCTCGCCGAGCTCCAGCATCAGCTCGCGCAGCACCTGGACGTCGAGGTCGAGGTGGAAGACCTCCTCGTCGAGGATGGCGAGGTCGGCGCGCTGGAAGGTGTAGATCGGCTTGTCGCCGGCGGTGAGGATGTCACCCATGGGGGTGATCTTGGAGAAGTTGTCGGCGAGGATGTCCGGGTTGGAGGCCGCCTCGACGAGGTAGTCGATCTCCTCGCCGCCCGTGGCCGGGTTGGCGACCGGCACGTACTGGTTGAGCGGGTTGACCGCCTTCAGCGGGGTGCCGTCGGTGAGGTGGACCAGGGCCTCGGCCTGGTTGCCGGGCCAGTCGCCGACGAAGCCGAGGTCGATGACGGCCTCGACGCGCCGACCCGCCCACTCCTCGGGCACCCGGCCGCGCATCCGGAACCAGGTGGTGCCCCAGGGCGGGCCCCAGAGGGTGTCCATGGCGAAGGGCGCGTACTTCGCCCCGGCCGCCTCCTCGAAGGAGACCGGCTCGCCCGGCGCCTGCCAGGCCTCGACCTCGAAGGGAACCGTGGCCGCGTAGATCGCCGCCTTGATCCGCTGGTCGTGGAGGCGCTGGACGCGCTCCTCGATCCGCCGGCGTTCGTCGTGCATGAGAAGTCTCCAGACCAGATTCGAGCAGACCAGATGTGAGCAGACCGGATACGGGCAGCCGGATCCGAGCAGCCGGTTCGAGCGGGAAAGCGCTTACTTAAGGTACGCCAGGCCGGGGTGGACGGCGGTGTATCCGTCGACCAGTCTGCGGGCCACGTTCACGGAGTCGACGAGCGGGTGCAGCGCGAACGCCTTGACCGCCGTCGCACGGGAGCCGGACTCGGCGGCGGCGAGCACCTCGCGCTCGACGGCCTTGACCGAGCAGACCAGGCCGGAGGCGTGGTCGGGCAGCGGGTCGACGGTGACGGGGTGGGCGCCGTTGGCGTCGACCAGGCAGGGCACCTCGATGACGGCCTCGGCGTCGAGCACCGAGAGCGTCCCGCGATTGCGGACGTTGAGGATCAGGGTGGTGCGCTCGTCGCGGGCGATGGCCCGCATCAGGGCGAGGGCGACCTTCTCGTAGCCCCCGGAGAGGTCGTCGGCGTCGCGTTCGCCCGCGCCCGCCGTCTCGCGGGCCTCGGCCATGTAGGTCGCCTCGCGCTCGGCGCGGGTGCGGTCCCAGGCGGTGAGGGCGGCGGTGCCCGGCTGCTTCATCTCGTCGTAGAAGCCGGCCTGCTGGTCGCGCAGGAAGGCGCCGCGGGTCTTCTCGGCCTGGCTGTAGGCGCGTACGGCCTCGCGGTTGAAGTAGTAGTAGTGCAGGTACTCGTTCGGGATGGCCCCCAGGGACTGGAGCCAGTCGGTGCCGAAGAGCTTTCCCTCCTCGAAGGAGCCGAGGAGGTCGGGGTCGGCGAGCAGTCGCGGGAGTTCGTCGCGACCGTTGACGCGCAGCCCGCGTACCCAGCCGAGGTGGTTGAGGCCGACGTAGTCGATCCACGCCTCACCGGGGTTGGCGCCGAGCACCCGGGCGATACGGCGGCCGAGGCCCACCGGGGAGTCGCAGATGCCGATGACGCGGTCGCCGAGGTGGCGGGACATGGCCTCGGTGACCAGACCGGCCGGATTGGTGAAGTTGATGACCCAGGCGTCGGGGGCGACCCGCGCGACGCGACGCGCGATGTCCTCGGCCACCGGGACCGTGCGCAGGCCGTAGGCGATGCCGCCCGCGCCGACCGTCTCCTGGCCGAGGACGCCCTCGGCCAGCGCCACCCGCTCGTCGTCGGCCCGGCCCTCCAGGCCGCCGACGCGGATCGCGGAGAAGACGAAGTCGGCGCCGGTGAGCGCCTCGTCGAGGTCGGTGGTGGCGCTCACCTCGGGGGCGTCGGGCACCCCCGCCGCCTGCTCGGCCAGGACCCGGGTGACCGCCGAGAGGCGGCCCGCGTCCAGGTCGTGCAGCACGACATGCGTCACCCGGCCCTCGGCGTGGTCGCCCAGGAGCGCCCCGTACACGAGCGGCACGCGGAAACCGCCGCCGCCCAGAATCGTCAGCTTCAAGGTTGCACCTTTCCTGCCGTGATGACCTGCACCCCGGCCTCCTGCAGAGAGGACTGCGTCGCCGGGTCCACCGGCGCGTTCGTCACCACCATGTCCAGGTCCTCGGGACCGCAGACCTTCGCCATGCCCGTACCGGGGAACTTGGCACGGTCGGCGAGCAGGACGACCCGGTCGGCGGCCTTGATCATGGCGCGCTTGACCGGCACCTCGACCACCGTGGTGTCCATCACCTGGCCGCCGGGCCGGACGCCGCTGGTGCCCAGGAAGAGCCAGTCGGCGTGCAACTGGCGCAGGTTGTCCTCGGTGAGGAAGCCGACCAGGGAGCGGTACTCGCGCCGGACCATGCCGCCGAGGAGCACCAGTTCGATGCCCTCGTCGTCCAGCAGCTCCTCGAAGACCACCAGGTTGCTGGTGATCACCGTGAGGCGGCGGCCATGCAGCTGCCGGGCCAGCCGGTAGGCGGTGGTGCCGATGTCGAGCAGCACGGACGAGCCGTCCTCGACGAGGGAGGCGGCCTTGGCGGCTATCGCGTCCTTCTCGGCGACGCGCACCTCGGCGACCTCGGCGAAGGGCTGGTCGCCCTCCTCGACCACGGCGCCGCCGTGGACACGTGTGAGCAGGCCCTCCTCCTCCAGTCGGACCAGGTCACGCCGGACGGTGGCGGGGCTCACGCCCAGCTGCTCGGAGAGATCGGTCACTGCTGCGGGGCCCCCTGAACGCAGGGCCCGCAGGATGAGTTGATGTCGTCGTTCTGCCAGCACGCCGTGAACAGTACTCGTCATCTTCAATCATTTCTATGCTTGCTTCTGCTCGACTCTTGCCAAATCTTCTGAAGGCGCGCACGATTCCGGTCATCAAACTCATCAAACTGACGAGTTTTGACGAGAGGATGCGCGCGTGGACGACGAACGGCCCGATGTGCTGCTGACCGGGCTGCTCTTCTTCGACCTCGTCCTCACCGGCCTGGGCAAGCCCCCGACGCCCGGCGAGGAGATCTGGACGTCGGGGATGGGCACCAGCCCCGGCGGGATCGCGAACCTCGCCGTGGCCGCCGCCAGGTACGGTCTGAGAACGTCCCTGGCCACCGTCTTCGGGGACGACGCGTACGGCGCCCACTGCCGCGACGTCCTCGCCGGCCAGGAGGGCGTCGACCTCTCGCTCTCGCGCACCGCGGACGACTGGCACACCCCCGTCACCGTCTCGCTCGCCTACGACGGCGACCGCGCCCTGATCACCCACGGACAGCCGCCCCCGTACTCCCAGGACACCCTGCTGGGCGACCTGCCCGAGGCGCGTACCGCCCTCGTGCACCTGGAGGCCGAGCCCCACCGGTGGCTGGCCAAGGCGGCGGCGAACGGCACCCAGATCTACGCGGACGTCGGCTGGGACCCCACCCAGGTGTGGTCCTCGGACCTGCTCGACCAGCTCGCCCTGTGCCACACCTTCCTCCCCAACGAGACCGAGGCGATGGCGTACACCCGCACCGACACCGCGGTTGCCGCGCTGGGCACGCTCAGCGAGCTCGTCCCGGTGGCCGTCGTCACCCGTGGCGGTGACGGCGCGATCGCCGTGGACCAGACGACCGGCGAGTACGCCACGGTCCCGGCCCTCGCCGTGGACGTCGTGGACTCGACGGGCGCCGGTGACGTGTTCGGCGCCAGTTTCGTCGCCGCCTCGCTCGGCGGCTGGTCGCTGGAGGAACGGCTGCGGTTCGCCGTACTGGCCGCCTCCCTGTCCGTACGGGAGCGCGGCGGGGCGCTGGCCGCGCCCGGCTGGTACCACGTCCACCGCTGGTGGCACACGCTGGAGGATCCCGAACTGCGGCGCGCCTACGGCTTCCTGGCCGACCGGCTGCCGGCCGATCCGGGGCCGCCGGTGCGGTTCGCGCCCGTCACACCCTGACTTTCCCCCCTTTCCCCCCTTTCCTTCTTTTCCCCTTACTCACTCACGCCCTTATGCACTCACGCACTTACGCACCGAACAGATCCGAAAGGCGGTGGGAGCTGTGCAGCTCTCACGAAGAGGCCTCCTGCGCGCGGGCCTGGCCGGTACGGCCGCCACGGCGCTCGGCGGCCTGGCGAGCGGCTGCGCCGTTCCGACCGGCTCCACCGGGCGCGACATGGTCCTGTGGTACTGGAGCGGCGGCCTGAGCGACACCGTCGTCAAGAACGCCAGGTCCCGCTTCGACAGCTCGGTGGACCTCCGGGCCATCCAGATCGGCGGCCAGTACCGCTCCAAGCTCATCACCACCATCACCGGCGAGGCCCACATCCCCGACATCGCGGGGCTCAAGGGCGAGGACATGGCCGCCTACCTGCCGAACGCGGACCAGTTCATCGATCTGCGGACGCTGGGCGCGGAGAAGTACAAGAGCCAGTACCTGTCCTGGAAGTGGGACCAGGGCGTCGCCGACGACGGCACGATGGTCGGCTTCCCGATCGACTGCGGACCGGTCGCGCACTACTACCAGTACGAGATCTTCCGCAAGGCGGGACTGCCGTACGAGCCCGAGGACGTGTCGAAGGAACTGAACACCTGGGAGAAGTACTTCGACGCGGGTGTGCGGCTCGGCAAGGGCGTCCCGGGGGCCAAGCTGCTCACCGACGTCAACTCCGTCTTCGAGAACGTCGTACAGCAGGGCGCGAAGCGGTACGTCGACAAGGACCGTCACTTCATCGGCGACCAGGAACACGTGCGCCAGGCCTGGGCACTGGCCGTGGAGGCCAAGCGGCGCGGGATCGTCTCGGACCTGGTCAGCGGCACCCCGGACCAGTTGTCGGCCATCCAGGACGGCAAGCTGCCGAGCCAACTGGGCGCGTCCTGGGCCAGCTTCGACATCAAGAACGGTGTGCCGAAGACCAAGGGCAGGTGGCGGGTGGCCGACATGCCCGTGCGACCGGCCAACAACGGCGGCTCGTTCCTGTCGATCACCAAGGCGTGCCGGGAGCCCGAGCAGGCCTTCCGGATCATCACCTGGATCCTCGACGCGGCCAACCAGGCCCAGGGTTACGTCGACGCCGGCCTCTTCCCCTCCACGCCGGCCTCCTACGGCCTGAAGCAACTCCGGGAGCCCGACCCCTTCTTCGGCGGCCAGGTCACCACGGACGTCTTCGGACCCGCCGCGCAGAAGATCGTGGTCGCCTACAACAGCCCGTACGACATCGCGCTCGGGACTCCCATCAAGGACGAGATCAAGAACGTCGGCGTCCTCGGCAAGGACCCGGAGAAGGCCTGGAGTGACGCCATGAGCAAGTGCCGTCGGATCGCGAAGCACCTGGGGGTGAGCTACTGATGGCGGTCATCGAGCGCACCCCACCCGTGGTGACACGGCCCCCCGCCGTCGGGCCGAAGAAAGGCCTGCGCAAGTACTGGCACCTCTACGCCGCGATCTCCCCCTTCTATCTGATCTTCCTCGGCTTCGGCCTGTTCCCGGTCGGCTTCTCGCTCTATCTGTCCTTCCATCGCTGGGACGGCCTCGGCTCGATGGAGTGGGCCGGGCTCTCGCAGTACCAGTACCTGCTGAGCGACAGCGACTTCTGGAACTCGATCGGCAACACGATCATCATCTGGGCGATGGCCACCTTCCCGATGATCCTCCTCGCGATGGTCACGGCCGTGATGCTCAACTCCGCGGTCCGGTTCAAGAGCCTGTACCGCGTCGCGTACTTCCTGCCGAGCATCACCTCGGTCGTCGCCATCGCGATCGTCTTCGGCTCGATCTTCTCCACCAACGCGGGCATGGTGAACGCCGTCCTGAACGCGGTGGGGATCGACCAGATCGCCTGGCTGAACACACCGTGGGGCATCAAGGTCACCATCGCGGCCCTGATGACCTGGCAGTGGACCGGCTACAACGCGATCATCTTCCTCGCCGGGCTCCAGACCGTCCCGGGCGAGCTGTACGAGGCGGCGCGCATGGACGGCGCCGGACCCGTCCAGACCTTCTTCCGGATCACGCTGCCGCTGCTGCGGCCGACGCTGCTGTTCGTGCTCGTCGTCTCGACGGTCACGGGCCTGCAGAGCTTCTCCGAACCACAGGTGCTGCTGCAGACCTCGTCCAACGACTCGACGTTCGCGGGCGGTCCGGGCCACTCGGGCCAGACGATGGTCCTCTACTTCTTCCAGCAGACCTTCGACAACAACGACTTCGGGTACGGAGCCGCGGTGGCGTGGGGCATCTTCCTCGTCGTCGTCCTCTTCTCGATCATCAACTGGCGCCTCGTGCAGCGCCGGGGCGACTAGGAAGGGCCCGCATCATGGCATCCATCAAGGGCTCCCGCCGCAGAGGGCTCGCGTTGCACCTCCCGCTGATCATCGGCACGCTGGTCTCGGCCTTCCCGTTCTACTGGGCCGTCATCATGTCGACGCACAGCTCGACGGAGATCTTCTCCTACCCGCCGAAGCTGCTGCCGGGCACGCACTTCCTGGAGAACGTCCGCAATCTCTTCGACGCCATCGACTTCTTCGGGTCGATGTGGAACTCGCTGCTGGTCGCGGTGTCGGTGACCTTCCTGGTCCTGCTCTTCGACTCGCTGGCGGCCTTCGTCTTCGCCAAGTTCGAGTTCCCCGGCAAGGGGCTGCTGTTCGGGCTGCTCATGGTCATCTTCATGGTCCCGGCGCAGCTGTCGGTCATCCCGCAGTTCGTCGTGATGGCGAAGATCGGCTGGATCGGCTCGATGACCGCGCTGATCGTGCCGGCCGCCGCCAACGCCTTCGGCATCTTCTGGATGCGCCAGTACATGAAGACGGCCATCCACGACGAGCTGCTCGACGCCTCCAGGCTCGACGGCGCGAACTTCCTGCGCCAGTACTGGCACGTGGCGCTGCCGGTGGTCCGCCCCGGTCTCGCCTTCCTCGGCATCTTCACCTTCATGGGCCAGTGGAACGACTTCGCCTGGCCCCTGATCTCCCTCACCAACCCCGACAACGTGACCCTCCAGGTCGCGCTGTCCCAGCTCAACGGCACCCACGGCACCACCGACTACGGGATCGTGATGACCGGCGCGCTGCTCGCCCTCATCCCGCTGCTGATCGTGTTCGCGGTCGGCGCCAAGCAGATCATCGGCGACCTGGCGAAGGGAGCTGTCCGCGGATGACAACTGATCCGCTGCTGGCCCTGCGCCCCTGGGAGTCACCCGAGGTGACCTCCTGGGGACGGCTGCCCATGAACGCCGTCGACCGGCGGGACCGGGCAACCTCCCTGGACGGCGACTGGCGTTTCCAGCTCCTCCCCAACCCCACCGCCCCCGTGGGCGACGACTGGTCCTCGGCCCGGGTCCCCGGCGCCTGGACCCTCCAGGACACCTCCGACCTGCCCTGGTACACCAACGTCCAGATGCCGTGGCCCGACTTCCCGCCCGCGTCACCCGCGGCCAACCCGACGGGCGTGTACGAGCGTGGGTTCGACGTTCCGGCCGAGTGGGCGGGCCGGCGGATCGTGCTCCAGGTGGGCGCCGCCGAGAGCGTGCTGCTCGTGCACGTGGACGGGCGGCCGGTCGGCATCTCCAAGGACTCCCATCTGGCGGCCGAGTTCGACCTCTCCGACGTGGTCTGGCCGGGCCGTTCGGCGACCGTGCGGCTGACGGTCGTCAAGTGGTCCGACGCCACCCACATCGAGGACCAGGACCAGTGGTGGCACGGCGGCATCACCCGCTCGGTGCTGCTGTACGCGACGGACCCGCTGTACCTCGCCGACGTCACCGTGCGAGCGCCCGCCTCCGGTGAGCTGCGCGTGGACTGCCGGGTGCGGGACGCGGGCGGCGCGCTGCCCGAGGGGTGGTACGTCACCGGCGAGATCGACGGCCAACTCCTGCTCCAGGACGCCGAGTTCGACCGTCTCAACGCCGAGGACGACCGCGTCTCCGACTTCCTCGGCGAACCCCGGCTCGGCGCGCGGGTGCCAGACGTACGCACCTGGAACGCCGAGACGCCCGAGCTGTACGACCTGACCGTCCGGCTGCACCGCGCCGACGGAACGGTCGCCGACACCTCTCAGCGGCGCATCGGTTTCCGGGACGTCGAGATCGTCGGCCGGGACCTGCTGGTCAACGGAGAGCGGATCTACGTCCGGGGCGTCAACCGGCACGACTTCCATCCGCTGACCGGGCGGACCGTGTCGTACGACGACATGCGCGCCGACCTCGTGCTGCTGAAGCGGTTCGGGTTCAACGCGATCCGCACCGCGCACTATCCCAACGACCCGGCGCTGTACGACCTCGCGGACGAGCTCGGTCTCTACATGGTCGACGAGGCGGACATCGAGTCGCACGACCACGCCCACGAGATCGCGGACGACCCGCGCTATCTGAACGCCTTCGTGGACCGGGTCTCGCGGATGGTCCTGCGGGACAAGAACCATCCCTCGATCATCATCTGGTCGCTGGGCAACGAGTCCGACTACGGCGCCAACCACGACGCGGCGGCGGGGTGGCTGCGCCGGCACGATCCGACCCGACCGCTCCAGTACGAGGGCGCGGCCAAGCTCGGCTGGGCCGATCCGGCGGTCGCCTCCGACATCGCCTGCCCGATGTACGCGCCGCTGGAGGACTGCGTCGCGCACGCGCTGTCCGGTGAGCAGACCAAGCCGCTCATCCAGTGCGAGTACTCGCACGCCATGGGAAACAGCAACGGCACGCTCGCGGACCACTGGGCCGCCATCGAGTCAACTCCGGGACTTCAGGGCGGGTTCATCTGGGAGTTCTGGGACCACGGAATCCTTCAGTCCGTGAACAGCGGCAGACCACTCGGACGCTCGGGCGCCGGGCTATATGACAACGGTGTCGCCGCCCCCGGCCTGCGCTGGGCGTACGGCGGCGACTTCGGCGAGACGATCCACGACGGCGCCTTCATCGCCGACGGTGTCGTCTTCCCCGACCGCACGCCCAAGCCGGTCATGTACGAACACCGGGAGATCGCGGCCCCGGTGCGCCTGGAGGCCTACCGTCACGAGGGGCTCGTGGTCGCCAACCACCAGAGTTTCCGGGGCCTGGGCTGGCTCGCGGCCACCTGGGAACTGACGCTCGCGGACGGCCGTACGCTGACCGCGCCCGCCGAACTGCCGGATCTGCGCCCGGGTGAGACGGCCGCTGTCCCCCTCCCCTTCGAGCTGCCCGCTGACGGCGGCGAGGCCTGGGTGACCCTGCGGGTGACGACGGCCGACGACGAGCCGTGGGCGCCGCGCGGCACCGAGGTCTGCGTGCCCCAACTGCTGCTGCGGGCCGCGCCGGAGGTGTCGGAGGCGGTGGTCGCGGGACCGCCCGTCAAGGTCGACGCGGACGGGCTGCTGGTCCACCCGCTGCTGACGTCGGCGCCTGTGCTGTCCCTGTGGCGGGCCCCGACCGACAACGACGAGCTGGGCGGCATGGCGGCCCGCTGGCAGGACTGGGGCCTCGACACCCTCGTACGCAAGGCCGTCGACGTGCGGCGCGACGGCGGAAGCGTGACCGTGCTCGCCGAGTACGCGGCGAACGCCGGCGTGATCCGCCACGAGCAGGTGTTCACCCCGGTCCAGGGCGGCATCCGCGTCGAGGAGAGCGTCGAACTGCCTGACGCCTACGCCGATGTGGCCCGGGTCGGCTCCGTGTTCGAGACGGTGTCCGGGCTCGACCTGCTGGAGTGGTTCGGGCAGGGCCCCTGGGAGTCCTATCCGGACCGCGCGGCCGGAGCGGCCGTCGGGCATCACTCGGCCCCCGTGGACTCCCTGTTCACCCCCTATCTGCGACCGCAGGAGAGCGGCGGACGGCACGGTGTACGACAGTTCAGGCTGTCGGCGCCGGACGCCACCGGTCTCTCGGTCGTGCTGGACCGGCCGCGCCAGGTCTCCGTGACCCGGTTCCGTGCCGAGGATCTGGCCGCCGCCACGCACCACGACCAGCTGACGCCCCGGCCCGGCTGCGTGGTCCACATCGACGCGGCACACCGGGGGCTCGGCACGGCGTCGTGCGGCCCCGACACCTTCCCCTCCTATCTCCTGCAGCCGGGCACCCACCGCTGGGCCTGGACTCTTCGCACGCTGTAGCTCCCCCCACACACCTCCTCTCACCTCAAAGCACTCTTACGGAGTCAGTTGTGTGCACCTCGCACGAGTCCGGGCACGAGCCTGCCCTTGAAGCACCCCAGGCGGGCGCCGGACGGCGTACCTTCCTGCGGGCGACCGCGCTGATCGGGGCGGCGGCGACCACGTCCGTCGCCCTGCCGACGGCCGCCGAAGCCGTGACGGACAAGGCGCGTTCGTCGTGGCGGCCCGACACCGAGAGCCGCCGGTTCACGCTCGCCGTGATGCCCGACACCCAGTACCTCTTCGACGGGCCGAGCATCAACCCGGCACCGATCGAGGCCTCGCTGCGCTATCTGCTGGAGCACGGGCGGGACGAGAACATCGTCTTCCTCACGCATCTGGGCGACGTCACGGAGAACGGCGCACAGGCCGAGGTCGACGCCGCGGGCAAGGCGTTCGAGCTGCTCGACCGGCGCGGTGTGGGCTACAGCGTCCTCGCGGGCAACCACGACATCCGCTCGTCCACCACCGACCAGCGCGGGGCCACCCCGTACCTGGACGTCTTCGGACCCGAGCGCTTCCGGTCCAAGCGGACCTTCGGCGGCGCCTCGGCCGACGGCTACAACACCTTCCACGTCTTCAGGGCGGCAGACCGCGAGTGGCTCGTGCTCGCCCTGGACTGGCGCCTGTCGGACAAGGGTTACGCCTGGGCCGAGAGCGTCCTCGCCCAGCACCCGACCCTGCCGGTCGTCCTCACCACGCACGAACTCGTCTACGAGGACGACACGCTCTCCGCGTACGGGCAGCAGCTGTGGGACAAGCTGGTCAAGAACCACGACCAGATCTTCCTCACGCTCAACGGGCACTACTGGCCGGCCGCCCGCGCCACCCGCAAGAACGCGGCCGGGAACGACGTTCACCTGCACCTGACGAACTATCAGAACCGTTACTACGGTGGTGCGGCGATGATCCGCCTCTACCACTTCGACCTCGATCGCGACACCATCGACGTCGAGACGGTCTCGCCGTGGATCCTGGGCCGGGCGGCCAAGGGACTCAACGAGCTGGAGCGCGAAGAGATGGAGCTGTCCGGCGATGCGGACCGCTTCTCCGTGGACATCGACTTCGAGCAGCGGTTCTCGGGCTTCGCGCCGGTGGCGCCGCGACCGGCCCGGCCAGTGAGGAAGATGCTGGTTCCCGGGACCGTCGCCTACTGGCGCTTCGACGGACAGCGGGACGGCGCGGCCGTGACGGGCACGGTCCGCGACCAGTCGGGCCGTGGCAACGACCTGGCCCTCGTCACGGTCGGCGCCGCCGCCCTCACCTGGTCGTCCGACCACCACCCGGACCAGCCCGGCCACGGCAGTCTGGAGTTCCAGGGTTACAAGTCCCCGCTGAGGGGCGCGTATCTGCGCACGGTCGACGGAGCACCTCTCAACTCGGCTACTTTCAAGGCCGGTTACACCATCGAGGCGTTCTACCGTCTGCCCGCCGACTGGGACCCCGCGCACCACGCCTGGGGTGGACTGGTCAGCCGTACCGGCACGGGCGGGGCCGCGGGCAAGACCGCGGACGACCCGGACGAGCCGCTGGCCACGTTGTCGCTCTCCGACGGACCCGGCCCGCAGTGGGCGGTCCGGCCGCTCAACCAGCAGGGCATCGCGACCAACTGGGGCGACGAGACCGCGCGGGAGGTGTGGTGGCATGTGGCCGTGGTCAATGACGGCCGGCACACCACGCTGTACGTCCAGGGCTGCCCGGTGGCCCGCAATCCGCACGCCACCGCGGTCGGGCTCACCTCGGTCGGCCTGCCGTGGCTGCTCGGCGGCTACGAGTACGCGGGGAAGATCGACCAGATCCTGCACGGCCGCCTGGGCGACGTACGGATCGTCGAACGGGCGCTGCCCGTCAGCTCGTTCATGAACCACTGACACACACCGTCAACCACTGACGCACTCGTCGGGCTCCGCCAAGCCTCCTGGACTCCACGCCTCTCCAGATCACACCAGATCCCAAGGGACCCACAGACCATGACAGAGCAGCAGCTGCCTGCCTGGGCGGACCCCGCCGTCTCCCCCGCCGGCCTCGATGCCCAGGGTGTCTCCCGGCGCCAACTCCTGCACCGGGCGGGCCTGTTCGGCGCCGCCTTCGCCGCCGGGTCACTGGCGACGCCCGCCTCCGCCGCGGCCGGTCCGCGACGGCTCGGCGGCAGCGACCCGCGCCTCGCCTACCTCGTCGGCGACCATCACATCCACACCGTGTACAGCCACGACGCCAAGTACACGTTCTCCCAACTGGCGGCGGCGGGCGAGAAGTTCGGCCTCGACTGGATGGTTTTCACCGAGCACTCCAACTTCGGCCACGCCCAGTACGGGGCTCCACTGGAGCACGCCGAGATCCTCAAGGCGCGGGCCGAGAACCCGCGTCAGCTGATCTTCCAGGGCCTGGAGTGGTACATCCCGGGCGCCGAGCACTGCACGGTGTTCTCGCCGCCCTGCAAGCACGAGGTCGACCTGCTCACCAAGTTCGAGAGCGCCTACGACGGCAAGCTCCTCGGCTACACCGAGGGCTCGGCCGGCGCCGCGGACACCGCCCGCAACGAGGCCCACGCCGTCAAGGGCATCAAGTGGCTGGCCGAGCAGCGCCGCACCGGTTACGTCGACGACGTGCTGGTCCTCGCCAACCACCCGATGCGCCTGGGCATCGACTCCCCGCACGAGATCCGCAACTGGCGGGACGCGGCCCCCGAGATCATGATCGGCATGGAGGGCGCGCCCGGTGCGCAGGGCGCGGCCATCCCCGGCTGGCGCGGGGCCACCTCGATCCGCGGCGAGTACGAGAACAAGCCCTCGGCGCAGTCCTGGCAGGGCTATCCGGCGGACGGGTACCGGACGTACGGCGGCTTCGACTGGGCGACCGCGACGGTCGGCGGGCTGTGGGACTCGATGCTGGCAGAAGGCAGCCTGTTCTCGATCACCACGAACTCCGACGCGCACCGGATCGTCTTCGACACCTGGAAGAACGGCGACTGGCCGGCCGGGCAGAACTTCGACAACACCGGCAAGCTGCCCGACCCGGTCAACACCGACTCACCGCAGCCCGGCAGCGACTTCTGGCCGGGCCAGTTCAGCCGGACCCACGTGGGTGTCACCGGCTACGGCTACCGTTCGGTGATGGCGGGTATGCGCGCGGGCCGGGTCTGGCTGGACCACGGCCACCTGCTGGACGGGCTCGACGTACGGCTGACGCGTGACTGCGACTTCGGCCGGGGTGTCACGCTGGGCGGGCGGCTCCGGGTCCGCAGGGGCGAGAAGCTCACGCTGAACATCACCGTGACCACCGCCTCCCGTCTCAACCCCCAGGGAATCCTGCCCGAGTTGGCGCACGTCGACGTGATCCGGGGCGCGGTGCGCGGCCGGGTCGCCGACCGGGACACCTGGCAGGCGCCGGACACGAAGGTCGTGAAGTCGAAGGACGTGACGGGACGCACGGGGACGTACACCCTGCGGGTGCCGCTGACCGCCGGCGACGAGTCGTTCTACGTCCGGCTGCGGGGCAGCGACGGCAACCGGCACGGTGCCGGTTACCTCGGTGCCTCGGTCGACCCGCACGGGCCGATCACTCACGAGCCCGGAAACGGTGACCCGTGGGCCGACACGTGGTTCTATTCCAACCCGGTGTTCGTCGACGTCGTAGGTGGCTGACTGATGAAGCGTCAATTCCTGTCCCTCAGCGCGTTATCAGTCCTGTCGGGGGCGCTCGTGCTCGGAGGCGGTGGAGCAGTGTCCGCCGCCTCCGACGCGCAGTGGACGGAGACGGGCTCGGCCCAGGTCGACTCCCTGGGCAGCGGTCAGGGGCTGGCCTCCCGCGCGGACGGCACGCTCCTGTACCGGGGTCTCACCTCCATCCCGCTGGACCTGCGCATCGCCGGCTGGGGCCACATCGGTGACCCGGACATCGCGAACGGGTACGTGTTCGACGCCTATCAGGGTTCGGACACGGCCACGTCCAAGATGTTCGCGGTCACCACCCCGGCCGGGCAGCGCTACCAGTACGTGCACCAGCTCGACCCGGGCGAGAAGCTGAACAACTCCTTCGCCACCGTCTCGCCCGACAACCAGTGGCTGGTCTCGGGCGAGTGGGGCGACCAGCCGCGCCTCCAGGTGTTCCCGGCCCCGCTCCTCAACGCGTCGACCCCCGCCACGGGCGGCGCACTGGCGCAGGCCGGGCAGATCACCCTGGACAGGACGGTGCGGGACATCCAGGGCTGCGACTTCGTCACCGCGACCCGGCTGCTGTGCGCTTCGGACGACGATTCGGGCACCCTGTTCCCCCGGATCCGCCCGCTGCTCCAGGTCGACCTGGAACGGGCGGTGGACGGCAAAGCGGTCACGGGCCACGTCACGAGCCTGTTCGCCCTCCCGCAGCGCAGCACCTGCACGGGTACGGCGTACGAGGCGGAGGGCGTCGACTACGACACGAACACCGGCACCCTGCGCGCCGAGGTCGTCCAGCCGGGCATCTGCGCACTGGCGACCAGCGTGTACTCGTATCAGCAGGTCACGGGCTGACGTACTGATCGCCCGGGGCGTACCGTAGCCGCGTGACCACCGAGGAGTCGCCGCGGCCCCAGTCCCTGATGCTGACGTTCCTGGGCGACCAGGTGCTCGGGCGCGACGTCTGCGTCTACTCGGGCAGTGTCATCGACGTGTTCGCGCGGGCGGGTATCGGCGAGCAGGCGACCCGTTCGACGCTGACCCGGATGGTGAGCCGCGGTCTGCTGCGCCGTCAACGCGAGGGCCGCCGGATGTACTTCGGGCTGACCGGGCGTTCGGCGGCCGTGCTGGCGGACGGCGAGCGGCGTGTCTGGCACACCGGTGCGGTCAACCGGCACTGGGACGGCACCTGGACCCTGCTCGGCTTCTCCCTCCCGGAGTCCTGGCAGCGCCAACGCCACGATCTGCGCTCACAGTTGGCGTGGAGCGGGTTCGGGGCGCTGTTCAACGGCCTGTGGATCGCGCCGGGCGAGGTCGACGTCTCCGCCCTGGTGACGGAACTCGGCCTGTCCGCCCATGTGAAGGTGTTCCGGGCGCACGCCGACATGGGCATGGACATCGGCGCGATGATCGAGGAGACCTGGGAACTGTCCGAACTGGCCGCGCGCTACAAGGTGTTCGCGCGGCGGTGGCAGCCCTGGGAGGCCGAGCTGCCGGCGGCGGACGACTCACTCTCCCTGCGCCTCGTCCTGCAGGCCGAGTGGCTGGGGATCATCCGCCGCGATCCGCGCCTACCGGTCGGGCATCTCCCGGACGACTGGCCGGCGGAACAGGCCGAGAAGACGTTCCGGGCGGTGCACGAACGGCTCACACCGCTCGCCCAGGATGCCTCTGAACGCCTTCTCGACCTCGTGCCCGCACGCAGGGACGACGACGATGAGGATCAGGCGTAGAAACGGGACAGGCTCTGCAGCACCGCCGCCGGCTTCGGGGCGCCCTCGATCTCGATCGTGCCGTCGACGGTGATCTGCACCCCGCCCGGCACGTCCTCGACGTCGGCCAGCCTGCCGACCAGCCGGATCTTCGAGCCGACCTTCACGGGCGAGGGGAAACGCACCTTGTTGAGGCCGTAATTGACCTTCGTGGTGACGCCCTGGACGTCCAGCAACTCGGTGAAGAGCGGGATGAAGAGGGAGAGAGTGAGGTATCCGTGGGCGATCGGGGCGCCGAAGGGGCCCGCGGCGGCCTTCTCCGGGTCCACGTGGATCCACTGGTGGTCGCCGGTCGCGTCGGCGAAGGTGTTGATGCGCTCCTGCGTGACCTCGATCCACTCACTGGTGCCGAGGTCGCTGCCGGCGAGCTTCTTGAGTTCGTCGATGCCGTTGACCGTGATGCTCATGTCGCGTTCCTTAACTGGGAGTTGAAGAGAAAGCAGTTGGGCGCCGGAGCGGGCCCGGTGGGGGCTACGAACCCGCGCCGAAGGCCTTGCGCACCCGGGCCTTGAGGAGCTTTCCGGAGGCGGTGCGCGGGAGTTCGTCCGCGATGACGACCGACTTCGGGATCTTGTACTTGGCGAGCCGCCCGGACAGCGAGGCCAGCACCTCGTCCGCGTCCAGGTCCGTACCCTCGCGGGGCACGACGACGGCGCGCGGCACCTCGCCCCACTTCTCGTCGGCGACGCCGATGACCGCGCACTCGACGATGTCGGGGTGCGCCAGGAGGAGGTCCTCGATCTCGGCGGGGTAGATGTTCTCCCCGCCCGAGATGATCATGTCCTTGATGCGGTCGACGACGAAGACGTACCCGTCCTCGTCGATCCGGGCGGCGTCCCCGCTGCGGAACCAGCCGTCGGTGAAGGAGGCGGCCGTCTCCTCGGGCAGGCCCCAGTAGCCGGGCATGACGTGCGGCCCGCGAACGACGATCTCGCCGGGCTCGCCGACCTCGGCGGGAGTCAGGTCCGGCCGTACCACCCGTACGTCGCTGAAGAAGTGCGGTACGCCTGCCGAGCCGGCCTTGCTGACCGCGTGCTCGGCGTCCAGGAAGAGGGTGCCGGGCGAGGCCTCGGTCATGCCGTAGCCCTGGAGGAAGGTGAGTCCGCGCTCCTGGAACCTGGCGATGAGCGGGGTCGGCACCGGTGAGCCGCCGCAGGAGAGCATGCGCAGCGACGACAGGTCGGCGTCGGCCCAGCGCGGGTGTCTGGCCACCTGGTCGAACATGGTCGGCACCCCGAACATGAAGGTGATCCGGTGCTGTTCGATCAGGTCGAAGGTCTCGTCCGCCGCGAAGGACTCGACCAGGACGCAGGCACCGCCCTTGAGCAGCACGGGCAGGGTGAGCATGTTCAGCCCGGCCGTGTGGAACAACGGGGCGGAGACCAGGGCGCGTTCGTCGGTGATGACGTCCTGGTCGACGAGCACGTTGACGGCGTTCCAGGTCAGGTTGCCGTGCGTGAGCATCGCGCCCTTGGGGCGGCCCGTCGTACCCGAGGTGTACATGATGATGCAGGTGTCGTCGGCGGTGACCGGCGCGTCGATCGGTTCGGTGGAGGCACCGGCGAGCGCCTCCTCGTACTCGGCGCCGACCTCGACGAACGTCCGCACGTCCGAGTTGCCGGGCAGTCCGGCGACGAGACCGGCGTGCGAGGGTCCGTAGACGAGGGCCTTGGTGCCGGAGTCGGCGAGCTGGTAGGCGATCTCCGGGCCGGCGAGGCGGGTGTTGAGCGGTACGAAGACCGCGCCGAGCGTGCCCGCCGCGAACAGGGTCTCCAGGTAGGAGGGGTGGTTCGGGCCGAGATAGGCGATCCGGTCGCCGCGGCGCACACCCCGGTCACGCAGGGCGTGCGCGAGCCGCGTGGTGCGCTCGTACAGCCGTGCGTAGCTGATCGTGGTGTCACCGTGGATCAGGGCGGTGCGTTGGGGGGTCTTGCGGGCCCGGCGGGCGGGCCAAGACCCCAGTCCCTCGTTGCGCATCGTTGCGCCCCTCTACGAGTTACGAGTAACGGGTTACCGGTCACGGGTCACGGAGTCATGGCTTCGTCAGCCCGAGGAGCCGGGCCGCGTTCTCCTTGAGGATCTTCGGCCGGACCTCGTCCTTGATCGGCAGCTTCTCGAAGTCGGCGAGCCAGCGGTCGGGGGTGAGCACCGGGTAGTCCGAGCCGAAGAGAACCTTGTCCTTGAGCAGCGTGTTGGCGTACTGCACCAGCTGCGGCGGGAAGTACTTCGGCGACCAGCCGGAGAGGTCGATGTGCACACCCGGCTTGTGCGTGGCGACGGCGAGCGCCTCGTCCTGCCAGGGGAAGGAGGGGTGCGCCAGGATGATCTTCATCTCCGGGAAGTCCGCGGACACGTCGTCCACGTGCAGCGGGTTGCTGTACTTGAGCCTGATCCCGCCGCCGCCGGGGACTCCCGCGCCGATGCCGGTCTGGCCTGTGTGGAAGAGCGCGATCGTGCCGGTCTCCTCGATCACCTCGTACAGCTCGTAGGCGACCGAGCGGTCGTTGGGGAAGAAGCCCTGGATGCTGGGGTGGAACTTGAAGCCCCTGACCCCGTACTCCTCGACCAGGCGGCGGGCCTGCTTGACGCCCGCCCGGCCCCGGAAGGGGTCGATGGAGGCGAAGGGGATCAGCACGTCCGGGTTGGCCGCGGCGGCCTCGGCGACCTCCTCGTTCGGGACGGGCGCGGTGCCGGTCGCGGACTCGGCGTCCACCGTGAAGATGACGGCGGCCATCTTCCGCTCGCGGTAGTACGCGGCGGTCTCCTCCAGGGTCGGCTTCCGCTTGCCCTCGACCTTGAAGTAGGCCGACGAGGCGTCGTGGAGGTCGTCGGCCAGGGACGAGGTGCCCTTGGAGGAGATCTCGGCGTGGGTGTGGACGTCGATCGCGACGAGTTCCTCGACGTTGAGGTGCGCCATGGTTACGCCTCCGGGAACTTGGGGGCGGGGATGCCCACCGACTGGAGCTCGGCGCCGACCGAGGTGGACCAGGCGTCGGCCAGGGCCTCGGGGGTCCAGCCGCCGTCGGCGTACGCGGCCCTGATCTCCTGCGGATGCGACCAGAGTGCCACCTTGTCGCCGCCGATGCCGATGGCCTGGCCGGTGACGCCCCGGGCGGCCTCGGAGGCGAGGAAGGGGACGAGGCCGGCGCAGTCCTCGGGAGTGCCGAAGCCCTCGCCCTTGCGCAGGAAGGCCGGGAACGGCTCGCCGTTCTTCAGCGCCTCGACGTACGGGGCGAAGGCGGGGATCGTCTCGGTCATGGCCGTGGCGGCCACCGGCACGATCGCGTTGACGGTGATGTTCGCCCGGCCCAGCTCCATCGACCAGGTGCGGGCGAAGGCGGCGATGCCGGCCTTGGCGGCGGCGTAGTTCGTCTGCCCGAAGTTGCCGCGCTGGCCGGCCGGGGAGCCGACCAGGATCAGTGTGCCGCCCTCGCCCTGCTCGCGCATGCGTACGGCGGCGGCGCGGGCGCAGGTGAAGGTGCCCTTGAGGTGGGTGGTGATCACCGCGTCGAAGTCGTCGTCGGTCATCTTCCACAGCACCTTGTCGCGGAGGATGCCCGCGTTGGTGACCAGGATGTCGAGCCGACCGAACTCCTCGACCGCGCGGTTCACGAGCCGCTCGGCGGCCTCCGTCGTGCCGACCGGGACCACCTCGGCCACGGCCGTGCCGCCGGCCGCGGTGATGGACTTCACGGCCTGCTCGGCCACGGTCTCGTCGATGTCGTTGACGACGACGGAGGCGCCGGCGGCGGCCAGAGCGTGCGCGTAGGCGAGGCCGAGGCCACGGCCACTGCCGGTGACTACGGCGACCTTGCCGGTCAGATCGATGCTGGGCACGAGGGGGGTCCCTTCACAAGACGACGACTCACAGGGCAACGGCTCACGAGACAGCGGCTCGCATGACGATTGCCGCTAGATCGAAGCTAAGAGCAATAATTGTTGACGTCAATAGTTGTTGCCATCAGATGCGTGCGCCATGCTGGAATCAGCACATGGAACCGCCCCGCCCGGGGCCTCGACGAGGGAGCCCGCCATCGCCCGCCAGCAGGACGTCCAGAATCCCGCCCCGATCGACGCGCGCGAGCCCTGGATGCGCGGCCTGCACGCGGACACCGGCTACCTGCTGTACCGGCTGGGCCTGCGCTCCGGCCAGTTGTTCAACACCTTCCTCCAGGAGTCGGGACTGCGGCTGCGCCACTACGCGGTGCTCCGCTTCCTGGCCACTTCCACAGGCGCGCTCCAGCGCGAGCTGAGCACCTCGCTCGGATACGACCCGAGCGCGATCGTCGGCCTGGTCGACGACCTGGAGAAGCTGGGCTTCGCCGAACGCCGCCCGTCCCCCGACGACCGCCGCAGCCGGCTCGTCGCCCTGACCGCGAACGGCCGCGCCTTCCTCCGCGACACCGACGAGGCCGGCCAGCGCGTGACCAACGAACTGCTCGGCCCGCTCGACGCGGCCGAACGGGAATCGCTGCACACCCTGCTCCAGCGACTCACGGAGGACGGGCTCAGCTGATACGGGCCCAGCCGATACCGACCCAACCAATGTTGGGCACATTCTTGACTGTCGCTTGATTGGTGCCTAGCTTCACTCTGGCGCCGGTACGGTCCCCAACCGGTGACGTCCCCCACGACATCGGCGTGTGGCGGATGCCCGAGACCCACACCGACACGCTCGGCTCCCCCGCCCTCCCCCGGGAAACCCCAGCCCCCGAGGGAATCCGCCCGTGAACTCCCGCACTCCCGTCACGGACACGGGCGCCGACCGCACCCGGATGCCGTACCGCTCCTCGGTATACAGGGACGTACACAAGGACATGACGTCCACACCCCGGGGAGCTGCCCGCCCATGACCACCCGCTCCGCGCCCGACCGGCTGCTGTCCGTGCTCAGCGCCTTCGACCACGAGCACCCGGCGCTCTCTCTCACGGAAATCAGCCGACGGGCCGGGCTGACCCTCACCACCACACACCGCCTCGTGGGCGCCCTCACCCTCTGGGGCGCCCTGGAGCGGGACGACGACGGCGTCTACCACGTGGGCCTCAGGCTGTGGGAGGTCGCGGCGCTCGCCCCGCGCGGGCTGGCGCT
The DNA here is from genome assembly GCF_010548275.1 of Streptomyces sp. SID12488. GTDB lineage: Bacteria > Actinomycetota > Actinomycetes > Streptomycetales > Streptomycetaceae > Streptomyces. The sequence continues at coordinate 214,541 of NZ_JAAGLT010000012.1, forward strand.
GCGGCAGATCGCGCTGCCGTATCTGGAGGACCTGTACGAAGCGACGCACGAGAACGTGCAGTTGGCGGTACGGGACGGCGGCGAGGTCGTCTACATCGAGTGGCTGTCGGGCCGTTCGGCGGTCGGGGTGCACATCCGGGTCGGCGCCCGCTGGCCACTGCACGCCACGGGCGTCGGCCTCGCCCTGCTCGCCCACGGCGATCCGGTACTCCAACAGCATTACTGCGAGGGCCCGTTGGCCGCCTTCACCCCACACACGATCACCGACCCGGCCCGGTTGCGCCGTGTCCTGGCCGAAGTCCGGCGCACAGGCGTGGCGGTGAGCAGCCGTCAGGTCACCGACGACGCCCTGTCGGTGGCGGCTCCGGTACACGGCCCGGGCGGTGCGGTGATCGCCGCGGTGTCTGTCGTGGTGCCCCAGGCGGACGCCCAGGTACCGGCGCTGGTGCCCGCCGTGCGGCTGGCGGCACGGGGCATCTCACGGGCGCTGGGCTGGCGGCCGGAACGGCACTGAGCGGGCCTGTCCTGGCAGCACGAGGCCCGCACCGTGTCGATCTGGACCACGGTGGGCCGGATGAAAAACCTCGCCTTCACCGGACAAGCCGAACAGCTGGAGGTCCTGGCCCGGCACCGCCAGGGCGAATCCGACCTGCTGCACCAAGGCGGGAAGTGGTACTTGATCGCCACCTGCGAGATCCCCGAAGCCGCGCTGAACGCGCACCCGGTCGCCTTCCTCGGCGTGGACCTCGGCATCGTGAACATCGCAGCCACCAGTGACGGTGAACGCCACTGCGGGCGCCGGATCAACCGGAAACGGGAAAACGACCGCAAACTGCGACGCAAGCTGCAGCAGAAGCAGACCAAGTCGGCCAAGCGGCGGGCAAGGAAGTACGCGGGCAAAGAGGCCCGCCGGAACAAGGACATCAACCACAAGATTTCGAAACGGATCGTGGCGGAGGCTCAACGCACCGGTCGCGGAGTAGCCCTGGAAGACCTCAAGGGCATTCGCGAGCGGGCCCGGCTGAGAAAGTCCCAACGCACCACGCTCCACTCCTGGACCTTCGCGCAACTCGGCGCCTTCATCGCCTACAAGGCGAAGAAGGCCGGGGTGCCGCTGGTGTACGCCGATCCGGCGTACACCAGCCAGGAATGCTCCCAATGTCATCACATCGCACGCGGCAACCGCCCCTCACAAGCCCGGTTCGCCTGCCGGTCCTGTGGATTCGTTCATCACGCGGACCATAACTCGTCCCACAACATCGCCCACCGTGGGTGGATGGCGTGGGTCTGCGGGGTCCAGTCAGCGACCCCTGAACTCACGCTCATCGCGTGAGTTCTGGACGCGGCCGGGCCCATCACCGCCAGTGATGATCACGAGCTGCAAGCCTGGGAGTTCATTCTCGGGTCGCTGACAAAGGCGTGCCGTGGGCGTCCCACACATATCGAACCCATCCGGGCAGGACGAGCAGGACGGGCAGCAGTCGCCGAAGTGGTCCCAGCGCGGGATCCTCGCCATGCTCGGGGCCGTGTCGGCCGCTGGACGTGGTGATCGTCGAGAACTCGGGCGAGGAGACGGTCGATCCGGCGAACGGGCTCAACGGATGGAATCTGTCCTGGGCGGACTGGAAGGCGGGCAGCGCCCTGTAGGGCCTGTCCGACCGATAGGACATAGCACATTCATGTCTTCATCGGGTGAACTCACCTGTGACGGAAGGAAATTCTGAGTTTCACCTCTTGACGGCCGGAGTCACCGGGAGCACATTGGGCCCACCCTGAGAGCGCTCTCAAGCGCACTCGAAGGCACCCCGCATCCCCACCACCCCGTACCCGAAGAGGCACCCATGAGGGACACTTCAGGCACTTCGCTCACTTCAGGCCCACCAGTCGGACGCGGCCCCCTCCGTCGCGTGCTCGTCGCCGTCGGCGCCGTCCTCAGCCTCGCGGCTGCCGCCGTGACGGTGGCCCAGGCGGACGCGCCGACGCCGCCGACCGGCTGGACGCAGGTCTTCCTCGACGACTTCAACGGCACCGCCGGGACCGGCGTCTCCACCACCAACTGGCAGTACGCGACCGGGACTTCGTATCCCGGTGGCCCCGCGAACTGGGGCACCGGTGAGATCGAGACCATGACGAACAGCACGAGCAACGTCTCACTCGACGGCAGCGGCAACCTCCGCATCACTCCGGTGCGCAACTCCGCCGGCAACTGGACCTCGGGCCGCATCGAGACCAACCGCACCGACTTCCAGCCCCCGGCCGGCGGCAAACTGGCCGTCCAGGCCCGCCTCCAGGTGCCGAACGTGACCGGAGCGTCCGCCCTCGGCTACTGGCCCGCGTTCTGGATGCTCGGGGCGCCCTACCGGGGCAACTACCAGAACTGGCCGAGCGTCGGCGAGATCGACATCATGGAGAACACCCAGGGCCTCAACACCATCTGGGGCACCCTGCACTGCGGCACCAGTCCGGGCGGTGCCTGCAACGAGACGACCGGCATCGGCGGCACGACCAGCTGTACCGGCACCACCTGTCAGGCCGGTTTCCACACCTACCGCATGGAGTGGGACCGCTCGGTGAGCCCGGAGGCGATCCGCTTCTACGTCGACGGCACCAACTACCACACGGTGACCGCGAACCAGGTCGACGCGACGACGTGGGCCAACGCCACGAACCACGGCTTCTTCATCATCCTGAACGTGGCGATGGGCGGCGCCTTCCCGGCGGCGTTCGGCGGCGGCCCGGACGCGAACACGGTCTCGGGGCGCCCGATGGTCGTCGACTACGTGCAGGTGCTCCAGTCGACCACCGGCAGCGGTACGACCACGCCCCCGCCGACCGGAAGCCGGGACGCCTACAGCGCCGTCCAGGCCGAGTCCTACAACAGCCAGTCGGGCACCAGCACGGAGACCACCACCGACACCGGCGGCGGCCAGAACATCGGCTCGCTCGCCAACGGCGACTGGGCGCTCTACCAGAACGTCAACTTCGGCTCCACGGCCGCCACCCAGTTCGTCGGCAGGGTCGCGAGCGGGGCCGGCTCCGGCGTGAGTGGACTGGTCGAGGTGCGCCTCGACAGCCGTACGAGCACACCGATCGGCAGCTTCTCGATCGGCAGCACGGGCGGCTGGCAGAGCTGGCGGACGGTGCCGGCGAACATCAGCTCCGTCACCGGCACCCATGACGTCTACCTGACCTTCACCAGCGGCCAGGCACAGGACTTCGTGAACGTGAACTGGTTCAACTTCGGCCACTGACAGGGGTGTTGTAGGGCGTTGACGGAGGGGCGGGCCCGGACGGCCCGCCCCTCCGGACGTCTCGGCTCGGCTCGGCTCAGCTCAGCTCAGCCCGGAACGTCACCGGCGTTGCCCCCGTGTGCAGTTGGAAGAACTTGGAGAAGTTCGCCGCGTCGGGAAAGCCGACGGCCACGCCAACTCGCCCGATCGGCAGAGAGGTGTGCGCCAGCAGCCGCTTGGCCTCCAGGATCACCCGCTTGTCGATGAAGCCCTTGGGCGTCTCACCGGTCGCCGCGCGCACCGCGCGGACGAGGGTGCGGCGGGAGTAGCCGAGGGCGTCGGCGTACGCGCTGACGCTGTGGTTGGTGGCGAAGCCCTTCTCCACCGCGTCCCGGAAAAGGGTGAACGTGGTGTCGGTCCGGCCCCCCGCCGCTTCCGCCGAACTCGTCGCGAGGTGGGACAGCCGCAGCAGGAACGCGGCGAGGGAGTGGCGCAGTACCGAGGTGTGCAGGCCGATCGGGAGGGTGGCCGTGTCCTCGTACTCGCGGCCCAGCTGGTCCAGGGCCGCGCGCAGACCGGCGAGTTGGCGCGCGTCCGGGCGCAGCAGCGGAGGCAGGTCGTAGCGGTACAGGCCGGTCGCCTCGACCGTGGTCCGGGGCAGGAAACCGGGCTGCATGGTGAGGACGGTGCCGCGGTACTCGGTGGCGCGGGAGAAGCGGTGCACCTGACCCGGGCGGATCCACAGCAGGTCGCCCGCTGTCGCCTCGTGTTCGGCGAAGTCGACCATGTGGGTGACCGGGCCCCCGTCGAACAGCATCACGATGTGGAAGTCGATGCGGTGGACGCGTTCGAGCGGGGCGTCGTCGTGCCAGGTGCGGTCGGGTGACATCGGCCCGACCTGCATACCCACGCCCAGGACGCTCAGATCGACCGGGAAGGGAAACGTCCTGATGCCGTTTCCGTCCTGGCCGTCTTGGATGGTTCTGTCCGCCATGTCCTTCTCTTGCCGTCCGGGCCCCACTGCCCCTGTCCCACTTTCACCAAAGGGTGACACACAGGCACCTGGCCCCTTAAAAGTCAGACTTTTAAGTTTGAACACGCCCGAGCAGTTCACCCCCCTCTATCGAGGACTTCTTGAAGATGAGTACGCAGACATCCGACAGCCTCCAGTGGACCGATCTCGACCAGCGTGCCGTTGACACGGCCCGTGTACTCGCGGCCGATGCCGTGCAGAAGGTCGGCAACGGCCACCCCGGCACCGCGATGAGTCTGGCCCCCGCCGCGTACACGATCTTTCAGAAGGTGATGCGACACGACCCCGCGGACCCTGAGTGGACCGGCCGTGACCGCTTCGTCCTCTCCCCCGGACACACCTCGCTGACCCTCTACACCCAGCTGTTCCTGTCCGGGTACGAGCTGGAGCTGGACGACCTCAAGGCGTTCCGGACGCACGGTTCGAAGACGCCGGGACACCCCGAGTACGGCCACACGGCCGGCGTCGAGACCACCACCGGCCCGCTCGGCCAGGGCGTCGCCAACGCGGTCGGCATGGCGATGGCCGCCCGTTACGAGCGCGGCCTCTTCGACCCCGAGGCACCCGAGGGCGAGTCGCCCTTCGACCACACGGTGTGGGCGATCGTCTCCGACGGCGACCTGGAGGAGGGCATCTCCGCCGAGGCTTCCTCGCTGGCCGGTCACCAGAAGCTCGGCAACCTCGTCTTCGTCTACGACGACAACCACATCTCCATCGAGGGCGACACGGCGACGGCGTTCTCCGAGGACGTGCTGAAGCGCTACGAGGCGTACGGCTGGCACGTGCAGCGGATCGAGCCCGAACTCGGCGGCGACATCGACGTCCACGCGCTGTACACGGCGCTCAAGGAGGCGCAGGCCGAGACCGCGCGCCCCTCGATCATCGCGATGCGCACGATCATCGCCTGGCCCGCCCCGAACGCCCAGAACACCGAGGCGGCCCATGGCTCGGCCCTCGGCGCCGAGGAGATCGCGGCCACCAAGCGTGTCCTCGGCTTCGACCCGGAGCAGACATTCGAGGTCGCGGGCGAAGTCCTCGCCCATGCCCGCCAGGCTCTCGACCGGGGCGCCGAGGCGCACGCCGCCTGGGACAAGCAGCTCACCGAGTGGCGCGGTGCGCAGCCCGAGCGGGCGAAGCTGTTCGACCGGGTCGTGGCAGGTCAGCTCCCCGATGGCTGGGAGGACGTCCTGCCGGTGTTCGAGGAGGGCGCGTCCGTCGCCACCCGTGCGGCCTCCGGCAAAGTGCTGCAGGCCCTGGGCCCGGTCCTGCCCGAGCTGTGGGGCGGTTCCGCCGACCTGGCCGGCTCGAACAACACGACCATCGACAAGACGTCCTCCTTCCTCCCCGAGGGCAACCCGCTCCCGGAGGCCGACCCGTACGGCCGTACCGTCCACTTCGGCATCCGCGAGCACTCGATGGCCGCCGAGATGAACGGCATCGCGCTGCACGGCAACACCCGTATCTACGGCGGCACCTTCCTCGTCTTCTCCGACTACATGCGCAACGCCGTACGTCTGGCGGCGCTGATGCAGCTGCCCGTGACGTACGTCTGGACGCACGACTCCATCGGCCTCGGCGAGGACGGCCCGACGCACCAGCCGGTCGAACACCTGGCCTCCCTGCGCGCCATCCCGGGCCTGAGCATCGTCCGCCCGGCCGACGCCAACGAGACGGCCGTCGCCTGGGCCGAGATCCTCAAGCGGCACGCCACGAATCCGGCCCCGCACGGCCTGGCGCTCACCCGGCAGGGTGTACCGACGTACGCCAGGAACGAGGATGCCGCGAAGGGCGGTTACGTCCTGCGGGACGCCTCCACCGGCACCCCGGACGTCGTCCTGATCGCCACCGGCTCCGAGGTCCAGCTCGCCGTCGCCGCGCGCGAGGCGCTGGAGGCCGAGGGTGTGGGTACGCGAGTGGTGTCGATGCCGTCGGTCGAGTGGTTCGAGGAGCAGTCTGCCGAGTACCGCGCGAGTGTCCTTCCGCCGTCCGTGAAGGCGCGCGTGGCGGTCGAGGCGGGCATCGGTCTGACCTGGTACCGCTACGTCGGTGACGCAGGACGCATCGTCTCCCTCGAACACTTCGGCGCCTCCGCCGACGCGGGGACCCTCTTCGCCGAGTACGGCTTCACCGCCGAGAACGTCGCCCGAGTGGCGCGGGCTGTGCTCAGTTCAACTACCGGTCTCGCCGCCGCCCGTGATTGATCCGCACGCCAGAAGGAAGATGACCACAGTGACCACCGAAGCAACCCCCACCGCGGGAACACTCAAGCGCCTCTCCGACGAGGGCGTCTCGATCTGGCTGGACGACCTCTCCCGGGGGCGCATCGCCTCCGGCAACCTCGCCGAACTCATCGACACCAGGCATGTGGTCGGCGTGACCACCAACCCGTCGATCTTCCAGGCCGCCATCGGCTCCGGTGAGGGGTACGAGGAGCAGCTCGCCGACCTGGCTGTGCGCGGCGTCACGGTCGACGAGGCCGTACGCATGATGACCACCGCCGACGTACGGGCCGCCGCCGACATCCTGCGCCCGGTGTACGACGCCACGGGCGGCCGGGACGGCCGGGTCTCGATCGAGGTCGACCCGCGGCTCGCCCACGAGACCGCGGCGACGATCGCCGAGGCCAAGCAGCTGGCCTGGCTGGTCGAACGGCCCAACGTGATGATCAAGATCCCGGCGACCAAGGCGGGCCTGCCCGCGATCACCGAGGTCATCGGCCTCGGGATCAGCGTCAACGTCACGCTGATCTTCTCCCTGGAGCGCTACCGCGAGGTCATGGCCGCCTATCTGGCCGGCCTGGAGAAGGCGCAGGCCGCGGGCATCGACCTGGCGACCATCCACTCCGTCGCCTCCTTCTTCGTCTCCCGCGTCGACTCCGAGATCGACAAGCGCCTGACCCTGCTGGGCACGGACGAGGCCCTCGCCCTCAAGGGCAGGGCGGCGCTGGCCAACGCGCGGCTGGCCTACGAGGCGTACGAAGAGGTCTTCGACGGCGAGCGCTGGACCGCCCTCGGCGGCGCCCACGCCAACAAGCAGCGCCCGCTGTGGGCCTCGACCGGCGTCAAGGACCCCGCGTACAAGGACACGCTCTACGTCGACGAGCTGGTCGCGCCCGGCACCGTCAACACGATGCCGGAGGCCACGCTCAACGCGACCGCCGACCACGGCGACATCCACGGCGACGCGGTGAGCGGCGGCTACGCCCAGGCCCGCGCCGATCTCGCGGCCGTCGAAGGGCTCGGGATCTCGTACGACGAGGTCGTGAAGCTGCTGGAGGACGAGGGCGTCGCGAAGTTCGCGGTCGCCTGGGACGACCTGCTGACCGCCGTCACGAAGTCGCTGGACAGCGTAGGCAGCAAGGGAGTTGACGGGGAATGAGCGACGAACCGACCCTGCTGGAGCCGGCGGCGGCTACCGCCGAGGACGACTGGGACAACCCGCTGCGCGACCCCGGCGACCGCCGGCTCCCCCTGATCGCGGGCCCGTCCGGGCTGGTCATCTTCGGGGTGACCGGTGACCTGTCCCGCAAGAAGCTCATGCCGGCCGTCTACGACCTGGCCAACCGGGGTCTGCTCCCGCCCGGCTTCTCGCTCGTCGGCTTCGCCCGCCGGGACTGGGAGGACGAGGACTTCGCACAGATCGTCCACGACTCGGTGCGCGACCACGCCCGTACGGAGTTCCGCGAGGAGGTCTGGCAGCAGCTCGCCGAGGGCATGCGGTTCATCCCCGGCGACTTCGACGACGACGCGGCGTTCAAGCAGCTGCGCGCGGCCGTCGAGGAACTTGACGCGTCCCGGGGTACGAGTGGCAACTACGCCTTCTACCTCTCCGTACCGCCGAAGTTCTTCCCCAAGGTCGTCCAGCAGCTGAAGAAGCACGGGCTGGCGAACGCGCCGGAGGGTTCCTGGCGGCGCGGGGTGATCGAGAAGCCGTTCGGGCACAACCTGAAGAGCGCGCGTGAGCTGAACCGGGTCCTGCACGACGTGTTCGACCCGGAGCAGGTCTTCCGGATCGACCACTACCTCGGCAAGGAGACCGTCCAGAACATCCTGGCGCTCCGCTTCGCCAACCAGATGTACGAACCCATCTGGAACCGGTCGTATGTCGACCACGTCCAGATCACGATGGCCGAGGACATCGGCATCGGCGGCCGGGCCGGCTACTACGACGGCATCGGGTCGGCGCGCGACGTGATCCAGAACCACCTTCTCCAGCTGATGGCCCTGACGGCCATGGAGGAGCCGATCGCCTTCGACGCCGAGTCGCTGCTGACCGAGAAGCTCAAGGTCCTGAAGTCGGTGAAGCTGCCCGAGAACCTGGGCGAGCACACCGTTCGCGGGCAGTACGCGGCGGGCTGGCAGGGCGGCGAGCAGGTGTCCGGCTACCTCGAAGAGGACGGCATCGACCCGCAGTCCAGCACCGACACGTACGCGGCCGTCAAGCTGGAGGTCGACAACCGCCGCTGGGCGGGCGTCCCCTTCTATCTGCGGACCGGCAAGCGGCTGGGGCGGCGCGTCACGGAGATCGCGGTCGTCTTCCAGCGCGCCCCGCACTCCCCGTTCGACTCGACGGCCACCGAGGAACTCGGCGCGAACGCGATCGTCATCCGCGTCCAGCCCGACGAGGGCATGACCGTGCGCTTCGGTTCCAAGGTCCCGGGTACCTCGATGGAGATCAGGGACGTCACGATGGACTTCGCCTACGGCGAGTCCTTCACGGAGTCCAGCCCGGAGGCGTACGAACGGCTCATCCTGGATGTCCTGCTCGGCGACGCCAATTTGTTCCCCCGTCACCAGGAAGTGGAAGAGTCCTGGAAGATCCTCGACCCGATCGAGGAGTACTGGGGCACGCACGGCAGGCCCGCGCAGTACTCCTCGGGCAGTTGGGGCCCGGAGGAAGCCGACGAGATGCTCGCACGAGACGGACGGAGCTGGCGCAGGCCATGAAAATCGACCTCACCGACACCACGGCAAGCAAGATCAACAAAGCACTGGTGAAGGGGCGGCGCGCCATCGGCACCCCTGCCGTGGGCATGGTCCTGACGATGGTGATCGTCACGGACGAGGAGAACGCCTACGACTCGATCAAGGCGGCCGAGGATGCCTCGCACGAGCACCCCGCGCGCACCTTGGTCGTCATCAAGCGGCACGCCCGCAGCCCGCGCGACCGCACCAAGTCCCACCTCAACGCCGAAGTGCGGGTGGGCGCCGACGCCGGCACCGGCGAGACGGTCATCCTGCGGACGTACGGCGAGGTGTCCGACCACGCCGACTCCGTCGTCCTGCCGCTGCTGCTGCCGGACGCGCCGGTCGTCGTCTGGTGGCCGGTGAACGCCCCCGAGGTGCCCGCCAAGGACCCCCTGGGCGCGCTGGCCCAGCGCCGGATCACCGACATGTACGCGGTGGAGCAGCCGCTCGTCGCACTGGAGGCCCGGGTCCGCTCGTACGCGCCCGGCGACACCGACCTGGCGTGGACGCGTCTCACCCCGTGGCGCTCGATGCTGGCCGCGGCCCTCGACCAGGCCCGCACGAAGATCATCTCGGCGGCCGTCGAGAGCGAGGCCGAGAACCCGAGCGCCGAACTGCTGGCCCGCTGGCTCGGCGCCCGCCTGTCGGTGAAGGTGGACCGCGTCGTCACCGCGGGCCCGGTCGTCACGGCCGTCCGCCTCGGCACCGACAGGGGCGAGATCGTCATCGACCGCCCCGAGGGCCCGCTCGCCACGCTCACCCTGCCGGGCCAGCCCTCGCGCACGCTCGCGCTGAAGGTGCGGCCCACGTCCGAACTCATCGCCGAGGAACTGCGGCGCCTCGACGCCGACGAGATGTACGCCATCGCTCTGCGGGGCGACAGCACCAAGGAGACCCCCAGTCATGTCTGACTCCCCCAGGCTCACCCGGCGCCCCGAGTGGACCGCGCTGGAGGACCACCGCGCCGACGCGCTCCTCCATCCGCAGCTGCGTGAACTGTTCGCCGCCGATCCGGGACGCGCGGAGCGGTACGTCGTGCGGGTGGGCGACCTGCACATCGACTACTCCAAGCACCTGATCACGGACGAGACCCTCGCCTTCCTCCAGGAACTCGCCACCGCCACCGATGTGTTCGGGCTGCGGGACGCCATGTTCCGCGGTGACCGGATCAACATCACCGAGGACCGTGCGGTGCTGCACACCGCGCTGCGGGCGCCGCGGGACGCGGTGGTCGAGGTCGACGGTGAGAACG
>NZ_JAAGLT010000130.1 GCF_010548275.1 Streptomyces sp. SID12488
GTTTTCAACATCCGCGTACACACGGGATTTCGGTCTCCGGCCATAAGGTCCGGGACCATGGCGACTTCGGAGGAAAGCGGCGTGGGGAAGCACCTGGGGTGGAGGCCCGAGCGTCTGCGGGAGCAGCGTGAGGCTCACGGGCTGACGCTTGAGCAGGCCGGCGAGCGGCTACGGGCGCTCGCTGAGGAAGCGAAGCTCCGGGGGATCCCAGCGGCGAATCCGCAGACTCTGTGGCAGCACGAGCAGGGTGAGGTCTACCCGGGCCCGCACTACCGCCGGGCGTATTGCCTGCTGTACCGGGCCACCGATCCCGAGCTGGGATTCCGCAACGCCCTGCCGGGCGAGGACACCCAGTTCAAGCTGACTCCGATGAACGATCAGCGCAACGGCTCGCACGTCCTGGCCGTGGAGCGCGCCCTGTTGCAGATTGGGGCGGGC
>NZ_JAAGLT010000131.1 GCF_010548275.1 Streptomyces sp. SID12488
AGTCCGACGACTACTCCTTCGACGGATCCCGCACGGCCTACGGGGACTGGGAGAAGGTGACCGCCCGGCTGGGCTCCGCGACCGTCTGGGGCACCGCGCCCGGCGGGAACGTCCCGGACCCGACGCCGACGCCCACCCCGACCCCGACGGGCCCCACGCCCACCCCGAGCCCGACCCCGACCGACCCGGGACCGGCCGGAGCCACCCTCTTCGACGACTTCACCTACACCTCCCACACCGACCCGGCGATAGGGGCCCACGGCTGGAGCGTGCGCTCCAACTCCGGCGGCCCCGGCGTCCCCGGAGCGGCCTGGTCCCCGGAGAACGTCACCTTCGCGGCGGAGGGCGGCAACACCATCATGAACCTGGAGACCTCGACGGCCGGCTCCGGCGAGAGCACCAAGCAGACCGAAGTCCTCACCAAGGCCACCAAGT
>NZ_JAAGLT010000132.1 GCF_010548275.1 Streptomyces sp. SID12488
CGTCGCGCTCGGCCTCGGCGACGTCCGCGATCGTCGACGTCGCGGGCAGCACGTGCACCTCGACGCCGCGCTCGGCCATGCACTGCGGCGTCATGGCCTTGATGCCCAGGTCGACCGCCGCGACGCGTGCGCGCGGCTCGTCGAGCGGTGCGCCGTCGAGGCCCAGGGCCGGCACGACGTACGCGGCGTCGACGCTGACCTCGCCGGCCAGGTCGGCGCCCGTCATCGCGGGGGCCGTCAGCACCTCGTCGACCAGCTCGTCGACCGGGGGCCGCTCACCCTCGGGACGCACGAGCGCGTCGCCCGAGAAGATGCCGGCGCGCATGACGCCCCGCTCGCGCAGGTGCCGCGTGAGGGCGCGGGTGTCCACGTCGCTGATGCCGACGACGCCCTGCGCCGCGAGCTCCTCGTCCAGCGAGCGGCGCGACCGCCAGC
>NZ_JAAGLT010000133.1 GCF_010548275.1 Streptomyces sp. SID12488
CAGCTCTTCGCGGAGGCCGTGCACCGCACCCTGAACGACGACCGCAGCTGGGGCCACGGCGGTTCGAAGACCTTCGAGCGGGTGCCGGGCGGCGAAGCCGATTTCGTGATCACCCTCGCCAGCCCCGGCACCACCGGCGTCTGGTGCGCCAAGTCCGGGCTGGACACCACGGTCGACAACGTCTCCTGCCACTCCGCGTCCACCAACCGCGTGATGATCAACGCGTACCGCTGGGCGCAGGGCTCGGTGACCTATGGCCCGGACCAGATGTTCGCCTACCGCCAGATGCTGATCAACCACGAGGTCGGCCACCGGCTCGGCCACGGGCACGTGAGCTGCCAGACACCGGGCGCGCTCGCCCCGATCATGCAGCAGCAGACGAAGTCCCTGGACATCAACGGAATCCAGTGCAAGCCCAACCCCTGGGTATTTC
>NZ_JAAGLT010000134.1 GCF_010548275.1 Streptomyces sp. SID12488
GGCCGGGAACAGCAGGAAGCCACCGCGATGCTGTTGCGCCGGGCCAGCTATCAGGCGTTCAGTGCGGTCTGGCCGGGCATGGACGATTTCGCCGACTACAAGGTGATGCCGAAATACGTCGTCTCCACCACTCTCACCGAGGACGACCTGGTGTCGGACTGGGGCCCCACGACGATCCTGCGGTCGCTCGACGAGGTCGCCGAACTGAAAAAGACCGAGGGCGGGCCGGTCATCGTGCACGGCAGCGCCGCCCTCAACCGGGGTCTCTCGGACGCCGGTCTGATCGACCGATACCACCTGCTTGTTTTCCCGCTCCTGCTCGGCGCGGGCAAGCGTCTGTTCAGCGACACGGACAAGGACACCCAGAAGCTGCGGCTCGTCGAGCACGAGACG
>NZ_JAAGLT010000135.1 GCF_010548275.1 Streptomyces sp. SID12488
CCTACCTACCGATCCGACCGTTACCGCACCGACAGTAACTCTCACGACACCACAGGAGAACCACCCATGAGCACCCTGCTCGTGCTGGGCGGCAGCGGCCGCACCGGCATCCACGTCCTGTCCAACGCCGCCGCCCGCGGGCACCGGGTCCGCGCCCTGGTCCGTGACCCTGCCGCGCTCGACGCACCCGCTGGCGTCGAGCTGGTCGCGGGCACGCCGGCCGGCATCGACGACATCCGCCGGGCGGCGGAAGGCGCCGAGGCCGTCATCAGCGTGCTGAACAACGCCCGCGCGTCGGACAACCCGTGGGCCAGGCCCGTCAGCCCGCCGCACTTCATGACCGACGCCGCGCGCGCCACCCTGGCGGTGATGGCCGAGCAGGGCATCACGCGCTTCGTGGCGACCTCCACCCAGGGCGTCGCCGAGGACC
>NZ_JAAGLT010000136.1 GCF_010548275.1 Streptomyces sp. SID12488
GTAGCGCCGCTCGTACAGGTCCCGCATATGGGCGGACCAGCGGGGGAACTTCGCCTCGCCGCCGTCCGCCAGGTGCGGGAAGGTCGCGAGGTTGACCAGCGTCGGGACGATCGCGACGCCGCGCTCGGCGAAGAGCGGGATCGTATCCTCGGTCAGCCCGGTCGCGTGCTCGATGCAGTCGATGCCGGCCTCGACGAGGTCGCGCAGCGAGTCCTCGGCGAAGCAGTGCGCGGTGACCCGGGCGCCCAGCCGGTGCGCCTCGGTGATGGCCGCCTCGACCTCGGCGCGCGGGCGGCCCTGCGCGGCGACGGGCGCCTCGACGACGTTCTCGAGCGCCGTGAGGTGCGGGAACAGGTTGAACGACTGGAAGACGAAGCCGATGCGCGTGCGCTGCCGCAGCACGTCGCGCTCGGTGAGCTCGCGCAGCGTG
>NZ_JAAGLT010000137.1 GCF_010548275.1 Streptomyces sp. SID12488
TGGGACTCGCCGTCGAGCGGCGCGAGGGCCGCGACCGCGACGGACGACGCGACGTCACCGCCCGCGTGCCCTCCCATGCCGTCGGCGACCACCAGCAGGTGGGGTCCGGCGTAGGCGGAGTCCTGGTTGTCTGACCGGACGAGGCCGACGTCGGAGCGCGCGGCGTAGCGGAGGGCGACCGTCACGCGGCTACCTCTGGAGCTCGAGCAGGCTCTGGCCGATCCGCACCGCGGTACCGTTGGGGACGGGCGTGGGCTGCTCGACCTTCTGCTCGCCGACGAACGTGCCGTTGGTGGACCCGAGGTCCTCGACGAACCACTGGTCGCCCTGCGGGAAGATCCGCGCGTGGCGGGACGACGAGTAGTCGTCGTCGAGCACGAGCGTGCAGCTGGGGGCGCGGCCGATCACGACGGCCGAGGCGCGGAGCG
>NZ_JAAGLT010000138.1 GCF_010548275.1 Streptomyces sp. SID12488
CCTCCTCCGCGGCGCGCGGGAACGCGTACAGGACGTAGGCCGCCCGGTGCAGGGCAACCACCGTCTTGCCGGTGCCGGGCCCGCCCTGCACCACGGTCACCCCGCGGTGGGCGGAGCGGACGATCTCGTCCTGCTCGGACTGCAGCGTCGCGACGGCCGCATGCATCCTGCCCGTACGCCGTGCCGACAGAGCCTCCGTCAACGGGCCGTCTCCCACGACGTCCTCGTCGGTCGGGGCGGTCCCGTCCAGCAGTTCGTCACTCACCGAGATGACCGTGCGCTCCTCGAGGCGCAGGTGCCGGCGCCGCCGCAGGTCCATCGGGTGGACCGGTGTCGCCTCGTAGAAGGGCCGCGCCGCGTTCGCGCGCCAGTCCACAAGCAGAGGCAGGTCATCCTCCTCCGTGTGCAGTCCGATCCGCCCGATGCG
>NZ_JAAGLT010000139.1 GCF_010548275.1 Streptomyces sp. SID12488
GACCTCCTGGGCCTGCTGCCCGTGGTGGAGGACCGGGGCCGGGTCGGGACGATCCGCCTCGGCGCGGGCCTGGCCTGATGGAGACGATCCACGTCTGGCGCGGCCCGCCCGGCACCGACCCGTACGGCAACGACGTGCACGGCGAGCCCATCCCGGTGCTGACGCTGTCGGCGTTCTGCGCACCGAACCACCCCGCGGAGCCCGCGCAGGTCGGTCGGAACGCGATCGTCACGGGCTACACGATCTACGTCCGCACGCCGACGCCGACCGGCATCGTCGCGACCGACCTGATCGAGGTCCGCTCACCGCTCGACGCGGGCACGGCGACGCTCGACGAGCGGCGGGCGCACCTGCTGCCGGTCGACGGCGTCCCGGCCGCCTGGATCAGCGCACGCGGTGTCCGCCGCGGCGAGCAGCTCGCGGTG
>NZ_JAAGLT010000013.1 GCF_010548275.1 Streptomyces sp. SID12488
GTTTCGGTGGTCATAGCGTGAGGGAAACGCCCGGTTACATTCCGAACCCGGAAGCTAAGCCTCACAGCGCCGATGGTACTGCAGGGGGGACCCTGTGGGAGAGTAGGACACCGCCGAACAAATATTGAAAGGGTTGGATCCTGAACTTCGGTTCGGGGTCCAACCCTTTTTTGTTGTGCGTTACTTGGCGTTCACGTCTCGCGCCCAACATCCAGAGCATGAGTACTGCTGCAATGCTCAGGGCCGCCGGCGTCGGAGTCGGTGACGAGGTCGTCGTGCCGGCCTTCGGGAACGTGGAAGTCGCCGAGGCTGTGATCCTGGCCGGTGCGCTGCCGGTGTTCGCCGACATAGATCCGGTGACGTACTGCCTGGACGTGTCAGGTGTCGAGGCGGCCGTAACTCCTCGGACGGCGGCCGTCGTTGTCGTACACCGCTTCGGGCGGCCGGCCGACATGGGGAGGTTGATCGAGGTCGGGCGGCGGCGCGGGCTTCTGGTGCTGCAGCACGGGGAGTCCGAGGCGCCGTACGACGAGATCGCTCAGCGGCGACAGCGCGCGGCGTTTCTCGATCTGAAGCTGAGGGGTGTGCGGACGCCCGACGACGGGGACGGGCACACCTACCAGCAGTACGTCGTGCGGGTGCCCGGCAATGGGCGGCCCGATCGGGATGCCTTCGCTCGGGCCTTGCGTGCCAGGGGAGTTGACTGCCGGGTGCCGGTGAAGGCGCCTGTGCATCGGATGCCCGCGTTCCGGTGCTGTGTCTCGCTGCCCGAGACCGAGCTGGCTGTCGACGAGACGCTGGCGCTGCCGGTGGACGCCTCGTTGACCAAGCGGGACATGCAGCGGATCGTGTCCGCGTGCAACTCGCTCGGGGGGCTGTTGCAGCCCGCGTTCTGATCGCGCGGGTGTAGTTGGGAGCACGGGTCTGTTCGGGGTATGATCTCTTTCGTTGCCACGGGGGAAACCTCGAGAGGTAACCGGCCCCCCTAGCTCAGTCGGTAGAGCGTCTCCATGGTAAGGAGAAGGTCAACGGTTCGATTCCGTTGGGGGGCTCCATGCAGCAGAAGGCCCCGCCCGATTGGGCGGGGCCTTCTGCATGTCCGGCGTCAGGCCGTCAGTCTTTCTGGCGGCCCGGTACACGCATCGCGAGGATCGCCATGTCGTCGGACGGGGCGTCGGAGGCGAAGCGTTCCACGGCGCGCATGATGCGGGCCGCCACCGCGCCGGCCGTCAGGCCCGTACACGTCCTCAGGACGTCCGTCAGGCCGTCGTCGCCCAGCATGCGAGTGCCCTCACGGCGTTCTGTGACGCCGTCCGTGACACAGAGGAGGACGTCGCCGGGGTCGAGGGTGATCGTCTGCTCGTACAGCTCCAGGTCCTCCAGGACGCCCAGGAGGGGCTGTGGTTCGGCTGCCGGTTCCACCGTGCCGTCCTGGCGCAGGCGGAGCGGGAGGGGGTGGCCGGCGCAGACCACCTTCAGTACGGCGCTGCCGTCCTCCTGGGGCCACAACTCGCCGTACAGGAGGGTCAGGAAGCGGCTGCGAGCGCCCTCGTCGAGGATCGCCGAGTTGAGGCGCTCCAGGACCGCCGGGCCGCCGAAGCCCTCCCTCGCCAGCAGGCGCAGTGCGTGGCGGGCCAGGCCCGTCACCGCCGCGGCCTCCGGGCCCGTACCGCAGACGTCGCCGATGGCGAAGCCGTAGGCGCCGTCGCGGATGGGGAAGAGGTCGTAGAAGTCGCCGCCGACCTCGTTGCCCTCGCCGGCCGCGCGGTAGATGACCTCCACCTCCACGCCGTCGATGTGCGGCAACTCCGGGGGCAGGAGGCTGCGTTGGAGGGACTGGCTGATCGCCGTGCGTTCCGAGTAGAGGCGAGCGTTGTCCAGGGCCAGTGCGGCCCGGCGGCTCAGGTCCTCGGCCAGTTCCAGGATTTCCTGGCGGAAGTGTTCGTCCGTCGGCTTGCCGAGGGTGAGCATGCCGATCACGCGGTTGCGGGCGACCAGGGGGAGGACGACCGTCTCGCCGCCGACTGCCGCCGCCGTGGCGAGAGTTGTACCGATGCCCGAGCCGACCGAGGTGGGCGAGTTGAGGCTCAGGCTGCGCATGGACGTACGCAGGGCGGCCTGATGGGCTGCCGCCGCGGGGGCCGACCAGACGCGGGCGCCGGGGGTGGGGACCGGGTCCGGCGGGGCGATCTTCGACAGCAGGGCCTTGAGGCCGTCGATGCGGTCCTCGTCCTCGTGCAGGACGTACGAGAGGTACGGCTCCGAGGCCTGGTCGGCGATCGTGTAGACCGCGCACCAGGTCGCCAGGGTCGGGACCGTCATCTGGGCCATGAGCGCGAGGGTCTGGTCGCGGTCGAGTGTTCCGGCGAGCAGATCGGAAGCCTCCACCAGGAAGCTGAGGGAACCCCGGCGCAGACGTTCCAGTTCGCCGAGGCGGGCCGATTCCACCGCCAACGCGATGCGGTCGGCGGCGAACTGGAGGCGGAGGGCCTCTTCGTTCGTGAAGCGGCCTGGGGACTCGGCGGCGACGCCCAGGGAGCCGGTGAGGCGGCCTTCCACCTTCAGAGGCACGGTGACGACCGAGCGCATGCCTGTGCCGCTCAGGAGAGGGACGGCGCCCGGGACGGCCGAGAGGTCGTCGTGGACGGCCGGCATGCGGGCCGAGCCGTAGCGGCCGGGGCCTGCCTCGACCGGGACGCGGGCGAAGCGCTGGCGGGCGGAGGGCAGACCTGTCGAGGCCCGAACCTCCAGCTCCGTCTCGTCGTCCGTGGCCAGGAGCAGGAAGGCGGAGTCGGCGTCGAGCATGTCGCGGGCGCGCTCCACCGTGCGCTGGAGCAGACCGTCGAGGTCGTCCGGGGCCGGGGAGCCGATGAACACCTCGAAGGGGTCGGTGTTCGGGCCGTCGGAGCTCGATGTCGTGTCGGACGAGCTGCCGCGCAACGGGGTCTGCAGGACCGCCCGTTCGTGGTCGCGTACGAGGAGGCACACCGTCGAGGGCTCGCCGTCCGTGTCGCGGACGCGGAGGTGTGAGGCGTACACCGGGATGACGCGGCCGTTGGCGCCCCTTATGCCGTAACTGCCCTCCCAGCGGGAGAGTTGGAGGGCCTCGGCGATGCCGGTACCGGTGCCGGGAGTGTGCGGCCAGGCGGCCAGGTCGGTGAGGGGCTTGCCGATGACCGACTCGGGTGCGTAGCCGAAGAGTTCGTCGGCGTCCTCGTTCCATGCGGCGATGGATCCGACGCGGTCGATCTGGATCACCGCGACCCGGACCCGGCCGTCGGCCAGCGGGAGGAGGGCGGCGGGGAGGGCCGGGCCCGCGGAACGGGTACCGATCGCGCGTTCCGGGAGGTCGAGTTGGAACCAGACCTGTTTCTTGGTGGACGTGTACTCGACGCCCCAACGGCTGGCCAGGGCCGCGCACAACTGGAGGCCGCGGCCTCCCTCCCGGTCCGGGCTGCCCATGTTGGCGGGCGAACCCTGGAGGGGGATCTCGCGCTCCGGGTAGCGGTCGGCCACCTCGATGCGGATGCCGTCGTCACTGCGTAGACACAGGACGTCAGCGGAGGTGCCCGCGTGGATGACCGCGTTGGTCACCAGTTCGCTGGTGAGGACCACGGCGTCGTCGACGATGTCCGCGAAGCCCCAGCCCTGCAGGGTGTCGCGGACGAAGGAACGGGCGGTCGCCACCGATCGTCCGACGGGGTCGAAGGTGGCGGCCGCGCGCGCGGTGATCACAGAACTCCTCGTCCGGTTGTCGGCATACAGGGTGCCGGGGCCGACCCGTTCCTGCCGGGGCAGGATCTGGTTCCCCGTCGGCCGGGGATCCTGGGGTGCTTCCCCGGGATGCAGTCCGGTGGTCATGGTGCGGTGCCCCTCCGATGCCTGCCCGCTCGTGGTCGTGCCACCGCCCAGACCGGACGGACCGGTGTGGCTGGACAGCCGTATGCCAGGTTACTTACCTTCGCGGTCCATGCGGATGCAGGTCTGCAGTGTTTACGTCCCCAGAGTGTGCGGACGGTGTGCGAAGCTGCCGAACTGTTATGGCCGGGTTCGGACAGGGTGAAACACTGGGCAGGCTCCAGGAGAAGGTCTAGGCACGGCTGGCAGTATCCGGGTACGCCCGACTGATGGCAGCAGAGCACCCAGAGAAGTAACGGTCGACCCCTGCGGGAGGGACACAGTGGAGTCTGGCGCAGCGACGCGGGCCACTAAAACGCGCGCGAAAGGCGGACAACCCCTGAGTAACCGGCGTAAACCACGCAATGGAACGACCGAGGTGGACACCGCTTCTCTGGACCGGCTGCTGTCGGCCCTGGAGTCGATGCGTGACGGGAACTTCCGGAAACGCCTCACGGTGTCCGGCGACAGCGTCATGTCGGAGATCTCGGCGGTCTTCAACGAGGTGGCCGACCGTAATCTCCACTTGACGGGTGAATTGTCGCGCGTACGGCGCATGGTGGGGCGCGAGGGGAAGCTGACCGAGCGGCTGGAAGCGGGTGCCAGCGAGGGCTCGTGGGCCGTGGCGATCGACGCCTCGAACGCGCTCGTCGACGATCTCGTGCGTCCGGTCTCCGAGGTCGGCCGGGTGCTGAGCGCGGTCGCGGAGGGTGATCTGTCGCCCCGGATGGAGCTGCGGGCACCGGCCGCAGAGGGCAGCGGGCATCCGCTGCGCGGGGAGTTCCTCAAGGTCGGGCGCACGGTCAACAACCTTGTCGACCAGCTGTCGACATTCACCGACGAGGTCACACGGGTGGCCAGCGAGGTCGGTACGGAGGGCAAGCTGGGCGGCCAGGCCCAGGTGCGCGGGATGTCCGGTTCGTGGCGGGATCTCACGGACTCGGTCAACACGATGGCGTACCGGCTGACGGCGCAGGTGCGGGACATCGCGCTGGTGACGACAGCTGTCGCTAAGGGTGATCTGTCCCGGAAGGTCACGGTTCACGTGGCCGGCGAGATGCTGGAGCTGAAGAACACCGTCAACACGATGGTCGATCAGCTGTCGTCCTTCTCCTCCGAGGTGACGCGAGTCGCGCGCGAGGTGGGTACGGAGGGTGAGCTCGGCGGCCAGGCGCAGGTGCCGGGTGTGGACGGTGTGTGGAAGGACCTCACCGATTCGGTGAATCTCATGGCCGGCAACCTGACGGCCCAGGTGCGCGGGATCGCGCAGGTGACGACCGCGGTCGCCAACGGTGATCTGTCACAGAAGGTGACGGTTTCGGCGCGCGGTGAGGTCGCGCAGCTCGCTGAGACGATCAACCAGATGACCGAGACGCTGCGGACGTTCGCGGACGAGGTCACCCGGGTCGCCAACGAGGTCGGTGGCGAGGGGCGGCTGGGCGGGCAGGCGAACGTGCCGGGTGCGGCGGGTACCTGGAAGGACCTGACGGACTCCGTCAACACGGTCTTCCGGAATCTCACCACCCAGGTGCGGGACATCGCCGCCGTGACGACCGCTGTGGCCAGCGGTGATCTGTCGCAGAAGGTCAGCGTCGAGGTCGCCGGCGAGATGCTGGAGCTGAAGAACACCGTCAACGGGATGGTCGACCAGCTGTCCGCGTTCGGTGCCGAGGTCACGCGGGTCGCGCGGGAGGTCGGTGTCGAGGGTGAGCTGGGCGGCCAGGCCCAGGTGCCGGGCGCTGCCGGTACATGGAAGGACCTGACGGACTCCGTCAACACGGCGTTCAGGAACCTCACCGGCCAGGTGAGGAACATCGCCCAGGTGACGACCGCGGTGGCCAACGGCGATCTGTCGCAGAAGGTCACCGTCGATGTCTCCGGCGAGATGCTTCAGCTGAAGAACACCGTGAACACGATGGTGGACCAGCTGTCGAGCTTCGCCGACCAGGTGACGCGGATGGCCCGGGACGTGGGTACGGAGGGCCGCCTCGGCGGTCAGGCGCGTGTGGACGGTGTGTCCGGTACGTGGAAGGAACTCACCGACTCCGTCAACTTCATGGCCGGCAACCTCACCTCCCAGGTGAGGAACATCGCGCAGGTGACGACCGCCGTGGCCAACGGCGACCTGTCCCAGAAGATCGATGTCGACGCTCGCGGCGAGATCCTCGAGTTGAAGAACACGATCAACACGATGGTCGATCAACTCTCGGCCTTCGCCGACCAGGTGACCCGGGTCGCCCGGGACGTGGGTACGGAGGGCCGGCTCGGCGGGCAGGCCCAGGTGCCCGGGGTCGCCGGTGTGTGGCGCGATCTCACCGACTCCGTGAACGGTATGGCCGGCAACCTCACCGCGCAGGTGCGGAACATCGCCCAGGTGGCGACCGCGGTGGCCCGGGGTGACCTGTCCCAGAAGATCACCGTGGACGCGCGCGGCGAGATCCTGGAGCTCAAGAACACCCTGAACACGATGGTCGACCAGCTGTCGTCGTTCGCCCAGGAGGTCACGCGAGTGGCCCGCGAGGTGGGTACGGAGGGTGAGCTCGGCGGGCAGGCCGAGGTGCAGGGTGTCTCCGGCACCTGGAAGGACCTCACGCAGTCCGTGAACTTCATGGCGAACAACCTGACCATCCAGGTGCGCAACATCGCCGAGGTCACGACCGCCGTCGCCAAGGGCGATCTGTCGAAGAAGATCACTGTTGACGCGAAGGGGGAGATCCTCGAACTCGTCACGACGGTCAACACGATGGTCGACCAGTTGTCGTCGTTCGCCGAGCAGGTGACCCGGGTGGCCCGCGAGGTGGGCACGGAGGGCATCCTCGGCGGCCAGGCCCACGCGTCGGGCGTCACGGGCATCTGGAAGGACCTCACCGACAACGTCAACCTGATGGCCAACAACTTGACCGTCCAGGTGCGGAACATCTCCCAGGTCGCGGCGGCCGTCGCCAACGGCGACCTGACGCGGACGGTGACGATCGAGGCGCGCGGCGAGGTCGCGCAGCTCGCCGACACCTTCAACACCATGGTGAAGACGCTGAGTTCGTTCGCCGACCAGGTCACCAAGGTGGCCCGTGAGGTGGGTACGGACGGCATCCTGGGCGGGCAGGCACGGGTGCCCGGTGTGGCCGGCACCTGGAAGGACCTCACCGAGTCGGTGAACGGGATGGCGTCCAACCTGACCGGCCAGGTCCGCAACATCGCCATGGTCACGACGGCCATCGCCAAGGGTGACCTGACGAAGAAGATCGACATTGACGCTCGCGGCGAGATCCTCGAGCTCAAGACGACGATCAACACCATGGTCGACCAGCTGTCGTCCTTCGCCGAGGAGGTCACCCGGGTCGCCCGTGAGGTGGGTACGGAGGGCCAGCTCGGTGGCCAGGCACGCGTGCGGGACGTCGACGGCACCTGGCGCGACCTCACCGAGTCGGTGAACGAGATGGCCGGGAACCTGACCCGGCAGGTGCGTGCCATCGCGCGCGTGGCGACCGCGGTGACCCGCGGTGACCTCAACCTGAAGATCGACGTGGACGCCTCGGGCGAGATCCAGGAACTTCAGGACTACATCAACAAGATGATCGCCAACCTGCGCGACACCACGATCGCCAACAAGGAACAGGACTGGCTCAAGGGCAACCTCGCCCGTATCTCCGCCCTGATGCAGGGCCGCCGGGACCTCGACGACGTGGCCTCGCTGATCATGAGCGAGCTGACGCCGGTCGTCACCGCCCAGCACGGCGCGTTCTTCCTGGCGATGCGGATGCTCGACGGCAAGGACCCGGGAAGCGCCCCGGACAACGCGTACGAACTGCGCATGCTCGGCTCGTACGGCTACTCCATGGGTTCCATGCCGACCTCGTTCCGGCCCGGTGAGGCGCTGGTGGGGACCGCGGCCGAGGAGAAGCGCACGATCCTTGTGGAGAACGCGCCGAGCGGCTATCTGAAGATCTCCTCCGGGCTCGGTGAGGCGCCGCCCGCGCAGGTGATCGTGCTGCCGCTGCTGTTCGAGGGCAAGGTGCTCGGGGTCATCGAACTGGCGTCGTTCACGCCGTTCACGCAGATCCAGAAGGACTTCCTCAACCAGATCGCCGAGATGATCGCGACCAGCGTCAACACCATCTCCGTCAACACCAAGACGGAGGTGCTGCTGAAGCAGTCGCAGGAGCTGACCGAGCAGTTGCGGGAGCGCTCGGCCGAGCTGGAGAACCGGCAGAAGGCGCTTCAGTCGTCCAACGCGGAGCTGGAGGAGAAGGCCGAGCTGCTGGCCCAGCAGAACCGCGACATCGAGGTCAAGAACACGGAGATCGAGGAGGCACGACAGGTCCTGGAGGAGCGGGCCGAGCAACTCGCCGTGTCGATGCGCTACAAGAGCGAGTTCCTCGCCAACATGTCGCACGAGCTGCGTACGCCGCTCAACTCGCTGCTGATCCTGGCCAAGCTGCTCGCCGACAACGCGGACACCAACCTCACCCCGAAGCAGGTCGAGTTCGCCGAGACGATCCACGGGGCCGGCTCGGACCTGCTCCAGCTGATCAACGACATCCTCGATCTGTCGAAGGTCGAGGCGGGCAAGATGGACGTCTCCCCGACGCGCATCGCGCTCGTGCAGCTCGTCGACTACGTGGAGGCCACCTTCCGTCCGCTGACCGCGGAGAAGCGCCTCGACTTCTCCGTACGGGTATCGCCGGAACTGCCCGCCACGCTGCACACCGACGAGCAGCGGCTGCTCCAGGTGCTGCGCAACCTGCTGTCCAACGCGGTGAAGTTCACCGACACGGGAGCGGTCGAGCTGGTCATCCGGCCGGCCGGCGCGGAGGTCCCGGTGGCGATCCGGGAGCAGTTGCTGGAGGCGGGTTCGCTGCGGGACGCGGACGCCGACATGATCGCGTTCTCGGTGACCGACACGGGCATCGGTATCGCGGCCAGCAAGATGCGGGTGATCTTCGAGGCGTTCAAGCAGGCCGACGGCACGACCAGCCGCAAGTACGGCGGTACGGGGCTGGGGCTGTCCATCTCGCGGGAGATCGCCCGGCTGCTCGGCGGTGAGATCCACGCGCAGAGCGAGCCGGGCCGTGGATCGACGTTCACGCTGTATTTGCCGCTGCACCCGAGTGAACTGCCCCCGCAGGGCTACGCGCAGCTGGCGCCGTCCCTGGAGGTCGGTGAACTGCTGGCCTCCGAGGCCGAGCTGGCCGGGGCGGGCATCGAGACGCCGGCCGAGGTGAAGTCGTACCACGAGGCGCAGAGCGGGCCCGCCGCACTCTTCAGGCGGCGCCGCAGGGCCGTGTCGGTGACCGAACTGAACGCGTCCTCCAGGGCCAACGGCCACTGGGCGGCCGCGGAGCAGGAGGCTCCGCAACAGCCGCGTCGTAGCATCATGTTCGACGGCGAGAAGGTGCTGATCGTCGACGACGACATCCGCAACGTGTTCGCGCTGACGAGCGTCCTGGAGCAGCACGGGCTGTCGGTGCTGTACGCCGAGAACGGCCGGGAGGGCATCGAAGTCCTGGAACAGCACGATGATGTGACAGTCGTACTGATGGACATCATGATGCCGGAGATGGACGGCTACGCGACGACCACGGCGATCCGCAGGATGCCGCAGTTCGCCGGGCTCCCGATCATCGCGCTGACCGCCAAGGCGATGAAGGGCGACCGGGAGAAGGCGATCGAGTCGGGGGCCTCGGACTATGTGACCAAGCCCGTCGACCCCGATCACCTGCTGTCGGTGATGGAGCAGTGGATGCGCGAGGAGTGACGGTTGAGCTGGGTGTTTCCGTCACGCGGACGGGAACACCCGGTGTTCACACGGAGTTGCTGACTCAGTGTGGCCGATGCCGTGTAGAAGTACGGGATTCGGGGAACCTTCTGGTCTCCCGCTACGTTTCTGCTACGTGCACAGTGACATCGCGGTGACAGGGTGTGGCGACGGGCAGGGTGCGGCTACCATGACCGGCACGAGGACGGGCGGCGCAAGGAAGCCGTCCCCTGGGGCGGCGCCGGGTGGTGCTGCCCCAAGTCCTGAGGACAGGGGAGGCCCCAAGCCGGGGCGAGGAGGGCGGGCCATGGTGCAGAAGGCCAAGATCCTCCTGGTCGATGACCGGCCGGAGAATCTGCTGGCGCTGGAGGCCATCCTCTCTGCGTTGGATCAGACACTGGTGCGGGCATCGTCCGGGGAGGAAGCGCTCAAGGCACTTCTGACGGACGACTTCGCGGTCATTCTGCTGGACGTCCAGATGCCGGGCATGGACGGCTTCGAGACGGCCGCTCACATCAAGCGGCGGGAGCGGACCCGGGACATCCCGATCATCTTCCTCACCGCGATCAACCACGGTCCGCACCACACCTTCCGGGGATATGCGGCGGGCGCGGTGGACTACATCTCCAAGCCGTTCGACCCGTGGGTACTGCGGGCGAAGGTCTC
This sequence comes from Streptomyces sp. SID12488, assembly GCF_010548275.1. Taxonomy (GTDB): domain Bacteria; phylum Actinomycetota; class Actinomycetes; order Streptomycetales; family Streptomycetaceae; genus Streptomyces. The sequence goes on from NZ_JAAGLT010000013.1 coordinate 10,319, forward strand.
GGTGTTCGTCGAGCTCTATATGAAGAACTGCCAACTCCGGGAGCAGGCGGCCCTGTTGCGGCTGCAGCTGGAAGGCGGTGGCGGCAAGGCGTCGATCGGTGCGGCCAAGGAACCGGCAGGTCTGCTCGCCGAGCTGTCCGCGCGGCTCGCGGCCGTCGAGGAGCAGGCGGAGGCGCTGTCCAAACAGCTCGACGACGAGTCGGCGGACGCGGCGGCGGTGGCCACTGCAGCCCATCTCGAACGCAAACTGACCGGCCTGCGCCGGGCTCTGGACGCGCTCGAACCGGGCACCGGCAGCGGGGCGCCCACGGTGCCGTCGCCGAACTGACCCGCGCACCGGGCACCACTTCCCGCACAGAACTCACCCGTACACCGAACGCAGTTGCGCGTGAGCACGCGTCAGTTCCGTGCTCACGCAAGGGCGACACGAACGGGTGAAGCAGTAGGCACACGTGTCCGCGGGCGTCTCCCGGTAACCTCACACACATGGCCTCACGTCCTTCCGCAGCCAAGAAGCCGCCCGCGAAGAAGGCAGCCGTGCCCGGGAAGGCTCCGGCGAGGAAGGCCGCGGCGAAGAAAGCCCCCGCGAAGAGGGCGCCCGCCAAGAGAGCGGCGGTGAAGAAGACCGCGCCCCCTCCGGCACCCAGCCCCACCGGGGGCATCTACAGACTCGTACGCGCCCTGTGGCTCGGTATCGCGCACGCCGTCGGTGCCGTGTTCCGCGGCATAGGGCAGGGCGCGAAGAACCTCGACCCGGCACACCGGAAGGACGGCGTGGCACTGCTGCTGCTCGCCCTCGCGCTGATCGTCGCCGCGGGCACCTGGTCCAACCTGCGCGGACCCGTCGGTGACCTCGTCGAGATGCTGGTCACCGGCGCCTTCGGCCGCCTCGACCTGCTTGTGCCGATACTCCTCGCGGTCATCGCCGTACGGTTCATCAGGCATCCCGAGCAGCCCGACGCCAACGGCCGGATCGTCATCGGCCTCTCGGCGCTCGTCATCGGTGTGCTCGGACAGGTCCACATCGCGTGCGGCGCCCCCGCGCGCAGTGCCGGCATGCAGGCCATAAGGGACGCCGGCGGGCTCATCGGCTGGGGCGCGGCGACCCCGCTGACGTACACGATGGGCGACGTCCTCGCCGTACCGCTGCTGGCGCTGCTGACCGTCTTCGGGCTCCTCGTCGTCACCGCGACGCCCGTCAACGCCATTCCGCAGCGGCTGCGGCAGCTCGGGATCCGGCTCGGGATCCTCCGGGACCCCGAGGAGGACGGGCTCTCCGAGGACGACGAGCGGTACGACGACCAGTGGCGCGAGTCGCTCCCCGGGCGCCCCCGCAGGCGCGGGTCCGCCCCCGAGGACTACGACCCGGACGGCGCCGAGCAGGAGGCGCTCTCCAAGCGCCGGAGCCGCCCCCGGCGCTCCGCGGTGCGCCAGCCCGACCCAGGGCGGCCGATGGACGCCGTGGACGTCGCAGCGGCCGCCGCTGCCGCGCTCGACGGGGCCGTCCTGCACGGCATGCCGCCCTCGCCGATCGTCGCCGACCTCACCCAGGGGGTGAGCACGGGCGGCGACCGCCAGGAGACGACCCCGACGCCCGTGCCCGTCCCGGGGGCACGCCCCAAGCAGGAGAAGCTCAAGGCGGAATCGGTCAAGGCCGGGGTCCCGGACCTCACGAAGGCACCGCCGGAGACGATGCGCGACCTGCCGCCGCGCGCCGAGCAGCTCCAGCTCGCCGGGGACATCACGTACGCGCTGCCGTCGCTCGACCTGCTGGAGCGCGGCGGCCCCGGCAAGACCCGCAGCGCGGCGAACGACATCGTGGTGGCCTCCCTCACGAACGTCTTCATGGAGTTCAAGGTCGACGCCGCGGTCACCGGCTTCACCCGTGGTCCGACGGTCACCCGGTACGAGGTGGAGCTCGGCCCCGCGGTGAAGGTCGAGCGGATCACCGCCCTCACCAAGAACATCGCGTACGCCGTCGCCAGCCCCGACGTACGGATCATCAGCCCGATCCCCGGCAAGTCGGCGGTCGGCATCGAGATCCCCAACACCGACCGCGAGATGGTCAACCTGGGGGACGTGCTCCGGCTGGCCGACGCGGCCGAGGACGACCACCCGATGCTGGTCGCGCTCGGCAAGGACGTGGAGGGCGGCTATGTGATGGCCAACCTCGCGAAGATGCCGCACCTGCTCGTCGCAGGTGCGACCGGTTCGGGCAAATCGTCCTGTATCAACTGTCTGATCACGTCGGTCATGGTCCGGGCGACCCCGGAGGACGTCCGGATGGTCCTCGTCGACCCCAAGCGCGTCGAGCTGACCGCGTACGAGGGCATCCCGCACCTGATCACGCCGATCATCACCAACCCGAAGCGGGCCGCGGAGGCGCTCCAGTGGGTCGTACGGGAAATGGATCTGCGGTACGACGATCTGGCCGCGTTCGGATACCGGCACATCGACGACTTCAACGAGGCCATCAGGAACGGCAAGGTCAAGCTGCCCGAGGGCAGTGAGCGCGAGCTTCACCCCTACCCGTATCTGCTGGTGATCGTCGACGAGCTCGCCGACCTGATGATGGTGGCGCCCAGGGACGTCGAGGACGCCATCGTGCGCATCACGCAGCTCGCGCGCGCGGCCGGTATCCACCTGGTCCTCGCCACGCAGCGGCCGTCCGTCGACGTGGTGACCGGGCTGATCAAGGCGAACGTGCCGTCGAGGCTCGCCTTCGCCACCTCCTCGCTGGCCGACTCGCGTGTCATCCTCGACCAGCCCGGCGCCGAGAAGCTGATCGGCAAGGGCGACGGGCTGTTCCTGCCGATGGGCGCCAACAAGCCCACTCGTATGCAGGGTGCCTTCGTGACCGAGGACGAGGTCGCGGTGATCGTCCAGCACTGCAAGGACCAGATGGCGCCGGTCTTCCGGGACGACGTCACCGTGGGCACCAAGCAGAAGAAAGAGGTCGACGAGGAGATCGGCGACGATCTCGAACTGCTGTGCGCGGCGGCCGAACTCGTGGTCAGTAGCCAGTTCGGGTCCACGTCGATGCTCCAGCGCAAGCTGCGAGTCGGGTTCGCCAAGGCGGGACGGCTGATGGACCTCATGGAGACGCGGGGGATCGTGGGGCCGAGCGAGGGGTCCAAGGCGCGTGACGTTCTTGTGAAGGCTGACGGGCTGGACGAGATGCTCGCGGTGATTCGTGGGCAGGCTGACTCCTAGGGAGTCGTCCGGTGAACGGGTGTCCGTGTGTGCGGCAACCGGGTGGTCGATCGTGACTCACTCGTAAGGGATCATTGAGCAACCGTTTCCCTTCCGCGTACGTCAAGTTGAGGGAGACGGCAGATCCTTGCCTCTCCATGACCTGGTCATCGGCGTGTCCTGGCCATTCCGATGGCGTACAAAGTCCGTCCGCCCGGTTGCCCCACTCTTTCCGAACCCCCCTAAACTGAACCTCCAGCACAGGTGGCTAAACGCTCGAAAGGCGCCCCCGTGTCCATCGGCAACTCTCCACAAGACGAGCGTCCGTTCGAAGATGACCGCGACGATCGGGAGGAAGCAGCCCGCCCTTCGATCGGTCGCGCCCTCCAGCAAGCGCGCATCGCGGCAGGGCTGACCGTCGACGACGTCAGTTCCGCCACCCGGGTCCGAATCGTCATCGTGCACGCGATCGAACAGGACGACTTCGCCCCCTGTGGCGGAGACGTCTACGCGCGCGGGCACATCCGGACCATCGCCCGTGCCGTCCACCTCGACCCCGAACCGCTGCTCTCGCAGTTCGCCGACGCCCACGGCGGGCGTCCGGCGCCGACCCCCGCCGCGCCCATGTTCGAGGCGGAACGCATCCGCCCCGAGCGCCGCGGACCGAACTGGACCGCGGCGATGGTCGCCGCGATCGTCGCCGTGATCGGATTCGTCGGCTTCACGCTGGTCAAGGGCGGTGACGAGGGCACACAGGCGCAGGTCGCCGAGGGCTCCACGCCCACGGCCAGCGCCTCGGCCTCGGCCACACCCAAGAAGGACAAGCCCGCCGACCCGAAGCCGGACCCGTCGGACAGCGCGATCGCGGCGGCGCCGCGCGACAAGGTGACCGTCCAGGTGAGCGCCGCGGACGGGCGCAGCTGGATCTCCGCCAAGGACCACAACGGTCGCCTGCTCTTCGACGGGCTGCTCAAGCAGGGCCAGTCCCAGACCTTCCAGGACAACGAGGAGATCAACCTCGTCCTGGGCGACGCGGGCGCCATCCAGCTGTACGTGAACGGCAAGAAGATCGAGGACGAGTTCCAGCCGGGCGCCGTGGAGCGGCTCACGTACACGAAGGGCGACCCCGAGGTCGGCTAGGCGGTACCGCGCTCCCACGGTTCCACAGGTACGGGGCCGGCCCAGCACGGGGCCAGCCCCGTCGACGTGGGGTGTCAGTGGGACGAAGTAGTCTTGAGCCCATGCCTGAACGCCGTACCGTCGCACTCGTCACCCTTGGCTGCGCCCGTAACGAGGTGGACTCGGAGGAGCTCGCAGGCCGCTTGGAGGCGGACGGCTGGCAACTCGTGGAGGACGCCGAGGACGCGGACGTCGCCGTCGTCAACACCTGTGGCTTCGTCGAGGCCGCCAAGAAGGACTCCGTCGACGCCCTTCTGGAGGCCAACGACCTCAAGGGTCACGGCAGAACCCAGGCCGTCGTGGCGGTGGGCTGCATGGCCGAGCGGTACGGCAAGGAACTCGCCGAGGCCCTCCCCGAGGCGGACGGCGTGCTCGGCTTCGACGACTACGCCGACATCTCGGACCGCCTCCGGACCATCCTGAACGGCGGTATCCACGCCTCGCACACCCCGCGCGACCGGCGCAAGCTGCTGCCGATCAGCCCGGCGGAGCGGCAGGGCGCGGGTGCGGGGGTCGCTCTTCCGGGGCACGGTGCCGCCACGGACACCGACGCCGACCGGGTCGCCGGGCCGGTGGAACCGGTCGAGGCTCCTGCCGATCTTCCCGAAGGCGTCGCTCCCGTCTCCGGCCCCCGTGCGCCCCTGCGCCGGCGGCTCGACGGCGCGCCCGTCGCCTCGGTGAAGCTCGCCTCCGGCTGCGACCGGCGCTGCACCTTCTGCGCCATCCCGTCCTTCCGCGGTTCCTTCATCTCACGCCGCCCGAGCGACGTACTGAACGAGACCAGGTGGCTCGCCGAGCAGGGCGTCAAGGAGGTCATGCTCGTCTCCGAGAACAACACCTCGTACGGCAAGGACCTGGGCGACATCCGGCTGCTGGAGTCACTGCTGCCCGAGCTCGCGGACGTCGACGGCATCGAGCGCGTGCGCGTGAGCTATCTCCAGCCCGCCGAGATGCGCCCGGGGCTCATCGACGTACTGACCTCGACTCCGAAGGTCGCCCCCTACTTCGACCTCTCCTTCCAGCACTCCGCACCCGACGTGCTGCGCGCGATGCGGCGCTTCGGTGACACGGACCGTTTCCTGGAGCTGCTCGACACCATCCGGAGCAAGGCGCCGCAGGCCGGCGTGCGGTCCAACTTCATCGTGGGCTTCCCCGGTGAGACCGAGGCCGACCTGGCGGAGCTGGAGCGGTTCCTGACCCACGCGCGTCTGGACGCCATCGGTGTCTTCGGGTACTCCGACGAGGACGGCACGGAAGCGGCGACATACGAGAACAAGCTCGACGAGGACGTGGTCGAGGCGCGGCTCGTCCGGGTGTCGCGGCTCGCCGAGGAACTGGTCTCGCAGCGCGCGGAGGAGCGCGTCGGCGAGACGGTGCACGTGCTGGTCGAGTCGGTCGGCGGCGAGGACGGCGCGTACGGCCGCGGCGCCCACCAGGCGCCGGAGACCGACGGACAGGTGCTGTTCACCAACTTCGAGGACTTCGTGGGTCTCACGAGCGGCGAAGAGCTGAGTGTCGGTCGTATGGTCGAGGCGAAAGTGGTCGGTACGGAAGGTGTCGACCTGCTGGCCGAGCTGCTCCCTGGCTCGATCAGCTCGCTCGCGCGTTCGCATTCAGAGGAGGCGGCCAGATGACCGGAGTCCCGGCATCCGCAGCGAGCGGCTCCTCTAGCGCGCGGAACGCCAAGAGCGGGCCGGCTGCGGTGGCTGTGCCGGGCGCGATGGGTGCCACCGGGGCCGTCGCCCCCGCGGTCGCCCCCGCGGACTTCGGTGCCGCTGTGGACTCCGGGGCGGCCGGGTCCCCTGCCGACTCCCTGGTTTCCGGTGATCAGGAGGCTGGGAAGGCGGTGCGCGGCGGGAAGTTGGGCGCCGCGGCCGTCAATCAGGCCAGCCTCTGGAACATCGCGAACATCCTTACGATGATCCGCCTGCTGCTTGTGCCGGGCTTCGTGGCCCTGATGCTGGCCGACGGCGGATACGACCCGGCATGGCGCTCGCTCGCCTGGGCGGCCTTCGCCGTCGCGATGATCACCGACATCTTCGACGGTCATCTGGCGCGAACGTACGACCTCGTCACCGACTTCGGGAAGATCGCCGATCCCATCGCCGACAAGGCGATCATGGGGTCGGCGCTGATCTGTCTCTCCGCCCTCGGTGATCTGCCCTGGTGGGTGACCGGCGTGGTCCTCGGGCGCGAGCTCGGGATCACCCTGCTGCGCTTCGTCGTGATCCGCTACGGCGTGATCCCCGCGAGCCGCGGCGGCAAGGTCAAGACGCTCACGCAGGGTGTGGCCGTCGGGATGTACGTGCTGACGCTGACGGGGCCGCTGGCCAGCTTGAGGTTCTGGGTGATGGCCGCGGCGGTGGTGCTGACCGTGGTGACCGGGCTCGACTACGTAAGACAGGCCATTGTGCTGCGCAACCAGGGAATCGCCGATCGCGAGGCCGCGTCCATGGAGGCGGAACGGTGAGTTCCGTGGCCGCCGACGTGGTGGAACTACTGACGGTGAGGGGTGAGACGCTCGCTGTCGCGGAGTCCCTCACGGGTGGTCTGGTCGCGGCGGAGATCACATCGGTGCCCGGGGCCTCCAAGGCGTTCCGGGGCGCGGTGACGGCGTACGCGACCGAACTGAAGCACCAGGTGCTGGGTGTCGACGCCGCGCTGCTGGCCGGCCGAGGAGCGGTGGATCCGCAGGTCGCGGCCCAGATGGCGGCCGGCGCCCGCAGGGTTCTCGGCGCCGACTGGGGTATCGCGACGACCGGTGTAGCCGGCCCGGAACCACAGGACGGGCAGCCCGTCGGAACGGTTTTCGTGGCCGTGGACGGCCCTCGCACAGCGGATTCCGGTTCTGAAGGTGGCGGAAAAGTGGCGTCGCTGCGGTTGAACGGCTCCCGGGCGGAAATTCGTAAGGAGAGTGTACGGAGCGTACTCGCACTCCTCCTGGAGGAGATCGCGGGCGAACAGACCGGAAACGAGCGGGCACAGGATACGGAACAGAACGGGGGGACCTGATGTTTGCAGCCCTGAGTGAACACGACATCGCTCCCCGCACGGCCGCGGCGCAAGGCGGTACGGTGGGGCGTGAAGGATGCGGCTACACGGTCCGAGGAGGGAGCCACCGATGATTCTGCTCCGTCGCCTGTTGGGTGACGTGCTGCGTCGGCAGCGCCAGCGCCAGGGCCGTACTCTGCGCGAAGTCTCCTCGTCCGCCCGAGTCTCACTCGGCTATCTCTCCGAGGTGGAGCGGGGGCAGAAGGAGGCATCCTCCGAACTGCTGTCCGCGATCTGCGACGCGCTGGACGTACGGATGTCCGAGCTCATGCGGGAAGTGAGCGACGATCTCGCTCTCGCCGAGCTGGCCCAGTCTGCTGCGGCCAACGAACCTGTACCCACGCCGGTGCGTCCCAGGCTGGGTTCCGTATCGGTGGCCGGTGTGCCACCGGAACGGGTGACCATCAAGGCGCCCGCCGAAGCGGTGGATGTCGTCGCCGCCTGAGGTGCACGAGAGTTGAGTGTGTGAGAGCCCCGGCCGGGGCTTCTCCGGGGAGACCCGGAGGAGTGCGGTCGGGGTTTTCGCTTTGTGCGCACGCCCTGTGCACTGTCTGCGCACTCTTGGGGGTCCCTCCACGGGTGCGTTTGCCGGTGGGTCGTGGGGCGGTCATGGTGGGGAGGTGGCGGGCGCGTGCGGATTTCCCCGGCGGCCGTCTTTGGGAAATTGGTGCGCCTCTGTGCCGGTGATGCGCCCTGTGTGCGGGTGAGCGTGGCGTTCTAGCGTGGGGCTGGAGGTGGGCCATGGCGGTGCGGACAGCTCGCTGGGGGGCGCTGCTGGGGCTCGGTGCCGTGTGGTGGTGGGCCGTCCTGCGGCTCGCGCTGGCGCCCGGCGCGGGAGTCCTGGAGGGGGCGGTCGCGGCCGGGGGGTGGGGGCTGAGTCTGCTGCCGGTGCACTGTGTGCCGAAGGCGCGGGCGGCGCGGGCCGTGAGGGTCACGGGGCTGGTGCGGGGGCGTGCCGGTGCGGGTGTCGGTGCCGGGTCTACCAGGGCATCGCCACGCCGCCGTTCGGGCGGAGGATCTGGCCCGTCGTGAACGCCGACGCGTCCGACGCCAGGTGCAGCACCGCGTGGGCGACCTCCTCCGGTTCGCCGACCCGGCCCAGCGGGGCCATCCGGGACATCAGCGCCTCGGTGTGCGCCTGAGCCTCGCCGTCGTGGCGGTCGGTCATCGGTGTACGGATCCACCCCGGCGCGACCGCGTTGACGCGGATGCCGTGGCGGCCGATCTCGGCGGCCAGCGTCTTCGTCAGCTGGACGACGGCTGCCTTCGCGACGCCGTAGCAGAGCAGGCCGGGGTTGCCGGTGTCGACGGCGCCCGAGGCCATGGTGATGATGCTGCCCCTGGTGTTGCCGGAGATCATCAGACGGGCCGCCTCCTGACAGGCGTAGAGCACGCCCTTGAAGTTGATGCCCAGGACCCGGTCGAGATCCTCGTCACGGGTCTCCAGCACGGGGCTGCTGTGCATGATCCCGGCTACCGCCGCCATGATGTCCAGCCGCTCGCACCCGGCCACGGCCTGCCGGACCTGGGCCCGGTCGGTGACGTCCAGGTGGTGGGTACGGGCCGTGCCGCCCATGCCCTTGATCAGGGTCGCCGTCTCGTGCAGTCCCTGCGCGTCCCGGTCGGCGCAGTGCACCAGGGCGCCCGCCTCGGCGAGCAGTACGGCGGATGCGCGTCCGATGCCGCTGGCGGCCCCGGTGACGAATGCGGTGCGTCCGGTGAGGTCGTACGCCTGTACGGGCATGCTGGGACGGTACGAGGGTTGCTGACGGGTCGTCAATTGATTGTGCACGGTTCGGTTCTGAGCGGCTCGGGTCTGAGGCTCCCGTCGCGCGGAGCGTGGGCGGTTTCAGTTGTACGGGAGAGGCTTCCGGTGTGCTCTGGCGGCTCCGGGGGCGGGGGCCGGGCCCAGCTGGCAGGTCGGGCACCAATAGGTGGGGCGTTCGCGGGAGCCGTCACCCTGGTTGGCGATGCGGACCGGGGTCCGGCAGCGCAGACAGGGGCGTGGTGCGCGGCCGTACACGAAGAGGTCCTGGCCGCGGCGGCCCGTCGTACTGCGGACCGGGCGGTCCCGGTTGGCTTCGAGGAGTTTCTTCGCGAGGGTGGGCAGCTTCGCGGTGCGGTCGGCGGGCAGACCGCCGATGGGAAGCCAGGGGGTGACGCCAAGGAGGAAGCACAGCTCGCTCTTGTACACGTTGCCGATGCCTGCCAGGTTGCGCTGGTCGAGCAGGGCCTCGCCCAGGGGGCGGGCGGGGTCCGTGAGGAGGTTGGCGAGAGCCTGCTCGGGGTCCCAGTCCGGGCCCAGGAGGTCGGGGCCGAGATGGCCGACGGCCCGGTGTTCGTCGGTGGTGCGCAGGAGTTCGAGTACGGGGAGGCGGTAGCCGACGGCGGTGCGGTCCGCGGTGCCGAGGATCGCCCGGATCTGGTGCGACGGGCCGCCGCTCCAGCGCCGGCCGTTCTCGTACACCTTCCAGGAGCCGTCCATCCGCAGATGCGAGTGGAGGGTCAGGCCGCCCTCGACACGGGTGAGGAGGTGCTTGCCACGAGGGGTGACATCCAGGACGGTGCGGCCGGTGAGGTCGGCCGTGGCGTACTTGGGCACACGGAGGTCGGAACGGGTCAGTACCTCGCCGGCGAGTGCGTCGTGCAGCCGCTTCGCCGCCTGCCAGACCGTGTCACCTTCGGGCATGGGTCCAGGGTGACATGTCGGGTGGGACGGGGCCTTCGAGCAGGCGAGCGGGTGGCCTGGTGATCAGGCGCGCAGGCGGAGGCCGCGAGGGGTGGCTATGAAGCCCGCTCCTTCCAGGAGGGTGCCGAAGGGGGAGGTCAGGGCCGAGGCCCCGTTGACTCGCTCCACCGTGACCGTGCCCAGGGAACCCGCGCGGGCCGCTGCGGCCAGGCCCTCCGACGCCGCGCGCAGACGCGGGTCCTCGGTGGTCCGGCCGTCCGGTTCGGAGGGCCAGGCGAGCAGTGTCTTGCCGCCGCGCTCCATGTAAAGGGTCAGTTCCCCGTCGACCAGTACCACCAGTGAACCGGCTTTGCGGCCCGGTTTGTGGCCTGCGCCGGTCGGGGGTTCGGGCCAGGGGAGGGCGGCACCGTACGCGTTCGCCGGATCGGCGGCGGCGAGGACGACGGCACGGGTGGCTTCGGAGGAGGGGGCCCGGGACAGGGTGTTCCCGGCGAAACCGTGGGTGTCGGAGTGTCTGTTCTGGGCGGCGGGGGCGTGGGGGGACTCGGAGCTGAAGTCGAGGTCGAAGTCGTCTGTGAAGTCGTGGCCGGCAGGGAACGCGACGCCGTGTGTGTCGGCCGTGCCGGTGCCGAAGGCCGGGGCGGGGCGGGAGTCGCCGCGGTCTCGGGCGTTCGCTGCTGCCCTGAGACGGTCCACCGCGCCGTCCATGGCGAACTGGGCGGCGCCGAGGCCCTCCACCACGTAGCCGCGACGGGCCTGACCGCTGTCCTCGAAGGCGGAGAGGACGCGGTACACGGCTGAGAAGCCGCCCTCGACACCCTCCGCCGAAACGGCTCCCCGGGTCACCACCCCGTGGCGGTCGAGCAGGGTGCGGGCCAGTGCGTGGGCGCGGACGGTGGGGTCGGGCTCAGGTCCGGGGAGCAGGGACCAGCGGCCGGCCACGGTCGGCGGGCCGCTGCGCGAGACGGGGCGTGCGCCGGCCGTGAGCGAGCCGTACCGGCCGCGGGGGACGGCGCGTTTCGCCCGGTGCGCCGTCGAGCCTGCCGTACGGCCCGAGCCGAGGAGGGAGCGCATCGGGGCGAGCGTGTCGTTCGTGAGGCGGCCCGACCAGGTCAGGTCCCAGACGGTGTCGGCCAACTGGGGGTCCGTGGCGTCCGGGTGCGTGGTGGCGCGGACATGGTCGGCGATCTGGCGGAAGAAGAGCCCGTAGCCCCCGGTGAGGGAGTCCAGGACGGACTGGTGGAGTGCGGTGGGTTCCAGGGGGTGGGGCGGTGGCAGGAGCAGCGGGGCCGCGTCCGCCAGGTACAGGGACACCCAGCCGTCCTTGCCGGGAAGGGCACCCGCCCCGGCCCAGACGACTTCCCCGGCTGCCGTGAGCTCGTCGAGCATCGCGGGGGCGAAGTTCGCCACTCGGGACGGCAGGACCAGCTTCTCCAGGGCCGACGCCGGCACGGAGGCGCCCTGCAACTGCTCGACCGCGCGCACCAGTCCGTCGACGCCGCGCAGCCCGTGGCCCTTGCCGACGTGCTGCCACTGCGGCAGGAACTGCGCGAGGGCCGCGGGCGGCACCGGCTCCAGCTCGTGCCGCAGGGCGGCCAGGGAGCGGCGCCGGAGGCGGCGCAGGACCGCCGCGTCGCACCACTCCTGACCGATTCCGGCCGGGTGGAACTCCCCTTGTACGACACGGCTGTTGGCCGCCAGACGCTGAAGAGCGCCCTCGGTGACCGCGACGCCCAGGCCGAAACGGGCTGCCGCCGTGGCCGAGGTGAACGGGCCGTGGGTGCGGGCGTGGCGGGCGAGGAGGTCGCCCAGCGGATCCTTGACCGGCTCGGTGAAGGCCTCCGGGACGCCGACAGGCAGCGCCGTGCCGAGCGCGTCGCGCAGGCGGCCCGCGTCCTCGATCGACGCCCAGTGGTCGGCGCCGCCGATGCGGACCCGGATCGCGCGGCGGGCGCCGGCCAGCTCCCGGGCCCACTGCGGATCGGCGCCGCGTTCGGCCAGCTCGGTGTCGGTGAGCGGGCCGAGCAGGCGCAGCAGGTCCGCGACGCTTTCGGCGTCCTTCGCGCGGCGGTCCTCGGTGAGCCACTGGAGTTCCCGCTCCAGTTCGGTCAGGACCTCGGCGTCGAGGAGTTCGCGCAGTTCCGCCTGGCCCAGCAGCTCGGCCAGCAACCGCGAGTCCAGCGACAGGGCGGCGGCGCGCCGCTCGGCCAGCGGCGAGTCACCCTCGTACAGGAACTGTGCGACGTACCCGAAGAGGAGGGAGCGGGCGAAGGGGGACGGCTCGGGGGTGGTGACCTCGACCAGGCGCACCTTGCGGGACTCGATGTCGCCCATCAGTTCCACGAGCCCGGGCACGTCGAAGACGTCCTGGAGGCATTCGCGGACCGCTTCGAGAACGATGGGGAACGAACCGAACTCGCTTGCCACCTGGAGCAGTTGTGAGGCCCGCTGGCGCTGCTGCCACAGCGGGGTGCGTTTGCCGGGGCTGCGGCGCGGGAGCAGCAGGGCGCGCGCGGCGCACTCGCGGAAGCGGGCCGCGAACAGGGCCGAGCCGCCCACCTGGTCGGTGACGATCTGGTTGACCTCGCCCTTGTCGAAGGCGATGTCGGCGGCGCCTACGGGAGCCTTCTCGGCGTCATACTCCAGGCCGGTCTTCACCGGCTCCTGGTCGAGCAGGTCCAGGCTCATCAGATCGGCGTCCGGGAGGCGCAGCACGATGCCGTCGTCGGCGTGCATGACCTGGGCGTCCATGCCGTACCGCTCGGAGAGGCGGGCGCTGAGCGCGAGCGCCCACGGGGCGTGGACCTGGGCGCCGAAGGGGGAGTGGACGACGACCCGCCAGTCGCCGAGTTCGTCGCGGAACTGCTCCACGACGATGGTCCGGTCGTCCGGGATGTGGCCGCAGGCCTCGCGCTGTTCGGCCAGGTAGGAGAGCACATTGCCGGCGGCCCAGGTGTCGAGTCCGGCGGCGAGGAGTCGGAGGCGGGCGTCCTCCTCGGGCAGTGATCCGACCTCGCGCAGGAACGCGCCCACCGCGCGGCCCAGTTCGAGCGGGCGGCCCAACTGGTCGCCCTTCCAGAAGGGGAGGCGGCCGGGGACCCCGGGAGCGGGGGACACCAGGACACGGTCGCGGGTGATGTCCTCGATGCGCCAGGAGCTCGTACCGAGGGTGAAGACGTCCCCCACGCGGGACTCGTACACCATCTCCTCGTCCAGCTCGCCCACCCGGCCGCCGCCCTTCTTGGGGTCGGCGCCGGCGAGGAAGACCCCGAAGAGCCCGCGGTCGGGAATCGTGCCCCCGGAGGTGACGGCGAGCCGCTGCGCACCCGGGCGGCCGGTCACGGTGCCGGCGACGCGGTCCCACACCACGCGCGGGCGCAACTCCGCGAACGCGTCGGACGGATAGCGGCCCGCGAGCATGTCGAGGACCGCGGTGAACGCCGACTCCGGGAGTGAGGCGAAGGGCGCCGCCCGGCGGACCGTGGCCAGCAGGTCGTCCACCTGCCAGGTGTCCAGCGCCACCATCGCGACGAGCTGCTGGGCGAGGACGTCCAGGGGGTTGGCGGGGACCCTCAGGGACTCGATGGAACCGGTACGCATGCGCTCGGTGACCACGGCCGCCTGGACCAGGTCACCCCGGTACTTGGGGAAGACGACGCCGGTGGAGACCGCGCCCACCTGGTGCCCGGCGCGGCCGACGCGCTGCAGCCCTGAGGCCACGGACGGGGGCGACTCGACCTGGATGACCAGGTCCACGGCCCCCATGTCGATACCCAGTTCGAGGCTGGAGGTGGCCACCACGGCGGGCAGCCGGCCCGCCTTGAGGTCCTCCTCGACGAGCGCGCGCTGCTCCTTGGAGACCGATCCGTGGTGGGCCCGGGCGATGACCACAGGCGCGCCCTGGGCCGCGCCCGAGCCGCCCATCAGCTCGGCGGGAGCGTGGTGTTCGGCCAGGGGCTCGCCGGTGGCCCGTTCGTACGCGATCTCGTTGAGCCGGTTGCACAGGCGCTCCGCGAGGCGGCGGGAGTTGGCGAACACGATCGTCGAGCGGTGCGCCTGGACGAGATCGGCGATCCGCTCCTCGACGTGCGGCCAGATGGACGGACGTTCCGCCCCCTCGTTCGCGTCGGCGACCGGGGAGCCGCCCAGTTCACCCAGGTCCTCGACCGGGACGACGACCGAGAGATCGAACTCCTTGTCGGACTTGGGCTGGACGATCTCCACCTTGCGCTGGGGTGAGAGGTAACGCGCGATCTCGTCGACCGGGCGGACGGTCGCGGAGAGGCCGATGCGTCGGGCGGGCCTCGGCAGCAGTTCGTCCAGCCTTTCCAGGGAGAGCGCGAGATGCGCGCCGCGCTTGGTGCCCGCGACCGCGTGCACCTCGTCCAGGATCACGGTCTCCACGCCCGTGAGCGCGTCGCGCGTGGCCGACGTGAGCATCAGGAACAGCGACTCGGGGGTGGTGATCAGGATGTCCGGCGGGCGGGTGGCCAGGGCGCGGCGCTCGGCGGGCGGGGTGTCGCCGGAGCGGATGCCCACCTTGACCTCGGGTTCGGGCAGACCCAGTCGTACGGATTCCTGGCGGATGCCCGTGAGGGGGCTGCGCAGGTTGCGTTCCACATCGACGGCGAGAGCTTTGAGCGGTGACACGTAGAGCACGCGGCAGCGTTTGTGGGGGTCGGCCGGCGGGGGCGCCGAGGTGAGCTGGTCGAGGGCGGCGAGGAACGCGGCCAGGGTCTTCCCGGAGCCGGTCGGGGCGACCACCAGCACGTCCGAGCCCTCACCGATGGCCGCCCACGCGCCGGCCTGGGCCGCGGTGGGCGCGGAGAAGGCCCCCGTGAACCAGCCGCGGGTCGCGGGGGAGAAGCCGTCTAGGGCTCGGTGTGCGGAGCTGACCATGCGTCCATCCTGCACCTCGGCACTGACAATTGCCCTGACCTGCGAGTTCGCCTCCGGCGGTGGGCGGTGGGCGGTGGGCGGTGGGCGGTGGGGTGGTTTGTGTGACTGTTGTGTCCTGGCTTTCCGGCCCGTGGTCGCACGTTCGGTTGCGTTGTGGGTCGGGGACGCGCCGGGGGGTGTCCGTCCTCGGTCGGGCGGTGCCGGCTGATTGGGATGTGCTCGGTGATGGACGCCCGCCGCTGCGGGCGGACACCCCCCGACACGTCCCCTTTCCGCCGTACGCGGCTGCGGGTGCGTGGGCGTGCCTCGGCGGGCTGCGGCTCCTTGGCGGAGAATGGGGGTATGGCGGGTTCGGGTGAGCTGGCTCGGCACTGGCGGTACGCGGAGCTGCCCGGTGTCGATCTTCTGCGTGCGCGGTACGTGCATAAGACCTTTGTCCGGCATACGCATGAGAACTTCGTCATCGCCGCCATCACGGAAGGGGTGGAGGTCTTCCGTCATCGAGGGGCCGATCAGCACGCGGGGGCGGGTGCGCTCGCGTTGGTCAATCCCGATACGCCGCATACGGGGCGTGCGGGGGTTCCCGAGGGGTGGCGGTACGGGGCTGTCTACCCGGCGCCCGATGTGGTGGCCGAGATCGCCGCGGAGACCACGGTGATTCGGGGAACCCCAGGCTTTGTCGCCCCCGTGTTCGATGATCCGTACTCGGTCAATCTCGTACATGAAGTGCTGCGTGCGGCCGAGCAGGGCAACGCGCTGGCGGCCGACACGCTGCTGCGGGTGGTGGTGACCCGGCTGCTCCGGCTCAACGGCGGGGTCCTTGAGGAACGGGTGGTACCTACGGCGGGCGCGCGGATCGCGGCACGCGCGCGTGCTGTGCTGGAGGAGACGATGGCCGGGCCGCCGACTCTGGAGACACTCGCCAAAGACCTGGGCACCAGCCCCTTCGCGCTGCTGCGGGCGTTCCGGGACACGTACGGGTTGCCGCCGCACGCCTGGCTGACGGACGCGCGCGTACGGCGGGCGCGACGGCTGCTGGACGCGGGGACCGCACCCGCCGACGCGGCGGTCGCCGTCGGCTTCACCGATCAGCCGCACCTCAACCGTCACTTCACCCGGATCGTGGGCGTGCCCCCAGGGGCGTACCAGCGCGAGCGCAAGAACGTACAAGACCCGACGGGGCACCTGCTTCTACCGTCCGACAGGTGGCAGAACAGACAGCTCTCACAGACATACGTGCCGACGACGGAGGCAAGCCGGACGCCGCCGTCGTACGAGACGCCCTCGGGGTCGGGGTCGCCGTCGGACTGTCCGGGTTCGCCTTCGGGGTGACGTCGGTCGGCAATGGGCTCACGCTTCTCCAGACCTGTGCGCTCAGCCTTCTGGTGTTCACCGGGGCCTCCCAGTTCGCGCTCGTGGGCGCGCTCGCGGCCGGCGGCAATCCGCTCACGGCGGCAGCGGGTGCCTTCTTCCTGGGAGTGCGCAACGCGTTCTACGGGCTGCGTCTGTCCCAGTTGTTGGCCCTCCCGCGCGCGGTGCGTCCGTTCGCGGCCCAATGGGTCATCGACGAGACCACGGTGGTCGCCCTGGCGCAGCCCACGCGGCGCGGCGCCCGTATCGGGTTCGCCGTCACCGGGCTCAGCCTGTACGTGCTGTGGAATCTCACGACGCTGCTCGGCGGACTGGGGGCCGAGGCCATCGGGGACACCGACGCCTGGGGTCTGGACGCGGCCGGGCCCGCCGTCTTCCTGGCGCTGCTCGCGCCGATGTTGAAGTCCGGCGTCGAGCGCGCTGTCGCGGGCCTCGCGGTGGTGCTGGGGCTCGGCCTGTTGCCCCTACTGCCGGCCGGTGTGCCGGTTCTGGTGGCCGGGCTCGCGGCACCCGCCGTTCTCTGGGCCCAGGGCCGTCGTGGGGCGAGGAACGGGCAGCGGGACAGGCAGCGGGACAGGAAGGAGGAGGACCGTTGAACGTCTGGATCGCGATCGGTGTGACCGCCCTCGGCTGTTACGTCGTCAAGCTCGTCGGGCTCCTCGTGCCCGCCGGTGTCCTGGAACGTCCGCTCGTCAGGCGGCTGGCGGCGCTGCTTCCTGTGGCTCTCCTCGCCGCTCTCACGGCCCAGCAGGCCTTCGCCGACGGGCGGGTGCTCGCCCTGGACGCGAAGGCCGCAGGGCTCGCCGCAGCCGCCGTGGCGCTGGTGCTGCGTGCTCCCTTCCTGGTCGTCGTCGTGGCAGCCGTGGCGGTGACGGCGGGGGTCCGGGCGATGACCGGCTGAGCGTCGGCCGTGCCCGCGCGTCCGGCGTCAGCCGATGGGGCGGCCGTACGCCTTCAGGGTGCGCAGGGCCTCGACCGTCACCATGGGGCGTGCCTCCAGGGACGTGCCCGGTGCCCACGCGCGCCAGCGGATGGGCCAGCCGCCGTCCTCGCGCTGCTCGCTCGCGAGGAAGTCCAGGGAACGCGTCATCTCCTCGTCCGTGAACCACGCGCGCGCGAGTGAGCCCGGTGTCCTCGCGTAGTCGTAAGGGAAGTGGTGCTCGCCCGGGGCGTAGCCGGGCGCCACCGGGGAGGCGTCGAGGCGCTCCGGGTCGAGTGCCACGAGCCGGTGCTCGCGCACCAGGCGGCCCAGCCGGTCGGCCGCCGCCTGCGCGCGTGAGCGGTCCGGGACCGAGTCCAGGAAGGCCACGGCGGCCTCCACCTCGTACGGATGGGACTTCTCCAGGGAGTCGACCGCCTGCCAGCAGAAGTCCGTTGCCCGGAACAGCCAGGCGTGCCACACCTCGTTGCGGTGCAGCAGGCCCACCACCGGGCCCGTGGCGAGGAGTTCACTCGGCGGATCGGTGACGATCGGGATGAACGGCGCCGCCGGATAGCCACGTTGGCCGGGGTGGATCGCCGGCAGCGCGCCGTCCGGTGACGAGACCGAGGTCAGATAGCGGCACACGCGCTCCACCCGCTGCCCGCCGCAGCGCCCGATGGCGTCCAGGACGCGCAGCGCGTGCGCGGTGTGCAGGGGCTGGCTGACGGGGCCGCGCAGATCGGGTTCCAGTGCGTGGCCGTATCCGCCGTCCTCGTTGCGGTAGGCGTCCAGCGCGGTCTCGACCGCGTCGGCGCCCCCGCTCAGGAAGTGGTACGCGAAGCGACGCTGCTCCAGCACGCGCGCGGTGAGCCACACGAAGTGCTCGGCACGGAAGAGCGGGGAACGCGCGGGGGGCGTCGGGGGGAGTGGGGCTGCTCCTGTTTCGGCCATGCGTCAGACCGTAGGGCGCGGAGCGGTCCCGGAGAGCGGTCCCGGCGTCGGCCCACCCTCAGGGGCGGGATACTGAAGTCATGCGGTTGACGGTCTTCTGGCAGCGGATGGCGGAACACTTCGGTTCGGGGTACGCCGACACGTTCGCGCGCGATCACGTGATGACGGAGCTCGGCGGACGGACCGTGCACGAGGCCCTGAACGCAGGCTGGGAGGCGAAGGACGTGTGGCGTGTGGTGTGCGCGGCCATGAACGTTCCGTCGGAGAACCGGTGAAATCGCACTGAAACGACGCCGGTCGGCCCCGTAGACCGCAGGGTGGCGACTCATTGCCGTTGGCGTGGGCGAGACTTGCACCGTGGCATCCACAGACGAGACCGGACAGCCCGGACAGCAGGCGTCCCCGTTCGGCACGACGCCGCCCACACCCCCGGGCGGGCACACCGCCGGGCAGGGCGCGCGCATGCCCCGCTGGCTGCCCCGCGCCATGATGCTGGCGCTCGCCCTCGTCGGCCTGTTCCAGCTGGGCAGCTGGGCCTTCCACGAGCTCACAGGCCTGTTGATCAACCTCCTCATCGCGTTCTTCGCCGCGCTCGCGATCGAACCCGCGGTGAGCCGCATGGCGTCGCGCGGTATGCGCCGGGGGCTGGCCACCTTCCTGGTCTTCATCGGCCTGCTCATCGCGATCGCCGGATTCATCACCCTGCTCGGCTCCATGCTCGCGGGCCAGATCATCAAGATCGTCGAGGACTTCCCGGCCTATCTCGACTCCGTCATCAACTGGATCAACGCGCACTTCCACACCGACCTGAAGCGTGTGGACGTTCAGGAGGGACTGCTCCGCTCCGACTGGCTGCGCAGTTACGTACAGAACAGCGCCACCGGCGTCCTGGACGTCTCCGGCCAGGTGCTGGGCGGGCTCTTCCAGCTGCTGACGATCACACTGTTCGCGTTCTACTTCGCCGCCGACGGGCCGAGACTGCGCCGCGCGCTGTGCTCCGTACTGCCGCCCGCCCGGCAGGCCGAGGTGCTGCGCGCGTGGGAGATCGCCGTCGACAAGACCGGCGGTTATCTGTACTCGCGCGGCCTGATGGCGCTCATCTCCGGGGTCGCCCACTATGTCCTGCTGCAGGCGCTGAACGTGCCGTACGCGCCCGTGCTCGCCGTCTGGGTGGGGCTGGTCTCGCAGTTCCTCCCGACCATCGGCACCTATCTCGCGGGCGCCCTGCCGATGCTGATCGCCTTCACCGTCGATCCCTGGTACGCGCTGTGGGTGCTGGTCTTCGTCGTGCTCTACCAGCAGTTCGAGAACTACGTGCTGCAGCCCAAGCTGACCGCGAAGACCGTCGACATCCATCCCGCGGTCGCCTTCGGCTCGGTCATCGCCGGCACCGCGCTCCTCGGTGCGGTCGGCGCGCTGATCGCCATCCCGGCGGTCGCCACGCTCCAGGCGTTCCTGGGGGCGTACGTGAAGCGGTACGACGTCACGGACGACCCTCGTGTCCAGGGGCACCGCAGCCGGGGCACGAGCATCCTCACGCGGCTGCGGAATCTGCTGGAGGGGCGGCAGGGCGCCGGCGCCGAAGACTCGGCGCACTCCGCGCAGGCGCCCGGACCGGGGTCGGGGCCGTCGTCGGGGGAAGGCTCCACGCCCGCCTGAGCTGAGCCCTGGCCGCCGTCCTGCCCGCGACGGACGCCGTGCGGCCGCCTGCCGTGTGACAGAGGTGCCCGCCACCGTCCTGTCCGGTCGTGGACTCCCCATGCCATGTGCTCCTGGGGTGTCGAACCCGACATCCCGGCCCTTGGCGCGTCGCGAACCTACTCTCGGAGGTGCCGGGTGTTGCGCTTGACACGGAAATCGAACATCCATTCTGATTGAGGTTCCGGCGAGGCTCGTGACGGGGATTTCGTCAGGGTTTTCATGGAGATGTGCCCGAGTTATCCACAGGCCGGACGGGCGTCGGGGCGCATTGTCAGTGGCAGGCGTTAGCGTCTTTGACGTGAAGCGATCGACTCAAGCAAATCGGGTGGAACCCATGGCAGGAACCGACCGCGACAAGGCGTTGGACGCCGCGCTCGCGCAGATTGAACGGCAGTTCGGCAAGGGCGCGGTGATGCGCCTGGGCGAGCGGCCGAATGAGCCCATCGAAGTCATCCCCACCGGGTCGACCGCGCTCGACGTCGCCCTCGGTGTCGGCGGTCTGCCGCGCGGACGAGTGGTGGAGGTGTACGGCCCGGAGTCCTCCGGCAAGACGACCCTGACCCTGCACGCGGTGGCGAACGCCCAGAGGGCCGGCGGCCAGGTCGCGTTCATCGACGCGGAGCACGCCCTCGACCCCGAGTACGCGAAGAAGCTCGGCGTCGACATCGACAACTTGATCCTGTCCCAGCCGGACAACGGCGAGCAGGCCCTGGAGATCGTGGACATGCTGGTCCGCTCCGGTGCCCTCGATCTCATCGTCATCGACTCCGTCGCGGCGCTCGTGCCGCGCGCGGAGATCGAGGGCGAGATGGGTGACTCGCACGTGGGTCTGCAGGCTCGTCTGATGAGCCAGGCGCTCCGCAAGATCACCGGTGCGCTGAGCCAGTCCGGGACCACCGCGATCTTCATCAACCAGCTCCGCGAGAAGATCGGCGTGATGTTCGGCTCGCCGGAGACCACGACCGGTGGCCGGGCGCTCAAGTTCTACGCCTCGGTGCGGCTCGACATCCGTCGCATCGAGACGCTGAAGGACGGCACCGACGCGGTCGGCAACCGCACCCGCGTCAAGGTCGTCAAGAACAAGGTCGCGCCGCCGTTCAAGCAGGCCGAGTTCGACATCCTCTACGGGCACGGCATCAGCCGCGAGGGCGGTCTGATCGACATGGGCGTGGAGAACGGCTTCGTCCGCAAGGCCGGTGCCTGGTACACGTACGAGGGCGACCAGCTCGGCCAGGGCAAGGAGAACGCGCGCAACTTCCTGAAGGACAACCCCGACCTCGCCAACGAGATCGAGAAGAAGATCCTGGAGAAGCTGGGGGTCGGTGTGAAGCCGGAGAAGCCCACTGCCGAGCCGGGCGCGGACGCGGCGGTCACGGTCGCCTCGGACGAGGCCGCCAAGACGGTGCCCGCTCCGGCGGCCAAGACCACCAAGGCCAAGGCAACGGCCACGGCGGTCAAGAGCTAGCCCGCCGTGACACGACGAACCGACTGGGCCGAGTACGCCTACCCCGGTGCCTCGGAAGACCGGGGCGGCGGGGGCTCTGCCGGGGGCGGTGACAGCGCCTACGGGGATGCCGGGCCATACGGGGGTGGCCGCGGGGCCCGTGAAGGCGACGGGGTGCACGAGGGTGACGGAGACGCCGGACTGCGGCGCGGTGAGGGTCTGCCGGGGGGCGGCCGACGTCGCGGCGGCGGTTCTCCCGGAGCCGGTGGGCGCCGTGGCGGTGGTGCCCCGAGCGCTGGGAGCGGCCCGTACGGCGAAGGCGGCTCGCGCGGTGAGGACTCGCGCGGCGAGGGCTCACGCGGTGGCCGTGGTCGTCGTCGGCAGCGTGGTTTCGGCGAGTCGGGCGGCGACCCACAGGACGGAGGTTCCGTTTCCTCGTCGAGGGCCGAGAAGGCGGAGCCGCCGGCGGATCCGGCTGAGCGGGCGCGGGGGATCTGTCTGCGCCTGCTCACCGGGACGCCGCGTACGCGGAAACAGCTCGCGGACGCCCTGCGCAAGCGCGAGATCCCGGACGAGGTGGCCGAGGCGGTGCTGTCGAGGTTCGAGGAGGTCGGACTGATCAACGACAGTGCGTTCGCGGGCGCCTGGGTCGAGTCCCGCCACCACGGCCGGGGACTGGCCCGGCGGGCACTCGTACAGGAACTGCGCACCAAGGGCGTGGACGCGACGCTCATCGACGAGGCCGTCGGGCAGCTCGACTCCGAGCAGGAGGAGACGACCGCGCGTGAACTCGTCGCCCGCAAACTGCGTGCGACACGCGGTCTGGACCGCGACAAGCGGTTGCGACGCCTCGCGGGCATGCTCGCCCGCAAGGGCTACCCCCAGGGCATGGCCCTGCGGGTCGTACGGCAGGCCTTGGAAGAGGAGGGCGAGGACACCGAGTTCCTTGCGGACGAGGAGTTCTGAGCCCGGTGGTGCCGGAGGTCCGGCCGACCCGAGAAGTAGTGGTCCGCTCGGGAGGTCTGAGTCCCCGGCCCTGGACAACGGTGGACGCGCGGGGGCGCCGATCGCGTTCAGGGCCGGGCGAACAGAAGGACGGTACGGCGGCTTCGGGTGTCAGGCTGTCTGCGGCGTCACCGGAAGCCCGGCCGCTCGCCACGCCTGGAACCCTCCGATCAGGTCGGTCGCCCGGTGCAGCCCCAACCGGTGCAGGGACACGGCCGCGAGGCTCGACGCGTAACCCTCGTTGCAGATCACCACGACCCGCAGGTCATGGCCCGTCGCCTGGGGCGCGCGATGGCTGCCCAGGGGGTCGAGGCGCCACTCCAGTTCGTTGCGCTCGACCACGAGCGCGCCGGGGATCAGGCCGTCGCGCTCCCGCAGGGCCGCGTACCGGATGTCGACCAGGAGCGCTTCGCCGGCCTCTGCGGCCTCATACGTCTCGTGTGTCTCCACGCGCGCGTAGGTCCCGCGCGCACGGTCCAGTAACTCGTCGATGCCGACCGGCTGTTCGCTCACTGCCAGTCCTGCGGGCGCTCGACGTGCTCCAGGCGCAGCACCTGTCCCGTACGGCTGTAGCGGCGGATCTGGGGCAGGGGCGGGTAGTAGGCGTGGACGGAGATCGCGTGCTGGTCGCGGGACTCGTTGAGCACTTCGTGCACATGGTGGCGGCCGAAGCCCCGGCCCTGGCCGGCCGGCAGTCGCCGCTCCCGGTCGACGCCCTCGGTGAGTTCCAGGGTCTTCCAGCCGTCGGTGGGCAGCCGGGCGGCGAGCGAGTTCTCCTTGAGCTCACCGGCCGCGGTGAGGAAGGCACCGACCGAGTCGGCGTGGTCGTGCCAGCCGGTGCCGGTGCCGGGCGGCCAGCCGATCAACCAGGCCTCGCTGCCGCCGGGGCCCTCCAGGCGCACCCAGGTGCGGCCCTCGGGGTCGAGCGGCAGGGAGGCGATCAGCTCGACGTCGGCGGCCGTACGTCGTACGAAGTCGAGCAGGTCCGCCTGCGTCGGGGTCCGGGGAGTCCCGGAGACCTGGACGGCTGCGGATACGGAAGGTGACACGGACACGGGTACCGTCCTGGTGAACGTTCGCGGGGAGCGCGCAATAGCGCCGGAAGAGCGGCGCGCGCGAGAAATGGGATGCGAATTCAGCAGGACGGACGACACACGCAGCCCGCATAGCGGACGAGGTCCATATGGACCCTCCGCCACAGGCGCACATCGGTGTCAGTGTCGGTCACGCTCCGGAGTACAGCATGACGGTGCTGACCGGTCAACTCGTTGTCACCATGTGGACGCGTGGTGACGAGCGGACGGGAGAGGGCGACGGCGCGGAGGGAGGGCAGGTGTCAGCGGGTGCCTGCCGCGGCTTCGGTGTTCGCCGTCGCGTTCGTCTTCTCGGCCCCGCCCGTCCCGTCGGCCTTGCCGTTCGTCCTGTCCGGCGGGGGCCCGCCCAGCGTCGCCTCGGCCGCCGCGTACAGGTCGGCCGGGCGTACCCCGCTGAGCGCCGTGACCAGGTGCCCGTCCGGGCGGACCAGAAGCACGGTGTGGGCGGCGGCGCCCGGATAGCTCTCGGTGACCAGCAGTTCGGCGGGGTTCGGCAGCGCGGCCACCGCCGCCGCCAGCCGGGGCATGATCCCGGCGCCCACCCAGTGCTTGCGCTCCCACACACCCGTACCCGGCGCGATCAGCACCACCAGCAGCGCGCCGCGGCCCAGCCGTTCCCGCAGCGGTACGAAGGAACCGTCCTCGGCGGTGACCCGTACGTCCGTCACCTGCGCGCCGGGCGGGGTGTCCACCGAGATCTCCGCCTCGATGTGCCGGGGCGCCAGCGGCGAATGGCCGTACGTTCCCGGCTCGCCCAGGATTCCGCGCCCCAGGTGACCGTCCGTGAGCAGCGAGTCGTGTCCGCGGGCCGACCCGGGGACGTACGACCGCAGCCCAGCGCCGCCGCGCAGCAGCGGCAGCGCCTGGTCGGCGGCGCGCAGCCGGGCGGAGACGGCCGCACGCCGCTCGGTCTGGTAGCTGTCCAACAGGGCCTCGTGCGGGCCGTGGTGCCAGGCCAGGCCCAGCTTCCAGGCGAGGTTGTCGGCGTCCCGCAGTCCCTCGTCCAGCCCCTGGGTGCCGAGCGCGCCGAGCAGGTGCGCGGCGTCCCCGGCGAGGAAGACCCGACCTGCCCGCCAGCGCCGGGCGAGCCGGTGATGGACGATGTGGACGCCCGTGTCGAGCAGGTCGTACGGCGGTGTGGTGCCGCCGCTCCAGCCCGCGAGGGTCTCCCGGACGCGGGTCACGAGGAGCTCGGGTGTGACCAGGTCCTTGCCGGGTGGCAGCAGCCAGTCCAGGCGCCACACACCGTCGGGGAGGGGGCGGGCGGTGATCTCCCCGGCCGAGGGCCCGGACGTCCGCCACGGCGGCATCCGGTGCAACAACGCCTCACCGGGCCATGGAAGTTCCGTACGCAGCGCGGCAACGGCGTGTCGTTCCACGGCCGTACGTCCGGGGAAGCGGATGTCCTGGAGTTTGCGCACTGTGGAGCGCGGGCCGTCGCAGCCGACGAGGTAACTGCCGCGCCACCAGGTGCCGCCCGGGCCGCGGGTGTGTGCCGTGACGCCGGACGGCTCCTGCTCGACTGAGTCGAGGCGGCTGTTGACGGCGACCTCGACGAGCCGCTCGTGGGCGATGGCGGTCCGCAGGGCACCGGTCAGTACGTGCTGGGCGATGTGCAGGGGGATGTCGGATTCCGTGCCGGGTTCCGTGACGAGCCCCGCCCCGAGCCCCTGCCCGAATCCCGACGGGATCGCGTCGGTCGGCCCGTCGGATTCCTCGGTGCCGAAGGAGATCTGACGCATCACCTGCTTGCGCCGCATCGACCGCCATCCGGCCCAGTGGAAACCGGCGTCGGCGATCGGCGCACCGGTCAGCCGCTCCAGCAGCGCGGCGGTGTCCTCGCGCAGCACGACCGTGCGCGCGGGGCGCTGGTCGTCCTTGCCCGGCCCCTCGTCGAGGACGACCGAGGGGACGTCCTGGCGCGCCAGCGCAAGCGCCAGCGTGAGCCCGACCGGCCCCGCTCCGACGATGATCACCGGGTCCATGGCGCGGCGCCCCCTGCCCAGAGCGACGTCTTCATCGACACAAGTGAACAGGAAGTTGGAGCAGGGTGCACGATCACAAAACGTATGCAACAGACTCCGCGCCACCCGGTCAAGCTGGACGCACCCCAGGAGCCCGCCCCGACACATTCGGCGTTTCCCCTGGTACGCCATGTGCACCCGGCGCCGACGGCAGACGACGGAGGCAGTGGCGAACACGCCACTGCCTCCATGCCGGTCACACCACTGTCTCCGGGCAGGTCATACGAGTTGAGCGCCCGTCAGATGGAGCCACCCGCACCGGCCGCCTCCGTGCCGGCCACCGTCGCCGCTCCGAGCACCACACCGGTCGACTTCTTGCCGCGCCGCAGCCTGCCCTCGAGCCAGCTCGCGAAGGTGGTGATGAGGAAGTTGATCACGATGAAGATGGCCGCCACCACGATGAAACTCGCGACGACGTTGGCGTAGTTCGCCGCGAGCGTGCTGCGCGCGTTGAGGAGCTCGGTGAACCCGAGCATGACGCCACCCAGCGCGGTGTCCTTCACGATGACGACGAGCTGGCTGACGATCGCCGGCAGCATGACCGTGACGGCCTGCGGGAGCAGGACGTTCGTCATCGTCTGGCCCTTGCGCAGACCGACCGCGAGGGCGGCCTCCGTCTGTCCCTTGGGGAGGGACAGGATGCCCGCTCGTACGATCTCGGCGAGCACCGAGGCGTTGTAGAGCACCAGGCCGGTGACGACCGCGTACAGGGGGCGGTCCTCACTGCTGATGTCCGTGGAGCTGACGTAGAACGCGGCGGCGAACAGCATGAGCAGCAGCACCGGAATGGACCGGAAGAACTCGACCAGCGCACCGGCCGGAATCCGTACCCACCGGTGGTCGGACAGCCGTGCGATACCCAGGAGCGCGCCCAGGGGAAGGGCGATCACCATGGAGAGTGCCGCGCCCTTCATGGTGTTGGCGAGGCCGGGCAGCAGATAGGTCGTCCAGGCCTGTGACGTGGTGAACGGCTCCCACAGGGCCCACTTCAGCTGGCCCTTGTCGTCCATCGTCCGCCAGATCCACCACAGGAACAGGGCGAGCAGGACGAAGAAGACGATCGTGAGGACCACGTTGCGCTTTTTGGCGCGGGGGCCCGGCGCGTCGTAGAGCACGGAGGTCATCGCTTCACCGCCAGTCGCTTGCTCAGCCAGCCGAGGGCGAGGCCGGTGGGCAGGGTGAGCACCACGAAGCCGAAGGCGAAGACCGCACCGATGAGCACCAACTGCGCCTCGTTCTCGATCATTTTCTTCATCAGACTCGCGGCCTCGGCGACGCCGATCGCGGCGGCCACGGTGGTGTTCTTGGTCAGCGCGATCAGTACGTTGGCCAGCGGGCCGATGACCGACCGGAACGCCTGCGGCAGCACGACGAGGCCCAGCACCTGGCGGAAGCTCAGCCCGATGGCACGGGCCGCCTCGGCCTGCCCCGCGGGCACGGTGTTGATGCCGGAGCGCAGTGCCTCGCAGACGAAAGCCGCGGTGTACGCGGTGAGGCCGAGCACCGCCAGCCGGAAGCCCTGGAGCGGAAAGTCGTCGGATGCGCCCATCGTCACACCAAAGATGTCGGCGAGGCCGAGCGAGGTGAAGACGATGATGACCGTCAGCGGGATGTTGCGGACGATGTTCACGTAGGCGGTGCCGAACCCGCGCATGAGCGGGACCGGGCTGACCCGCATGGCGGCCAGCAGTGTGCCCCAGACCAGGGAGCCGAGGGCGGAGAGGGCGGTGAGTTTCACCGTCATCCAGAACGCCCCGAGGACGTCGTAACCATCAAGAAAGTCGAACACGATCCCCGCGCTTCCGGGTGTGAGGCGTATGTGGCGTACGAGGTGTACGTGGCAGACGCGGTGCGCCGCTGCCCTGATCGCGGTGGGCGGCGGCGCACCTGCGGAACTCTGTGCTAGCTGACGATCGTGCCGATCTTCGGAGCCGGCTCGTTCTTGTACTCGGCCGGACCGAAGTTCTTCTTGACCGCGGTCTCCCAGGCGCCGTCGCTGACCATCTTCTCCAGCGCGGTGTTGATCTTGTTGACGGTCGCGGTGTCGCCCTTCTTGACGCCGATGCCGTAGTTCTCGTTGCTCAGCTTGAGGCCCGCCAGCTTGAACTGACCCTTGTACTTGTCCTGGGCGGCGAAGCCCGCGAGGATCGAGTCGTCCGTGGTCACCGCGTCGACGGCACCGCTCTGCAGGGCGGCGATGCACTCCGAGTAGCCCGAGTTCTCACGAAGGTTGGCCTTCGGGGCGATCGTGTCGTGGATGTTCTGCGCCGAGGTGGAGCCGGTCACGGAGCAGAGGTTCTTGCCGTTGAGGTCCGTGCCCTTGGCGATCGTGGAGTCCGCCTTGACGAGCAGGTCCTGGTGGGCGAGCAGATACGGGCCGGCGAAGTCGACCAGCGCCTTGCGCTTGTCGTTGATCGAGTACGAGGCCGCGATGAACTTCACGTCGCCACGGGCCAGCGCGGTCTCGCGGTCGGCGCTCTTGGTCTCGACCCACTCGATCTTGTCGGGCTCGTAGCCGAGCTGCTTGGCCACGTACGTCGCCACGTCCACGTCGAAGCCGGCGAAGGAACCGTCGGGCTGCTTCAGGCCGATGCCGGGCTGGTCGAACTTGATGCCGACCTTGATCTTGTCGCCGCCGCCCGAGCCGGTGTCCTTCTTGTCGTCGTCGCCTCCACAGGCCGTCGCCGTGAGGGCGAGGACAAGGGCTGCGGCGGTCGCGGCGGTGACCTTGCGAAGCTTCATGGTGAACATCCTTTGAGTGATGAAGTGAATGCGGGCCGTCACGTGCGGATGACGCAGTTCGTCCGAGCTTCGGAACCCGTCCACGAGACGGATTCCTTCACTGCTGCGGGAAGCGCCGAGTTGGGCGCCGGCCCTGGGAGGGCGTGGGTTCAGTGGTGCAGGATCTTGGACAGGAAGTCCTTCGCGCGGTCGCTGCGCGGGTTGCTGAAGAACTGGTCCGGCACAGCCTCTTCGACGATGCGGCCGTCCGCCATGAACACCACTCGGTTGGCGGCCGAACGGGCGAATCCCATTTCGTGGGTGACGACGATCATGGTCATGCCCTCGCGGGCGAGCTGCTGCATGACCTCCAGGACCTCGTTGATCATCTCCGGGTCGAGCGCCGACGTCGGCTCGTCGAAGAGCATGACCTTGGGGTCCATGGCCAGGGCGCGGGCGATGGCGACACGCTGCTGCTGGCCGCCGGACAGCTGTGCGGGGTACTTGTCCGCCTGCGTGGCCACACCCACCCGGTCGAGCAGGGCGCGGGCCTTCTCCTCGGCCGCCTTCTTGTCGGCCTTGCGGACCTTGATCTGGCCCAGCATCACGTTCTCGAGCACGGTCTTGTGCGCGAACAGGTTGAAGGACTGGAACACCATGCCGACGTCGGCCCGCAGCCGGGCCAGTGCCTTGCCCTCCTGGGGCAGCGGCTTGCCGTCGATCGAGATGTCTCCCGAGTCGATGGTCTCCAGACGGTTGATGGCACGGCACAGGGTGGACTTACCGGACCCGGAAGGTCCGATGACCACGACCACCTCGCCGCGGGCGATGGTCAGGTCGATGTCCTGGAGCACGTGCAACGCGCCGAAGTGCTTGTTGACGCTCTTCAGGACGACCAGATCGCCGGTCGCGGCCACGTCGTCCTTGGCCATCGATACTTCGGTCATGGCTTGCTGGCTCCGTCCTGCTCGGTTTCGGAGGACAGTAGTGACCTCGTGAGACCAGCGTCACCACATCTGAGGGGAACTTGAGGATAACGATCTGATGTCAGGTCAACACGCTTTGTGGCGTCCTCCGAAAGAGGTGTACCGGCTGGATAACGGAAGCGTTCCGCAGCCGGAACCAGGCGCGCGCGTGCGTGTGTCCACATGGTGTACTCCGCTGGGGCACCGCATGTGGTGTACAAGTCGAAACCGCACGCACGGCCGACGGACCGAAGCTCATGAACCGACGCCCATGAAGCACATGAAGCCCATGAACCGAAGGGGGTCGCGATGAGACTGCTCCTCGTCGAGGACGACAACCATGTCGCCGCCGCGCTCTCCGCGGTCCTGGCGCGGCACGGTTTCGACGTCACGCACGCCCGCAGCGGCGAGGAGGCCCTCCGGGCGCTCGTCCCGGAAGGAAACGGCTTCGGCGTGGTCCTGCTCGACCTGGGCCTGCCCGACCAGGACGGGTACGAGGTGTGCGGCAAGATCCGCAAGCGCACCAACACCCCCGTGATCATGGTCACCGCGCGCTCCGACATCCGCTCCCGCATCCACGGCCTCAATCTCGGCGCCGACGACTACGTGGTGAAGCCGTACGACACCGGGGAACTGCTCGCCCGGATCCACGCCGTCAGCCGGCGCACCGTCCACGAGGACGCCGCCGAGGCTGGGGAGGACGCGCTGCTCCTGGGGTCGCTGCGGATCGAACTGTCCAACCGGCAGGTCCTCGTGGACGGTTCGGTGGTCCAGCTGACCCGCAAGGAGTTCGATCTGCTCGCCCTTCTCGCGCAGCGTCCCGGAGTGGTGTTCCGCCGCGAACAGATCATCAGCGAGGTCTGGCGGACCAGCTGGGAGGGGACCGGCCGCACCCTGGAGGTACATGTTGCCTCCCTGCGCGCCAAGTTGCGCATGCCGGCGCTGATCGAGACCGTCCGCGGCGTGGGCTATCGGCTCGTCGCCCCGACGCGGTAGCGGGTACGGGTGCGCACACGTCTCCTTCCCCTGCTCATCGTCCTGATGGCGGCCGTCCTGCTCGCGCTCGGCATCCCGCTCGCCATCAGCGTGGCCGCCGCCCAGCAGCAGACGGTCGTCGTCGACCGGATCGACGACACCGCGCGTTTCGCGGCGCTCGCCCAGTTCGTCACCGACCGGCCCACCGGGTCCCGCGTCAAGGACGTGGACACCGACGAGCGCGGCGAGACCCTCCAACGGGAACTCGAGAGCTACTACGACGTCTACGGCATCCGTTCCGGTGTCTTCTACCGCAACGACGCACCCATGGCCAACGCGCCGACCGACTGGTACCTACCGGAAACGGGTGAGGTGCGTGACGCGTTCGCCGAGGCGCTCCTCTCCCGTCGCAGCCACGATCCGCAACAGGTCTGGCCCTGGCAGGAACACCGGCTCGTCGTCGCGTCGCCGGTCATCCGGGACGGCGACGTCGTGGCCGTCGTGGTCACCGACTCGCCCACCGGGCAGATGCGTTCACGGACGCTGCACGGCTGGATCGTCATCGGCGCCGGCGAGATCGCCGCGATGCTCCTCGCCGTGGGCGCCGCGCTGCGCCTCACCGGATGGGTGCTCAGGCCCGTACGCGTCCTCGACGCCACCACGCACCACATCGCGACCGGCAGCCTGAAGTCCCGGGTCGCGGTGGCCGGCGGGCCGCCGGAACTCAGACGGCTGGCCCGGTCGTTCAACGAGATGGCGGACAACGTCGAGGACGTGCTGGAACAGCAGCGTGCCTTCGTCGCCGACGCCTCGCACCAGCTGCGCAACCCGCTCTCGGCGCTGCTGCTGCGAATCGAACTGCTCGCACTCGAACTGCCGGAGGGAAACGAGGAGATCGCCTCGGTCCAGACCGAGGGCAAACGCCTGGCCGAGGTCCTGGACGACCTCCTCGACCTGGCGCTGGCCGAGCATGCCGAGGCGGACCTCGCGCTCACCGACATCGGCGCGCTGACTGCCGAGCGCGTCGCGGCCTGGACCCCGCTGGCCCAGGCCAAGGGCGTACGCCTGGTCGGTGACTGCCCGGCCACCACCGCGTGGGCGGACCCGGTCACGCTGTCCAGCGCCCTGGACGCGGTGATCGACAACGCGGTGAAGTTCACGCCCGAGGACGAGTGCGTGCAGGTGTCGGTCGCGTCGAACGGCGCGACCTCGACCGTCATGGTCACCGACGGCGGCCCGGGCCTCACCGACGACGAACTCGCTCGTATCGGCGACCGCTTCTGGCGCAGCGGCAGGCATCAGAACGTCAAGGGCTCGGGCCTGGGCCTGTCCATCTCCCGGGTGCTGCTGGCAGCGGGCGGCGGCACGATCGCGTACGACCATCACGAACCGCACGGACTGAAGGTGACCGTGCGGGTGCCGAGGTCGGGCCCGGCGTCCTGAGGCCCCGTGCCGCGACCGGCCCTACGGCTTGACCGAGCGGTAGTAGCGCCGGGCGCCCTTGTGCAGGGCCAACGGGTCGGTGTAGATGGCCGTCCGCAGATCCACGAGCTGCGCCGAGTGGACGTCGGCGCCGATGCGGTCCCGGCTGTTGATCACCGACCGGGTCAGCCACTCGGTGAGCCTCGGGTCCACGTCCTCGCGCGTCATCAGCAGGTTGGACACCGCGAGCGTCGCCACGGTCGAGCCGTCCTGGATGGACGGGTAGGCCGACTCGGGCATGTTGGTGGCCCGGTAGTAGCGGGAGGCTCCGCCCTGTTCGTGCAGCTTGGTGACCAGGTCCGCGTCGATCGGGACGAAGCGGAAGGGGAAGTCCTTCGCCAGCTGCACCAGACCGTTCGTGGGCAGCCCGCCCGACCAGAAGAAAGCGTCGATCTGGTCCTTCCTGAGCCGCCCGGGCCCGGTGTCGATGCCGTCGGCGAAGGGCTTGATGTCCTTGGCCGGGTCGAGACCGGCGGCGGCCAGCACCCGGTCCGCGATCAGCCGTACGCCGGAGTTCTCCAGCCCTATGGCCACCCGCTTGCCCCGCAGGTCCTGGAGGGTCGAGATCTTGGAGTCGCGCGGTACGACCAGCTGTACATAGTCGTCGTACAGGCGTGCGACCCCACGCAGGGTGTCGGCCCCCGGCAGCTTCCTGAGTTTGTACGTCTCCACCGCGTCGGCCGCCGCGATGGTGAAGTCGGCGTCGCCCGTGGCCACCCGCTCGACGTTCTCCTGCGACCCCTGGCTGTTCAGCAGTCGTACGTCCAGGTGCGGCATGTCCTTCGCGAACGCAGTCCTGAGCCCCGAGCCGTACTGCTGGTAGACGCCGGCGGGAGACCCGGTGCTGAACGTGATCGTCCCGGCCGGAGGGTCCTCGTCCAGCGGCAGCAGCCACCACAGCAGCAGCCCGAAGACCACGAAAGCGGCGGCCGAGCCCATGAGGGCCTGTCGCCTGCGGATCCTGGGGAGCACCTTCAACATGCGCGAGATCCTGCCAGTACGGCCCCCGTGCTGACCAGGAAATAGGGAGAGGGGTATCTGCCGTACCCGTCCGTACGACGATCGGATCGGCACCCGGAGCGCCGCCGCGAGGTCGCTAGAGTCACCGCATGCGCCCCGGTACCTCTCCTTCCGCTTCCCCTTCCTCTCCCGCCGACCTCGTCCGGGAGTTCCACCTCGCCTTCGGCCTCGAGACCCGCGGTACGCCCGCCGAGGTCTCCCCGCAGCTCGCGGCGCACCGGGGCGAGCTGCTCGCGGAGGAGGCGGCGGAGGTGGCCGAGGTAGCGGTCACGGGCCCGCTGGACCGGCTGGCGCACGAGCTGGCCGACGTCGTGTACGTCGCGTACGGCACGGCCCTGGTCCACGGGGTCGACCTCGACGCGGTGATCGCGGAGATCCACCGCGCCAACATGACGAAGCTTGGCCCCGACGGCCTGGTCGCCCGCAGGGCCGACGGCAAGGTGCTCAAGGGCGACCACTACCGGGCCCCGGACGTCGGAGCCGTCCTGCGCCGTCAGGGCTGGAACGCGGGGGAGGGGTGACCCGCGTACGGCCTGCCCTTGTCGGGTGAGGCTCGGCTCGGGCGCATCCTCAGACCGGGTAGGCGTGGGTCTGCGCGGCCTTCACCGTCGCCCAGACCTCCGCGCCCGGGTGCAGATCGAGTTCGGCGGCGGCGACCGTGGTCAGGTCCGCGGCCAGCGGTAGCTCTCCGGTGAGGTCGGCACGGATCTGGTCGCCGTGGCTCTCCAGGCCGGCCACCTCGCAGCGCCAGAGGTTGCGGGCGCTGGCACCGGTCGGACGGTCGCGGTAGAGGGTGACCGCGCTCGGCGGGAACGCCACGAAGACCGGGCCGACCAGGGCCTCGGTGGTGGTGATGGAAGGGCCGTCGTCGAGGCGGACGGTGTGGCCGTCGGCCAGGCCCCGGTAGAGGTTGAGGCCGACCAGCTGGGCGATGTAGTCCGTACGGGGGTGGCGGGCGATGTCGGAGGGGGTGCCCTCCTGGACGACCCGGCCGTCCTCTACGACCACCAGCCGGTCCGCCAGCACCATGGCATCCAGCGGGTCGTGCGTGACCAGGACGGCGACGGCCTCGAACTCGGCCAGGTGGCGCCGGAGTTGGGCGCGCACCTCCAGGCGGGTACGGGCGTCCAGCGCGGCGAGCGGTTCGTCGAGGAGCAGCAGGCGGGGGCGGGTCGCCAGGGCGCGGGCCAGAGCGACGCGCTGGGCCTGGCCGCCGGACAGCTTGCGCGGCTTGGCACCGGCGTGATCCGCGAGTCCCAGGCGGTTCAGCCACTCGGCGGCCTGCGCACGCGCCTCCGCCTTGGTCGAGCCGTGGCAGCGCGGCCCGAACGCCACGTTGTCCAGGGCGGTCAGGTGCGGGAAGAGCAGGTAGTCCTGGAAGACGACGCCGACCGGTCGGGACTCCGGCGGCGTACGCTCCAACGCCGTGCCGTCCAGCCGCAGATGGCCATCGGTGAGCGGCGTCAGGCCGGCGAGGGCGCGCAGGGCGGTGGTCTTTCCGGCGCCGTTCGGGCCGAGCAGTGCGACGACCTCGCCGGGTGCGACGCGCATCGCCACGTCGAGACGGAAGGTGCCGCGCTCGACGACGAGGTGGGCGTCGAGGCCGTCCAGGGCCGGGTCGGCGGCTGAGTGACGTGGTTCGGTCATCCTGCTGTCATCCAACGGTCGCGCAGGCCCGCCAGCACCGCGATGGACACGGTCAACAGGACCAGGCTGAGGGCTATGGCGGCCTCCGGGTCGCTCTGCAGGGCCAGGTACACGGCGAGCGGCATGGTCTGGGTTCGGCCCGGGAAGTTGCCCGCGAAGGTGATCGTCGCGCCGAACTCGCCCAGTGCCCGCGCCCAGGCCAGTACCGCGCCCGCCGCGATGCCCGGCGCGATCAGGGGGAGGGTGACCCGGCGGAACGCGGTGAAGCGGGAGGCGCCGAGCGTTGCGGCGGCCTCCTCGAAGCGCGGGTCGGCTGCGCGCAGGGTGCCCTCGACGCTGATGACCAGGAACGGCATCGCGACGAACGCCTCCGCGACCACGACCCCGGCGGTGGTGAACGGGAGCGTGATCCCGAACCAGGAGTCCAGCGACCTCCCGACGATGCCGTTGCGGCCGAGTGCCATCAGCAGCGCCACACCGCCGACCACCGGCGGCAGCACGAGCGGCAGGGTGACCAGAGCCCGTACGAGGCCCCGTCCGGGGAACTCGACCCGGGCCAGCAGCCAGGCCAGCGGCACACCGACGACCAGGCTCACCGCGGTCGCGGCCGTGGCGCAGAGCAGGGACAGCTGGAGCGCCTGCCACACCTCGGCGCTGCTCAGCAGGTCGGGCAGGCCGCGCCACGGGGCCCGTACGAGCAGGGCGATCAGCGGCACGAGCAGGAACGCCAGGCCGATCAGCGCGGGCACCAGCAGTGCGAGTGGCACGCCCTGGCCGACGCCGCGTCCGCCCGTCCGGACACGCCGACGCCGCGGACCGCCCTTGAGGGTGTCGGTCGCGGCGCCGGACTTGTCGGTCGGAAGGGTCACGGCTTGAGGAACCCGGCCTCGGTCAGGATCTTCTGCCCCTCGGCGGACTGCACCAGCGCGATGAACGCCTTGGCGGCGTCGGCGTTCTGGGTGTCCTTGAGCTGGACGATCGGGTACTCGTTGATGGCGCCGGCGGACTCGGGGAACTCCACACCCTCCACCTTGTCACCCGCCGCGTGCACATCGGTCTTGTAGACGACGGCCGCGTCGGCCTCCTTCAACTCGACCTTCGTCAGGGCGGCCTTGACGTCCTGCTCGTAGGAGACGGGGGTGAGCTTCAGTTTGGCGGCGCCGAGGGCCTTCTGCGCGGCGGCACCGCAGGGCACCGTCTTGTCGCACAGCACGACCTTCAGGCTCGACTTGGTGAGGTCCTTCAACGACGCGATCTTGTCGGGGTTGCCCGGCAGAGTGGCGATCTCCAACTGGTTGCGGACGAAGGTGGCGGGCGTGCCGGAGGCGTCCCCGGCGTCCGTGACGATCTTCATCGTCTTGGGGCTGGCAGAGGCGAACACGTCGGCGGGGGCGCCGCCGGTGATGCTCGATGCGAGGGAGTCGCTACCGCCGAAGCTGAAGGTGACCTTCGTACCCGGGTGCGCCTTCTCGAACTGCTCGCCCAGGGCGGTGAAGCTCTCCTTGAGTGAGGCGGCGGCGAACACGGTCACCGTGCCGGACACCTTGTCCGAGGCGGATGCGGACGGGTCCGACTTCGCCGACGGGGAGTCGTCGGACGACGAGCAGGCGCTCAGGGTCAGCAGCGCGGCGACGCCCGCACCGGTCACCTGCAGGGTCCGACGGGTCCGGCGCGCGGTACGGGTCATCACGGGTCTGCTCCCTCTGGTCCTGACGGACACAATCACCTGCGGTCCTGGCGGACCTTCCAGGGTCTTTCGACGACCACGTCGGTCGACTTGATCACTGCAACCGCCGGAACACCGGGCTCCAGCTTCAGTTCATCGGCCGACTCGCGGCTGACCAGCGCCGCTCATCCCGTTCGGCGGTGAGTGTCCCGCCGTCGACCAGCCGCCTCACGGTGTCGGCACTGACACCGAGCAGGGTGGCGGCGTCCCCGATCCGGTAGGTGTGCATGCGTTGATGATAATGCCGCAGATGCAAGGAGAAAGTCTCCTGTGGCTTCGCATGAGCCGGAGCTGTGATCTGTCAGGGTGGCATGTGCGTTTGCATGGAAGGTGGGCCTGGGTGCGGTCATCCGGGAGGTGGTAGCCCGTGAGTCAGTCCCTCGCAGCCGCCAGCACAGCCGCCGGTACGGTCGCCGTTCCGATGGCGGAACTCACCCTCGCCGGTGACCTGGCCCGGCCGTCCCGGCTGACGGTGCCCGACCTGCTCGCCTGGCCCCGGCGCGAGGCCGACGCCAGCTTCGAGTGCGTCACCAGCGGCGTCCGGCACCACCGTTTCACCGGGCCGCTGCTGTACGACGTGCTGTCGGCGGCTGAGCCGGGCTTCGACCCCGCCCGACGCAAGGACCGCCCGCGCTTCCCGATCGCCGTGGCCGGTGCGGACGGCCACCACGCCCTGCTGTCCTGGGCGGAGATAGACCCGGACTTCGGATGTGCTCCCGTGCTCCTCCGCGGGGCGCGACACATCAGCTGGATCGACGCGATCCGCGTGGACGAGGGTTACCGCGCGTGGGCGTGAACCGGGCCATGGCCTTGCGGAGAGGAGCGCGGTGAGCCCCGTCCAGCACACCCGTCCTTCCCGGTTGCCGATCCCGGTTGCCGAGAAACGATCCGGCAGCCTAACTTCGGGCCCATGGCGGACGACGAACCCACACGAGCGGCACGGCTGCTGGACGCCCAGGCCAACGCCGAACGGCTCTTCACGGAGATCGAGAAGCGCGGGCTCGTCGCGGCGGGCGAGGGCGAGCGGGCGGTCAGCGACCGCGTCCGGGACCTGGCGAACGAACTGTTCGGCACGACCCGGCACTGGCACAAGCGGATCGTGCGCTCCGGATCCAACACGCTGGAGCCCTACCGGGAGAACCCGCCGGACCGGCTGATCGGCGCGGACGACATCGTGTTCGCCGACTTCGGCCCGATCTTCGAGGAGTACGAGGCCGACTTCGGCCGGACGTTCGTGCTGGGCGACGACCCGGTCAAGCACCGGCTGCGCGACGACCTGCCGAAGGTCTTCGAGGCGGGCCGCCGCTTCTTCGAAGCCGACCGGGACATCACCGGCGCACGGCTGTACGCCGAGATCGAAAGGCTCGCGCAGGAAGCCGGGTGGGAGCTGGGCGGCTGGCACGCAGGGCACCTGGTCGGCGAATTCCCGCACGAGTGGATCGAGGGCGCGGACACGGAGTCGTACATCGCCCCCGCCAACGACACCCCACTGCGGCGAACCGACAAGGCAGGTCGCTCCTGCCACTGGATCCTGGAGATCCATCTCATCGACCGGGAACGGGAGTTCGGCGGCTTCTACGAGGAACTGCTCACCCTCGGCTGATCCGCCACCCCGGTTTCGTGGAGAGCCGGCCAGGCGGCCGGACAGACCGGTCGCGGGTCGGCGGGAACCCGGAGTGGCGTGGGATGCCAGGACTCAGCCGGAGCTGTGGCGCGCGTTCCACCGCCGTCGCAGCCAGTCGCCCGCCTCCCCGACCGCCACCAGCAACCCCGCGGACGCGGCGCAGGGGGCGAGCCCCGCAGACTGACCGAGACCCTCGCCCAACAGCCACAGAGCGAGCGTGACACACACCCACCAGGCGAGAACCGATCGTGTCGTGGGCCACCAGCGCGCCACTGCCTGCCTCATCGTCCTGTTCCTCCCGTTCCTCTCCTGCGGCAGCGTCGAGCGGGTCGCCCTGCCGAGATGGGACCCCGTTCACGACCGCCTACTCTTGAAACATGACCAGCAGCAGTGACCGGAGCCCGGTAGTGGACGTTCAGAGAACCAGCACGTATGAAATCCGCACCTACGGGTGCCAGATGAACGTCCACGACTCCGAGCGATTGTCCGGTCTGCTCGAAAACGCCGGTTACGTACGCGCTCCCAAGGACGCGGACGGTGACGCGGACGTCGTCGTCTTCAACACTTGCGCCGTGCGGGAGAACGCCGACAACAAGTTGTACGGCAACCTCGGCAGGCTCGCCCCGATGAAGACGAAGCGCCCCGGGATGCAGATCGCCGTCGGCGGCTGTCTCGCGCAGAAGGACCGCGACACCATCGTGAAGCGGGCACCCTGGGTGGACGTCGTCTTCGGTACGCACAACATCGGCAAGCTGCCCGTCCTGCTCGAACGCGCGCGCGTTCAGGAGGAGGCGCAGGTGGAGATCGCCGAGTCGCTGGAGGCGTTCCCGTCCACGCTGCCGACGCGGCGCGAGAGCGCGTACGCGGCCTGGGTGTCGATCTCCGTCGGCTGCAACAACACGTGCACCTTCTGCATCGTCCCGGCCTTGCGCGGCAAGGAGAAGGACCGCCGCACCGGCGACATCCTCGCCGAGATCGAGGCGCTGGTCGGCGAGGGCGTCTCCGAGATCACCCTGCTCGGCCAGAACGTCAACGCGTACGGTTCCGACATCGGTGACCGCGAGGCCTTCAGTAAGCTGCTGCGGGCCTGCGGCAAGATCGACGGCCTGGAGCGCGTCCGCTTCACCTCCCCGCACCCGCGTGACTTCACCGACGACGTCATCGCCGCGATGGCCGAGACACCGAACGTGATGCCGCAGCTCCACATGCCCATGCAGTCCGGCTCGGACACGATCCTGAAGGCGATGCGCCGCTCGTACCGCCAGGAGCGCTACCTGGGGATCATCGAGAAGGTGCGGGCCGCCATTCCGCACGCGGCGATCACCTCGGACATCATCGTCGGCTTCCCCGGGGAGACCGAGGAGGACTTCGAGCAGACGATGCACGCGGTGCGCGAGGCGCGGTTCGCGCAGGCGTTCACCTTCCAGTACTCCAAGCGGCCCGGCACTCCTGCCGCCACCATGGAGAACCAGATCCCCAAGGAAGTCGTCCAGGAGCGTTACCTGCGTCTCGCCGCCCTCCAGGAGGAGATCTCCTGGGACGAGAACAAGAAGCAGATCGGCCGCACCCTGGAGTTGATGGTCGCCGAGGGCGAGGGCCGCAAGGACGGCGCCACCCACCGCCTCTCCGGCCGCGCCCCCGACAACCGCCTGGTCCACTTCACCCGACCGGACACCGCGGTGCGCCCCGGGGACGTGGTCACGGTCGAGATCACGTACGCCGCCCCGCACCACCTCCTCGCCGAGGGCGCCGCCCTGAACGTGCGTCCCACGCGCGCGGGTGACGCCTGGGAGAAGCGCAACACCGCGGAGGCCGCGAAGCCGACAGGCGTGATGCTGGGCCTGCCGGGAATCGGGGCGCCTGCTCCGCTGCCGGTGGCTACGGGGAGCGGCTGCGGCTGCGACTGACGTGCTGCCACAATGCGGGTGGAGAGCGGGTGGAAAGGAGCATCACATGTTGCCGTACAGAGTCGCGTTCACCGAAGAGGCCGCCCATGTGCGCGACAGCCTGCCCGCCGACCGGCGTGACGTGCTGGAGCGTGGCCTGGCCATACTGGTGACCGACCCGCGGCACAAGCTCTCCCACTCCGTCCGCGGTGACGAGACAACGCGTGAGATCGCCCTCTCGCGCAACCTCTTCATCGAGTACGTGATCAGCGACGGCAAGCTCGTGGTGCTCCTCCTCACGGTCATCGACCTGACCGACGTGCTGATCGAGGACTGACACCGAGCCGTCCTCCGGGGTTACCCTGCCGATCATGCTTGTCGCCGCCGCCGTCTGCCCCTGTCCGCCGCTCCTCGTCCCCGACGTTGCCGCGGAAGCCGCACCCGAGCTGGACACCGCGCGCGCCGCCTGCACGGACGCGCTGGGCGTGCTCGCGGCCTCCCGACCCGACCGCCTGCTGGTCGTCGGGCCCGCCGGACGGAGCGGGCGCGGACCGCACCCGGAGGGCACCCGGGGCTCGTTCCGCGGCTTCGGGGTGGACCTCGACGTACGCCTGGGTACCGAGAGTGCCGGACCGGCCGCGGCGGACCGGGAGCTGCCGCTGTCGCTCGCTGTCGCCGCCTGGCTGCTGGAGCGGACCGGCTGGTCCCAGGCGCCTGTGGAGGGCCTGGGCGTGGGGGAGCCGCTGGCGGCCGAGCGGTGTATCGCGGCCGGGAGGGAGATCGGCGGGCGGCCGGAGAGGGTGGCCCTGCTGGTGATGGGCGACGCCAGCGCCTGCCGCACACTCAAGGCGCCCGGGTACCTGGACGAGCGGGCGGCCGGCTTCGACGCGGACATCGCACGGGCGCTCGGTTCGGCGGACGTGGCGGCACTCAAGGCCCTGGACGCGGAACTGGCGTACGAACTGAAGGTCTCCGGCCGGGCGCCCTGGCAGGTCCTCGCGGGAGCGGCCGAGAACACCGACCTCGCGGGCACTCTGCTGTACGAGGACGCTCCGTACGGCGTGGGGTACGTGGTCGCGGCCTGGTCGTAGCAGTAGCAGTAGCAGTAGCAGTAGCAGTCGCCGTAGCCGTAGCCGTCGCGCGGCGGACGGCCGGGAATGTGGGCTCCGCGGCCGTCCGTCGATGTGTTGTTCTGTCGTTCGCGCCGGTCAGGAAGCCGGTGGCGGTGTGTCCGGTGGCGGCGTGAACGTGTCGTCCGGGGTGCCACCGTCCTTGTGCGCGAGTCGGTCCACGGCGCCCTTCGCCTTGCCGGTGCCCGTATGGATCTTGTCGCTGTACTTGCCCTTGGTCTTCTCGTCGACCACCTTCGCGGCCTTGTCGAGGCCTCGCTCGATCTGGCCCTCGTGCTGGTGCGCGAAGTCCGCGACCTTCTCCTTGGCCGGGGCGAGTTTCGCTTTCAGATTGTCCAGCAGACCCATTTTTCGCCTTCCCTCACGGGCGGTTACCTGCGGGCGCCCTCGCCGGCCTCGCTGTCGGCGGCCTCCTCGGCGGACTGCTGCCTGGGGATCTCGACGCCCTCGGTGGCGGGGACGGTCACGGCTTCCGTCCTCTCCGCCGTGATCTCCGTCTCGGCACCGCTGCCGGGCTCGGGCGACCCCTTCGCCGCTTCCGTCTCCTCCGCCGCCGGCCCGTCCGTCACTACGACGGTCTGCTCGTCGGCGGTCGACGTCTCCTCCGTGGTCTTCGACCGTCCAAGAAGTCGTGCAAAAACGCCCATATCCACTCCATACGTTACTCGTGCGGGCGAAATCCCGCGTTGCCCGGTGCGTCCGTTTGCGTCGCCCCCGTCACCGCCTCCCGTATCCGGCGGCGCGAACCTCGCAACTGGCAACGACCCCGGATCGCCGCCGTCACGTCGCTCGTTCGAGGACGCGTCCGGGGTTTGCGAGACTGTGGCGGTGAGCAGCGCAGCCCCCACCCCACGAGTCATCGCCGTCGTCGGCCCCACCGCGGCCGGAAAGTCCGATCTGGGCGTGTTTCTCGCTCAGCGTCTCGGCGGCGAGGTCGTCAACGCCGACTCGATGCAGCTCTACCGAGGGATGGACATCGGCACCGCCAAGTTGACGCCCGGGGAGCGCGGCGGAATTCCGCACCACCTCCTGGACATCTGGGACGTCACCGTCGCGGCCAGCGTCGCCGAGTACCAGCGCCTCGCACGTGAACGGATCGACGCGCTGCTCGCCGAGGGGCGCTGGCCGGTCCTGGTCGGCGGCTCCGGTCTGTACGTCCGGGGAGCCGTCGACAAAATGGAGTTCCCCGGCACCGATCCCGAGGTCAGGGCCCGCCTGGAGGAGGAGCTGGCCCTGCGCGGCTCCGGCGCCCTGCACGCCCGGCTGGCCGCCTCCGACCCCGAGGCCGCCCAGGCGATCCTGCCCAGCAACGGCCGCCGCATCGTCCGCGCCCTGGAGGTCATCGAGATCACCGGCAAGCCCTTCACCGCCAACCTTCCGGGCCACGACTCCGTGTATGACACCGTGCAGATCGGCGTCGACGTGTCCCGCCCCGAGCTGGACGAACGCATCGCCCGCCGGGTCGACCGGATGTGGGCGGCGGGGCTCGTTGACGAGGTGCGCGCGCTGGAGGCGCACGGCCTGCGCGAGGGGCTCACGGCATCGCGTGCGCTGGGCTATCAGCAGGTGCTCGCGGCGCTCGCCGGGGAGTGCGGCGAGGACGACGCGCGTACCGAGACCGTGCGCGCCACCAAGCGCTTCGCGCGCCGTCAGGATTCGTGGTTCAGGCGCGATCCCCGGGTGCACTGGTTGAGTGGGGCTGCGTCGGATCTCACAGAACTTCCGCACCTCGCACTGGCGTTGGTCGAACGACCGGTCACAGCCTGATCACGTCATGGCATCGGGACGCTCAGGCCGTCATCCAGGCCTCCGGCGCCGTGCCATCATCGAGCTTCGATCGACCAAGTGGAGTCCGAGTTGGGAGGGCGCGTGGCGATGGAAGCCGGCCCTCGCGACACCGCACAAGGCGCGGGACCCGTCACAGGTGACGGTGGCGAAACGGAACGGGACGAGGATCGTCTGAGCCCCGACGGGCCCGACGAGACACAGGGCGGCGTGACCGCCGACGGACCCGAACCGGACGAGATGTTCCTCGGGCCCGAGGTCGAGGTCGAACTCCGGCCGCAGCGCCGTCTGCGCATCTGGCAGCTCGCCCCGATCGTGGTCCTGGCAGCCCTCGGATCCCTGATGTTCGCCTTCCCGCTGGCGTTCGACTTCGGCGACAGCGGAGCCGTGATCGCCATGCTGGGGCTCCTCATCTGCTCATGCGCGGCGGGCTGGGGCATGATGGCCGCCCGCCGGGTCGGCTACACGGCTCCAGGGCTGGGTGACACCCCCCGGCGGGACTGGCGGATCGTGTCGGCGTATGTCGTGGTGGTCGTCGTCGTCATCGCGCTGGCCGTCCTGCGAGTGGCCCGTCTGCGGTAGGGCTCGACGCCGTACGATCGGGGAATGAGCACGCGGATCGCCTTCCTCAAGGGGCACGGGACCGAGAACGATTTCGTGATCGTCCCCGACCCCGAGAACGTCATCGACCTCCCCCAGGCCGCCGTCGCCGCCCTGTGTGACCGTCGTGCGGGCATCGGGGGTGACGGACTGCTCCACGTCGTGCGGTCCGCCGCGCATCCCGAGGCCAAGGGTATGGCGGCCGAGGCGGAGTGGTTCATGGACTACCGCAACGGTGACGGCTCGATCGCGGAGATGTGCGGCAACGGGGTGCGGGTCTTCGCGCGCTACCTCCAGCGGGCCGGACAGGTGACCGAAGGGGACATCGCCGTCGCCACACGCGGGGGCGTGAAGCGCGTACACATCGCCAAGGAGGGCGACGTCACCGTCGGTATGGGGAAGGCGCTCCTCCCCGAAGGTGAGATCACCGTGCGTGTCGACGAGCGCAGCTGGCCCGCGCGGAACGTGAACATGGGCAACCCGCACGCGGTCGCCTTCGTGGACGATCTCGCGCACGCGGGCAACCTGTTCACCGCGCCGCCGGTCAGCCCGGCCTCCGTCTACCCGGACGGGGTCAACGTCGAGTTCGTGGTCGACCGGGGCCCGCGACACGTCGCGCTGCGCGTGCATGAGCGCGGGTCCGGTGAGACCCGCTCGTGCGGCACGGGCGCGTGTGCCGTCGCTGTGGCCGCCGCCCGGCGCGACGGCGCCGACCCGGCGGTGACCGGGACGCCGGTGACGTACACCGTCGATGTGCCCGGCGGGCGCCTGGTGATCACCGAGAGCGCCGACGGCGAGATCGAGATGACGGGTCCCGCGGTGATCGTCGCCGAGGGCGAGATCGATGCCGAGTGGCTGGAAATCGCGGCGAACTGAAGCGGTCCATCGCTTGATATCGCAGGCTGCATGTCTCGTGGGTCATGGAAATGAAGATCACTGGGTCCGTTGCGTCTTGAATGCAGGGTTGATCTCGGCTCTGATGGCTCGTCGACATAGGTGTCTGACTTGTCGCTCGAATGGGTGATCCGTTTCACGCTCGACGAGAGGTGGTCAGTCGCGCGTGGTGGGCTCGGTAGCATCAAGCACCGGCCCGGACGGGGGAACAACGCCATCCCCTGAGCCGTCGTCCGCCATGGGGCATCCCGTCCGCCGGTCCAGGTAGCCGGAGGTGCCCATGAGTGCGGAGGCCACGAATCCCGCGAGCCCAGGTGCTGTGACGTCCTCGCCCAAGCTCGCGGCCTCGCTGGAACAGGACGGGGCCCAGGCGCCCCGCCGACGGACCCGCCCCAGGATCGACCTGCGCCGACTGGGCAGGGCCGCTTTCCTCGGCTCCGCGACCCGAGACCGGCTGCCCGACGCCATCGGCCATGTCGTCGAGGCGCACCGCGCCCACCACCCCGACGCCGACCTGGAACCGCTTCGCCGGGCCTACGTCCTGGCCGAGTCCTCGCACCGGGGCCAGATGCGCAAGAGCGGCGAGCCGTACATCACGCACCCGCTCGCCGTGACCCTGATCCTCGCCGAACTCGGCGCGGAGACCACGACCCTGACGGCGTCTCTGCTCCACGACACCGTCGAGGACACCGACGTGACGCTCGATCAGGTCGGCGAGGAGTTCGGCGCCGAGGTCCGCTACATCGTCGACGGTGTGACG
The DNA here is from genome assembly GCF_010548275.1 of Streptomyces sp. SID12488. Lineage (GTDB taxonomy): Bacteria > Actinomycetota > Actinomycetes > Streptomycetales > Streptomycetaceae > Streptomyces. The sequence continues at coordinate 55,056 of NZ_JAAGLT010000013.1, forward strand.
AAGCTGGAGAAGGTCGACTACGGCGCCGCCGCCGAGCCCGAGACCTTCCGCAAGATGCTGGTCGCCACCGGGAACGACGTCCGCGTGATGTCGATCAAACTCGCCGACCGGCTGCACAACATGCGCACCCTGGGTGTGATGCGCCCCGAGAAGCAGGAACGCATCGCCAAGGTCACCCGGGACGTGCTCATCCCGCTCGCCGAACGGCTCGGCGTCCAGGCGCTCAAGACCGAACTGGAAGACCTGGTCTTCGCGATCCTGCACCCCGAGGAGTACCGGCACACCCGGGAGCTGATCGTCGACAACGCCTCCCGCGCGGACGACCCGCTCGCCGAGATCGCCGACGAGGTACGCGCGGTACTGCGCGACTCGGGGATCCAGGCCGAAGTCCTCATCCGGCCCCGGCACTTCGTGTCCCTGCACCGGGCGTCACGCAAGCGCGGCCAGCTGCGCGGCTCCGACTTCGGGCGGGTCCTGGTGCTCGTCAACGAGGACGCCGACTGCTACGGCGTACTGGGCGAGCTCCACACTTGTATGACGCCCGTCGTCTCCGAGTTCAAGGACTTCATCGCCGTACCCAAGTTCAACCTCTACCAGTCGCTGCACACCGCCGTCGCCCGGGGGGACGGCCAGGTCGCCGAAGTCCTCATCCGTACCCACCAGATGCACAAGGCCGCCGAGGCCGGCGTCATCGCGCTCGGTAATCCCTACGCTCCGCCTTCGGAGGAGCAGACCGCCGGCGACGGGGCACGCGCCGACCTCGACGCCGACGGCGAGCGCATCGACCCCACCCGGCCCGGCTGGCTGTCCCGTCTCCTCGACTGGCAGGAGGCCGCGCCCGACCCCGACACCTTCTGGTCCACCCTGCGCGAGGACCTCGCCCAGGACCGTGAGATCACCGTCTTCCGGGCCGACGGAGGCTCGTTGGGCCTGCCCGAGGGCGCGAGCTGCGTGGACGCCGCGTACGCGCTGTACGGCGAGGACGCGCACGCCTGTATCGGCGCCCGGGTCAACGGCCGGCTGGCGACGCTGAGCACGGTCCTGCGGGACGGCGACACGGTCCAGCTCCTCATGGGGCAGGACCCGGCCTCCGAGCCCTCCAGGAAGTGGCTGGAGCACGCGCACACACCCGTCGCCAGGATCGCCATCCAGCGCTGGCTGGCCGCCCATCCGGCGCACCGGGATCCGGCGGACGTGCCGGCGAGGTCCTCCGGTGACCCCTCGGAAGCCGAGGAGGCCACCGCCGAGGCCGCTCGCGCGGCCGTCGACGCCCGCTCGGCCCAGGAGGGTCCGGAGTCCGCCGACCCCGCCGCGACCGCCGTCGTCGACCAGCCCGGCGCGACCGTACGGCTCGCCGGCTGCTGTACGCCCGTACCGCCCGACGAGGTCACCGGCTTCGCCGTGCGCGGGGGAGTGGTGACCGTCCACCGGGTGGAGTGCGCCGGGGTGGCGCACATGAAGAGCACGGGGCGCGCGGAGGTCGGCGTGCACTGGGGGGACACCACCGAGGCCCGGGTCACCCTGGTCGCCGAATCGTTCGGGCGGCCCCATCTGCTGGCCGACCTCACCGAAGCCATCGCCATGGAGGGCGTCGCGATCGTCTCGGCGACCGTCGAACCCCCCAGCCAGCAGCGCGTACGCCACACCTACACGCTCCAACTCCCGGACGCGGCGCACCTTCCGGCCCTCATGCGGGCCATGCGCAACGTGCCGGGTGTGTACGACGTGAGCCGGGCGCAGCATCACGTGGCGGTTCCCTGAGGCACCCGTTCGGGTGGGCCCGGCGCGAGTCGTCGCCCTCCGGCGGGTGGACGCTGGTAGCGGTGGTGCATGCTGCTCAACCCCCGTACCCGGTTCACGTCGGCGCTGCTCGCCTCCGCCGTCTCCGTCTGCCTCGTCGCCGCGAGTGCCCCCGCGGCACCCCTGGGCATCGGCGACCGCCTCTTTCCGCACCTGGGCAACCCCGGGTACGACGTGGCGTCGTACGACCTGGCCTTCAGCTACCCCGGCACCAACACCAAGCCGCTGTCCGCCGTCACGACCATCGACGCCTGGACGACCACGCCGCTCGACCGGATCAACCTCGACTTCGCCCACGGCACGGTCGGGTCGGTCGAGGTCGACGGTGAGCCGGCGTCGTTCACCAGCGCGGGCGAGGACCTGGTGGTGACGCCCAGGGAACCGCTGCCCGCCGGGAGCTGGATGAGGATCACCGTGCGGCACACCAGCAACCCTGTGTCGCCGGCTGCCCGGGACGGTGGGTGGGTGCGGACGAACGACGGGCTCGCGATGGCCAACCAGGCCGATGTCGCGCACCTGGTGTTCCCGTGCAACGACCACCCCTCCGACAAGGCGATGTTCACCATCAGGGTCACCGCCCCGAACGGCTACACCGCGGTGGCCAACGGTCTGCCCACCGGCGTCGACCGGGTCGGTGGGGCCACGACCTGGACGTACCGCACCCAGCACCCCATGGCCACCGAGCTGGCCCAGGTGTCCATCGGCCGCTCCACCGTCGTGCACCGCGCCGGGCCGCACGGACTGCCCCTGCGCGATGTCGTGCCCACCAAGGACCGGGCGCTGCTCGAGCCGTGGCTGAAGAAGACGCCCGCGCAGATCGAGTGGATGGAGAGCAAGGTCGGCCGCTACCCGTTCGAGACGTACGGGCTGCTCATGGCCGAGGCGTCGACCGGCTTCGAGCTGGAGACACAGACACTCTCTCTCTTCGAGAGAGACCTGTTCACCGAACCCGCCTACCCCGAGTGGTACGTCGACTCGATCATGGTGCACGAACTGTCCCACCAGTGGTTCGGCGACAGCGTCAGCCCGCGCACCTGGTCCGACCTGTGGCTCAACGAAGGACACGCCACCTGGTACGAGGCCCTGTACGCGGAGGAGAAGGCGGGCCGGAAACTGGTGGACCGCATGAAGGCGGCGTACGGCGCCTCCGACCGCTGGCGGGCCGCCGGCGGACCACCGGCCGCCCCCAAGCCGCCCAAGCCCGGCCAGAAGATCGGCATCTTCCGCCCCAACGTCTACGACGGTGCGGCCCTCGCCCTCTATGCCCTGCGCCAGGAGATCGGCCGCCCGGCGTTCGAGAGGGTGGAGGAGGCGTGGGTCGGCCTCCACAAGGACGGTGTCGCGGGCACCGCAGACTTCGAGCGCCTCGCCTCCGGTATCGCCGGGCGCGATCTGAGCGCGTTCTTCCAGGCGTGGCTGTACGCGGAGAAGACGCCGCCGATGCCCGGGCACCCCGACTGGAAGTCCGTCGCGCCCACGACATAGCGCCACGGAATAACACCGTGACGAGACGGGGCGTGCCGTGCGACCATCTTCAGGTCGGCGGCACTGCCCCCGGCCTCGCGGGACGGATTCCGGGAATCTCCCGGGACGCTCGTGCGTTGTGGTCAGTGACGGGGCACGCTCCGTCGCCGCACACGCGACCCCATCGACGTAAGGACCCAATGACCTCCTCTTCTTCCCCTTCCCAGGACACTGAGCGCCTCGCGCACACCTACCCCGAAGGTCTTCGGGCCGATGCCCTGATGGAAGAGGACGTCACCTGGAGCCACGAGATCGACGGAGAGCGGGACGGCGACCAGCTCGACCGCTCCGAGCGCGCGGCCCTGCGCCGCGTGGCGGGCCTCTCCACCGAACTCGAGGACGTCACCGAGGTCGAGTACCGCCAGCTCCGTCTGGAGCGGGTCGTGCTCGTCGGCGTCTGGACCACGGGAACCGTGCGGGACGCGGACAACTCGCTCGCCGAACTCGCCGCCCTCGCGGAGACCGCGGGCGCGCTCGTGCTCGACGGCGTCGTCCAGCGCCGCGACAAGCCCGACGCGGCCACCTACATCGGCTCCGGCAAGGCCAACGAACTGCGGGACATCGTCATCGAAACGGGCGCGGACACCGTCATCTGCGACGGTGAGCTGAGCCCGGGCCAGCTGATCCACCTCGAAGACGTCGTCAAGGTCAAGGTCATCGACCGTACGGCCCTGATCCTCGACATCTTCGCCCAGCACGCCAAGTCCCGCGAGGGCAAGGCACAGGTCGCGCTCGCGCAGATGCAGTACATGCTGCCGAGGCTCCGCGGCTGGGGTCAGTCGCTGTCCCGTCAGATGGGCGGCGGCAAGGGCGGCGGCCTCGCCACCCGTGGTCCCGGTGAGACCAAGATCGAGACGGACCGGCGCCGGATCCGCGAGAAGATGGCGAAGATGCGCCGGGAGATCGCGGAGATGAAGACCGGCCGCGAGATCAAGCGCCAGGAGCGCCGCCGCAACAAGGTGCCCTCGGTCGCCATCGCCGGCTACACCAACGCCGGCAAGTCCTCGCTGCTCAACCGCCTCACGGGCGCGGGCGTGCTGGTCGAGAACTCCCTGTTCGCGACCCTCGACCCGACCGTGCGCCGGGCCGAGACCCCGAGCGGACGGCTGCACACGCTGACCGACACCGTCGGTTTCGTCCGGCACCTGCCGCACCACCTGGTCGAGGCGTTCCGCTCCACCATGGAGGAGGTCGGTGACGCCGACCTGATCCTGCACGTGGTGGACGGTTCGCACCCGACCCCGGAGGAGCAGCTGGCCGCCGTGCGCGAGGTCATCAGGGATGTCGGCGCCACCGGCGTACCCGAGATCGTCGTGATCAACAAGGCGGACGCCGCCGACCCGCTGACGCTTCAGCGGCTGATGCGGATGGAGACGCGTTCGATCGCCGTGTCCGCCCGCACCGGTCAGGGCATCGACGAACTGCTCGCGCTGATCGACAACGAGCTGCCCCGGCCCTCGGTCGAGATCGAGGCGCTCGTGCCGTACACCCACGGCAACCTGATCGCCCGTGCCCACACCGACGGCGAGGTGATCTCCGAGGAGCACACCGCGGAGGGCACGCTGCTCAAGGCGCGGGTGCACGAGGAACTGGCGGCGGATCTGTCGCCGTACGTTCCGGCGGCAGCTGCGCTTTAGGCTCCACCGGGCGGGTGCATCGTCGTCTGCGGGCGCGATGTGGCTGGTCGCGCCCACGCGGCGGAGCCGCAAAGGTCAGGGCCCCGCGCCCCTGGGTGGCCCCCCTTATGCCTCCGGCATGGGGGGCCACCCTCCCTGCTAACGGGCGAACTTGCCGCTCACCTCGTCGTACACGCCCTTCGCGACCTTGCCCAGCCTCGGGCCCGCCAGCCAGCCCGAACTCACCGGGCCGATCGAGGTGTTGGAGACGAGGGCCGGGTTGCCGTCCGAGCCCGTGGCGACCCAGCCGCCGCCGGAGGAACCGCCGGTCATGGTGCATCCGATGCGGTACATCGTCGGATCCGACCTGAGGATCGACAGCCGGCCCGGCTCGTCCTTGCACTGGTACATCGTCTCGCCGTCGAACGGCGCCGCCGCCGGATACCCGGTCGCCGTGATGCTTCCCACCTGAGACACGGCAGGCGCGTCGAAGTCCACCGGGAGGGCCGAACCGACCGTCTCCTCCAATGACTTGCCGCCTCCGCCCTTCTCCGGCGTCACATGGATGACCGCGAAGTCGTACGGTGCCCCGTCGCCGCCCGTCGAACCGCCCTGCGCGATCCACTGGTCGGACGTCTGGGTCCAGTCACCCCACCAGACGCCGTAGGGAGCGACCTCCGCGCGAGGCGTGTTCTCCACCTCGGCGCTCGACCTGCCCGCGTTGTTGTACGACGGCACGAAGGCGATGTTGCGGTACCAGCCGCCCTTCTTGCCGGCGTGCACGCAGTGACCCGCGGTCCAGACGAGGTTCGACTTGCCGGGGTGAGCGGGGTCCTCCACCACGGTCGCCGAGCAGACCATCGTGCCCTCGGGGGCGTCGAAGAACACCTTGCCCGCCTCGGGCGCGCTGGCGTGGTACGCGGGCGGCACGGCCCTGGCCTTCACCGCCCGCGGCGTCGGGTCGGTGACGCCCTGGTCGCCGGTGAGGTCGTTGGTGTCGACGCTCTTCTCCGGGTCGTCGGCGTCCCGCATCCGGTCCGTGTCCCAGAGGCCCTCGATGATCGGGTTGACGTAGTCCTCGGCCTCGCGCAGCCAGTCGTCCTTGTCCCAGTTCTTCCAGGCGCCGTTCTTCCACTTGTCGATGTCTATCCCGTGCTCTTTGAGCTTGTCCCTGAGCCCGTCCGGGATCGTGATCTTCCCGGCACCGTCGTCGGTCGCGGAGGCGGACGACTGCCCGCTCGCGTCGGAACCCCCGGAGTCGGAGCCGGACCCGCAGGCGGTGGCGGCGAGCGTGAGCGCCACGGCCAGGCCTACGACGGCCGGCACGGGGGAGGTCCCGCGGCGCGCGCCCCTCCCGTCCCGGGCGATGAAGGGTGGGCGTATGGGTCGCATGATCTGACTCCCCCTGGCGTGGTCGAACCGTGTGCTGTCCCCGCTCGGCATCACACACTATGCGGTCGCTGTGGAGCGCATCCGCTGGAACGGCAACGGTTTCGCTACGGGCGGGCGGGTCTGCGGATCGTCCACCGGGCTACCGATGTGACGCCTTGCCACGGCTGTTCCCGGAGTGCTGTTCCCGTTGTGCTGGGGCGACGGCACCTTCCCGGCAAGGATCTTGAGTCGACCCGTGACTCCTGCGGTGCACAGGGTGTTGGTAACGGGAGGGGTCTATCGCCGAGTTGGTGCTCGGCGGGACGGCAGAGCAGTGGAACAGCGGGGAGTTGGGGCATTGGGGCTGCGGGAGTCCATGGAGACGGGGGCGTACGAGGGGATTCTGCGGCGCCAGTCGGCGCGTGAATCGGCGGCGCGCACCTACGCGCGCGCCCTGCCGATCGTCCCCGTACGGGCACGTGGGCTGACGATCGAGGGCGCCGACGGCCGCCGCTACCTCGACTGCCTCTCCGGCGCGGGGACACTGGCCCTCGGCCACAACCACCCGGTCGTGCTGGAGGCGATCCGCAAGGTCCTCGACTCGGGAGCGCCGCTGCACGTCCTCGACCTGGCGACCCCCGTCAAGGACGCCTTCATCACCGAGCTGTTCCGCACCCTGCCGCCCGGACTCGCCGACCACGCGCGCGTGCAGTTCTGCGGACCGGCCGGGACGGACGCGGTCGAGGCCGCGTTCAAGCTCGTGCGCGCCGCGACCGGCCGCACCGGCATGCTCGCCTTCACAGGCGCCTACCACGGCATGACCGCGGGTTCGCTCGGCGCCTCCGGCCACGCGACCGACGTACGGGTCGCCCGGCTGCCCTTCCCGCAGGACTACCGCTGCCCCTTCGGGATGGGTGGCGCCCAGGGCGCCGAACTCGCCGCCCGCTGGACCGAGTCCGTCCTCGACGACACCAAGTCGGGCGTGCCGTTGCCCGCCGGGATGATCCTCGAACCCGTCCAGGGCGAAGGCGGGGTGATTCCCGCTCCGGACGCCTGGATGCGGCGCATGCGACGGATCACCGAGTCCCGCTCGATCCCGCTGATCGCCGACGAGATCCAGACGGGCGTCGGCCGCACCGGCACGTTCTGGGCTGTGGAGCACAGCGGGGTCACCCCGGACGTGATGGTGCTGTCCAAGGCGATCGGCGGCAGCCTGCCGCTGGCAGTCGTGGTCTACCGCGACGACCTCGACGTCTGGGAGCCCGGCGCCCACGCGGGCACGTTCCGCGGCAACCAGCTCGCCATGGCCGCCGGGACGGCCACCCTGGCGTACGTCCGCGAACACGGACTCGCCGAACGCGCGGCCACCCTGGGCACCCGCATGCTCTCCCAGCTCCGACGGCTGGCCGCGGAGTTCCCGATCATCGGCGATGTGCGCGGCCGGGGCCTGATGATCGGGGTCGAACTGGTCGAACCGGGGGCGGAGCCGGGTGCGGGGGCCGCCGCAGACTCCGACGACAGCGACCGAGACCCCGATCCGGAGGTCTTCCCCGCCCCGGCCGACGGTGGGCCGCGTCCCGCGGCGCCCGAACTGGCCGCCGCCGTACAGCGGGAGTGTCTGCGCCGGGGCCTGATCGTCGAACTCGGCGGACGCCGGGCGAGTGTCGTCCGCCTGCTGCCGCCGCTGACCATCACCGACGAACAGGCCGCCGCGGTACTCGACCGGCTGGCCGACGCGGTGGCGGCGGTGGCACGCGGCCACACCGACTCCGGCCGCCCGCACACCACCCACGCCGAGCGAGCGGGGTAGCCAGGTCCAACGCCCGTTCGTACCAACCCGGTTCGCCGCCCGCACGCGCACTCGCACAACCTCACGAGGAATGGTCTTGAACAGCACCCCCGTACCCGAAGGCCGTTCCCACCCCACCCCCGCGCGCGGCTTCCGGACCGGGAGAGAGACGGTGCCCCGCCAGAAGGGAACAGCCGGCGGTGCCGAGTGGGCGCGCGATGCCACGGCCGACCTCCTGGAGCACCTCGACCCCCACACCGCCGCCCAGGCCGCCGCCACCGAGAACCTGCTGCGCTGCTGGGTACGCGAGAACGACCTCACCGCCCCCGACGACGGCACCCTCCGCATCCCCCTCCCCACCAGCGGCACCGCCCTGCTGGCCCCGGTCCACTACTGGTCCCCGACCGGCTGGCACCGCTTCGGCCTCCCCCACCTGGCCGACGCCCCCGCAGGAGCCCCGGCAGCCGACGCGGTCACCGTCGCGACCCTGCTCGCGAGGGAGGCGTACGACGGTCCGAAGCCGGCCCGGGTCGACCCGGTGACCGAGGCACCCTCGGCTCGCGCGGGCGGCATGTCAGCGGCGATCGACGCCCCCGATACCCCGACCTCGCCGGTGTCCTCGGTCCTGCCACCCGACGCGGTCGACCTGGTCGCACGGGTCGCCGACTCCGTCCGCCGGACCGCCACCTTCATCAGTGACCGCCGTGCACAGCCGGCCGACGGGCCCGACCTCTTTCTCGCCGCCGAGCAGTCGCTGCTGCTCGGCCACCCGTTGCATCCGACCCCGAAGAGCCGTGAAGGGCTGGCCGAGGCCGAAGCCCGCCTCTACTCACCGGAGTTGCGCGGCTCGTTCCCGCTGCACTGGCTGGCGGTGGCCCCCTCCGTACTCGCTGCCGACTCCGCCTGGACCGAGCGGGGCCGCCCCATCCGCGCCGAGCAGCTCACCGCGCGGCTCATCGGCGCCGAACTGCCGCTGCCCGACGGCTACGCGGCCCTCCCACTGCACCCCTGGCAGATCCGTGAGACCCGCCACCGCCCGGAGATCGCAGCCCTGTTCGAGGCCGGCCTGCTCCGAGACCTGTGCACCCACGGCTCCTCCTGGCACCCCACCTCGTCCGTACGCACCGTCCACCGCTCGGGCGCCCCCGCGATGCTGAAACTCTCGCTGGGACTGCGCATCACCAACTCCCGGCGAGAGAACCTCCGCAAGGAACTCCACCGGGGCGTCGAGGTGCACCGACTGCTGCGCTGCGGACTGGCCAAGCGGTGGCAGTCCGCGCACCCGGGCTTCGACATCGTCCGCGACCCGGCCTGGCTCGCCGTCGACGGCCCGGACGGCCGCCCCGTCCCCGGCCTCGACGTGATGATCCGGCACAACCCGTTCCACCCGGCGGACGACGTGTCCTGCATCGCCGGACTGGTCTCACCCCGGCCCCACACCCACCTGGGCCCCACGACCGACCGGCGACCGGACGGCCCGATCCTGCGGTCCCGGCTGGCCGGGGTCGTCACACGTCTCGCCGGCCGCACCGGCCGCCCCCGCGCCGCCGTCGCCGCCGAGTGGTTCCTGCGCTACCTGGAACAGGTCGTACGACCCGTGCTCTGGCTGGACAGCGAGGCGGGCATCGCCCTGGAGGCCCACCAGCAGAACACCCTGGTCCTGCTGGACGCCGACGGCTGGCCACGGGGAGGCCGCTACCGCGACAACCAGGGGTTCTACTTCCGCGAGTCCCGGCGCGCCGAACTCGACGCCCTGCTGCCGGGCATCGGAGACCGGAGCGACACCTTCGTCTCCGACGAGGTCACCGACGAACGTTTTGCCTACTACCTCGGCATCAACAACGTCCTCGGCCTCATCGGCGCGTTCGGCTCCCAGCGCCTCGCCGACGAACAGCTTCTGCTGGCCGCTTTCCGGCGCTTTCTCACAGACGTCGCCTCCGGTCCCGCCCGACTGCGTACGTCCCTGCCCGGCCGTCTGCTGGACTCACCCGTCCTGCGCTGCAAGGCCAACCTGCTCACCCGGCTGCACGGCCTCGACGAGCTCGTCGGCCCGGTCGACACCCAGTCCGTCTATGTCAGCATCGCCAACCCCCTTCATCGCTGACGTCACCAACATGCCTCTGACGCCGCCAACTCCCTTTCACCCCTGAGGAACACGACCACACACCCCATCTCCTGAGAGGAGCGTCCCGTGCCTCCTGTCGACGCGCGCACCGACGCCCGTACCGACCTCCGAACAGCCACGACCCCCGAGAGCCACCCCGACTTCCGCGCCGATGGCGACAGCGAGGACACGCTGGAGCTGCGCCTGCCCGACGCGTTCCTCGCGATGTACGCGGACGACGTCAATGCGTCGGGCACCGTCCCGGCGGCGCCAGGCGGCGATCTCCTCGACGGCATCGGGGACTGGGGGCCGATCATCACGCCCGCAGGCTCGTTCCACCTCCTCCCCGTGCAGATCGAGCGCGATCTGCCTCTCATCGGGCGCTGGATAAACGACCCCACCGTCGCCACCTTCTGGGAGCTCGCCGGCACCGAGTGCTTGACCGAGGCCCATCTGCGGTCCCAGCTCGACGGTGACGGGCGCAGCGTCCCCTGTCTCGGTGTGCTGGAGGGCACCCCGATGAGCTATTGGGAGATCTACCGCGCCGACCTCGACCCACTGGCCCGGCACTATCCCGCCCGTGCCCACGACACCGGACTGCACCTCCTGCTCGGCGGTGTCGCCGATCGCGGGCGCGGACTGGGCGGTGTCCTGCTCAGAGCGGTCGCCGACCTCGTACTCGACAACCGTCCCCGCTGTGCGCGCGTCGTAGCGGAACCCGACCTGCGCAACACGCCCTCCGTGTCGGCCTTCCTGAACGCCGGATTCCGGTTCGGTGCCGAGGTCGACCTGCCCGCGAAGCGGGCCGCCCTCATGATCCGGGACCGGGGCCTGCGCGATGCGCTGTAGACCCGCTGCGTCACTCCTGGTCGCACCGTGCGCTCCGGCCTTGATCACCCGATTGTCAGTGCCGCCCCGTAGGGTGGTCGCGCTATGACGAAGCCCTCACTCCCCGAACTCCTGCATGCTGCTGTCACCGCCGTCGGCGGTACGGAGCGCCCCGGCCAGGTGACCATGGCCGAAGCCGTCGCGGAGGCGATCGACGACGGTTCCCATCTGCTGGTCCAGGCAGGCACGGGCACCGGAAAGTCGCTCGGCTACCTCGTACCCGCGCTCGCGCACGGGGAGCGGGTGGTGGTCGCGACCGCGACCCTCGCGCTCCAGCGCCAGCTCGTGGAGCGCGACCTGCCGCGCACGGTCGACGCACTGCACCCGGTGCTGCGCCGTCGCCCCGAGTTCGCGATGCTCAAGGGCAGATCGAACTACCTGTGCCTGCACCGCCTCCACGAGGGGGTGCCGCAGGACGAGGACGAGGGACTCTTCGACCAGTTCGAGTCGGCGGCGCCCACCAGCAAGCTGGGCCAGGACCTGCTCCGCCTGCGCGAATGGTCGGACGAGACCGAGACCGGCGACCGCGACGGCCTCACCCCCGGTGTCTCCGACCGGGCCTGGGCACAGGTCTCCGTCTCCTCCCGCGAGTGCCTGGGCGCCTCGAAGTGCGCGTACGGAGCCGAGTGCTTCGCCGAGCTGGCCCGTGAGCGCGCCAAACTCGCCGAGGTGATCGTCACGAACCACGCGCTGCTCGCGATCGACGCCATCGAGGGCGCGCCCGTCCTCCCGCAGCACGAGGTGCTGATCGTCGACGAGGCGCACGAACTGGTCTCGCGGGTCACCGGAGTGGCCACCGGGGAGCTCACTCCCGGCCAGGTCAACCGTGCCGTGCGCCGCGCGGCGAAGCTGGTGAACGAGAAGGCCGCCGACCAGCTCCAGACCGCGGCCGAGGGCTTCGAGCGGGTGATGGAACTGGCCCTGCCGGGCCGCCTGGAAGAGGTCCCGGAAGACCTTGGCTACGCGCTGATGGCATTGCGGGACGCCGCCCGCACGGTGATCTCGGGGATCGGCGCGACCCGCGACAAGTCGGTCCAGGACGAGGATGCGGTCCGCAAGCAGGCACTGGCCTCGGTGGAGTCCGTGCACGACGTCGCGGAGCGGATCGCGAACGGCTCCGAGTGGGACGTCGTCTGGTACGAGCGGCACGACCGATTCGGGGCCTCCCTGCGCGTCGCCCCCATGTCGGTGTCGGGCCTCCTCAGGGAGAAGCTCTTCACGGACCGCTCCGTGGTCCTGACCTCGGCGACGCTCAAGCTGGGCGGCGACTTCAACGGCGTCGGGGCCTCCCTGGGCCTCGCCCCCGAGGGCACGGCGGGCGACGACCTCCCGCAGTGGAAGGGCGTCGACGTCGGCTCGCCCTTCGATTACCCGAAGCAGGGCATTCTGTACGTCGCCAAGCATCTGGCGCGCCCTGCGCGTGACAGCGACCGCGGGGACATGCTCGACGAACTCACGGAGCTGATCCAGGCGGCGGGGGGCCGCACCCTCGGCCTGTTCTCCTCGATGCGGGCGGCCCAGCTCGCGGCGGAGGAACTGCGGTCCCGCATCCCCGAGTTCCCGATCCTCCTCCAGGGCGAGGAGACGCTCGGTGAGCTGATCAAGAACTTCGCGGCCGATCCGCAGACCTGTCTGTTCGGCACGCTGTCGCTCTGGCAGGGCGTCGACGTCCCGGGCGCCAGCTGCCAGCTGGTCGTCATGGACAAGATCCCGTTCCCGCGCCCGGACGACCCGCTGATGAGCGCCCGCCAGAAGGCGGTCGAGGACGCCGGGGGCAACGGCTTCATGGCCGTCGCCGCCACCCATGCGGCGCTCCTCATGGCCCAGGGCGCCGGCCGCCTCGTACGGGCGACGGGCGACCGCGGTGTGGTCGCCGTACTGGACCAGCGCCTCGCCACGGCCCGGTACGGGAGCTACCTGAAGGCGTCCCTGCCGGACTTCTGGTACACCACAGACCCCAACGTGGTCCGTCGATCGCTGGCCGCGATCGACGCGACGGCGAAGCAGACGGAGGAGGTCCCCGTGGCCGAGGCGGCGGAGGAAGCGTAGACATCAACGTGCCGGCCACCGACTTGAGTCGGTGGCCGGCACATTGGTGCACCTGAACACGGGACAACGAACAACACAGGGCCCCGGAACCGGCGCAGGGGTTCCGGGGCCCGGCTAGAGGGCGGGGTGTGCAAGACCCCGCCTCCCGCGGTTCTCACACGCGGCGGAGGACCGCCACCACCTTGCCGAGGATCGTCGCCTCGTCGCCGGGGATCGGCTGGTACGCGGAGTTGTGCGGGAGGAGCCAGACGTGGCCGTCCTCGCGCTTGAAGCGCTTGACGGTTGCTTCGCCGTCCAGCATCGCGGCCACGATGTCGCCGTTCTCGGCGACCGGCTGGCGGCGCACCGTGACCCAGTCGCCGTCGACGATCGCGGCCTCGGTCATCGAGTCACCGACGACCTTCAGGACGAAGAGTTCTCCGTCACCCACCAGTTGGCGGGGGAGAGGGAACACGTCCTCGACCGATTCCTCGGCGAGGATGGGTCCGCCGGCGGCGATACGTCCCACCAGCGGGACGTACGAAGCGGCGGGCTTGCCCGCGGTGTCCGTGGGCTGCACGGAAGCCCCTTGGTCGGAACCGCGTACCTCATAGGCGCGCGGGCGATGCGGATCGCGGCGCAGGAATCCCTTGCGCTCCAGAGCCATGAGCTGATGTGCGACCGATGAAGTACTGGATAGGCCGACTGCCTGCCCGATCTCGCGCATCGACGGCGGGTAACCGCGTCGTTGCACGGAGTCCCTGATGACCTCGATCACGCGCCGTTGCCGGTCGGTGAGTCCCGAGCTGTCCGCTCGGATTCCTGGAGGTCGTCCAGGGAGGGACCGCTTGGGTCCCTCAGGATTCGTGGCTTCGTTCATCGCATGCACCGGCTCGAGTCGGCTCTGGGAGCGGTCCTGGGCAGTGATGGTGGCACTGTCTGCGGTGGTGGTCACGTCGGCCCCTCTCGATGGTCTCCCGTGCAGTGCAACGGTAGTTGCTTTCGAAAGGTTGCGCCAAACACACGTTCGAGTGAAAAATTGCCGATGGCCTGCCACGATCAGATGTCTGGGTGTATGGCTAACGCCGTGCCGGGCGGACAAAAGGGCTCTTTGTTGTACCCTTCACCGCCGGGGCGGCGACCTCGTGGGCCGATGCCCAAGTCTGCCACCCGGAACCCGGTCAACCGGGAATCGACCCCCGCCGTGCGCGGTACTTCACCGTATCTCCGCGCGTTCCCGAGCGATACGGCCGGGCCGGATCCGGTCTCCCGCGGCGGTATGGCCGTACGGCACATGCCAATACCGGTGCGACACGCGCTACGCGATGGATGTACGGGCCAATCCCCACATCTAGTGGTTGGATTGCGGCTGTAGCCCAGAAGTTGTGGTCCCCCGGGTCTTTGGTCCCTCGGGCATCACCTATGCTGGGGGCTGCTTCGAGGGGCTCAAAGGCCCTTGCGAGGCTATTGAGTCTGCTGTGAGGAAGGGTTGGAGAACATGCACTGCCCCTTCTGCAGGCACCCCGACAGCCGTGTGGTCGACAGTCGTACGACCGACGACGGCACGTCGATCCGCAGGCGCCGCCAGTGTCCTGACTGCTCCCGCCGGTTCACGACCGTCGAGACGTGCTCGCTCATGGTGGTCAAGCGGTCCGGAGTCACCGAACCGTTCAGTCGTACGAAGGTCATCAACGGCGTGCGCAAGGCATGTCAGGGACGGCCTGTCACCGAGGACGCTCTCGCCCAACTCGGCCAGCGGGTCGAGGAAGCGGTGCGCGCCACCGGAAGCGCCGAGCTGACCACCCACGACGTGGGGCTGGCCATACTCGGTCCCTTGCAGGAACTCGACCTCGTCGCCTACCTGCGATTCGCGTCCGTCTACCGGGCGTTCGACTCGCTGGACGACTTCGAGGCCGCCATCGCGGAGCTCAGGGAAGCGCCGCGCGGCCCCGCCGTGGACGACGAAGACCCGGACGTGGGGCGCCGGCAGCACGATCGCGGGTCCGGGGGGACTGCTCAGGTCCCCGTGCCCGCCAACGCCGCCGACTGACCGGCGGGCCGGACCCGGACCACGCGTTCGGACCCGGCCCCGGGCGGCGGCAATCCAAAGACCTGCTGCGGGCGGCATCAAGAGCCTGTCCGCAGCGCAAGAAACCACATCGTGTCATGGGAACAACGTGACACTTCTGGGCGTTTTGCCCGATACTGGGAGGCGGCATGACAGAGACGGCGAGCGGTCCGGCACGGAGTTCCCGCGCCAAGGGGACGAAGGCGGTCCGGGGACTGCGCATCGAGCGGATCCACACCACCCCCGGCGTGCACCCGTACGACGAGGTCGAGTGGGCGAGCCGTGACGTCGTCATGACCAACTGGCGCGACGGCTCGGTCAACTTCGAGCAGCGTGGCGTCGAGTTCCCCGACTTCTGGTCGGTGAACGCGGTCAACATCGTCACCAGCAAGTACTTCCGCGGCGCGGTCGGCACCCCGCAGCGCGAGGTGAGCCTCAAGCAGCTCATCGACCGCATCGTGAAGACGTACACAAAGGCGGGCGAGGACTACAAGTACTTCGCCTCCCCGGCCGACGCCGAGATCTTCGAGCATGAGCTGGCGTACGCCCTCCTGCACCAGATCTTCAGCTTCAACAGCCCCGTCTGGTTCAACGTCGGGACCCCGCAGCCCCAGCAGGTCTCGGCCTGCTTCATCCTGTCCGTCGACGACTCCATGGAGTCGATCCTCGACTGGTACAAGGAAGAGGGCATGATCTTCAAGGGCGGCTCCGGCGCAGGCCTGAACCTCTCCCGGATCCGCTCCTCCAAGGAACTGCTCTCGTCCGGTGGCAACGCCTCGGGCCCGGTGTCCTTCATGCGCGGCGCCGATGCTTCGGCGGGAACGATCAAGTCGGGCGGCGCCACCCGCCGCGCGGCCAAGATGGTCATCCTCGACGTCGACCACCCCGACATCGAGAACTTCATCGAGACCAAGGTGAAGGAAGAGGAGAAGATCCGCGCCCTGCGCGACGCGGGCTTCGACATGGACCTGGGCGGCGACGACATCACGTCCGTCCAGTACCAGAACGCCAACAACTCGGTCCGCGTGAACGACACGTTCATGAAGGCCGTCGAGGCGGGCGGCAAGTTCGGGCTCACCTCCCGGATGACCGGCGAGGTCATCGAGGAGGTCGACGCCAAGTCGCTCTTCCGTAAGCTGGCCGAGGCGGCCTGGGCCTGCGCCGACCCGGGCATCCAGTACGACGACACGATCAACCAGTGGCACACGTGCCCGGAGTCCGGTCGTATCAACGGCTCGAACCCGTGCAGTGAGTACATGCACCTGGACAACACGTCCTGCAACCTCGCCTCGCTGAACCTGATGAAGTTCCTGAAGGACGACGGCAAGGGCCGCCAGTCCTTCGAGATCGACCGTTTCGCGAAGGTCGTCGAGCTCGTCATCACCGCGATGGACATCTCCATCTGCTTCGCCGACTTCCCGACCGAGAAGATCGGCGAGAACACGCGTGCGTTCCGCCAGCTGGGCATCGGCTACGCCAACCTCGGCGCCCTGCTGATGGCGACCGGTCACGCGTACGACTCCGTGGGTGGCCGTGCCCTGGCCGGTGCCATCACCTCCCTGATGACCGGCACGTCGTACCGCCGCTCCGCCGAGCTCGCCGCGATCGTCGGCCCGTACGACGGCTACGCCCGTAACGCGCAGCCGCACCTGCGGGTCATGAAGCAGCACGCCGACGAGAACGGCAAGGCCGTCCGTATCGACGACCTGGACACGCCGATCTGGGCCGCCGCCACGGAGGCCTGGCAGGACGTCGTCCGCATCGGCGAGAAGAACGGATTCCGTAACGCGCAGGCGTCCGTCATCGCTCCGACCGGCACCATCGGTCTCGCGATGTCCTGCGACACCACGGGTCTTGAGCCCGACCTCGCACTGGTCAAGTTCAAGAAGCTCGTCGGCGGCGGCTCGATGCAGATCGTCAACGGCACCGTCCCGCAGGCCCTGCGCCGCCTGGGCTACCAGGAGGAGCAGATCGAGGCGATCGTCGCCCACATCGCCGAGCACGGTCATGTGATCGACGCCCCGAGCCTCAAGCACGAGCACTACGAGGTGTTCGACTGCGCCATGGGCGAGCGGACCATCTCCGCGATGGGTCACGTCCGCATGATGGCCGCGATCCAGCCCTGGATCTCCGGCGCCCTGTCCAAGACGGTCAACATGCCGGAGACGGCGACCGTCGAGGAGGTCGAGGAGATCTACTTCGAGGCCTGGAAGATGGGCGTCAAGGCGCTCGCGATCTACCGCGACAACTGCAAGGTCGGCCAGCCGCTCTCCGTCAAGAAGAAGGACGACGAGAAGACCGCGGTGACCGCGAAGACCGAGGCGACGATCCGTGAGGCCGTCGAGAAGGTCGTCGAGTACCGCCCGGTCCGCAAGCGCCTCCCCAAGGGCCGCCCCGGCATCACCACGTCCTTCACGGTCGGCGGCGCCGAGGGTTACATGACCGCCAACTCCTACCCGGACGACGGTCTCGGCGAGGTCTTCCTGAAGATGTCCAAGCAGGGTTCCACCCTCGCGGGCATGATGGACGCCTTCTCGATCGCCATCTCGGTGGGTCTGCAGTACGGCGTGCCGCTGGAGACGTACGTCTCGAAGTTCACGAACATGCGCTTCGAGCCGGCCGGTATGACGGACGACCCCGATGTCCGTATGGCCCAGTCGATCGTCGACTACATCTTCCGTCGCCTCGCACTGGACTTCCTCCCCTTCGAGACGCGTTCCGCCCTCGGCATCCACTCCGCCGACGAGCGCCAGCGTCACCTGGAGACGGGGTCCTACGAGCCGACCGACGAAGAGGTCGGCATCGAGGTCGAGGGCCTGGCCCAGTCGGCGCCCCGCACTCAGGAGCTGAAGGCCGTCGCGGCCCCGAAGCCCGTCCCCGCCCAGACGCCGGAACTCGCGCTGACGCAGGTCCACACCAGCGCCGAACTGGTGGAGATGCAGTTGGGCATCCAGGCGGACGCCCCGCTGTGCTTCTCCTGCGGTACGAAGATGCAGCGGGCCGGGTCCTGCTACATCTGCGAGGGATGCGGGTCGACCAGCGGTTGCAGCTGACCTCGACCGACGGTCCCTGACCGGTCGGTGAGTGAGTGAGGGAGGAGGGGCGCCGGCCATGGGCCGGTGCCCCTCCTTCGTCGTGTCGGAGGCCGCGTAATCTCCGTCCATGGACGACAGGTCACGGCGGCACGACGGTGACATCGGTGAACTCTCGGGCGCTGCCCGGGCCGCCGCTCTCGACGCGATGGTCGCGGATCTCCGTTCCCCGGATCCCGTGGTGCGTGACGAGCAGGCGTATGGCACGGCCGTCCGCTGGATACCCGGCCTCGACGTGGCGGAGCGGCGCTGGCTCGGGGACCGTACGGCCGGGCTGTTCGACGATCCCGGCATTCAGGCGCGCGCGTTCGCTCCCCTTGTCCTGGCCCGGATCGCCGACGCGGGGGACTGGCGGCAGGAGTGGTGGGAGGCGTTCGCCGGGTGGTATCCCGGCGAGACCGATCTGCGCGGGTACGACCCCGTGCTCGGCTGGGTACATGCCGCCGCGCACGGCGCCGACCTGCTGGCGGCCCTCGCGCGGCGCCCGGAGCAGGATGCCGCGCCCTTGTTCGAACTGGCCGTCGCGCGGCTGCTGGCCGACACCGGGCAGGTCTTCGACGCCCAGGAGGACGACCGGATCGCCCGTGCGCTGGCTCAGATCCTGTGCCGGCCCGGTCTCGGTGCCGCCGGGTCGGTGGGATGGCTGGACGCCGTCTCGGCGGCGTTCCGGACGGGGGAGCCGGGGCCGGTGCCCCCCTGGGCCTCCAACACCATGCGCACCCTGCGCATGCTCTACCTGCTGGTGGACCGCGGACTGCTGACGCCGGGAGGGGACGGCCCGCCGAGCACGGTCACCCATCGGAAGGCCGTGCTCGACGCCCTGGCCGCCACCCTCGCGATCGTCACCCCCTGCCTGCCCTCCCCCTCGGGGAGAGATCAGGTCTGACGTGTGCGGCCCATCTCCCTGCTGAACGTCGAGGGGTCGTCCTCGAAGCCCTGGACGCCGGAGTGGAAGTCCCACGACCCGGCTTCGTCGCGCACGAACTCCGCGACCGTGGCCGCCGTAGCCCCCAGGACACCGCCGAAGTCGTCCTCGGCCAGGACGGTGTAGCCCTCGCGAATGCGCAGGCCCGGCCCCCGGACGCTGACGAACGTCCGGTGCGTGGAGCGCTGCTGGATGATGACGCCGACCACCACGCGCGCGTACTGGGCGCCCAGTCGGTCGAACTCCAGTGTCATGACCTCGTCCCAGCCGAAGCCCTTGCCGTCCTTGCTGTCCCGGTTGAGTGTGATCGTGCCGTCCGGAGAGCGGCTGTCGAAGTGCACCACATAGGCGGGATCGCCGTACGGATCGGTCGCCGGGTAGGTGGCGGCGACGATGTCGAGATCGGTGGGCGGCTGACCCGCCGGACTCGGATCCCACTTCAGTGAGACTTCGGCCTTGCGGATCCCCTTGTTGAGCGCCTTCACCAGACTTTCCTTCCCCGTTCGCCGTGTGCTGTCGCTCCAACTGCCGGTACATCACAGCTGGTTGTCCATCGTGTCACGCGCGCGGGGGCGCTCGCGCGGTCGTACTACGCCCGAGCGTGACCGGCGCCACGCCACGGGGCCTTACGATGGCGCGGTGCTGGTCAAGTGGATTCGCTGCACCGTGGTGGACCGCCGCGGTTTCGAACGCGGGCAGCGAAAGTGGGCGGGACTTCTGGGGGAGCCGGGATTCCGGGGGCAGGGCGGGGGCTGGAGCCGGGGGCGTCCCGGCGTGGCACACGTATTCGCCTTCTGGGAGAGCCGCGCCTTCTACGACTCCTTCATGGCCCGGTCCCATGACCGGCTCGCCACCACGCAGTCGGGCACTTTCAAGGACCAGCAGGTCAAGCTGTTCGACCACCGTTTCGATGTGAAGACCGGCTTCGAGCCGCGCTTCACGGACTCCGACGTGGTACGGGTGGCGCACTGCCGCGTGCACGAGGAGCGCGCCGAACACTTCGCGCTGATGCAGGAGAAGGTCTGGAACCCTGCGATGGCGGGTTCGCCCGGCATGGTGCGGGGGCTGTTCGGCGAGGCGCCGGGGCACGAGTTCCTGATCCTGTCGATGTGGCGGTCGGCCGCCGAGCACGGCAAGTACCGGGCCGAGCGTGTGGAGCGGCTGGCACTGCGGGCCCAGCTGGAGGCGGACGTCGCGGCTCTCGCCGGAGACATCGTCGAACTGGAACCGAGCTGGATAGTCTGAGGTCCGGACCCTGGGTTCCGGACCTTGTGCTCCGCCTTGTGCGCTTCGGTGGGCACGACATGTGTGACATACGCCGTATAGAGGTCGCGTGAGTGCCCGGTCGGCGCCTACCCGATCTAGGGTTTTGGCATGGTAAGACCACGGCGCATCGTCCTTGTCCGGCACGGCGAGTCAATGGGCAATGCCGATGACACCGTCTATGAGCGCGAGCCGGATCATGCCCTCGCCCTCACCGACCGCGGCTGGCGACAGGCGGAGGAGACCGGTAAGCGGCTGCGCGAGGTGTTCGGGCAGGAGCAGGTGAGCGTCTACGTCTCGCCCTACCGTCGTACCCACGAGACCCTGCGCGCGTTCGGCCTGAACTCCGACCTCATGCGCGTACGCGAGGAGCCCCGGCTGCGCGAGCAGGACTGGGGAAACTGGCAGGACCGGGACGACGTACAGCTGCAGAAGGCCTACCGGGACGCGTACGGGCACTTCTTCTACCGCTTCGCCCAAGGGGAGTCCGGCGCCGACGTGTACGACAGGGTCGGCGGCTTCCTGGAGAGCCTCTACCGCAGCTTCGAGGCGCCCGACCATCCACCGAACGTGCTGCTGGTGACCCATGGGCTGGCCATGCGGCTGTTCTGCATGCGCTGGTTCCACTGGACGGTCGCGGAGTTCGAGTCGCTGTCGAATCCGGGGAACGCGGAGATGCGGATGCTCGTTCTCGGAAGTGACGGCAGGTACACCCTTGACCGGCCGTTCGAGCGCTGGCGTGATCCGGAATCGTACGGAATCACCGGATAGAGTGGCGGGGCGATGACCGTTGATTCCTCTCCCCAGTCCTCTCCTCACGAGCGCCTGGAGCGCGCCCTGGCCAGCCTGCGCGGGCTCGCGGTGGGGGACGCGCTCGGGTCGCAGTTCTTCGTGCCCGTGAACCACCCGCTGCTGGGGCTCCGCGAGCTGCCGCCCGGCCCCTGGCAGTGGACCGACGACACGGAGATGGCGTGCTCCGTGGTGGCCGTGCTGGCCGCCCACCAACGCGTCGACCAGGACGCACTGGCCCTTTCCTTCGCGCATCACCACGACTTCGACCGCGGGTACGGTCCCGCGGTGAACCGGCTCCTGCGGCTGGTCCGGGAGGGCGGCGACTGGCGTGAGCTGGCGTCCGCCCTGTTCAACGGCCAGGGGTCCTGGGGCAACGGCGCGGCCATGCGGATCGCCCCCCTCGGTGCCTGGTACGCGGACGACCCGGAACAGGCCACCCACCAGGCCGAGATCTCGGCCTACCCCACGCACCAGCACCGTGAGGCCGTGGTCGGCGCCATGGCCGTCGCCGCGGCCGCGGCCCTGGCGGGCGACCCGGGCGGCCCGCCGAGCCCCGGTGCGCTTCTCGACGGCGTCATCGCGCTCGTCCCGAGAAGCGCCGTCTCCGCCGGACTGCGGCGCGCCCGGGACATGCTCGACTACGCCGACGCGGGCACGGTCGCGGCCGTTCTGGGCTGTGGTCGGCGTACGTCGGCACACGACACCGTGCCGTTCGCGCTCTGGTCCGCCGCGCGCGCCCTCGGCGACTACGAGGAGGCGTTCTGGGCGACGGCCCAGGTGGGCGGCGACGTGGACACGAACTGCGCCATCGTGGGCGGCGTACTCGCCGCGGGGAAGGCGGGGGCGCCGCCGGCGGCGTGGCTGGAGCGGACGGAAGCGCTGCCGGAGTGGGCGCCCGCGGGGTCGTAGCGAGGGCGGGCCTGTCGCGCCGCACGCGCGTGCCTGTGGCGCAGCGCGCACTGTGGGGCGAAGGCGCGCCCTCGTGGGATGTCGCGGTGCTGCCGGGAGCACTGTCCGGTCAGGCCCCGTCGGAGCGTGCGGCGGCGTCGGCCGCGCGCGGTCCCGCAGTCGCCGTGAGGCGCGCGGGTGTGTGCAGCGGCTTGGAGCACTGACCCGGTGGGCGCGAATCCGTCGTGGCAACGCCTGCGGGCGGGATCGCCGGGGGGAGCGCCGCCAGGCGCGGAGGCGTCCGTGCGTACCCTCACGTCGACCCGCGGCAGCCGTGCGTCGCTCCGGACCCCGGAGCGACGCACGGCTGCCGTCGTCGGCCGCGAGCCCTTCGGCAGTGCCTGCGGGCCCGCTGCCGGGAGATCAGCCGCCGGCCGGGCCCGTGGTGCTCGCCGTGCCTGCCAGGGCCTCCAGGTCGCTCTTGCGGACGCGGATGACGAACCAGGCGGTGGCGAGGGCCAGGACGGCCATGGCGGCGGCGGGAATGAACGCCGTGGAGATGCCGTGGGCGAGCACCTCGTGGCTCCAGGGAGCGGGGAGTTGCTCGGTCCTGGCGAACTCCGCCTTCTGCTCCGCCGTGGCCTGGGCGAGGAACTTGGGCACCTGTTTCGCCGCCTCGTCGCGGCTCGCGGAGCCGAACACCGTCGTCAGAATGGAGAGACCGAGCGAACCGCCCACCTGCTGCGTGACGTTGAGCAGCCCGGACGCGGCGCCCGCCTCGTGCGCGGCGACCCCGGAGACCGCCGTCAGGGTCAGCGTCACGAAGTTCAGGCCCATGCCGAAGCCGAACACCAGCATCGGGCCGAGCACTCCGCCGACGTACGAGCTGTCAGGGGTGATGAACGCTTGCCAGGCGAGGCCGAGCGTGGCCAGTGCCGAGCCGGTCACCATGAACGGTTTGGGGCCCAGGACCGGCAGGAACCGCTGCGACAGGCCCGCCCCCATGGCGATCGCGAAGGTCACCGGCAGGAAGGCGAGGCCCGCCTCGATCGGCGTGTACAGCAGGACGTTCTGCACGAAGAGGACGATGAAGAAGAACATGCCGAACATCGCGGCGGCCAGACTCAGCATGATCACGTACGTGCCGGAGCGGTTGCGGTCGGCGAACATCCGCAGCGGGGTGATCGGTTCCTTGGCGCGCATCTCCACAAAGGCGAAGGCGACCAGCAGGACCACCGCCGTGGCGAAGGATGCGAGCGTCAGGCTGTCCCGCCAGCCCTTCTCCGCCGCGCGGATGAAGCCGTAGACGAGGGACGCCATGCCCAGCGTCGAGGTCAGCGCGCCCAGGATGTCGAAGCGGCCAGGGTGGCGTTCTGACTCGCCGATGTAGATCGGGGTGAGCACGGCGATCAGGAGACCGATCGGAACGTTGACGAAGAGGACCCAGCGCCAGTCGAGCCACTCCGTGAGCATGCCGCCGGCGAGCAGACCGACGGCGCCGCCGCCGGCCGAGACGGCGGCGAAGACCCCGAACGCCCGGTTGCGCTCAGGGCCTTCGGGGAACGTGGTGGTGATGAGCGCCAGCGAGGTGGGCGAGGCGATCGCGCCGCCCACGCCCTGGAGTGCCCGTGCGGCCAGCAACTGCCAGGGTTCCTGGGCGAGTCCGCCCAGCAGGGAGGCGGCGATGAACACCAGGATGCCGGTCAGGAAGACCCGGCGGCGGCCGAGGATGTCGCCGGCCCGGCCGCCGAGCAGCAGCAGGCCGCCGAAGGTGAGCGTGTAGGCGCTGACCACCCAGGTGAGGTCGGTCGTGCTGAACTTGAGGGCGCCTTGAATGTGAGGCAGCGCGATGTTCACAATCGTCGCGTCGAGTACCACCATGAGCTGGCAGGCCGCGATGACGGTGAGCGCTATGCCGGGATGCCCCTCCCGGCGGGCCGCACCTGGTTTCTGGTCTTTCACCAACGAAGAGGTAGTCACTGTGGGTCCCCCATAAGAACACTAGTGAACGCTTGCGTTCACTGTCGCGTCGAACGGTAGTGAGTCCCTGACAGTGAACGCAAGCGTTCACTGAAGCCGCCGTCGGGTCGTCCACCGGTTACCCGGGTAACCTCGGCGATTCACCTCGTCGGCGATCACCTCAATACCGACAATCCTCATAAATACTTGCACCCTCCGCTCCCTCCTGCCCGCTGGAGACACTCAGATGGTTACTTCGCGCTGGGCGGCTGCCCCCGCTCAGGCGGCCTCCCCCCGCCGGCGCGGCGCCGTGCTCGAACGCGCGATCCTCGATGCCGCGCTGGAGCAGCTCAGTACGGTCGGCTGGAACGGGCTCACGATGGAGGGTGTCGCCGCCGGCGCCCAGACCGGCAAGGCCGCGGTCTACCGCCGCTGGGCCTCCAAGGAGGACCTCGTCGCGGACGCGCTCCAGGCCGGGCTGCCGCGCTTCGACCGGGCGCCCGACCTCGGGAACGTGCGGGACGACCTCCTCGAACTCTGTCGGCAGGTGCGTGAGGCGCTGTTCTCGCGCCCCGGATTCGCTCTGCGCTCGGTGATTCACGAATGCGACAACCCGCAGGCGGAGCGCTTCCAGAGCGTGATCTTCGGAGGACTCGTCGAGCCGACGGTGGAGCTCCTTCGGGAGATCATCGACCGAGCAATCAAGCGAGGGGAGGCGCGTCCCGACGCCGCCAACGACTACGTCCTCGACGCCATTCCGGCGATGATGATGTATCGCTCCAAGATGTGCGGGAGTGAATGGGGGGAGCGGGACATCGAGGAGATGATCGACCAGCTGATGGTTCCGCTGCTGCGGGTGGGTCGGGTCTGAGGTCCGCCCCGAAGACGGTCCGGGTGTGCTCCGCGGTGAGCCTCAAGTCGCTTGGGGGAACCGGGGTGTCGAGTGGGGTTCCGGGCGGCGTAGGCTGAGACCGCCATGCCGTACGAAGCACCCACCCACACCGTCGAGCGCTCCCTGCGCGCCACGACCGGAGCGAAGGTCATCGCCGGCGTCGACGAGGTAGGGCGGGGCGCGTGGGCCGGCCCCGTCACCGTCTGCGCGGCGGTCACCGGCCTCCGGCGGCCCCCCGAGGGACTCACCGACTCCAAGCTCATCGCGGTCAAGCGCCGTACCCAACTCGCGGAAACACTGCGGGAATGGGTCACGTCGTACGCGTTGGGACACGCCTCACCGGAGGAGATCGACGACCTTGGCATGACGGCGGCGCTGCGGCTCGCCGCGGAGCGCGCTCTCGAGGCCTTGCCGGTCCGCCCCGACGCGGTCATCCTCGACGGGAAGCACGACTACCTGGGGTCGCCGTGGCAGGTCCGCACGGTGATCAAGGGTGACCAGTCGTGCGTGGCGGTCGCGGCGGCGTCCGTGATCGCCAAGGTTCACCGCGACAAAGCGATGGCCGAACTGGGTATCGACCATGCAGACTTCGGGTTTGCGGCCAATGCCGGGTATCCGTCGCCCGTGCACAAGGCCGCACTGGAGGAGCGGGGTCCCACCCCGTACCACCGGCTGTCGTGGGCGTATCTTGATGCGCTGCCCCAGTGGCGGCACCTCAAGAAGGCCCGCAGTTGGGCGAACGGGAACGCTCCGGAGATCGAGGGCCAGCTCGGCTTCGACTTCTGACAGTTCCGTTCGCACTCATGTGCCACCCGCTGACGCGAGTCGCACCGGCGTTTGATAAATATCAAGTCATGCCTCTCATTCCCGAGGAGCCTCAGATTCACGAGAGTGCCCAGGGTCCCCGTGTCGCTCCGGCCAGTGGCCACAGCGCGCCGACCCCCCGTCCCGTACCCGGCCCGCGCCCCGCGGCCTCGCCGCGTCCCGGCCGTCCGGGTCCCTTCCGGCCCACCGCGCCGGCCCAGCGTGCACCGCACGACGCGCCGGCGGCCGTGGCTTCGACCGCTCCTGCGGTCAAGCCCGGGCCGTCCGCGGCTCCGGCCGCCCCTGTCCCTTCCACTCCTTCCGCGCCTGCCTCCGAGGCCCCGGCGGCCCCGAAGGTCCAGCTGATCCCGGCCTCGGCCGAGGGTGCGCTGGACGCTGCCGAGGAAGCCGTCGACCTGCTCCTGGAGTCGGGTCGGGCCCCCGGCGAGGTGCTGGTGATCACCACCGGCGATCCGCACCCGTGGGCCGCGCACGAGCTGTCGTTCGGTGAGGGCCCGTACTGGGCGCAGCACGACGCGGGCGACGACGTCTTCTACGCCGACGCCGCCGCGCTGAGCCGTGCCGCCTCACGTCCCGTGGTGGTGGTCGCCGTCAACGGCGGCGCCGACACGACGACCGCCGCGGCCCTTTCCCTGGCCCTCGGCCGAGCCGGTGCCCTGCTGATCTGCTGCGGCGACTCGCAGCAGATCAACTCGGCGCTGGGCGCGGGGGTCTGAGCAGCTTCGCGAACCGTTCCGGGTCGGCCGGTCCGGCTACACCGGACCGGCCGGCGGAGGGCCGCTGAAGCGGTGACCGTACGGCGGGCGATCTGACGTTCCCCGACGCGGGCGCGCCGGAATGCCGGTGACTGCCGTGCGGCTCCCTGCTGTGCCCTGGGTCGGGCAGCAGGAAGCGGGACCGTAAGGCCGCATCGTCATGGGCGACGGGGGCACGCGCACGCGTGCCCCCGTCGCCGTGCGCGCTGGAGGCGTCCGGACGACTCGTGTCTGCCCGTGCAACCCATGTATGGGCTTCTCGCCGGCGTACGTCGTACCGGCGGACGTCGTTGTCCGCGGTGGCCGATCTTTGTACGGCTGAGGCGCGTCGGCCGCTGGGCGCCTGTGTCAGCGGGCTGCCGCGCGGCGCAGGATGTCGGAGGCGGTTCCTCCGGTGCGCGGCATCGGCAGCAGCGGCGGTGCCTCGGACATGGCGAAGGGCTCCGGTGGTGAATCCGCGTTCGGGCGGCGCCCGCCGCGCCCCTCACCGAGCACCTGCCAGCCGTCGCGGGTCAGCGTGATGTACGCGCCGCAGCGCAGCCCGTGCAGGGTGCAGGCGTCACGCAGACCCCACATCCACGCGCCGTCCTCCTCCGTCCAGCGAGCGTCTCCGTCACGGCAGTAGAGCAGGACGGCGGTACGTACCGGAGTACGGCGACGCAGGTCGTGGGGGATGACCCGACGCAACTGCGCGAGCAGAGAGTTGCGGAACATCCAGCCGTCGGCCGGCGCCGAGCGGCGGGTGAACGAGGCACTCGCCCGCAGCCGCTCGTCCGGATCGAGGACGGCCACGATCGCGGTAGCGGGCCCGGGGAGGTGCCGCGCGTGCAGTCCGCTGACGACCTCACGGGGATTGCGCAGCAGGGGAATCCCGGCTGCGGCCCACTCCGCGGGTTCGAGCATGCGGGCTGCTGAGTTGGTGGAAGCGGCGGACAGGTCGGCAGACGTCGACATGGATGCCGCGGGGGACGGAGTGAATCCGAAGGTCACGGTCCTCCCTTCGGCTACGCGCCCGCACTGCGGGCGGAGATCGGACTTGGGGGAGCGCACACCGCGGCGGAGCCCTGCCGGACCACGGACATGCCGTGCGGGGAGCGGACTCCGATTCTCGCTGTCGAACTGGGTTGCGGCAACGAGCAAATGGGGCCACCGACCGGCTTCTGGTGATCTGTGGATTATATCCCTGCCAGGTGTGTCATTTGTAGATGGCTGGGGTGGCCGGGAACGTGCAGTTGGTCCGCTTGTTCGGTT
The DNA here is from genome assembly GCF_010548275.1 of Streptomyces sp. SID12488. Lineage (GTDB taxonomy): Bacteria > Actinomycetota > Actinomycetes > Streptomycetales > Streptomycetaceae > Streptomyces. The sequence goes on from NZ_JAAGLT010000013.1 coordinate 82,886, forward strand.
TGGTTCACGTTCTCGTCATCGACGACGCAAGGCGAGGACCAGTGGCTACGCCCCCTGCGCACCGGTCCGTCGTCGTCCCCGGGTCACCGCCGTGCGGGTCCACCCGCTCGCCGTGAAGTCGTCCGAAAGGAGGACCGGCCCGCCGTCCGAGCAGCTGGGGGGAGAGCCGTGCGCACGTCGTCACGGCCGAGGATTGGGCCGTTGTCAGTGGCGTGGGGTTGCATGGGGTCATGAGCAACCAGGAGCTACGTGACGAAGCCGACGCCATCCTCGCTGAGCTGGTCGGTGCCCCTGGGGGTTCGGCGCGCCTGCGGGAGGACCAGTGGCAGGCGGTGGCGGCCCTGGTGGAGGAGCGCCGGCGCGCCCTGGTGGTGCAGCGCACCGGCTGGGGCAAGTCGGCGGTGTACTTCGTCGCCACGGCTCTGTTGCGCAGGCGTGGCTCCGGTCCTACGGTGATCATCTCGCCGCTGTTGGCGCTGATGCGCAACCAGGTCGAGTCGGCGGCACGAGCCGGTATCCAGGCGCGCACGATCAACTCGGCCAACCCGGAGGAGTGGGACACCATCTACGGGGAGGTCGAGCGCGGCGAGACCGACGTTCTCCTCGTCAGTCCGGAGCGCCTCAACTCCGTCGACTTCCGTGACCAGGTGCTGCCCAGGCTCGCGGCCACCACAGGCCTGCTGGTGGTCGACGAGGCGCACTGCATCTCCGACTGGGGACACGATTTCCGCCCCGACTACCGTCGGCTGCGCACCATGCTCGCGGAGTTGCCGGCGGGGGTGCCGGTGCTGGCCACGACGGCGACCGCGAACGCGCGGGTGACGGCGGATGTGGCCGAGCAGCTGGGCACGGGGGGCGGGGACGCTCTGGTGCTGCGGGGGCCGCTGGACCGGGAGAGCCTGCGGCTGGGCGTGCTGGAGCTGCCGGACGCGGCGCATCGGCTGGCGTGGCTGGGGGAGCGGCTGGGGGATCTGCCGGGTTCGGGGATCATCTACACGCTCACGGTGGCGGCGGCGGAGGAGGTCGCGGCGTTCCTGCGGCAGCGCGGGTATCCGGTGTCCTCGTACACGGGGAAGACGGAGAACGCCGACCGGTTGCAGGCGGAGGAGGATCTGCTGGCGAACCGTGTGAAGGCGCTGGTGGCGACCTCGGCGCTGGGGATGGGCTTCGACAAACCGGACCTGGGGTTCGTGGTGCACCTGGGGTCGCCCTCGTCGCCGATCGCCTACTACCAGCAGGTGGGGCGTGCGGGCCGCGGTGTGGACCATGCGGATGTGCTGCTGCTGCCGGGGCGGGAGGACGAGGCGATCTGGGCGTACTTCGCTTCGGTGGGCTTCCCTCCCGAGGAACAGGTGCGGCGCACACTGGCGGTTCTCGAGGAGGCGGGTCGTCCGCTGTCGCTGCCGGCTCTGGAGCCGTTGGTGGATCTTCGGCGCTCGCGACTGGAGACGATGCTGAAGGTCCTTGACGTGGACGGCGCGGTCAGGCGCGTGAAGGGGGGCTGGGCGGCGACCGGGCAGCCATGGGCGTACGACACCGAGCGATACGCCTGGGTCGCCAAACAGCGCGCCACCGAGCAGCAGGCCATGAGGGACTACGTGGCGACCACGGGCTGCCGGATGGAGTTCCTGCAGCGGCAGCTCGACGACGAGAAGGCGGTCCCGTGCGGCCGTTGCGACTCCTGCGCAGGGCCCTGGCTCGATCCGTCCGTGCCGCCCGGCGCTCTTGCGGGCGCCGCGGGCGAACTGGACCGCCCCGGGGTCGAGGTCGAGCCGCGCCGGATGTGGCCCTCGGGCATGCCGGCGGTCGGGGTCGACCTCAAGGGCCGTATCCCCGTCGGCCAGCAGGCGGTTACCGGGCGGGCGCTGGGCAGGCTGTCGGACATCGGCTGGGGCAACCGCCTGCGTCCGCTGCTGTCGGCCCAGGCCGCGGACGGGCCGGTCCCGGACGACGTGCTGGCCGCCGTCGTGACGGTGGTGACCGACTGGGCCCGCTCGCCGGGCGGCTGGGCCGGCGGCGGTTCCGACGCGGCGGCGCGACCGGTGGGGATCGTCGCCATGCCCTCCCGCGCGCGCCCGCAACTGGTCGCCTCGCTGGCCGCGGGACTGGCCCGGGTCGGCAGACTTCCGCTGCTGGGCAGCCTGGCCTACACCGAGCAGGCCGACGAGTACGCGGCGCACCGCAGCAACTCCGCCCAGCGGCTGCGCGCCCTGGCCGCCTCGTTCGCGGTGCCCGACGAACTCGCCGCCGCCCTGGCCGCCACCCCCGGCCCGGTTCTGCTGGTCGACGACTACACCGACTCCGGCTGGACCCTGGCCGTAGGGGCACGGCTCCTGCGCCGGACCGGAGCCGACGCGGTCCTCCCGCTCACCCTTGCCGTGGCCGGGTGAGGGAGCCTTGCTGAGGGGGCTGCAGGGCATCGGGACGGCGGCATGTGCGCGTGCACATCGGCGGTACGGCGGCATGTGCGCGTTCGGTCGGCCCGCGTGCCTGGCAGGCCGTCACCAGCCTTGCGTGCGGCTCCCGGTGACCTTCGGTCATGTCAGTCAGGTTCACCTCCGGCCGCGGAGTTGAGCAATGAGGCTTCCCGTGTGGCCGGCCGTGCAGGAGGTACGGGACGGTCATGATCATGACGGTGGTCAGAATGACGTCCCGCAGCAGTCGGGCGGGGGGACGCCGGGCGAGGTGGGGCGCCGCCGAAGTAACCGCCGTACACGGCGAGGATGACCTGGCCGGTCAGAACGCTGTGGGAACTCATACCGACCGTGCGGCCCGGTGTGGCGTTCAACGCTTGGGACAGTCGGCGTCCGAAGGCGAGGAGCACCGTGACGAAAGCGAGCAGCCGGACGCCGCGGCGTCGAACGACGATGCCGGCAGGGCCAGGAGCAGGCTGCCGACGACTCCGCCGATGCCGATGATCGTGCTGATGGTGCCTGTGGTCCATGTGTTCGGTTCGCCAACCAGCTTTTGTCCGTTGGTGACATGCGAGTGCCGATTCGAGGCGGTGTCACGCCGCTCCGCGGGCGTACCAGGTGGCGTGCGAATCCCGGCTCTGCCCTTGACGTGTCCCTGGTTGAGGTTATCCACAGGCTCGAGCGGGATCCCGGAAACCGCGAGATCGTCAACGCATGACGAATCACAGCGAAACGCATCAGGTCACCCTGCGTACCCCGGCCGAACTGGCCGACGCACTGCCGTATTTGCTCGGCTACCACCCCGAGGACAGCATCGTCCTGGTCGCGCTGCACGACCGGGACGGGCGCGGCCGGTTCGGCGGACGCGCCCGGCTCGGAATTCCCGCGAACCCGGACGACTGGCCCGCCGTGGCGCAGCAGTTGACGCACGGTCTGGTGACCGGAAGCGAGCGCAGAGGCGCACGGCCCGAGAGCATGGTCGTGTATCTCTGCCAGGAGCCACGGGAGGGCGAAGCGCGGCATCAGGTGAAGGAACGTCTGCGCCCGCTGGCCCAGTTGCTGCGCACCGAATGCGGCCGCCTCGACGTACCAGTGGTCGAGGCCCTGTGCATCGCCGACAACCGTTTCTGGTCCTACTGCTGCGTGACACCCGAGTGCTGTCCGGACGACGGCGTGCCCATGGGCCTGCCCGGCACCTCGGTGCTGGCCGCCGCCGCGACCTACGCCGGTCTGCAGGTGCGAGGCACCCTGCGTGAGCTGCGGGCCAGGTTCCAGCCCTGGGAGACCGCTGCGGCGTTGGACCAGGAACGCGCGCTCGACACCGCGAATGCCCGCATGGTCCCGCGGATGCTCGACGACGCGAGCCGTGCGGACGTGGCCGAGGAGACCCTGCGACAGGCACGCCGGGTCAGGAGCCGATTCGCCGACGCGCCCGCCGCCTCCGGCACGCTTCCAGCAGACCTTCGCGACGACGAACTGCTCGCACACGACGAGGCCGCCACGCTGATTCTGGGCTTGCAGGATCGTACGACCCGCGATCGCGCGGCGCAGTGGATGGAGGGCGAGGAGGCAGCACCGGCGCTGCGCCTCTGGCGGGCCCTCGCCCGCCGCTGTGTCGGGCCGTACCGCGAGCACGCCGCGGCTCCTCTGACGCTCGCCGGCTGGGTCGCCTGGTCGACCGGCGATGAGCTGGAGGCCCGGGAAGCCCTGGCCATGGCACTCGGCGCGGACCCTGGTTACCTGTTCGCCCGCCTGCTGCACCAGGCATGCAACGAGGGCCTGGACCCGGAGTCGATCCGGCGCTGTCTGCGCGCGGAGCGCGGCGACCGACCTCGCGTGACTGCCGGGCCGTCCGGCGCCGCGCCGGACACAGCGCGGATCGGGGCCGACGACGCGTACGAGGACGGGGGCATCGGCTGGAGTGAGGATCCCGAGAGGTTCGTGGCCACGGAAGGGCTCGCGGCCACGGAACGGTTCGAGGGGACGGAGAGGTTTGAGGGGACGGAGAGGTTTGAGGGAACGGAGAGGTTTGAGGGAACGAGCGGTGCCGATTGCGTGGAGGGGCTCGAGATGGACGGCTGGATCGACGACATCGAAGCCACGGCGCCCCTCGACGATGTCGCGGGTCCCCCGTCCTGCTCGACGTCGATCAGCAGCGCCACCCGGGCGCTGGAGTCGGCCACGAGGCGTCGCCGTCGGGTAGGCCCGGCAGATGACGGCGACACACGCCCCTGCGCCAGGAGGGCGGGCGGAACCACCCGTCCCCAGCGTCTGGACAAGCCCGTCGTACGCCGGCGCAGCCCAGGTAGCGGGGATGCAACTCCTCGCAGCCACCGGACGAAGGGGCGCGAAGCGTGAACCGGGGTGGGGCCGCTCATCGGCGCTCCCGCCGCAGTGGCATGCCGGTCCGACGGATCGGCGGGGGCGCGAGCGCGGATGGGAGCCCGAAGGAAGGCAGGGGAGGCGGCCGACGACTGAGCAGGAGCGGTGCGCCTGAGCGAGTCGTCAGGGAAGGGGCAGATGACCGGCGTCCGGGCAGCTGTGTGCCGGTCGGCGGACCCCTCGGCGGCAGCCGAACGCGTGATCGGCGATTGAGCAACGGCAACCCTTCCCACGTACAACCGACCGGAGCCAGGGCGGCTCACGGACACCTCACCCTCCCGACCACAGCAGCAGACGGCCGATGCGGTCGTCCCGGCGCCGTCCGGACGTATGCTCCGCTTCACCGCCATTCGGTCGGCTTGTCCCGCCGGAGGCGTGACTCGGGGAAGTCCTGGTCCGTTCACCTGAGTGGCGGAACCCCTGGACAGGCCGAGCCGCCGCATCACCCCTGTCCTGCCGAAGCCCCCTACCGGGCGCCGAGCGCGCCCTCGGCGCCCAGAGCGCAGAAGAAGTCGCCCATGTATCCGCCGACCCCGCCCTCGGCCGCCGACGGCCACGACCGTCGTGCCGCAGGCACACCCACGCCGCACTCGCCGGGAGGTGGCGGTGGAGTACCCGGCAGCGCAGGGGACCCCCGAGGCTCGGAGCCTCGTTTCCCGGGCACCGGGCGCCCTTCCGCATCCCCGGCAAGGGGCACGCCGCCATCGTTCGCGACGTCTCCCTCTCCTCGGCCGCCGCTCGGCCCGCCTCCCACCGCCCGCCGTCCCGCTCAGCTGCCCCCGACCCACACCACCCTGATCTGCGTCGCCCTCCCAGGGCTCGCGATCTCCACGGACCAGGGGCAGCTCACCGGCCGAGGACTGGAGGGCTTCTACCGCGGGGGCAGGCGCGTGCTCGCCCGGTGCCAGGTCCGCGTGGCCGGCCGTGAACCCCTCGCGGTGCAGGCCCGGATGACAGCCGCCGACCGCGCCCGCTTCGTGGGGACACTGCGTGTCTCCCCCGACGGAGGGCCGGACCCGGACGTGGTCGTCGAGCGCATCCGCCACGCGGACGGCACGGAGCGGATCACTCTGCACAGCTCGGCGTCGCGCCCGCTCCGCCTGCCGGTCGAGGTGTCACTCGGTACCGACCTGGCGGACCTGGGCACGATCGCCTCCGGCACCGCGGGCCCCGAACTGCCCGCCAGCGTCCATGCCTCAGGTCTGCGCTGGTCCTGCGCCACCGGCAGCGCCGCCGTCACCGCGGACCCGCCACCCGCCGACGCGCTGGCCTCCGCCGGCCTGCTGCGCTGGGAGCTGGAACTGCCCCCGGGCGGTTCCATGACCCTGGAGCTGCGTATACGGCAGGACGGCACGGGACCGGTCCGAGCCGTGGGCCACGTGGCGACGAGCCCCCTCGCCGCGGCACGGGCCGCCGGTGACGATCCACGCGTCGAGGCACTCCTGCGGACCAGCATCGAAGACCTCCAGGCGCTGCTCCTGCGCGACTCGGCGCATCCCTCCGACACCCACCTGGCGGCAGGCGCGCCGTGGCGCTGCGGAATGGCCCCGGCCGAGGCTCTCGCCGCCGCCCGAATGACGCTTCCCCTCGGCACCGGGCTCGCGGCGGGCACGCTGCGAACCCTCGCCCGCACCCAGCTCCCGGGGCCGGGCCCGAGATCCGGCATGCTCCCCGGCCCGCTCCGGGACGCGGGCCCCCACCTGCCGCCGGGCTGTACGGGCACGGAGGCCACCCTGCTCTTCCCCGTGCTCCTCGCCGAGGCCCGCCGCTGGGGACTCCCGGAACAGGTGACCGAGGAACTGCTCCCGACCGCCGAGCGCTGTCTGACCTGGCTGCGCGCGACCGTGGGCGACGGAACATACCTGCCCGATCCGCAGCCGGGCGGCCCGCTGCGCTGCGAGACGCAGGCCCACGCGCACCGCGCCGCCCTCCTAGGCGCCGATCTCCTCGACGCGTACGGCCGGCCGGGCGGTGCCGGGCTGCGGCAGTGGGCTCAGAAGCTGCGTACCGCGTTCAGGGACGACTTCTGGGTCGAGGACCGGGGCGGCGGCAGACCGGCGTCCGCCCGTACGCCGGACGGACGCACCGTGCCGCACTTCGGCGCGATCGCCGCCCATCTCCTCGACACAGGCCTGCTGGGCGCGGGCGAGCCGGCCCCCGGCCTGCTCGACAAGGTGCAGACCGGACAGGTCGCCCGGCTGTTCGGCAGTCCGGCCATGGACTCCGGCTGGGGATTGCGCGGTCTGGGTGTCAAGGAGGCGGGATACAACCCGTTCGGCCACCGGAGCGGTGCCGTGCGGGTCCAGGAGACCGCCGTGGCCGTAGCGGGACTGGCCACCGCCGGGTACGAGAAGGAGGCGAGTTCGCTGCTGCGCGGCCTCCTGGCGGCGGCCGAGGCCTTCGAGTACCGGCTGCCCGAGATGTACGCGGGGGAACAGCGCGCGGAAGGAGGAGCCCCGCTGCCCCACCCGGCGGCCTGTCGGCCGTCGGCCACCGCTGCCGCCTCCGGGGTGCTCCTCCTCGCGACCCTGGCCGGTATCCGCCCGGACGCCCCGGCGGGGAGGGTCATGCTCCGTCCGGTACGCAGCGTGCCGCTGGGCGAGATCGGCCTGACGGGGCTGCGGATCGCGGGCGCTCCCTTTTCCGTACGGGTCGGCCGTCTCGGCGTGGCCATGGTCGAGGAGGCTGCCACGGGACTGCAATTGGGGGCGTGACCTCGTACGACAGGTCTCAGGAGGCCACCGGAAGCGGTCCGTGGGACCGGTGCCCGACCGGCGTGGACCAGTCATGCGTGCGGCCGGAGAAGGGAGTGTTTATCGTCAGGCAGACGACTATGATCGCGGCATGCCCTACGACCCGTCAGCCTTCCCGCCCTTCGCCGTCACCGTGGACCTGGTCGTGCTGACCGTGCGTCGTCACGCCCTGTGCGCGTTGGCGGTACGCAGGGGTGAGTCGCCCTTTCAGGGACGCTGGGCACTCCCAGGCGGCTTCGTACGGGCCGACGAGGATCTCTCGCAGGCAGCGGCGCGTGAACTGGCCGAGGAGACCGGCCTGCGCGCCCACGACCCGGACGCCCCGGCTCAGGACAACGGCGCGCACCTGGAACAGCTCGCGACATACGGTGACCCCAAGCGCGATCCCAGGATGCGGGTGGTCAGCGTCGCTCATCTCGCGCTCGCCCCCGACCTGCCCGCTCCCCGGGCGGGCGGTGACGCCAACAGTGCCCGCTGGGCGCCCGTCGAGGAACTGCTGCAGCAGGGCGGCTACGGCCGAGACGGCGAACAAGCGGCACCACTCGCCTTCGACCACGCCCAGATCCTGTCGGACGGAGTGGAGCGCGCCCGCTCCAAGATCGAGTACTCGTCGCTGGCCACTGCGTTCTGCCCGACCGAGTTCACCGTCGGCGAGTTGCGCCGTGTGTACGAGGCGGTGTGGGGCGTCGCCCTCGACCCGCGCAACTTCCACCGCAAGGTCACGGGCACCCCGGGCTTCCTGGTCCCCACCGGAGGCACGACCACCCGGCAGGGCGGTCGTCCGGCCCAGCTCTTCCGAGCCGGCGGCGCCACCCTGCTCAACCCTCCGATGCTGCGCCCCGAGGTCTGACACCGAACCAGGTGGGGCGACGCCTGCCGTCAGTGGGCCCGCCGTACCCGGTAAAACGGACATAACGCGCTAACTTGCTACGGGTGATCCAGGCCTTCGGACTGACCAGCAACCCCCGCAAGGAGCTCCCGCCCGCCGTCGACGACGTGTCCTTCGAGGCACGCGCGGGCTGCGTCACCACGCTCCTCGGTGCCCCGGGCGCCGGCAAGACAACGGTGCTCAGGCTCATGCTCGAACTCCAACAGGGCCGTGGTACCACCTACTTCAGAGGCCGCCCACTGCACCGCATCACCCATCCGTCACATGAGGTCGGCGTGCTCCTGGGTGATGTGCCGGGGCACCCCGCGCGCACCGTCCGGGGCCAACTCCGCATGCTGTGCGCGGCGGCAGGCGTCCCGGTCCGCCGCGCCGACGAAGTCCTCGAGGTCGTCGGCCTCGTCAGCCTGCGCGACGAACGCCTGGGCACCCTGTCGCGCGGCATGGACCGTCGTCTGGGCCTGGCCTGCGCCCTGCTGACCGACCCGCACACCCTCGTGCTCGACGCGCTCACCGACGGTCTGTCCGTCCGCGAACGCCATTGGCTGCACGGCATGCTGCGCGCCCACGCGAACCAGGGCGGCACCGTCCTGTGCACCACCACGGACCCCAAAGAGGCGGCCCGCATTGCCGACCGGATCATCACCCTGGAACAGGGACGACTCGTCGCCGACCAGGAAGCCGCGGACTTCTCCCGCACCAGACTGCGCCCCCGCGTCGCCGTGCGCAGCCCGCACGCCACCCGTCTCGCGGCCCTGCTGACCAAAGAGGCCCGGACGGCGCAGCGCTCCGTGGAGGTCGTGCCGGAGGCCGGTAATCGGCTCTCGGTGTACGGCAGTACCTGTGCGGACATCGGCGAGACCGCGTTCCGGCACGGCATCCTCGTGCACCAACTCGCCGACGAGGTCGGTGACATGGGTCCCGGAGCCGACTCGACCCGCCAGGGCGAGCCGACGGTGCGAGATGAAGGCTGTACGACTGACGGGACAGAAGCCTGTACGACTGACGGGTCAACTGGGCTCGGTGAGTTCAGAGAAACCGGTATGACCGGAGAGGTCGACGGCGCAGCGGGACAGAAGACTGCCGGGGCCACACCTGAGGACACCGACCTGCCTCAGGGTTCTGCCACCCCTCCGGGTCTTTCCGCGTCGCACGGCTCCGCGGGGCAAGGCCCTCGCACAGCCACTGCGGAGTCAACCGGGGTCACCTCGGCAACCCGTCTCGCCGAGCCGGACGTACCCACCAGCCGCTTGCCGACAGCCACCCGTGCCTCAGCTGCGTCCGCGCCCGCACGCCCCCAGGACACCCGCCCGCGCCCCTTCGACGCCCTCACCTCCGACAGCCTGCCGCCGCTCCCGCCCCCCATCCTTGTCCGCCCCGCTCCGAGTCCGCTGCGTCCCCTCCGTTACGAGCTGCGCCGGGCCGGCGGTGTCGGCACCGGGTTTCTGACCGGGGCCGCCGTGCTCGTCTCGTCCGCTCTAGTCGCCGTACTCCTGGCCCGCGTCGGCCACACTCCGCAGCACCGCCTGCTGGCCGCCTGGCCGCAGGAGCTGCCGCTGCCGCCCGCGGCACTCGGCGCCGGGCTGCTGGGCGCCATCGCCTTCGGCGACGAGTTCCGCCACCCCGCGCTGGCGGTCGACCGAGGCACCGTGCCCCGCCGACTGGGGCTGCTCCTCGCCAAACTCCTCGTCGCCGCGGCCACCGGGCTGATGCTGGCCTTCCTCACCGTGGGCTGCGACGCCGAAGTGCTCTACCTCGTCTACGGACGGGAGCTGGCGCGAGTTCCCGCGGACTGGCTCGCGCTGACGACGAGTTGGATCGGTCTGGTGATCGGCTGCGCCTGGGCCGGGGTCCTTGCCGCGGGCATCTTCCGGTCCACCACCGCCGGGCTCGCGGCGGTGGTCGCCGTACCGGTCCTCGTGGTGCCACTCGTACAGAAGGTCCTGGAGGGCTCATCCGTGCGGAGCGCGGCCGGTTTCTCCCTGCGCCTGCGGGAACTGCTCCTGGTGGAGTGGCCCTTCGGGGGCGAGCGGTATCTGGCAGCCGGAGCGCGGATGATCGCCCAACCCGTCGGCGGCGCGCTGACGTTGTCGCTGGCTGGTCTGCTCTGTGCGTATCTGCTCACGACCCTGCGAAGCAGGGTCCGGTGACGATCGTCCGCGCCCTTCCAGGTTCTGCACTGCGCACAACTCCCCGGGGAACGCCCGTTTCTTTCCGATAAGGCGTCAATTGCGACGGGGTGAGCGATCACCCTTTCGTGTGCTTTTCACCAAAGACCTCAAGGGAGTTGAAGACGGCGCCGACAAAGGATCCGTGAGTACCCTTGCGCAGTCCATGATGACCGCCGCCCGCTCCGCAGACTCCGGTCTCGTCGGCCCGGGCGGGTTTGACCGCTACCCCTACGCCGAGGCTCCCGGTGCCGACCGGGTGGGAGTCCCATCCTGGGACGCAACGGACCCGGAGCTGGGCCGTGTAGGCCGCCGCACCGCGGGCAGCCGCGGTCGCGGGCTGCACGGTCAACTCGTCCAGCAGCTGGGCCAGATGATCGTCTCCGGTGACCTGGGCGCGGACCGTCCCCTTGTGCCGGAGGAGATCGGCCAGCGTTTCGAAGTGTCCCGCACCGTGGTCCGTGAGTCGCTCCGGGTGCTGGAGGCCAAGGGCCTGGTGAGCGCCCGGCCGAACGTGGGCACGCGCGTGCGTCCCGTCAGCGACTGGAACCTCCTCGACCCCGACATCATCGAGTGGCGCGCCTTTGGGCCGCAGCGCGACAACCAGCGCCGCGAGCTCAGCGAGCTGCGCTGGACGATCGAGCCGCTCGCCGCTCGTCTCGCCGCCGGGCACGGGCGCGAGGAGGTCCAGCAGCGGCTCGTCGACATGGTCGAGATCATGGGCCACGCCATGAGCCAGGGCGACGCGCTGACGTTCGCGCGCGCCGACGCCGAGTACCACTCGCTGCTCGTCCAGCTCGCCGGCAACCGCATGCTGGAGCACCTCTCCGGGATCGTGTCCGCCGCCCTCCAGGTGTCCGGCGGTCCGATCACCGGCTGTGACCGGCCCACCGAGGCGTCCTTGGCGCACCATGCCCGGATCGTGGAGGCTCTCGGGGTCGGCGACGGCGCGGGAGCGGAAACGGCCATGCGGCAGCTGCTCATGGTGCACCCCGAGGTGGAGCGCGTGGTCCCGGCCCCGCGCGAGCACTGACCGCGCGCCGAGAGCGGCGCGCGCGGAGGGCACCTCGCCCTCCGGGGGCATCGTTCGGCTCGCGAACCGTCACCGCCGGGCCCCGTCGGATCCCGAGAGGGCCCGGCGGGGTCCGGCGGTGAAACGGGGCGACCTCGTGCTGGGTGGTGCGAGGAAGAAGAGGCGGCGGACCGTCCAGAAGCGCTCATCGAGGCTGTGAATACCGCTGCCGATGGGGCCGCAGATCGGTCGGGGTGGCCTGGCCGTGGGCCCTGCTGACCACCTATAGTCACATTTGATCGCTTCTGAGAGCTACGGGGTGTGACTCGGGCCACGCAGATTGGGCGTAACGCTTGTGGAAGCAGCGCGATGACCTAAGAGGTGACAGCTGCGGAGGGAATACAGACGCCGTTCAAGGCGCTGTGTATCTTCCCGGCCCCCGCCCGCGCCGTCGGCCCATCCCCAGTCGGCGGTCGTCGGCTCCTGTCCGTAGTGGACGGGGCCGGAAGCCGTTTTCCAACGTTCGAGAGGTTGTTCGTGTCGGCCAGCACATCCCGTACGCTCCCGTCGGAGATCGCCGAGTCCGTCTCTGTCATGGCGCTCATCGAGCGGGGAAAGGCTGAGGGGCAGATCGCCGGCGACGACGTGCGTCGGGCCTTCGAAGCTGACCAGATTCCGGCCACTCAGTGGAAGAACGTACTGCGCAGCCTCAACCAGATCCTCGAGGAAGAGGGTGTGACGCTGATGGTCAGTGCCGCGGAGCCCAAGCGCACCCGAAAGAGCGTCGCAGCGAAGAGTCCGGCCAAGCGCACCGCCACCAAGACGGTCGCGGCGAAGACGGTGACCACGAAGAAGGCCACCGCCACCGCCACCCCGGCGGCCCCCTCCGCCGAGCCCTCCGTCGACGACGAGGCGCCCGCGAAGAAGGCCGCCGCCAAGAAGACGACGACCGCCAAGAAGGCTGTCGCGAAGAAGACCGTCGCCAAGAAGACGGCGGCCAAGAAGACGACCACCGGCAAGGACGACGCCGAGGCCGTCGACGACGAGGCCATCGAGGACGTCAAGGCCGGCGAAGAGGAAGAGGAAGGGGCCGAGAACAAGGGCTTCGTCCTCTCCGACGACGACGAGGACGACGCACCGGCCCAGCAGGTCGCCGTAGCCGGTGCCACCGCCGACCCGGTCAAGGACTACCTCAAGCAGATCGGCAAGGTCCCGCTGCTCAACGCCGAGCAGGAGGTCGAACTCGCCAAGCGCATCGAGGCAGGCCTGTTCGCCGAGGACAAGCTGGCCAACGCCGACAAGCTGGCTCCGAAGCTCAAGCGCGAGCTGGAGATCATCGCCGAGGACGGTCGTCGCGCCAAGAATCACCTCCTGGAGGCCAACCTCCGTCTGGTGGTCTCCCTGGCCAAGCGTTACACCGGCCGCGGCATGCTCTTCCTGGACCTCATCCAGGAGGGCAACCTCGGTCTGATCCGCGCGGTCGAGAAGTTCGACTACACCAAGGGCTACAAGTTCTCCACGTACGCCACCTGGTGGATCCGTCAGGCGATCACCCGCGCGATGGCCGACCAGGCCCGCACCATCCGTATCCCGGTGCACATGGTCGAGGTCATCAACAAGCTCGCGCGTGTGCAGCGCCAGATGCTCCAGGACCTGGGCCGCGAGCCCACCCCGGAGGAGCTGGCCAAGGAACTCGACATGACCCCGGAAAAGGTCATCGAGGTCCAGAAGTACGGCCGTGAGCCGATCTCCCTCCACACCCCCCTGGGTGAGGACGGCGACAGCGAGTTCGGTGACCTCATCGAGGACTCCGAGGCGGTCGTCCCGGCCGACGCGGTCAGCTTCACGCTCCTCCAGGAGCAGTTGCACTCCGTACTCGACACCCTCTCCGAGCGCGAGGCGGGCGTCGTCTCGATGCGCTTCGGTCTCACCGACGGGCAGCCGAAGACCCTCGACGAGATCGGCAAGGTGTACGGCGTCACCCGCGAGCGCATCCGCCAGATCGAGTCCAAGACCATGTCGAAGCTGCGCCACCCGTCGCGTTCGCAGGTGCTGCGCGACTACCTCGACTAGGTCGCGGTCGTACGACACGGAAGGCCCGGCGTCCCCCAGGGGAGCCGGGCCTTCGTGTCGAGCGGGCGCGGATCGTCGCACCGGCGTGCGGGGAGCGCGGCCCGGCGCGTGCGGAGCGGGGTGCTCCAGTCCGCGGCGTCCCTCTTTCGTGGCCCGAGCGTGCGGGGTGGGGCCCGTTGGATCACTCTGGGTTTCTCGTGATCATCCCAGAGTGAGGAGCGCACATGCGCCATCCCATTGTCCGGGCCCTGTCCCGGGCGCTGACCCGGGCGTTGGTTCTGTCGGCCGCGGCGGCCGTGATACCGCTGGCGTCAGCCGCTCCTGCGGCTGCCGACGGCATCGTGGTCGGCGGATTCCCGGTTGACGTGTCCGAGAGCCCGTGGACGGTGGCGCTGTCCAGCCGTGGCCGGTTCGGGGGTACGCGCGCCGGGCAGTTCTGCGACGGCGTGGCCGTCGGCCGGACCACCGTACTGACCGCGGCCCACTGCATGGGCGAGGACGTCCTGGGGGCGCCGCCCGACCGCGTCCGGGACCTCAGGGTCATCACCGGGCGTACGGACCTGACGTCGGCCCAGGGCAAGGAGATCGCCGTACGCGACATCTGGGTCAACCCGGGCTACGACAAGATCAGCAACGCCGGGGACTTCGCTGTGCTCACCCTCACCGAGGCGCTTCCGGGGAGCGCGGTCATCGGGATGGCGGCTGCCGGCGACACGGCCTACCGACCCGGTACGAGCGCCACGGTGTACGGCTGGGGGGACATCACGGGAGGCGGCGACTACGCGCACAGTCTGCGGGCGGCGCGGGTGCACGTGCTGTCCGACGCGCTCTGTGAGCGGGCGTACCCGGGCAGCGCCGACGGAAAGTATCGATCCGGCAGCATGCTGTGTGCGGGCGAGGCCGCAGGGGGGCCGGATGCCTGTCAGGGGGACAGTGGGGGGCCGCTGGTCGCCCAGGGGCGGCTGGTGGGGCTCGTGTCCTGGGGGAGCGGTTGTGGACGGCCCGGTAGCCCGGGCGTCTACACACGGATCTCGGATGTCGTACGGACGATGGGGTGGGGTGCCGTCGTTGCCGGGAACGGCGGCTGAGGGCCCCTGGGCGGCGACCGGAGGGTCCGTCCAGGTTCCCGCCCTTGTGGCGCCGCCTGAGGGCCCCTGGGCGGCTTGAGTGAAGCGGGCGGTCACTCCTGAGTGCAGGAGTGACCGCCCGAATCAACCGACCTGTGCCGGGGCTGGCTCGTCGTCGACGCGCAGTATCAGCGTTCTTCTTCGTTGGAGCTGGCTGGAACGGTCGTCAGTCGCTCCGTCTCGTCCTGTATCTCAGCGGCGATCTTCTTGAGTTCCGGCTCGAACTTGCGACCGTGGTGGGCGCAGAAGAGCAGTTCTCCGCCGCTCGCCAAGACAACGCGAAGGTATGCCTGGGCGCCGCAGCGGTCGCAGCGATCAGCGGCCGTCAGCGGGCTCGCGGGGGTCAGAACAGTAGTCACGTCGCCTCTTCTCTAGCTCGACGAGCTGTCGTACCAGGGTCAACATCCAACCAGGCCGAAAACGTTCCCGCTCGTGGCCTTTCCTCGAAAAAATCTTTTCGAGGTGGCTGTCTGCTTCCGGTTGGCGGCGAATGTGCCGTATTGCGTGTCTTTGTGTCTGTACGGGTTCGCGCTGTCGGTCGTCTGTAGGGGTGTTGGTCCTCCCGGCTGGATTGCCGGTTGTCCATGAGGACGTGCCCGGAGCCTAAATGGTTCATGCCTGGAAGGGAACGTGATATGTACTTCACTCCATCGAGGGATCGAACAGGCATGCGACTCTGGATTAGTGTGAGTTTCGTCGAGGGTGGTGTTACATCGGCTCTACCAGGCCTCGGTACCCTCTGAGCGGCGACCGAAGCCAGGCCCTTACCCATCAGGGCCCCAATTGAAATTCAGCGAGGAGCGAACCGCGTGACCGCCGATACGTCCGTGCCGTCCACAGCGCTGCTGGCAGGAGCAGACCGGGACGGTTCCAACTACACCGCGCGGCACCTGCTCGTCCTCGAGGGCCTCGAGGCCGTGCGAAAGCGTCCGGGCATGTACATCGGGTCCACCGACAGCCGTGGCCTGATGCACTGCCTCTGGGAGATCATCGACAACTCCGTGGACGAGGCCCTTGGGGGCTACTGCGACCACATCGACGTCGTCCTGCACGACGACGGCTCCGTCGAGGTGCGGGACAACGGCCGCGGCATCCCCGTGGACGTCGAGCCCAAAACCGGCCTCTCCGGTGTCGAGGTCGTCATGACCAAGCTGCACGCCGGCGGCAAGTTCGGCGGCGGCTCGTACGCCGCTTCCGGCGGCCTGCACGGTGTGGGCGCGTCCGTGGTGAACGCCCTCTCGGCGCGCCTGGACGTCGAGGTCGACCGCGGGGGGAACACCCATGCGATCAGCTTCCGGCGGGGCGTTCCCGGATCCTTCTCCGACGCCGGCCCGGACGCCACGTTCGAGACGGGGGGCCTGCGCAAGACCAAGCGGGTTCCCAAGACCCGAACTGGTACGCGCGTTCGGTACTGGGCCGACCGCCAGATCTTCCTCAAGGACGCCAAGCTCTCCCTGGACAACCTCCACCAGCGCGCTCGGCAGACCGCGTTCCTGGTGCCGGGTCTCACCATCGTCGTCCGTGACGAGGTAGGGCTCGGGGAGGGCGGCAGCAAGGGCGAGGAGTCCTTCCGCTTCGACGGAGGCATCAGCGAGTTCTGCGAGTACCTGGCCACCGACAAGCCGGTCTGCGATGTCCTCCGCTTCTCCGGGCAGGGATCCTTCAAGGAGACGGTCCCGGTCCTCGACGACCACGGCCAGATGACCCCCACCGAGGTCACCCGCGAGCTGGGTGTCGACGTGGCGCTGCGCTGGGGCACGGGTTACGACGTGAACCTCAAGTCGTTCGTGAACATCATCGCCACGCCCAAGGGCGGCACCCATATGGCGGGGTTCGAACAGGCCGTCGCGAAGACGATGAACGAGGTGCTGCGCACCAAGAAGCTGCTGCGCGTGGCCGAGGACGACATCGTCAAGGACGACGCTCTGGAGGGCCTCACCGCGGTCGTCACCGTGCGTCTCGCCGAGCCGCAGTTCGAGGGTCAGACCAAGGAGGTCCTCGGTACCTCTGCGGCCCGGCGCATCGTGACGAACGTGGTGTCCAAGGAGCTCAAGGACTTCCTGACCTCCACCAAGCGGGATGCCGCCGCGCAGGCCCGTGTCGTCATGGAGAAGGCTGTGGCTGCGGCGCGTACGCGCATCGCCGCCCGTCAGCACAAGGACGCGCAGCGCCGGAAGACGGCCCTGGAGTCCTCCTCGCTGCCTGCCAAGCTCGCCGACTGCCGCAGTGACGACGTCGAGCGCAGCGAACTGTTCATCGTGGAGGGCGACTCCGCGCTCGGTACGGCCAAGCTCGCCCGGAACTCGGAGTTCCAGGCGCTGCTGCCGATCCGCGGCAAGATCCTCAACGTCCAGAAGTCGTCCGTGACCGACATGCTGAAGAACGCCGAGTGCGGCGCGATCATCCAGGTCATAGGGGCTGGGTCAGGTCGTACGTTCGATATCGACGCGGCCCGCTACGGCAAGATCATCATGATGACCGACGCCGACGTCGACGGCTCCCACATCCGCACCCTGCTCCTGACCCTGTTCCACCGCTACATGCGGCCCATGGTCGAAGCGGGCCGGGTGTTCGCCGCGGTGCCGCCGTTGCACCGCATCGAGCTCATCCAGCCGAAGAAGGGCCAGGACAAGTACGTCTACACCTACTCGGACCGTGAGCTGCGCGAGAAGCTTCAGGAGTTCCAGAGCAAGGGCGTCCGCCACAAGGACTCGATCCAGCGCTACAAGGGTCTTGGTGAGATGGACGCCGACCAGCTTGCCGAAACCACGATGGATCCGCGCCATCGCACGCTGCGCCGGATCAACGTGTCCGACCTGGACTCCGCCGAACAGGTCTTTGACCTTCTGATGGGCAACGACGTCGCTCCTCGCAAGGAGTTCATCTCCAACTCGGCGGCGACGCTGGACAGGTCGCGAATCGACGCGTGACCCGTCCGGATTCTGGTGCCGGGGCAGCACCTCCGAGTGCTGCCCCGACGCCGTCTCTCCACCCTGAGGTGGACCCCCGACCGGTTGTGGATCCACCCTTGGTCCACCCCCGCTCCGATCCCGTGACCTGCCGATTTCCGTAGCGTCGAAGGCGTCGACAGCACCCGCTGCCGACACCCGCTCCTTCTTCGCCCACGGAGGCCTGATGTCCGGGCTCGTTGATGCCTCGCTGATCGTCGCCGTCATCGCCCTGGTGGTCGTACGACAGTTCCGTACACGCCGGATGGACGCGGACCGGCGCTGGTGGGTCGTGCCCGTGATCCTGGCCGTCGTGGCGCTGCGCGAGCCCGGCCTTGTCGACATCCACCACCGCACGGAGTCGATCACCCTGCTCGTGGCCGAACTGCTCGTAGGCCTCGTCACCGGAGCCGGCTGGGCCTGGACGACCCGCGTGTGGGCGGAGGCGGACGGCGTGGTGTGGAGCCGGAGCACCAAGGCGAGCGTCGCCGTGTGGATCACCGGGATAGGCCTCCGCGCCGGCCTCTACGCCCTGGGTATGGCACTCGGCGTCCACCAGGACACCCCGGCCCTTCTCCTCGCCCTTGCGGCGACCCTCCTGCTCCGCGCCGGAATCCTGCACTGGCGGACACAGTCCCCGCACCTGACATCCCCGCAACCGGAGCCTCTGCATCCGGCGTCCACACCCTCGGCGCACCGGCAGACCACGGCTTACGGTGACGGCGTGCGGTTGCGGAAGGAGTGCCTGTGACGAAGAACGACTGGTTGCGCTGGCCCTCCCAGGAGGCGCTCGGCCGCGAGGGGATCTCCCGCAACCGCCGCCGGCTCGCCTGGGCCACGAGGATGCTGGTCCTCGGCATGCTGCTGTGGGGCGCCGTCAGCGGCAATCCCCCCCGTGGCCTGCACTCGGCCCTGGCTGTCGGGGGAGTCCTGGCCGCCGCGCTGCTTGCCTGGGCGCTCTACCGGACAACGTTCCAGCACCGACTGTGGCCCTCGCTGGCGCTCCTCCTGCTGCTTCAGGGCCTCGCGGTCGCGGGCCAGGCCACGGGCTTCCGGGTGCCGGCTCTCGTCCTGTGGTGCGGGTGCGCGATCACGGCCCTGGAAAGAATGCCCCTGTCAGCCGCTCTGCCCATGAGCATCGTGGCCCTCGGCTCGTACGCGGTGGTCAACGACGACCCCTTGCTCACCACGACCGTCACCAGCGTCGGTCTCGCACTCGCCGGATACGTCCTGCGGCTCGACGCCGAAGCACGCGGCAACGCCCAGCGCCTCCTCGCCCAGGAGCGGGCCGCGCGGGTCGCCGAAGCGGAGTCGGCGGCGCTCGCGGAGCGCGCCCGGATAGCGAGGGAGATCCACGACGTACTGGCGCACAGTCTCTCGGCGCAGCTGGTGCACCTGGAAGCGGCCCGTTTGCTGATCGAGCGGGGCGCCGACCGGGACCGGATCCTCGAACGGGTGGTGGCGGCGCGGGGGATGGCCCGCGACGGTCTCGCCGAGACGAGACAGGCCCTGTCCGCACTGAGGGGCGAGATGTCCCCGCTGGAGGACTACCTGAGTGAACTCGTCGGCGCGACAGACGACGTGGGCGTCACCATTACGGGTGAGCGCAGACCGCTGCCGGCGGAGGCGTCGCAGGCCGTGCGCCGGGTGGCTCAGGAGGCACTGACGAATGTCCGCAAGCACGCTCCGGGCGCCAAGGTCCAGGTGCGGCTGGACTACAGCGAGCATCAAGTGTCGCTGGACGTAAGGGACTCGGGCGGTTCGCCGGGCGAACTCACCGGCATGGGCGGCGGGTACGGTCTGCTGGGCATGCGGGAGCGTGCCGAGCTGCTGGGCGGTTCGCTGGATGCCGGGCCGGGCGAGAAGGGGTTCGTGGTGACGCTGAGGGTGCCGACATGACGCGGGAGGCCGGCCTGAGGCCCGCGCGGGTCGTGGTCGCGGACGATCAGACCGTCGTACGGGAAGGCATCGTGATGCTGCTCGGTCTGCTGCCCGGGATCGAAGTTGTCGGAGCGGCCGGAGACGGGGACGAGGCCGTTAGGCTCGCCGGTGAACTCGCGCCGGACGTGGTGCTGATGGATCTGCGCATGCCGCGGTGCGACGGTGTCGAGGCGACCCGGCGGATCAGGGCGGAGTACCCCGGGACACAGGTCGTGGTGCTCACGACGTTCGCGGACGACGAGTCGCTGTTCCGCGCACTGCGGGCAGGCGCGCGCGGCTACCTCACCAAGGACGCGGACGGCGAGGAGATCGTCAGAGCGGTGCACAGCGTGCTGTCCGGGGACGCGGGGCTGGCGCCGAGCATCCAGCGGCGGCTCCTGGAGCGGCTGACGGAGCCGGAGCAGAAGCCCGCCGCGCCCGCCGAGCCGCCCGACGGGCTCACCACAAGAGAGGCCGAGGTGCTGGTGCTGATCGCGGACGGCCTCAGCAACCAGGAGATCGCACACCAACTGCATGTCTCCACGGCGACGGTGAAGACCCACATCAACAACCTCTTCGCCAAGACGGGAATCAAGGACCGTGCGCAGGCGGTGCGTTACGCCTACGGGAGGGGATTGGTGCGGCCTCCCACGGGGTGAGTCACCTAATGGGGTGAAGACTGTGGAGAAGAAGAGTCGGGGATCTTCCCGTTCTGTCCATCCTTGGGCATGCAGTCAAGCACCGGTCGCCCCAACAGACGCGGGGGCGGCCCTGAGAGTTCAGCCGAGCCCCCCGAAGGCCGTGACACGGCCCCCACCCACGCGGCGGTGGGTGGGGACCCGCGGTTCGAAGACCCGTGGTACGACGCACTCGCCTCTGGCTGGGGCGAGTTGGACGGCACGGGTGCGCCAGCGCCCGTCGTCCCGCCTGCGCGCGGGGAGCAGGAGGGCCGGGGTGGTGGCGCGGCCGACGTCTATCTGGAGGTGCAGCGCAGCGCCGCCTTCCAGGAGGTGCGCAGTCGCTACCGAAGGTTCGTGATCCCCGGCGTCGCCGTCTTCTTCTCCTGGTACGTGGGCTATGTGGTGACCGCGACCACAGCGCCCGGATTCATGGCCCGGCCAGTGGTGGGCGCGGTGAACGTGGCGATGCTGGCGGGACTCGGACAGTTCCTCACGACGTTCCTGTTCACCTGGGCGTACGCGCGGCACGCACGGCTGCGCAGGGACCGGGCCGCGCTCGATCTGCGCTGGGACACCCAGGAACTGACGCGTGGCCTCAGAGGCGGTGGATCATGACCGGCAACCATCAGATGCTGGCGCTGGTGCTGTTCAGCGCGTTCGTGGCCGTCACGCTGGCCATCACCACCTGGGTGGGTCGGCACCGGCAGGGCTCGGCGGAGGAGTTCTACGCGGGCGGCCGGCTCTTCTCCCCGATGGAGAATGGTTTTGCCATCGCGGGCGACTACATGTCGGCCGCGTCCTTCCTCGGGATCTCCGGCCTCATCGCGCTCTTCGGCTACGACGGGCTGCTGTACTCGGTGGGTTTCCTGGTGGCCTGGCTCGTCGTGCTGTTCCTGGTCGCCGAACTGGTGCGCAACTGCGGGCGGTTCACGCTGGCCGACGTCGTCGCGTCGCGGATGCGGGAGCGGCCGGTGCGGATCGCTGCGGGAACTTCCTCGGTGACCGTGTCCGTTCTGTATTTGGTGGCGCAAATGGTGGGCGCGGGCAGCCTGGTCGCGCTGCTGCTGGGTGGGACGAGCGAGGCGGCGCAGTCCTGGACGGTGATCGCGGTCGGCGCGCTCATGGTGATCTATGTGTCGTTGGGAGGGATGCGGGCCACCACCTGGATCCAGATCGTCAAGGCGGTCCTGCTGATGGGCGGGGCGATCACGCTGACCGTGCTGGTGCTGGTGCGGTTCCACGGCGACTTCGACCAGCTGTTGCGCACGGCGGCCGGGCGCAGTGGTCATGGTGACGCGTTTCTCGCCCCCGGGCTGAGGTACGGCGGCGACTGGACCTCGCGCTTCGATTTCATGAGCCTGGGGCTCGCCCTCGTCCTGGGTACAGCAGGGCTGCCGCACATCCTCTCCCGCTTCTACACGGTGCCGACGGCAAGGGCCGCGCGCCGATCGGTCGTCTGGTCGATCGGGCTCATCGGCGGCTTCTACCTGATGACGATCGTCCTCGGCTTCGGCGCGGCGGCGATCGTCGGACCGCAGGCGGTCCGTGGGTCGAACGCGGCGGGGAACACGGCGGTCCCGCTGCTGGCCCTCGATCTGGGCGGCGGAGCGGACTCCACAGGCGGAACGGTTCTGTTCGCGATCGTCGCCGCCATCGCCTTCGCAACGATTCTCGCGGTGGTCGCAGGCATCACCCTCGCATCCTCGGCGTCCGTGGCCCACGACCTGTACGCGTCGCTGCGGCGCCCCCGGGCCAAGCCGCGCAGCGAGGTGGCCGTGGCCCGCACCGCCGCGGTCGGCATCGGTGTGGTCGCGATCGCCCTCGGCCTGCTGGCCCGTGACCTCAATGTCGCCTTCCTGGTGGGCCTCGCCTTCGCTGTCGCGGCGTCCGCGAATCTGCCGGTGCTGCTCTACTCGCTGTTCTGGGGCGGCTTCACCACCAGGGGTGCGGTGTGGTCGGTGTACGGGGGGCTGATCCCCTCGGTGGTCCTCGTCCTGTTGTCGCCCGTGGTGTCGGGCAGCCCCGAATCCCTGTTCCCGGGGATGGACTTCCAGTACTTCCCGTTGCAGAACCCGGGGATCGTCTCGATCCCGCTGGGATTCCTCGCCGGCTGGCTCGGCACGGTCACCTCGGCGGAGGACCCCGACGAGGCCAAGCACGCGGAGACCGAGGTGCGGTCGCTCACGGGGGCGGGGGCGGTTTAGCGGGCGGCGATTTCACTGTCGTACGACCTTGCTGGGCAAGGAACCGACTCAGGGGGCCACCCATGCGTACCGGTGTTCGGGGCGGCCCGTGTCGCCGTACTTGAGGGAGAGGCGGAGGCGGCCCGCCTGTTCCAGATGACGGAGGTAGCGCTGGGCCGTGGATCGGCTCAGGCCCGTCTCGGTGGCCACCTCGTGGGCCGAGAGCGGGTGGCCGGCACGGTGGAGCACGCCGCAGATGAGGTCCGTGGTCGGTTCCGAGTGGCCGCTCGGCAGTCCGGGGGACGAGGGGGCGGGCGGCGTGCGCAGGGCGCCGAAGATCCGGTCGACCTGCTCCTGCCCGGCCTGGCTCCGGTCTCCGACGTGGTCGACGGTGCGGCGCAGGGCGGCGTAGGAGTCCAGGCGGGTGCGCAGCGCGGCGAAGGTGAACGGCTTGACCAGGTAGTGCAGCGCGCCCACGCGCATCGCGGCCTGTACGGTCACCACGTCGCTCGCTCCCGTGATCATGATGACATCGGTGCAATGGCCCTGTTCCCGCATGCGGTGAACGAGTTCGAGTCCCGTCTGGTCCGGCAGGTAGTGGTCGAGCAGGACCAGGTCGATGGTGCCCTGCTGCACGGCGGCCAGCGCCTGAGCCGCGTTGTGCGCGCGGGCGGCGACCCTGAATCCGGGAACCCTGCCCACGTACCTCGCGTTGATCTCTGCCACACGGAAGTCGTCGTCCACTACCAGGACGTCAATCATCGGGCCTCTCCCTCAGGGCCGACGAGCGGCAAGCCCGTCCGGTGAACCCGTGTTGCGGCTCCGCTGCTTCGGCGCGCGGAACGAGCAGAACAGATTTTCGCAAGCAGAAGAACGGCTTGCGCCCCGAAGTCCGATGTTGTGGCATGCGCCATGTCTCCCGCCATCGAACAGCGGGGCGCGAGCAAGATCTTCACAACTCCGTCGTGCCCGCTCTCAGGGGCGGGTCGCCCACACGTAACGGTGCTCCGGGCGGCCCGCGTCGCCGTATTTCAGGGTCAGCCTGGCCCGTCCCGTGCGCTCCAGCAGCTTCAGATAGCGCTGGGCGGTCTGGCGGCTCACCCCTGTCCGTTCGGCGATCTCCTGCGCCGACAGGGGGCCTTCGGCGTTCACCAGGGCTCGGCGCACGAGTTCCGCGGTGGTGGGGGAGTGCCCCTTGGGCAGTTCGGGCTCGGGTCCGGAGGACAGGGCGCCGAAGATCCGGTCCACCTCGGCCTGTTCGGCCTCGCCGCCGCCGTCGAGGGTGCGGCGCAGCTCCGCGTAGGCCTCCAGCTTGGCGCGCAGCCCCGCGAAGGCGAACGGCTTGACCAGATACTGCAGTGCTCCCTGCCGCATCGCCGCCTGTACGGTCGACACGTCCCGGGCCGCTGTCACCATGATCACGTCGGTCTCGTGGCCGCGTCGGCGCATCTCCTGGACGACCGACAGGCCCGTGCCGTCGGGCAGGTAGTGGTCCATGAGGACGAGGTCGAGGTGCGGCAGAGCCTCCAGTTGCCGCAGTGCCTCGGCCGCGCTGTGGGCCACTCCCGCGACATGGAAGCCGAGCACCTTCTCCACGTAGGCGGCGTTGACGCGCGCCACCCGGATGTCGTCGTCCACGACCAGGACCTCGATCATCTCGATTCCTCCTGTGCGGGGGGCGCGCCGGTGGCCGTGCTGGTCGCCTGGGCCGGGGACGGTTCCGTGTCCGGGACTCGCGCGTGTTCCACCTCCGGGACGAGGGTGTGCCGGGGTTCCGCTGCCGGGTCCGGTTCCGCGAGTGCCTCCGGCAGTACGACCGTGAACTCCGCGCCCCCGCCCTCGGCATCGTCCACGCGCGCGCTGCCACCCTGCCGCTCCGCGAGTCGGCGTACCAGGGGGAGACCGATTCCGCGCTTGCCGTGTGCCGGGGGCTTCTTCGTGGACCACCCTTCCGTGAAGACCAACTCGCGCTGTTCCACCGGGATTCCGGGTCCCGTGTCGCGCACCCTGAGAACCGCGGTTCGACCCTCCGCGCGCAGTTCGACCTCCACGCGCGCGTGCGCGGTGCCGGCTACGGCGTCCAGCGCGTTGTCGACCAGGTTGCCGACGACGGTGACCAGCCCTCTTGGATCGATCAGCCGGTCCGGGAGCAGGGTGCGGTCCGAGACCCACAGGGCGACACCGCGTTCCGCCGCCACGGTGGCCTTGCCGACCAGCAGTGCGGCGAGCAGCGGATCGCGGATCTTCTCGGCGATCTGCTCCGCGGTGGCCCGATGGTCGCCCACCACTTCGCCGATGAACTCCGCGGCGTCCTCGTACATCTCCAGTTCGAGCAGTCCCAGAAGCGTGTGCATGCGGTTGGCGTGTTCGTGGTCCTGGGCGCGCAGGGCGTCGAGCAGACCGTGCGTGGAGTCGAGTTCGCGGCCGAGCTGCTCCAGCTCGGTGCGGTCGCGCAGGGTGGCGACGGCGCCGCCGTCGTCCGTGGGCATGCGGTTGGCGACCAGTACACGCTGGCCCCGCACGGTGAGCAGGTCGGTTCCGGTCACGCGTCCGGCCAGCACATCGGTGGTACGTCCGGCACCGAGCGCCTCGTCCAGGGAGCGGCCGACAGCCTCCTCGCCGATGCCCAGCAGGCGCTGTGCCTCGTCGTTGAGGAGCCGGACGCGGCCCGCACGGTCCAGGGCGACGACGCCCTCGCGGATGCCGTGCAGCACGGCCTCGCGCTCCGCGAGCAACGCCGCGATGTCCGAGAAGGCCAGGTCCCGGGTCTGTCGCTGCACCCGTCGGGAGATCAGCCAGGCGGCCAGAGCGCCGACGGCCATGGCGCCGCCTGCGTACGCGAGCAGCCCCGGAATCGCGTGGAACAGCAGGGCGCGCACACTGTCGTACTCGATGCCGACCGAGACCGCCCCGACGACCCTGCCGCCGGTGTCGCGCAGTGGCACCTTGCCGCGGGCCGAGCGGCCCAGGGTGCCGCTGTCGATCTCCATGACCTCCTTGCCCGCCAGCGCCTGGCGGGGGTCGGTGGAGACGACCCGGCCGATCTCCTTCGGGTCCGTGTGCGACCAGCGCACGCCTCTCATGTCCATCACCACGACGTACTCGGCCCCGCTGGCCTTCCGGATCTGCTCCGCCTCGGTCTGCACCGGGCCGTCGACCGACGGCCTGCTTCCCTGCAGGTCCTCGGCGATCTGCGGTTGGGCCGCGGTGGTCTGCGCGATCGCCAGCGCCCGGCGCATCGCCTGGTCGTCCAGCTGATCGCTGAGCGGGGCGAGGAACAGCCCGGTCGCGAGCACCGCGACTCCCGCGGCGATCGCCACCTGCATCAGCAGCACCTGCGAGAACATCCGCCGCGGCAGACCGAGGCGCAGGCGGCGTCCAGGGGGAGTGGGGCTCATACCCATGACGGTACGGGGATGAGGTGCCTGTGCCGTAGTGGGGTGCTACGTGGATCTCTTGATCAATGTGTGTACGGGCGTGCTTGAGCGTGTACGGGTGTTTGACGGGTGGACCACGGGCTGTACGGACGGGATGACGTCGCGCGGTCACCGCGTCCGAGCCGTGGACACCAGTTCGCGTACCGACACCACATCCATCCGCGCGGGCGAACCCAACGCCGATCCGCAGCTTTCCGGGCGAGGTGGCAGCGAGGGGCCCTGGGTCACCACGACGTTCCACCGGCGCCCGTCCGTGTGAGCGACGGTCACCTCCCAGTGCGGTGCCGAGCCGTCCGTCCGCACGACGCTCAGGGCGTCCGCCGCGTACTCGCGCGCCGCCGAGCGGACGGCCAGTTCCGCGGCCTGTCCGGGCCGCTCCCAGGCGGAGCCGCCGCGACAGCCCTCCACGACGACACGCCCTTCGCGCACGCCCTGGAGGACCTCCTTGACGTGCGGGGCCTGGGCGCGGCCGTACGCGTATCCGTACGGCAGGACGAGCAGCGTCGGTGAGAAACGGTGGCCGCCGAGGTGTGTGACCTCCCAGGCGCCCTCGACCCCGGAGGAGGCGAGTTCGGCGGCGAGCGGGCGGCCGAGCAGTGCGCAGCAGCGGTCGCGCTTGCCGTTGGTACAGACGAGCGCGAGGGGGTCCCCGGTGTGGGGCCGCCCCTGGAGTGCGGCGTCGAAGGTTTCGGGGGCGCCCTTGCCGAGCGCGGAGAAGTCGAGGTCGAGCAGTTGCTCGGGGGCGCGGGTCGTGGCGCTGTGCAGCCACACGTTCCCTGGCGTGGTGTGGGCCGCGTACACCTGTCGTACGGCGGGTGGCCCGAAGTCGGCGTGGCGGCCGGGGCGGCGGATCAGCGCGATCCGGACACCGGTCCCCTCCGCGGCCTTCTCCAGGGCGCGGCCGAGTGCGGGGTCCAGGTGGCTCATGGTGAGCGCCTGGGCACCCCATGGGCCCGACTGCTCCAGCAGCAGCCACGTCCTCGCGGTCGCCGCGGTTCCCGCGATGGGCTCGTCGAGGTCCCGGGAGACGGTTGCGCACCTACTCACAGAGGTGAGCCTAACCTGACTCGCCGCATGGCGACCTCCAGCCGCGCGGAACGGGTGGTTCCGGCACTGCCGGGCTACTCCGGGAGCGGTTGCGGAGGGCGCTCGCCCACGTAGGTTCCGGACGGGCGCATCCGCAGCGGATGCTCGCCGTACTCCTCCAGGGCGTGTGCGATCCAGCCGGCCGTACGGGCGACGGCGAAGATCGTCTCGGCTGCCGACGCTCCCATGCCGCAGGCGACGGTGAACACGGCCAGGGCAAGGTCCACATTGGCGTGCAGGGGAGCGTGACGGGCGGTGGTCGTCACGACGTCCCGGGCAGCGGCGAGGGCGGGCGCGGCGTGCGGCAGCTCGTCGAGGAGGGCGAAGAGGGCACGCGCGCGTGGATCCTCGCCGGGGTAGAGCCGGTGGCCGAGCCCGGGGACGCGGCGGCCCGCGCGCAGCTCGTCCGCCACCACGGGAGCCGCGTCGCCCTCGTCGAGCACGTCGAGCAGCATCCGGTGGGCCAGGCCGCCGGCTGCGCCGTGGAGGGGGCCTTCGAGGACGCCGAGCCCCGCCGAGACGGCCGCGTAGGGGTGCGCGCGGGCGGACGCGGCGACGCGTACGGCCAGGGTCGAGGCGGCCAGGTCGTGGTCGACGAGGAGGCCGAGTGCCGTGTCCAGGGCGTGCAGTGACGCCTCGTCGGCGATCCGGATGGTGAGCCGGGCCCAGAGACGTCGGGCCAGCGGGCCGTCGTCGCGGTGGCCGGGTGCGCGTGGCGGCAGGGCGGCGACGAGGGTGGGGATGAGGGTGCGGGCGGTGCCCAGCACGGTGCCCTCGGAGAGGTCGAAGCGGAGCGGATCGACCGCTGCCGCGGCGATGGCGGCGACCCGGAGCCGGTCGACCGGGTCGCTGTGCTCCGGCAGCGCGTTGACGGAGCGGCGGGCGGCGGCGACGGAGGCCTTGGGTGCGGTGAAGGTGGCCCCGGGGCGCAGGGTGCCTGTCCACAGCCATTCGGCGACTTCTTCGTAGGAGTGGCGTACGGCCAGCTCGGTGGCGTCGACGCCCCGGAAGTAGTACCGGTCCTTGTCGATGAGGGTGAGCCGGGTCCGTACGGACAGCTCGCCGCCGGAGGCCGAACTCACGCCGCTCTCCCGCTTGTTGCGGCGGGCGAGCGCCTCCACCTCCGTGGCGTCGAAGGTGCTGCCTCGGCCCCCGGGGTCGCGTCGGCTGCTGAGCTGACCGCGACTCACGTACGCGTACACGGTCTCGGGCTTCACGCCGAGCAGTTCGGCGGTCTCCCTGGTGCTCAGCCGGCGGCTGGTGTGGTCGGGGGCGGTTTCCTGATCGCGCATGGAGATCACCGTATCCGTATGGACTGAATATTGATTCAATCAATATTGACATCGTTTCAGTCAATCATGGACAGTCGAATCAAGTTCAGGGAGGAAATATGCCGAACAACCGGGCCGCAACAGCCGCAACCACCCTTCTCGACGTTCCGCGAGGGCTCGCGGGCGTCGTCGTCACCGACACCCGAATTGGTGACGTCAGAGGACGCGAGGGGTTTTACCACTACCGCCAGTACTCCGCCGTCGAACTCGCGCAGACCCGCGGCTTCGAGGATGTCTGGCACCTCCTGGTCCACGGTGAGCTGCCGGACGCGCACCGTCTCGCCGCTTTCACCGCGCAGACCGCGGCGCTGCGACGGTTGCCGGACGAGGTGCGCTCGGCACTGCCGGCGATCGCGGCGGCGAGCGGACGGTCCGGACCGCTGGCCGGCATGCGCACGGCACTGT
The DNA here is from genome assembly GCF_010548275.1 of Streptomyces sp. SID12488. Taxonomy (GTDB): domain Bacteria; phylum Actinomycetota; class Actinomycetes; order Streptomycetales; family Streptomycetaceae; genus Streptomyces. The sequence goes on from NZ_JAAGLT010000013.1 coordinate 111,691, forward strand.
CGCTGCTCGGTGCCGCGAAGGGCTTCCGTCCCGTGTACGACATCGACGCGGAGGAACGGCGCGCGGACGCCCTGGTCGCCTCGGCGGCCGTGCCGACCGTACTGACGGCGCTGCATCGGCTGGGCCGGGGCCTCGACCCGGTGGAGCCGCGGGACGACCTCTCGTATGCGGCCAACTACCTGTACATGTTGACGGGGTCGGAGCCGGATCCGCTGCACGCCAGGGCGATTGAGCAATACTTGATCTCAACCATTGATCATGGATTCAATGCATCAACCTTCACGGCGCGGGTCATCGCGTCCACCGGGGCGGATGTGGCGGCCTGTCTCGTGGGAGCGGTCGGAGCCCTGTCAGGCCCGTTGCACGGCGGCGCCCCGAGCCGCGCGCTGGACACCCTGGACGCGATCGGCACGCCGGACCGCATCGACACCTGGATCCGCGAACGCGTTCTCGCCGGCGACCGCATCATGGGCTTCGGACACCCGGTCTACCGCACCGAGGACCCACGCTCGCGCATGCTCCGGAGTATCGCCGAGCAGTTCGGCGGCCCGCTGGTCGATCTGGCGGTCGAGGTCGAACGACGGGTGGAAGCGATCCTGGCCGAACTGAAGCCGGGCCGCGAACTGCACACGAACGTCGAGTTCTACGCGGGCGTGGTCATGGAACTGTGCGGCCTGCCGCGCGAGATGTTCACGCCGACCTTCGCGGCGGCCCGTGTGGTGGGCTGGAGCGCCAACATCCTGGAACAGGCGGAGGACTCGAAGATCATTCGGCCGGCGGCGCGCTATGTGGGGCCCGTACCGCCGGTCGCGGTGCCGTTGCCGGTCTGACAGGGACCGGCCGCTGACGACCGTTCACCCGGCGACGATTCTCCGGCTCGTATCCTGGGGCGGCATTCGTTCCTCGTACGCGCGCGGGGCCGTGAGTCCCCTTGTGCGCGTCGGCGTGAGAGAGGTCGCAGATTGAGTCAGCCGGGTCCGAGCCAGAGCCCTCGACAGATCCCCGTCATCGTCCTCGCCGGCTTCCTCGGTTCCGGCAAGACCACCCTCCTCAACCATCTCCTCCACCGCAGCGGTGGCAGTCGTATCGGGGCCCTCGTCAATGACTTCGGGGCCATCGAGATCGACGCCATGGCTGTCGCGGGGGCGCTGGGGGACTCCACGGTGTCGCTCGGCAACGGATGTCTGTGCTGCGCTGTCGATGCGAGTGAGCTCGATGTCTATCTTGATCGACTCACTCAACCCTCGGCCCGGATCGACGTCGTCGTCATCGAGGCCAGTGGGCTCGCCGAGCCGCAGGAACTCGTTCGGATGGTGCTCGCCAGTGAGAATCCCCGGGTCGTGTACGGGGGACTCGTCGAGGTCGTCGACGCCGTCGAGTTCGACGACACGCGGGTGAAGCACCCCGAGGTCGACCGGCATCTCGCCCTCGCCGATCTCGTCGTCGTCAACAAGGTCGGGCGGGTCGCGGACGGCGGTGAGCGGGTCCTGGAGACCGTCCGCGGACTGGTCGACCGTGCCGCTGTCGTCCCCGCCGACTACGGGCGCGTAGATCCCGAGTTCCTCTTCGACTGCCGGCCGACCCGGGAGCGCATCGGGCAGCTGTCCTTCGACGACCTGCACGATCACGGAAGTGACGATCACGGAAAGGACGGTCACAGGGAGGACGAAGACGGTCGTGAGGACGGCGCGGGGGGCCATTCCGCGCACCTGCACGCCGCCTACGACAGCCTCTCCTTCAGCTCCTCGACCCCCCTCCATCCGCGTCGGCTGATGGACTTCCTCGACAGCCGGCCCGCAGGGCTCTACCGCATCAAGGGGTATGTCGACTTCGGACCGCACGACCCGGGCAACCGGTACGCCGTGCATGCCGTCGGGCGGTTCCTGCGGTTCTATCCCGAGCCTTGGGCCGACGGCGAGGAGCGGCTCAGCCGGCTCGTCCTCATCGGGTCCGGCGTCCAGCTGCCTGTCCTCGGCAAGGACCTGGAGGCATGTATGGACGACGCCCCACACGCCGACGAGCACAGCATGTGGGGCGTCCTGAGGTACGTACAGGAGCAGAGCCCAGAGGGCTCCGGAGAGGTCGGCTGACCTACACCGGGCCCGTCACCACACCCACCGTCTTCGGCAACGACAGGCCCGAGCCGTCGCGGCGCGGGTCCATCTCCGGGAGCTCCGCCGGGGTGCCGTTCTTCTGGGACGCCCTCGCCGGAGCGGGGCCCGCCCAGGCAAGGGACAGACAGTCCTCGCCCTTCAGGAACCGCTGGCAGCGGACGCCGCCGGTGGCGCGGCCCTTGCGCGGATACTGGTCGAAGGGGGTCAGCTTCGCGGTCGTCTGCACGGAGTCGTCCAGCGTGCCCCGCGATCCGGCGACCGTGAAGACGACCGCGTCCACCGCCGGGTCCACCGCCGTGAACGAGATCACCTTGGCACCGTCCGTGAGCTTGATGCCGGCCATACCGCCGGCCGGGCGGCCCTGCGGGCGGACATGGGCGGCCTGGAAGCGCAGCAGCTGGGCGTCGTCCGTGATGAAGACCAGGTCCTCCTCGCCCGTGCGTAGCTCCGCGGCACCGACGATCCGGTCGCCGTCCCTGAGCGTGATGACCTCCAGCTCCCCCTTGTTGGAGGGATAGTCGGGGACCACCCGCTTGACGACGCCCTGCTCCGTGCCGATCGCGAGGCCCGGGGACGACTCGTCGAGCGTCGTCAGACAGACCACTGTCTCGCCGTCCTCCAGGGAGAGGAACTCCGACAGCGGGGCGCCGCCCGAGAGGTTGGGTGCCGCCATCGTGTCGGGGAGCCGGGGCAGATCGATGACGTTGATACGCAGCAGGCGGCCGGCCGACGTCACCGCGCCCACCTCGCCCCGTGCCGTCGCCGGGACCGCGGAGACGATCAGGTCGTGCTTGGCGCGCCGACCGTCCTCGTCCGCCGGGAACGGCTCGCCGTTCGCCGTACGCGCCAGCAGGTCCGTAGAAGAGAGCAGGACCCGGCACGGGTCGTCGGCCACCTGGAGCGGGACGCCCGCCGCGGGGGCGGCGCCGGCCGACTCCAGCAGGACCGTGCGCCGCTCGGTGCCGAACTTCTTGGCCACCGCGGCCAGTTCGTTCGAGACCAGCTTGCGGAGCTCCGCGTCCGACTCCAGGATCCGGGTCAGTTCCGCGATCTCGGCGGCCAGCCGCTCCTTCTCGGACTCCAGCTCGATGCGGTCGAACCGGGTCAGCCGGCGCAGCGGGGTGTCCAGGATGTACTGCGTCTGGATCTCCGAGAGGGAGAACCGCTCCATCAGGCGTTCCTTCGCCTGCGCGGAGTTGTCGCTGGAGCGGATCAGCCGGATGACCTCGTCGATGTCCACCAGCGCGGTGAGCAGGCCCTCGACCAGGTGCAGCCGGTCGCGGCGCTTGGTGCGGCGGAACTCCGAGCGACGCCGTACGACCTCGAAGCGGTGGTCGAGATAGACCTCCAGGAGCTCCTTGAGCCCCAGAGTGAGGGGCTGGCCGTCCACGAGCGCCACGTTGTTGATGCCGAAGGACTCCTCCATCGGCGTCAGCTTGTAGAGCTGTTCCAGGACGGCTTCCGGCACGAAGCCGTTCTTGACCTCGATGACCAGGCGCAGGCCGTGGCTGCGGTCGGTGAGGTCCTTGACGTCGGCGATGCCCTGGAGCTTCTTCGCGCCGACCAGGTCCTTGATCTTGGCGATCACCTTCTCCGGGCCGACGGTGAAGGGCAGTTCGGTGACGACCAGGCCCATGCGGCGCGCCGTCACGTTCTCCACCGACACCGTGGCACGGATCTTGAACGTGCCGCGGCCCGTCTCGTACGCGTCCCTGATCCCGGCGAGGCCGACGATCCGGCCGCCGGTGGGCAGGTCGGGGCCCGGGACGTGCCGCATCAGGGTGTCGAGGTCGGCGCCCGGGTAGCGGATGAGGTGACGGGCGGCCGAGATGACCTCGCCGAGGTTGTGCGGCGGCATGTTCGTGGCCATACCGACGGCGATGCCGGACGCGCCGTTCACCAGCAGGTTCGGGAAGGCGGCGGGCAGTGCCACCGGTTCCTGCTCCTGGCCGTCGTAGTTGGGGGCGAAGTCGACGGTGTCCTCTTCGATCGACTCCGTCATCAGGGACGTCGCGTCGGCCATGCGGGCCTCGGTGTACCGCATGGCGGCCGGCGGGTCGTCGTTGCCCAGCGAACCGAAGTTGCCGTGACCGTCGACCAGCGGCACGCGCATGGAGAACGGCTGGGCGAGACGCACCAGGGCGTCGTAGATCGACGCGTCGCCGTGCGGGTGCAGCTTACCCATGACCTCGCCGACGACGCGGGCGCACTTCACATAGCCGCGGTCGGGGCGCAGGCCCATCTCGTTCATCTGGTAGACGATGCGACGGTGTACGGGTTTGAGGCCGTCGCGGGCGTCGGGCAGGGCTCGGGAGTAGATGACCGAGTACGCGTACTCGAGGAAGGAGCCCTGCATCTCGTCGACGACGTCGATGTCGAGGATCCGCTCCTCGAAGTCATCGGGCGGCGGGGTCTTCGTGGTGCGGCGGGCCATCGCTGCCGGCTCCTTGCTGAGACATGAACAGGATCTGACGCGGACCATTGTGGACTGCCGCACTGACAACGCGGACCAAGGCCCGTGCCTGCGGCGGTGTTGGGCGATGGCCGCTGTTGCTGAAACGTACCGCCTGGCACCCGAGGAATCTCGCTGTCGGCGTACGTCCGCCGGGAACTTCGCCAGCACTCCACACGCTTGCATACAGTGGCAGGACCGGCAGGAAAACAGCGGTTGCAACAACCGCATCCGCGATCGAAGGGACGTACATGCCCATGGGTCACACGGCCACAGCCGAGGCAGGCTCCGGCGGCCTGACAGCGACCGAGCACCGCCTCGCCAACGGGCTGCGCGTGGTGCTCTCCGAGGACCACCTGACCCCGGTCGCAGCGGTGTGCCTCTGGTACGACGTCGGGTCGCGCCACGAGGTCAAGGGGCGTACCGGCCTGGCTCACCTCTTCGAGCACCTGATGTTCCAGGGTTCGGGCCAGGTGAAGGGCAACGGCCACTTCGAACTGGTCCAGGGCGCGGGCGGCTCGCTCAACGGCACCACCAGCTTCGAGCGCACCAACTACTTCGAGACCATGCCCACCCACCAACTGGAGCTCGCCCTCTGGCTGGAGGCCGACCGCATGGGCTCGCTGCTCGCGGCCCTCGACGACGAGTCCATGGAGAACCAGCGGGACGTCGTCAAGAACGAGCGCAGGCAGCGTTACGACAACGTCCCCTACGGGACGGCGTTCGAGAAGCTGACCGCCCTCGCCTACCCGGAGGGCCACCCCTACCACCACACGCCGATCGGCTCGATGGCCGACCTGGACGCGGCGACGCTGGAGGACGCGCGCGCTTTCTTCCGCACCTACTACGCGCCCAACAACGCCGTCCTGTCGGTCGTCGGGGACATCGACCCCGCCCAGACGCTCGCCTGGGTCGAGAAGTACTTCGGATCCGTCGCCGGGCACGACGGCAAGCCCGCGCCGCGCTCCGGCGCCCTCCCCGACGTCATCGGCGAGGAACTGCGCGAGGTCGTCGTGGAGGAGGTCCCCTCGCGCGCGTTGATGGCCGCCTACCGGCTCCCGGAGGACGGCACGCGTGCGTGTGACGCGGCCGACCTGGCGCTCACCGTCCTCGGCGGCGGCGAATCCTCCCGCCTCTACAACCGGCTCGTACGGCGGGACCGTACGGCGGTCGCGGCCGGGTTCGGCCTGCTGCGGCTGGCCGGAGCACCCTCCCTGGGGTGGCTGGACGTGAAGACCTCCGCGGACGTCGAGGTGCCGGTCATCGAGGCCGCCGTCGACGAGGAGCTCGCCCGGTTCGCCGCGGAAGGCCCCACGGCCGAGGAAATGGAGCGCGCCCAGGCCCAGTTGGAGCGCGAGTGGCTGGACCGGCTCGGTACGGTCTCGGGCCGCGCCGACGAACTGTGCCGTTTCGCGGTGCTGTTCGGCGATCCGCAGCTCGCGCTGACCGCCGTGCAGCGCGTGCTGGACGTGACGGCCGAGGAGGTCCAGCAGGCCGCCAAGGACCGGCTGCGCCCCGACAACCGCGCGGTGCTCGTCTACGAGCCCCTCACCGCCGACACTGCCACCGACACCGACGAGGAGGCGGCCAAGTGACCGAGCTCGCCACGATGGAGTTCCACCCCCAGCCCCAGGCGGGCGAGGCCAGGCCCTGGGCGTTCCCGGCCCCCGGGCGCGGCACACTCGGCAACGGTCTGACAGTCCTGCGCTGTCACCGCCCCGGCCAGCAGGTCGTCGCCGTCGAGGTGCTCGTCGACGCCCCCCTGGAGGCCGAGCCGGCCGGTCTCGACGGAGTGGCCACGATCATGGCCCGGGCCTTCTCCGAAGGCACCGACAAGCACTCCGCCGAGGAGTTCGCCGCCGAGCTGGAGCGCTGCGGCGCCACCCTCGACGCGCACGCCGACCACCCGTGTGTGCGCCTCAGCCTCGAAGTCCCCGTGTCGCGGCTCCCCAAGGCGCTCGGTCTGCTGGCCGACGCCCTCAGGGCGCCCGCGTTCTCGGACAGCGAGATCGAGCGGCTGGTGCGCAACCGGCTCGACGAGATCCCGCACGAGACGGCCAACCCGGCCCGTCGCTCCGCCAAGCAGCTGTACAAGGAGCTGTTCCCGGCGGCCTCGCGGATGTCCCGTCCGCGCCAGGGAACCGAGGAGACGGTCGCGAAGATCGACGCGGCTGCCGTACGCGCCTTCTACGAGAGGCACGTCAGGCCCGCCACAGCCACGGCCGTGGTCGTCGGCGACCTCACCGACATCGACCTGGACGCGCTGCTCGGCGACACCCTGGGGGCCTGGACGGGCTCGTCGGCCGAGCCGCGGCCCGTGCCGCCGGTGACCGCCGACGACACCGGCCGGGTCGTCATCGTGGACCGCCCCGGCGCCGTGCAGACCCAGCTGCTCATCGGCCGCATCGGCGCCGACCGGCACGACCGTGTCTGGGCCGCCCAGGTCCTCGGCACGTACTGCCTCGGCGGCACCCTCACCTCCCGCCTGGACCGTGTCCTGCGCGAGGAGAAGGGTTACACCTACGGTGTGCGGGCGTTCGGCCAGGTCCTGAGGTCGGCGCCGGACGGCACGGGCGCCTCGCTGCTCGCCATCAGCGGGTCCTTCGACACGCCGAACACCGGTCCCGCGCTGGAGGACCTCTGGAAGGTGTTGCGGACCCTCGCGGCCGAGGGGCTCACCGACGCCGAACGCGATGTCGCGGTGCAGAACCTGGTCGGTGTCGCCCCGCTCAAGTACGAGACCGCGGCGGCCGTGGCGAGCACGCTGGCCGACCAGGTCGAGCAGCACCTGCCCGACGACTACCAGGCGACGCTGTACCGGCAGCTCGCCGCGACCGGCACCGTGGAGGCCACCGCGGCGGCCGTCAACGCCTTCCCGGTGGATCGTCTGGTGACGGTCCTCGTCGGTGACGCGGCGACGATCGAGGAGCCCGTCCGGGCCCTCGGCATCGGCGAAGTGACCGTCGTCCCCGCCGAGTAGCGGCACCCGGCGTACACGACAGAGGCCCCGGTGGCGAAAGCGTCACCGGGGCTTCTTTGTCCATGTTGATGCGCAAGTTGTCCGTATTGATGGAGAGGTGGACTGTCTGCACTGTGGCATGCGCTACAAAACCCGTGATCGGTTTGTTGATTGAAAGACGTCCCGCTTAGCGTCTGTCCGGCTGTCCGTCATGCACTGCGCCGCACCCGCGGCAACCGGACAGTCATCGCCGAGTCCCCGTACGGCGCGAGCCAGGGGAGCCGGGGACCCACCATGTGCAGTCCCTGGGGTGAATCGGATGCCCGCGCGTGCAGCGAGGGTGTCCGTAGGAGACCTTCCTGCTCCGAACCCGTCAGCTAACCCGGTAGGCGAGAAGGAAGGAAAGGACCCACCACCACATGGCGTTCACCCGCGCCACCGGGAAGCACCGTCGTCCCCGCCGTCCCAGTCTTGTCACCCGTACGACGGTCCGCGCGGCCGGAGTCGCAGCCCTCGCGACCACCGGCGTCGTCGGCTCCCTCGCCGCTCCGGCTCTCGCCGCGGAGTCCGCCGTCGAGCAGACCGGTCTCACCCCGGTGATCTCCATCGGCGAGGCGCTCGCCGACCAGATCGACGCGCAGGCCGTCGCCCAGGAGCAGGCCGCCGAGAAGGCCGCCGCCGAGGAGCGGGCTGTGGCCGCCGCGCAGAAGGAGGCGGAGGAGCGGGTCAAGGAGGCGCGCGAGGCGAAGGCCCGCGCCGCCCGTGAGGCCGAGCGCAAGCGCCTGACCAGCTATGTCGCCCCGATCGCCGGCTCGTACATCTCCACGGGCTACAAGACGGGCGGCGCCCTCTGGTCCTCCGGCAGCCACACAGGCGTCGACTTCCACGCCGCGTCCGGCACCACTGTCCAGGCGGTGGGTTCCGGCACCGTCGTCGAGGCCGGCTGGGGTGGGTCCTACGGCAACAACATCGTGATCAAGATGATTGATGGTACATACACTCAGTACGGTCATCTGTCGTCCATCAATGTCTCCGTCGGTCAGACGGTCACCCCGGGCCAGCAGATAGGCCTCTCGGGAGCCACCGGCAACGTCACCGGCGCGCACCTCCACTTCGAGGCGCGCACGACGCAGGAGTACGGCTCGGACATCAATCCCGTCGCCTACCTCCGCTCGCACGGTGTGAACGTCTGACGACCCCGCGCACCACTTGTCGTGGCCCCGGCTCCCCGAGCCGGGGCTTTCGGTGTTTCGGAGGGTGGTGTGTCCAAAAAATATCCACGGATTCCGGCCTGCCGTCGGAAATTCCGGTTCTCTGCAATAGAGTCACTGAACACACGTCAATCGTCGACGTTTCACGGGGATTAAAGCGGAGGTCGGACATGCGTATTCCGGCGCACTCGGTATGCACGGCGATCCGGGACGACATCGTCGCCGGTGTCTACGAGCGCGGCAGCCGGCTCACCGAGGAACTGCTCGCCCGCCGGTACGGCGTCTCGCGCGTCCCCGTCCGTGAGGCCCTGCGCACCCTGGAGGCAGAGGGCTTCGTGGTGACCCGGCGGCACGCGGGCGCGTGCGTCGCGGAACCCACCGAGCAGGAGGCCTCCGACCTGCTGGAGATGCGCATGCTTCTGGAGCCACTGGGTGCCTCCCGGGCCGCCCAGCGTCGCACCGAGGCCCACCTCAAGGTGCTGCGGGGCCTGGTCAGGCTGGGCCAGGAGCGGGCCAGGAGGGGGAACAGTGAGGATCTGCGCTCCCTGGGGGGCTGGTTCCACGAGACGCTCGCCCAGGCCTCCGGGAGTCATGCCCTGACCTCGACGCTCACCCAGCTCCGGCACAAGATCGCCTGGATGTACGCGGTGGAGGCGCCGGCCAGTCCCGTCGACTCCTGGGCGGAGCACGGGGCGATAGTGGACGCGGTGGCGCGCGGTGACAGCGAGCGGGCACGGGCGATCACGGCGCTGCACACCGAGCGCGCGACCGGTGCGCACCGGCTTCGATTTCCGGGCGCCGGGGACCGGGCGGATCGTGTGAGGACTTCGCAACATCCCGTAAACATGACGGGCCTGCGTCATTAACACGGGCGCCGTATACAAAGAGGGTTGAATTCGCGGGGGATTATTTCTGCTGCCTGCGACCGGGAATTACGAAGGGCCCGCCCGATATTCGGGCGGGCCCTTCGTCGTGTGCGGATGACGCTATTGCGGTGGCGTCCGCGGCCACCGTCAATCAAGGACTCCGCCGGACTTTTCAGACCGTCTCGGGAAGTTCCTCGAGTCCCTCGGCCACCAGCTTCGCCAGGCGGTCGAGCGCGGCGTCGGCGCCCTCCGCCTCGGAGGCGAGGACGATCTCCTCGCCTCCCTGGGCGCCCAGGCCGAGGACCGCCAGCATGGAGGCCGCGTTGACGGGGTTGCCGTCGGCCTTGGCGATCGTCATGGGGACGCCGGCGGCCGTGGCCGCACGGACGAAGATGGAGGCGGGGCGGGCGTGGAGGCCCTCCGCCCAGCCGACGTTGACGCGGCGCTCAGCCATGTGATGCTGCCCTTCACTGTCTCAGGGTTGTCTAGACCATTATTCCATAGCGTGAAGCGTGCCGGGAGGCAGGCCGAAACCCGTCCCGGACCGCGCTCGAACCCCGGCCTGGGCCCGACTTCGGTCCCCCACAGACTGCCCCGCGACGTTGTCGGACGCGAGCCGTACTCTGGGGCGCATGCAGAACTCGGCGGACCGGCACGAGTACCCCGCCCACTGGGAGGCGGACGTCGTGCTGCGCGACGGCGGCACCGCCCGTGTCCGGCCCATCACGGCGGACGACGCCGACCGGCTGGTCAGCTTCTACGAACAGGTTTCGGACGAGTCGAAGTACTACCGCTTCTTCGCGCCCTATCCGCGCCTGTCCGCAAAGGACGTCCACCGCTTCACCCACCACGACTTCGTGGACCGGGTGGGGCTCGCGGCCACGGTCGGCGGCGAGTTCATCGCCACCGTACGCTACGACCGTATTGACGCCGAGGGACTGCCCGCCTCCGGTCCCGCCAGTGAGGCCGAGGTCGCCTTTCTGGTGCAGGACGCGCACCAGGGCCGGGGCGTCGCCTCCGCCCTCCTCGAACACATCGCGGCTGTCGCCCGCGAGCGCGACATCCGCCGCTTCGCCGCCGAGGTGCTGCCGGCCAACAGTAAAATGATCAAGGTGTTCACGGACGCCGGGTACACCCAGAAGCGCAGCTTCGAGGACGGTGTCGTACGCCTGGAGTTCGACCTGGAGCCCACCGACCGCTCGCTCGCCGTCCAGCGCGCGCGGGAGCAACGGGCCGAGGCGCGATCCGTGCGGCGGCTGCTCGTCCCGGGAGCCGTGGCCGTCATCGGCGTCGGCCGGGCCCCCGGCGGCGTCGGCCGCAGCGTCCTCGACCACATCAGGGACGCCGGTTTCACCGGTGACCTGTACGCGGTCAACAGCGCTTTCCCGGAGGACCAGAAGGACATCGACGGAATACCGGCGCACCGATCGGTCGGCGACATCGGGGGCCCCGTCGACCTCGCGGTCGTCGCCGTCCCGGCCGCGTACGTCCCCGGTGTCGTCGCCGAGTGCGGTGAGCACGGCGTGCAGGGACTCGTCGTGGTCTCCGCCGGGTACGCCGAGAGCGGCCCCGAGGGACGGGAGCGGCAGCGTGAACTCGTGCGGCACGCGCGCACGTACGGGATGCGCATCATCGGCCCCAACGCCTTCGGCGTCATCAACACGGCGCCGGACGTCCGGCTGAACGCGTCGCTCGCCCCCGAGATGCCGAGGCCCGGGCGGATCGGGCTGTTCGCGCAGTCCGGGGCCATCGGGATCGCCCTGCTGTCCCGCCTGCACCGGCGCGGGGGAGGCGTCACCGGGGTCACCGGGGTGTCGACCTTCGTCTCGTCCGGCAACAGGGCAGACGTGTCCGGCAACGACGTACTCCAGTACTGGTACGACGACCCGGACACCGACGTCGTCCTCATGTACCTCGAATCCATCGGCAACCCGCGCAAGTTCACCCGCCTCGCGCGGCGCACGGCGGCGGCGAAGCCACTGGTGGTCGTACAGGGGACACGGCACGGCGGCGCCGCCCCCCAGGGGCATGCCGTACGGGCCACGCGGTTGCCGCACGCGACGGTGTCCGAGCTGCTGCGGCAGGCCGGGGTGATCCGGGTGGACACGATCACCGAACTGGTCGACGCGGGGCTGCTGCTGGCCCGGCAGCCACTGCCCGCCGGTCCGCGGGTGGCGATCCTGGGGAACTCGGAGTCACTGGGCCTGCTGACGTACGACGCGTGCCTCTCCGAGGGGCTGCGGCCGTTGGCGCCACTGGATCTGACGACAGCGGCGACGCCCGGGGACTTCCACCGGGCGCTGTCGGAGGCGTTGGCCGACGAGGAGTGCGACGCGGTCGTCGTCACCGCGATCCCCACGGTGGGGGAGGGTTCCCCCGGGGACGCCGCGTTGGCCGAGGCGCTGAGGACGGCTGCGGCGGAGGTTCCCGGAAAGCCCGTGCTGGTGGTTCATGTGGAGCTGGGCGGGCTCGCGGAGGCGCTGTCGGCCGCGGCCAGCACCGCCCCGCAGGCAGGTGCACCGGCACCCGGCACCGCAGTGCCGGAACGGCAGCCCCGCGCGCGGGTCCCGCAGGCACCGGAATCCCCGACCCCGCCCAACCCGGACTCCTGCTCCCGTCTCATCCCCGCCTACCCCGCCGCCGAGCGTGCCGTGCGGGCCCTCGGGGAAGCCGTGAAGTACGCGCAGTGGCGGCGGGAGGCCGCCGAGCCCGGCAAGGTGCCCGGCTATGAGGACGTCGACGAGAAGGGCGCCGCCGCGCAGATCGGCGGGCTCCTCGCGCGTGGGCAGGGGCTCACCCTCGGTACGGACGAGACGTGCGAGCTGCTCGGGACGTACGGCATCCCGGTGCGCGGGGCCCTGCCCGCACCGAGCCCCGAGGGCGCCGTGGCCGCCGCGCGGACCCTCGGCTACCCCGTCGCCCTGAAGGCCACCGCCCCGCACCTGCGGCACCGCGCCGACCTGGGCGGCGTACGCCTGGATCTCGCGGACGAGGAGCAGTTGCGGCGGGCGTACGCCGAACTGACCGGCCTCTTCGGTAGCCCGGAGGAGGTGCGGCCCGTGGTGCAGGGGATGGCGCCGCGGGGAGTCGACACCGTCGTACGGGCGGTGATCGACCCGGCGGCCGGAGCGGTGCTCTCCTTCGGGCTCGCCGGCCCCGCCTCGCAGCTGCTCGGGGACATCGCGCACCGGCTGATACCGGTCACCGACCGCGACGCGGCCTCGCTGATCCGGTCGATCCGGACGGCGCCGCTCCTCTTCGGCTGGCGCGGCTCGGCGCCGGTCGACACCGGGGCACTGGAAGAACTGCTGCTCAGGGTGTCGCGGCTCGTCGACGATCACCCCGAGGTCATCGCGGTGTCCCTGGAGCCGGTGGTCGTCGCGCAGCACGGACTGAGCGTGCTCGGCGCGTCGGTGCGGCTGGCGCCGCCGCCCGTCCGTGACGACCTGGGTCCCAGGACACTTCCTGTGTACTGAGCGGTGCCTCGCAGTCAGTGGTCCCCCGTAGGATGGGCACATGGCCAAGACCAGTACGTCGACCCAGGGGCTGCGAGCGGCGATCGAGCGCAGCGGCTACTACCCGGCCCTCGTGGCCGAGGCGGTGGAGGCCGCGATCGGCGGCGACTCCATCCGGTCGTACCTGGTCCACCAGGAGACGACATTCGACGCGAACGAGGTGCGTCGGCACGTGACCGTGCTCGTCCTCACGGGCAACCGTTTCATCGTCAGCCACACCGACGAGCAGGCCGAGGACACCACGTCCCCGACGCCGTACGCCACCACGTCCACGGAATCCGTGAAGCTGGGCCGGATCTCGTCCGTCGTCCTCAGCAGGGTCGTCGCCAACCCGGAGTCGTACGCGCCGGGCACGCTGCCCCGCGAGGTCGTCCTGACCATCGGCTGGGGCGCCGTCTCCCGCATCGACCTGGAGCCTGCCGCCTGCGGCGACCCCAACTGCGAGGCGGACCACGGCTACACCGGCAGCTCGACGGCGGACGACCTGAGCCTGCGCGTCAGCGAGGCCGGTGACGGCCCGGAGACGGTCCGCCAGGCCCTCGTCTTCGCCCAGGCCCTCTCGGAGGCGACCGCGGACGTCCCCCGCTGATGGCGCAGCCGACCGCCTGGGACTACCCGGAACCACTGGCCGTGTCCTCCGCCCCAGTCCCGCACTACGGCTCGGGGTCGCTCGCCGACCTGCTGCCCACCCTGGCCGCCGGCATGGGCGTACCGGGCATGTCCGCGACGATCCCGGAGCTGGCACCCGCCGACCGGAACTGCGTGTTCCTGATCGACGGACTGGGCTGGGAGCAGCTCCGGGCCCACCCGGACGAGGCCCCCTTCATGAGTTCGCTCATGAGCAGCTCGCGCGGTGACACGGGCCGCCCGATCACCACCGGATACCCGGCGACCACCGCGACCTCCCTCGCCTCCGTGGGCACCGGGCTGCCACCGGGCGCGCACGGACTGCCCGGCTACACCGTGCGTAATCCGGCCACCGGCGACCTGATGAACCAACTGCGCTGGCAGCCGTGGACGGACCCGCGCGCGTGGCAGCCGTACCCCACGGTGTTCCAGCTGGCGCACGCGGCCGGTGTGCACACGGCCCAGGTCTCCTCGCCGACCTTCGAGAACACCCCGCTGACGAAGATCGCGCTCAGTGGCGGGACGTTCCGGGGGAAGCTCACCGGCGAGGACCGGATGGACCTCGCGGCCGAGCAACTGGCTGCCGGTGACCGCTCGTTGGTCTACACGTACTACGCGGAAGTGGATGGCAAGGGCCACCGCTTCGGCGTCGACTCGGACGCCTGGCGCGGTCAGCTCATGTACGTCGACCGGCTCGTCCAGCGGCTGGCGGAGCAACTCCCGCCGCGCGCCGCGCTGTACGTCACCGCCGACCACGGCATGATCGACATCCCGTTCGACGAGCAGCACCGCATCGACTTCGACGAGGACTGGGAACTGCGCGCGGGCGTCGCCCTGTTGGGCGGCGAGGGCCGTGCGCGGCACGTGTACGCGGTGCCGGGTGCCGAGGCCGACGTACTGACCTGCTGGCGCGAGGTGCTCGGCGAGCAGTTCTGGGTGGCCTCGCGCGACGAGGCGATCGCGGCGGGCTGGTTCGGACCGACGGTCGACGAGCGGGTGTACGGCCGGATCGGTGACGTGGTCGCGGCTGCTCGGGACGACGTCCTGATCGTGGCCTCCGAGCGGGAGCCGAGGGAGTCGGCGATGGTCGGCAACCACGGTTCGATGACCCCTGCGGAACAGTTGGTCCCGCTCCTGCAAGTACGCTCCTGACGCCCCTTCCCGCCCGACAGCCCCTGCCCAGCCTCCCGCCCTCCTCCTGTCCTGCGCGTATCTCGCCGAAAGGTGCTCGACCTCCCATGCCCGAGCTGGTGTTCTTCTCCGGAACGATGGACTGCGGGAAGTCGACGCTGGCGCTCCAGATCGGGCACAACCGGTCGGCGCGGGGGCTGCAGGGTGTGATCTTCACGCGTGACGACCGGGCGGGGGAGGGCAAGCTCTCCTCGCGGCTGGGTCTGGTGACGGAGGCGGTCGAGGCGACCGTGGGCATGGATCTGCACGCCTATCTGGTGGACCAGATGTCCAGGGGCGGCAAGGTCGACTACGTGATCGTGGACGAGGCGCAGTTCCTCGCGCCGCAGCAGATCGACCAGTTGGCGCGAGTGGTGGACGACCTGGGACTGGACGTCTTCGCGTTCGGCATCACCACCGACTTCCGCACGAAGCTCTTCCCGGGCTCGCAGCGGCTGATCGAGCTGGCGGACCGGATCGAGACCCTCCAGGTGGAGGCGATGTGCTGGTGCGGCGCACGGGCCACGCACAACGCGCGCACCGTGGGAGGCGTGATGGTCGTGGAGGGTGAACAGGTCGTCGTCGGTGACGTGAACCGGACGGCCGAGGAAGTCGGCTACGAGGTGCTGTGCCGACGCCACCACCGACGCCGTATGACCAGCGCCTCCGCGCACGCCTCCGTCATCTCTCCGGACGTCCTGCCGGTCAATTCGGCCTGATCGTTACCCTGGGCGGTTCTTTCCGGCCGTTCTCGATACGATGAAGGTCACAATAACGTATCGGGCATTTCGCGCTTCAACCTTCACCTGAAGCACACAAGTTGGCTAAGTTGACCTCCGAACACCTTCCCAAACCTGCTGTCCGCACCTGACAGTGGGCCGGGGGGACGTACCACGGAAGGAGCTCGTCCCGCCATGGCGCCGGAACGAACCCGAGATGATGGGCCGAGCCGTGAGGAGGTCCAGCAACGGATCAACAGCCTCTACGACCAGGCCGAGACTTTCACCGGGACCTTCAACGCCACCCGCGCGATGAGGCTCGGGATACGCAAGCGCGTCAACCCGGCGCCCGAAACCGCACGCAGGCGTTCCGATCCCGCCCTTGACGAGGTCGCCCGACCGTGGTTCGACGTGGGGCGCGCCCAGTTGGGCCCGACCGTGCCCGCGGTGCTCCCGCCCGACAGGAGTCCGGCCCGCGCGGCAGAGGCCCGGCCCGCCCGACCCGCGGGCCCCAACGTCGAGCTGACCGCCCTTCCGGTGGCGGAGCTGACCGCCGGACCCGGCGCCGCGCTGCCCGCAGGACTGGTGCCCGCGCTGCCCGCCGCACCCATGGCCGCGCTGTCGGCCGTGCCCGCTCCGCGCCAGGAAGCCCGGGGGAGCCTGGACGCCCTTTCGGCCGAGCCCAGTTGGTTCCCGTCGCCTGCCCAGGGCGCTTCTCCGCTCCCGGTCGGCTCGCTGCCCGTCGAGGATGCCTGGCGCCTGCCCAACCCCGTTGAACAGGCTCGCCCGCAGCCCGCCGAGGAGTGGCAACTGCCCCAGCCGGCCGGCCTGAGCGCGGACGCGTTCCTCGACGCGGCAACACCCCTCTACGCGGGCACGCTCCGCGACGGGGACTACGCCCTTGTCACCGAACTCCCCCTCGTCACGGAACCGTTCCCGGTCGCCGACCCGTTCCCCGTGACGGAGACGCCCTACATCACACAGACGCCGCCGCACGGCACGCCGTCCTACGGAACGCACACGCCTCCGCAGGGCGTGCAGACGGCCTACACAACCCAGACGCCGCCCCACGGCATCCAGACCTCCTATGCCACGGGGACCTACCACCTGGGCGCGGAATCATTTCCGGGTGCCGGGACCGGCACGAGTTTCGGCACCGGCCTCATGCTGGGTGTGGAGCCCGGCGCGAAGGCCGCGAAGGCGGTTGCCTTCGCCCGTGCGCAGATCGGCAGACCGTGTGTCTGGGGCGCGGTCGGGCCGGGGTCGTACGACAACTCGGGCCTCATCCAGGCCGCCTGGAAGGCCGCCGGGGTCGCGCTTCCCCGTTCCGTGCACGAGCAGGCGAGCGCCGGTATGGCGATCAGCGTCGCCGATGTCCGGCCCGGTGACCTCGTCTTCTTCCACGGGGACGCGGGCCAGGTCGGTCACGTGGGCATCTTCGTGGGTGACGGAATGATGATGCACGCACCGAGTCCGGGTTCGAGGGTGCAGGAGGACTCGATCTTCGCGGCCGGCGAGGCGGCGATCCACAGCGTCCTGCGGCCCGCGTAGACGCCCTCCCAGGGGGCCCTCAGCGGGCTCCCTGGATCAGCGAGAACATCGCCCCCTCCGGGTCCGTCACCGTCGTCACGCGGCCGTGTGCGCTGTCGTGCGGGGGGTTGACGACGTGACCGCCCAGGTCCACCAGGCGGGTTGCCGCCGCGTCCGTGTCGGCGACCTCGAAGTACGTCATCCAGTGCGGGCCCCGGTCGCGGGGCAGGAAGTTGCCCACACCGTGGATGCCGGCGACCGGGCGGCCCTCGACGTGCAGGGTGACGTAGTCGAGGTCCGCCGACACCACGGGCTCCTCCTCGTAGCCGAAGACGGTCTTGTAGAACTTGGCGACGCTCGACGAGTCGCGGGTCACCAGCTCGTTCCAGGCGGGGGTGCCGGGGACTCCGGTGATACCCGTGCCCAGATGGGCGGCGGTCTGCCAGATGCCGAACACCGCGCCCATCGGGTCGGAGGCGATCGCCAGCCGGCCCGCCTCGGCCGCGTCCAGGGGGCCCACGCCCACGGTGCCGCCCGAGTGCCGGACCATCTCCGCCGTGAGGTCCACGTCGTCCGAGGCGAGGTACGGCGTCCAGGCGACGGGAAGATGCCGGTCCGGCGGCAGCAGGCCGATGCCGGCCACCTCCTGACCGTCGAGCAGGGCCCGTACGTACCAGCCGAGCTGCTGCGGGCCCAGCTCGAACTCCCAGCCGAACAACTCCCCGTAGAAGTCCTGGGTCGCTGTCATGCCGTGCACCATCAGACTCACCCAGCAGGGTGTGCCGGGCGCGTGCCGGGCCGGCGCTTCGCTGTTCCGGTCGGCCGACTCCCGTGCCTCGGTCATCGTCACTCTCTCCTCGACCCCTCGCGGTGGCCGTGTCACTTCCGCTGTCCGCCGTGTCGGCGGACCTGCCGCGTGCTGTCGTACGGCGTACTCCGTCGCGCACGTCGCTCGTGCCGTACTGCGTTGTCACGTGCCCGCGTGCCCGCACGTTCCGTGCCGATGCTCGCACCACCCGCGGTACCGCGCGTCCGGGCCGCGCCGACCCCGTACGTCCTCGTCCTGAGGTTGCCTCAACCGGTGTTTCCCGCCCATTTCGGCGCAATTGCCGCAAGGTGTCCATCAGTTGTACAGCATGTGCCCGATCCCGTACGCCGCGTGATCGAACCTGTCCGGCGGGAGAGTAGCCCGCCCCGGCCGCCGCGGCCACCCCGTGGGTAAGGATGGAGCCATGAACGCCATCATCTCCCCACTCGAACTCGTGAACGAGCTGGCTGGTTCCAATCCGCCGGTCCTGCTCGACATCCGCTGGCAGCTGAGCATGCCCGCCGCGGGCGGCGTGGCGCCCTTCGACGGGCGCGCGGAGTACGCCGCCGGGCACCTTCCCGGCGCGGTCTTCGTCGACCTGGACAGGGAACTCGCCTCGGCGGCGGGACCGGCCGGCCGGCATCCACTGCCCGACCCGGAGGCGTTCGGCGCCGCCATGCGCCGCGCGGGCGTCTCGTCCGGAGTCCCGGTCGTCGTGTACGACGGCGGACAGGGCTGGGCGGCGGCCCGCGCCTGGTGGCTGCTGCGCTGGACGGGTCACCCGGACGTGCGGGTCCTCGACGGCGGGTTGCCGTCCTGGGAGGGGGTACTCGACACAGACGTACGGATGCCCGCCGAGGGCGACTTCACGCCGGTGCCGGGAGCGGTGGGGCTGCTCGACGCAGACGGGGCCGCCGCGCTGGCCCGCTCCGGGCTGCTGCTCGACGCGCGTGCGGGGGAGCGTTACCGGGGCGAGGTCGAGCCCATCGACCGGGTCGGCGGGCACATCCCGGGCGCGGTCTCGGCGCCCACGAACGAGAACGTGGCCGCGGACGGGCGGTTCCTGCCCGCGGACGAGTTGACGGCCCGCTTCAAGGCCCTGGGCGCGACGGACGCCACCGCGGTGGGCGTGTACTGCGGATCGGGCGTCTCGGGCGCCCACGAGGTCCTGGCCCTGGCTGTCGCTGGTATTCCGGCCGCACTGTACGTCGGCTCCTGGTCGGAATGGTCGGGAGATCCGGCGCGGCCCGTGGCGGTGGGGCCCGATCCGCAGTAGCGCGGTGGTTCGGCAGGCAGGCGGAGTGTGCGGCCGAACGGGGGCGTGATCGACTGTGGGGCCGCATCCGACGGATGCGGCCCCACAGTCGTACGAGTAACCCGGACGGGTGACTACTCCTTGTTCTTCCGGCGTGTGCCGAACACGATCTCGTCCCAGCTCGGTACCGCCGCTCTGCGGCCGGGACGGACGCCGTCCGCCTCGGCCTGGCGGTCGGTGGCACCGACCAGACGGTCGCGGTGGGCGCCGACCGAGCGGGGCATGAGCACGTCCGCGTAGGCGGAACCGGCCGAGGCCGCGGGAGCCGGGGGCTCCTCCAGCTCGGGTTCGGGTGCCGGTTCCTCCGCGACTTCCGTGGAGGAGGGCCGTTCCGGCACGACCATGTCGCCGCGGAAGCTCGGTACCGCTTCCAGGAGGCTGGTCAGCGAGTCGCGCTCGCTCGCGCTCACGCCCTCCTCGATGAGCTCGGACGACGGCGCGGGCAGGGCCGGACGGTCCAGCGGGCGGTCGCGAGGCAGCCGGGCGATGCGCGGTACGAACGGGAAGCTGGGCTCGGGCGCCGAGAGGTCGTCCGACTCGCCGATCAGCGAGCGGGCTTCCTCGTCGACGGCCTGGACGAGCCGCCGGGGCGGGTCGTACGTCCAGCTCGCCGAGTGCGGTTCGCCGGCCACCAGGTAGACCAGGAGGACTTCCCAGGTGCCGTCGTCGCGGCGCCAGGAGTCCCACTGGACGGTTTCCTTGTCGGCGCCACGGATCGTCAGCCGCTCCTGCACGGCCTCGCCGAGCTGTGGACCGGCGTTCTCACCGGGCCGACGGACCGGAGTCTTCCGGGCCCGCTCGGCCATGAAGGCTCGCTCGGCCAGCACGGGGCCCTCGAAGCGGCGTACGCGGTCCACCGGAATCCCGGCGAGCTGCGCCACCTCTTCCGCGGACGCGCCGGCACGTATGCGTGCCTGGATGTCGCGGGGGCGGAGATGACTCTCCACCTCGATCTCGATCTGGCCGAGGCGGGGACGGTCGCCGCGTACGGCGGCGCGCAGACGCTCATCGATCGGAAGCGTGTACTCCGTGCTGTCCGCAGCCTTCAGCACCAGCCGTGTGCCGTCGTTAGAGACGGCCACGACACGCAGTTCGGGCATGGGGACCTCCCGGGTGGTGCCTGCCGACGTCACGTGCGTCGCTGCTTCCGCTAGTCGAGTGTGGCCTGCCCGGGTGCAGCCTGCCACAACCTTGCCGAGTTGCCCGGCGTGTCGGGCGTGGGCCCGAGATCGCCGTTATGCCACGGTTATCTATTCGCAACGCTAAGTGACAAACTCCGTCACCCTGTGCAACGAGCCCCCTCTTGGTCGTCCTGGAAAGTCCCGGACGCCCAGGCGGGAGACCGGACCCAGGGCTCGCAACAGTACTCCATTTGGGCCACGTGCGTGGATTGGCACGCCACCCAATTCCAGCCGGAGAGTGCGAGTTGGCCGTTCCCCCGCCGGTTCCGTGACCTCGGGCGCAGCGTGGTTCACGTAAACATCGGAAACGGAGTCGATTGCTTCGCTACGCGCCGAGAATCCGGCGCAAGTAGTCGTTCTGGAACAGGCGTTCAGGGTCGAGCCGGTCCCGCAGGGCGGTGAACTCCCCGAAGCGGGGGTAGACCCCGTCGAAGTACTCGGCGTCCCGTGTGTGCACCTTGCCCCAGTGCGGCCGTCCCTGGTGTGCCGTGAAGATGCGCTCGGCGGCGGTGAAGTACGCCTGATAGGGCGTTCCGCGGAACATGTGGACGGCGACGTAGGCGCTGTCGCGGCCCGAGGCCGTGGAGAGCGTGATGTCGTCCGCGGGGGCCGTGCGCACCTCCACCGGGAAGCTGATCCGCATGTCCGACCGGTCGACCATCGCCTTGAGTTCGCGCAGCGTCGCCACCAGGGCCTCGCGCGGAACGGCGTACTCCATCTCCACGAAGCGCACCCGTCGCGGCGATGTGTAGACCTTGTACGGGATGTCGGTGTAGGTCCGCGCGGACAGGGCCTTGCTGGAGATCTGGGCGATCGTCGGGATCGTGGCGGGCACCGTCCGGCCGACCAGCTGGGCCGCCTGGAAGACACCGTTGGAGAGGAACTCGTCCTCGATCCAGCCGCTGATCCGGCTGACCGGCTTCTCGGGGCCGGCGCTGCGGTTGTTGCGCTTGGTGTTGGTGTTGCCGGTGTGCGGGAACCAGTAGAACTCGAAGTGCTCGTTCTCGGCCCAGAGTTCGTCGAAGGCGCTGGTGACCTTGTCGAAGGTCATCGGCTCCTCGCGGGCGGTGAGCAGGAAGAGGGGCTCCACGGCGAAGGTGATCGCCGTGATGATCCCCAGGGCGCCGATGCCGACCCGGGCCGAGGCGAAGACCTCCGGATTCTCCTTCTCGGAGCAGACGAGCACCGAACCGTCCGCCGTCACCAGCTCAAGTCCCTTGATCTGGGCGGCTATCGAGCCCGACTCACGGCCCGTGCCGTGCGTGCCGGTGCTGGTGGCGCCCGAGACCGTCTGCTCCATGATGTCGCCCATGTTCGTGAGCGACAGACCCTCGCGGGCGAGGGCCATGTTGAGTCTCTTGAGCGGAGTGCCCGCCTCGACCGTGACCGTCATGTTCTCCCGGTCAACATTGCGGATGCCGGTCAACAGTTGAGGGCGGATCAACACCCCGTCCGTGGCGGCGGCGGCCGTGAAGGAGTGCCCGGTACCTACAGCCTTCACCTTCAACCCGTCCGCGGCTGCCTCCCGCACGGCCGCGGAAAGTTCCTCCACGGAAGCGGGCGTGACCTCCCGGGCGGGCCGGGCGGTGACGTTGCCCGCCCAGTTACGCCACGTGCCGCTCTTGCCGCTCACTGTGCTGTTCAACGGTGCCTCCCCGACACGGAGCCGGTCTGTTCAGCCGGCGGTACCCGAGGAAACCGACCGCGACCGCGACGGCCCCGGACGCCACCGGAACCCCGTACCCGGCGCTCGCACCGGCGGCGTCGATGACCCAGCCGGACACGGAGGAGCCGAGCGCGACGCCGACCGCGAGCCCGGTGCTCACCCAGGTCATGCCCTCGGTCAGTTGCGCGCGTGGTACGTGCTGTTCGATGAGGGACATCGTCGTGATCATCGTGGGAGCGATGGACAGACCCGCAACGAACAGCGCCACGGCCAGAGACGGCAAGTTTCCGACCAGTAGGAGGGGGATCATACTCACGGCCATCGCACATACGCCCAGCAACCACCGACGTTCCGGGGTTCCCGGGAGGTGCAGCAGCCCGAACACGACTCCCGCCGCGCACGAGCCGGCCGCGTAGAGGGCCAGTACGACGCTCGCGGCGCCCTTGTGACCCCGTTCCTCGGCGAAGGCGACGGTGACCACGTCGACGGCCCCGAAGATCGCCCCGGTCGCCGTGAAGGTGACCACCAGGACCTGGAGACCGGGGGAGCGCAGCGCCGAACCGCTCCTGTGCTGCGCGGGCGGATGCGGCTTCGGCTCGGTGTCGCGCTGGGACGTCAGCCAGAAGACGCCGGCCGCCAGGAAACAGGCGGCGAGCAGCGGTCCCGCCTCCGGGAACCACGCCGTCGACAGCCCGATCGAGATGATCGGCCCGAAGATGAAGCAGACCTCGTCCACCACGGACTCGAAGGAGTACGCGGTGTGCAGCTGCGGGGTGTCCCGGTACACGGCCGCCCAGCGGGCCCGGGTCATCGCGCCGACGCTCGGTACGCAGCCGATGCCGGCGCTGCACACGAACAGCACCCAGTCCGGCCACCCGAAGTGCGCGGCGAGCAACAGCCCGGCCGAGGCCAGCAGGGCGCACAGCGTCGCGGGACGCAGCACGCGGCGCTGTCCGTACCGGTCGACCAGGCGCGAGATCTGCGGGCCCACCACCGCGGCGGCCAGGGCGATGGTCGCCGCGAGGGCGCCCGCGAGCCCGTACCGGCCGGTGAGCTGGGAGACCATCGCGACCACGCCGATGCCCATCATCGACATCGGCATCCGGCCGAGGAACCCCGCGGCGGTGAAGCGCCTGGAGCCGGGGGCGGCGAACAGGGCGCGGTAGGGGCTGGGCACGGGAGTCTCCGGTCGATCCGGTAAGGCGTGACGGATACGCGGGTAAGGCGTGAAGGGAGCCGTTACAGCTTACGAGTCAGGTGAACCCAACGCACCCGCGGGGACGGGCCGGGATCCCGGCTGTCAGAGGGGGGTGGCAGGATCGGAACCATGCGAGATGCGCTCGACGCCACCCCCTACGACGCCCTGCTCCTGCTCTCCTTCGGCGGCCCCGAGGGCCCGGACGACGTGGTCCCGTTCCTGGAGAACGTGACGCGTGGACGGGGCATCCCCAAGGAACGCCTCAAGGAAGTCGGACAGCACTACTTCCTGTTCGGCGGGGTCAGCCCGATCAACGACCAGAACCGCGCCCTCCTGGACGCCCTGCGCAAGGACTTCGCCGATCACGGTCTGGACCTGCCGGTCTACTGGGGCAACCGCAACTGGGCCCCGTATCTGACCGACACCCTGCGCGAGATGGTCCAGGACGGCAGGCGCCGTGTCCTCGTCCTCGCCACCAGCGCGTACGCCTCGTACTCGGGCTGCCGCCAGTACCGCGAGAACCTCGCGGACTCCCTGGCCGCCCTGGAGGCCGAGGGCCTCGACCTGCCCCAGGTCGACAAGCTGCGGCACTACTTCAACCACCCGGGCTTCCTGGAGCCAATGACCGAAGGCGTGCTCGCCTCCCTCGCCGAACTCCCCGAGGACGTCAGGGACGGGGCGCACCTCGCATTCTCGACCCACTCCATCCCGACCGCGTCCGCCGACACCTCCGGACCCGTCGAGGGCCACGGGGGCGGCGGGGCCTACGTGAATCAGCACCTGGACACCGCGCGGCTGATCGCGGACGCGGTACGCGAGCGGACCGGCGTCGACCACCCCTGGCGGCTCGTCTACCAGTCGCGCTCGGGAGCACCGCACATCCCGTGGCTGGAGCCCGACATCTGCGACCACGTCGAGGAGCTGCACGGCGCCGGGGCCCCGGCCGTCGTGATCGCGCCGATCGGGTTCGTGTCGGACCACATGGAGGTCCTGTACGACCTCGACACGGAGGCCAAGGCAAAGGCGGAGGAGCTTGGCCTGCCCATGCGCCGCTCCGCGACGGTGGGCGCCGACCCGCGCTTCGCCGCCGCGATCCGTGAACTCGTCCTGGAACGCGCGGCCACCGAGAGCGGGCAGGACATCACGCCGTGCGCCCTGGGCGCGCTCGGCGCGAGCCACGACCTGTGCCCCGTGGGCTGCTGCCCGTCCCGTGCCCCCAGGCCCGCCGCCGCGGGCGCCGACAGCCCGTACGCGTGAGGACCCCTGTGAGCGACGCCCTGCTGCCCGAACTGCTCCGGCTCGCCCAGGAGGCCGCCCGCCGCGCGGGGGAGCTGCTGCGGGACGGCCGACCGGCCGACCTCGCGGTCGCCGCCACCAAGTCCAGCCCCATCGACGTCGTCACGGAGATGGACATCGCGGCGGAGAAGCTGATCACCGACGTGATCTCCGACCATCGCCCGGACGACGGCTTCCTCGGCGAGGAGGGTGCCTCCAGAGAGGGCAGCAGCGGCATCCGCTGGGTCATCGACCCGCTCGACGGCACGGTCAACTACCTGTACGGGCTGCCTACCTGGTCCGTCTCCATCGCGGCCGAGCAGGACGGCGAGCGCGTCGTCGGCGTGGTGGCGGTGCCCATGCGTGGCGAGACCTTCCACGCGGTGCTCGGCGGGGGAGCCTGGGCCTCCGGGGCCTGGAAGGGCGATCGCCGGCTCGCCGTCCGCCCGGCCCCGCCGCTGGACCAGGCCCTGGTGTCGACGGGCTTCAACTACGTCGCCGAGGTCAAGGCCCACCAGGCCGAGGTGGCCCGGCGACTGATCCCGCTGCTGCGTGACATCCGGCGTGGCGGCTCGGCGGCGGTCGACCTGTGCGACGTGGCGGCGGGTCGCCTGGACGGCTACTACGAGCGCGGTCTCAACGCCTGGGACGTTGCCGCGGGCGACCTGATCGCCCGGGAGGCGGGCGCGCTGACCGGTGGACGCCCCGGAGAGCGCCCGTCACGCCATCTGACGGTCGCGGGCACCCCCGGGGTATTCGAACCCCTTCAGCGCCTCCTGGAGGACTTCGGAGCCTGGCACGACTGACGAAGGGCACATTGGCCCCACCACACCAACCCCGATTGAGGCAACGGCGCGGGCCCACCAAGGTTCACTGTCGTCAGGCGATCGGCGTCTCGAAACCGGCTTCGGCGCCCCTAAGGCGAACGGGCAAAAAGAGGTGAGCCCCGGCACTGGATCGATGCCGGGGCTCCTCTTTTTCTCTCTTACGGACTGATCAGACGCTGGCCGCGCCGACCTCCACGCCATGTTCGGCGGCGAGGCGGCGCAGTTCGTCGAGGTCGGCCTCTTCAACCTCGACGAGGAAGTCGTCGCCCTCGTCGCGAGCCCGCGTCAGGTCGGTCTCAGTCGCCCTTATGCGCTGCAGAAGTCCTGCGGTGAATGCGTCCATGCTGCGCCCCCTCGTCCTGGGTCGTGGGTCGACGGCACGGGGGTGTGCCGTCCGGAAGGGGCGATCACGTCTCCAACTGGATGCCCGGCGTTGCCCTGCCGGGCGGCCACGGTGCCGGACACCCACGCCCGCTCCGCGGAAAGCGGTTCGTTGTACCACTAGGTGTCATGGCACACGCAGAGCGTGATCGCGGGGTGTAAAGCCGTCCTCCCCGCGCTCCCCGGAGAGGAAACCTCCGCCCACCAAGATTTCTTCCGTCACTGTCGGCAGGAGCGACTCCGGTCGGCCGGGAAGGAGCCCCGCAGTGATCGTCCAGAGGCCTCTTACAACCGGTTTACGGCCCAAAGCGGCAGGATGGAGGCCTGACCACTGGAAAAGTTTCCGCCAACGTGCCGTCCCGGCCCGCGGGCGACCCCGAGGAAGGACAAACGACGTGCGCGTACTCGTCGTCGAGGACGAGCAACTGCTCGCCGATGCGGTGGCCACCGGACTGCGCCGGGAGGCCATGGCCGTCGACGTCGTGTACGACGGCGCGGCGGCCCTGGAACGCATCGGCGTCAACGACTACGATGTGGTCGTCCTCGACCGGGACCTCCCGCTGGTGCACGGCGACGACGTCTGCCGCAAGATCGTCGAACTCGGCATGCCCACGCGCGTGCTGATGCTCACGGCTTCCGGGGATGTCAGCGACCGGGTCGAGGGGCTGGAGATCGGCGCCGACGACTACCTTCCCAAGCCTTTCGCCTTCAGCGAGCTGACGGCACGCGTGCGTGCCCTCGGCCGGCGTACGAGCCTGCCGCTGCCGCCCGTCCTGGAGCGCGCCGGGATCAAGCTCGACCCGAACCGCCGGGAGGTCTTCCGCGACGGCAAGGAAGTCCAGCTCGCGCCCAAGGAGTTCGCCGTCCTGGAGGTGCTGCTGCGCAGCGAGGGCGCGGTCGTCTCGGCCGAGCAGCTCCTGGAGAAGGCCTGGGACGAGAACACCGACCCGTTCACCAACGTCGTCCGGGTGACCGTGATGACTCTTCGCCGCAAGCTGGGCGAGCCGCCGGTGATCGTCACCGTGCCGGGTTCCGGCTACCGGATCTGATCAGCGGTGGCAACGACACCCGCACCTCCCCAGACACCCCCGAAACCCACCTGGGACCCCCGCAGGCCGCAGGCGCAGTTCCCGTTGCTGCGCCCGACCATCCGCATACGGCTCACGCTGCTGTACGGGGGGATGTTCCTGATCGCCGGCATCCTGCTGCTGTCGATCATCTACCTGTTCGCGGCGAACGCGCTGAACGTGGGCAGCGACCTGCCCTTCAAGATCATCGTCGGCCAGGTAGGCAGCGACGTGTGCAATTTCCCGTCCTCGCCGACTGCGGCAGAGCTCAACAGAGCCATGAACGAGTGCGTCAACGTGCAGCGCCAGCATGCCCTGGACAACCTCCTCAGCCGCTCCCTGCTCACGCTGCTCGGCCTCGCCGTGATCGCCTTCGCCTTCGGCTACGCCATGGCCGGCCGGGTCCTGACCCCGCTCGGCCGGATCACCCGTACCGCCCGTGCGGTGGCCGGCTCGGACCTGTCCCGCCGGATCGAGCTGGACGGCCCCGACGACGAGCTGAAGGAGCTGGCGGACACCCTCGACGACATGCTGGAGCGTCTCCAGCGGGCCTTCACCGCACAGCAGAGGTTCGTCGGCAACGCCTCGCACGAGCTGAGAACGCCGCTGGCGATCAATCGCACGCTTCTGGAGGTGCACCTGTCCGACCCGGCGGCGCCCCCGGAACTCCAGCAGCTCGGCAAGACCTTGCTGGCCACCAACGAGCGCAGCGAGCAGCTTGTCGAGGGCCTGCTGCTGCTCGCCCGCAGCGACAACCAGATCATCGAGCGCAAACCGGTCGACCTCGCCGAGGTCGCCGAGCAGGCCGTCGACCAGACACATGCCGAGGCCGAGGCCAAGGGCGTCGAGTTGCGCGGGAAGCGCGATCCGGCGGTCGTCCAGGGCAACGGCGTACTGCTGGAGCGGATCGCGCTGAACCTTGTACAGAACGCGGTGCGGTACAACGTGGCGGAGGACGGCTGGGTCGAGGTGACCACGGAGGTCCAGCACGGGCAGGCGGTACTGGTTGTCTCGAACACGGGTCCCGTGGTCCCGGCGTACGAGATCGACAACATCTTCGAGCCCTTCAGGCGGCTGCGTACGGAGCGTACGGGCAGTGACAAGGGTGTGGGCCTCGGACTATCGATCGCACGCTCTGTGGCGCGCGCTCACGGCGGCCACATCTCGGCCCTGCCGCGTGAGGGAGGTGGACTCGTGATGCGAGTCGCCCTGCCGATCTGAGATCATGTCGCCGACACGCGAGGATGTTCGCTTTGCGCGGAATTTCCGGGGTACCCTCCCGGCGGCCTCGTGTGTGATCGATCACAAGGGCGAATTTACGGCCATCCACTCTCCGTGATTGCACAAGTCGTCGTAAGGCCCGGTAGATCCGGGTTTTCGAAGGTCTTGATCACGGGAAGTACACGGTGGGGGCCTTTGAAGAATGGCATTCGGACCGTGTACGGTCCCGATCGCCATCCATGCCGATCTCTCTCCGAGGGGCCGGTTGGGTGTCGATTGAGTAACAGACCTTGATGTGAGGCAAAATCTCCGCCTCAGGTCGGGCACAAGTCCGGCCTCTCACGCGTTACCTGCGCTGAGACACCGCAGACACCCAGAGGGGGAGAGCGCGACATGGCAACGGATTACGACACCCCACGCAAGACCGACGACGACGTCGACTCGGACAGTCTTGAAGAACTGAAGGCACGGAGGAACGACAAGTCGACTTCCTCCGTAGATGTCGACGAGTTCGAGGCCGCCGAGGGCCTCGAACTGCCCGGCGCGGACCTCTCGAACGAGGAGTTGGCCGTCCGGGTACTGCCCAAGCAGCAGGACGAGTTCACTTGCATGACCTGCTTCCTGGTGCACCACCGCAGTCAGCTGGCCCGCGAGAAGAACGGTCAGCCGATCTGCCGCGACTGCGACTGAGGAAGGGTCGGCCGTGACAGGCTCGACCCCACCTTGGAAGCGCCGCTTCCCCCTGCGGGGAGCGGACCAGGGGCCGCAGGACGGCCCCGGTGTGCGTGACGACGAGCGGGGCTCATCCGATACAGGATCGGCCTCGCTCGAACCGGCCGCCAGGCCGGCCGACCACGGGGATGACCTCCCGGTGCCGGCCGAGCCTTCCGCACCCGTCACCGGACGGGCGGCCACGATCCGGGAGAAGGCCAGGGAAGGCGTCCGCAAGGGCGGCAGCCGCGCGAGGGCGGGCCTGGCTTACCTCACCGACCGGATCATCGAGAACGCCCCGCGTATCCCCGTACGCGACCTCGCCACTCTCCGTCGGCAGTTCCCGGGTCTCGGTCCGGAGCAGCTCGCGGACAAGCTCGTCGTGGGCGCCGCGAGCGCGACGGGAGCCGTCGGCGCGGGCATCGGGGCGGCGGCGATGCTGCCGGTGCCACCGGCCATGCCGACCGAGCTGGCCGCCGAGATCACCGGTGTGGCCGCGATCGAGCTGAAAATGATCGCTGAACTGCACGAGGTCTACGGCGTGCGGCCGCCGGGCACCCTGAAGCAGCGCAGTACCGCGTACCTGAACTCCTGGTCGGGTGAGCGCGGGATCGACGTGACGAAGCCGTCGACGATCAACTCGGCCCTCGGGGGCCAGATGAAGCGTGAACTGCGCCAGCAGATCATGAAGCGGATGATCCGGGACCTGCCCAACCTGATGCCGTTCATGGTGGGCGCCGCCGTCGGCGCGGTCATGAACCGGCGCGACACCAGAAAGCTCGCGGAACGTATCCGCAAGGACCTGCGCACGTTCCAGGTCCCCTGGGACCAGCTCCCGGAACTGCCCCCGCTCGAGCCGCCCACGGACGCGCTGAGCCTCGGGGACGGGCCGAAGGAACTCGGGAAGTAGGGGCTTGGAGAGGCGCGCGCGACCCTGGACACAGGTGCGGCGGGCAAGTCTTTGCCCGCCGCCGAAGAAGAATTTGCCGACGCGCGCCGAGTCGCCGCTCCGGCCGGTTCAGCCCGCGTCGCGCACAGCCGCCCGCGCCGACTCGATTGCCGCCACCAGCTGTTCGGGCTCCCGCGTCGACAGGTACAGATACGGGGTGGGGTCCTTCGGGTCCGTGACCTGGACGCGCAGCGCCGTCGGGATGTAGGAGCGCAGCAGCATGAAGGCACGGGTGTCCGCCTTGTAGGTGCGCCAGGCACGCGCCTCCTCCGCGTCCAGGATCTCCGTCTCGCCCAGGGCCGCCACCGGGATCTTCGCCTCGCCCGCGATCAACGCGTCCCCCACGACCCGGATCCGGATCGAGCCGTACGAACTCGCCGCCACCGCGGCCACCGCGGTGCCGCCCACCAGGCCGCCGAGCAGGGGCAGCGTGCCGAACGGGAGCAGGATCAGGGCGAAGGAGACGCCGACCAGGAACGAGATCAGCCACCAGGAGCGGGGGGCCGTGAGGCGTTCTTCGTACGGGGAGGCGGAATGCTGCATGGAGCCAAGCTTGGCATGGTGTCGGTCGGCGGCCGACTCGCGGGTAAGGTCTGCGGCTGTGAGTGGTACTTCCGCAGCTCTGAAGC
Organism: Streptomyces sp. SID12488; assembly: GCF_010548275.1. Taxonomy (GTDB): domain Bacteria; phylum Actinomycetota; class Actinomycetes; order Streptomycetales; family Streptomycetaceae; genus Streptomyces. The sequence continues at coordinate 142,082 of NZ_JAAGLT010000013.1, forward strand.
CCCCCGTCGACGCCGTGGCGCCCGTGCGGCACCCGGACGCGCCCGCGCCCGGAGAGCTCCTCGGTGCCCACTACGAACAGTGTTTCGGATGCGGCGACGGACAGGCGCACGGACTGCACCTCGCCGCCCGGGCCGGAGACGGTGTCACGGTCACCGCCGAGTTCACCGTGCGGGAGGCCCACCAGGGCGCCCCCGGCCTCGCCCACGGCGGCGTGCTCGCCAGCGCGCTGGACGAGACACTCGGCTCGCTGAACTGGCTGCTGCGTACCATCGCCGTGACCGGACGGCTGGAGACCGAGTTCGTCCGGCCCGTGCCCGTCGGCACCCTGCTGTACCTGGAGGCCGAGGTCACCGCGGTGGCCCGGCGCAAGATCTACTCGACCGCCACCGGACGCATCGGTGGCCCCGACGGGCCCGTCGCGGTGCGCGCCGAGGCGCTGTTCATCGAGGTCAAGGTCGAGCACTTCATCGACAACGGCCGCCCGGAGGAGATCCAGGCGGCCATGAGCGACCCGGACCAGATCCGGCGCGCCCGCGCATTCGAGGTGAACCCGTGAGCCCCGCACCCGTGGGCCGTGAGCCCCTGGACGTACTCATCCGCCGCGTCGATCCGGACGTACCGCTTCCGGCGTACGCGCAGCCGGGTGACGCCGGAGCCGACCTGCGGACCACGCAGGAGTGCGAACTGGCGCCCGGGGAACGGGCTGTTCTCCCCACCGGGGTGTCTGTCGCGCTCCCGGACGGGTACGCGGCCTTCGTGCACCCTCGTTCGGGCCTCGCGGCCCGGTGCGGTGTCGCTCTGGTGAATGCCCCGGGGACGGTTGATGCCGGGTACCGTGGGGAGATCAAGGTGATCGTGGTGAATCTCGACCCGCACAAACCCGTGCGATTCGAGCGCTTCGACAGGATTGCCCAACTGGTCGTCCAGCAGGTCGAGAAGGTCCGCTTCCGGGAGGTCGCGGAACTTCCAGGCTCGGCGCGGGCCGAGGGGGGCTTCGGGTCCACCGGCGGTCACGCCTCGGTGGGCGGTGCGAGCGGTCACAGCGATCAGGCCGCAGTAAGCGGCACAACGGGTGGGAATCGATACGCTTCGGTCGTAGCCGACCGGGAAGGACAGTGACGTGTTCGGACGTCGCAAGAAGAAGGGTGCCGCCGAGGACGCGGCCGGCGAGGCCGAGCAGGTCGTCGACAGCGTCGATACCGAGGCGGACGAAGCAGCGGGCGGCCGTGCGCGCGTCCGGCTGGAGCCGGAGCCCCGTCCCGACGGGCCCTGGGACGACACCGAGGTGCGCGAGCCCGGCGAGGGCCGGGTGGACCTGGGCGGACTGTTCGTGCCCGGGGTCGACGGCATGGAACTGCGTGTCGAGGTCGCGGGTGACGCGATCGTCGCGGCGACCGTCGTGCTGCGCGACAGCGCCGTGCAGCTCCAGGCCTTCGCCGCGCCCAAGCGCGAGGGCATCTGGGGCGAGGTGCGCGAGGAGATCGCCAGCGGCATCACCCAGCAGGGTGGCATCGTCGACGAGGTCGAGGGGCCGCTGGGCTGGGAGCTGCGGGCGCAGGTGCCGGTGCAACTGCCGGACGGCACGGGCGGTTTCCAGGTCGTACGGTTCGTCGGTGTGGACGGTCCGCGATGGTTCCTGCGAGGGGTCATCTCCGGGCAGGGCGCCGTGCAGCCGCAGGCCGCCGGTCTCCTGGAGCAGATCTTCAGGGACACGGTCGTCGTCCGTGGCGAGGGGCCGATGGCGCCCCGCGACCCGATCGTCCTGAAACTGCCGAACGACGCGCAGATGGTGCCCGAGGGCGTCCAGCAGGTCGAGGAAGAGGCGGGTTCCCGCTTCGGTGGCGGCATGGGCCAGCTGCAGCGCGGACCGGAGATCACCGAGGTTCGCTAGCCGCGTCACTTCTCACGCCACGGGCCGTACTCCTCACCGAGGAGTACGGCCCGTGTTCCGTTCGCCGGTGGGTGCGTCAGGGTTGCGTCAAAGACCTGTCTCGGCCCGCTTCTCGTCCCTTTTGTCGACATTGTTGGACGTAAGGTCGACGCTGCGCAATCAGTGGGCGCGGGAAGACAATGAGGCCATGGGACGCGGCAAGCTTCGGATCTACCTCGGTGCGGCACCGGGCGTCGGCAAGACGTACGCGATGCTGTCCGAGGCGCACCGTCGTGTCGAGCGCGGGACGGACTGCGTGGTGGCCTTCGTGGAGCACCACGGCCGGCCGCGCACGGAGGTGATGCTCCACGGGCTGGAGCAGATTCCGCGCAAGGACCTGCCCTACCGCGGAGCCGTGTTCACCGAGATGGACGTGGACGCCGTGCTCGCCCGCCGGCCGCAGATCGCCCTGGTGGACGAACTGCCGCACACCAACATCCCCGGCTCGCGCAACACCAAGCGCTGGCAGGACGTGGAGGAGTTGCTGGCCGCGGGTATTGACGTGATCTCGACTGCCAACATTCAACATCTTGAGTCGTTGGGTGATGTGGTTGAGTCGATCACTGGTGTTCGTCAACAGGAGACCGTCCCCGACGAGGTGGTCCGGCGTGCGGATCAGATCGAGCTGGTCGACATGTCCCCGCAGGCGCTGCGGCGGCGGATGGCCCACGGCAACATCTACAAGTCCGACAAGGTCGACGCGGCTCTCGCCAACTACTTCCGGCCGGGGAACCTGACGGCTCTGCGGGAGCTGGCACTGCTGTGGGTGGCGGACCGGGTCGACGAGTACCTGACCGAGTACCGCAGTGAGCATCAGGTCTCCAGGATCTGGGGCTCGCGCGAGCGGATCGTCGTCGGACTGACCGGCGGCCCCGAGGGCCGCACGCTGATCCGGCGGGCCGCGCGGCTCGCGGAGAAGGGCGCCGGCGGCGAGGTCATGGCCGTCTACGTCGCCCGCAGCGACGGTCTGACCAATGCCTCGCCGAAGGAGCTGGCCGTTCAGCGCACGCTGGCCGAAGATCTTGGCGGAACGTTTCATCACGTGGTCGGGGACGACGTCCCGGCGGCGCTGCTGGACTTCGCGCGGGGCGTGAACGCCACACAGATCGTGCTGGGCGTCTCCCGGCGCAAGACCTGGCAGTACGTCTTCGGGCCCGGGGTGGGCGCGACCGTGGCCCGGGACTCGGGGCCCGACCTCGACGTCCATCTGATCACCCACGACGAGGCCGGCAAGGGCCGCGGGCTGCCCGTGGCCCGGGGGGCCCGGCTCGGGCGGGCGCGGATCGTGTGGGGCTGGCTGGTCGGCGTGGCCGGTCCGGTGGTCCTCGCGCTGCTGCTGAACGCCGTCGACCTCGGTCTCGCCAACGACATGCTGCTGTTCCTGGCGCTCACGGTGGCGGCGGCCCTGCTCGGCGGCCTGTACCCGGCGCTGGCCTCGGCGGCGGTCGGCTCGATGCTGCTGAACTACTTCTACACGCCGCCGTACCACCGGCTGACCATCGCCGACCCGAAGAACATCGTCGCCCTCGTGATCTTCTTCGGGGTCGCCGTGTCGGTGGCGTCCGTGGTGGATCTGGCCGCCCGGCGCACGCATCAGGCGGCCCGGCTGCGGGCCGAGTCGGAGATCCTCTCCTTCCTCGCGGGCAGCGTCCTGCGCGGCGAGACCAGCCTGGAGGCCCTCCTCGACCGGGTCCGGGAGACCTTCGGCATGGAGTCCGTGGCCCTGCTGGAGCGGGCCTCCGACGTCGATCCGTGGACCTGCGCGGGCAGCGTCGGCACCCGGCAGGCGGTGGAGCGGCCGGAGGACGCGGACGTGGACATGCCGGTCGGTGACCACATGGCGCTCGCGCTGTCCGGCCGGGTACTGCCCGCCGCCGACCGGCGTGTGCTGGCCGCGTTCGCCGCCCAGGCGGCCGTGGTGCTGGACCGCCGGCGCCTCCAGTCCCAGGCCGACCAGGCCCGTACCCTCGCCGAGGGCAACCGGATCCGCACGGCGCTGCTCGCCGCTGTCAGCCATGACCTCCGTACGCCGCTGGCCGGGATCAAGGCGGCGGTCTCGTCGCTGCGGTCGGACGATGTGGCGTGGTCCGAGGAGGACCAGGCCGAACTGCTGGCCGGCATCGAGGACGGGGCCGACCGGCTCGACCACCTCGTGGGCAACCTGCTCGACATGTCCCGGCTCCAGACCGGCACCGTCACCCCGCTGATCAGGGAGATCGACCTCGACGAGGTGGTGCCGATGGCGCTGGGCGGCGTACCCGAGGACAGCGTCGAGCTGGACATTCCCGAGACCCTGCCGATGGTTGCCGTCGACCCCGGGCTGCTGGAGCGGTCGGTGGCCAACCTGGTCGAGAACGCCGTCAAGTACAGCCCGGACGGGGAGACGGTGCTGGTGGCCGCCAGTGCCATCGCCGAGCGGGTGGAGGTGCGGGTGGTGGACCGGGGGCCGGGGGTGCCGGACGAGGCCAAGGACCGCATTTTCGAGCCCTTCCAGCGATACGGTGACGCTCCGCGCGGGGCCGGGGTGGGGCTGGGGCTCGCGGTGGCGCGGGGGTTCGCCGAGGCGATGGGCGGCACCCTGCGGGCCGAGGACACGCCTGGGGGCGGGCTGAGCATGGTGCTCACGGTGCGGGCGGCGACGGCGGGCGCAGGGGATGAGTTCCTGCGGCGTGGTGGGGCGGGGACGACGGAAACGGGAACAGAAGTGCCGACAGCGGCGGTAGGGACAGGGCCGGCAGGGACAGCGGCGGCGGAGTCGGAAAGGCAGGTTTCATGACCCGGGTGCTGGTGGTCGAGGACGAGCCGCAGATCGTGCGTGCCCTCGTGATCAACCTCAGGGCACGCAAGTACGAGGTCGACGCGGCCCACGACGGTGCCACCGCCCTCGAACTCGCCGCCGCCCGCCATCCCGACGTGGTCGTGCTCGACCTGGGACTGCCCGACATGGACGGCGTCGAGGTGATCAAGGGGCTCCGCGGCTGGACACGGGTGCCCATCCTGGTGCTGTCGGCCCGGCACTCGTCCGACGAGAAGGTCGAGGCGCTCGACGCGGGCGCCGACGACTACGTCACCAAGCCCTTCGGCATGGACGAACTCCTGGCCCGGCTGCGGGCCGCGGTCCGCCGGGCCGAGCCCACCGGGAGCGCCGAGGACGACGTCATGGTCGAGACCGACGAGTTCACCGTCGACCTCGCCGCGAAGAAGGTCCACCGCGGCGGACGTGACGTACGGCTGACGCCCACGGAGTGGCATCTGCTGGAGGTGCTCGTGCGCAACACGGGACGGCTGGTCAGCCAGAGACAGCTGCTCCAGGAGGTGTGGGGGCCGTCCTACGGGACGGAGACCAACTATCTGCGCGTGTACATGGCGCAGCTGCGGCGCAAGCTGGAGGCGGATCCCTCGCATCCGAGGCACTTCGTCACCGAACCCGGGATGGGGTACCGGTTCGAGCGGTAGGGCTGTCCTCAGGGAGGCATGGTCCCGGGGTACGTCGGTGTCGGTGGGCGCCGGTACGCTTCAGGTATGAGTGCTGTTCCTCGTTCCGAGAAGCCGGTGGGCCGGTTCCGGCGCATGCTCGACCGGCTCTCCTCGTCGCAGGAGGACCTGGAGTCCGAGGAGCTGCGCGAGGACACCGAGACCGCGGGCTGTACGCGTATCGGTGACTGCCACGACCGACAGATAGTGACGGTTACTGGTACGTTGCGCACGGTCACGCTGCGGCCGAGGGCGGGGGTTCCGGCCCTGGAGGCCGAGCTCTTCGACGGTTCGGCCGCGCTGGACGTGGTGTGGCTCGGCAGGCGTTCCATCGTCGGGATAGAGCCGGGGCGCAAGCTGATCGCGTCGGGGCGGATCTCGATGAGCCGGGGCCGCCGTGTGCTGTTCAATCCGAAATACGAACTGAGACCTCTCGGACGGGAGTAGCCGGTGACGTCGCTCGACAAGCCGACCGAAGACGCCCAGCACGATTCCAGGGCGGTGACCGAGGCCGCGCTCTTCGAGGCGTTCGGCGGTCTGCGGGGCATGATCGAGACGGTCCTGCCGGGGCTGCTCTTCGTCACGATCTACACGATCAACAAGGACCTGCACTCGTCGGCCATCGCGGCCCTTGGTGTCTCGGTGCTGCTGGTCGTGGTGCGCCTCGTCATGAAGGACACCGTCAAGCACGCCTTCAGCGGTGTGTTCGGTGTCGCCTTCGGTGTCTTCTTCGCGATGTTTACGGGCAACGCCAAGAACTTCTATCTGCCCGGCATGTTCTACACGCTGGGGCTGGCGCTGGCGTACATCATCACGACGCTGGCCGGTGTTCCGCTGCTCGGGCTGATCCTCGGCCCGGTCTTCAAGGAGAACCTCTCCTGGCGTACGCGGAATCCGGGGCGCAAGAAGGCGTACACGAAGGCCAGTTGGGCGTGGGGGCTGATCCTGCTCGCCAAGTGCGCGATTCTCTTCCCGCTGTACCTGTGGGCCGACACGGCGTCGCTCGGGTGGGTGTTGGTGGCGTTGAAGATTCCGCCGTTCCTGCTGGCCGTGTGGCTCACGTGGGTGTTCCTGGCGAAGGCGCCGGCGCCGATCGATGTGTTCGCGGAGATGGAGGCGGAGGAGCGGGCGGCTGAGGAGCGGAAGGCTGCGGCTTCCTCTTCCGAGTAGGTTCCGCGTAGGGGAGTCGAACAGTGGGAGCGGGCGTCGGGGTGTTTCGCCCCCGCCGCCCCTACCCGTGCCCCATCTCTGGGGGCTGCGCCCCCAGACCCCCCTTCGGCCTGGACGGCCTCGTCCTCAAACGCCGGACGGGCTGAAAAGCGTCGGTCAGCTCGGGGCTTCCTCCTTGCGTACCGACAGGAGGTCCTCCAGTTGTTCCTCCCTGGCCTGGGCGGCTACGAACAGGAGTTCGTCGCCGGCTTCCAGGGAGTCCTCGCGGGTCGGGGTGAGGACCCGGGAGCCGCGGATGATCGTCACCAGGGACGTGTCGTCCGGCCACTCCACGTCGCCCACCTGGGTGCCGGCCAGCGCCGACTCCGGGGGGAGGGTCAGTTCGACCAGGTTCGCGTCGCCGTGGCTGAACCGGAGCAGGCGCACCAGGTCGCCGACGCTCACCGCCTCCTCGACCAGGGCCGACATCAGACGGGGAGTGGAGACCGCCACGTCCACGCCCCAGGCCTCGGTGAACAGCCATTCGTTCTTGGGGTTGTTGACGCGGGCGACGACGCGCGGAACGCCGTACTCCGTCTTCGCGAGCAGGGACACGACCAGGTTCACCTTGTCGTCGCCCGTCGCGGCGATCACGACGTTGCAGCGCTGCAACGCCGCCTCGTCCAGCGAGGTGATCTCGCAGGCGTCGGCCAGCAGCCACTCCGCCTGGGGGACCCGCTCGACCGAGATGGCCGTGGGGGCCTTGTCGATCAGCAGGATCTCGTGGCCGTTCTCCAGCAGCTCGCCCGCGATCGAGCGGCCGACGGCACCGGCACCGGCAATGGCGACTCTCATCAGTGACCGGCCTCCTCTTCAGGGCCCTCGGCGAAAGACGCCTCGACCTTCTCGACGTGGTCCGTACGCATCATCACGTGCACCAGGTCGCCCTCCTGCAGCACCGTCTGCGAGGTGGGCAGAACCGCCTCGCCCAGGCGGGTGAGGAAGGCGACACGTACGCCGGTCTCGTCCTGCATCTTGCTGATCTTGTGTCCGACCCAGGCCGACGACGCGTGCACCTCGGCCAGCTGGACGCCACCGGTGGGATCGCGCCACAGCGGTTCCGCACCGGACGGCAGCAGCCTGCGCAGCATCTGGTCGGCCGTCCAGCGGACCGTGGCGACGGTCGGGATGCCCAGCCGCTGGTAGACCTCGGCCCGGCGCGGGTCGTAGATACGGGCCGCGACGTTCTCGATGCCGAACATCTCGCGGGCCACCCGGGCGGCGATGATGTTCGAGTTGTCGCCGCTGGAGACGGCGGCGAACGCGCCGGCGTCCTCGATACCAGCCTCGCGCAGGGTGTCCTGGTCGAAACCGACCCCGGTGACACGACGGCCGCCGAACCCGGAGCCCAGTCGTCGGAAGGCGGTGGGGTCCTGGTCGATCACGGCGACCGTGTGCCCCTGTTGCTCCAGGGTCTGCGCGAGAGCGGAACCCACTCTGCCGCAGCCCATGATGACGATGTGCACGACCGTCCTTCCGATCCGATGTCGAAGCCCGCCGTTGTCGACTTGGCTTGAACAGGGTCTCAGACCCCTGCCCAAGCTATACACGCACGGTGGCCGCAGGGCACCCCCGTGTGCACTCCGTGTGTACCCGCGGGCCGTCTACCTGCGGCTGATGCTGCGCACGCTGGCCACGGTCAGCAGGACGAGGACGACGAGTGCGAGAGCGGCGCCGATCAGCTCCGCGGCGAGTTGCGGCATGGGGTCTCCCGGGCAAGAGAGGAAGCGAGAGGAGCGAGAGGAAGCCGGAAAGCTGGCTAAAGATGACATAAGGGGTGCTGTGGTTTCGTCATATAGCCATGAGGACGCGGTCCCAGGGGTGTTCGCCTGTCTCGGATGCCGGGATTTCACTCGGCGGACCGTCGGGTTTTCACCCGGATGTGCCCAGAGCAAGGCGGGGAGCTTACGATCCTGTCCGTGTCCAAACTGACCGACGTGCCCAAACGGATCCTGATCGGGCGCGCACTGCGCAGTGATCGGCTCGGCGAAACGCTCCTGCCGAAGCGCATCGCTCTCCCCGTCTTCGCCTCCGACCCCCTCTCCTCCGTGGCCTACGCCCCTGGGGAAGTGTTGCTGGTCCTGTCGATCGCGGGCGTGTCGGCGTACCACTTCAGCCCGTGGATCGCGCTCGCTGTCGTCGTACTGATGTTCACTGTGGTCGCCTCCTACCGCCAGAACGTGCACGCCTACCCGAGCGGCGGCGGCGACTACGAGGTGGCGACCACCAACCTCGGCCCCAAGGCCGGCCTCACGGTCGCCAGCGCGCTGCTCGTCGACTACGTGCTGACCGTCGCCGTGTCCATCGCCTCCGGCATCGAGAACCTCGGCTCCGCCGTCCCCTTCGTCGTCGAGCACAAGGTGTTCTGCGCGGTCGCCGTCATCGTGCTGCTGACGCTGATGAACCTGCGGGGCGTCAAGGAGTCCGGGAAGCTGTTCGCGATTCCGACGTACGTGTTCGTCGCGGGCGTCTTCATCATGATCGCGTGGGGCGCGTACCGCGGCCTGGTGCTGGGCGACCACATGCGCGCGCCGACGGCCGGGTACGAGATCAAGGCCGAACACCAGGGACTGGCCGGGTTCGCACTCGTGTTCCTGCTGCTGCGCGCCTTCTCCTCCGGCTGTGCCGCGCTCACCGGCGTCGAGGCCATCTCCAACGGTGTGCCGGCCTTCCGTAAACCCAAGTCCAAGAACGCGGCGAGCACGCTCGCGGCGATGGGCATCCTCGCCGTCACGATGTTCTGCGGGATCATCGTGCTGGCCATGACCACCAAGGTGCGGATGGCCGAGAACCCCGCGCACGACCTGCTGGACAAGGGCGTCGAGGTCGGCTCCGGCTACGTCCAGAACCCGGTGATCTCGCAGGTCGCCGAGGCCGTGTTCGGTGACGGCAGCTTCTTCTTCATCCTGCTCGCCGCCGCCACCGCGCTGGTGCTCTTCCTGGCCGCCAACACCGCGTACAACGGCTTCCCGCTGCTCGGTTCGATCCTCGCGCAGGACCGCTACCTCCCGCGCCAGCTGCACACGCGCGGCGACCGGCTCGCCTTCTCCAACGGAATCGTGCTGCTCGCCGGCGCCGCCATCCTGCTGGTGTGGATCTACGGGGCTGACTCGACCCGCCTCATCCAGCTGTACATCGTCGGCGTGTTCGTGTCCTTCACGCTCAGCCAGACCGGCATGGTCCGGCACTGGAACCGCCACCTGGCCACCGAGAAGGACCAGACGAAGCGCCGGCAGATGGTCCGCTCCCGCGCCATCAACACCTTCGGCGCCTTCTTCACCGGGCTGGTGCTGGTCGTCGTACTCGGTACGAAGTTCACGCACGGCGCCTGGGTGGCGCTGCTCGGCATGGTGATCTTCTACGCGGTGATGACGGCGATCCGTAAGCACTACGACCGGGTCTCCGAGGAGATCGCCGCCCCGGAAGGCCCGAGCGACGACAGCGTACGGCCGTCCCGGGTGCACTCGGTCGTCCTGATCTCGAAGATCCACCGGCCCACGCTGCGCGCGCTCGCGTACGCGAAACTGATGCGCTCCGACACGCTGGAGGCGCTCAGCGTCAACGTCGACCCGGCGGAGACGAAGGCGCTCCAGGAGGAGTGGGAGCGGCGGGGGATCACCGTCCCGCTGAAGGTGCTCGACTCGCCGTACCGGGAGATCACCCGGCCCGTGATCGAGTACGTGAAGGGGCTGCGCCGGGAGTCGCCGCGCGACGTCGTGTCCGTGATCATCCCGGAGTACGTGGTCGGCCACTGGTACGAGCAGCTGCTGCACAATCAGAGCGCGCTGCGGCTCAAGGGGCGCCTGCTGTTCACGCCGGGCGTGATGGTGACGTCGGTGCCCTACCAGCTCGAGTCGTCCGAGGTGGCCAAGAAGCGGGCCCGCAAGCGGCAGGACTGGAACGCGCCCGGATCCGTCCGGCGCGGGCCGGCCCAGGAGCGGACACACGAACCGAGCTCGAAGAACTGACGGCTGTCGGTTGTCGGTGACCACGTCTGGTAAAGGCTTGTGGTGAGTGGTCGGGCGGCACCCACGTAGACTGGTGGGCTGTTGTCCGGCCGTTCCCTTTTCTCTCCCCTGGAGTCACCCCGCCATGCAGGCAGAACCGAAGAAATCGCTGGCGGGGCAGGAGTACGAGGTCGAGGTCGGTCCCGTCGCCCACGGCGGCCACTGTGTCGCCCGTACGGACGACGGACAGGTGCTCTTCGTCCGGCACACGCTGCCCGGTGAGCGGGTCGTGGCCAGGGTGACGGACGGTGAGGAAGGGGCGCGGTTCCTGCGCGCCGACGCGGTGGAGGTGCTGACGGCGTCCAAGGACCGGGTCGAGGCCCCCTGTCCGTACGCCGGACCCGGCCGCTGCGGCGGCTGCGACTGGCAGCACGCCAAGCCGGGAGCCCAGCGCCGCCTCAAGGGCGAGGTCATCACCGAACAGCTGCAGCGACTCGCCGGTCTGACCCCCGAGGAGGCCGGCTGGGACGGCACGGTCATGCCGGCCGAGGGCGACAAACTGCCGCCGGGCGAGGTGCCCCAGTGGCGTACGAGGGTCCAGTACGCGGTGGACGCGGACGGCAACGCCGGGCTGCGGCACCACCGTTCGCACGAGGTCGAGCCGATCGAGCACTGCATGATCGCGGCGCCCGGCGTCAGCGAGCTGGGCATCGAGAAGCACGACTGGTCCGGCATGGAGTCCGTCGACGTGATCGCCGCGACCGGATCCCAGGACCGCATGGTAATCCTGGAGCCGAAGCCGGGCGCCCGGCTGCCCCTGGTCGAGCTCGACAAGCCCGTCTCCGTCATGCGGGTCGAGGAGCACGACGGCGGCATCCACCGGGTCCACGGCCGCGGCTTCGTCCGTGAGCGCGCCGACGGCCGTACACACCGGGTCGGCAGCGGTGGCTTCTGGCAGGTCCACCCGGCGGCGGCGGACATGCTGACGAAGGCGGTCATGCAGGGTCTGCTCCCGCGCAAGGGCGACATGGCCCTCGACCTCTACTGCGGCGTCGGCCTCTTCGCGGGCGCCCTCGCCGACCGGATCGGCGACAAGGGCGCGGTCCTCGGCATCGAGTCGGGCAAGCGCGCCGTCGAGGACGCCCGGCACAACCTCGCCGCCTTCGATCGCGTCCGCATCGAACAGGGCAAGGTCGAGGCGGTGCTGCCGCGCACCGGTATCACCGAGGTCGACCTCATCGTCCTGGACCCGCCGCGCGCGGGGGCCGGCCGGAAGACGGTCGAGCAGCTGGTGAAGCTTGGGGCACGCAAGATCGCGTACGTCGCGTGCGACCCGGCGGCGCTGGCGCGGGATCTGGGGTACTTCCGGGAGGGAGGGTATCGGGTGCGGACGTTGCGGGCCTTCGACCTGTTTCCGATGACCCATCACGTGGAGTGTGTCGCGATCCTGGAGCCGGCCGCAAAAGGCGCCTGAGTCACCGCTCCGTGGGGCTCATGTGACGCTTGTTCTGTACTCGCTCGGGCTGACGCCGTGTTCCCGTTTGAACGCGGCGCTGAGAGCGAAGGCGTTGGAGAAGCCGACGTGGTCCGCCACCTTGGCGAGCGTGGCGTCGGGCTCGCGCAGGAGGTCGGCGGCCAGAGCCAGGCGCCGTTTCCTCAGGTAGGTCATGGGCGGCTGTCCGGCGAGGGCGGCGAAGCGGCGGGCCAGGCCGGCCCGGGACACGCCGGTCCTCGCTGCCAGGGCCGGCAGGGTCCACGGGTGGGCGGGGTCGCTCCGCAGCATCCGCAGGGCGGGGCCGACCACGGGGTCGCCGTGCGCCCGGTACCAGGCGGGGACCTGGGCGCCGGGGCGGGTGAACCAGGCGCGCAGGGCGGTGATGAGCATCAGGTCCAGTACCCGGTCCAGGAGGATCTGCTGACCGGGCTCCTCGCGGGTGATCTCCTCGAACGTCGTCCGGCCGACCGGGCAGACACCCACGTGCGCCTCGATGACGGCCAGGGGTGGCAGCGCGGCGAGCAGTCTGCCCGGGGTGCCGCTGCCCACGGTGTACAGAGCACTCATCAGGAGCGTGCTGTCGGCCCCTTCCGTGTCCCAGGCGCCGGCACCCGGAGCTCGGGGGCCGGCCGGTTCCTCGCGGGGAACCGGCCGGGCAGGCTTCCTTCCTCAGCGGGCAGCCGGCCCCTTCAGGAACTCCGCCAGTGTCCGCGTCAGGGTGTTGTGGCCCGGGGCCGCGAAGAGCGGGTCGAGGTGGTTCATGCCGGTGTCCGTCTCGTAAGTGGCGTACGGGATACGGGAACCGGCCACCACCCTGCGCGCCGCCTCCTCGATCGTGCCCTTGGCCTGGCTCGTCCCGAAGGCGTACAGCGGTACGTCGAGACGGTCGGCGTGGTGCAGTCGCAGGCCCAGGGAGCGGGTGAGCGGGGTGTCGGTGTAGGCGTCCGCGACGTCGAGGTCGACGGAGAGCCGGGCGGGCCAGTACCACTCCCACACGGTCGGCACCGGACCGGCGTACGCCGCCGCGACCCGGCCTATCGGTGTGATCCCGGCGTCGACCCAGCCGCGTACGTCCCCGCTGTCGGCGAGGTGTCCCGAGTGCACGGTGATGGCGTTCGGCCAACCGAAGCCGGCGTCCACGAAGAAGCCCAGCAGGGCCGCGTTGGTGACGGTGTACGGCAGGCGCAGGGCGTCGGGCAGACGGGGCTGGAGGACCGAGGTGCCGTCGGGGTCGTGGAGCGCGTAGTGGCCGGCGAGCTGGTACCAGATCTGGGTGCTCTCCGCGCGGCTGCCGAGCCCCACACCGCTCAGGGTCAGGTCGAAGACCGCCCCGGCGTCGATGGCCGCCAGCCGCTCCCGTACCTCCTCCGGCGAGTCGTGGACCGGGTCGCCCGTCCCGTCGAAGGCCCCGAGCACCCCGCCGTCGACGGCCACCAGCCCGGCGAGGTCCCGGTAGCCGGGGCAGCCGTCGAAGTCCCAGGCCGCGTACGCCATCGCGGTCGTCGCTCCCCAGGAGTGCCCGCCGAGCACCACCCGCCGGCCACCGCGCCCCGCCGACCGGACGACGGCCCGGAGATCGGCGAGCGTCAGGGGCAGGCCCCAGCGCGCGGCGAAGGGGGAGGCTGCCGGGTCCTGGGTGCGGTAGTGGCCGCCCAGATAGTAGGAGAGGGGGTCCGGGCCCGTGAATCCCGTCCGGTCGGCGAGGTTCTCCTCCCGGCGGTCGAGGGCCCACACCTGCAACCCGGGCACGGCCGCGACCAGGTCACGGGCCAGCAGCCGGAAGTCGTTGGCCGCCCCGAACATGCCGGGTACCAGCACGAGGACGGTGGTCGCCGTGCCGGGGCCGACCTTCAGGACATGCACCCGGTCCGTCCCGGCGGGCCCGCCCCCGGCGCCCACGGCCACCGGCACGTACGGCTCCGGGCCGGCTGCCTGTCCGGCGGCGCCCGGTGCTCGTCCTGCGGCCAGTGCGGATCCGGCCCCCGTGCCGGCGGCGGCGAGCGCCACACCGCCGATCATTCCGCCCAGCACCGTACGGCGTGGCAGACGGCTCGTCATCTCACGTACCTCCAGGGAGAGTTGGTCGTGACCAGCTTCCCCCTCGCCCTCGACGGCCCACGCACCAGGGGTCACTTGCGCGACTCCACGGCGGCTCCTCGGCGGGGCCGCTGTCGGCTGTCCGCCGTCAGCGCACGGACCGGCCGTTGGCGACAGTCGCGTCCGGGGTTCCGCCGCTCGTCCCCGCCCTGGCACGCACCCGGCGTACGAGGTCGGCGGCGGCCTCCGGCCACTCGGCGTGTTCGAAGGTGAAGCCCGCGTCGAGCAGCCTGCCGGGAACGACACGGCGGCTCTTCAGCAGGAGTTCGGTGTCCGAGCGGAGCGCGAACGCGCCCAGCTCCGCCATCCACCGCGTCGCGGGCAGACCCACCGGAACGCCCCACGCGGCGCGCAGCGCGCGCATGAACGCGCGCTGCGGAAGGGGGTGGGGAGCGGCGAGGTTCACCGGGCCGGTGAGGTCGTCCCGGTCGGCCAGGAACTCGACGGCTCGTACGAAGTCGTGGTCGTGGATCCAGGACACGTACTGCGCGCCGCCCGCGACCGGGCCGCCGAGGCCGAGCCGGGCCAGCCGCAGCAGGACGTCGAGGACGCCGCCGCGGTCCGGGCTCATCACCATGGCTGTCCGCAGGGCGACCTTGCGCGTCGCGGGGGTCGCCGCCTGCTCCTGGGCCCTCTCCCAGGCCTTGGCGATGTCGACGCTGTAGGCCCAGTAGTCCGGTACGCCGGGTTCGGCGCCGCCGATGACGCCGGTCGCCTCGTCGTTCGGGGCGTCGAAGCGGTGGGCGTAGACCGTGGCGGTGCTCATCTGGAGCCAGAGCCGGGGAGGCCGCGCGGCGCCTGCGATCGCCTCGCCGACGACCTGGGCGGAGTGCACGCGCGAGTCCATCATGGCCCGCAGGTTGGCGGGCGTGTAGCGGCAGCTGACGCTGCGGCCCGCCAGGTTGATCACGACGTCGCTGCCGTCGACCGCCTCGGACCAGGCGCCCAGGGTCTCGCCGTCCCAGCCGATCTCCCGGTCGTGCGCCGGCCGTCGGGTCAGGACGGTGACGTCGTGACCCGCGGCGGTGAGCGCTCGGTTCAGGATGCCACCCACCTGACCGGTTCCTCCGGGTATGACTACCTTCACGGCTCCCCCTAGGGCTTGGAACGTGTTGGTGAGAGAGTAGCGCAAATATTTGAACGTGTTCAAAAAGCGCCCGGGATTCGGTGGCGGTGCTGACAGGATCTGTGGGTTCGATCTGAGTGCGGGGGCCGGAGTTCGGCGGGGAAGCGTTCCCCTTCATGCCTCCGGACTGGGAACTCGCAGGTCGGACGGAGCATCTGCAGGGTGTCCGGAGGAACCCCGCCGACCGGCCGGGGGTACCCCGTCGAACCGTTGATCGGTACTTTGCGTACCTACCGGTGACGTTCGAGCGCCGGACAGGAGGATGAGAGCCGTCATGACTGCCGGGTGGGGTGCACGCACGCTACGGGCCGCGGTGTTCGCGGCCGTCTGTGTGCTGCTCGCCGCCCTCGGCCATGTGCTGATGTCCGGATCCGCCGTCGCCTGGTGGACGCTGGCAGCCGGGGCCCTGGTCACGGGCGGCGCGGGCTGGTGCCTGACCGGCCGCGAGCGCGGACTCCCGCTGGTCGTGGGCGTGGTGGTCGTCGCCCAGGGCGCGCTCCACTCGGCGTTCTCGCTCACCCGGAGCACGGGGACGGGCACGGGCGCGGACGCGGGTGCGGGTTCAGCGGGCATGGCGATGGACTCCATGGACATGGCCGGCACCAGCGCAGTCACCGGCATGGGCATGGACATGGGCGCTGGCGTGGGTCACCTGGCCCACGGCGGCCATGGCATGGACGTCCTGTCGTCCTCGTACGGCATGCTCGCCGCCCACACGCTCGCCGCGCTGCTGTGCGGTCTGTGGCTGGCGTACGGCGAGCGGGCCGCGTTCCGCATCCTGCGGGCGGTGGCCGGTCGGCTGGCGGCTCCGCTGCGGCTGGCGCTCGCGCTGCCCGCGACGCCGGACCGCCCCCGTCCGCACCTGCGGCGCAGCGGCTCGGACCGGGCGCCGCGGCTGCTCCCGCTCGTCCACGTGATCACCTCTCGGGGCCCGCCGACAGGGCTCGCTGTCGTCTGAGACAGCTGGTTCCCCGGGACCGCTCCAGGTGGCACCGACGCGATCCGTGTCGGCCCCCGCGGGAGCCCCGGGCCTCGGCCGCACCCACCCTCACGGACGGCCGTCCTCCCTCTGCCGGTAGCGGCGTGCGCCCACGACGTCTCGTGCACCGCACCGCCCTTGCGTCGTGCTGCCTCGCACCGCGTCGCGTGGGCCGCCCTGCCGGATTCCGGATGATCCGAGAAGGACACCAGGTGATCACTCCTGTACTGCCCGCCCCGACCCTCCCGATCCTCTCGACCCTCCCGGCCTCCCCGGCCCTCTCGGTCGACGAGTCGATAACCGCCTGGGCGCTCGCCGCCCGTGGTGGCGATCCGGTCGCCGTCGAACGTTTCGTCGGAGCCCTGCACCGCGATGTGGTGCGGTACGTCGCCCGTCTCTGCGCCGATCCGCAGGCCGCCGACGACCTGGCCCAGGACACGTTCCTGCGGGCGCTCGGCAGTTTGCACCGGTTCGAGGGGCGGTCCTCGGCACGCTCCTGGCTGATGGCCATCGCGCGGCGCGCGGTGATCGACAGCTTCCGGCACGCCGCCGCCCGGCCCCGGTTGTGCGACACGGAAGACTGGCGGCTGACCGTCGAACTGGCTCAGCCGCGCGGGCTGCCCGGCTTCGACGACGGGGTCGCGCTCCTCGACCTGCTGGCCGCGCTGCCCGACGAGCGGCGCGAGGCGTTCGTCCTCACGCAACTGATGGGGCTGCCCTACGCGGAGGCGGCCGAGGTCAGCGACTGCCCGGTGGGGACGGTGCGTTCACGCGTGGCCCGGGCCCGCGCGACCCTCGTCGACCTGCTCACGGAGGCCGAGAGTCAGGCGGCGCCGGAGTCCGCGTCCGAGGTCGCGAACGAGCACCCGCCGGCGGTGCTGGCCGCCTGACGCGGGGGACGCGGCAGGGAGCTCACCGCTTCTCCCTGCCCGCGTCCGCCCGCTCCGGGTTCTCCGGCAGCAGCCCGCACATCGTCTCGCGTTCCTCGGGGCCGATCTCCGCGAGCCCCGAGCCGACGGTGTCGGCCAGCGTCGGAGAGGCCTCCGTGAACACGCGGCGGCCCTTGTCGGTGAGGGCCACCTCGACGCCCCGCTTGTCGCCGCACACCGAGCGCCGGGTGACCAGCCCGGCGTGCGAGAGGCAGGCGATCTGGTAGGTGAGCCGGGTCTTGGGGCGGCCGAGCAGCTCCGCGATGCGGGTCATCCGCAGCCCGCCGTCGGGCCGTTCGGCGAGCAGGCACAGCACCAGGAACTCGTCGTGGGAGACCCCGAGCGTGTCCTTGAGGACGGGGCCGAGCCGCTGCTCGATCGCCCCGGTCGCGGCCAGCAGGACCATCCAGCCCCGTAGCTCGGCCGGGAGCAGCCCGCCCTCCTGCGCGGTGGGACATCGGGTCAGCTCTGCGGAGTGTTCGGGAGGGGCGGCCATGCCGTCGATTCTACCGGTCGTCCAATTTTGCACTATGGGTTGTTCATATTTGGATAACAGGCTAGCGTGGCGCCATCGCCCCATCATCCAAATTTGGATGACTTTGGATGACTCGGGTCGCGCGACTCGCACACCTTGCACAACTCGCACGACCCTCGTTCCTGTCAGGAGACATTTCATGACCGTTGCCGTGGAAACCGGCCTGTGGCAGCTCGACCGGACGGCCTCCACCGTCGCCATCAAGCACAAGACGATGTGGAACCTGGTCACCGTCAACGGCACCTTCGCCATCACCGGCGGCGGTGGCGAGGTCCTCCCCGACGGCTCCGCCACGGGCACCCTGACCCTGGACGCCGCCTCCCTGGACACCAAGCACGCCAAGCGTGACAAGCACCTGCACGGAGCCGACTTCTTCGACGCCGAGAACCACCCCGAGATCACCTTCGCGGTGCGTGGCGCCGAACTCCGCGACGGCGACACGGTCGACGTCAACGGTCAGCTGACCGTGCGCGGCATCAGCCGCCCCACGACCCTCACCGCGCGCCTCACCGACGCAGGCGCCGACGCGCTCACCCTGGACGCGGAGTTCACCGTGGACCGCGGCCAGTTCGGCCTGGGCTGGAACCAGCTGGGCATGATCCGCGGCCTTACGACGGTCACGGCTACTCTCCGCTTCAGCCGCACCCCCGCCTGAGCTGAGGGGCGGTGCCGCAGGGCCGCAGGGCTCTACGGCCGCTCGCCCGGCAGCCTGACGTCCATGCTCGACAGCGTGTCCGGCGACGCCGTGAAGACGCGCAGCCGGATCCGCGTACCAGGGCGCCGGGGCACGTGGAACACCGGTCCGGGCGGCTGGAGCCGGTAGACGGCGCTCGCGCGGGCGGGCAGCGTGGCCGGCCCCCGGACCACCTTCCACCAGCGACTCATGCCCTGACCGGTGGTGAGCGTGAAATGGGGTGTGAGGGCGCTGTCGTCCACGTTCGTGACCCGGAGGGTCAGCTCCGACACGGCGCCCGGCCGGACCGTGAGCACCCTCGTCACCCGCATCCGCAGCGGCGGCGAACCCGTCGCCGCCACGGCGGCACTCGCCAGCGCCGGTACGAGGAGCAGCGCGGCCGTCGCGACCAGCGCGGGACGCCCGCGCGGACCCGACAGGAAGCGCGGCCGGGGCTGCCACGCGCCGGCGAACGACGCGGCCGGCGTGGTCACCGCGGCGGCCAGCCACAGCGGGGTCATCAGCAGGTAGTAGCCGTCCTGCGAACGCGTCGCCAGGAAGAAGGCGCACCACGGCAGCACCATGGCCGCCGGACCGAGCCGTCGCACGAACAGGACGAGCAGCGCCAGCAGGGCCCCCGTCAGCAGCATGCTCGCGTGGCTGTACCAGGCCAGCCGGTCGCTGCCGGTGGTGTAGTACAGCGCTACGCCCACCAGGCCCTGCCCGTGGATCGTCGCGTTCTGCGTCAGCGGCAGCGCGACCCCGCCCGCCCAGGTGCGCGGTTCACTCACGACGAAGTACGTGTTGATCAGCAGCCATACGGTGACCGCCGTACCGGCGATCCGCAGCACCACCCCGGCGGCGGGCCGGGCGCCCAGCTCACCCCGGCGCACGGCGTAGATCCCGGCCAGCAGGAACGGCACGAGGAACCACGGCAGTTGCTTCGCCGCGCAGGCCGCGCCCAGACAGGCAGCCCGCGCGAGGCCGCCCCACCCGAGCCGCCCGCCCGCACCGAGCCGCGGCCAGCGCACCACCACCGGGATGAGCAGCGCGAGCCCGATGATCGCCGGGTAGCCGAGCCGCGCGTAACTCGGCAGGAAACCGAAGCCCAGACACGCCATGGTCGCCGCCGACCGCCACGGCACCGGCAGCAGCCGCCACAGTGTCACCGCACCGACGAGCAGCGCCCCGGTCGTCACCGCGGTCGCCGCGAGCGCGCCGTGCCCGAGCCACAGGAACGGCGCGGTCAGCAGAGGGGCCAGGGGCGGGTAGCCGTACGTGAGGTCGTAGCCGCCGTTCATCGTCGGGGTCAGGGCGACGTCGGGGTTGTGCTGGAAGAGCCAAGGCCAGGGCTGCCCGTACACCGGGTGCCCGGCGACCAGTTCGCGGGCGGCCTGCGCGGTGAGGACGCCCTCGTCGCCGCCGCCGTGGTTCAGGGCGAACGTGCACAGGGTCAGTGTCACGGCCGTGACCAGGACACACAGGTCGACGTGGGCGAGCGAACGCGTCCGGCGGACGGTCAGCGCCAGTACTCCGCAGGCCAGGATCGACAGATAGCAGAGCGAGATGACGGCGGCGACGACGGGCCGGTGGCTGGCGGCCTGCGTCCACACCGCCCGCGTACCGATGAACAGGCTGACGGTCGCGAGCAGCGTCAGGACGCGATGCCACTGCGCGGGGGAGTCGGCCTCCGGGGCCCGGGATCGCGGAGGGGCCGTCTTCGCCGTGATGTCCGGCGCTGCTTCTGCCAAGTGCACGACACCGGAACGTAATCGTGCCCGGTGTGCCGCACGCGGGTGGAGGTGAAGGGTCCGGTGTGAGGCCGGTAAGAATGTCCGCCAGTAGTCATTTATGTCGATTCGGACGGCCTCGCGTCATGGCGTCATTCAGTACACGTCCCGCACATAGCGCTTCGCCGCGATGAGCTGCTTCACGTACACACCCGCCTCGTCCTCGCTCAGACCGCCGTGTGCCACCGCGATGTCCCTCAGCGCCCGGTCCACGTCCTTGGCCATACGGGAGGCGTCGCCGCAGACGTAGAAGTGGGCGCCCTCCTGGAGCCAGTGCCACAGCTCGGGCCCGTGCTCGCGCATCCGGTCCTGGACGTAGACCTTGTTGCGCTGGTCGCGGGAGAACGCGGTGTCCAGGCGGGTCAGCGTGCCCTCGGCGACCAGGTCTGCCAGCTCGTCCTCGTAGTAGAAGTCGGTGGCGCGGTGCTGCTCGCCGAAGAACAGCCAGTTCGGCGCCGCGTGCCCGAGCGCCCGCCGCTCCTCCAGGAACCCCACGAACGGCGCCACTCCGGTACCCGGCCCGACCATCACCATCGGCGTCGAGGCGTCCCCGGGGGGCCTGAAGTACGGCGAGCGCTGCACGAAGACGGGCACCGCAGTGTCCGGCCCAGCGTCGGCCAGGAAGGGCGAGCAGACCCCGCCGCGCGGCCGGCCGTGCAGGTTCTCGTACCGCACCACGGACACCGTCAGCGACACCCGCGCCGGGTCGACGAGCGGGCTCGACGATATGGAGTACAGCCGGGGCTGCATCCGCCGCAGCACCGTCACCCACTCCTGTGCGGACGCCCGCACCCCGTACTCGGCGACCACGTCCACGGCCTGCCGACCCCACGACCAGCGGGCCAGCCCGTCCTTGTTGTCCGACCGCATCAGCTTCTTCAACTCGCGGTTGTCCCGGGCTCGTTCGGAGACGAAGCGCAGCAGGTCGGGTGTGATCCGGGTGATGTCGAGCTGCCGGTGCAGCGCCTCGGAGAGCGAGAACTCACCGACTCCCTCCACCCGCACGCCGGTTGACGCGTCCAGTCCGGTCACGGCCAGCCATTCCGCCACCAGGGACGTGGAGTTGACGGGCCGCACCCCGAGCGCGTCACCCGCTTCGTACGTCAGTGCCGTACCGCTCGTGTCGAAGGTGAACCGGCGCACCTCCTTGGTCGCGCCGGGCAGGCTGAGCAGCCGGTTGCCGACGAGCCGGGCGGGCGAGGCGGCGGGCTTGGCGGACCGGACGGCAGGGGAGGGGACGGGAGTTGAGGCCGGGGAAGCCGTACCGCCCGCCCGCTGCTCCTGCTCGGTCTCCGTGCCCGTGGTGCCGTTCGTGGCGCTCGGGTCCAGCACGTCGAGGACCTGGTCGAGCCACGCGTCCGCCGACGGTTCGAAGTCGGGCTCGCAGTCGGTGCGCGGAGTGATCCGCACCGCCCCCAACTCGTCGAGCCGCGCGTCCAGTCGGCGCCCGTGCCCGCAGAAGTCGTCGTACGAGGAGTCGCCCAGCGCGAGTACGGCGTACCGCACGCCGTCCAGCCGTGGTGCCTGCTCCCCGGAGAGCGAGTCCCAGAAGCCGGAGCCGTTGTCGGGGGCGTCGCCGTCGCCGAACGTACTGGTGATGAAGAGGAGATCGGCACTGCGCGCGAGGGCGGTCACATCGGCCTCGTCCATGCCGACGAGCCTCGCCCGGTGCCCGCCGGCGTTCAGCCGCTCGGCCGCCGCACCGGCGAGTTCCTCGGCGTTGCCGGTCTGCGAGGCCCACAGCACGACGACCTCACGCCCGCCGACCTCGACCCCGACACCGACCCGTTCCTGCGGCGGGGCCTCCTCCGTCCTGGAGTACATGCCGGCGAGCATTCCGTTCACCCAGTCGGCGTGCTCGGCGCTGAAGGGAGCGGAGGCGGGCAGCACGGGGATTCCCGCGGCACCGGTGGGGATTCCGGCGAGGAAACCCGAGAGGTACTGGCGTTCCTGCGAGCTGAGAACGGGCGGGGGCGCGGGTGTGAACGCGAACTCCGGCACGGCGACCGGAACTTGAGGGAGAGCGGATGGAGGGGCTTCAGGGCGCTGCACCTGAGCCTCGGGCCGGTGCACCTTCACCAGGGACACCGCGCACACCTTGAACTCCGGCTGCAGGGACAGCGGATCGACCGCGTCGCTCGTCACCGCGTTGATGCTGAGGTATTCCCCGAAGAGGTCGTTCCAGTGGAAGGGCGCGAAGACGCAACCCCTCCGCACGCGGTCCGTGACGACGGCCGGCAGTACGGCCCGTCCGCGCCGCGAGGCGACCTCGACGGAGTCGCCGTCCTCGACCCCCAACTCCCGGGCGTCCTCGGGATGCACCTCCACGAACGGCCCGGAGTTCAGCTTGTTGAGCTGGGCGACCTTCCCCGTCTTCGTCAGGGTGTGCCACTGGTGCTGCACGCGCCCGGTGTTCAGGACGAACGGGAAGTCGTCGTCGGGCAGTTCGGCGGCGGGCAGATGCGGCCGGGCGTGGAAGACGCCACGCCCGCTGGCAGTGGGGAACCGCGGTCCCGCCCCCTCCTGCTCCCGGTACCGGATGGGATTGCGCGCGGGCCCGTCCACCGAGGCCGCCGGCCACTGCACGGGAGTCTCGCGCAGCCGCTCGTAGGTGACCCCGCGAAGATCCCAGCCGGTCTTCGGGTTCCACGCCCGCTTGAGCTCCTCGAAGACGTCCTCCGCGCTTTCGTACGCGAACCCCTCGAACCCCATCGCGCGGGCGACGGCCGCGATGATCCGCCAGTCGGCCATGGCGTCGCCGGGCGGGTCGACGGCGGCCCGGGCGAGGGTGAGACCGCGCTCGCTGTTGACGAGGACGCCCTCCGCCTCGGTCCACATCGCGCCGGGCAGGACGACATCGGCGTACGCGTTGGTCTCGGTCTCGGCGAAGACGTCCTGGGTGACGACGAACTCGGCGGCCTCCAGGCCCTCGATGACCGTACGGCGGTTGGCGACCGAGGCGACCGGGTTGGTGCAGATGATCCAGCAGGCCTTGATGCGCCCCTCGGCCATCCGCCGGAACATCTCGATCGTGCCGTGCCCGGCGCCGTCCTTGCGGAGCGTGCCGGCCGGCAGCTCCCACAGCTCCTCGACGAACGCCCGCTCCTCGTCCACCAGCACGGACCGCTGCCCGGGAAGCCCCGGCCCCATGTACCCCATCTCCCGGCCGCCCATCGCGTTGGGCTGCCCGGTGAGGGAGAACGGCCCGCTGCCGGGGCGGCAGATCGCGCCGGTGGCGAGATGCAGGTTGACCAGGGCGTTCGTGTTCCAGGTACCGTGCGTGGACTGGTTGAGCCCCATGGTCCAGCAGCTCATCCACTCACCGGACGCACTGGCTTCCCCGATGATCCGCGCCGCTTCCCGGATGTCGTCCTCGGGGATGCCGGTGATCGCGGAGACGGCGTCCGGCGCGTAGTCGGCGAGGAAGGCCGGCATCTCCTCCCAGCCCTCGGTGTGGGCGGCGATGAACTCCTGGTCCGTGTACCCGTCGGCGTGCAGGAGATGGAGCAGGCCGTTGAGGAAGGCCAGATCCGTCCCGGGCCTGATCTGCAGGAACAGATCGGCCTTGGCGGCGGTGGCGGTACGCCGTGGGTCGACCACGATGAGCTTCGCCCCCGCCTTGACCCGCTCCATCATCCGCAGGAACAGGATCGGATGGCAGTCGGCCATGTTCGACCCGATGACGAGAAAGGCGTCGGCGTGGTCGAAGTCGTCGTACGAGCCGGGCGGCCCGTCGGCGCCCAGCGACAGCTTGTATCCGGTGCCCGCGCTCGCCATACACAGCCGGGAGTTCGACTCGATCTGGTTCGTGCCCACGAACCCCTTGGCCAGCTTGTTCGCCAGGTACTGGGCCTCCAGGCCCATCTGCCCGGACACATAGAAGGCGACGGCGTCCGGCCCGTGCTCGTCGACGATGGCGCGCAGCCGGCGCGCGGTCTCAGCGATGGCGTCCGCGACGGGCGCGGGCACCAGCTCCTCGCCCCGGTCGTCGAGGCCGTCCCGGACCAGCGCGGTGGTCAGCCGGCCGGGTGCGCTGAGCATGTCGGCGGTGGTCGCGCCCTTGGTGCACAGCCGCCCGGCGTTCGCGGGATGCGCCTTGTCCCCGGACGCCTTGAAGACCGTACGCCGTCCGTCGGGTCCGAGCCCGACGTCCAGCACGATTCCGCAGCCCACCCCGCAGTACGAGCACACGGTCCGCACCTGCGTGGTCGTGGGGGTTGTGGTCACGTGCTGCCTCTCTCCGACCTGCTCTGTCTTTCGCTGTCTCTCGCTGTTCTTCTCCATGCGGGACTGCTACCGCCGAGCGTACGAATTGCCCGTTACGTCGATGTCACGTGATCCGATCATGAGCGGTTACACCCGCTGCACAGCCGGAGTGTCAGTGCTGTGAGGTACGTATAGGTGTTCGGGTTTTTCTCACACAGGAGGTCGCTGAGCGTGTCGTATTGGGCCGATCGGGTGACCATGAGTAAGAATTGGCTGATGCAGACAGTCAGTGCGAGCCAGGGCGGAGTGTGCCGATGAGGAGCCACGATGTCACCGACGAACAGTGGGAGGGGCTCGCCCAGGTCGTACCGCTCAGAGGCCGGGACGCCTGGCCGTCCGCGGTGGGCCACCGGTCGATACCCGAGGCGGCGACCGAGGCCAGGCGCCGTTTCGTCGTCCTGCGCGTCAACGTCTTTGCGGACGCGCGCGAGGTGGCGGAGACGCTGATGGCGGGCATCCCGGTACTCCTCGACCTGACGAGCGCCGAGGCGGACACCGCCAAGCGGGTCCTCGATTTCAGCACGGGCGTCGTCTTCGGCCTCTCGAGCGGGATGCACCGGGTCGACCGGAACGTGTTCCTTCTCACCCCGCCCGGCACAGAGGTCGGGGGGCTCATGGGGGGAGCGGGGATTCCGGAGCACTGAGACCGGCCTCGCCACGAGATCCGTCCCCCGTTCGTAGGAAGGTGCGGCGGGCGGAACGGTTCGCCTCGCGGGCGGAGGCCTACGGTCCGGATATGACCCTGTCACTGGACTTACCGCCCACTCCGTCCACCGCAGCGCAGCGGGCGGCGCGTCCCGACCGGCCGAGCGTCACCGAACTGAGGCTGTCCGCCTACGCGGGGCACCGCCGGGCCAGGTTCCCGCTCGGGCGGCTCACCCTGCTCGCCGGGCCGAGCGGCGGCGGCAAGACGACCGCGCTCAGGGCGTACGAGTCGCTGGCCCGCCTCGGCTCCGGCGCCACCGTCGGGGAGGCGTTCCCGGACCCGGCCGCCTGCGTACCGGAACGCGCCCGCCCCGA
Organism: Streptomyces sp. SID12488; assembly: GCF_010548275.1. GTDB lineage: Bacteria > Actinomycetota > Actinomycetes > Streptomycetales > Streptomycetaceae > Streptomyces. Next base: position 167,553 of record NZ_JAAGLT010000013.1, read on the forward strand.
CGCCCAGCGCCGGCGCGGCTTCCGTATCGGCTGTACGGCGGACGGCCCCGAGGGTCCCGTACTGCTCGACGTCGCCGTCCAGGCCGAGCCCGAACTGCGCATCGTGGGCGAGCGGTTGAGCGCCGGCGGGGTGGTCCTCCTGGAGACGGCGCTGCGCGATCCCGGCAGGCGCACCGTCCAGGCCGCCTGGCACACTGCCGGTTCGGCGTCGGTCACCCGCGCCCCGATGCCGGACGACCGGCTCGGCACGGCCCTGCTGCCGCTGCGGGTGGCCGGGAAGACGGACGGGCAGCGACAGGTCATCGCCGCCGCCGAGCAGATGGTGGTCGCCCTGCGGTCCGTCTTCGCCTGCGACCCCCGGCCCGACCGGATGCGCACGGCGGTACCGGTGAAGAGCGGGCGACTCCTGCCGGGTTGCGACAACCTGGCCGAGGTCCTCTGGCGCACCGGGGTGGAATGCACCATCCGGCACGGGCTCTTGGTCGCCGCCGTCCGCGAGGGCTGCGCCGGCCCGGTCACGGACGTACGGGCCGACCGGATCGCCGACGGTCGCGTCCGTGCCGTACTCGACCGGGGCGACGGTCCGCTCACCCACTTCGGCAGGCTGGGTGACGGCGAGTTGAGGTACGCGGGCCTGGCGCTGGTCCTGCTGACCGGCCCCGGTGTGCTGGCTGTCGACCAGCCCTGCGAGGTACCCGACGCCCTTCAGACGCTCACGGTCCTGGCTGACGGCTTCGACCGGTCCCTGGACGTACGGCAGCGCGACCAACTCCTGCGACTGGCGGCGCGTATGTGCGACCGAGGGCACATCCGCCTCATCGGTACGGTGAGCGACGCGTCGTGGGTGGAGGGGGTGGAGGGGGTGACGGTGGTAGACCTGAAGCCGTGACAGACCAGGAGCACGCTGACGGCTTCGAGCAGCCCGAACACCAGGATGAACAGCCCGAACACCGGGAGCGCGGCGACCGGTTGGATGTGGCGAAACTCCAGCGCAGGCTGGCCGACTTCGCGGCGGCGCGGAACTGGCAGCCGTTCCACACCCCCAAGAACCTCGCCGCCGCGCTCAGCGTGGAGGCGTCCGAACTGGTCGAGATCTTCCAGTGGTTGACGCCCGAGGAGTCGGCACGGGTGATGGACGACCCGGACACCGCCCACCGCGTGACGGACGAGGTCGCGGACGTGCTCGCGTATCTGCTCCAACTGTGCGAGGTGCTCGGGATCGACGCGCTGACGGCCCTCGACGCGAAGATCGACCGCAACGAACTGAGGTTCCCGACAAAGGAATAGTTACTCTACGGAGTCAAACTGCGGTCCGTTCCCTATTTGTTGTCCGCAGATTTCCGCCTTCCTCTGGCTTTTCGTCCCACAGCACTTCACTCTGGGTAGTGGACGGTGGAGTTCGGGCGGACGTGCGAACAGCGCGTCGGGGACAGACTGGGGCAGCGCATGGATGCGGTGCGGCTCATCCTGACGAGTAGACGCGCCCTCGCGAGCAGCGACGGTGTGTCTCAGACCTTGAAGGAGGTGTGGCAGGCGCAGGCCCTCGCGCAGGCGATAGGCAGCCGCCTCGCGGTCAACGGGCCACCCGAACTGCGGGGCGAGGCGCTGGGGTTGACCGAACTGGCGGGCCGGGGCTGCGGAGTCCTGGATGAACCGCCCCTCGCCGCAGGCGCGTTACGTGCGGCCCAGCTCACCGAGCTGGGCGACGCCCGCCACGCTCTCCTCTGCCTCGGCGCCCTCCTCGGCGAGGCGGGCATGGCCCTGGTCGGCATCGCCAGCGCAGCGGACGACGAGACGACGTACTGGCAGTGCATGGAATCGATCGACGCGGCGGACGAGTCCCGCGACCGCGTCCTGGAGATGCTCCGCAAACTGGCGGCCAGGGAGGCGGCGGGGGGAGCGGAGCGGGTGGCCGGATAGGCGGTTCGTTCGGCGCGGGCCGGTGGGGGCTGATCGCGCCCGCGCGGCGGAGCCCCAGGTGGATACAGCCCCGCGCCCCTTTCGGGGCGCGTTGCGCGCCCGACTCTCCGCCTGGCAGGGGGCCGAGCCCGGCGGCTCGGCCCGGGCAATTTCAACCCGCCTCAGTCTCCTCCGCGGACGTCGACGACACCCCCGCCGACTGAAAATCGGCGTCCAGTGCAGACAGATCTGCGTTCAGCGCGGCCATCAGTTCCTCCATCTGCTGCAGCAGCCCCTTCGGCTGTGTGGGCCCCGCCTGCTGCGGCACGACTTCTTCGGACAATGGACGGCCTCCTCGGCCCCTGGCTCCCGGAGGAGCCGGCACGGGTGCGCCCCGGAGAGCGAGCGGGCCGGCAATCGAACTGGCCGACCGGTCGCCGCCGGCGCGGGCGCCGGTCGGGCCGGCTCCGCCCGAGCCAACGATCATCGCGGTGGGGAGTCACTGGCACGGACCCGCACCTCGCACGCTGTTGACGGTTTTTCACCCGACCGGGGAGGCGTGGGGCAGGGGGCGCCGGTGGGGTTGACCGGGGTCCGAGTGCAGGATGGGGGCATGGATCTTCGCATCTTCACCGAACCCCAGCAAGGCGCGACCTACGACACCCTGCTCGCCGTGGCGAAGGCCACCGAGGACCTTGGTTTCGACGCGTTCTTCCGCTCCGACCACTACCTCCACATGGGCTCGGGGGACGGCCTGCCCGGCCCCACCGACGCCTGGATCACCCTTGCCGGACTCGCCCGCGAGACCAAGCGCATCCGCCTCGGCACCCTGATGAGCGCCGCCACCTTCCGTCTTCCCGGCGTCCTGGCGATCCAGGTCGCACAGGTCGACCAGATGTCCGGCGGGCGGGTCGAACTCGGCCTGGGCGCGGGCTGGTTCGAGGAGGAGCACAAGGCGTACGGCATCCCGTTCCCGCAGGAGAAGTTCGCCCGCCTCGAAGAGCAGCTGGCGATCGTCACCGGCCTGTGGGAGACGAAGGCCGGCGAAACGTTCAGCCACCACGGCACGCACTACGACCTCACCGACTCACCTGCTCTGCCCAAACCCGCGCAGGCCAAGATCCCCGTGCTCGTCGGCGGCCACGGCGCGGCCCGTACCCCGCGGCTCACCGCGCAGTACGCCGACGAGTTCAACATGCCGTTCTCGTCGGTCGAGGACACCGAGCGCCAGTTCGGCCGGGTGCGCGCGGCGGCAGAGCAGGCGGGCCGCAAGGCCGACGGGCTGACGTACTCGAACGCGCTGGTGGTCTGCGTCGGCAAGGACGACCAGGAACTGGCCCGCCGCGCCGCCGCGATCGGCCGCGAGGTCGACGAACTCAGGGCCAACGGACTGGCGGGCTCCCCGGCGGAGGTCGTGGAGAAGATCGGCCGCTACGCGGAGATCGGCTCCCAGCGGATCTACCTCCAGATCCTCGACCTCGACGATCTGGACCACCTTGAGCTGATCTCCTCGCAGGTGCAGTCGCAGCTGTCGTAACGCCGGAGTGCGGGGCGGGTCACCGCCGGTCACCGCCGGCAGCCCCGGCCCCGCGCACCGCACATCCGCCGTGGGCACCCGCCCGTCGACCAGATGGACGGCGGCCGTCGAGTCCACGCACGCGTCGTCCCGGCTCGCGAACACGCCCTGGGAGCAGTCGTCGTCGAGGGTGACCGGGCGGGAGCCGAGCAGCGGGCGGCGCAGTGCGTGGGCACCCTCGATCGGGGTGACCGGGTCGTGGGCGGAGGCGATCAGCAGGACGGGCGGGGCGGCGGGGGTGCCCAGGGCCGTACGGCGGGCGGGCCGGTGGTGCCGGAAGGTGCAGGCCGACGTCTCCATGCCGGTCAGTACGGGCTGTGGGTCCAGCCGTCGTGTGCGGCGGAGGCCGGCCAGGATGCGGGCTGGGGTCGGACCGGGTCCGTCGGTGCACTTCACCGTCCGGCTCGCCGCATCGAAGGTGCGTGAGTCCGGCGAGTCGAGGGCGGTCGCGGGGCGCGGTGTGCCCGTCGTACTGTCCCGCAGATGCGTACGCAGTACGTCGGCCAGGGCCGCCCAGCGTTCGGTCCGGTGGAAGGCGTGGTGGAGGGCCTGGCCGAAGGCCGCTCGGGCGGGCGGCTCGCGGCGGCTTCAGCGGATGCGGTACTGCTTCCAGAAAGGGCCCAGATCCTTGTCGGTCATCGACTGGGCGGCCTTCTTGAAGTCGGCCGTGCTGGAGACGCCGTACCAGTGGTCGCGGGCGTACCGCTTGAGGAGTCGCGCCATGGTGTCGGCGCCGAGGGTGCGCTCCAGATCGGCCAGGGCGCAGGGGCCGGCCGTGTACACGACGTGGTACTCGCCGCGGTTCGCGGACCAGTAGGCCATCGAGTTGGTGAGCGCGGCGCGGTCGCTCGGCCAGTTGTCCTCCGACCAGCAGTCGAGTGTGTCCCAGCCGTAGAAGCGCGCGTTGGCGTACTGGGCGAAACTCTCGTCCAGCCAGGGCGAGTTGTACTCGTCGTTGCCCACGATGCCGTACCACCACTGGTGGGCCACCTCATGGACGACGGCGCTGCCTTCCTCGGTGGTGCCGAGGAGGACCAGGCCGGGGTACTCCATGCCACCGCCGAACCCACTGGTCATCACGAGGTCGATCTCGCCGTACGGATAGCGGCCGAACTCCCTGCCGAACCGGTCGACGGCGGCTACGCCGTCCTGGCGGCTGAGGCGGACGCCCGCGGCGGAAGTGCCCGGCGCCCAGTACGACTTCACGCGCACGCCCCCGGGCGAGGTCTCGGTCGCGGTGCGGAACGCGCCCGCCGCCCACGCGAAGTCCCGTACCTGATGGGCGACGCTGTGGGTGACCGTGCGCCCGGGCTTGCCGGGGCGGGTCCAAGTGCGGCCGGTCGCCGGGACCTTGAGGGCCGACGGGTGGTCGAGGCGCACCCGGAAGTCGCTTGCCAGAGCGTAGAAGCTCTCGCCGGTCGCCACATACGGATCGAGATGCCACCCCTTCGTGTCGTGCACGGCCAGGACCGGCAGCGCGTTGCCCAGGAAGCGGAACCCGCCCTCGCGGCCGAAGCGGCTGTTCCGTCCGGGCACGTTGATGGACACGTCGAGGGCGATGGTCGTCCGCTCACCGCGTGCGAGCGGCTTCGGCAGGGTGACGCCCAGTGCCGTGCAGCCCACGGTGAGGCGGCCCGGAGTGCCGCCGCGCACCTTGGAAACCCTGACGGGGGAGGGCTTGCCGGGCGTGCCGCACCCGTCGTCGCCGTTGCCCCACAGGCGTACGTACACCTCGCGCAGGGGCCGGTCGGAGGCGTTGCGGAACGACATCCGCTGCCGGCCGGTCCAGTGGGAGCCGTCGGTGTCGGCGCGCAGGGTCACCTCGTAGCGGAGGCGGTCGGGGGTCGCGGCATCGGCGGAGGTCCCTGTCCTGGCGCCGGGCGCCGTCTCGGCCCGGGCCACGGTGGAGCCCGCTGTCACGAGGCACGCGAGCAGCACAACCAGCAGACGGTGAGCGGTTCTTGACGACCACGCGGACAGCGACGACATGGCAGCGGATCATGCCACATCGCTCTGGATCCTGGCCTCTGCCTGCGAGAAGAGAGGGGGTCGGCTCCGCTTGGGCAGCGGAGACGCGCGGCGGATCCAGGAAGACGGACGAAAGGGTGCCGAGGGAAAATGCCCGAGTGCCCCGGGGGCGTTCGCTGTACGTTGACGCACAGCAAGTACCCCCAGTTCAAACCCTTCTCTGAGGCCTGGCCACCGTGTTCCTGACGATCAGCACCACCGGCACCCCCGAACGCCCCGCGACCGACCTCGGCTACCTGCTGCACAAGCATCCCGACAACGCGCAGACGTTCTCCACCTCCTACGGCACCGCGCACGTCCTCTACCCCGAGGCGTCCGACGAGCGCTGTTCGGCCGCGCTGCTGCTGGAGGTCGACGCGGTCGCACTGGTCCGGCGCGGCAAGGGCAAGGGACGGGGCGGCGCACCCGACGCGGCACTCGCGCAGTACGTCAACGACCGTCCGTACGCGGCCTCTTCGCTGCTCGCGGTCGCGCTGAGCGCGGTGTTCAGAAGCGCGATGCAGGGTCAGTGCCGGGCGAAGCCCGAACTCCCGGACCAGGCACGTCCGTTGAGGGTCGAGGTGCCCGCGCTGCCGGCCCGGGGCGGCGCCGATCTCGTACGGAACCTGTTCGAACCGCTCGGCTGGACGGTGACGGCCGAACCGGTCGCGCTGGACCCGGAGTTCCCGGAGTGGGGCGACTCGCGGTACGTGGCTCTCGTCCTCGAGTCGGAGACGCTGACCCTCGCCGAGGCGCTGCGCCACCTGTACGTCCTGCTGCCGGTCCTCGACGACGCCAAGCACTACTGGGTGGCGCCCGACGAGGTCGACAAACTGCTGCGGGCGGGCGAGGGCTGGCTGCCCGCGCACCCGGAACAGAAACTGATCACCAGCCGCTATCTGTCGCGCCGTTGGTCGCTGACCCGGCAGGCGATGGAGCGACTGGAACTGCTCCGGCTGGCCGAGGCCGACGACAGCGAGGTCGAGGAGATCGACAACGCGGTCGAGGACGAGACGGAGGCGGAGCCGGAGGAGAAGCCGACTTCGCTCGGCGTGCAGCGCCGGGACGCGATCATCGCGGCGCTGAAGGCGTCCGGGACCGCCCGGGTGCTCGATCTCGGTTGCGGGCAGGGCCAGTTGGTGCAGGCGCTGCTCAAGGACCCGGTGTTCACCGAGATCGTCGGTGTGGACGTGTCGATGCGCGCGCTCACCATCGCCTCGCGGCGGTTGAAGCTGGACCGGATGGGGGAGCGGCAGGCGGCGCGCGTCAAGCTGCTCCAAGGCTCGCTCGCCTACACCGACAAGCGGCTCAAGGGGTACGACGCGGCCGTGCTGTGCGAGGTCGTCGAACACCTCGACCTGCCGCGTCTGCCGGCCCTGGAGTACGCGGTGTTCGGCGCGGCCCGTCCCCGCACGGTCCTCGTGACGACGCCGAACGTCGAGTACAACGTCCGCTGGGAATCCCTCCCGGCCGGCCACAGCCGACACAGCGACCACCGCTTCGAGTGGACCCGGGAGGAGTTCCGTACCTGGGCGGACGCGGTGGCCGAACGGCACGGCTACGAGGCGGAGTTCGTGCCCGTCGGGCCGGACGATCCGGAGGTGGGCCCGCCGACCCAGATGGCCGTGTTCACGATGAAGACCGAGACCGAGACCAGGAACGGCATGAGGGAAGAGAAGGAGGCGAAGGCCGCATGAGCAGCGTCGAGAACGTCACAGGTGTCGAGAACAAGGGGCGCGTGCTGCCCGTCACCGACCTCTCCCTCGTTGTGCTGATCGGGGCGTCCGGTTCGGGCAAGTCCACTTTCGCGCGGCGGCACTTCAAACCGACCGAGATCATCTCGTCGGACTTCTGCCGAGGCCTGGTCGCCGACGACGAGAACGACCAGAGCGCCAGCGGGGACGCCTTCGACGTCCTGCACTACATCGCCGGCAAGCGACTCGCGGCGGGCCGCCGTACGGTCGTCGACGCGACCAACGTCCAGGAGAGCAGCCGCAAGCAGCTGATCGAGCTGGCGCGGCAGTACGACGTGCTGCCCATCGCCATCGTCCTCGACGTGCCCGACGACGTCTGCGCCGAACGCAATGCCTCCCGCACCGACCGGGCCGACATGCCCCGTCGGGTCATCCACCGTCACATCCGTGAACTCCGCCGCTCCCTGCGCCACTTGGAGCGCGAGGGATTCCGCAAGGTGCACGTCCTGCGCGGTGTGGAGGAGATCGAGAGCGCCGAGGTCCGCACCGAGAAGCGCTTCAACGACCTGACCCACCTCACCGGCCCCTTCGACATCATCGGCGACATCCACGGCTGCGCCTCCGAACTGGACTCCCTGCTGGGCAAGTTGGGTTACGAGAACGGAGTGCACCCGGGCGGCCGTACCGCCGTCTTCGTGGGCGACCTCGTAGACCGGGGCCCGGACAGCCCGGGCGTGCTGCGCCGCGTGATGTCCATGGTCGGATCGGGCAACGCGCTGTGCGTACCCGGCAACCACGAGAACAAGTACGGCCGTCACCTCAAGGGCCGCAAGGTCCAGCACACCCACGGACTCGCCGAGACCATCGAGCAGATGGATGACGAGAGCGATGAATTCCGCTCTCAGGTAAGGGAGTTCATCGACGGCCTCGTCAGTCACTACGTCCTTGACGGCGGGCGCCTGGTGGTCTGCCACGCCGGTCTGCCCGAGAAGTACCACGGCCGTACGTCGGGCCGGGTGCGCTCGCACGCGCTGTACGGCGAAACGACCGGGGAGACCGACGAGTTCGGCCTGCCGGTGCGCTACCCGTGGGCGGAGGACTACCGGGGCCGGGCGGCGGTGGTCTACGGTCACACTCCGGTTCCGGAGGCCAGTTGGCTGAACAACACCATCTGTCTCGACACCGGTGCCGTCTTCGGCGGCAAGCTGACCGCGCTGCGCTGGCCGGAGCGGGAACTGGTCGACGTACCGGCGGAGCAGGTCTGGTACGAGCCGGTGAGGCCGCTGCGGTCGGAGGCGCCGGGCGGGCACGACGGCCGTCCGCTGGACCTGGCGGACGTCCACGGCCGCCGGGTGGTGGAGACGCGCCACGCGGGCCGGATCACTGTCCGCGAGGAGAACGCGGCGGCGGCCCTGGAGGTCATGAGCCGTTTCGCGGTGGACCCGCGGCTGCTGCCGTACCTGCCGCCGACGATGGCTCCGACGGCGACCTCTCATGTCGAGGGCTATCTGGAGCACCCGGCGGAGGCGTTCGAGCAGTACCGGGCCGACGGTGTCGAGCGGGTCGTGTGCGAGGAGAAGCACATGGGTTCGCGGGCGGTGGTGCTGGTGTGCCGTGACGTGGAGGTGGCTCGGAAGCGGTTCGGTGTGAACGGTGACGGTCCTACGGGGGCGCTGTACACGCGTACCGGGCGTCCGTTCGTCGACGACCCGACGGTGACCGAGGAGATCCTCGGCCGGGTACGGGCGGCGGCGGACGGGGCCGGTCTGTGGGAGGAGCTGGGCACCGACTGGCTGCTGCTGGACGCCGAGTTGATGCCGTGGTCGCTGAAGGCGTCCGGGCTGCTGCGGTCGCAGTACGCGGCGGTCGGCGCCGCTTCCGGGGCGGTGTTCCCGGGGGCGCTGGCCGCGCTGGAGGGTGCGGCGGCGCGGGGCATCGACGTGCGGGACCTGCTCGCACGTCAGCGTGAACGGGCTTCGGACGCCTCGGCGTTCACGGCGGCCTACCGGCGCTACTGCTGGCCGACGCAGGGTCTGGACGGGGTCCGCCTGGCGCCCTTCCAGGTCCTGGCGACGGAGGGGCGCAGCCTGGCCGGTCTGCCCCACGATGAACAACTGGCCCTGCTGGACCGGCTGGTGGAGCACGACGGTACGGGTCTGCTGCAGACGACCCGTCGGCTGTACGTGGACACGGCCGACGCGGAGTCGGTGCGGGCGGGCGTGGACTGGTGGCTGGAGATGACCGGGCGGGGCGGTGAGGGCATGGTCGTCAAACCGCTCGGCGGGGTGGTGCGTGACGGGAAGGGACGGCTGGTGCAGCCCGGCATCAAGTGCCGGGGGCGTGAGTACCTGCGGATCATCTACGGTCCGGAGTACACCCGGCCGGAGAACCTTGCCCGGCTGCGGGGGCGGTTCCTGAATCACAAGCGGTCGCTGGCGATCAGGGAGTACGTGCTGGGGCTGGAGGCGCTGGACCGGCTGGCGGAGGGGGAGCCGTTGTGGCGGGTGCATGAGGCGGTGTTCGGGGTGCTGGCGCTGGAGTCGGAGCCGGTGGATCCGCGGCTTTAGGGGGTGGCGGGGGGTTTTCGCTCCCGCCACCCCTACCCGTCCCATCCAGTACCTGGGGGCTGCGCCCCCAGACCCCCCTTCGGCCTGAACGGCCTCGTCCTCAAACGCCGGACGGGCTGGGGAGATGCCGGCCGGCGCTGGAGGGGTGCCGCCTGGACCGCAGATGTGGTGGGGGCGGGTTGGCGGGAAGCGAAGCTTGGGCTGGACGGGCCTCGTCCTCAGGCGCCGGACGGGCTGGAGATGCGGGCCGGGGGTGTCAGCCCACCAGGCGCAGTCGCTCCCCGCACACCCCCACCCGCACCGTCTGCCCCCACGTCAGTTGCACCGCATCCCCCTCCATCCCGTCCCCGAACGCCACCAACCGCTCCGACTCCACCGTGAGCCGAAGCCCTGACCCTGCCGCCAACTCGCCCTCCACCAACGACGTTCCCGTGACCGGCGAGGGCCACGCCTCCCGGACGAACCACAGCAGGCGGTCGTCGGTGGGGCGGGGCAGGGTCAGGGTGGCGCCCCGTTCCTGCCACACCGACCGCAACCATCCACTCGCCCCGGTCCCTGTTCCCACCAGTACCCCGGACGAGGCCTGGGCCTCGACGGCACCCCTGTCGTCGTCGAGGCCCAGGCTGTACCGGACCGTCTGGTGGCCGGGTGCCCCGAGGTAGATCTCGTTGAGGGCGACCAGCCGCTGTGTGTCGTCCGCGACGGCCTCGACCATGGTGAGTTCGTCGACGCCGGTGTCCCGTGCGAGCACCGCGGGCAGCAGTCCCGCCATGTCTCCCGGCCGGTGTCGCACCAGCACCCCGGGATTGCGCCCGGGATCGGTGTCGACGCCCAGAACCGGCTGCCCCGTGAGGTACTTGGCGACATTCGCCACCAGCCCGTCCTGCCCGACCACGACGACCACGTCCTCGGGAGCGAAGAGGAAACGGTCCAAGTCGGCTCGCTCTACCCGGCTCTGACGCCATGTCAGGGGAATCGCCGCCGTCACCTCCGCCATGGACCGGCGGGTTCGGCGGTGGCGTTCGGCGACCTCCTCGATGTCCCGTCCCCGGGAGCGCAGGAAGTAGGCGGCCTGGCCGTGCGTGCCGTGCCGGGCCACCAACTCCTCGTACTCCGTGGTGCGGTGGACCAGGACGGCCCGCGGAGCCAGGCTCACTCCCGCGCTCCTCCCAGCCTGGCGAGCAGGCCGGTCAGTACGTCCGGTGACACCGTCAGGCTGTCGATGCGGGGCAGGTTCTCGGCGAGCCGTGTGCCCGTCAGGGCGTGCAGCATGGCCACATCCGCGTCGGCGTGGGCGTGCAGCCACGCCGTCTGGGCCTGGGCCCGTGCCTCGCCCACCCCGCGCACGCTCGCGGCCTCGGCCTCGGCCAGCCGTACCACCCGCGCTGCCTCGGCCTGGGCCCGTACCGCGTCGGCCGCCGCGTACTCCTCGGCCTCCCGGCGGGCGTTCGTACCCCGCTGGTCGACCAACTGCTCTTCCCTCCGGGCGAGTTCGATCTGGCTGGCCAGTTCGTTCTCGGCGATGGTCCGCTCGCGTTCGACGGCCACCGCACGGCGTTCGTACGTCGCCCGGTCGGCCTCCTGCTGGATCTGTTCGCGGGCCGGAGTCCGCAACGCCCGCTCCACCTCGGGCTCCGGCCGCAGGGCCACCACCCGTACGGCCACGACCTCGATGCCCGTGGCCGGCAGGCGTGGCTCGGCGGCCAGTCCCGCCGCGACCCGTTCCCGCACCGACGCCACCCCGTCGACCAGCGCGGACGCCAGTGCCGTACGGGCCAGGACATCCAGGGCGTGCTGCTGGGCCGTCTCCGTCAGCAGTGTCGCCAGCTGCTCCAGGGGCGCGCTCCGCCAGACGCCTGTGTCCGGGTCGACGGAGAAGTCGAGGCGGGTGGCGGCCAGGGCGGGGTCGCTGACGCGGTAGGTGACGGTCGCCTGGACCGCGACGTCCTGGAAGTCGGACGTACGGGCGTGGAAGGTCATTGCCAACTCCCGGTCGTCGACCGGGACTTCGGAGAGTGTGGCGGTCAGGGCACGGAACCAGAAACTGAGCCCGGGACCGTCGTGCGCCAGTCGGCCGGAGCGGTGGTGGCGGATGTGGGCCGTGGGTGTGCCACGCAGATGGCGCCAGCCGAGGCGCCGGGTGATGTCGGCCATGTGCCTGTCGTCCATCCCCTCGTCCGGTGCGGGAGTGTCTGCGCACAGGCACTCCCGCACCCCTTGTCGTCATGTAGACGATATCTGCTCCGCTCGCTTATCGTCAAGGGGACGAGATGGAGAGGTGGGGCGGGGAGGGTTATCGCACGTATACCGCCGACCAGCGGGTGAACAGGGTGCGAAGTGGTCAGGATGGAGGCATGGGATTCCATGTCGACTCCGAGGCCGGGCGGCTGCGCCGCGTCATCCTGCACCGGCCGGATCTAGAGCTCAAAAGGCTCACCCCCAGCAACAAGGACGCGCTCCTCTTCGACGACGTCCTGTGGGTGCGCCGTGCGCGCGCCGAGCACGACGGCTTCGCGGACGTGCTGCGCGACCGGGGCGTCGTCGTCCACCTCTTCGGCGACCTGCTCATCGAGGCCCTGGCGATCCCGGCGGCCCGCACCCTCGTACTCGACCGGGTCTTCGACGAGAAGGAGTACGGGCCGCTGGCCACCGACCATCTCCGTGCCGCCTTCGAGGGCCTGCCCGCCCCCGAGTTGGCCGAACTGCTCATCGGAGGCATCACCAAACGCGAGTTCCTGGCCGCGCACGCGGAACCGGCCTCTGTCCGCTTCCATGTCATGGACCTGGACGACTTCCTTCTCGGCCCCCTCCCCAACCATCTCTTCACCCGGGACACCTCGGCCTGGATCTACGACGGCGTCTCCATCAACGCGATGCGCTGGCCGGCGCGCCAGCGGGAGACCGTCCACTTCGAGGCGATCTACCGGCATCACCCGCTCTTCCGTGACGAAACCTTTTCCCTCTGGTCGGAGGGTCAGGCGGACTACCCCTCCACCATCGAGGGCGGGGATGTCCTCGTCATCGGCAACGGCGCGGTACTCATCGGTATGAGCGAGCGCACCACGCCCCAGGCGGTCGAGATGCTCGCGCACAAGCTTTTCGCCGCCGGTTCGGCCGAGACGATCGTGGCGCTCGACATGCCCAAGCGGCGTGCGTTCATGCACCTCGACACCGTGATGACGATGGTCGACGGAGACACCTTCACCCAGTACGCAGGCCTCGGCATGCTCCGCTCGTACACCATCGAACCGGGCGTCGGGGACAAGGAGTTGAAGGTCACCGACCATCCGCCGGAGCACATGCACCGGGCGATCGCCGCCGCGCTCGGGCTGAGCGAGATCCGCGTGCTGACCGCGACCCAGGACGTGCACGCGGCCGAGCGTGAGCAGTGGGACGACGGCTGCAACGTCCTCGCCGTCGAGCCGGGTGTGGTGGTCGCGTACGAGCGCAACGCGACCACCAACACGCATCTGCGCAAGCAGGGCATCGAGGTGATAGAGATCCCGGGCAGTGAGCTGGGGCGGGGGAGGGGCGGTCCGCGCTGTATGAGCTGCCCGGTGCAACGGGATGCGGTGACGTAGCGGTGTGGGGTGGGGCTTGTCCCTGCCCCGCCTCTCGGTGGGTCGGGGTCGGGGTCGGGGTCGGCTCGGTGGTCTCGAATACCTGACCGCATAGAAATGTAATGAGTCGTATAGACTTCCATTCGTCTGTGTCCTGTACGCCCTGCCGGATCACCTGGAGCGCCCCCATGGCGACTGTCCCGACCGCCCTCGCCGGGCGCCACTTCCTCAAGGAGCTGGACTTCACCGGGGAGGAGTTCCGTGGGCTGCTCGACCTCGCCGCCGAGCTGAAGGCGGCGAAGAAGGCCGGGGCGGAGACGCGGTACCTGGCGGGGAAGAACATCGCCCTGATCTTCGAGAAGACCTCGACGCGTACGCGCTGCGCGTTCGAGGTCGCGGCGGCCGATCAGGGCGCCTCGACGACGTACCTCGATCCGTCGGGTTCGCAGATGGGCCACAAGGAGTCCGTGAAGGACACCGCGCGGGTGCTCGGGCGGATGTACGACGGGATCGAGTTCCGTGGTGACAGCCAGGCGGCGGTGGAGGAGCTGGCCGCGTACGCGGGCGTACCGGTGTTCAACGGTCTGACCGACGACTGGCACCCCACCCAGATGCTGGCCGACGTGCTGACGATGATCGAACACGGCGGCGGCAAGCCGTTGAAGGAGATCGCCTTCGCCTACCTCGGCGACGCGCGCTTCAACATGGGCAACTCGTATCTGGTCACCGGCGCGCTGCTGGGCATGGACGTACGGATCGTCGCGCCGCGGGCCTACTGGCCCGCCGAGGACGTCGTCGCCGGCGCGCGGAAGCTGGCGGAGGCGAGCGGGGCGCGGGTGACGCTGACCGAGGATGTGCCGGAGGGTGTGCGGGGCGTCGACTTCGTCGCCACCGATGTGTGGGTGTCGATGGGGGAGCCGAAGGCGGTGTGGGCCGAGCGGATCGCGGCGCTGGCCTCGTACGCCGTCACGATGGATGTCCTGCGGGCGACGGGGAACGCGGACGTGAAGTTCCTGCACTGTCTGCCGGCGTTCCATGATCTCGGTACGAAGGTCGGGCGCGAGATATACGAGACGTACGGGCTGGAGTCCCTGGAGGTCACGGACGAGGTGTTCGAGTCCGCGCACTCGGTGGTGTTCGACGAGGCGGAGAACCGGCTGCACACGATCAAGGCGGTGCTGGTCGCTTCGCTGGGGTGAGGGTCGCGTTCCGGGCGGTGGTTTCTCGCCCCCGCCGCCCGTACCCGTCCCTCCCCCAGGGGGGGGACCCCCACTGGGGGCTGCGCCCCCAGACCCCCCTTTCGCGCTGAACGCGCTGGTCCTCAAACGCCGGACGGGCTGGAAATGCCGGCCGGCGTTTGAGGAGTTACGCGCGGCGCCACTGGGCCGGTACCACGGGTACCCGGAACCACACCGCCTTGCCCGAGTCGGTGGTCCGGTGGCCGCACGACGAGCTGAGCGTTCGGATCAGCAGCAGCCCCCGGCCATGTTCCTGCCAGGGATCCGGCTCCTCCGACAACGGCCGCGTCAGATTCCCTGGCGGCGCCGGGTCGGGATCGTGCACCTCGACCTGGCAACTGGTCGGCAGCAGCTCCACCACCAGCTCTATCGGCGTGTCCCCAGCCGTGTGTTCCACGGCGTTCGCGACCAGCTCGGCGGTGAGCAGCTCCGCCGTGTCGCAGTCCGCCGCCGCGTGCTCCAGCTCGGTCAGAGCCGTGCGGACCAGCGCGCGGGCGACAGGCACCGCGGCGGCGGTGTGCGGCAGGGCGATACGCCAGGAGGCGGGGGCGGGGGGTTCTTGCACGGCGGTTCCGTTCATGGAGCAGGCTGTCCTGCTTTCAACAATAGGGATGGTGCGGCGAGGTCCGGCAGAGGTACTGGTCGGGCAGAGGCACTGGTCCGGCGCCGCACGGGACTTTCGGCCCCGCTCACCGTTCGGCTTACCCAGACCAACGGCCCGTCTCCCACGACCACTCCCACTGTTACCGCGTTATTGACTTCTCGTGACGTGACCAGATCACCGAAACAGGCCGTCACCGGTCGGCATATCGCGCACTCATGACGACAGTCACATATGAGTGATAACTTCGTTGGACAGTCGTCCCCCGTTCGACGAGGAGGCCCGCGCATGAGTCCCTTCACCGGCTCGACCCCCCGCACCTCCACCTGGCACCACCTCCGCGTCGACCTCGCGCCCACCGGCGTGGCCACCGTCACCCTCGCCCGCCCCGAGAAGCTCAACGCCCTCACCTTCGGCGCCTACGCCGACCTGCGCGACCTGCTCGCCGAGCTGTCCAGGGAGCGGTCGGTACGGGCGTTGGTGCTGGCCGGAGAGGGCCGCGGTTTCTGCTCGGGCGGCGACGTCGACGAGATCATCGGCGCCACCCTGTCCATGGACACCGCCCAGCTGCTCGACTTCAACCGGATGACCGGGCAGGTCGTCCGGGCCGTAAGGGAGTGCCCGTTCCCGGTGATCGCGGCGGTGCACGGGGTGGCGGCGGGCGCAGGCGCGGTTCTCGCGCTGGCCGCGGACTTCCGTGTGGCCGATCCGTCCGCGCGCTTCGCGTTCCTCTTCACCCGGGTCGGCCTCTCCGGCGGCGACATGGGCGCCGCCTACCTGCTGCCCCGGGTCGTCGGACTCGGCCACGCGACCCGCCTCCTGATGCTCGGCGAACCGGTCCGGGCGCCCGAGGCCGAGCGCATCGGCCTGATCAGCGAACTCGCCGACGAGGGCCGCGCCGACGAGGCGGCCCAGAGGCTGGCCCACCGCCTGGCGGAGGGCCCGGCACTGGCGTACGCGCAGACGAAGGCCCTCCTCACCGCCGAACTGGACATGCCGCTGGCGGCAGCCGTCGAACTGGACGCCACCACCCAGGCCCTCCTCATGACCGGCGAGGACTACAAGGAATTCCACGCCGCGTTCACCGAAAAACGCCCCCCGAAGTGGCAAGGCCGATGATGTCGACCTCACCTGTCACACCGACGTCAGGGGCAACGGACCCAAGGGCGCGGGGCGGTATCGATTTGCGGCTCCGCCGCGATGGGGGTCCCCCCGGTCGAGCGAGGCCGAGAGTGGGGGAGCGACCAGCCACGCACAACCAGCAGCCGCCCGACAGGACCAGCCACCCCCGACGCATCGCGATAATCGGCGGCGGCCCCGGCGGCCTCTACGCCGCCGCTCTCCTCAAACGCCTCGACCCCACCCGCGACATCACCGTGTGGGAACGCAACGCCCCCGACGACACCTTCGGCTTCGGAGTCGTCCTCTCCGACGAGACCCTCGGCGGCATCGAACACGCCGACCCCGTGGTCTACGAGGCCCTCCGACAGCACTTCACCCGCTGGGACGACATCGACATCGTTCACCGGGGCACCCGCCACACCTCCGGAGGACACGGCTTTGCCGCCCTCGGCAGACGCCGGCTCCTGGAGATCCTGCACGCCCGCTGCCGCTCGCTCGGCGTCGAGCTGCGCTTCCGTACGGAGGCGCCCTACCCGGAGTGGCTGGCGGAGACGTACGACCTGGTCATCGCCGCCGACGGCGTGTACAGCACCACCCGCGAGGCCTACGCCCAGGAGTTCCGCCCCCGGCTGACCAACCACCGCTGCCGCTACCTCTGGCTCGCCGCCGACTTCGCCTTCGACGCCTTCCGCTTCGAGATCGTGGAGACCGGGCACGGTGTGATGCAGCTCCACGGATACCCGTACGCCGCCGACGCCTCGACCGTGATCGTCGAGATGCGGGAGGAGGTGTGGCGGGCGGCAGGGTTCGACGAAACGACAGCGGATGTCCCCGCATCCGTCGACCGCTGCGCCAAGATCTTCGCGGACGCCCTCGGCGGACGGCCGCTGCGCGCGAACAGGTCCGCGTGGACCACCTTCCGTACGGTCGTCAACGACCACTGGTCGTACGGCAACGTCGTGCTCCTCGGGGACGCCGCCCACACCGCCCACTTCTCCATCGGCTCCGGCACCAAGCTCGCCGTCGAGGACGCCCTCGCGCTCGCCGCATGTCTGGAGGAGCGGCCGACCCTGGCCGAGGCGCTGGCGGCGTACGAGGAGGAGCGGCGGCCCGTTGTCGCCTCCACCCAGCGGGCGGCCCGCGCCAGCCTGGAGTGGTTCGAGAACCTGCCCCTCTACCTCGACCAGCCGCCCCGCCAGTTCGCGTTCAACCTCCTCACCCGCAGCCGCCGCGTCACCCACGACAACCTGCGGTTGCGCGACCCGCACTTCACCGCCGCAGTCGAGCGGGAGTTCGGCTGCCCGCCCGCCACCCCGCCGATGTTCACGCCCTTCCGGCTGCGCGGGCTGACCCTCCGCAACCGGGTCGTCGTGTCCCCCATGGACATGTACTCGGCCACGGACGGTGTACCCGGCGACTTCCACCTCGTCCACCTGGGTGCCAGGGCACTGGGCGGCGCAGGCCTGGTGATGTCCGAGATGGTGTGTGTCAGCGCCGGGGGACGCATCACCCCGGGCTGCGCCGGCCTCTACACCGACCGACAGGCGGAGGTGTGGCAGCGCATAGCCGCCTTCGTGCACTCCCAGGCCCCCGGCACCGCACTCGGCATCCAGCTCGGCCACTCCGGCCGCAAGGGCTCGACGAAGCTGATGTGGGAGGCCGTCTACGGCGCCGAGCCGCTGGAGGAGGGCAACTGGCCGCTCGTCGCCGCGTCGCCGATCCCGTACGGGCCCGGCAGTCAGACTCCGCAGGAACTGACGCTCACACAACTCGGCACCATCCGCGAGCAGTTCACAGCAGCCGCCCGACGAGCGGCCCGCGCGGACTTCGACCTCCTCGAACTCCACTGCGCCCACGGCTACTTGCTCTCCGGCTTTCTCTCCCCGCTCACCAACCACCGCACCGACGCGTACGGCGGCCCGCTCGCCGCCCGGCTCCGCTTCCCCCTCGAAGTCTTCGACGCCGTACGGGAGGTGTGGCCGGAGGACCGCCCCATGGCCGTCCGGATCTCGGCCACGGACTGGGCCGACGGGGGTACCACGGCCGAGGACGGCGTCGCGATCGCGCGCGCCTTCGTCGCCCACGGAGCCGACGCGATCGACGTGTCGACCGGCCAGGTGGTGGCCGACGAGCGTCCGGAGTACGGCCGTTCGTACCAGACCCCGTTCGCGGACCGCATCCGCCACGAGACGGGCACCCCGGTGATCGCGGTCGGCGCGATCTCGTCCTGGGACGACGTCAACTCCCTGATCCTGGCGGGCCGTACGGACCTGTGCGCGCTGGCCCGCCCCCATCTCTACGACCCGAACTGGACCCTGCACGCGGCGGCCGAGCAGGGGTACGAGGGTCCGGGCGCCGTCTGGCCGGCGCCGTACCGGGCGGGCAGCCGACGCCCGCGCACCGGACGCACGGACGACCCCAAGCCCCGTCTCACACTGGGAAGTTGACCCTCACAACCCGAGACCGTTCACACGAGCCCCCGCTCCGCCAGTACCGCGTACACGGCGTACACGGACTCCGTTGGTCACACGCCTGCGAATGTCGCCCCCGCGTCCCGCAGCCGTGCGTGCAGCCCCTGGAAGACGGCCGCCGAGCGGACGCCCGGCCAGTCCGCCGGGAGCAGGTGGGCGGGCAGGCCGGGGTCGGTGTACGGCAGGTGGCGCCAGGAGTCCAGGGCCACCAGGTAGTCGCGGTACGCCTCCTCGGGCGGGGTGTCCGCGCGCTTCTCCCAGGCGTGCAGCACGCGCGCGTGCTGGTCGAGAAACGCCTCGTGCTCCTTGGCGATCGCGGCCAGGTCCCACCAGCGGGAGACCGACTCGACCGTCGCGGCGAAGCCCAGGTGCTCACCGCGGAAGAAGTCGACGTACGGGTCGAGACGCAGCCGCTCCAGAGTGTGGCGGGACTCCTCGTAGAGGCGCGCCGGGGCCACCCACACGCCCGGGGCCGCCGAGCCGAAGCCGAGTCCGGCCAGCCGGGAACGGAGGACATGGCGCTTCTGGCGCTCCGACTCGGGGACGGAGAACACGGCGAGGACCCAGCCCTCGTCGGGCGGGGGCGGTGCGGCGGCGTAGACGCGCCGGTCACCGTCGTCGAGCAACTGACAGGCTTCCGGTGAGAGCTCGTATCCGGCCGCGCCCTGCGCCGTACGGGCCGGCAGAAGCAGGCCGCGCCGCTTCAGACGGGACACGGACGACCGTACGGAGGGTGCGTCGACGCCGACCGCGGCGAGGAGCCGGATCAGCTCGGCGACGGGTACCGGGCCGGGCATGAAACGGCCGTACGCGCCGTAGAGCGTGACGATGAGAGACCGCGGGGCGTGCTGTTCGGACACGTTGATCATTTTAGGCCGCCGGAATCACTGCTGCTCGCCATTTCCGCTGGTCAACTACCTCGGGTGGATGACTTTCGGTCAAGATCACTTCAGGGTGGGGTCAGGTCGGCGTCAGATCGGCCTCGCGTCGGTGCGCAGCCGGAAGCGCTGGAGCTTGCCCGTCGCCGTCCGTGGCAGGGCGTCCAGGAAGACGATCTCGCGCGGACACTTGTACGGCGCCAGCTCCCCCCTGACGAACGCGCGCAACGCCTCCGCGTCCCGCCGTACGCCCTCCCTGAGCACGGCGTACGCCACCACGACCTGCCCGCGTGCCTCGTCGCCGCGCCCCACCACGGCCGTCTCCACGACGTCCGGATGACGCAGCAGCGCCTCCTCGACCTCCGGGCCCGCGATGTTGTACCCGGCCGAGATGATCATGTCGTCGGCTCGGGCCACGTACCGGAAGTAGCCGTCGCTCTCCTGGACGTACGTGTCCCCGGTGATGTTCCAGCCGTTCCGCACATACGTGCCCTGGCGCGGATCGGCGAGATACCGGCACCCGACCGGACCGCGCACCGCGAGCAGCCCCGGCGTGCCGTCCGGTACGGGCTCGCCGTTCTCGTCCTGCACGCGCGCGTGCCACCCCGGCACCGGAATCCCGGTCCTACCGGGCCTGATGTCCTTGTCGGCGGCCGAGATGAAGATGTGCAGCAGTTCGGTCGCGCCGATGCCGTTGATCAGCCGCAGGCCGGTGCGCTCGTACCAGGCCCGCCAGGTGGCTTCGGGCAGGTTCTCGCCCGCCGAGACACAGCGGCGCAGCGAGCCGGTGTCGTACGCGTCCAGCTCGTCGAGCATCGCGCGGTACGCCGTCGGCGCCGTGAACAGCACCGAGACGCGATGCTCGGCGATGGCCGGCAACAGCTGTTTGGGGCCCGCCTGTTCGAGGAGTAGCGCGCTGGCTCCGGCCCGCATCGGGAACACCACCAGACCGCCGAGCCCGAAGGTGAAACCGAGCGGCGGACTGCCCGCGAACACGTCGTCCGCACGCGGCTTCAGCACGTGCCGCGAGAACGTGTCGGCGACGGCGAGCACATCCCGGTGGAAGTGCATGCACCCTTTCGGGCGGCCGGTGGTGCCGGACGTGAACGCGATCAGCGCCACGTCGTCGGCCGCGGTGTCCACGGCCGGATACGGGGTGCCGGGCACCGGACGGTTCAGCAGGTCGTCGAGGCCTTCGCCGCCGTACGTCGTGATCCGCAGCCCCGGTATCTCCGCCTTGGCGAGGTCGTCGAGGGCCCGGACGTCGCACAGCGCGTGCCGTACCTGGGCGATCTCGCACATCGTGCTCAGCTCGTGCGGACGCTGCTGGGCCAGCACGGTGACCGCGACCGCGCCCGCCTTCAGCACGGCCAGCCAGCAGGCCGCGAGCCAGGGTGAGGTGGGGCCGCGCAGCAGGACACGGTTGCCGGGTACGACCCCGAGATCCCGGCTCAGGACATGCGCGACCCGGTCGACGCGGGTGCGCAGCTCGCTGTACGTCCACACCTCACCGGCGGCGGTGCGGAACACCGGGCGTTCGGCCGTGGGACCGCTCAGCAGCTCGGCCGCGCAGTTCAGCCGGTCGGGGTAGCGCAGCTCGGGCAGATCGAGGCGGAGGTCGGGCCACTGGTCCGGGGGCGGCAGATGGTCGCGCGCGAAGGTGTCGACGTGGGCCGAGGGGATCCGCCGGGCGGCGTCGACGCGCTCCTCGGGAACACTGCCGTTGCCGGGTTGCCGGGGCTGCGTGGAGTCCCTGGGGTCCAAGGCGGGTCGCCCCCTTGCCGTGATGGGCGTACTGGTGGGCTCGCAGAACGAGCGTATCGTGTTGGTGACGACAGTCAACGGTGCGCGATATCGTCGGAGGAGGGGTCGCGACCGGTGGCCTCGGAGGGAGGACCGGCGATGCCCGCATTCTCGCTCGAACCGGCCCAGGCCGCCTGGTGTGCCGAGCTGCGCGCGCTGGCCGCCGACCGGCTGCGCCCGCTCGCCGAGAAGGGTGAACCGGGTCGCGTCAACCGTCCCCTCGTCGCCGAACTCGGCCAACTGGGCTTGCTCTCCCGCCTGTTCACCTCCGGCGCGCTCGACCTGTGCCTGATGCGGGAGTCCCTCGCCCACGCCTGCACCGAGGCGGAGACCGCGCTCGCCCTCCAGGGCCTCGGCGCCCACCCGGTCCACGCCCACGGCACCCCGGCCCAGCGTGAGCGCTGGCTGCCCCGGGTGAGCGAGGGCAGCGCGGTGGCCGCGTTCGCGCTGAGCGAGCCGGGCGCGGGCTCCGACGCGGCGGCCCTGTCACTCACGGCCGCCCCCGACGGCCCCTCCGGCTGGCGCCTCACCGGCGAGAAGTGCTGGATCTCCAACGCCCCCGAGGCCGACTTCTACACCGTCTTCGCCCGTACGACAGCGGGGGCGGGGGCCCGTGGAGTCACGGCATTCCTCCTTCCCGCCGACCGGCCCGGCCTCACGGGCAGCACCCTCGACATGCTCTCCCCGCACCCCATCGGCGCCCTCGCCCTCGACGCCGTGCCGGTGACCGCCGACGACGTCATCGGCGAACCCGACCACGGATTCCGGGTTGCCATGGGCACGTTGAACCTGTTCCGGCCGAGCGTCGGCGCCTTCGCGGTCGGCATGGCCCAGGCGGCCCTCGACGCGACCCTGGCCCACACTGCCCAACGGGACGCGTTCGGCGGCAAGTTGAAGGACCTCCAGGCCGTCGCCCACCAGGTCGCCGAGATGGCCCTGCGCACGGAGGCGGCCCGGCTGATGGTCTACGCGGCAGCGGCGGCGTACGACGAAGGCGCCCAAGGAGTCCCGGGGCGCGCCGCGATGGCGAAACTGCTGGCCACCGAGACCGCGCAGTACGTCGTCGACGCGGCTGTCCAACTGCACGGCGCGCGGGCACTGCGGCGCGGCCATCTCCTCGAACACCTCTACCGGGAGGTGCGGGCACCGCGTATCTACGAGGGGGCGAGCGAAGTCCAACGGACGGTCATCGCGAAGGAGTTGTACAAGGGCGTGAAGGGCGTGAAAGGCGTGAAGGGTTTGGACGAAGGGGCGGGTGCCGGATGAGTGTCGAGCGCGTCAATCCGGTCGGCCTCTCGCCGCCCGCAGGCTTCTCGCACGCCGTCGTCGCCACCGGCTCCCGGCTGGTGTTCCTCGCGGGGCAGACCGCGCTCGACGCCGACGGGAAGATCGTGGGGGACACCCTGCCCGAGCAGTTCGAACGGGCCCTCGGGAACCTGCTCGCCGCACTGCACGCGGCCGGCGGTACGCCCGCCGACCTGGCCCGGGTCACCGTGTACGCCACGGACGTCGCCGAATACCGCGCCCAGGCCCATCAACTCGGCCATATCTGGAAGAGGTTGGCGGGACGCGACTACCCGGCGATGGCGATCGTCGGGATCGTCCGGCTCTGGGACGAACGGGCCCTGGTCGAACTCGACGGCTTCGCGGTGCTGCCGTAGCGAGCCGGTGAGCCGGGGCCCTGTTTCCCGGGTCGGTCAGGCCGCGGCCGTCAGACGGTGCGGGGTGATCACGCTGCCGTCGGGCAGCAGCTCGCCGGTGTCGTCGAAGACGATCGCACCGTTGCACAGGAGGTTCCAGCCCTGCTCGGGGTGGAAGGCGACGATGTGCGCGGCGTCGCGGTCGGGGCGGTCGGCCGAGGGGCACGGGGGCTGGTGTGAACACATGGTGTGCCTCCGGATCGGATGCTGGTGCTCGGGTGCGATGCGGTGATGCGTGATGCTGTGACTCGATGGTTCGATGGTTCCTTGCCACTTCTGACGATGCCCGTGCCGGGGGCCCGACGCCAAGTCGTGTCGGGGAAGCGTGACACCACGCGGACGTGCTGTGACACCACCCTGACATTCGGAAATGATCCGAAAAGCGTGGCAGTCGGAGTGTGCGACTCGCCGACGAAGGGGTGATGATCACGCGCGCGGGCGCGTGGGACCAGTACCTGTGGACTCCCCCCAAGGAGGTTTCCCCATGTCACTGTCCTTCGCGCCGTCATTCCCGGCCTTCTCGTACCTCTCCCGTGCCGCGGCCGTCGTCGCCGGCGCCGTGCTGCTGACCGTGGCCCCGGCCGCGACGGCGGCCCTGGCCGCGGACGAGGGCTTCGACCAGGTGACGGTCGAATCCGGCAGCATCACGTCCGACGGCGAGCTCACGCTCTCCGGCAGCTACCGCTGCCTCAACACCGGCGACTCCGTCCGCGTCGCGGCCTCGATCGAGCGCGGCGAGAACGTCTGGTACGGCATGGACAGCATCCCCGCCAGCTGTGACGGCTCCTGGCACCAGTGGTCGAACACGAAGGCCACCGAGCCGGGCGCCCACGAGCCCGGCCCGGTGCGGGTGAAGACCAGCCTGGTGGAGTTCCGCCGCTCGGGCTTCATCCCGCTGCCCACCGTCCACTCGGAGCAGGTCCAGGAGGTCGTCCTCACGCAGGTCTGATCCGCGCGCCCGGCCCGATGGGCCCACGGGGGCCGGCCGGTGCTACTCGCCGGTCAGCCCCCGCATCCACGCCTCGACCTCGTCGGACGTACGGGGCAGCCCGGCCGACAGGTTCTCGTGACCGTCCGCCGTCACCAGGATGTCGTCCTCGATACGGACCCCGATGCCCCGGTACTCGGCCGGCACGGTCAGGTCGTCCGGCTGGAAGTACAGGCCCGGCTCGACCGTGAGGACCATGCCGGGTTCGAGGGTGCCGTCGACGTACAGCTCGGTACGCGACTTGGCACAGTCGTGCACGTCCAGGCCGAGCATGTGACCGGTGCCGGCCATGGTGAAGCGGCGCTGGAGGGCCAGCTCGTACACGTCCTCCGGGTCGCCCTCCAGGAGGCCCCACTCGACGAGCCTCTCGGCCAGGTACCGCTGGGCGGCGACGTGGAAGTCCCGGTAGGCGGCTCCGGGCTTGACCGTCCGGATGCCGGCTTCCTGCGCCTCGTACACCGCGTCGTAGATCTTGCGCTGGAGCGGGGTGAAGGTGCCGCTGATGGGGAGGGTGCGGGTGACGTCGGCGGTGTAGAGGGAGTTGGTCTCCACGCCCGCGTCGAGCAACAGCAGTTCGCCCGGGCGGACTTCGCCGTCGTTGCGCTGCCAGTGCATGATCGTGGCGTGCTCACCGGCGGCGCAGATCGAGCCGTAGCCGATGTCGTTGCCCTCAAGTCGGGCGCGGCGGAAGAAGGTTCCCTCGATCCAGCGCTCCGACGTGGCGACAGCGGTCGCCAACTCCTTCACGACATCCACGAATCCGCGCACGGTCGAGTCGACCGCCTTGCGCATCTCGCCGATCTCCCAGTCGTCCTTCACCAGGCGCAGGTCGGACAGGACCGACTTCAGCTCGGTGTCACGGTCCTCGTCCGTCGGCACGGCGGCTTCCAGCCCGGCGTCGTAGCCGCGCACGATCCGGGTGGGGACGGCGGGGGCCGCGCGCAGCTCGTCGGCGGCTTCGCGGACGTCACGGCAGGGCAGGCCGAGGAGCTCTTCGGCCTCTGCGAGGGAGTGACGGCGGCCGACCCACAGCTCGCCCTTGGCCGCGCCCTGCCAGAACTCGCCGCTCTCCCGGTCGGAGCGGGGGAGGAGGTAGGCGACGGCGTCATGGCCTTCGCCGTCCGCCCGGGGTTCGAGGACGAGGAGCGCGTCCTCGGTCTGGTCGCCCGTGAGGTGGACGTACTCGGTGGACGGGCGGAACGGGTAGTGCGTGTCGTTGGCGCGGACCTTGAGGTTGCCGGCCGGGACGATCAGGCGCTCGCCGGGGAACCGGGCGGAGAGGGCGGCGCGGCGCTCGGCGGCGTAGGGCGCCTGCTCGATCGGGCGCAGGTCCTGGAGCTCGGTGTCGGCCCACCCCGTCGTCATCAGCTCGGCCAGCTGGGGGGAGACGGACGGGTAGAGACGGTTCTTGCGGTCCTTGGTCTCGGCGGTCTCGACGGGCGCTTCGGCCTTGGTGGTCTCGGCGATCCGGGTGGTCTGAGTGGTCTCCGTGGATTCCCTGGACACCTGTCGGCACCTTCTTAGTCTTGAGGTCAGGTCGGTCGGCGGCGGGCGGGCGGCGACGCCGGCGTCGGTCGTCGGCGGTGAGGGCCGCCGCTGAAAATGAGAGTTGACAAGGCCTCTGACCTGCGCACTATCAGTTCGAGGAACATCGTACTACTGCGATTTTGGGACATTGGAAATGAGAGTGGCGCTGACCTGCGCTTATCGAGAGGCGCAGCGGTGATCTTTGTGTGGGGCCTCCGGCCGGCTCCCCGGTGAGCGCACCCTGCTGCTCGAAGGTCCGAGCGACCTGGTCCACCTCGATGTCCTCACGGACGTCGCCGAGGCGAACGGCTCCACCGGGCTTGACCCGCGCTGGGTCAAGACGCCCATTGGGGGCTCCGGAAAGCTGCCACCTTTGTGACCCTCCTGGGCGCCAACAAGCTGAACGTCGCCGTCCTCGTCGACTCCAGCACCAAGGACGTCGGGGCCGTCCAGCGTCTGCGGGACAACGACCAGCTCACCCATCTTGGAGTTCAACGCCAAGGACCCTCGGTAGTCCGGCAGATCGAGGCGGTGCTCAGGAAGCGGAAGATCGTCACACGTTTCCATCACTACAAGCCGGCCGCCGTTCTCCTCCGGGAGCAGCCCATGCTCGCCTCGGACTCGGACGGGACTCGTAATCCATGTTCGTGGGGCGTCCATATGGGTGGCGATGTTGCGGTGAGCTTGGACTTCAGCTCCGCTTCACTGGGCTCGCAGTACGTCGAGTGCCGTGAGAGCCGCGTGGAGTTCGGTGCGCTGTGCGCCGGACTCCAGGTCGCGGTCGAGGAGACGCTCGATGCTGCGCAGGCGTTGGTACATGGTTTCGCGGGAGAGGGCGCCCCGGCGTGCGGCGGTGGTCTTGTTGCCGGCCGCGTCGAGGTAGTGGCGCAGGGTCGTCAGCAGGTCGGTGCCGTGCTGGGTGTCGTGATCGATGAGTCGCCCGAGTTGTTGTTCGGCGTACTCCTGGATCCGGGTGTCCTCGCGGAGGGCGTACAGCAGGCGGGGCAGGCCGATGTCGCACAGCTCGTGGAAGGACCGGTCCGGGGGGAGGGGCTGGCCGGGCGGGGTGGCCTCGGCGACGCGGGCCGCCTCGCGGAACGAGCGGGCGGTGTCGGAGAGTTCCGTGATCTCCGAGCCGACGCTCACCACTGCTTGCGGGGCCAGGCTCAATGCGGTTCTGCACAGTCGTTCGACGATGGGGCGCCAGAGCTGGGAGGGGCGCAGCGCCAGCAGGATGCCGATGCGGTCGGGGGCCAACTCACCGACGAGGCCCGGAATGCCCGCCGTCCGGAGCTCCTGGAGGAGGCGGGCCTCGGGCTCGGTTCCCCCTCCGCCGGCGCGGAGGTCCACCAGGATCGCGACGAACCGGGTCCGGGCGGTCGGCAGGCCCAGTGCGGCGCAGCGGGCGCGGGCGTCCCCGGCGGAGCGATGGCGCTGGTCGACCAGGTCGCGCAAAGCGTTTCGGTGTGCGGCGCGCTCCCACGGGGTGGAATGAATGAGTCGGGCGACGGTCAGTGCCATCGCGGTCCTCTCCAGCACAGTGATGTCCTCCGGCCCGAAGACGGGGCCGTCGGTGCGGGCCGGGAGCATGACCACACGGCCCCAGCGCTCGCCCTGGTACTCGACGGGTGCGGTGAGCCAGCCCGCCGGGCCGTATGCCGCCGTGGGGTCGTTGGCCCCGGTGGCTCTGGAGCGCTGTTCCCAACCGGTGAGCGCTTCCTCCACCGTGCCGCCGGACGGTTCACAGATCAGTGCCTGGTGCACCAGGTTCTCCAGGACGACCGTGCGGCCGCACATCTCCGCCGCCGCACGCACCACCTCCTCCGGGCCGGCACCGCGCAGGGTCAGTGCGGTGAACATCTCGTGGATGCGCTGGGTGCGGCGCATCGCCTCTGCCTGGCCACCGAGGATGAGGGCGTGCACGACCTGGGTGACCTCCAGGAAGTTGACGTCTTTGGCGAGGGTGACGAGGGGGAGGCCACGGAGGCGGCAGGCGTTGACGAGCGCGTCCGGCGGGCGGTGGTAGCGCCGGACGAGTTCGATGACCAGGGCCGCCGCACCGACGTCGGCGAGTTCGTCGACGTACCGCTGTACTCCCGCCGCGTCGTCGGGTAGGGGCATGCCGGTGGTCAGGACGAGTTCGCCGCCCTTGAGGAAGGACGCGGGGTCGGTCAGCTCGGTGATGTGGACCCACCCGACCGGCCGGTCCAGGTGGGGCACACCGGTGACGACCTGGGGTTGTCCGTCGGCCAGGACGGGAAGGGCCAGGACGTCGGCGACGGTGAGTACGCCGGGGGGCCCGTTGCCGGCCGGGTGGGTGTCGTTCACGGTGTCTCCATGGGATCCCCTGCTCGAGCACGGCTCCGTACGCAGGAGTGTCCGGCCACTGTGACAAGCGTGGCTGACCTGCGCAAGAGCGGTCCGTGAGCGATCGGCACCCGGCATGCCGCCGATGAGGCTGACACAACGTCCGGATGTCGTGGCCCGACCGGACAGATCGCACGTTGGCACACACCTGGTCCGCGGAGACGCTCGGGATACCGCAGCAGATCGCACACCGAGGCCGGGAGACGAACATGACCGCACTGTCGCCGCACCTTCGCCAGGCCACGCCCGTGGTGGCAGCCCGGGGCGAGGGCGTCCACCTCTACGGCGAGGACGGCCGCCGCTACCTCGACTTCACCGCCGGTATCGGCGTCACCAGCACCGGGCACTGCCACCCGAAGGTCGTGGCGGCGGCGCGGGAGCAGGTGGGCACGCTCGTGCACGGCCAGTACACGACCGTCATGCACCAGCCGCTGCGGCAGCTCGTCGAGAAGCTGGGTGAGGTACTGCCGGCCGGTCTGGACAGCCTGTTCTTCTCCAACTCCGGCAGCGAGGCGGTCGAGTCCGCGCTGCGGCTGGCCCGCCAGGCCACCGGCCGCCCCAACGTCATCGTCTGCCACGGCGGCTTCCACGGCCGTACGGTGGCAGCCGCCTCCATGACGACGTCCGGCACCCGCTTCCGGTCCGGCTTCTCCCCGCTGATGAGCGGCGTCGTCGTCACCCCCTTTCCGTCGGCCTACCGCTACGGCTGGGACGAGGAGACCGCCACCCGCTTCGCCCTGAAGGAACTCGACTACATCCTTCAGACGATCTCCTCGCCCGCCGACACGGCTGCGATCATCGTCGAGCCGGTACTCGGCGAGGGCGGCTACGTGCCTGCCACCCGCGCGTTCATGGAAGGCCTGCGGGAGCGTGCGGACCGCCATGGCTTCCTCCTCATCCTCGACGAGGTGCAGACCGGCGTGGGCCGCACCGGCCGCTTCTGGGGACACGACCACTTCGGCGTCACCCCGGACATCCTCGTCACCGCCAAGGGCCTGGCCAGCGGCTTCCCGCTGTCCGGCATCGCCGCCGCCGAGGAACTGATGGCCAAGGCATGGCCGGGCTCGCAGG
The DNA here is from genome assembly GCF_010548275.1 of Streptomyces sp. SID12488. GTDB lineage: Bacteria > Actinomycetota > Actinomycetes > Streptomycetales > Streptomycetaceae > Streptomyces. The sequence goes on from NZ_JAAGLT010000013.1 coordinate 196,622, forward strand.
GCGGCACGTACGGTGCCAACGCGGTGGCCTGCGCGGCGGCCGTCGCCACCCTCGACGTCGTACGCGACGAGAATCTCGTCGAGAACGCCGACGCGATGGGCAAGCGACTGCGGCACGGCCTGGAGGCTGTGGCCGACCGCACGCCGGGCATCGGCGACGTACGCGGCCTGGGTCTGATGCTGGCCACCGAGTTCGTCACCGAGGACGGTGGCCCCGACTCCGAGACCGCCGCCCGTGTGCAGCGCGCCGCCATCGACGAGGGCCTGCTCCTGCTGCTGTGCGGCGCCTGGAACCAGGTCGTGCGGATGATCCCGGCGCTCGTCATCGACGAGACCGCGGTCGACGAGGGCCTCCAGGCGTGGGCGACCGCGGTCGAGGTCGGCACATCGGGGGCGGCACGGCGATGACGGACACCACCACGGCCCTGGAGCCGCTGGTCGCGCGGCTCGCCGAGACCGCTCCCGGCCTGCGGGTGGAGACCGGCCCGGGCTCCACCGGTCCGTACGCCTACGACGCCTCCAACTACCGGGTCCCGCCGAGGGCCGTGGTGTTCCCCCGCAGCGCCGACGACGTGGTCGCGGTGGTGCGGGCCTGCCGGGAGGCAGGCGTCCCCGTCACCGCGCGCGGCGGCGGTACCAGCATGGCCGGCAACGCGGTCGGACCGGGAGTGGTCCTGGACTTCTCCCGGTACATGAACCGGATCCTGGACATCGACCCGGTGGCGGGCACCGCGCGGGTCGAAGCCGGGGTGATCCTCGACGCGCTGCGCGGCGCGACCGCCCCGCACGGGCTCACCTTCGGCCCCGACCCCTCCTCGCACAGCCGCTGCACCCTCGGCGGGATGGTCGGCAACGACGCCTGCGGCAACCGGTCGGTGCGGCACGGAAGGACCAGCAGCCACATCGAGGCGCTGGAGATCGTGACGGCCGACGGACTACGGGCCGTCGCCGACCGCACGGGGCTGCACCCGGTGGACCCCGCCGACGCGGAAAGCGTCGCCGGCCTCGAAACGGACGTACGCCGCCTGATCGGTGACAACCTGGCGCCGATCCGCACCGAGCTGGGCCGCGTCCCCCGCCAGGTCTCCGGCTACCAGCTGCAGCATCTGTTGCCCGAAAACGGCTTCGACATGGCCCGCGCTCTGGTGGGCACGGAAGGCTCCTGTGCGGTCGTCACCGCTGCGACGGTCCGCCTGGTGGCGATCGCACAGGCTTCCACGCTGCTGACGCTCGGCTACGACGACGTCGTGGACGCCGCCGAGGACGTACCGGAGATCCTGCGCTGGAACCCCACCGCCGTGGAGGGCATGGACGAGGCGATCGTCGCCACCATGCGCGCCCGCCGCGGCCCGGACTCCGTGACCGGACTGCCAAAGGGGCGGGCCTGGCTGTACGTCGAACTCGACGGTGACGACCAGGCGGCGGTCGACGCCCGTGCCGCCGAACTGCTCGGCGTGCTCAAGACCCAGGGCCGGATGACCGGCGGCCGGGTCGTCGAGAGCCCTGCCGAACGTCGTTCGCTGTGGCGGGTCCGCGAGGACGGCGCCGGGCTCGCCGCCCGCCTGGTGGACGGCGGGGAGTCGTGGCCGGGCTGGGAGGACGCGGCCGTCGCGCCCGAGGATCTGGCCGCCTACCTGCGGGACTTCCGCAAGCTGCTGGCCTCCCACGGCCTGACCGGGGTGCTGTACGGCCACTTCGGCGCGGGCTGCGTCCATGTGCGCATCGACTTCGACCTCGTCACGGACGTCGGCCGGGCCGCGACCCGCCGTTTCCTCGGCGAGGCGGCCGCGCTCGTGGTCTCACACGGCGGCTCGCTGTCGGGCGAACACGGGGACGGGCGGGCGCGCGGTGAGCTGCTGGAGGTCATGTACAGCCACCGGATGATTCAGGCGTTCGCCGCCTTCAAGGAGATCTTCGACCCCGAGGGGCTGCTCAACCCCGGTGTCATCGTGGCCCCGGCCAGGCTGGACGCCGACCTCGCGCTGCACACGCCCTCCGATGTGCTGCCCGTCGAGAGCCTCTTCTCCTTCCCGCACGACGAGGACGGCTTCGCGGGCGCGGTGGGCCGCTGTGTCGGCGTAGGCCGCTGCCGCAGCGACGCGGGCGGCGTGATGTGCCCCAGCTACCGCGCCACCGGGGAGGAGACCGACTCCACCCGGGGCCGGGCCCGGCTGCTCCAGGAGATGGTGCGGGGCGACCTCGTCCAGTACGGCTGGCGCTCGACGGAGGTGCGCGACGCCCTCGACCTGTGCCTCTCCTGCAAGGCGTGCTCCTCCGACTGCCCGGTCGGCGTCGATATGGCCACGTACAAGGCGGAGTTCCTGCACCAGCACTACAAGGGCAGGATCCGGCCCCGCTCCCACTACTCGCTGGGCTGGCTGCCGCTGACCTCGGCGCTGGCCGGATGGGCCGCCCGCCCGGTCAACGCGCTGCTGCGCGGACCGGTAGGCGAACTGCTCGCCCGGCTCGGCGGCGTGACCACGAAGCGTCGGATCCCGGCCTTCGCCTCCCGGCGCGCCCTGCGCAATGTGCTGCGGGCGGCGAAGACGCGCGAACCGGCGAAGGCCCTGCTCTTCGTCGACAGCTTCACCCGCGCCTTCCGCCCCGAGGTGGCGGGCGCCGCGAGCCGCGTGCTCGCCGACGCCGGCATCCCCTGCACTGCCGAGGACGGCCTGTGCTGCGGCCTGACCTGGGTCAGCACCGGGCAACTGTCCACCGCCCGCCGCATCATGGCCCGTACGGTCGCCCGCCTCGACAACGGCGACGACCGGCCCATCATCGTGGCGGAACCCAGTTGCGCCGCCGCCCTCAAGCGTGACGTGCCCGAACTGATCGGCACCGACGCCGCCCGGCGCGTCGCGGCCCGCGTCCACACCTTCACCGGCGCCCTGACCGACCTGGCCGCGCCGGACTGGACCCCGCTGGAGCTGCCGGACCAGGTCGTCCTGCAGACCCACTGCCACGAGTACGCCACCTTCAAGGGCAGCCAACCCCGCGACCTGCTCGGCCGCCTCGGCGTACGGAAGGTCGACGAGGCCGAGGGCTGCTGCGGACTCGCCGGGAACTTCGGCTTCGAGGCACAGCACTACGACACCTCGATGGCCGTCGCCGACCTGGCTCTGAAACCACGCCTCGACGACATCGACCAGGACACGCCGACGGTCGTCGTGGCCGACGGTTTCAGCTGTGCCACCCAGATCGACCACCTCGCCGGTGACCGGGGCATCCGCGCCCTGCACCTCGCGGAACTGCTCGACCCCACCGCCGATCAACCAGGAGGAACCCCATGACCGACACACCCACGCAGTTGTTCATCGGCGGGGCCTGGGCGGACGCCGCGGACGGCGCCACCATGCCCGTCGACGACCCCGCGACCGGTGAGATCCTCGCCCACGTCGCCGACGCCGGCGCCAAGGACGCCCAGCGCGCAGAGGAGGCGGCCGTCCAGGCACAGGAGCAGTGGGCCCGTACGGCCCCCCGGGTCCGCAGCGAGATCCTGCGCCGGGCGTACGAGATCGTCGTCGAGCGCACCGACGAGCTGGCCCACCTGATGACGGCCGAGATGGGCAAGCCCCTGGCCGAGGCCAGGGGAGAGGCGGCGTACGCAGCCGAGTTCTTCCGCTGGTTCTCCGAGGAGGCCGTGCGTATCGACGGCGGCCACGGCGTCCTGCCCGACGGCCGCAACCGCATGCTGCTCTCCCGCCGCCCGGTCGGCCCCTGTCTGCTGATCACTCCGTGGAACTTCCCTCTCGCCATGGGCACCCGCAAGATCGGCCCGGCCATCGCCGCCGGCTGCACGATGATCCTCAAGCCGGCCCCGCAGACCCCTCTCTCCAGCCTGGCTCTCGCCGCGATCCTCAAGGAGGCCGGGCTGCCGGACGGCGTGCTCAACGTCGTCACCACCTCCCGTGCGGGGGAGGTGTGCGAACCGCTCCTGCGCGGCGGGCGGATTCGCAAGGTCTCCTTCACCGGTTCCACCAACGTCGGACGGCTGCTTCTCGCCCAGAGCGCGGACGCGGTCGTACGGACCTCGATGGAGCTGGGCGGGAACGCGCCGTTCATCGTGTTCGAGGACGCCGACCTGGACAAGGCGGTCGACGGCGCGATGGTCGCCAAGATGCGCAACATGGGCGAGGCCTGCACCGCCGCCAACCGCTTCTTCGTCCACAGCTCTGTGGCGGAGGAGTTCGGGCGGCGCCTGGCCGAGCGCATGGGCGCGCTGGTCGTGGGCCCCGGCACCCGGGACGGCGTCGACGTCGGCCCGCTGATCGACAGGGTCGGACGGGCCAAGGTCGAGGAACTGGTGGCCGACGCCGTGGAGCGCGGCGCCCGGGTGCTCGTCGGCGGCCGTACGCCCGAAGGCCCGGGCTGCTTCTACCCGCCGACCGTGCTCGTGGACGTCGCCTCCGACAGCCGGCTGATGGACACGGAGATCTTCGGCCCGGTCGCGGCGATCCTCACCTTCGACGACGAGGACGAGGTGATCCGCCGGGCCAACGACACCCCCTGGGGCCTCGTCGGCTACGTCTTCACCGAGGGCCTGGACCGCGCCCTGCGGGTCAGCGAACGCCTGGAGGTCGGCATGGTGGGCCTCAACACCGGCCTCGTCTCCAACCCGGCCGCCCCCTTCGGCGGCGTCAAGCAGTCCGGGCTGGGTCGCGAGGGCGGCCGGGTCGGGATCGACGAGTTCCTGGAGTACCAGTACGTCGCGGTGCCCGTGCGATGACGGCGGCGGTCCTGCCCCGACTCCTCCGGATCACGCACCGTGATGGGGCCGCCCCCGGGCCCGGTTCTCCACGCCACCGGGCCCGGGGGCCCAGGGCTCTCATAGGCAACACCCATGCTCCGGGGCGGTATTCACTCACGGCGTCCCGGAGCACGGGCGTTGCCGTCGCACGTGCAGGACGGACGCCTCGTCCGGCGCCGAGCGGCCCCGGGCGAGGCGTCCTGCAGGTCTGGGCCTCGCCGTCAGCCCAGCCGCCGGGCGGTGATCTCCGCCGCGGTGTCGGCGACCAGCCGGCCCAGCTCGGGCAGCCGGTCAGGAGAGAAGCGGGAGTCGGGGAGGGAGACGGCCAAGGCGGCCAGCGGGTTCCCGTCGTGGTCCAGGACGGGCGCGGCGATGGCGCAGACGCCTGGCAGGTACTGGTTGCGGTTGACGGCGTAGCCGTGCGTGCGGACTCGCCGAAGTTCGGCACGTAGTTCGGCGGGCTCCGTGGGCGTGGAGTCGCTGTAGCGCTCCAGCCCGCGGGTGACGATCTCGTCGATGTCGGCCTTCGGCAGATGCGCGAGAACGGCGTGCCCGGTGGCGGTGGCGTGCAGGGGTGAGGTGTCGCCGATGGTGTGGAAGGTCCGCACGGCGTGGTCGGAGTCCACGCGGTCGACGACCACCATGCACTCGGTCGCGTCCGGTACCGACAGGTGGATGGTTTCGTTGACGGTGTCGCGGAGGCGGATCATGGGTTCGCGGGCGGCGGCGAAGAGGCTGGAGCCCTGGAGGGCGGCGGGTCGTACGGCGAGGACGCGGGCGCCGATCTCCCAGCGGGTGGTGTCCTTGCGGTTGGCGCGTAGCCAGCCGGCCTCGGCCAGGGTGACCAGGGTGCGCTGCACCGTCGACTTCGGCAGGCCGAAGAGTTTCGTCAGTTCCCCCAGGGTCACGGGCTGATGCTGGGCGACCGCTTCGAGGATGCGCAGCGACCTGATGACGCTCTTCATTTCCATCCCGGCCCCCGTCGGTCGCGTGGCTTCGTCGTGCTCACCTCTTGACTCCCTTTTCAGAGCCGTGGACTCCATGCCGTTTTGTAGCACGGCGTTCCACAATACGGCATGACGGTGGGCGCGGGGCGGCCGGTGCCCTGGTGAACAGCGAGAGCCGGCCCGCACGCGTCGGAGCGTGCGAGCCGGCCCTCGCCGGTCCGTGGCCCTCCAGGATCACCGACTTCCGTCAGGAACCCAGCAGGCGCCCACTGATCTCCGCTGCCGTGTCGGTGACGAAGCCGCCCCACTCGGGCACCCGGTCCGTGTCGTACCGGGAATCGGGCATGGAGATGGCCACGGCGGCCAGCGGTGTCCCGTTCTCGTCGAGCACGGGTGCGGCGAGGGCGCAGACGCCCGGCCGGTACTGGTTCCGGTTGACCGCGTAGCCGTCGGTGCGGATCCGGTCCAGTTCGGCGCGCAGTTCGTCGGGGTCGGCCGGGGTCGTGTCGCTGAAGCGCTCCAGGCCATGGGCGATGAGTTCCTCCACGTCCCGCTTCGGAAGCCGGGCGAGGATTGCATGCCCTACGGCGGTGGCGTGCAGTGGGGAGGTGTCGCCGATGGCATGAAAGGTCCGCACGGGGTGATCGCAGTCGACGCGGTCGACGACGACCACGCACTGCAGCGCGTCGGGCACCGACAGGTGGATGGTCTCGTTCATCGTGTCGCGGAGGCGGATCATGGGCTCACGGGCGGCGGCGAACAGGCTGGAGCCCTGCAGGGCGGCGGGTCGCACGGCCAGCACCCGGGCGCCGATCTCCCAGCGGGTGGTGTCCTTGCGGTTCGCGCGCAGCCAGCCCGCCTCGGCCAGGGTGACCAGAGTGCGCTGCACCGTCGACTTCGGCAGGCCGAAGAGCTTCGTCAACTCCCCCACGGTGACGGGCTGATGCTGGGCGACCGCTTCCAGGATGCGCAAGGACCTGGTCACGCTCTTCATTTCCATCCGGTTTCCCCCTGTTAATCCTCGGAATTTCTGCTGGACACCCTCTTGACTCCCCATCGAGCCGCTGTCATTCTCGTGCCAGATTCTAGCACAGCGTTCCACAATGTGGCACGGATCAACGAAAAGATCCACCAGGAGCAGACCGGTACCGCGAGACACGGCGGCTGCGAGCCGAGAGCCCGAAGAGCGGGCCGGCCCCCGTCCAAACCGCCTCGAATCGGCCGGCCTCGCGTCGGGCGCCAAGCATGCGCCCCGGCGATACGAAAGGAAAGTCCAGTGTCAGCTGCCAGGAAGCGCGTCGCCGTCGTCGGCGTCGGAACAATGGGCAGCCAGGCCGCCTGGCGGCTGGCGGCTCGCGGCGCCGAGGTCGTCGGCTACGACAGGTTCGCCCCCGGCCATGATCGCAGCGCCGCCGGCGGTGAGACCCGGATCTTCCGCAGTGCGCACTTCGAGGACTCCCGCTACGTTCCGCTGCTCAAGCACGCCGACGCCCTGTGGGAGCAGCTCCAGGAGGAGACCGGCCGTGAACTGCGCCGGCTGACCGGCTGCCTGCTGATGGGGCCGACCGGGCACCAGCAGATGGCCACCGTCCTGCAGTCCATCGCGGAGCACGGCCTCGATCACGAGGTGCTCGATGTCGAGCTTCTGGCGAAACGTTTCTCCCAGTACCGCATCGAGGACGGCGACGCGGCCGTGCTCGACCGGCGCGCCGGTTTCATCCGCCCGGAGCTGACCATCCAGACCGCCGCTCGCCGCGCCGAGCAGTTGGGCGCGGTGATCCACCGCTACAGCACGGTCCGCGAGATCGTCCCCGTCGCGGGCGGCGTCGAGATCCGCACCGACTCCGGCAGTGAGCTCTTCGACACCGCCGTCGTCACCCCCGGCCCCTGGGTCAACGACCTGCTGCCCGACCTGCCGTGGGAGGTGGATGTCCGCCGCCTCGTGAGCGCCTGGTACGTACCCACAACTCCCGAGGCCTGGTTCGGCGAGGAGCGCCCCGCGTTCATCCGTACCGCGCCCACCCACTGTTACGGCCTGCCCTCCCCGGACGGCATCTCCGTCAAGCTCGGTCTGTCCCGCGCCCTGCACCAGCCCGCGGGCGACCCGAACCAGCTGGACCGGACGGTGCGGCCGGAAGAGCTGGAGATCTTCTCCGAGTTGATCGGGCGTCACATGCCGGACCTGTATCCGGACCCGACCCGGCTCTCCGTCTACATGGAGGGCTACACCGAGAGCAGCCGCCCTCTCGTCGGACCGCTGCCCGGCGCCGAGAACGTGATCCTGCTCGCCGGCTTCTCCGGCCACGGCTTCAAGCTCTCGCCCGCCTTCGGCGACATCGCCGCAGATCTGGCGCTGGACGGCACCTCGCCCCAGCCCATCGACTTCCTCTCCACCATCGGCCGTACGGAGGCATGACCATGAACGACGTCCCCCTCTCCGTCGGCTCCCTCGATGCCCAGCCCGGCACCAAGGCCCGCGGCACCGTCCGGGCCGACCTCGGCACCCTCACCGTCGACATCCCGCTGACCCTGGTCAACGGTTCCCGCCCCGGCCCCCGGGTCGTCATCACCGCGGGCGTGCACGGCGGTGAGTTCACGCCCATCGACGCCGCCGTACGGCTGGCGGACCTGCTGGACCCCGGCAAGGTGCACGGGCAGGTCGTCATCTGCCCCGTCGCCAACCCGCCCGCCGTGTACCAGGGCCGGCTCAACATCTCCCCGGTCGACGGCGTGAACCTCAACCGCGTCCTCCCCGGTGACCCGGCCGGCGGCCCCACCGAGCGGCTGGCCGCCTGGCTCTTCACCCACCTGGTCGACGGCGCCGACGTCTACGTCGACCTGCACTGCGGCGGCATCGACCAGGTCCTGAGCGACTTCGTCGGTTACCGCCTCACCGGTGACCCGGACCTCGACAAGGCCACGGCCGAACTGGCGGGCTCCTTCGGTATCGAGGACGTCATCCTCGGGCTGAAGGCCGACGGCGGAAACAGTCACGCGGCCGCTGCCCGCCGGGGCATCTCGGCGGTCCTGGTCGAGGTGGGCTCGCTCGGGCAGCGGGACGAACCCACAGCCCTCCGCCGCGTCGACGGCCTGCTCACGTCACTGCGCCACCTGGGTGTCCTGGACCAGGACGGCTCCGCCCCGGCCCCGGTCCGCGAGTGGGTCTGGTCCGCCGGTGTCACCGCCGAGGCCACCGGCCTGTGGTACCCGGAGTTCTCCTTCGACGCCGACGTCATCGGCGAAGTGGCCGAGGGCGACCTCCTCGGCCGCATCGTCGACCCGGCCGACGGCACGGAGCACACCGTCCATGCCCCCGTCGGCGGACGGATCTTCTACGGCATGCACGGCCTCACCGTCGCACCCGGCGCCGAACTCGCCGCCCTCGCCGTGCCGTGGGACCCCGACACGGCCCCGAGCCCCGACACCCTCCGCACCCCCGGCGCGGGCCACGGGTCCGACGAGGCGGCCCCCCGCCCGTAGGTTCCCCGACCCCCTGCCCGCACGCCCCACACCCCCCTTGCCCCCCTTCCCAGCAGCACCACCCCAGGAGGCACACGATGAGAGATGCCCGGATAGATCGCCGGCTGTTCCTGCGAGGAGTCGGAGGAGTCACGGCGGGTCTCGCCGCCGCGTCCGCGCTGAGTGCCTGTGGCACCGGCACCAGCCGCAGCACGACCGCCGGCAGCGGCAAGAGCTCCAAGACGCTCGTCGTGCGCAACAGCGGTGGCACGTACGGCGACGCCAACCAGAAGGCGGTCTACGACGCCTTCACCAAGGAGACCGGCATCCAGATCAAGGTGGTGAACATCGCGTACGCGCAGCTGCTCGCCCAGATCAAGCAGGGCCGCCCGCAGTTCGACGTGATCGACACCTCCATGGCCGACATCGTGCGCTTCAAGGACGAGGACGCGACCGAGAAGCTCGACTACGACCGGCTGAAGAGCACCAAGAACGCGGGTATCGCCGAGTCCCTGCTGATGTCGAACGGCGTCGGCAAGAACTACTGGGCCAGCGTCATGGCGTACCGCACCGACGCCTTCGACGGGAAGAAGCCGGAGAACTGGGCGGACTTCTGGGACACCAAGGCGTTCCCCGGCAGCCGCGCCCTCCAGGCCCGCGACGCCGACCTGCCCGAGCTCGAGTTCGCCCTCCTCGCCGACGGCGTGTCCCCGGACAAGCTGTACCCCCTCGATGTGGAGCGTGCCTTCAGGTCTCTCGACAACATCAAGGGGTCCGTCCGCAAGTACTGGGACACCGGTGCCCTGCCCGGCGTGCTGCTGGGCCGCGAGGAGGTGGTCGCCACCAGCGTCTGGCACGGCCGTCTCGACGCCCTGATCAAGGGCGGCTCGCCGCTGGCGTACCAGTGGAACGGCGCCCGCCGGCAGAGCAACGGTTTCTGTATCCCCAAGGGGGCCGCGAACCTCGACGGTGCCTACCAGCTCGTCGACTTCGCGCTGCGTCCCGACATCCAGGCCGCCTACGCCGAGGTCTACCCGATGGCCCCGGTGGTGCCCGCCGCCTACAAGAGGCTCTCCCCGGCCACCACCGAGAACCTGGCCAGCTCGCCCGAGCACCTGAAGTCCGGGTTCGACCTGGACGTCGAGTGGTGGATCAAGAACGAGGCCGCCGTGTCCAAGCGCTGGCAGGAGTGGGTCAATGCCTGAGCTGAACCTGAAGTCCCAGCACCCGACGTACCTGGCGGTCTCCCCGCCGCCGGGGGCCGGTACCGGAAAACCCCTCTCCGTCACGGACCTGCGCAAGACGTACAGCGGAGTGACCGCTGTCGACACGGTCTCGATGGAGATCGCGGGCGGCGAGTTCGTCACCTTCCTGGGGTCCTCCGGTTCCGGCAAGACCACCACCCTGATGATGATCGCCGGGTTCTGCGAGCCCGACGCCGGCAGCATCGTCGTCGGCGGCCGTGACGTGACCCGTCTCGCACCGCAGAAACGCGGCCTCGGCTTCGTCTTCCAGCAGTACCTGCTCTTCCCGCACATGACGGTCTGGGAGAACGTCGCCTTCCCGCTCCAACTGCGCGGCGTGCCCAAGGCGGAGCTGCGCCGCCGGGTCGGCGAGACCCTGGAGATCGCCGGACTCTCCGCCCTGGCCCGCCGCCGCCCCCGTGAGCTGTCCGGTGGCCAGCAGCAGCGTGTCGCGCTGTGCCGGGCGCTGATCTACCGGCCGCCGGTCATCCTCATGGACGAGCCGCTCGGCGCGCTCGACAAGAAGCTGCGCGACCAGCTCCAGACCGAGATCAAGCGCATCCAGCAGGAACTCGGCCTGACCGTCATCTACGTGACGCACGACCAGGAGGAGGCGCTGGTCCTGTCCGACCGGATCGCGGTGATGCGGGACGGGCGGATCGACCAGTTCGACACCCCGCGCGAGCTCTTCGAGCGCCCCCGCACCCCGTTCGTCGCCGACTTCCTCGGCGCGGCCAACTTCCTGCCCGGCACCGTCCAGCAGCAGACGTCCGAGCAGACCCTCGTACGGCTGGACACGGGCGGTCTGCTCAAGGCCCGGCCGCAGCCGGGAGCGGAGGGAACCCAGGTACGGGCCGCGGTCCAGCCCGGCCGGCTCAGGTTGTGTACGCCCGGCGACGGGTTCTGTACCGGCACCGTCGAAACGGTCACCTACGTGGGAACCCTCGTCCGTGTCACCGTCCGCCCGGCGGGCACCGCCGGGACCGGCCTCGTACGGCTGGAACTCCCGGCCGGACAGGCTCCGGTCATCGGCGAACAGGTCAGCCTGACCGCTGATCCCGACGACTTCAGCGTGTTCGCGGTGGAAGGAGGCGGGTGACATGGCCGGAACCGTTCTCGCCCCCGCACCTCCCGCCCCGGGCCCCGGGACCCCCGCCGCCTCCCAGGGACGGCTGCGGCGCGTGCTGTCCGAGCGCCGCACCCGCTTCGGGCTGCTCAACGCCGCCCCCGTGGTCGTCTATCTGCTGGTGCTGTTCGTCTACCCGATCTTCAGTACCCTGCTCCTCAGCCTCAAGGGCGCGGACGGCGGCTGGACGCTGCACTGGTACGCGAACGCCCTCCAGGGATCCAACCTGAAGGTCCTCCTCACCACGCTGAGAATCTCCGCCGAGACCTCGCTGCTCAGCCTGGTCATCGGCTTCATGCTGGCCGCCGCCGTATCCCGGCTCAAGCCGCTGTGGGCAGGCCTGGTGATGATCATCGTCATCGTGCCGCACTTCATCAGCGCCCTGGTGCGCACCTACGGCTGGATCATCCTGCTCGGTGAACACGGCGTCATCAACAACGCCCTGACGGACCTGGACGTCCCGGGTGCTCCGTTCCAGATGCTCTACAACGAACTCGGCGTGGTCATCGGCACCACCTCGGTGATGCTGCCCTACACCGTGCTGCTGCTGTACGCGGTCATGAAGGGTATCGACCGCCGACTGCCGGCCGCCGCCGCCAGCATGGGCGCGGGCAGGCTGACGATCTTCCGCCGGGTCTACCTGCCGATGGTCGCTCCCGGCCTGGTCAACGCGGGCATCCTGTCCTTCATTCTCTGCCTCGGCTACTACCTCACTCCCGCCCTCATGGGCGGCCCGAAGCAGACCATGGTGGCCTCCCTCATCAGCGAGCAGGTCATGAAGCAGAGCCAGTGGAACGGCGCCGCCGCCCTCGGCATCATCCTTCTGTTCCTCACCTTCGCGGGTCTGCTCCTACTGCGGCTGATCAAGGTAGTCGGCGAGGCAGCGAAGAACAGGGGTACGTCATGATCGCGTTGCGCTCCACGCTGACGGGGCGGATCGTCCTGGCGGTCCTGTCCACGCTGGTGCTGCTCTTCCTCGCCCTGCCCATCGTCCTCATCGTCGTGACCTCTTTCGGCAGCGACGCATTCGGGTCCTTTCCTCCGGACTCCTGGACGCTCAGCTGGTACGAGCAGCTCTTCGCCGACGGCAGCAAGTGGCCGGCCGCGCTCTCCCTGAGCGCCCTGGTCGCCTCGCTGACCACCGTGTTCTCGCTCGTCCTGGGCATGACCGCGGCGACCGCCCTGGTGCGCAGCAAGCTGCCGCTGCGCTCGGCCGTCTACGGCCTGGTCCTGGCGCCCCTGGTGATCCCCCAGGTCGTCATCGCCCTCGGCCTGTTCCTTCTCTTCGAACCCGCCGCGATGCTCGGCAGTCCGATCGCCCTCGCGCTCGGCCACACCGTGCTGGCCTCGCCGATCGCCGTGATGATCCTCATGGCCACGCTGCAGGGCATCGACGAACGGCTGGAGGACGCGGCGGCCAGCATGGGCGCCGGCCGTCTCACCGTCGCCCGGCGCATCACGCTCCCGCTGGCCATGCCCGGGATGATCGCCGCCGCGATCTTCTCCTTCATCACCAGCTTCGACGAGTTCTTCATCTCCATGTTCCTGTCCTCGGTGGACACCACGACCCTGCCTGTCCAGATGTTCAACGTCCTTCAGTTCGATGTCGACCCGTCGGTGACGGCCGTCAGCGCGCTGCTCATCGCGATCGCCGTCGTGGCGCTGGTCCTTGTCGCCGTGGTCCGCCGGCTCGGCGGCTCCGGCAAGCAGGAGGGTCTGCTGCCGACGGAGCCGGCGATGGGCCTGTCCGCGGGGAGCGAGGCGTCATGACCACCAGCACCCGCACTCCGGCCGGTGAACTGTCCGCCACCGCGGCCCGGCACCTGCTGCTCCACATGACACCCAATGGCTCGCTGGGTCCGGAGGGCGAGGACCTCTTCGTAGTCCGGCGCGGGGAGGGCCCTTACGTCGAGGACGCCGACGGCAGACGCTACATCGACGGCCTGTCCGGCCTGTACTGCTGCCAGCTCGGCTACTCGTACGGCCCCGAGTTCGCCGAGGCGGCGGACAGGCAACTGCGCGAACTGTGCTACAGCCCGCTGTGGACCGGCTCCGCGCACCCGACGGCGATCGAACTCGCCGAGCGACTGTCCCGGATCGCCCCCGTCGACATCGAGCACACCTTCTTCTCCGGCGGCGGCGCCGAAGCTGTGGAGACGGCCTGGAAGATCGCCCGCCGCTACCACGCCCTGAACGGCCAACCCGGCCGCACCAAGGCCATCGCCCGGCGCGGCGCCTACCACGGCCTGACCATCGGGGCCCTGTCCCTCACCGACGACCCCGGCCTGACGGATCCGTACGGCCCGTCGGCGATCGACACCCGGTTCGTCTCGAACACCAGCCGCTTCGGTCTGGCACCGGGTTTCGCGGACGACACCGCCTTCACCGCGCACCTGCTGGCCGAGCTGGAGGCCGAGATCCTGGCCGAGGGCCCGGAAACGGTAGCCATGCTGATCGCCGAGCCGGTACAGAACCGGGGCGGTTGCATCACCCCGCCCCAGGGCTACTGGCAGGGATTGCGGGCCCTGGCCGACCGGTACGGCTTCCTGCTCGTCGCCGACGAGGTGATCACCGCCTTCGGCCGGGTCGGCGAGTGGTTCGGGGGTGACCTCTACGGCGCCCGCCCGGACATGGTCACCGTCGCCAAGGGCATCACCGCCGGATACGCCCCGATGGGCGCCACGCTGGTGAGCACCAGGGTCACCGAGGTCATCAACCAGCCCGGCGCGGTCCTCAACCACGGCTATACCTTCGCCGGGCACCCGCTGAGCGCGGCCATCGCCCTGCGCAACCTGGAGATCATGGAGCGGGACCGGATCCTGGACAATGTCCGCGGTCTCCAGGGCGACCTGGCGCACCGCATGGCGGCCCTCACGGACCTGAGCATCGTCGGCGACGTCCGCGGCACCGGGTTCTTCTACGCCTGCGAACTCGTCGGCGACCTCGACGGCGGCGGCTTCAGCGACCGCGCCCGAGCCGATCTGATCGTCGACCTGATCCCGCGCCGCCTGCGTGAAGCCGGCCTGCTGGCCCGGGTCTACAACCGTTCCGCGCCGCTGGTCCAGATCGCGCCACCGCTGATCAGCGACCGCGCTCTGCTCGACCGTATCGCCGAGATCGTCGCCGGCACCCTCGCCGAGGCGTCCGCCCACATCTGATCCACGTTTTGGGAAGGAACCACATGTACTCCATCGGTCCGCTGACCGTCGCCCCCGGCGAGCGCGCCCAGGGCCTCATCCCGGTCGGCACCAGCACCTACGGCGTGGAGCTCGGCATTCCACTGATCGTCGTCAACGGCGTCCAGGACGGCCCGGTCCTGTGTGTCGACGCGGGCGTCCACGGCGACGAGTACGACGGCCAGGAAGCCGTCCGCCGCGTCCTCGCCGAGATCGACCCGGCCACCCTGCGCGGCACCGTCGTCGGCATCCCCTGCATGAACACCCCAGCCTTCGAGGCGGCCACCCGCGCCAGCGGCATCGACCACCTCAACCTCAACCGCATCTTCCCCGGCGATGCGGAGGGCTCGTACTCCCAGCGGCTGGCCGCCACCTTCGTCGAGCAGGTAGTGCCGGCCGTCGACGCCGTCGTCGACCTGCACACCGGCGGCGCCTACGGCGAGATCGCCCCGCTGGTCATCCTCCAGGGCGGCTACGAGGACCTGGCCACCGACCTCGCGCTGGCGGCCGGCCATGAACTGGTCTGGAAGGGCGGCAAGTGGGGCGGCACGGTCCGCCATCCCGCTCTCGCGGCGGGCAAGCCCGCCATCACCATCGAGGTCGGCGGCGGCACCTACCACGAAGCCAATGTCGAGACGCACATGAACTCGATCCGCAACGTCCTGCGCAGCCTCGGCATGACCGACGGCGAGGCGAAGCTGCGGGACACCTACACCACCGTCTCCGGCACCTTCGCCCGCTCAGCCGCCGGCGGCTTCTTCGTCGCCCGCGCCGAGCCGGGCGAGAACTGCAAGGAAGGCGACCTGATCGCCACCATCACCGACCACTACGGCAACACACTGGAAGAGGTCACCGCCCCGCAGGACGGCATCGTGCTCTGGGTCCGCCGGATCCGCACCGTCCGCCCCGGCGACGAGGTCGTCATCTTCGGCGAAGTGCTGGGAGAGATCCGGCCATGAGCAACGAACTACAGCTGAGTGAGTTGCTGATCGACGGCAAGCAGGTTCCCGCCGCCGACGGCCGCTCCTTCACCGTCCTCGACCCCTCCGACGGGACGGCCATCGCCCAGGTGGCACTGGCCGGCGAGGCGGACGTGAACCAGGCGGTGGCCGCCGCACGCGCAGCCTTCACCTCGCCCGAGTGGGCCGGGATGCGCGCGGCCGACCGGGGCCGCATCCTCTACCGGATCGCGGAGGCCATCCGCTATCAGGGCGAACGGCTGGCCCGCCTGGAGAGCCAGGACGTCGGCAAGCCACTGCGCCAGGCGAAGGCCGATGTCGAGGCCGCCGCCCGGTACTTCGAGTTCTACGCGGGCGTCGCCGACAAGCTCGGCGGCACCACGGTCCCCCTCGGGCCCGGCCTCATCGACTACACCGTCCGTGAGCCGATCGGCGTCTCCGGCCAGATCATCCCCTTCAACTACCCCCTGCAGAACACCGCGCGGGGTTCCGCCCCCGCGCTGGCGGCAGGCTGCACCGTGGTGCTCAAGCCGTCGCCGGAGGCGCCGCTCACCCCGTTGGAGATCGGCAGGATCGCCCTGGAGTGCGGCCTTCCGCCGGGCGTCCTGAACGTCGTCCCCGGTGACGGCGAGACCGGGGCGGCGCTCGCCGGCCACCCGGACATCGACCAGGTCACCTTCACCGGCTCGGTGCCCACCGGTATCAAGGTCGCCCAGGCCGCCGCCGCCAACGTGGTCCCTTCCGTCATGGAGCTGGGCGGCAAGTCCCCGGTCGTCGTCTTCGCCGACGCCGACTTCGACCTGGCCCTCGGCGCCGTCGCGGCCTCCGCGTTCGGCAACGCCGGCCAGACCTGCTCGGCCGGCACCCGGCTGCTGCTCCAGCGCGGCGCCGAGGAGTTCCTCGACAAGCTCGCCGCCCACGCCGCCGCACTGCGCGTCGGCCCGGGTCTCGCCGACCCGGACATCGGTCCGCTGGTCGCCGCCCGGCAGCGCGACCGGGTCCTGGGCTATCTGGACCTGGCCCGCGAGGAGGGCGCCGTGGCCCGGGCCGGTGGCCGTGCGCCGTCCGACCCGGCGCTGGCCGACGGCTACTACGTCGAGCCGACCGTGCTCACCGGCCTGACCAACGACGCCCGGTGCGCCCGCGAGGAGATCTTCGGCCCTGTCGTCACCGTCATCGAGTTCGACGACGCCGACGATGCCCTGGACATCGCCAACGACAGCCCGTACGGCCTCGCGTCCTACGTCTGGACCCGCGACATCGACAAGGCGATGCGGCTCGCCGAGGGCATCCGGGCCGGCCAGGTCTACGTCAACGCCACCGGCGTCGGCACCGGCGTGGAACTCCCCTTCGGCGGCTACAAGCACAGCGGCTGGGGCCGGGAGAAAGGCCTCGAAGGCCTGTCGAGCTACCTGCAGACCAAGAACGTCTGCATCGGGTTCGGGAACCGGTCATGAGATACCGCCCGCTCGGAGAGCGCGGTCCCACCGTCTCGGTGGTCGGGGTGGGCGGCAACAACTTCGGCGCCCGCCTCGACGAGGACGGCACGAAGGCCGTCGTCCACGCCGCCATCGACGCAGGCATCACCCTGTTCGACACCGCCGACATGTACGGCGGGTCCGGAGAACGGGGCGGCTCGCGCGGCGATGGTGAACGGCTGCTGGGCACGGCCCTCAAGGGCAGACGTGACGAGGTCGTGCTGGCCACCAAGTTCGGCATGGAGATGGGCAGGGACGCGGACCTGTACGGTCCGCGCGGGGCACGTGCCTACCTCCGGTACGCGGTGGAGGCGTCACTGCGCCGACTCGGCACCGACCGGATCGACCTGTACCAGTACCACGAGCCGGACGGCGTGACTCCGCTGGAGGAGACCGTCACCGCCCTGCGGGAACTGGTGGACGAGGGCAAGATCCGGTACCTCGGCTGCTCCAACCTGCCGGCCGGCGATCTCACGGACGACTTCGTGTCGGTCCAGGCCCGCTACCACCTGCTCGACCGCGCTGTGGAGAAGGACCTCGTCCCCGCCTGCATCAGCCACGGCGTCGGCCTGCTGCCGTACTACCCGCTGGCCAACGGCCTGCTCAGCGGAAAGTACCGGCGCGGTGAGCAGCCCCCGCCCGGCAGCCGACTGTCCTGGCGGCAGGGCTGGCTCACCGACGTGGCCCTCGACAAGGCCGAGGCGCTCACCACGTACGGCGCCGAACGAGGACTCACCCTCCTCCAGGTCGCCGTGGGCGCACTGGCCGCGCTCCCCGCCGTCGGCTCCGTCATCTCCGGAGCCATGACCCCCGACCAGGTCACCGCCAACGCGGCGGCGGCCGACTGGATCCCCGACCCGGCCGACCTGGCCGCACTCGACGCGATCGTCACCCCCGGCGAACGCGTCGTCTGACGCCCCACCCCACCCCTGGAAATCCGGAAACCCGCGAGACTGAGGCGAACACCATGCGAGAGATCGTCACCTTCGACGCCTACGCCACCCTGATCAACTTCGAGCTGGGCCCCACGACCCTGAAGGTCCTGGAGGACCGGCTGGACCTGGACAACCTGGAAGTCGACGAGTTCCTCGACGACTTCCGCGTCATGCGGTTCCAGGCCGTGCTGGAGGCCTACCGCCCGTACCACGAGATCCTGCACTCCAGCCTGCGCAACGCCATGCGTCTGCACGGCCTGGAGTACCGCGACTCCGACGGTGACGCGCTGGTCGAGGCCGTCCCCACCTTCGGCCCTTTCCCGGAGGTCCCGGACGCGCTGCGCCAGCTGAAGACCAGGTACGAGATCGCCATCATCTCCAACAGCGACGACAACCTGATCGCGCGCAACGTGGAGAACATCGGCGTCGAGTTCGACTACGTCATCACCGCCCAGCAGGCCGGCGCCTACAAGCCGGACCGCCAGACCTTCGAGCACGCCTTCAAGACCATGGGCGTCGAGCCGTCGCAGGTCATCCACACCGCCCAGGGCTGGGAGTACGACCACATCCCGACCCGCGACCTCGGCCTGAAGCGCCGGGTGTGGATCAACCGCTACGGCCGCCCCGGCAGCGCCGACTACCAGCCGTACGACGAGCTGCCCGACCTGTCGGGCCTGCCGAAGCTCCTCGGCTGCTGACCACGGCGTACCGGCGCAACAGGACTGAAAGACACAGAGGACGCACGCCATGAAGCAGATCCCCTACTGGCTGGACACAGCCCCCGCCTTCCCCGACCGCTCCGGAAAGGCCCTGCCCGACGAGGCGGACGTGGTGGTGATCGGCGGCGGTCTCACCGGCCTGTCCACCGCCTACCACGCCGCCCGCAAAGGCGCTCGGGTCGTCCTGGTCGAGAAGGACAAGGTGGGCTCGGGCGCCTCCGGCCGCAACGGCAGCATGTGCACCCAGGGCATCACCATCAGCCCCGCCGACGCGCGCAAGCGCTACGGGCAGGAGCGGGCCCGGGAGCTGTACGACGCCTTCCGCGAGGCGGTCGACGTCGTCGAGGAGCTCACTCGTACCGAGAACATCGACTGTGACTTCAACCGCTCCGGACGCCTCGGCGCGGTCTGCAAGCCCGGGCACTTCGACGGTCTGCGGGCCAAGCAGCGCGACCTGGCCGACAACTTCGGCCACGAGACGATCGTCCTGAGCAAGAGCGAACTCCGTGCCGAACTCGGCACGGACTACTACCACGGCGCCCTGCTCGATCCGCTCAGCGCGGGCCTGCACGTGGGCAAGTTCGTCGGCGGCCTGGCAGACGCCGCCGAGCGGGCCGGCGCCGAGATCCATGAGCGCAACGCCGCCACCGGCCTCACCCGTCTGCCTGGCGGCGGCTTCGTGGTGGAGACCCAGCACGGCACCATCCGTGCCAAGCAGGTCATGGCGGCGACGGACGCCTACACCGACAAGTCGATGCCATGGTTCCGCAAGCGGCTGATCAACGTCGGCAGCTTCATCATCGTCACCGAGCCGCTGGGCGAGGCGCGTGCCAAGGAACTCATCCCCAACGGCCGCCTGCTGGTCGCCCACAAGAACGTCGGCCACTACGTCCGCCTCACCCCCGACAACCGCCTCGCCTTCGGGGGCCGGGCCCGCTTCGCCCCCTCCAATCCGGCCTCCGACGTCAAGAGCGGCGACATCCTCAAGCGGGAGATGACGGAGATCTTCCCGCAGCTGGCCGGGACGCGGATCGACTACGTCTGGGGCGGCATGGTCGGCTTCTCCTGGGACCGCGTCCCGCACGCGGGTGACGTCAACGGCCTGTACTACTCCATGGGTTACTGCGGCCACGGCGTCCAGATGGCCACCTACATGGGCCGCGCCGTCGCCGAGATGATGGACGGCAAGCCGGAGGCGAACCCTCTGCGTGGCTTCGGATTCCCGAAGGTGCCCGTCCCCTTCTACAACGGCACTCCCTGGTTCCTGCCGTTCGGCGGTGCCTACTACAAGGCGAAGGACCGGCTGTTCTGAGCCGATGCCGATGCCGATGCCGATGCCGATGCCGACGGCGTCGAAGCCACAGGGACTTCCCAGGCAGCGGAACTGGGACGTCCCTGCGGCTTTGCGGTCTCACGGCCTGTTGCCGCACCCCAGTCACGTCCACGCCCAACCGCATCGGGAAAGGCCCGCCCCACCATGACCGCAGCAGCCCAGCGCAGCGCCGCCGCAGTCCACCGCAGCGAACACGACCTCCTCGGCGACCGGGACGTCCCTGCCGAGGCGTACTGGGGTGTCCACACCCTGCGCGCCACGGAGAACTTCCCCATCACCGGCATGACCATCTCCGCCTACCCGCACCTCATCGACGCCCTCGCCGCCGTCAAGGAGGCCGCCGCCCTCGCCAACGAGGAACTCGGGCTGCTGGAGCCGAAGAAGGCCGCCGCGATCG
>NZ_JAAGLT010000140.1 GCF_010548275.1 Streptomyces sp. SID12488
AGATCGGCGTGCCCCGGGTGTTGGCGATGTCGACGCCGTCGTGGCCGGAGTGCCAGCCCTGCGTGACGGTGCCGGCGGTCGGGCAGGAACCGGCGTAACCGGCGGGCTGGGCCGGCGCGGCCTCGGCCGTGGCGGCGGAGAGCGGGACCAGCGCGGACGCGACGGCCGCGGCTGCCAGCAGACCGAGTGACTTGGTTCGGTTGATCACGGGCATGGCGAATCTTCCTCCGAACAGGGATGGGAAAAAGGTGGGTCGAGGTTCAGTGACGCCGGCGGGCGCCGCTCAGCACTCCGGGACGCCGGGAAGCCAGGCGGCCGGGTCGTCGATGTAGATGTTCGAGATCCACGCCTTGTACTTGGGCAGGTAGGACCAGACGTTGTTGGTGTAGCCCTCGGCGGTGACGCTCTCCCCGTAGGCCTGGCAC
>NZ_JAAGLT010000141.1 GCF_010548275.1 Streptomyces sp. SID12488
CCCTTTTTCATGCGTGCGCCCCCAACCTGTTCGAATACGCCCCCAATGGAGCAAGTCATCCACAGATTGGGCGACTTTCTTCCGTCCACACCCTGGGGACGGGCCGCTCCACCCACAAAACTGTCCACAGGCCCCTTACGTGAGGCACCATCAGGGCTGGTCAGCCCCCTGTGGAATTGTGCGCAACCGCCATCCACAGGCTGTGGACAGAATTTTCATCCACAGCTCCGTCCACCGCGTTGTCCACCGGTGGTCCACAGCTTCCCGCGTCCTGTGCACAGGATCAGACGACTTCCCCACACCGTTGTCCACTGTTCGGCAACCACGAGGCCTCCATCACCGCCCCGAGTGAAAGGCGTCACACCAAGGTCGACGTTTGGGCTGTGGAGTACTCGGGGAAACCTGGGGACGCACCTGTGGAGTAG
>NZ_JAAGLT010000142.1 GCF_010548275.1 Streptomyces sp. SID12488
ACCGGTGGGCCCGGACCCCGCCGACCCGCGCGGCCACCCCTCCGACGACAACTGGCGGCTGGACTTCCTGCTCCAGGCGTCCGACGAGCCGTCCCTCATGGTCCACGCCGACGACGTCTGGAGCGAGGGCCCCGCGCTCAGCGCCCTGGAACGCAAGACCGCCCGCCCCCAGGAGGCGCTGCTGTCCGGTCTCGACCGGGCCGGCCGCGCCTACCCCGAGGTGCGGCGCGCGCTGCGCGGCAACCGGCCAGCCGGGCTGCCACTGGACCGGGCCGGCGCCCTCGGCTTCCTCCGGGACGCCGCTCCCGCACTGGCCGACGCGGGTTTCGGCGTACTGCTCCCCACATGGTGGCAGCGCCCCCAGAAACTCGGCATGACCCTGACCGTGCCCACCCCGCCGCCCGTCGCCGTGGACATCGGCA
>NZ_JAAGLT010000143.1 GCF_010548275.1 Streptomyces sp. SID12488
CGAACCGGCGGCACACAGCGGAGACTGCGTTCTGCTGCCGTCGAGAGTGGGGGTGTACTTCGTGCTGGCCCTGGTGCTCTTCCCGCAGCTGGGATACGTGCGTGTGTGGGACAAGCTCACCTCTGGGCTGCACGGGCTTCTCTCACAGAGCCCTTCGGAGAAGGCGCTGCGGGAAGTCCGCCGACGGCTGGGCGTCGCGCCGTTCCAGTCGCTGTTCGAAACGCTGGCCGGCCCCGTGGCACAGCCGATCACACCCGGGGTGCGCTACCGATGCTGGCGGACGGTCGCATTCGACGGCTGCAGTTCCACCAAGGCGCCTGACCGGCCGCGAGTCTGCGCCTGGCTGGGTAAGCACAAGCACCGCTATGGCACGGACGGATATCCGATGCTGAAGATCATGGCGCTGTGCGAGACCGGTAC
>NZ_JAAGLT010000144.1 GCF_010548275.1 Streptomyces sp. SID12488
GGACGACGAGCTGCTCGTCGTCTTCGACGTGCCGAAGAGTTTCGTCGACGACATCCGTGCGAGAGCGATTCCGCAGGAACAGCCGGACGGAATGGGCTTCACCAAGCAGGAATGGAAACAGGTGAAGCAGATCTATCCGGAAATATCGGACCCCACCCGGGGGACGGACTTGTACGGCCTGCCCGGAAAGGTGCTCGACCAAATGCGGAAGGTCATCATTCCCGGCTCCGGTAGGATCGTCCAGGACCATTAGCGAGGATTGTGACATGCTGCACGAAATCGAAGACCTGGAAAGCGAGAGGTCCCGGACGTCCCGCCGGCCGGAGGCCGATTCCGCGCCTCCGGTCCTGGCCTATTTCGAACTGGCCGTGGACGGGGACCGGACGGAATACGCGCGCAGGCTGCGCGGTGTCCTGGAC
>NZ_JAAGLT010000145.1 GCF_010548275.1 Streptomyces sp. SID12488
TTACAAATATTTCTATCTAAAGAACCCTGACCGTTTGGTGCTGGATCTGCAACATACTAAATTAGATCATGTGATCAAGTCCTTGTCGAGTAAAGTATGGCATGATGATCCGTACATTGCGCAAGCCAGGGTAGGGCAATATAGCAGTGAAATAGTGCGAATTGTTTTAGATCTCAAAGTTCATATCAAACCGCAATTATTTACTTTATCTCCTGTTGCAAAGTTTCAAAACCGTTTGGTTATTGATTTATATCCATCTTCGGTCAAACAAGAAGAAGATGACCCCTTGTTGGGCTTATTACGTGAATACAATCGAGGTAAACTGGCAATTGATGGTAGCTCATCTGGTACACGCTCTGATCACCTAGTACAGACACCTATAACACGCGATGAGTTGGGAGATAAATTACAGGAGTT
>NZ_JAAGLT010000146.1 GCF_010548275.1 Streptomyces sp. SID12488
GCTGGGGTCCTCGCAGTGGATGAGGCCCTGGACGCGGCGGTCGGCGAGGGTGTCGGCGTCGCCCCGCTTGACGGGGTGTCCGGCGCTCTCCAGTGTGGCGGCGGCGTCCTCCAGGGCGCGGGCGTTGGCCACCTCGAAGCCGGCGGCGAGCAGCCGGTCCCGGGTGCCGGCGATGAACTGGAAGCGGTGGGTGCGGTCGTCGATGCGGATGTTGAGGGGGGTGTCCGTGGTGCCTTCGGCTTCGACCATGCCGAGGATGTCGAGGACGTAGGTGCGCCAGGCGGCGAGGTCGGCGGTCTCGATGCGGAGGTAGCCGAGTGCGCGGATGTACATGGGGGATCTCCTCGGTGGGATCAGTGGAGGAAGAAGTCGGTGGCGAGGCGGTTGAACTCGTCGGCGCGCTCGGGCTGTTCACA
>NZ_JAAGLT010000147.1 GCF_010548275.1 Streptomyces sp. SID12488
CGTCGTCGTCCTGTGCGAGTGTCTCGACGAGTTCCGCGGGCAGGCCGGGCCAGTTCGCCGCAACCCGGCGGAGCACCGGTTCCTCGGACGCCGCACAGGCGGCGAACCAGTCGGGCGACGGCTCGGTGGCCTGCTCGGTGGCCGGGCAGAGGCAGTCAGGACCGTGCCCGATGACCCGTTTCATCGCGCAGTACTCGGCCCAGGTGCTGGAGAAGGGGTGGAGGCGTGCGCGCATCCGGACGTAGTCGTCCGGGTCCTGCCTCAGCTCCGCCACCAGGTCCGGGCCCAGGTCGGGCCGGGCGGCGACCATCGCGCGAACGTCCGCCTCGGGGTGGCGGGCGAGCCGGGCGACAGCGTCGGCCGGGGTGTGCCGGTTCCGGGCCAGAGGGCGCACCGTGCCGCCGGCGAAGCA
>NZ_JAAGLT010000148.1 GCF_010548275.1 Streptomyces sp. SID12488
CGCGAAACCCGCGGCGCGGAAAGCCTCACGGGCGAACTGCTGCCACTCCGGCTCCGGGTCCACGGTGGTCAGTACGCCGTCGTGCCGCATCCCGTGGAGCAGATAGCTGCCGGAAATGCCGGTGCCCGTCCCGATCTCGGCCACCGACTTGGCGTCCGACGCGGCCGCGAGCAGCCGCAGCGCGGCGCCGGTGCCGGGGGTCACCGAGCGGATCCCTGCCTCCCGGGCCCGATCACGGGCCCAACGCAGGGCCTCGTCCTCGGCGACATAGGCGTCGGCGAACGCCCAGTTCGTCTGCCGGTTGGCGGTAATGGCCCTCTCCTGTCCCCGTAGTTGGCGCAACGGTGACTGTATCCGTTGGTGTCGGGAACCCGCAGATGGGACCGGGCGTTATGAAGAGAGAGGGAAGCG
>NZ_JAAGLT010000149.1 GCF_010548275.1 Streptomyces sp. SID12488
CAGCGGGACCAGGGACTAGCCCTGCAGCACACGACCGTTGGAGTCGGTGCGGTCCTTGCTGGTGAAGAAGATGATGGCGTCGATGAACGACCAGATGCCGCAGCCGCCGAGGGTGAACAGCTGGCCGAGGGCCATGCCCGTGTGGCCGGTGTAGAAGCGCCCGATGCCGAGGGTGCTGAGGAAGAGCTGCAGCAGGCCCGCGGTGATCTTTGACTTGTCCGACAGCGGACGACCCTGCGGGTCGTAACCGAACGGGGCGTCGGGCGTGGGCGTGGCCATGGATGGCTCCTTGCGTTGGGGACGAAACACCAAAGGGACGTGCGTAGGTGCCCCGCCCCCCGATGCGTGGCCTGATCCTGGCAGCAACGCCTGTCGGTAGTCACATCATTTGACCGGACTTCATGAAAACGT
>NZ_JAAGLT010000014.1 GCF_010548275.1 Streptomyces sp. SID12488
AGACCGCCGCCCCGCCCGGGCACCTCGGGGGCATGGCCGCGCTGCTCGTCCTGGCGACCGGCGCCGCCTGCTGCGCTGCCTGGGAGGCCCGCCCGCCGCTGCTGCGACTGGCGCTGCGCGCCCTGGCCTTGGTGATCACGTTGGCGTCGGCGGTTCTCGGCCCGCTCGCCGGATTCGCCTTCTGTGCCGCCGTCCTGCTCTGCTCGCTCGCCGCCGGCCACATGCCGCGCCGGGGCGTGGGCCTCGCGGGGCTGGATCTGACGACGGCCCTGGCGACCGGGACGGCGTGGGCGGTCGCCGAGGACGTACTGCCGGCCGGGCCGGCCGATTCGCTGGAGGGGCAGGTGGGCGGTCACCGGCTCGATCTGTGGCGCGACGCCCTGCTGCTGGCCCACCGGGATCCGACAATGGGGGTGGGGCCGGGCAGGTTCGGGGAACTCGGCCGAACGGCTGCCCAGTCGCTGCCGGTCGAGGCCAGACCGCACTCCGCGCCTCTCCAGCAGGCGGCCGAGCAGGGCGTGGTCGGCGTGGCCCTGCTGGCGGCGGTCTTCTGCTGGGTGCTGTACGCCCTGTGGCGCACTCCGCGTCCCACCTCCGTCGCGCTGACCGCGGGCGCGGCCCTGACAGGTCTGGCCGCCCTCGCGACGGTCGGCAACGTGTTGAGCTTCACCACGGTGACCGTGGGCGCGGGCCTCCTCGCGGGCCTGGCGACGGCCCGCCCGTTCGTCCACGAGACACCGGACACGGCGCCGACACGCGCGCGGGAACAGTGGGAACACCGGTAGACCGCCGGGAGAGCGACCGGCACGTCAGTGCGCGGCCCCCGCCGCACCCGACCGCAGCCGGTCCCTGATGACGCGTACGGCCGCCTCCGCGTTGTCCACGGTGATCGTGAACGTATGCCCGTCCCCGAGACGCAGCACCACGCCCTCACCCCGGCGCACGACGACCGCGGTGCCCTGCTGGGGCCGCCAGCGGTAGCCCCAGCCGCCCCACTGGCGCGGGGTGACCCTGGCCACGAACTCGGCGCCGACGATCTGGGACAGCGGAATACGGCGGCGCGGCAGGCCGATGTGGCCGCAGCGCACCTCGAGGGAGTCCTTGTCGACCTTCACGGCGACGTGCACGAACGCGAGGGTACCGAAGAGGACGAGCAGTCCGGCCGCGATACAGCCCACGACGGACATGGCGAGCGGTGCGACACCGGACGTCCACGCCGAGTCGACCGCCAGTTCGATACCGAGCGCCATGAAGGCGCAGCCACCGAGCGCCAGCAGCCACTGGGCACGATTGGTGGCCCGGCCGGTCCAGATCTCGGTCGGCACGGCTTCGTCGCGGGAGAGGTCCCTCATGCTTACGAGACTACTCAGGTTCCGCTGCGCGGGCACCGGCTTGCGGAGGGTGACTGCTCCGCCTGGCCGCCGTACGCCCCTCGGTCAGCGGACGGGGGTGGCGGCCTGCAGCAGCCGGCCTTCCTCGTAGGTCAGTGCAGCTGCGGGCAGCGGGCCCGCGGTGCCGTTCAGCAGGGCGGTGAGGGTGCCGTCAGCCGGCGCCTCGGGGGCGCGGTGCGCGCCGAGCCTGCGGAGCGTCTGGGCGGCCACCGCGCCGGCGGAACCGTGCAGGACGAGCGGCGGGCGGCCCGGCTGCTGGACGGCCGACCGGATGCGCTCGGCGACGAGTTCGTAATGGGTGCAGCCCAGGACGACGGTCGTTACCTCGTCGGGGGTGAGGGCAGCCGCGGCGGCGATGGCGGCGGCGATCGCCTGCTCGTCCGCGTGTTCGACGGCCTCGGCCAGTCCCCAGCAGGGCACCTCGGTGACCGCGACGCCCTCGGCGAAGTCCCGGATGAGGCCGCGCTGGTAGGGACTGCCGGTGGTGGCGGGGGTGGCCCAGATCGCGAAGGGCCCGCCTCCCGCGGCGGCGGGTTTGATCGCCGGGACCGTGCCGATGACGGGAAGCTCCGGTTCGAACCGGGCACGCAGGGCGGTCAGGGCGTGCACGGTCGCGGTGTTGCAGCCGACGATCAGCGCGTCGGGCCGCTGCGCCGCGGCGGCCTCGGCGACGGCCAGGGCGCGCTCGGTGAGATCCTGCGTGGTGCGGGGGCCCCAGGGCATGCCCGCGGGGTCCAGGGAGAGCACGAGATCCGCGTCGGGCCGCAGCCGCCGTACCGCCGCGGCTGCCGGCAGAAGTCCGATTCCGGAGTCCATCAGCGCGATCTTCACCCGGTCACTATAAACGGCGTGCCCTTACGGACCCCCGGGGTGGGGCAGACTGCGGCGGGTGAGCGCCGTTGTGTGGATCGCCGTCGGATCACTCGCCGCCTGGCTGTGGCTGCTGCTGTGCCAGGGCTTCTTCTGGCGTACGGACGTCAGACTGCCGCCGTACGCCCGGGAGCCGGAATCCTGGCCCTCCGTCTGTGTCGTCGTACCGGCGCGCGACGAGGCCGCCGTGCTGCCCGCGAGCCTGCCCTCCCTGCTCGCCCAGGACTATCCGGGGCGGGCCGAGGTCTTCCTGGTCGACGACGGCAGTTCGGACGGCACCGGGAAGCTGGCCCGGGAGCTGGCGCGCCGCCACGGCGGGCTGCCGCTGACCGTGGACTCGCCCGGTGAACCGCCCGCGGGCTGGACGGGCAAGCTGTGGGCCGTACGTCATGGCATCGGTCTGGCACGCGCGCGTGGACCCGAGTTCCTGCTGCTGACGGATGCTGACATCGCCCACGCGCCGGACAGTCTGCGGGAGTTGGTCGCGGCGGCGCGGGGCGGCGGCTTCGACGCCGTGTCACTGATGGCCAGGTTGCGGGTGGAGAGCGTCTGGGAGCGGCTCGTCGTACCGGCCTTCGTGTACTTCTTCGCGCAGCTCTACCCCTTCCGCCGGATCGGCAGGAAGGGGACCCGGACAGCGGCTGCCGCGGGCGGGTGCGTACTGCTGCGCACGGAGACGGCCGAGCGGGCCCGGATCCCGGACTCCATCCGTCACGCCGTGATCGACGACGTGGCGCTCGCACGGGCCGTGAAGGGCGGCGGGGGCCACATCTGGCTGGGGCTCGCCGAGCGCGTGGACAGCGTCCGGCCCTACCCGCGGCTGCACGACCTGTGGCTGATGGTCTCGCGCAGCGCGTACGCGCAGTTGCGCCACAGCCCAACGCTCCTGCTCGGCACGGTGCTCGGCCTCGCCCTGGTGTATCTGGTGCCCCCGTTCGCCCTGCTGGCCGGGCTCGCCACCGGGACGACGCCCGCGGCGGTGTGCGGCGGCCTCGCGTGGCTCGTGATGGCGGGGACGTACTCCCCGATGCTGCGCTACTACGGGCAGCCGCTGTGGCTCGCTCCCCTGCTGCCGTTCACCGCGTTCCTGTACCTCCTCATGACGGTCGACTCGGCGGTGCAGCACTACCGGGGGCGCGGCGCCGCCTGGAAGGGACGGACGTACGCGCGTCCGGAGACCGCCTCGGAAGAGAGCTGAGCCGCGTGGGTCACGGTCACTTCCGGCCGGGGGTCCAGTTCATGCCCCAGCCGTAGACGTGGTCGACGGTCCGCTGCGGGCTCACCCCGCGGTCGGGCACCAGATAGCGGGCCTCGCGCTGGACGATCAGATCGCCGCCGTTGTTGGTGATCAGGGCGAGCGCGCACACCGTGGAGGGCACCGTGCACTCGTCGAGCGAGAAGTCGACCGCCGCTCCGTTCGCCGGAGTCAGGGTGACCGTGGCGTGCAGGTCGGCGAAGGAACGCGCCCCCGCGTAGATGGTCACGAAGATGAGGATGCGCCGGAAGGCCTGCTTGTGGTCCAGGTTGACGGTGAGGTTCTCGCCGCTGGACACGGCTCCGGTGCGGTCGTCGCCGTCGAGATGGATGTACGGCGGCTGGTGCAACGCGCCGAAGGCGTTGCCGAGGGACTGTACGACGCCCTTGCTGCCGTCGGAGAGTTCGAAGAGGGCGCACAGGTCGAGGTCGAGGTCGGAGTGCTGGGCGACCGCGCGGCCGAGCTTGCTGGCCCACCCGGAGAACTGCTTGTGGACCTGCCAGTTGAGGTTGACGCGCAGAGCGCCCGACGTGCCGCCCTGCTTGGTGAGCGAGACGGACGGGGCCTCCTTGGTGAGCGTCACCTTGGTCAGGCGTACCGGCGTCGTGGGAGGGGCGGGCGGGGGCGCGGTCACGGGCCGTGCGGGCGGCGGGGGCATGGTCACCGGAGGTGCGACGGGCGGAATGGCGCGCGCGGCGGCCTGCGGGGCGGGCGGGGTGTGCTGGGGCTCGTCCACGGTGATGCCGAAGTCCGTGGCCAGGCCTGCCAGCCCGCTGCTGTAGCCCTGTCCGACCGCACGGAACTTCCAGGCGCCCTGCCGCCGGTAGAACTCGCCGAGCACGAACGCGGTTTCGACACTTGCGCCCGCGTTGTCGAAGCGGGCCACCACCGTGCCCTGCGCCGCGTCGCGGACCTCGATGTACAGGTCGGGGACCTGCCCGAACGTCCCTCCGTCGGCGGAGGCGGCGAGGACCACGGTCTCGACGGCCGGCTCCACGCGCGCGAGGTCGACGAGAAGGGTGTCCGTCACCCGGCCTCCGTTGTCCTGCTTGCCCTCGTGCCGGACCGCCTCGGAGGAGTGCACGGGCTGGTTGTAGAAGACGAAGTCGCTGTCGGAACGGACCTTTCCGGCCACCAGCAGCAACGCGGAGGCGTCCGCGTCGGGCACGCCCGGCCCGGAGCGCCAGCCCAGCTCGACCCGGAGTGCCCCCGTGGGCACCGGCGCATTCGATCCCTTAGCCATGGACATGACCGCCCCCATCTCTCCTGGACTCGCGACCAAACCCTAATCTCCCGGGCCCGCGAACTCCTGCTGAACTGCCCTGCCGGACACGGGGAGAACGCGGGGCGACCCGTCGGTAACCAGCCAGGAACCTGGCCTTTACCTGATCTCCGCACGACTCGGTGCCCCTTTTTGGCGAGTTCGCTCGCATTGGGGGTCCCAGGTCGCTACCGACACGGAAAACAACCCTCTTATCGGTCTCCCCAACCAGCTCATGTGGGTTTAACTTATGTCCCATGACCTCCCCCCGCTCCACCTACGGCGGCGGCTACTACTCCGCCTTCCCGGACACCCCGATCTACGACTCGCTCGTCGCCGAGCGGGGGGCCCCGCAGATCGCCCCGATCCGGGTCCCCGCCGCGTACGACACGGGCAACAACCTGAACCTGCCCGCGCTGCCGTCGGCGCTCCCCGCACTGCCGGCCGGCCCGTCCCAGCAGGCTCCCTCCTACGGCGGCTATCCGCAGGCGCAGCAGCCCTCGCCGCTGCAGCAGGCGCCGGCGGCGTACATCCCGCAGCAGGTACCGCCGCGCGGTTACCCCGGTGGCGGCCAGCCGATGCAGCAGCAGCGTCCGGCGCCGGCGGCCACCGGTTACGAAGCGATGCGTCCCGCGGCTCCCCGGCCGGCCCAGCCGCAGTACCAGGACCCGTACAACAACCAGCAGCAGCAGTACCGCGGCTACTGATCTCACCCGCGCGGTGTCCGTGCCTGCTGGCACGATGGCGGTATGGGGAATGCGGAGCTGCACTCGATTCACATTCATCCGGTCAAGGCGTTCCGGGGTCAGGCGCCCCGGCAGGCCGTGGTGGAGCCCTGGGGGCTGGCCGGAGACCGGCGCTGGGTACTGGTTGACGCCGGGGGAAAGGTCGTCACACAGCGCCAGCAGCCACGCCTGGCACAGGCGACCGCCGAACTGCGGCCCGACGGCGGAATTCGACTGTCCGCGCCCGGTCGCGCGCCTCTGACCGTGCCCGTCCCGGAGGTGACGGACACGACGACGGTGGACATCTTCGGCACCAAGGTGCAGGCGGTGCTCGCGGGTGACGACGCGCACGACTGGTGCGGCGGGTATCTGGGCGAGGACGTACGTCTCCTGCACATGGACGACCCCGGCACGCGCCGCGCGATCGACCCGGAGTTCGCGCTGCCCGGTGAGACCGTGAGCTTCGCCGACGGCTACCCGCTCCTGCTCACCGCCCTCGGGTCGCTCGGCGCCCTCAACGCCCTTGTCGCGCAAGGGGATCAGCCGCACGAGGGCCCGCTGCCCATGAACCGCTTCCGGCCCAACGTGGTCGTGTCGGGGACTGCCGCCTGGGCCGAGGACGACTGGTCCCGGATCGCCATCGGCGAGGTCTCCTTCCGGGTCGCCAAGATGTGCGGCCGGTGCGTGGTCACCACCACCGACCAGGACACCTCCGAACGCGGGCGGGAACCGCTGCGCACACTCGGGCGCCACCGCCGTTTCGGCAACCAGTTGGTCTTCGGCCAGAACCTGGTTCCCGAAACCACCGGCACGATCAGCGTCGGCGATCCGCTCAGGATCCTCGAATAGGCGGACGTGATCTTCCGATTGGTCCCGGAGGGCGGGAACACCGGCACAGGGCCTGGCCGTTGGGTTTGTGAGAAGTTCTTGAGACGGCCGGTGGGATCCGGTGAGTGGTGATTTCGCTCTCCCTTTGACCGGCATCGTGCGTGAACTGCTCCGACCGGGTTATCACGGAGCGGGAAGGGGGTGCGGCTGTGCGGGCGATCGGCGGACTCTGGCGCTGGCGGCACAATCCGCTGCGCCGCGCGACCGACCTCGCGGAGGCCTGGCTGGCGCTCACGGCCCTGCTGCTGATACTGCTGGCGGCACCCCTGATCGGCGTCCTCGTCGGCGGTGCCGCCCAGGGCGCGCTGCAACAGTCCGTACGGGACCAGCGGGAGGCCCGCCACCTCGTGACGGCCACCGTGGTCAAGAAGCTGGCCAGGTCCCCGTTGGAGCCCGATCCCGAGTCGGCGTCTCCTCGGGAGGCGCGAAGCCGCGTGGAGGCCGACTGGACGGGGCCGGACGGCACCGAGCAGCACGGCACGGTCATGGCGAGCCTCAAGTCCCCGCATCGCGGAGACCACTTCACCCTGTGGACGGACGCGCACGGGCGAATAGCCGCCCGCCCCCTGGACACCGCCACCGCGACGACGCACGCGGTTCTCGCCGGCTTCGGCGCGACCGTCCTGACGGCCGGGTTCGTCGAGGGCGGTAGGCGCTTGATCCTCTGGCGCATGGTCGGTCGCCGGCACGCCCGTTGGGACCGGGCCTGGGACCGGGCCGGACCCGACTGGGGCCGGACCGGGACAGGCAGTTGACCGCCTTCCGGCTCTGGTCAACCCACCGTGCCCGCGCACGCTACGGTGGACCGGCCGACATCGTGCGGCACCTTCCGCTACATCCCGCGTTCCACGAGGTGGGGGCACAGCAGCGCCATGGCACAGGGCACGGTCCAGGTGACGCACACCGGTACATCGAGGTGGCGGCGCCGCACGGGTGAGTACGCGTCGCTCGCCGCGGCCCTGGAGGCCGCGGCGGACGGAGACGTCCTCACCGTCGCGCCCGGCACCTACCGGGAGAACCTCGTCGTCGAGCGGGCGGTGACACTGCGCGGCCCGGAGGGCTCCCCCGGCTCGGTGCGCATCGCGCCCGTGGACGGCGTGCCCCTCACCGTGCGCGCCTCGGCAGTGGTCCAGGACCTGCATGTGGAGGGCCAGGACTCGACCGCGGCGGCAGTGCTCGTCGAGGAGGGCACACCGGAACTGCTGGACCTGCGGATCGTCACGCGGTCCGCCGCGGGCATCGAGGTGCGCGGCGGCGCCCGCCCGACGGTGCGACGCTGCACGATCGACAACCCGGCGGGCGCCGGCATCGCCGTACTGGACGACGCGGGCGGGGTCTTCGAGGAGTGCGAGGTCGTCGCGGCCGGCCAGGCGGGCGTGACCGTGCGCGACGGCGGCCATCCGCGTCTGGAGCGCTGCCGGGTGCACCACGCCTCGGGCGTCGGCCTGTCCGTCTCGGGCGAGAACTCGGCGCTGGAAGCGGTCGGTTGTGAGGTCTACGAGGTCAAGGGCAGCGGCGTCCAGGTCACCGGACGGGCCACCGCCTTCCTCACCGACTGCGATGTGCACCGTACGTCCGCGGACGGCGTGACGCTCGACACCGACGCCGTGCTGACGCTCGCCGACTGCCGTATCCACGACATCCCGGAGAACGCGGTCGACCTGCGGTCCCGCTCGGTCCTCACTCTCACCCGCACGACGGTGCGTCAGTTCGGGCGCAACGGGCTGTCGGTGTGGGACCCGGGCACACGGGTGGACGCCAACCAGTGCGAGATCTTCGACAGCACCGGCGACTATCCGGCGGTGTGGATCAGCGACGGCGCCACCGCGGTTCTCGAGTCCTGCCGGGTGCACGACGTGCCGGACGCCCTGTTCGTGCTCGACCGGGGCTCTCGCGCGGACGTCATCGACAGCGACCTCTCCCAGGTGCGCAACACAGCCGTGTCGGTCAGCGACGGCGCGACGGCGCAGCTCGACGACTGCCGTATCCGGGACGCGGCGACGGGTGCCTGGTTCCGCGACCACGGCAGCGGTGGCACGCTCAACGGCTGCACGGTGGTCGGCACCCAGACCGGTGTCATCGTCACCAAGGGCGCCGACCCCACCATCGAGCGCTGCACGGTCGACTCCCCCGCCGAGGCGGGCTTCTACGTGTCGGCCGGCGGCCGGGGCAGCTTCCTGCAGTGCCGGGTGACGGGCAGCGAGGGCTACGGCTTCCATGTGATAGACGGCTGCCGTTCGACGCTGACGAAGTGCCGCACGGAGCGGTGCGCGCGCGGTGGTTACGAGTTCGCCGACGGTGGTTCAGGCGCGGCCTCCGGCGGCGGGCCGATCGTCGAGGACTGCACCAGCGACGAGAGCGCGACACTGCGGACCCCCTCGCTGCCGGAGACGGCCGTCCAGACGGTGGTGCAGTCCGCGGGGCTGCTGGGCTCGATCCCGGGCCAGCGCGCCACTGAGCAGGACGCGACGGCCGCCGGCCCCGAGCCGGAGAAGGCCGCGCGGTCCCCCAAGGACGTCCTCGGTGAACTCGACGCGCTGGTGGGCCTGGAGAGCGTCAAGCGCGAGGTGCGGGCCCTCACCGACATGATCGAGGTCGGCCGGCGCCGGCAGCAGGCGGGCCTCAAGGCGGCCTCCGCCCGACGCCATCTGGTCTTCACGGGCTCCCCCGGTACCGGCAAGACGACGGTCGCCCGGCTCTACGGCGAGATCCTGGCCGCGCTCGGCGTCCTGGAGAAGGGCCATCTCGTCGAGGTGTCCCGGGTGGACCTGGTCGGCGAGCACATCGGTTCGACGGCGATCCGCACCCAGGAGGCCTTCGACCGGGCGCGCGGCGGTGTGCTGTTCATCGACGAGGCGTACGCGCTGTCCCCGGAGGACTCCGGCCGTGACTTCGGCAAGGAGGCCATCGACACGCTGGTGAAGCTGATGGAGGACCACCGGGAGGCGGTGGTGGTGATCGTCGCGGGCTACACGGCCGAGATGGAGCGCTTCCTTTCGGTCAACCCCGGTGTCGCGTCCCGTTTCTCGCGGACCATCACCTTCGGTGACTACGGCCCCGAGGAACTGCTGCGGATCGTGGAGCAGCAGGCGGAGGAGCACGAGTACCGGCTCGGCCCGGGCGCCTCCGACGCCCTGCTGAAGTACTTCGAGGAGATCCCCAAGGGGGCCACGTTCGGCAACGGCCGCACGTCACGGCAGACGTTCGAGGCGATGGTCGAGCGGCACGCGGGCCGGGTCGCCCAGCACGCCGAGCCGAGTACGGACGACCTGACCCTGCTCTACTCGGAGGACCTGCCGGATCTGCCCTGAGCTCCGCTCCCGGGCCGCGGCCCGGGCAGCGCCTCGCGGGGCAGCAGCCGCCCCAGCAGCTCCTCGCGCTCCTCGACGAAGGCGGGGTCGGCCTGGTAGTCGGAGTGGCCGAGAATCGGCGAGGGCAGCGGATGCTCCTTGTTCCGGCCGTAGGAGAGCGGGTCCCTGAGCGGTGCGCGGTCCACCTCGGGCCCGCAGTCGCCGGGCAGGTGCACAGGGCCGCCGATGGGGTCGGTGAGCCGGTACAGGTTGCGCCAGCAGGCCACGTCGTGATGCAGCGAGGTGAGCGCGGCGGGGCCGAAGTGGGCCGGGAACCAGCGTCCGTACAGGCGCTCCAGTGGTGAGCCGTACGTCAGCAGTGCCACGCGCTTGCGTACGGCGGGCGTCAGCTGCCAGGCGGCGGCTGCCGCGAGGACGCTGCCCTGGGAGTGCCCGGAGATGACGAGGCGTCCGCCGGTGGCCTCGGTCCAGGTGGCCATCCGCCAGGTCAGGTCGGGCACGGCGCGCTCGGCGTAGCAGGGCGGTGCGAAGGGGTGGGAGGCGCGCGGCCAGAAGGTGCCGACGTCCCACAGGATGCCGATGGTGCGCCGCGCGGCCGGGTCCTTGTAGGCGCGCCGCCCCCAGGTGACGAACAGCAGGAAGCCGAATCCGATCAGCCAGGACCCGAGGGCCTGGGCGGTCTCGGCGGCGCCCTGGATCACCGCGTACGCGCCGTGCGAGGCCTCTCCCGGCGTGTCGTCGGTGACCTGGGCTCCGCCCAGCGCGGCGGCGCCCAGGAACAGTGTCGCCGCGGAGGTGATGCCGACGATGCGGGGCGCCCGGTCGGTGAGCGCGGCCATCGCGCGCATGCCGGCGATCCGGCGGGTGCGCATGGCGTCCATCTGTACCCCGGAGCCGTCGCCGTATTCCCGCTCCACGGCATCCCGCTCGGCACGGCGCAGTCGCAGGGTGCGCCGTGCCAGCCAGCCGACGAGGCCCAGGACGACCAGGAGGACGGCCGGGATCACGGACGCCTGCCAGGTCAGCAGGACGGGCGGGCCTTCGATGGTGCCGCCGGTGCCGTCCAGCCAGTCGGCGACGCGCTGGGACACACCGCCGGACATCACACCGCCCAGCGCGCAGGCGAGCGTCGTGACGGCGGGTCCGCCGAGGCCGCGCATGGCGGCCCGCGGGTCGGGGTGGGCGCTGTACAGCAGGTGGGCGACGAGGGCCAGGACGATGACGACGACGCCCTGGAGCAGGGTGAGGGCGCCGAAGGTCGTGTCGCCCGGCAGCCGCCCCGCCGACCGCCACCCGGGGCGCGACCAGCCGGCGTAAACGGCCGTCAGGAGCAGCAGGACGAGCGCGCCGCCCGGGAGGAGGCGGACGAGCCGGGCGTCGAGCGCCTGGTCCAGACGTCTCTCGCTGCGCCCCCTGCGGCACACCACCCACACCACGGCGACGGCCCCGGCGACCAGAGCCGCGTACAGGAGCCCGGCCAGGGTCTCCAGGGCCGCCGGGCCGCCGGGCGCGCGGTCGTGACGGGCGGCGGCGGAGCCCAAGGCGGCGGCGACCGTCAGCAGGCCGGCCGCGGTGTGCGCGGCGCGCAGCCGGGCGACCAACCGCCGTCCGTACCAGAACCCGGGCCGCCCCAGCGCCGTACGGATGTTGTCGTCGGCGGCCTCGGGGGCGTGGGCCATCGGCCGCTGGGACTCGTACGCGCTCCAGGTGCGGCGGGAGAGGAACCACAGCAGGCCGGTGAGCGCTGCGGGCACCACGGCGGCCAGGGCCAGGCGGCGGCCCGGCGCGCTCCACCAGCCGCCGCCCGACTCGGCCGGGGAGAGGAAGCCGAGCCAGGAGTGCGCCTCGGCGCACGCGCGCGTGCCCGCGCACTGCCAGGCCGTGAGGTCGAGGGCGACCTCACAGGCGGCGGCGACCAGGAGAACGGTGAGGCTCAGGGCGGCGAGGCGCACCAGGAGGCCGTAGAGACGGACCGTGCCCTGCCGGTTGCGGGCGGTCGGGCGCATCCAGTGGGCGAGGTTGACCACCATGAACGGCAGCAGCAACAGCCACAGGGCGCGCGTGCCGTTGCCGGAGGTGAGGTTGCACCAGACGTACGCCTCGCGGACCGGTGCGCCGCGCGGGTCGGCCGGCCCGTCCTCCGCCCCGGCGTCGGCCGCGCGCCGGAAGACGGCGGCCGTGTCGTCGCCGGTGATACGGACGGTCCGCGGATCGTTGAGCATCTTCTCGGGCGTGGCACCGCCCACGCCGTGGACCAGTAATTCCAGGGCGATGCCGGTGGTGGTCCCCGCTCCGGTGCGCTCGGCCCCTCCGGGCGGCTCGGCCGCGCCGTTCACCCCGGTCGTCGAGGCCCGTTCCTGTGCACGCTCCATTGTTCGCACTTCCCCCGTTGCTCGTGCTTCCCCCGTGCCACGCGGACGCCCTGCGCCCTGTCCGCGGCGATGCCGCGCGGGACTGGAGGATCTCCGCCCGGTGGGCTCCGTACACCTGTCGGCACGGAATCTCCCCGATCCGTGTGACGAGCGAGGAGCCCGTGTTGCCAGAGTGACATGTTCGCGTCGTGACGGGCAGTGGCGCGACGAGTACCGGCCCATGCGAGTATGGGACGTCCGCCGGGCCGCTAGCAGGAGGAATGTCCTTGTCGGAGCGGGTTCGCAGCAGGTTCGCAGCGGGTGTGCGGGACGTGTCGGAGATGGTGGGGGCGAGTGGACCGACAGGCCCGAAGGAACCCCGGAAGGACGTGGAGCGGTCGTGAATGACAACCAGAACCTCCTCGCGGAACAGCGCCGCGCCCTGATCCTGGACGAGGTACGGCGCCGTGGAGGCGTGCGCGTCAACGAACTGACCCGCAAGCTCGGTGTGTCCGACATGACGGTCCGCCGTGACCTCGACGCGCTGGCCCGCCAGGGCGTCCTGGAGAAGGTGCACGGCGGCGCGGTGCCGGTGGTCGAGGCGAGCACCCACGAGCCGGGGTTCGAGGCGAAATCCGGCCTGGAACTGACGGCCAAGGAGGACATCGCCCGGGCCGCGGCGGAGTTGGTCGCGCCGGGCTCGGCGATCGCCCTGTCGGGCGGTACGACGACGTACGCGCTGGCCCATCAACTACTGGACGTGCCGGATCTGACCGTGGTGACCAACTCGGTGCGCGTGGCCGACGTCTTCCACGCCGCGCAGCGCGTGTCGGGGCAGCGGCAGGGGGCGGCGACAGTGGTGCTGACCGGTGGGGTGCGGACGCCGTCCGACTCGCTGGTGGGGCCGGTGGCCGACCAGGCCATCGCGTCGCTCCACTTCGACGTGCTGTTCCTCGGTGTGCACGGGATATCCGTCGTGGCGGGGCTGTCCACGCCGAACCTCGCGGAGGCGGAGACGAATCGGCGGCTCGTGCAGTCCGCCCGGCGGGTTGTGGTGGTCGCCGACCACACCAAGTGGGGGACGGTGGGGCTCAGTTCGTTCGCGGCGTTGGAGCAGGTGGATACGTTGGTGACGGACTCGGGGTTGGTGCCTGAGGCTCGGGGTGAGGTTTCGGAGCATTTGCGGCGGCTGGTTGTCGCCGGTGAGGTTGGTAGTTGAGGGGCGCATAACAGGGTGCCCTGGCAGGTGCGTTTGCGGGTGCGGGTTCGTTGTGGCTTGTCGCGCCCACGCGGCGGAGCCGCAAATGTCACAGCCCCGCGCCCCTTAGGTCAGTTGGGCCACATCCCTGTTTTCAGGAAGCCCTCGATTTTTGCCCCGTACGGCGCGATGTCGAGGTTCTGTTCCTTCAGCCAGGTGTCCGAGTAGTACTTGTCCAGGTAGCGGTTGCCGTGGTCGCACAGGAGGGTTACGACGCTGCCCTGTTGGTCCTTCGCGATCATCTCCGCGACGATCTTGAGGGCGCTCCACAGGCCCGTGCCCGTGGAGGCGCCCGCCTTGCGGCCGATGGCTCGGTCCAGGGCTCTCACCGCGGCGACGCTGGCCGCGTCCGGGACCTTCATCATGCGGTCCACCGCGCCGGGGACGAAGCTGGGTTCCATGCGGGGGCGGCCGATTCCCTCGATGCGGGAGCCGCAGTCGCAGGTGACGTCCGGATCGCCGGTGGTCCAGCCCTCGAAGAAGCAGGAGTTCTCCGGGTCGGCGACACAGACAAGGGTGTCGCGCTGCGTGTAGTGGACGTAGCGGGCGAGCGTCGCCGAGGTGCCGCCGGTGCCGGCCGTGGCGACGATCCACGCCGGCTCCGGGAAACGCTCCAACTCCAGCTGCCGGAATATGGATTCGGCGATGTTGTTGTTTCCGCGCCAGTCCGTGGCCCGTTCCGCGTAGGTGAACTGGTCCATATAGTGGCCGCCCGTCTCCGCCGCGAGGACTGCCGAGGCCTCGTACATCTTGCGCGAGTCGTCCACGAAATGACATCGGCCGCCGTGGAACTCGATGAGGCGGCACTTCTCGGCGCTGGTCGTGCGCGGCATCACCGCGATGAAGGGCACGCCGATCAGTTTCGCGAAGTACGCCTCCGAGACGGCGGTGGAGCCGCTGGACGCCTCGATCACCGGGCGGCCGGAGCGGATCCAGCCATTGCACAGGCCGTAGAGGAAGAGCGAGCGGGCGAGGCGGTGTTTGAGGCTTCCGGTGGGGTGGGTCGACTCGTCCTTCAGATACAGGTCGACACCCCACTTCTCGGGCAGCGGGAAGCGCAGCAGGTGCGTGTCGGCCGAGCGGTTGGCGTCGGCCTGGACCTTACGGACGGCCTCTTTGAGCCAGGCGCGGTAGTCGGCGTCACTTCGGTCCACATCGAGCGTGTCCAGGGTTTCGGCGGTCCCGGTGGGGTCGGGGATGCTCACGTCAGGCTCCTTGTGCTGCACGGCGCCGACGGCTTCTGCGGCCGCCGGACACAACCGATCATAGACACCTTCCACACGCCTCTCACCTGCATAAACATCCCTTTGGGCGACTCAAAGGGATGCCAGGGGTGCGGAGCCGGGGAGAGACAGGGCGAGGGCCGGAAAGGCCCGGGGCGCATCCCGGTGAGTGCTTCCACCGGTTGCCGGAGAGCGCCGCACGCACTGGTGCTCGACGCCGGGGGCGGGCAGACTGCTCGGCACGGGGGCGCACACTGGATCACGTTCCACGGGATCACCACGCATCTCGGCGGAAGCCGACAAGGGGGCGGAGCATCATGGCGGAGCCGGAGTTCACGGCCACGGGCGTGCGGATCGGGAAGAGGCTGCGCTCCCTCACCCGGGCCGGACAGGTCCGGATCAGCGGCGGCAGGCTGGAGTTGCTCACCAGTTACGGCAGCGAGATCGACAGCGCTCCCGTGCAAGCGGTGCGCGCGTCGAAGCCCTGGTTCGCGGCCGACGACAGGGCGCTCGCCGACATCAACGGCAAGCGTTACCAGCTGACACTGGGGGAACACGACCCCGCGCCGGGCCGGCCCGGGCCACCCGCGGCGCGCCGGTTCATCGAGGCCGTACGCAGGGCGGCGGGGCGCGGACACTGAACAGGGCGGGGACGGTGGGGCCGTACCTCGCGCGGACATCGGGCGTGCCTGGAGAACCGTGCCGCGAGTTGCGGGTTTCCACCCCCTGAGTCACGCTTGTCACACATCACTCTGGGTTTACCGGCGATAACGCTGCGAACCAGCCCGCCGGCCATCGACAGCAGGCGGCCAGTGCACGCAGGCACTCTGCTGGATCGGATCTCGTGTCTTCTTCCGGACCTCAATTCGGGGAGTCGCAAGCCGTGATCAGTCACCCGAGCAGGCAATGCACGGTGGAGCTCCAAGCCCTGCCGTCGCGGATCGGCCAGGTCCGCAGAATCGTCTCTGCACAGTTGCGCTACTGGCATCTGGATCCCTTGATAGACCGGGCCTCGCTCGGTGTGACCGAACTGCTCACCAACGTCCACCGGCACGCCCAGCCCGACAAGATGTGCACCGTGGACATCGAGGTCCTGCTCGACCGGCTCACGGTCTCGGTGCACGACCACGATCCGCGCATTCCCGAGCTGCGGGACGCGGATCCCACCGCCACCTGCGGACGGGGCCTCGCGATGGTCGCCGCGGTCAGCGAGAGCTGGGGTGTGCGGCCGGACGGCGAGTCCGGGAAGGTCGTGTGGTTCACCCTGCCGACGCTCACGCCGGTGGTGGCGGCCCCGGAGACCAGGCCCGCGACCGCGGCGCCCGCACTTCAGCCGTTCGAGGAGCAGCTGTGTGCCGGTCCCGGGTACGACGAGCCGCCGTACGACAAGGGACACAAGCCGGGGGTACTCCGGCGCAGGCCGGAACACGCTCCCGCCCGGTCGGCCGTTGTCGGCTGACCGGGCGGTGACCAGCGGTATCCCTCCCCCGCCTGCGTCCGTACGTCACTCGGTGGCGATGGCACGCAGTACGTCCAGGCGTGCTGCCCGCCGGGCCGGGCGCAGACCGGCGAGCGCGCCTGCCGCGACGCCCACCAGGGCCACGATCACGAGCTGTGCGGACGGCAGCGCGAAGGCGAAGACACTGTCGCTCACGCCGTCCGAGGCCTTCACCAGCACCCAGCCGAGGAAGCCGCCGAGGGCGAGCCCGCCCACCGTGCCGAAGGCGGCGACGAGGACCGACTCCCAGCGGACCATGGCGCGCAGTTGGGCGCGGGTCTGACCGACGGCCCTCAACAGGCCGAGTTCGCGGGTACGTTCATGGATGGCGAGGGTCAGCGTGTTGGCGATGCCGAGGAGTGCGATGAGCACCGCGAGGGCGAGCAGCGCGTAGACGAGGGTGAGCATCATTTCGATGCCCGCGGCCGACGACTGGGCGTACTCGTCGCGGGTCCGCACCTCGGGGTCGCCGTAGCTCGCGGCGATCTGCTCCACGGCGGCCTTGCCCGCGTCCGTGCTCACGCCGTCCTTGAAGGAGACGGCGATCAAGGTGTCGGAGTCCTGGATGCGGTGCGGAGCCCAGGCGGCGCGGGTGATGACGTACTCGCCGGCGAGTTCCGACCGGCCGTAGACCGCGCGGACGGTGAAGTTCTCCTTCCGGCCGTCG
This sequence comes from Streptomyces sp. SID12488, assembly GCF_010548275.1. Taxonomy (GTDB): domain Bacteria; phylum Actinomycetota; class Actinomycetes; order Streptomycetales; family Streptomycetaceae; genus Streptomyces. The sequence goes on from NZ_JAAGLT010000014.1 coordinate 16,699, forward strand.
GTGAAGGTGAGCCGGGTCGTGTCGCCGGCCTTCAGGCCCTGCCGGTCGGCCTCCGCCTCGGTGACGGCGATGCCGTCGGTGCCGAGGTCGTCGAGCGAGCCGCGGATGTCACCGAGGTCGAAGACCCTGCTGAGGGTGACGGGGTCGGTGACGGTCAACGCCCTTCCCTTGCCGTCGACTTCGGCGACTCCTCGGCCGAGTCCGACCGCGTCGGCCACCTCTGGGCGTTGGGCGATCGCGGGTGCGAGGCCGGGGCTGAGTCCGCTGCCGCCCGCCCCGAACGACGGGGTGCTCACGGCCACGTCGCCCGCGAAGGACCGCGACACGGTCTGGTCCATGGTGGCCTTCAGCGAGGCGCCGAACACCGTGAACAGGGAGACGACCGCAACGCCGATCATCAGCGCGCTCGCCGTGGCGGCGGTCCGCTTCGGGCTGCGCAGGGCGTTGCGCCGGGCGAGGCCGCCGGTGACCCCGCGCAGCCGGTCGAGGGGGCCGCCAAGGACCCGTACCACGGTCGTCGACGCTACCGGGCCCAGGACCACGAAGGCAGCGAGGGCCAGTACGGCGCCAAGTCCCGCCAGCCACAGGGACGGTGAGACCAGGACGCCGGTCAGCGTCATGGCGAGCGCGAGGGCGCCGAGGCCCGCGCCGATGACCGCCCGGGCTGACGAGGCGCCCGACCGGTCGACGGCCGTCTCCCGGAGCGCGGCCAGAGGTGCGGTGCGGCCGGCGCGTACGGCGGGCAGCAGGGCGGAGCCCAGGCAGACCACGATGCCGACCGCGAGCGGCAGCAGCATGGACAGCCAGCTGATGACCAAGCCGCCCTCAGGGAACGGGAATCCGATGGCCGGGAACAGCGCCTGGAGGCCTGCGGCGATACCGATACCGCCCGCGAGGCCCGCGATCGACGCCGTCACTGCGACCGCGGTCGCCTCGATGAGCGTGGCCGCGGTGACCTGTCGGCGGGAGACTCCCAGGGCTCGCAACAGGGCGTTCTCGCGGGTGCGTTGGGCGACAACGATCGCGAAGGTGTTGTGGATGGAGAAGGTCGCGACCAGGATCGCCACGCCCGAGAAGACAAGGAGGAAGAGGATGAAGACGGTCAGGAACCGGCTGGAGATCATCTCGGTGTTCTCCTCGGCCGACTCCTGACCGGTGATCGCCTCAACTCCGCTGGGCAGTACGGGAGTCAGCCGGTCGACCAGTTCCTGCTGACCGACCCCGGGGCCGGCCCGCACCTGGATGCCCGCCGCCTCACCGGGCTTCGCGGTCAGGTACTTCTCGGCGTCGGCCTGGGTCATCCCGGTGAACGTCACCTGCGCCATGCCGTCCTCGCCCGCGAAGGTCGCGAGGCCCACGACGGTCACCTTCACCGGGTCGGGCGTACGCAGGACGGTCGTGTCGCCGATCCTCAGGTCGCCCTTCTTGGCCGTACCCCGGTTGACGACGACCTCGCCGGGCTTCAACGGGGCTCGCCCTTCGGCGAGTTGGTACGGGTTGAGCTGCGCGTCGGTGATCCAGTTGCCGGCGAGAGTGGGCGGGCCCTGGCCGCCGATCGGCTTGCCGTCGGAGCCGATGAGCTGGCCCGCGCCCTGAATGTCGGGGACGGCGGCGGCGACACCGGGGACCTGCTCGACGGTCTTCAACAGCTCGGTGGATACGGGCTGACGTACGCCCTGGCTCTCGCCGGAGGTGGTGATGGCGTCGGCGCTGCGGACGACCGCGTCGGTGCCGCTCGCCGCGTCGCCGAACATGGTGTCGAAGCCGGCTCGCAGGGTGTCGCCCATGACCAGGGTCCCGGCCAGGAAGGCCACGCCGAGGAACACCGCGAGGAACGAGCCGGCGAAGCGGCGCCTGTGGGCGCGCAGCGAGGAGAGGCTGATGCGGACGGTGGGCCGGAGGGTGTGTGCGCGGGTGGTCATGACGGCACCTCGAAGGCTTTCAGCCGGTCCAGGACCTTTTCGGCGGTCGGGGACTCCATCCGGTCGACCAGCCGGCCGTCGGCCAGGAAGAGGACCTGGTCCGCGTGGGCGGCGGCGACCGGGTCGTGGGTGACCATGACGACCGTGCGGTCCATGTGCCGCACCGCTCGGCCGAGCAGGCCGAGGACCTCCTCACCGGAGCGCGAGTCGAGGTTGCCGGTCGGTTCGTCGGCGAAGACGACGTCGGGCCGGCCGGCGAACGCCCGTGCCACGGCGACGCGTTGCTGCTGGCCGCCGGAGAGTTCGGAGGGTCGGTGGTGGAGCCGGTCGCGCAGGCCGACCACGTCGACGAGCGAGTCGATCCACTCCGGGTCGCCGGTTCTGCCCGTCAGGTCGATCGGGAGTGTGATGTTCTCGGCGACGGTCAGCGTCGGGACCAGGTTGAACGCCTGGAAGACGAAGCCGATCCGGTCGCGGCGCAGGAGGGTGAGGCGCCGGTCTTCGAGTGCGCCCAGTTCGGTGTCGCCGATGAAGGCGGCTCCGGAGGTGAGGGTGTCCAGACCGGCCGCGCAGTGCATCAGGGTGGACTTGCCGGAGCCCGACGGCCCCATGATCGCGGTGAAGCGCCCGGCCGGGAAGCCGACGCTCACCCCGTCGAGGGCCCGTACGGCGGTGTCGCCACCGCCGTACACCTTCACCGCGTCGACGACCCGGGCCGCCGTACGGGGCATGGTGGAGGTGGTGGTGGTCATACCGCACCGCCCTTGCCCGCACGGCCGCCCGCGCCACCGAACTGCTCGTCCAGGACGGAGAGCCGCCGCCAGTACTCGTCCTCGTCGATCTCGCCGGAGGCGAAGCGCCGGCCCAGTACGGCGAGGGGCGCATCGCCGGAGGGGCGGTCCTGGGCGTCGTAGCGGCCGTCCATGGCACGCCACGGGCCACGGCGAACGCGCCAGGCCGTGCGGCGCAGGACGGTGACGACGCCGATCACGACGGCCGCCCAGATCAGCGGGAAGAACAGGATCCACGGGCCGGGGCCGCCGTTCCAGTTCGCGAGGGTCTGCATGTCGAGTCATCTCCCGGGTCGGGTTTTTGGCTGGTGACTCGAGGTTCGCGCCGGGAGGGGGTCCAGGTCGTCGTACGGCCAGCGGCAGTGCGCGTACGTCCCCGGGAGTACGTGAGGCCGTTGCGGCTGCTTCCCGGGCGTGTCGGGCCACGGGGATGTCCACGGGCGGCCGGAGCGGCGGCGGCTGCCGGGTCAGCCCGGCGGCGCTCCCCCGGGACGGGCAACGGCTGGAGTCGGCCACCGGCTGTCGGGCAGGGGGCCACGTGAGGTGTGCCGCGTGACCGCCCAACCCGACAGTCACGAGGCATTGTTGACACTGGTCGCCCTGGACCGCGGGACGGGAATCACCCCCGTCCCGATCCCGATCACGATCCCGACCACAGTGCCGCGCGCGGCCGTTGCGGCGCCGGACCCGTTCTGATCGGGTGGTGCGTGCGGCGGGCCCCGACGACGACTACGCCAGCGCCCTCAGCGGATCGTCGAGCACCGGCTGCCACGCCAACTCGGCTGCTCCGACGAGGCTGTTGTGGTCCAGCGTGCAGGCGAGAATGGGGACGCTGCCGCTGCGGCCCCACAGGCTGCGGTCGGCGACCACCGCGCGCAGGCGGTCCGGGTCGGCGTCGAGGAGGGTGCGGTGCAGGCCGCCGAGGATGACGCGGTCCGGGTTGAGGATGTTCACAAGGCCTGCCAGGCCCAGCCCCAGGCGGTCGATCAGGGTCTCGGCGGCCGTGCGGATCGCCGGATCCGTGTACTGGTCGCGGATCAGGTCGTTGGCCTGCTGGAGCAGCGACACCTCGGGGCCCGGGTCGCGGCCCGCCGCCGTGAGGAAGGCGAGCGGGTCGGCCTCGACGTCCAGGCAGCCGCGGCTGCCGCAGTGGCAGGGACGCCCCTCGGGGTTGACGGTGAGGTGGCCGACTTCGAGCGCGAGGCCCGAACTACCCGTGTGCAGGCGCCCGTCGAGGACCAGCGCGCCGCCGACACCCCGGTGCCCGGTGGCGACACACAGCAGATCGCGGGCGCCGCGTCCGGCACCGTGCCGGTGTTCGGCGAGCGCGGCGAGGTTGACGTCGTTGCCCGCGAAGGCCGGTCCGGCGAAACCCGCCGCCCGTACCCGCTCGGCGAAGATCTCCCGTACCGCCGCGCCGGCCGGCCAGGCGAGGTGCAGCGGGTTCAGGGCCAGGCCCTCGGGTTCGGCGACGGCCGACGGCACGGCGAGACCGGCGCCCACGCACCGGCGCCCGGTTTCGTGCAGCAGGTCGGCGCCCGCGTCGACGACGGAGCCGAGTACCTTCACCGGGTCGGCGTCGACGGTCTCGCAGCCGGGCGCGGTGGCCACGATCCGCCCGCCGAGCCCGACCAGCGCGGCCCGGAACCCGTCGGCGTGCACCTGCGCGGCCAGTACGACCGGCCCGTCCTCGGCGACGTCGAGCCGGTGCGAGGGGCGCCCCTGCGAACCGGCCGCCGCCCCGGGCCGCGCGTCCACTCTGATCAACCCGAGCGCCTCCAACTCGGCGGCCACCGCACCGGCCGTCGCCCGGGTGACCCCCAGTTCGGTGGTGAGCACGGCCCGGGTGGGCGCCCGTCCGGTGTGAACGAGCTCCAAGGCGGGCCCGAGTGCGCCGCGCCCCCGGTCCAACCGCGTCCTTGAAGTGGTGCCCTCGACCTTGCCGCTCATGAGGGCGAGTCTCCCATGATCCGTACGGGAGCCGACCGCGGCGTCGGCCTAGAAACCGCTGACCCGAAGCGTGAGGTTCAACCGGCCGGTCAGGCCCAACTCCGGCGGCGCCGTCCCCGCGTACACCCGCGGCACCCCGTGATACGCGAGCCGGGACGCGCCGCCGAACACGAACAGGTCTCCGCTGCGCAGTTCGACGTCGGTGTACGGCTGGGTCCGCGTCGCCGTGTTCCCGAAGCGGAAGAGGCAGGTGTCGCCGAGGCTCAGGGACACCACGGGCGCGTCCGACTTCTCGTCACTGTCTCGGTGCATGCCCATCCCGGCGTCGGCGTCGTAGAAGTTGATCAGCGCGATGTCGTAGTCGACGTCATCGTCGTACGCCGCTGCCGTGGCCGCCTGCCTGCCCAGTTCGCCCAGCCACTCGGGGAACGGTTTCACGGGCGAGCCGTCGCCGTCGACGGCCGTGCTCGCATACCCGTACGGATACCAGTGGCGGCCGAGACAGACCTGCCGGGCGGTCATCGTGCCGCCGCCGGGGGTCCGGACGGTACGCAGGCCGGCGGGTGGGCGCGACCAGTCGCGGCAGGCGTCCAGCAGCTCGCGCTGCCGCCCCGCGTCCAGCCAGTCCGGCACGTGCACCGCGCCCGGCGCGATCTCCGTACGGGCTCTGGGGAACAGTTCGGCGTCCATGGTTTCCATCCTGCCCGACCGGGCCGACGGGGCGTGAGCTGCGGATCGGTAGGGTGGGACCACGATGACCGACCGTATGGTGACTCCCTGGTCCGAGCTGATCCTGACCCGTTTCCCCGCCGATCCGCGTGAGCGGATGCGTGCCTGGGACGCCTCCGACGACTACCTCGTCGGGCACCTAGCGGAGTCCGGGACCGATCTGTCCGGCACGGTCGTGGTCGTCGGCGATCGCTGGGGCGCGCTCACCACGGCGCTCGCGGCGCACCGGCCGACGCAGATCACCGACTCGTTCCTGACCCAGGAGGCGACGCGGGCGAACCTGCGGCGGGCCGGCGCGGACGAGGATTCCGTACGACTGCTCACCACCCAGGATCCGCCGCCGGAGCGGGTCGACGTGTTGCTCGTGCGGGTGCCGAAGAGTCTGGCGCTGCTCGAGGACCAGCTGCTGCGGCTGGCGCCCGCACTGCACGAGGGCACGGTCGTGGTCGGCACCGGCATGACGAAGGAGATCCACACCTCGACGCTGAAGCTGTTCGAGCGGATCATCGGCCCGACCCGGACCTCCCTCGCGGAGAAGAAGGCCCGGCTCATCCACGCCACCGTCGACCCGTCGGTGGACCGGGGTGCCAGTCCCTGGCCGTACCGCTACGAGCTGCCCAGCGGCATCGGTCCGGCGTCGGGGCACCCTGTCGTCAACCACGCGGGCGTCTTCTGCGCCGAGCGCCTCGACATCGGCACCCGGTTCTTCCTCCAGCATCTGCCGGAACCGTCGGGCGCCGCGCGGGTGGTGGACCTGGGCTGCGGGAACGGTGTGGTCGGTACGGCGGTGGCGCTGGTCGCGCCGGAGGCCGAGCTGCTGTTCGTCGACGAGTCGTTCCAGGCGGTGGCCTCGGCGGAGGCGACGTACCGGGGCAACGGGCTGCCGGACGGGCGGGCCGAGTTCCGGGTCGGGGACGGGCTGGCCGGGATCGCGGACGAGAGCGTCGACCTCGTGCTCAACAATCCGCCGTTCCACACCCACCAGGCGACGTCGGACGCCACGGCCTGGCGGATGTTCACGGGCGCGCGGCGGGCGCTTCGCCCTGGCGGTGAGCTGTATGTGATCGGCAACCGGCATCTCGCCTATCACATCAAGCTGCGGAAGCTGTTCGGCAACAGTCGGCTGGTCGCGAGCGACGCCAAGTTCGTGGTCCTGAAAGCCGTGAAGCAGTGAAGTAGTCAGGTGGTCGGTGAGACAGCCAGGCAGTTAGCGGTCCTTGGTGAATTTCGACCACTTTACAGAATGGTCGCGGATGTCTCTCCCCGGAGGGCGCGGGGAGACGCGCCGAGTTCTCGGCGGCATGCCTTGTTGAAGGCCTGCAGGTCGGGGATGCCCACGGAGGCGGCCACGGCGGGGATGGACAGGGTCGAGGCGCGCAGCAGGTGGCGGGCGCGGTCGAGTCTGCGGCGGCGGACGTAGCCGACCACCGTGTCACCGGTCGCGGCCTTGAACAGCCTGGTCAGGTGGTTGTGCGAGACGCCGGCCGCCTGGGCGACGGCGGGCACGGTGAGCGGGGCGGCCAGTCGGCCCTCGATGTACGCGATGGCGGCGCCGACCGCCGGGTGCGGGCCGGGGCCGGGGCGTTCGGTGTCCGGGGCGAGGTGGGCGATGCGCCACAGCGCGGTCCAGATCTCGGCTCTCGTGTGCTCAGGTGCGCGCGGCACGGCGGCGACAGCCGCGAGCAGCAGATTGGTGAGGTTGGGGAGTTCGGGGCCGGCGTCCTGGACGACGGGCACTGTGCGGGACGGGCCGACGGCCGGGACGCGCAGGTGTGCGTAGAGGTGCTCGGAGCGGCCCTGGTAGCGGAAACGGACCGTGCTGCCGGGCGGTACGAGGCTGACCCGGCCCGGGCGGACCGCGTGCACCGTGCCGTCGACGGTGAGCTCGGCCTCGTACTGGTAGAGGTGCAGCTGCCACAGCTCGGGCAGCCGGAAGACGTCGGTGCGGCTCGCGACGCCGTGCACGCCGACGCCGGCGTTCGCCACGTGGGGCGGCTCACCGAGGTACAGCTCCGTTTCACGCATGGTGAAAAACTACCAGCGTCCGTCGCTGTCAGCTCAGCACGCCGATGATCTGTGTCACCGCCCGCGCCATCGCCTCCCGGCCCACGCTGAGGTACTTGCGCGAGTCGACCGCTTCGGGGTGGGCGTCAAGGAACTCCCTGATGGCGCCGGTCATGGCGATGTTGAGGGCCGTACCGACGTTGACCTTGGTGATGCCGGCCGCGACGGCGGCCACGAGCTGGTCGTCCGGTACGCCGGACGAGCCGTGCAGGACGAGCGGAACGTCCAGGGTGGCGGACAGCCGTTCAAGGAGGTCCTGGTCGAGGGCTGCCGTACGGGTGGTCATGGCGTGCGAGCTGCCGACCGCCACGGCCAGGGCGTCCACGCCCGAGTCGGCGACGAAGGCACGGGCCTCGGCGGGGTCGGTACGGGCACCGGGTTCGTGCGCGTCCAGCGGGGCCCGTCCGTCCTTGCCGCCGACCTGTCCCAACTCGGCCTCGATCCAGAGTCCTTGGGCATGCGCCCAGTCGGCAGCGGCCCGGGTCGCGGCGAGGTTCTCGAGGTAGGACAGCCGGGCCGCGTCGTACATCACGGAGCTGAATCCGGCGCCGGGCGCCTGCCGCAACAGGTCGTCGCTCTGTACGTGGTCCAGGTGCAACGCGACGGGTACGGCAGCGCGTTCGGCGGCCGAGGCGGCGGCGCGGGCCAACGGGAGGAGCCGTCCGTAGCGGAATCTGACGGCGTTCTCGCTGACTTGGAGGATGACGGGTGAACCCGCCTTCTCGGCACCGGCGATGACGGCCTCGACATGCTCCAGGGTGATGATGTTGAACGCGGCGACCGCCGAGCGCGCGGTGGCGGCCCGGGTGATGAGTTCGCCGGTGGTGACGATCGGCACCTGTCACTCCTTACGGTCAACAACTGCGTGGGAAACGGATGTTGACGGGCCTCAGGGCGTGAGGATCACCGAGCGGGTGAGGTGACGCGGGCGGTCCGGATCGAGGCCCCGCGCCGCCGCCACCGCGACCGCGAGTCGCTGCGCGCGCACGAGTTCGGCCAGCGGATCGAGAGTCCCGGCCACCCACAACGCCCCGGTGGACCGCACCTGTTCGGCCAGCCCTTCCGGCGCCTCGCCGAACATCCAGGTCGCCGTGCCCAGGGTGGTGACGCTGATGGGGCCGTGCCGGTACTCCATCGCCGGATACGCCTCGGTCCAGGACAGGGACGCCTCACGCATCTTCAGCCCGGCCTCGTTGGCGAGCCCCACCGTCCAGCCCCGGCCGAGGAAGGTGAACTGTGCGCACTCGACGAGCCCTTCGGGCAGCGGGGTCGCCAGCGCCGTACTGCAGGCGTCGACCACGGTCTCGTCGTGCAGTCCGAGGTGGGCGCGGAGGAGTGTGAGAGCGGTGGTGGCGAACCGCGTCTGCACGACGGACCGTTCGTCCGCGTAGCCGAGCACGACGAGGTCATCGGCGGCTTCCCGCACGGGAGTTCGGGGATCGGCGGTTATGGCGGTCGTCCGCGTCCGCGCGCTCGCGGGCGTGGCGCCCCTCAGTCGTCCGAGCAGTTCGAGCACCTCGGTGGTGGTGCCGGACCGGGTGAGGGCGACGACCCGGTCGTAGGGGCGGCCGTAGGGGAACTCGGAGGCGGCGAAGGCGTCCGTCTCCCCCTGGCCGGTACCTTCCCGCAGGGCCGCGGCGGCCTGGGCCATGAAGTACGAGGTGCCGCAGCCCACGATCGCGACCCGCTCCCCCGCCACCGGCAGCACGTCGGCGTGCCCGGCCGCCTCCGTGGCGGCGCGGGTCCAGCACTCGGGCTGGCTGTTCAGCTCGTCCTCTACATGGGTCATGCCCTGTTCCTCCCCCAGAGAGTAAATGTGATGCTCTTTTCTGCAAGATATAGCTAGCTTTCGAGCAAAATCAAGCATCCAGGTGAAGAAGTGATGCGAACTTTCGGTGCGCTAGGGTCGCCGAAGATCGCCGACGACCGACGAACGACGACCGACGAACGGAGAGTCCGGATGTCCCGGGACGCCCGCTGGAAGTCCCTGCTGGAGCTGCTCGTCGAGCGGGACCGGCTGGAGGTCGAGGAGGCGGCGGCCGAGCTCAAGGTGTCGGCCGCGACGATCCGCCGCGACTTCGACCAGCTCGCCGATCAGCAGATGCTCGTGCGCACCAGGGGCGGCGCGGTCGTGCACGGCGTGTCCTACGAACTGCCGCTGCGCTACAAGACCGCTCGCCGCGCCTCCGAGAAGCAGCGCATCGCGAGAGCGGTCGCCGGCCTGGTCTCCCCCGGTGAGGCGGTGGGCCTGACGGGCGGCACGACCACGACGGAGGTGGCGCGCGCGTTGGCCGTACGCAGCGATCTCACCGCCGGTTCGCCCGCGCTGACGATCGTCACGAACGCGCTGAACATCGCAGGCGAGCTTGCCGTACGGCCCCAGTTCAAGATCGTGGTGACGGGCGGGGTCGCCCGCCCGCAGTCGTACGAACTCGTCGGGCCGCTCGCCGACGGCGTGCTGGGCCAGATCACGATCGACCTGGCCGTGCTGGGCGTGGTCGCCTTCGATGTCACACACGGAGCGGCGGCGAACGACGAGGCGGAGGCCGCGATCAACCGGCTGCTGTGCGAGCGAGCCGAGCGCGTGGTGGTCGCCGCCGACTCCAGCAAGCTGGGGCGGCGGGCGTTCGCCTGGATCTGCGCGGTGGAAGCCGTGGACACGCTGGTCACGGACACGGCGGCGGACGAGGAGACGGTGGGACGGTTCGAGGAGGCCGGACTCAGGGTGATCACGGTCTGAGCGGCGGTCCGGCGCCCGGCGCCAGTCCCCTCAACTACCTTGATTCACAGGGCACTTCTGCCGGCGTCGAGCCGTTCGACACGGGCCACGTTCTCCCGGTCCTCGGCATCCCCGCTCGCCTCGGCGGCGAACCAGGCGTCGAGGATCTCCTTGAGCAGCGGTTCCGACGTCAGACGCAGGCTGAGCGCGAGCACGTTGGCGTCGTTCCAGCGGCGTGCGCCGTCCGCCGTGTAGGCGTCCGCGCACAGGGCCGCGCGCACTCCGGGCACCTTGTTCGCGGCGATGGACGCGCCCGTTCCGGTCCAGCAGCACACGACGGCCTGGTCGGCGCTCCCGGCGGCGACCTCGCGGGCCGCCGCCTCGGAGCAGGCGGCCCACTGCGGATCGCCGCCGGGGCTCAGCGCCCCGTACGTCACCACTTCGTGGCCGCGGTCGCGCAGTTGCCCGAGGAGCGCGCGAGCCACGGGTTCGTCCATGTCCGAGGAGACGGAGATCCGCATGCCCTGAGAGTACCCAGCCGTGGGACGGGCTGCGGTGCGGACGAGCGCGACAGCCGCCAGGCGCTAGGGGGAGCAGCAGCCCTCGCGTCGCATCTGGCGGCTGACCTCCAGCCAGTATTCGGCCGGGGCCGACTGCCGCGGGTCGAGGCCCGTCGTGGAGGTGGACTCGAAGGCGTCGACCAGGTCCGGCCGCCGGGTGACGGGCCGAGACCCGGATACTCGGATGGCCAGAGGGACCGCAGTGTCGAAGAAGACGTTCGCGAGCCACGCCCTGTCCGCGACCCGGCCCCGCCCAAAACCCGGTTGCCCGGTCGGAAATCCGCTGCGACAGTCATGACCATGCCTGTCTTCTCCGCGTACGACGGAACCGAGCTGGCCTGTCGAGAACTCGGGGAGGGGCCGCCGCTGGTCTGTCTGCCCGGCGGACCGATGCAGGACTCCATCTATCTCGGGGACCTCGGCGGCCTGTCCGCGCACCGACGACTGATCATGCTCGACCTCCGGGGCACCGGCCGGTCGGCGGTGCCGGAGAACCCCGCGTCCTACCGTTGCGACCGCCTCGTCGACGACGTCGAGGCCTTGCGCGAGCACCTCGGCCTGGACCGGCTGGACCTGCTCGGCCACTCCGCCGGCACGAACCTGGCCGTGCTGTACGCGGCCCGGCACCCCAAACGCGTCGGCAGGCTCGCACTGATCACCCCCAGCGTGGGAGCCCTCGGCATCACCGTCACCGGCGAGATGCGGATCCGGACGGCGCGGTCGCGCCGGGACGAACCGTGGTTCCCGGAGGCGTTCGCGGCCCTGGAGGAGCTCGTCGCCGGCCGGGCCGGCGCCGACACCTTCCAGGCCATCGCGCCTTTCTGGCACGGCCGTTGGGACGAAGCCGCCCGCGCACACCGGGCCGCAGAGGACGGACAGCGCAACGCCGAGGCGGCTGCCGTCTTCGCCGCCGAGGGCGCCTTCGACCCGGTCGGCACCAGGGAGGCCATCGCCCGCCTCGCTTCACCGGTCCTCGTACTGGCCGGAGAGGTCGACCTCAACTCCCCGCCGCCCGCGATGGCCGAGCTCTCGGCACTGTTCCCGCACGCCCAACTGGTCGTCCAGCCCGGCGCCGGACACTTCCCGTGGCTCGACGACGCGAAGCAGTTCGCGGCAACCACCGAGGCGTTCCTGAGCCAGGGAACCACCTCGACCACCCCGATCCCAAAAGGGAGACCGTCTTGATCGAGACCGCGCGCTTCGTGGAAATCCTGGATACGGAGGGCCAGTTGCTGGCCGCTGCCGCCGAGCAGGCAGGGACCGGCGCGAAGGTGCCGACCTGCCCGGACTGGCAGGTGCGCGACCTGGTGCGACACGTGGGCGCGGTGCACCGCTGGGCCACCTCGTACGTCGCCGAGCGCCGAACGTCGCCCCAGCGCTTCGGCGGCCTGCCCGACCTCGACGGCAGCGCGCTGCTCACCTGGTTCCGGGAGGGCCATCGCACCCTCGTCGACACCCTCGCCGCGGCCCCGCCCGACATCGAGTGCTGGAGTTTCATGCCCGCCTCGTCACCGCTCGCGTTCTGGGCCCGTCGACAGGCTCATGAGACCACCGTCCACCGGGTGGACGCCCAGTCCGCCCTCGGCACCGCGCCCTCCCCGCTCGACCCGGACTTCGCCACAGACGGCATCGACGAACTGCTGCTCGGTTTCCACGCCCGTGCCAAGAGTCAGGTCCGCACGGACGAGCCCCGCGTGCTGCGGGTCCGGGCCACCGACCGGGACGACGCGGTGTGGACGGTACGCCTGTCATCGGAACCGCCGGCGGCCGAGCGCACCGCGGATCCCGAAGCCGATTGCGAGGTGCGTGGCCCTGCCGCCGCTCTCTACCTGTCCCTGTGGAACCGGCAGCCGTTCCCTGCCGTCAGCGGCGATCCCGCGCTCGCCGCCCTGTGGCAGGAGAAGTCCGCCGTCTGAAGCCGACCCCTTGTCCTGCTGCCCTTGATTGGTCGCACTTGTTTGTTGCACGAGCATTACATGCACTTGCATTCGATGCATGCGCATGTACTGTTCTCTGTCATGACCTCTCCGCTCAACACCCCGGCGTCTGACGGACGCTGGACTCCCCGACTGTGGGGCACCCTGCTGGTGCTCTGCGCCGCGATGTTCCTGGACGCGCTGGACGTGTCGATGGTCGGTGTCGCGCTGCCGTCCATCGGCTCCGAACTCGACCTCTCCACGTCGACGCTGCAATGGATCGTCAGCGGCTACATCCTGGGATACGGCGGACTCCTGCTCCTCGGCGGCAGGACCGCCGACCTGCTCGGGCGCCGTCAGGTGTTCCTGGTGGCGCTCGGCGTCTTCGCCCTCGCCTCGCTGCTCGGCGGGCTCGTCGACTCGGGCCCGCTGCTGATCGCCAGCCGCTTCATCAAGGGGCTCAGCGCCGCCTTCACCGCCCCGGCCGGCCTGTCCATCATCACCACGACGTTCGCGGAGGGCCCGCTGCGCAACCGGGCCCTGTCCATCTACACCACCTGCGCGGCCACCGGCTTCTCGATGGGCCTGGTGCTCTCCGGCCTGCTCACCGAGGCGAGTTGGCGCCTGACGATGCTGCTGCCCGCTCCGGTCGCCTTGCTCGCCCTGGTCGCGGGCCTGAAGCTGCTGCCGCGCAGCGAACGCGAGAAGGACCACAACGGCTACGACGTCCCCGGCGCGATCCTCGGCACCGCCTCGATGCTGCTGCTGGTCTTCACCGTCGTCCAGGCACCGGAAGTCGGCTGGGCCTCGGCCCGCACCATGCTGTCCTTCCTCGCGGTGGCCGTCCTGCTGACCGTCTTCGTCCGCGTCGAGCGGCGCTCCGCCGGGCCGCTGATCCGGCTCGGTGTGCTGCGCTCCGGCCCCCAGATCCGCGCCCAGCTCGGCGCTCTGACGCTCTTCGGCTCGTACGTCGGATTCCAGTTCCTGGTGACGATCTACATGCAGTCGCTGCTCGGCTGGTCGGCGCTGCACACGGCGCTCGCCTTCCTGCCCGCGGGGGCGGTCGTCGCGCTGTCCGCGACGAAGATGGGCGCGATCGTCGACCGGTTCGGCACCCAGCGACTGATCGTGACGGGCTTCGCCCTGATGATCGTCGGGTATGCCCTGTTCCTGCGCGTCAGCCTGGACCCGGACTACGCCACTCTGATCCTGCCGTCGATGGTGCTGATCGGCGGGGCCTTCGCTCTGGTCTTCCCCTCGCTCAACATCCAGGCCACGAACGGCGTCGACGACCACGAACAGGGCATGGTCTCCGGCCTGTTGAACACCTCGGTCCAGGTGGGCGGCGCGATCTTCCTGGCCGTCGTGACGGCCGTGGTCACCGCCGGTACCCCCGAGAACCCCTCACCACAGGCCGTCCTCGACGCCTACCGGCCCGGGTTGATCGTCGTGACGGGCATCGCCCTAGCCGGCCTGCTCGCCACACTTCCCGGTCTGCGCACCCGGCGCCCGAGCCGGTCCGTCGTGGTCGCCAAGTCCCTTCAGCAGCAGGAGGAGACGACGGCCGAACGGGTGGCCGCCCGCGACTAGGAACCGCTCCGGCGTCCGTGCCCGGCCGGGGTCACTTGCCCGGCCGGGTACTCGCTGTTTGACTCGGCGGATGGACAACTACGGGGAACACATGGGTCAGGGCCGCGCGCGAGACTCCCAGGCTCGGCGGGACGCGGTCACCGTGGAGATCGGATACGCCCTGTGCAGCGCCCTGTTCCTGGCGATCGTCGTCTTCGGGGCGGTGGCCGGTCCGGCGTTGGTCTTCGAGCTGTCGGACACCGCGCAGAACACGCTCGTCGCCTCGGGGACGGCCCTGGGAGCCGTCCTGTTCACGGTGCGCGTGGTGAGCGTACTGAACCGCTTCGCCCGCGAGCACGACGGCACCGGTGGGACTCAGCCGAGCCAGCCCGGCCGCACCAACCCCGACTCGTAGGCCAGCACGACCAGTTGGGCCCGGTCGCGGACCCCCAGCTTCACCATCGTGCGGCTCACATGGGTCTTCGCGGTGAGCGGGCTGACGACCAGGCGCCGGGCGATCTCCCCGTTGGACAGGCCGAGTCCGACCAGGGCCATCACCTCCCGCTCCCGCTCGGTGAGCCGGGCAAGGACGTCGGCGGCGGCCGGTTCCTTCGAACGGGCGGCGAACTCGCCGATCAGGCGCCGGGTGACCCCGGGCGAGAGCAACGCGTCACCCGCGACCACCGCCCGTACGGCGCGCAGGAGTTCGTCCGGCTCGGTGTCCTTCACCAGAAAGCCGGAGGCACCGCAGCGGATCGCCTCGAAGACGTACTCGTCGAGTTCGAAAGTGGTCAGCATGACCACCCTGACGTCGTTCAGTGCCGCGTCACCGGTGATCCGGCGGGTCGCGGCCAGCCCGTCCAGCACGGGCATCCGGATGTCCATCAGGACGACATCGGGGCGCAGTTCACGTACCCCGCGCAGTGCTTCCTCGCCGTCGGCGGCCTCCCCGGCCACCTCGATGTCGGGCTGCGCGTCGAGCAGCGCCCTGAACCCGGCGCGGACCAACGACTGGTCGTCGGCGAGCAGTACACGGATCACCGGTTCCATACTTTCCCCCTGAGCGGGAGCACCGCCAGCACGCGGAAACCGCCGTCCGCGCGCGGTCCCGCCTCGATCGTGCCACCGAGGGCGGCGGCCCGCTCCCGCATCCCGGCCAGCCCGTTCCCGCTGCCACCAGCTTCGGCGCCGGTGGCGGACCCGTCGTCGTCGACGCACAGCCGCAGGGCGCCGTCCGCCTCGTCGACGCGCACGCGCGCGTGCCGCGAACCGGAATGCCGTACGACATTGGTGAGGGCCTCCTGGACGATCCGGAAGGCGGCCAGATCGGTACCCGGCGAAAGCTTCGGGGCGGCGCCCCGCACCTCGACGGTCAGCCCCGCCCCCGCCGCCTGCTCCACCAGCTCGGACAACCGGTCGAGCCCCGGTGCCGGAGCGCGCGGCGCATCCCCCGGCGTACGCAGTGTGTCGAGCACCTGACGCACCTCCCCGAGCGCCTCCTTGCTCGCCGCCTTGATGGTGGTGAGCGCGCTCCGGGCCTGCTCGGGGTCGGAGTCGAGCAGCGCGAGACCGACCCCGGCCTGCACGTTGATGACCGAAATGCTGTGCGCGAGTACGTCGTGCAGCTCGCGCGCGATCCGCAGCCGCTCCTCGTCGGCGCGCCGCCGGGTGGCCTGGGCGCGCTCGGCGCGCTCCCGGTCCCACTGCTCCCGCCGCACCCGGGCCAGCTCGGAGACCGCCACGATGGCCGCCACCCAGGCGGCGACGACGATCTCCTGCCCCCAGGAGGCAGACTGGTCGCCGGACGGCGGCAGCCACCGGTACAGCCAGTGCGCGATCAGCACATGCCCGGCCCAGAGCATCCCGACGGCCGTCCACGCCGCCTTGCGATGCCCGGCGACGACAGCGCTGAAGCAGCCGAGGGCCACGGTCAGGAAGACCGGCCCGTACGGGTATCCGGCGCCGAGATAGACCATGGCGGCCGTGGCCGTGCCGAAGGCGACGAGCACCGGGTGCCGCTGCCGCCACAGCAACAGTCCCGAACCGGCGACGAGCAGGAGGCGCGCGAAAAGGTCCAGGTGGGCGCGGTCGCCCCCCTGTTGGTCGGCGGCGAACTTCGAGCCGGCCAGCACGAAGACGGTCAGCAGGACGGTGGAACGCCATAGCCAACGGCCGACGCCGCTGTCCGCCCCGGGCAGCCCTTCCCCGGCCCGGCGCTCCCGCCATCGGGGCCCGTGCCCCCACCACTGAGGCGGGCCTCCCCCGCGTGCGCGCACCCGCTGCTCGTCCATGTCCGCCACGCTAGACGGCACCGCCCGGCGACGGCGTCCGCCGGGCGAGGTGATCACCCGTACTCCCCGGGGAGTACGGGGCAGGAGCCGCCCGCGCCTGCTCCCTGGCCGCGCCCCTACGCCTTCTCGGGGAACACCAGCCCCACCCCGTGGGCGATCCGGCTGACGGCATACCGGAAGAACGTCTCCCGGTCCTCCACCACGCGGTTGAACTGGCCGAACAGCTCGAAGCCGACCAGCCCGTACACCTGTGCCCAGGCCGCGACGAGCGCCATCGTCACCTCGGGCGGGAGGCCGGGGGCGAGGTCGGCGGTCAGCCGCTCGGCCTCGGGGCGCAGTTCGGCGGGGATCGGGGTGCGCGCCACACCGACGTCCTGGTGGGCGTCGCGCACGATGCCGGTCAGCAGCAGGCCCACCCGGGAGGCGGCCGGCACGGTCGTGTCGGGCGCCTTGTAGCCGGGGACCGGCGAGCCGTAGATCAGCGCGTACTCGTGGGGATGGTCCAGCGCCCAGCCTCGCACCGCCTCGCACACCGCGACCCAGCGCCGCAGCGGGCCGGTGTCCGCGGCGGCTGTGTGGGCGGCCTCGGCGGCCTCGCCCAGGGAGTCATAGGCGTCGATGATGAGAGCGGTCAGCAGGTCGTCGCGGCTGGGGAAGTAGCGGTACAGCGCGGAGGAGACCATGCCGAGTTCGCGGGCGACGGCCCGCAGCGAGAGCTTGGCGGCGCCTTCCGCCGCGAGCTGTCTGCGCGCCTCGTCCTTGATCGCCGAGGTGACTTCGATCCGGGCGCGGGCGCGGGCTCCTTGTGCGGTGCTCATGGATGCGAGTGTTCCATGTTTTCGGAGCAGTGCACACAAACGAGAGCACCGAACTAAAAAGAGAGCAGTGCTCTTGCTTTGGATCACCGATCTCCGGCAGACTGTTCTCAAGCGAGAGCAGTGCTCTCGTAAGCAATGCTCCCGCACTCTCCGATGCCAGGATTTACCAATACCCCAGGAGGACACCATGCCGTCACCGTCGGCCCACTACCTGAAGCCCAGTGCGTTCGACAACGTCGTGAACGGGTTCATCGGCTGGCTGGCACGCCATGGCGTGAGCGTCATGGGCACCGCCGAGCTCTCCGTGCTCGGCCGCAAGAGCGGCGAGTGGCGCCAGGTGCCCGTCAACCCGCTGCCCTACGAGGGCGGCCCGTACCTCGTCTCGGCGCGCGGCCACTCCGAATGGGTGCGGAACATGCGCGCCGCCGGCGGCGGACAGCTCAAGGTCGGCCGCCGGGTACGGGAGTTCACCGCGGTCGAGCTGCCCGACGCGGAGAAGCCGGTCGTGCTGCGCACCTACCTAAAGAAGTGGGGCTGGGAGGTGGGGCGCTTCTTCGGCGATGTGAACGTGAACTCCACCGACGAGGAACTGCTCGCCGCCGCTCCCAAGCACCCCGTCTTCCGGATCACCGTCAAACCGTGAACGCCCCGCAGGGCCTGCTCAACACCTCAGGGCTTGTCGAGTGCGGTCAGCACGCGCCCGGCCATGGGGTGGGAGCGCACCAGCTCACCCAGTGAGGTGGAGCCGCGCGTGATGTCCCGGAAGGCGTTCCACGCGGGGCGGAAGCCGGTCAGTGCGGCGTGGAACATGCCGGGGCGTCGCTCGAACGCCTTCAGCATGCTCCGGCCGACGGCCATCTCCACACCGAGCCCCGCTTTGATCGCGAACGCGTAGTTCAGGGCCTGACGGCGCGTGTCCACGGCGTCGTGCGCCTCCGCGATCCGTACCGCCCACTCCCCCGCGAGCCGACCCGAGCGCAGCGCGAACGAGATGCCCTCGCGGGTCCACGGCTCCAGCAGGCCCGCCGCGTCACCGCAGACCAGCACCCGGCCCCGGGAGAGCGGCGAGTCGTCGGCGCGGCAGCGCGTCAGGTGGCCGGAGGAGATGCTCGGTTCGAAGCCGGCCAGCCCCAGCCGGGCGATGAAGTCCTCCAGGTACCGCTTGGTGGCCGCGCCCTCACCGCGCGCGGAGATCACGCCCACCGTCAGTGTGTCCCCCTTGGGGAACACCCAGCCGTAACTGCCGGGCATGGGCCCCCAGTCGATGAGCACCCGCCCCTGCCAGTCCTCGGCGACGGTCCGAGGCACCGGGATCTCCGCCTCCAGGCCCAGATCCACCTGGTCGAGTTTCACCCCGACGTGTGCTCCTATACGGCTGGCGCTGCCGTCCGCGCCCACGACGGCGCGGGCCAGCACCGTCTCGCCGCCCTGAAGGACCACGGCGACAGTCCGCCGGTCCGGCACCGCCGAGCCGTGCTGCTCGACCCGCGACACCGTGACACCCGTACGCAGCTCGGCGCCCGCCTTCTGGGCGTGCTCGACGAGTTGCTGGTCGAACTCGGGCCGGTTGATGAGGCCGAACAGCATCTGCCTGGAGCGGCGGGTGCGGGTGAAGCGGCCGTTGTTGGAGAACGTGACCGCGTGCACCCGGTCCCGGAAGGGCAGTTCGAAGCCGGGCGGCAGGGAGTCGCGCGAGGGGCCGATGATTCCGCCGCCGCACGTCTTGTAGCGCGGCAGTTCCGCTTTCTCCAGCAACAGCACACTGCGGCCCGCGACCGCCGTCGCATACGCGGCCGAAGCCCCCGCGGGTCCCGCGCCCACCACAACGACGTCCCACACCTGCGCCACGTCGTCCGCCGAAGAGTTCTCGCTGCTCACGATGGTCTGCTGCTCCTGATATTTCCGCCTGCCGCACCTGTTCCTCCGCATCCTACGGCGGGCGTCGCCACAGTCCGCTGTGGGAGGATCACAGGACTTCTCCCTTACAACGTCGCACCCACAAGGAGCGTGCCCATGTCCTCGAATCCGGTCGCCGAGACCGTCGCCTCCCTCATGCCGAGGGCACGGGCGGAGCTCACCGAACTGGTGGCGTTCAAGTCGGTGGCGGACTTCGAGCAGTTCCCGAGGAGCGAGAGCGAGGGCGCCGCGAACTGGTGCGCCGACGCGCTGCGCGCCGACGGCTTCCAGGACGTGGCCCTGCTCGACACCCCGGACGGCACGCAGTCGGTGTACGGCTTCCTGCCCGGCCCCGAGGGCGCGAAGACGGTTCTCCTCTACGCCCACTACGACGTGCAGCCGCCGCTCGACGAGGCCGGCTGGGTGACCCCTCCGTTCGAGCTGACCGAGCGCGACGGCCGCTGGTACGGGCGCGGCGCCGCCGACTGCAAGGGCGGCTTCATCATGCACCTCCTCGCGCTGCGCGCCCTGAAGGCGAACGGCGGCGTCCCGGTCAACGTCAAGGTGATCGCCGAGGGTTCGGAGGAGATGGGCACTGGCGGTCTGCAGCGGTACGCCGAGGAACACCCGGAACTGCTCGCCGCGGACACGATCGTCGTCGGCGACGCCGGCAACTTCCGGGTCGGTCTGCCGACGGTCACCTCGACACTGCGCGGCATGACCATGCTGCGGGTCAAGGTCGACACCCTCGAAGGCAACCTGCACTCGGGCCAGTTCGGCGGGGCCGCACCGGACGCGCTGGGCGCGCTGATCCGCGTACTCGACTCCCTGCGTGCCGAGGACGGTTCGACGACGGTCGACGGGCTCACGGACGAGGCGTCGTGGGACGGGCTCCAGTACGACGAGGAGCAGTTCCGCACGGACGCCAAGGTGCTCGACGGTGTGGAGCTGATCGGCTCCGGCTCGGTCGCCGACCGGATCTGGGCACGTCCGGCGGTGACGGTCCTCGGCATCGACTGCCCGCCGGTGGTCGGCGCCACGCCGTCCGTGCAGGCGAGCGCCCGTGCGCTGGTCAGCCTGCGGGTACCGCCGGGCGTGGACGCGGCGGCGGCGACCAAGCTCCTGGAGGCGCATCTGACGGCGCACACACCGTGGGGCGCGCGGGTGAGTATGGAGCAGATCGGCGAGGGCCAGCCGTTCCGCGCCGACACCGCCAGCCCGGCGTACGCGGCGATGGCCGAGGCCATGGCGGTCGCGTACCCGGGCCAGGAGATGCAGTACGCGGGCCAGGGCGGCTCGATCCCCCTCTGCAACACGCTCGCGTCGCTCTACCCGCGGGCCGAGATCCTGCTGATCGGCCTGAGCGAGCCGGAGGCCCAGATCCACGCCGTCAACGAGAGCGTGTCCCCGGAGGAACTGGAGCACCTGTCGGTGGCAGAGGCCCTGTTCCTCCGGAACTACGCCGCGTCCTGACCCGCCGGGAACCCCTACTCCACCTCGGCCTGTCCCACCGCCACCCCCGCCTCCAGATAGAGCGCGGCGCCCCGCTCGCGCGCCCGGAGCGCCCCGCGCAGGCGCTCGTACCGGACGGGAGGGAGCAGGTCGGCCGCCTCCTCCTCGGTGACGAAGCGCCAGCCGCGCAGTTCGGGGCCGGGCAGCCGCAGCCGCCCGGCCTCGGC
This sequence comes from Streptomyces sp. SID12488, assembly GCF_010548275.1. GTDB lineage: Bacteria > Actinomycetota > Actinomycetes > Streptomycetales > Streptomycetaceae > Streptomyces. Next base: position 37,603 of record NZ_JAAGLT010000014.1, read on the forward strand.
GCTGTCGAGCCGCCCGCCGTCGAAGAGCAGGCGCAGTCCGCCGTAGCCGGGCGGCTCGGGCGGCTCCCAGTCGATGACGAGGAGCCGGGGTACGTCGGTGAGGTGGATGCCCGTCTCCTCGGCGACCTCGCGGATGCCCGCGCGCGCAGGTGCCTCGCCCCGCTCGACGACCCCGCCGGGGAACTCCCAGCCGGCCTTGTACGTCGGGTCGACGAGCAGGACCCGGTCCTGCTCGTCGAAGAGCAGAACCCCGGAGGCCACCGTCTCGCCGGCGGGTTCCGGGGTCTGCACGATGTCGCACACGGGCGCGGTCCCGGTGCTGACGGATTCGGCGATCCGTACAGCCGCCTCATACGGAGTGAGGGCACTGGTGTCGACCGGGTGGGCGTCGGCGGTGAGCCAGGAGGCGAGCGCCGTCCGGTACGGCTCTATCTGGTCGTATGACCACTGCCGTACGCGTATCTCTCCGTCCGGGAGGTCCGGTGGGATCTCCCGGGTGGCTATTCGTTCGCGCAGGATCGTTTCCGCCGGAGCGAGGAGCACATGCCGGACCGCGATCCGGCGGGCGGCGAGACCGCCGAAGATCTCGTCGCGGTACTCCTGGCGGAGCAGCGTCATGGGCACCACCAGGGTTCCGCCGAGCTCGGCGAGCATGGCGGCCGCGGTGTCCACGACGAGCCGCCGCCAGATCGGCAGGTCCTGGAAGTCGCCGACCTCTGCGAGGCGCTTGGGCGGCAGCAGGTGCGCGAGCGCGCCGCCGATGACCTCGGGGTCGAAGAGCGTGCTGTTCGGGATCAGTTCGTTCAGTTCCCGTGCGGTGGTGGTCTTCCCCGCACCGAACGCGCCGTTGACCCAGACGACGATCACATTTCCCCCTCTTCTGTTGGACCCCTGAGGCTTGCCCGCTCCACCCTGCCACGGAAACCAGATCCAGTTGAGGCCGCCGACACAGTGACGCCGGTGCCCCGTCACACGGGTACACCGGCGTCACTTCGACCACTTTTGGGCGGGTCAGCCGGTGGTTCCGTTGCCTCCCAGCGGGCTCTCGTCCACGGCCAGGCTGTCGCTGGCGACGGTGTGGTCGAGGGCACTGAGCGTGTCGTCCACGTTCAGATCACCGAGGGCGTCGGCCCCGAGACCGTGGGAAGGGGTGATCGCCGCGACGACGAACCCGGTGGCGAGGGAGGCGATGGCGAGCATGCTGCGCTTCTTCATGCCCGGTTCAACTGCCGAACCGGGGCCGGGGTCACGGCGTTCGCGCATCGCGTCACATTCACGGCGGCTGCGCCGTCCTACTGCTGAGGCACAGTCCACGGACCAGAGCAGAGACCGCATGTCGACAGCCGGGGCACCCAGCAACGCAGAGACACTCACCCGCCTCCACTCCGCCGTGAACAGCGGCGACCCGGACATCATCTCGAAGGCCGTCGACGAGCTCGTCGCGCCGGACGTGCTCTTCCACGCGCCGGTACCGATGGGCGCGACGGGGGCGGAGGCTCTGAAGCGGGTGTGGGACGTGCTGCTGCGCGCGTTCCCCGACATCCGCGTCACCGTCGAGGAGACGGTCGCGGAAGGCGACAAGGTCGCCTCCAGGAACACCGTGACCGGGACCCACCGGGGCGAGTACCAGGGCCTGCCGCCCACCGGACGGACCGTCACCTACAGCGAGATCTTCATCTGCCGGTTCACCGACGGACGGATCACCGAGATCCGGGGCGTCGTCGACGTCCTCGCGCAACTGCGCCAGCTGGGCGCCCTGCCGTCCTGACGTGACACGGCATGGCATGGCATGACCTCCTGGCGCAGGCGGGTTCCGATACCGCGGCTGCCGCCAGGAGGTCCTATGGTGCGCGTCACTTCACTGGTGACCGCCCTGATCAGGCGATCGGGGCGCGCCTGTCAGACGCCGGCCTCGGCCGTGTCGTCCGCCCTGCGCGTCAGCGCCGCCGCTGCCGCGCCGACCAGGCCCGCGTCCGTGCCCATCTGCGCCGGTACGATCTCCAGGCGCTGGACGAACGACAGCGTGGCGTAGGTCTTCAGGGCCGCGCGCAGGGGCGTGAACAGGACGTCGCCGGCGTTGCCCACGCCGCCGCCGATCACCGCGACGTCGATCTCCACGAGGGCCGCGGTGGCCGCGATGCCCGCCGCGAGCGCCTGGGCCGCCCGCGCGAAGGAGACGACCGCGATCGGGTCGCCCGCCCGCGCCGCCTCGGCCACGGCGGCGGCCGAGATGTCGCCGCCGGGGCCCGGCTGCCAGCCGTTCGCCAGTGCGCGGCGCGCGATGTTGGGTCCGCTGGCGATGCGTTCCACGCAGCCCCGGGAGCCGCAGGCGCAGAGCTCACCGTCGAGTTCGACGCTGATGTGCCCGATGTGGCCGGCGTTGCCGGTGGGCCCGGGGTGCAGCCGTCCGCCCAGAACCAGGCCACCACCGACGCCGGTCGAGACAACCATGCACAGCGCGTTGTCGTGGCCTCGGGCGGCGCCCTGCCAGTGTTCGGCCGCCGTGATCGCGACTCCGTCGCCGATCAGTTCGACGGGCAGGCCACCGGTCACGGCCCTGACGCGTTCGACGAGCGGAAAGCCGCGCCAGCCGGGTACGTTCACCGGGCTCACCGTGCCCGCGGAGGCGTCCACCGGCCCCGCGCTGCCGATACCGACGGCCGTCGCGCGTACCCACAGCGGCGATCCGGTCAGCTCGGCGACAACCTCCTCGACGGCCCGCATCACGCTCTCGCCGGCCTCCAGCGCGGGCGTCGGGCGCTGTGCGCGCAGCAGGATCCGGCCGTGGCCGTCCACCAGCGCTCCGGCGATCTTGGTGCCGCCGATGTCGAGCGCGGCCACGAGGTCGGTGTGCATCAGTGTCTGATCTCCCTGTCAACCATGGCAAATGCGGGCAGGCCGGTCTGATGGTGGGGGCGCAGGCCGGAGTTGGCGGTGGACAGTGTCTCCTGCATCTGACAACGTTGTCCAGGCTCTATGCTCGACGCCACATCCTCATACACAACCTGGGACGACGCATCCCCCGTACGCATCACGGTCCGGAGCATCGCAGTGGACCGCCGCGGACCGGCCGTCATCCCGTGGACGACAGGACAGGACAGCGCATAGTGGCCGACATTGCCCGCCGCCCGGAGAACCGCTACGGCAACCGTCCGACCATGAAGGACGTGGCCGCGCGCGCCGGGGTCGGTCTGAAGACGGTCTCGCGTGTCGTCAACGCCGAACCGGGGGTCACCCCGGAGACCGAGCGCCGCGTCCAGGAGGCGATCGACGCGCTCGGTTTCCGCCGCAACGACAGTGCGCGGGTGCTGCGCAAGGGCAGTACGGCGAGCATCGGCCTCGTCCTGGAGGATCTCGCCGACCCGTTCTACGGCCCCCTGAGCCGGGCGGTGGAGGAGATCGCCCGGGCGCACGGCGCCCTGCTGATCAACGGGTCGAGCGCCGAGGACCCGGACCGCGAGCAGGAGCTGGTGCTGGCGCTGTGCGCACGGCGCGTGGACGGGCTGGTGATCATTCCGGCCGGTGACGACCACCGGTACCTGGAGCCGGAGCTGAAGGCGGGCGTCGCCACGGTGTTCGTGGACCGGCCGGCCGGTCAGATCGACGCCGACGTCGTCCTGTCGGACAGTTTCGGCGGCGCCCGTGACGGTGTGGCCCATCTGATCGCGCACGGCCACCGCCGGATCGGCTTCATCGGCGACATGCCCCGCATCCACACCTCCGCCGAGCGCCTTCGCGGCTACCGCGCCGCGATGGAGGACGCGGGCATACCGGTCGAGGACGCGTGGATGTCCCTCGGCGTCACCGACCCGGAGCGGGTGCGCCGCGCGGCCGAGGAGATGCTCACGGCACCCTCTCCGGTCACGGCGGTCTTCGCGGGCAACAACCGCGTGACGGTGACGGTCGTCCGGGTCCTCAACGAGCAGCGCCGTCCCGTCGCCCTCGTGGGCTTCGACGACTTCGAACTCGCCGACCTGCTCCGGCCGGGCGTCACCGTCGTCGCCCAGGACGCGGCCCAACTCGGCCGCACGGCCGCCGAACGCCTCTTCCGCCAGCTGGACGGCACTCTGCTCACCCCGGAGCGCATCGAACTCCCGACCCGCCTGATCACCCGGGGGTCGGGAGAACTGCCCCCGGCGGACTGATCCCGGGGATGCCCACACTCGAGTCCCTCGGCCTCGCCGAGGCGCCGCGCGAGCACCCCCTCGGCTATCCGGGCGTGTGGCCGAGCGAGTCCGGGATCCTGGACGGCGACCGGTTCCTCCCCCTTCCTGCCGGCCCGCCGCCCGACTTCCCCCGCCTCTTCCCCGACCGTGTGCCCGTCCTCGCCGTCGGCTCCAACGCCTGCCCGGGTCAACTGCGGCACAAGATGGCGGAGTTCGACATCCGCGAGCCGCTCCCGATGACCCGGGCACTGGTTTCCGGGATCGAGGTCGGCGTCTCGGCCCATGTGAGCCGGCTGGGGTACGTCTCCGCGTCACCCTTCAACGCCCCGGGGAACGTACGGGAGTTGTTCGTCACCTGGCTCGACGCGGACCAGCTCGCCGTCATCGACGCCAGCGAGGGAGTGCCGGTGCCGACAGGGCCGTACGACCGCGCCTGGCTGCCCTCCCCCGACGTGGGCGTCGAGTTGGAGTCGGGCGAGCGGCTCCCCGGGGTGTACGCCTACGTCAACCGGCGCGGAGTGCTGCACGACGGGTCCGGAAGTCCGCGTCGGCATCCGGGAGAACGCCGGCTGCTCACCGAACTCCTCGAAGAATCACCGGCGTTGCGGGACCTGTTCGGCGGCACGCCCGAGGAGTTCTGCGCCCGGGCCCGCTTCGACCGGGACCGGTGCGATCGCGGTACCCGGCTGTTCGCGGCGGAGGGGCTGGTGGTCGCGTCCGGACTGGAGCCGTACGTGCGGGCTCAGCAGACCGGGAGTCCGGGCACCGGGGCGTCGTTGTCGCCGCCCTGGAGGTAGACGTCGCTGACGTAGACACCGGCGTTGCCGCTGTCGTCGTCGGTCTTCGCCCACCAGACGTTCGTCCACTCGCCGTATGTCTCGCGACGGCCCAGATTCTGCTGACAGTAGAAGTAGTTGGTGCCCTTGTTGAGGACGCCGACCTCCGTGCCGGACGCGGTGTACGACTTGGCCCGCTGCCAGACCGAGCAGTTGTACTTGCCGTCACCCGTCGACACGCACGCGGGGTCGGGGGTGGAGGTCGCGCCACCGCTCGTGGTGCTCCCTCCGGTGGTGCCGGTTCCGCCGGTCGTGCCCGAACCTCCGGTCGTGCCGGTTCCGGTGTCACCGGAGGTACCGCCCGAGGTGCCGCCCGAGGTACCGCCGCCCGTCGTACCGCTTCCCGAGGTCTTCGACGGGGCCGGGGTGGTCGCGTCGCCCTCGGGCTCGGCCGCACTCGTCCTGCCGGGCGCGGTCGGGGACGGGGACTTCTCGGTGGCCTTTCCGGTGGGCGTGGGATCGGAGAGGTCCAGGTCCGCACGGCCGCTGCCCGTGGAGGGCGCGGCAGGGCTGTCCTCCGACCCCACCGGCAGGGTGCGCGCCGCTCTGTCGTCCTCCTCGCCGAGCAGCGCCACGGTGACTCCGGCGGCGGCGAGGACCACAGTGACGGCCACGGCGGCGAGCAACGCCCGTCCCCTGCGGCGGGGTTGGGCGGACGCGGAAGCCGGGGCGGAGAAGGTGGTCGGCGCGGCGAGGTGACCGGGGTCCGGTGCACCCGGCACGGCCAGGGACCCGGCAGGGTCGAAACCGGGTGTACTGGACGTCATCGGCTCGGGCGGGCCGAAGCCGGGCGGTGCCTGCTGTGGCTGTGCGGCTTCGGAGGCGGGCGACGCCTGCTCGGCGGGACCGAACCCAGGGGGCACCGGCGGCGCACCGGACTCCGCCGCCTCCCCGGCCTCGTCGTTCGCACGCACCTCAGGCGCCTCGGGTATTCCGGTCGCAGCCGCCCCGTACGGTCGCAGGCCCGTGGTCGGCGTGTCCGTCGCACCGCTGCCGCTCGCGGCCGACGCCACCGCCTCCAGCAGGCCGCGCGCCGTCTCCGCGTCCGGGCGGTCCTCAGGCCCCTTCGCCATCAGCTGCCGCAGGACGGGGCCCAGGGCTCCGGCCTGGCGGGGGTCCGGGAGGGGTTCGGCGACGATCGCGGTGAGCGTGGACCAGGTCGACGTACGGCGGAAGGGCGAGGCGCCCTCGACCGCCGCGTACAGCGTGGCACCCAGGGCCCAGATGTCGGAGGCGGGACCGGGGTCGTTGCCCTGGGCCCGCTCGGGCGCCAAGTAGTCCAGGGAGCCCACGAGTTCACCGCTGCGGGTGAGGTTCGTGGCCGAGCCGTCGCCCGGATTGTCCATCGTGGCGATGCCGAAGTCGGTCAGGACGACCCGGCCCGAGGTCTCCAGCAGGATGTTCCCGGGCTTCACGTCACGGTGCAGGACTCCGACGCGGTGGGCGGCGGCCAGCGCGTCCATCACCTGGGCGCCGATCCGGGCGGCCTCGTGCGGGTCCAGGGTGCCGCTCTCGCTCAGGACGTCGTCCAGCGAGCGGCCGTTCACCAGCTCCATGACGATCAGCGGGCGGCCGTCGACCTCCGTGACATCGTGCACGGCGACCACTCCGGGGTGGCGTATCCGGGCCGCCGCACGGGCCTCGCGCTGCATACGCAGCCGCAGGGCGGCCAGTTCGGGCGCGGCGGCGTCCGTGAACGTGCGCAGTTCCTTGACCGCGACCTCACGGCCGAGCACCTCGTCGACCGCACGCCAGACGACGCCCATGCCACCGCGCCCGAGCCGGTCGACGACCCGGTAACGGCCCGCCAGCAGACGACCGGTCCCGGCAGCCTCTTCCACCGCCGGCTCCGTCGACCGCTCCTCCGGCTGCCCGGCCGCCTGCCCCTGTTCCCCCGAAGACACCACTGCCCCGTTCGTGTGACCACTCGTACGTCCGTACAGATTACGGGGCGGGTGTGACACCGGGAGACCATCGGCGCTGTTGTGACAAGGGAACTACCTGGGCGACGCCGTGAGGTCGGCCCGGCGCGGGCGTGCGAAGCCGTCGAGGTCGTCCCGGGTCAGGCCGGCCGTCGCCCGGGTCACCTCCGCGACGTCGAGGGCGCCGCAGTCCAGGCCGCGCAGCAGATAGCCGCTGAGGGCCTTGGCGGTGGCGGGCTCGTCCATGACGTCGCCGCCGGCGCGGTTGGCGTAGCGGGAGAGGCGGGCCGCGGCCTGTTCGTAGCCCTCGCGGTAGAAAGCGAAGACGGCCGCGTAACGGGTCGGGATGTGCCGGGGGTGCATGTCCCAGCCCTGGTAGTAGGCGCGGGCCAGGGCGCGGCGGGTGAGGCCGTAGTGCAGCCGCCAGGCCGCGTGGACCTGCTCGGTCGGGCCGACCGGCAGGACGTTGGTGGAGCCGTCCGAGACACGTACGCCGGTGCCCGCCGCCGCGACCTGCATGATCGCCTTGGCGTGGTCGGCGGCCGGGTGGTCACTGGCCTGGTGGGCGGCGGAGACGCCGAGGCAGGCGCTGTAGTCGAAGGTGCCGTAGTGCAGCCCGGTGGCGCGGCCCTCGGCGGCCTGGATCATCCGGGCGACCGTGGCCGTGCCGTCGGTGGCGAGGATGGACTGGCTGGTCTCGATCTGGATCTCGAAGCCGATCCGGCCGGGCGTGAGGCCGCGCGCCTTCTCGAACTCCTCCAGCAGCCTCACCATGGCGGTGACCTGCTCGGCGTACGTCACCTTGGGCAGGGTGAGGACCAGCCCCGCGGGGAGTCCGCCGGCCTCCATCAGGCCGCTCAGGAAGATGTCGAGGGTCCTGATGCCCCGGTCGCGCACCGGCGCCTCCATGCACTTCATCCGGATACCCATGTACGGGGCTGCCGTGCCCTTCTCGTACGCCTCGGCGATCAGACGGGCCGCGCGGGCCGCCGCCCCGTCCTCCTCGGCGTCCGGGCGCGGGCCGTAGCCGTCCTCGAAGTCGACGCGCAGGTCTTCGATCGGCTCGAGTTCGAGTTTGGCGCGGACACGGTCGTGGACGGGTTCGGCGAGGTCGCCGGGCAGGCCCAGGACGGCGGCGAAGGAGGCGGCGTCCCGGGCGTGTTCGTCGAGCGCGGCGAGGGCCTGGTCGCCCCAGGAGCGGATGGTGTCGGCGGCGAACGCGTCCCCGGGGACGTACACGGTGTGCACGGGCTGGCGGGTGCCGGGGTCTCCGGGGTAGCGGCGCTCCAGCTCCGCGTCGACCGGGGCCAGGGAGGCGCTGATCCCCTCGCTGACGGCACCCGCGAGGCTCGTCACGACCTTCTCCTGCTTGCCCTGCCCCATTCCATGCCCTCCATTTTCCGCATTACGGAATCAATAATCCGCATAACGAAGCTAACTGTCGATCTTCGCTCCGGTCAACACCGTCTCGAAGTGGGATTCCCCATGACCCTTCCCTGGTCACTGCCGACCCGGCACCTTCTTCCGTATTAAGTGGGCAAGGTCCATCCTGACTCCGAAGGGGAGGAGATCGCGTGCCGAAAGAGGTCGGAGTGACGCGTCGCCAAGGACTCAAGTCCGTGGCGGTCGCCGCCGTCGCCGTGCCGTTCCTGACCACGGCGGGTTCGTCGAAACCGGCGTCGGCCGGCGAGCCCGCGGGCGCCCTGAACGTCATGACGTTCAATGTGCGCTTCGCGACCGTGGTCGACAAGACACCGAGCTGGGCCGTGCGCCGGCCGGTGATGCGGGAGCTGCTGCGACGCGAGCGCCCGCACATCATCGGAACCCAGGAGGGGCTCTACCAGCAGGTTCGCACGATCGAGAAGGATCTCGGCGGGCACTACGACTGGATCGGCACCGGCCGGGGCGGTGGCAGCAAGGACGAGTTCATGGCGATCTTCTACGACACCCGAAGACTCGAGCCGCTCGAGTTCGATCACTTCTGGCTGTCCGACACCCCGTACACGATCGCTTCCAACACCTGGAAGGCGGACTGGTTGCGCATGGTGACCTGGGTGAAATTCGCCGATCTCGCCGACGGGAGGCGGGAGTTCTACGTCCTCAACACCCATCTGGACAACGTCAGCCAGTACGCCCGGGAGCGCTCCGCGGGGCTCATCGGCAAGACGATCGCCGGGTGGGACCCGTCGGCGCCGGTGATCGTCACCGGCGACTTCAACTCGGCCGCCCACGAGAACCGGGTGTACGACCTGATGCTGGCGAACGGGCTCGTGGACACCTGGGACGCAGCGGCCTCCCGCGGCCCTCTGTACGGGACGCTCAACTCGTACCGGGCCCCCAAACCCGGCGGCAGGCGCATCGACTGGATCCTGACCTCACCGGGGGTGACCACGCACTCGGTGGCGATCAACACCTTCTCGGTGGACGGGATGTACGCGAGCGACCACCTGCCGGTGCAGGCCTCACTGACCCTGGGATGAGCCGATGCCCCCGCGACAGGTCGTGCGGTCGCGGGGGCATCGGACGGCTCAGGAGGCTCAGCCCTTGCGGGTGTTGATCTCCTCGGTGAGCTGCGGGACGACGTCGAAGAGGTCGCCGACGACGCCGTAGTCGACGAGGTCGAAGATCGGGGCCTCGGCGTCCTTGTTGACGGCCACGATGGTCTTCGAGGTCTGCATGCCGGCGCGGTGCTGGATGGCGCCGGAGATGCCGTTGGCGATGTAGAGCTGCGGCGAGACGGACTTGCCGGTCTGGCCGACCTGGTTGGTGTGCGGGTACCAGCCCGCGTCCACCGCGGCGCGCGAGGCGCCGACGGCAGCACCGAGGGAGTCGGCGAGCGCCTCGATGATCGGGAAGTTCTCGGCGCCGTTGACGCCACGGCCGCCGGAGACGACGATCGCGGCCTCGGTCAGCTCCGGGCGGCCGGTCGACTCGCGCGGGGTGCGCGCGGTGACCTTGGTGCCGGTGGCCTGGGCGGAGAAGGTGACGTCGAGGGCCTCGACGGCGCCGGCGGCCGGGGCGGCCTCCACGGGGGCGGAGTTCGGCTTGACCGTGATGACCGGGGTGCCCTTGGCGACACGGGTCTTGGTGGTGAAGGACGCGGCGAACGCGGACTGCGTGGCCACCGGGCCCTCGTCGCCGGCCTCGATGTCGGTGGCGTCGGTGATGATGCCGGAGCCGATGCGCAGCGCGAGGCGGGCGGCGATCTCCTTGCCCTCGGCGGAGGAGGGGACCAGCACGGCGGCCGGGGAGACGGCGGTGTACGCGGCCTGGAGGGCGTCGACCTTGGGGACGACCAGGTAGTCGGCGTACTCGGCGGCCTCGTGGGTGAGGACCTTGACGGCGCCGTGCTCGGCGAGCGCACCGGCGGTGGCGGCGGCACCGGCACCCAGGGCGACGGCGACCGGCTCGCCGATGCGGCGGGCCAGGGTCAGCAGCTCCAGGGTGGGTTTGCGGACGGCGCCGTCCACGTGATCGACGTAGACGAGAACTTCAGCCATGGGACTTCTACTCTCCTGCTTGCGGAAGATGAGGGGCGGTCTGCGGGACGGGGCTCAACGAGCCTCGAACGGGGCCTAGATGAACTTCTGGCCCGCGAGGAACTCGGCGAGCTGCTTGCCGCCCTCGCCCTCGTCCTTGACGATCGTGCCGGCCGTGCGCGCCGGGCGCTGGGTCGCGGAGTCGACCACGGAGTAGGCGCCCTCCAGACCGACCTCTTCGGCCTCCAGGCCGAGGTCGGACAGGTCCCAGGCCGCAACCGGCTTCTTCTTGGCGGCCATGATGCCCTTGAAGGACGGGTAGCGCGCCTCACCGGACTGGTCGGTGACCGACACGACAGCCGGGAGGGAGGCCTCCAGCTGCTCGGAGGCGGAGTCGCCGTCGCGGCGGCCCTTGACGACACCGTCCTCGACGGAGACGTCGGACAGCAGCGTGACCTGCGGGACGCCCAGACGCTCAGCGAGCAGCGCCGGTACGACGCCCATGGTGCCGTCGGTGGAGGCCATGCCCGAGATGACCAGGTCGAAGCCGGCCTTCTCGATCGCCTTGGCCAGTACCAGGGAGGTGCCGATGGCGTCGGTGCCGTGCAGGTCGTCGTCCTCGACGTGGATCGCCTTGTCGGCGCCCATCGACAGGGCCTTGCGCAGCGCGTCCTTGGCGTCCTCGGGGCCGACGGTCAGGACCGTGATCTCCGCGTCGTCGGCCTCGGCGGCGATCTGCAGCGCCTGCTCGACCGCGTACTCGTCGAGCTCCGAGAGCAGACCGTCCACGTCGTCACGGTCGACGGTCAGGTCATCGGCGAAGTGCCGGTCGCCAGTGGCGTCGGGCACGTACTTCACAGTGACAACGATCCTCAAGCTCACGCCGGCTCTCCTACTGCATCGTCTGTTCCGGGCTGCCTTCCTGCAGGCAGCATAGGCGCCTCAAAGCGGCAGATCCCGATGGGGGCGACCCGCGCTCCGAACGAAATATTACTCGCCAGTAGACCCACATCGCGCCCACTGAGCAAGCGCTTTGACGTGTGACCTTCGCAACGCAGCGTAACCGGAACCGAGCGGCCGCGCAGCATCGCCAAAATCACATTGTACCGATCGGTCGAACACCGTCGGTCAGTCCCGGAGCCCGTTGAAGCGGCCCTGGTGGTACAGAAGCGGCCGTCCGGAACCCGCGGGATCGCCCAGGACAACCTCGGCCAGCACGATCCGGTGGTCCCCGGCCGGCACGCGCGTGACGGTCCGGCACACCAGCCACGCCAGGACGCCGTCGAGGACGGGCACCCCCTCGGGACCCTCGCGCCAGGTGGTGGGCGCACCGAACCGGTCGGCGCCGCTGCGGGCGAAGGTCGCGGCCAGCTCGTGCTGGTGCTCGCCGAGTATGTGGACGCCGACGTGGTCGGCGCCGGATATCGCGGGCCAGCTGGAGGCGCCGGTGCTGATGCCGAAGGAGATGAGCGGGGGTTCGGCGGAGACGGAGGCGAGGGAGGTCGCGGTGAAGCCGACAGGACCGGCGCTTCCCCGGGCGGTGATCACCGCAACCCCTGCCGCGTGCTGCCGGAAGACGGAGCGCAGGAGGTCGGGAGAGGCGGGAACGATGGAGTGGGGAGTACCGAGAGCGGGCGTGGCCGTCATGGAGTTGTCCTTCTGCGGGAGGCGGTGAGCGGGGCGGTGGCTGCTCAACGGCCCGGACAGCGCGCGCTCGCGGTGCGCACGAGGTCCACATGGACGCGCGCGTGGAGAAGGAGTTCCGGAGGCATAGGGTCAGGCTGACGATAGATGGTGGGCGCAGTCAAGTGGCTTCCGGCATCTGGGAGATGCGTCACCGAACACACCATCAGCGGCGGTATCGGATACCCCGACGGCCTCAAACGGCCTCCCCCAGCGCCGCGATGACCTCTTCCTTGCGCGGCTGCCCGGTCGCCCGCCGCACGATCCGCCCGTCGGCGTCGAGCACCAGCACGGTGGGCGTCTTGAGGATGTCGAGCCTGCGTACGAGGTCCAGACGTGCCTCGGCGTCGATCTCGACGTGGGTGACGCCGGGGACGACGCCGGCCACCTCACCGAGGACGCGGCGGGTGGCCCGGCAGGGCGCGCAGAAGGCACTGGAGAACTGGACGAGCGTCGCCCGCTCGCCGAGGTCCTCGCCCAACTCGGCGGCGCCGAGGCGTTTTCCGTCGTCGCGCCCGCGCACGCGCACTCTCCCGCTCCGCCGCCGATGCAGCACTCCGAAGGCGCTCGCCGCCGCGAGCACCGCCACACACATCACGAATCCGGTCATCCTCGACTCCAGCGTTCATCAGACTGCAAAGATTCCCGCCTGCTCGAATCCTTTCTGTTGCGGAATGATCTCTTCATGGACATCGATGTGAGAGGGCCGCGCTTCGGGGCGGCAGTGACGACCGTCGTACTGGCCGTCGTACTGGTCACCGGAAGCGCATGGCTGCTGGCCTGGCAGACGCTGGCGTTCGCGCTGGGCGCGGCGGGCGGCGTCGGGCGCTCCCCGTACGGCTTGCTGTTCCGCAGGGCCGTCCGTCCGCGGCTCGGGCCGCCGACGGAGTTCGAGGCGCCCGAGCCGCCGCGGTTCGCGCAGGCGGTCGGACTCGTCTTCGCGGGCGTGGGGCTCGCCGGGTACGCGCTGGGTGTGGAGTGGCTGGGGCTCGCGGCGACCGGCGCGGCACTGGCGGCGGCGTTTTTGAACGCCGCGTTCGGGTACTGCCTGGGGTGCGAGATGTACCTCGTCGTACGACGGGTGACGGTACGCGCGGAGTAAAGGCGGTTTAAAAGCCCGAGGTGGATCAAGGGGTTACGTGACGATTATCTCGCCCGGCACAGGCACGAGGGCTGGCCACTCGTCCGTTCTTGGGGCACGATCTGCGCAAAGCTGTAAAACCTACGGCTGCGTAACTTCCCGCCGGGAACCGCCTTCCCAGGGAGAGCAGAGAGAAGGGTCATCCCCGTCCATGGCTGAGCTCGTCTACCGTCCCGTCATCGGTCTCGCCCAGACATTGTTCAAGGCCTGGGACCTGAAGATCGACCTCAAGGGATCGGAGAACATCCCGCGCTCCGGCGGTGCGGTACTGGTGAGCAACCACATCGGCTACCTGGACTTCATCTTCGACGGTCTCGCGGCTCTCCCGCAGAAGCGTCTGGTGCGTTTCATGGCCAAGGAGTCCGTGTTCCGGCACAAGGTCTCCGGCCCGCTGATGCGCAGCATGAAGCACATCCCGGTGGACCGCAAGAACGGCGAGGCGGCATACGCGCACGCTCTGGACGCGCTGCGCTCCGGCGAGATCGTGGGCGTCTTCCCCGAAGCCACGATCTCGCAGTCGTTCACGCTGAAGAGCTTCAAGTCCGGCGCCGCGCGGATGGCGCAGGAGGCGGGCGTCCCGCTGATCCCGATCGCCGTGTGGGGCACACAGCGCCTGTGGACCAAGGGGCATCCGCGCAACTTCAAGCGCAGCCACATCCCGGTCACGATCCGGGTCGGCGAGGCCATCGAGGCGTCCCGCGACAAGTACGCCGGTGCCCTCACGCGGCAGGTGCGCGAGCGCGTGAATGAGCTTCTGGAGGCGGCTCAGCGGGCGTACCCGGTTCGCCCCAAGGGGCCGGACGACACCTGGTGGATGCCGGCGCACCTCGGCGGGACGGCTCCTACGCCGGAAGAGGTTCGGGAGACCGAGGCGAGCTGAGGTTTTTCGGGGGGGGCGCGTAGTTCGTTCGCCGCAAGCCGGTGAGGGCTTGTCGCGCCCACGCGGCGGAGGCGCAGATCAAATACAGCCCCGCGCCCCTATGGGGCGCCCCTGGCCCCCAGTCTCACTCCGCGGCCCTGACCGTGAGCCTCGCCCCTGGGCTGAACTTCTCCAGCAGTTCGGCGAGTTCGGCACCGGCAGCCTCCGCCTCCGCGGCCGTCATCGGGGACAGGCACTCCAGAAGGAAGATCGCGGACGTGGACTCCTCGGTGAGCCTCGTGCGCGGGCCCTGGCGCCAGTTCCAGCGGCGGCACGTCACGCCCGCGTCGTCGCACCACACGACCTCACCGGCGTCGGGGTGCTCCACGGTCTCCTCGCCCCCGGCCACGGTCACGAACTCCTCGGCGCCGGTGGCGCGTACGAGCCGCATCCCGCCCTGGACGCGGTCGAGGTCCTCGCCCCCGACCGGGACCAGGTGCGCCACGCTGATCGCGTTGTAGAGGTCGACCAGGACGTTGATGCGGGGCAGGCCGGCATCCGTCAGGGCCCGCTTGGCGAGCGCCTCGGCCGAGTTGCGGGTGCGCGACGGCTTGGAGCCGAACGCCGTGTACGTGTCCCGCCAGGCGGCCATGTGCGGGTCCTCGTGCGGGGCCCGGCCGTCAAGGCGTACGGCGAGCCGGCGGGCCGCGTCGTCCAGGAGCGCCGAACTGGCGTCGGTGCTGGGTCCGTTGACGAGTCCGTGGGCCTCGATCGCGACGTGGGTGAAGCCGGGTGCGAGCGTGCGCACCTCGTCGGACACGGTCAGGGTGAGTGTCATCGCCTGCCTCAGAGTGCGGTGGGGAGCGTCTTCCAGAGATACGGCCTGTCGGGTGCGGCCTTCAGCACGTCCAGCACGACCGGATGAGGTTCAGCGTACAGTACCGGATAGTCCACCTCATTGGACTTTACGTCCGGGATCCACGCCAGTCGCTCACCATTGAGGGAGAACCGCGCGTCCACGCCCGCCTTGTTGCCCCGCGGGTCCTGACGATGCCAGGCGCCGTTGAACCGTACGGCGATCAGGCCGTGCACCACATGACCACTCCCGTCGTCGTGCGCCAGCCGCTGATAGCACAGCGCCGTGGGGATGTCCTCGGCGCGCAGCAGCGCGGTCACCGCGTGCGCCTTGGCGTGACATATGCCGGTGCGCTGCTCCAGGACGGCGGAGGCCCGCCAGGTGACTCGCGGGTCACCGCTGTCGGCGGAGTGCGGGATGGTGTCGCGCACGAACTCGTACGCCGCCCGCGCATAGGCATACGAGTCCGCCGCACCCTCGGCGAGCCGCGCGGCGGTCTCCCGTACCAGCGGGTGATGGTGGTCGATGACCTCGTCGGCCGCCAGGTACGCGGACAGGTCGGGGGTGTTCTGGATCAGCTCCATGGGCCGAGAGCATAGAAAAGCGATCACCCAATAGTCAATGATTTTTCAGGTGACCGCATATCTATGCATCAGAGGGGGTGTTAGCGCGCCATCTCCTCCTTCAGCGCAGCCACGAACGCGTCCACGTCGTCCTCGGTCGTGTCGAACGCGCACATCCAGCGGACGTCGCCCGCGGTCTCGTCCCAGAAGTAGAAGCGGAAGCGCTTCTGCAGGCGTTCGCTCACGTCGTGCGGAAGGCGGGCGAAGACCGCGTTCGCCTGGACCGGGTAGAGGATCTCGACCCCGTGCACGGCCCGCACGCCCTCTGCCAGCCGCTGCGCCATCGCGTTGGAGTGGCGGGCGTTGCGCAGCCACAGGTCCTTGGCGAGGAGCGCCTCCAACTGCACAGACACGAAGCGCATCTTGGAGGCGAGCTGCATGGACAGCTTGCGCAGGTGCTTCATGTGGCTGACGGCGTCCTGGTTGATGACGACGACCGCCTCGCCGAACAGCGCGCCGTTCTTCGTCGCGCCGAGGGAGAGGATGTCGACGCCGGCCGCGTTGGTGAACGTCCGCATCGGAACGTCCAGCGAGGCCGCCGCGTTGGCTATGCGGGAGCCGTCCAGGTGGACCTTCATGCCGTGCGCGTGGGCGTGGTCGCAGATCGCGCGGATCTCGTCCGGGGTGTAGAGAGTGCCCAGTTCCGTGCTCTGGGTGATCGAGACGACCTGCGGCATCGCGCGGTGCTCGTCGTCCCAGCCGTACGCCTGCCGGTCGATCAGGTCGGGGGTCAGCTTGCCGTCGGGGGTGGGCACCGTGAGCAGCTTGAGGCCGCCCATGCGTTCGGGGGCGCCGCCCTCGTCGACGTTGATGTGCGCGCTCTCGGCGCAGATCACTGCGCCCCAGCGGTCGGTGACCGCCTGCAGTGCGACGACGTTCGCCCCGGTGCCGTTGAAGACGGGGAACGCCTCCGCCGTGGCCCCGAAGTGGCTGCGGACGAGCCGCTGGAGGTTCTCCGTGTAGTCGTCCTCGCCGTACGCGACCTGATGCCCGCCGTTGGCCAGGGCCAGGGCGGCGAGCACCTCGGGGTGGACCCCCGCGTAGTTGTCGCTGGCGAAGCCTCGGGCCTCCGGGTCGTGATGACGGCGCGCGTCGGTCTTCGGAGGGTTCACGGCTTCTCGGTCAGCCACAGACGTTTCCCGTTCACTTCGGCGGCGGGCCGCTCCCAGACGCCGACGATGGCCTCGGCCAGCTCCTTGACGTCGGTGAAACCCGCGAACTTCGCGTTGGGCCGCTCGGCGCGCATCGCGTCGTGCACCAACGCCTTCACGACCAGGATCGCAGCCGCCGACGTCGGCCCCTCCGCGCCCTCCGCCGCCCCGGCCTTGCGGAAGTAGTCGCCCATGGCGAGCGTCCACGCCTCGGCGGCGGCCTTGGCGGCGGAGTACGCGGCGTTGCCCGCGGTGGGGCTGCTCGCACCGGCGGCGCTGGTCAGGACGTACCGGCCGCGGTCGCTGCGCTGGAGCGCCTCGTGGAAGGCGAGGGAGGTGTGCTGCACGGTGCGGATGAGCAGCAGTTCCAGCAGGTCCCAGTCGTCGAGGACCGTCTTGGTGAAGGTCTCGCTGCCGCGCCAGCCGCCGACGAGGTGGACCAGGCCGTCGACGCGCCCGAAGTCCTTCTCGATACGGGTGGCCCAGTCCCGGGTCGACTGGAGATCGAGCAGGTCGACGGTGTCACCGACGACGGTGGCACCCCCGTACGCGTAGCTCGCCGCGTCCACGGCCTCCGCGAGCCGCTCCGGGTCGTTGTCCGAGCCGACGACGGTCGCGCCCGACTCGGCGAGCCTGAGCAGCGTGGCCCGGCCGGCCGGGCCACCGGCGCCCGCGACCGCGATCACCGCACCGCTGAGAGCACCGTTGTGCATGTTCATCGCCTCCTGAGCAGTCTTTTCGGTGGCGCGGTCGCTCACGCGGCGATCCGCTCGGCGCTCTCCGCGGTGATCCCCCTGGTGGAGGCGATCACGTTCTTCAGCTTCTTGGAGAGGGCCTCATAGAACATGCTCAGCGGAAACTCGTCCGGAAGCACGTCGTCCACGAGCTTGCGCGGCGGCTGGCTCAGGTCGAGGGCGTCGGGGCCCTTGGCCCAGCGGGAGCCCGGGTGCGGCGCGAGATATACGGAGACCAGCTCGTACGCCTTGAACCAGTGGACCAGCTTGGGCCGGTCGATGCCCTCGCGGTACAGGGCCTCGATCTCGGCGCAGAGCTGGTTGGTGACCTGCGGGGCGCGCTGCCAGTCGATGTGCAGCTTGTTGTCGGTCCAGCGGATCACGTCGTGCTGGTGCAGGTACGCGAAGAGGAGCTGGCCGCCGAGGCCGTCGTAGTTGCGGACGCGCTCGCCGGTGACCGGGAAGCGGAACATACGGTCGAACAGCACCGCGAACTGCACGTCACGAGCCTGCGGGACGCCTTCCGCCTCCAGCTTCACGGCCTCCTTGAAGGCGGTGAGGTCGCAGCGCAGCTCCTCCAGGCCGTACATCCAGAACGGCTGGCGCTGCTTGATCATGAAGGGGTCGAAGGGCAGGTCGCCGTGGCTGTGGGTGCGGTCGTGGACCATGTCCCACAGGACGAACGCCTCTTCGCAGCGCTTCTGGTCGTGGACCATCGCGGCGACGTCGGCGGGCAGTTCGAGGCCGAGGATGTCGACGGCGGCGTCGGTGACACGGCGGAAACGGGCGGCTTCGCGGTCGCAGAAGATTCCGCCCCAGGTGAATCGTTCCGGCGCCTCGCGCACGGCGATGGTCTCCGGGAAGAGGACGGCCGAGTTGGTGTCGTACCCGGCCGTGAAGTCCTCGAAGGTGATGCCGCAGAACAGCGGGTTGTCGTAACGCGTGCGCTCCAGCTCGGCCAGCCAGTCGGGCCAGACCATGCGCAGGACGACCGCTTCGACGTTGCGGTCGGGGTTGCCGTTCTGCGTGTACATCGGGAAGACGACCAGGTGCTGGAGGCCGTCCGCGCGGCTCGCGGCTGGTTGGAAGGCCAGCAGCGAGTCCAGGAAGTCCGGCACCCGGAAACCGCTGTCGGACCAGCGGCGCAGATCCTTGGCGAGAGCCTGGTGGTAGTCGGTGTCGTGCGGAAGCAGCGGTGAGAGTTCCGCGACGGCGTCCACGATCCGGCGTACCGCGAGATCGACGTCCGCGTGGTCCGGGGCGTCCTCCCGGTCGAAGTCGATCGACCCGTCCTTGGCCTGCCATGGCCGGATCTGCTCCACGGCACCCTTGAGCACGGGCCATGCCGGGTGCTCCACCACCCTGCCGAGCGCGGAAAAACGCTCGTCCGGAACCGCCTGCACAAGAATTTCCGTCATGCCCCATCCTCCACGGGAGAACCTCACGTCAAGACACCGTATGTGTACGAGGTTCCCGAACACAAGGCGAGACAGGAGAGATTATCCTGCGCACCCCCATGGTCACCGCGTTTTTTCCTGCCGGAAACCTTGAGGACGGTGACTTCCCTACCCGACAGCACCCCTTTCACACCCCGTCCGAAATCACTGTTTCCGGCCATCCGTTCCGGCGCGTCCGTACGGGTTCAATGCCGGGCCGGGCGGTTAGGCTGCGGCAGCCGAGCCGCCAGTAGACGGAAGCGAGTCGACCTTGAACTTCCTGACCATCGGGCACCGCGGAATCATGGGCGTGGAGCCCGAGAACACCCTGCGTTCGTTCGTCGCCGCCGAACAGGCGGGCCTCGACATGATCGAACTCGATCTGCGTCTCAGCAGGGACGGCACCCTCGTCGTCATGCACGACGCCGACCTGGACCGCACGACCGACGGCACCGGGCCCGTCGCCGACAGGACCCTCGCCGAACTGCGTGCCCTGGACGCCGGCCGTGACGAGCGCGTCCCGCTCTTCGAAGAGGTCCTGGACGCCGTCGGCGTACCGCTCCAGGCCGAGATCAAGGACATGACGGCGGCCCGGGCGCTGGCCGAGGTGATGGAGCGCCGGGAGCTGACCGAACGGGTCGAGGTGTCCTCGTTCCACGAGGACGCGCTCACCGAGATCACCCGCCTGGTGCCCGGGGTACGCACAGCGCTCATCGCCGGCCGCTACGGCACCGACGTCGTGGACCGCGCCACCCGTGCCGGCGCCTCGACCGTGTGCCTCGACATCCGGCGCCTCACTCTGGAGATCGTCGAACTGGCGAGGAAGTCGGACCTGCGGATCATCGGCTGGGTGGTGAACACCCAGGACCACCTGCGCCTCGTACGCGCCCTGCAACTGGACGGCGCGACCACCGACTACCCGCAGATCAAACGCACGGGGCGCTTCACCGCGTAGCCGGCCCGTCGGCGATCACGCCAGTCACACCTGTTCACACCAGTTCCTTGACCAGCAGCTCGAACTGCAGATCGTCACGCTGTGGCACGCCGAACCGCTCGTCGCCGTACGGGAAGGGGCTCATCTCTCCCGTACGGCGGTAGCCGCGCCGCTCGTACCAGGCGATCAGGTCGTTCCGTACGGAGATCACGGTCATGTGCATCGCCCGCGCCCCCCAGGTCTCGCGCGCTGCGCGCTCCGCCTCGGCGATGATCACCTTACCGAGGCCGGCGCCCTGGAGGGCCGGGCTGACCGCGAACATGCCGAAGTAGGCGTGGTCGCCCCGGTGTTCGAGCTGGCAGCAGGCGACGACCCGGCCGTCCTGTTCGACGGTCAGGAGCCGGCTGTCGGCGGCCTTGATGACGTCGAGTACACCCTGCGCGTCGCTCCGCTGCCCTTCGAGGATGTCCGCCTCGGTGGTCCAGCCGGCCCGGCTGGAGTCTCCCCGGTACGCCGACTCGATCAGCGCGACGAGGACGTCGACGTCGGCCTCGGCGGCGTCACGGAAGGTGGGTCCGGTGGCTGCGGTTTCCATGGCGGCGGTTCTCCGGGTGCTCGGGGTGCTCCTACGGCGCGGGCACCGACGATCGTAACGCCCGTCGCGGGCGGGCCCACTAGGCTCCGGTTGCATGGTGCATGTACTGAGCGGCCGGGTTCTCCTCCATCCCCTCGACCCGGAGCGCTCCCGGGTCTTCTACGGCGAGCACCTGGGGCTCGCCGTCCACCGCGAGTTCGGTACGGGACCGGAGCGGGGCACGGTCTACTTCCTCGGCGGCGGGTTCCTCGAGCTCTCGGGGCGGGCCGAGGAGCCCCCGTCTCCGTCCGTACGGCTGTGGCTGCAGGTGGCGGACGTGAAGGCCGCGCACGACGAACTGGCGTCCCGGGGCGTCGAGATCCTCCGGCCTCCGGTGAAGGAGCCGTGGGGGCTCGTCGAGATGTGGATCGCGGACCCGGACGGCACGCGGATCGTGCTGGTGGAGGTACCGGCGGACCATCCGCTGCGGTACCGGCCCGGTATCTGACGCCCGCCCGGTGCCGAGGCCGGGATGAACGGCCTCACCTGCGGTGCTCCGGCCCACGCTCCCCCCGCGTACACCCTTGCGCTCGTATGCGCACCGCCCTGCGCGGGCATCCCTCCAGCGGAGGTCTCGGGGGTCCAGGGGGAGGTGCGTGTGCACGGTCCGGTTTCACCCGGGTGGCTGCTGGTCGCGCTGTGCGCGGCGACCGGGGCGTACTGCCTGCTGCGGATGCGCAGCACCGTGGAGGAACAGCGCCGGGCCGCGGGCGCCGAGGCGCTGATGGGCTTCGGCATGGCCGCGATGGCCGTGCCCGCCGCCGTGCTCACCCCGCCGCGCTGGGCCTGGCTGGTGTACACGGCCGTTTTCGGTGCCGCGGCGCTGCGCGCCCTGTGGGCGGCCCGCACCGGGCCGCACCATCTGCACCATCTGATGGGCGCGTCCGCCATGGCCTACATGGCTGCCGTGATGGCCGCCTCCCCCGGTCACCACCACGGGTCCGGCGGCTCCGGAGTCCCCTTGCTGACGACGACGCTGCTCCTCTACTTCACCGGGTACGTGCTGCTGTCCGGCGCCCGGCTGGCGTCCGTTCCCGTCCTGGCCGTCGGCGGCGGGGTCCGGACGGGCTCGCTCGGCTGGGGCGACCGGCCCGAACTGGCGCGCGCCTGCCGACTGTCGATGGGCATCGCGACGGTCGCCATGCTGATCACGCTCTGACTCTCCGCTCTCGGGCTCCCTGACTGTACGAAACCGTGGTCTGCGTCACTTTGCCGCGACGGACCGTAGGTCCGAGCGCCGCCCCGCTCATAGGCTGCACCCATGATGGTCCCCGCGGCACTGTTGCTGCTCGGCGCGCTGACCGCCGTCGTCGCCCCGCGGCTGCTCGCCCGCGCGGACTGGCCGGACCGCGAACCGGTGGTCGCCCTGTGGGTGTGGCAGTGCGTGGTGGCCGCCGTACTGATGTGCTGCGCGCTGTCGATGACGCTGAGCGCAGCGGCTGCCTGGCAAGCCGTGCGCGGCCATGTGTTCGCCCCGGCTCCGCACGAGGTCGTGGAAGCCTACGTCCTCGGCGCCTCCCGTCCCTGGGCCGCGACGACCGCCGTGGCGCTCGCCTGCGGCGGGCTGTGGACCGCGGCGATGCTCGTCCGTGAGGTCGTACGGGCGCGCGGGCGGCGCAGGCTGCGGCGTACCGAACTCCTGGTCCGCGCACCGCTGTTGCCCGGCGAGGAGCCGGGCCCGGACCGGCTCGTGGTCCTGGAGGGCGAGCGCGCCGACGCCTGGTGGCTGCCCGGCACGACGCCCGGACTCGTCGTCACCACGGCCGCGTTGCGCCGCCTCAAGGGACGTCAGCTGGACGCCGTGCTCGCCCACGAGCAGGGGCACGCGCGGGCCCGCCACGACTGGCTGCTGCACTGCTCGGGCGCGCTGGCCAACGGGTTTCCGCAGGTGCCGGTCTTCGCCTCGTTCCGCGACGAGATGCACCGACTGGTGGAACTCGCCGCCGACGACATGGCCTCCCGTCGCTTCGGCCGCCTGACGACCGCTCTCGCCCTGGTCGAACTCAACGAGGACCGGGGCGTGTTCGGTCCGTCCCCGACCCCGCAGGCCCATGTCCCGCTGCGCGTCCACCGGTTGCTGGCCGCACCGGACCGGCTGACGGCGGGCCGAAGACTGCGGCTGACGGCGGCTGCGGCCCTCGTTCCGGTGATTCCGGTACTGGTGGCGTTCGCGCCGGGGCTGCGGGCTCTCGGGTAGCGCGCAACCGTACGTCTCGGTTGGCCTCCCGCCCGGGGCGTCGGCGAGGATCGCATCATGCGCACCTCCCGCCTCGTCCCCCGGCTCCGGCGCCCGGTCCCGTGCCCGGCGGTCCGGGTCATCGCCGCCCTGGCCCTCGCCTCCGTGCTGCTGCTGACCCTGGTCGCGGTGGACTGGCACCCGCTGGTCACCCTCGACGGTGACATCGCGCGCGCCACCCATCGCTGGGCGGTCGACGAACCCGGGCTCACGCACGCCTTCCGGATCCTGACGGACTGGGTGTGGGACCCGCTGACGATGCGCCTGCTGGTCGCGGCCGTGACGGTGTGGCTGGTGTGGCGGCACTCTGCGTGGCCGCTCGCGCTGTGGCTGGTGGTCGCCTGTGCGCTGGGCACGGTGCTCCAGCAGGGTCTGAAGGCGGCTGTCGGCCGCGCCCGTCCCGTCTGGCCCGACCCCGTCGACTCCGCCCACTACGCGGCCTTCCCCTCCGGCCACGCCATGACCGCCACGGTGGTGGGCGGCCTCCTGCTGTGGCTGCTGCGCCGGTACGGCGCCGGACGCGTCGTGTGGCGTACGGCGGTCGGCGTGACGGTGGTCTCGGCCGTGGGCGTCGGTCTGACCCGCATCTGGCTCGGCGTCCACTGGCCGTCGGACGTGCTCGGCGGATGGCTCCTCGGGGCGCTCGTGGTGGCACTGACGGTGGTGTCGTACGAGCGGTTCGAGCGGAGGCCTGAGCGGCACTGACCCCGGGTAGGGTCCAGCGCATGGCTGCCGTGCTGTTCGACTTCTCCGGGACCCTCTTCCGTATCGAGTCCACCGAGGCCTGGCTGCGCGCCGTACTCGCCGAGCGCGGTCTCGCCCTGTCCGAGCCGGAGTTGGCGGTGTCGGCGCAGGCGCTGGAGGCGGCTGGGGCGCTGCCGGGCGGGGCCTCTCCGGAGCGGCTGCCGGAGGAGCTGGCCGCCGTGTGGGGGATCCGTGACGAGAGCGCCGAGTTCCACCGGGCCGCGTACACCGGGGTCGCCCGACAGGTGCCGCTTCCCGACCCGGGGTTGTACGACGCGTTGTACGAGCGGCACATGACTCCGGCCGCGTGGACCCCGTACGCCGATGCGGTCGAGGTGCTGGGCGCGCTGCGGGCGCGCGGGATCCCCGTCGGGGTGGTGAGCAACATCGGCTGGGATCTGCGTCCGGTCTTCCGGGAGCACGGGCTGGACCCGTACGTCGACGCCTACGTCCTGTCGTACGAGCACGGCATCCAGAAGCCGGACCCGCGGCTGTTCAAGGTGGCCTGCGACGCTCTCGGTGTCGTCCCGCACGATGTGCTCATGGTCGGCGACGACCGGCGCGCGGACGGGGGCGCGGCGGCCCTGGGGTGCGCGGTGCACTTCGTGGACCATCTGCCGCTGTCGCGAAGGCCGGACGGACTGCGGCCGGTGCTGGATCTGATCGGCTGAGACCGCGCTCCGGGACGGGCACGCCTGTCTGAGGTGATCCCCCGCGTCACCCCAGACAGGCGGGCCGCCCGAAACCGCCCGCACGGGGCCGCTCCGGCCGCGTCGACACCTGCCAACTGACAAAATGTCAACGCGGAAGTAACAGCATCTCCCCACGCGGCGCCTCGGTCAATGAGGAATCGCGGCGGTGTTTCCCGGGACATGCGCGTCCTGCTGGACACCGAGGTGCCCAGCAGGACGCGCGTCAAGGGTTCGCCGGCGACGTCAGTCGAAGTAGTCCGGCTGCGTCTGGACGTTGAGCTCGCGCACGCGGACCTTCTTGGCCGGATCCGTGCGCCGGTCGTCGAGCTTCAGGACGTCGAAGCCCTTGGCGATGTCGTTCGAGTAGATGTAGCCGTTGTAGTAGTACGCCGACCAGGGGCCGGCGGTCGTGACGCGGTCGGTGGTCACCGGGCCGCGCTCGAAGTAGGCGATCTCTTTGGGCTTCGCGGAGTTGGTGAAGTCCCAGACGGAGACACCGCCCTGGTACCAGGCCTGGACCATGATGTCCTTGCCCTTGACAGGGATCAGCGAGCCGTTGTGGGCCACGCAGACCTCGGTGTCCGCCTGGTAGCGGGGGATCTTGAAGTAGCTCTTGAAGACGAGCTTGCGCTTGTCGCCCTTGCCAACGATGTCGTAGATGCCGTCGGCCCCGCGGTTCGGCCCGATCTGCGCGTTGCAGGTGGCAGCGCCGCCGCCGCCCAACTCATCGGTGAAGACGACCTTGTTGGCCTTCTGGTTGAAGGTCGCCGAGTGCCAGAACGCGAAGTTGACGTTGTCCTGGACCCGGTCGATGACCTTCGGGTGCTCCGGGTCCTTGATGGAGAACAGGATGCCGTCGCCCATGCAGGCGCCCGCCGCGAGGTCCTTGGAGGGCAGCACGGTGATGTCGTGGCAGCCGGTGGTCTTGGAGACGCCCGGGTTGGTGGGCGAGCCGGGGTTGCCGCCGCCGTCGGGGCCCTCACCGGGGAACAGCACCGGGAAGCCGACAACTGCCGCCTTCTCGGGGGCTTTTCGCGGCACCTTGATGATCGAGATGCCGTCGTGCGGCGGCTGGCAGTCGGGGAAGGCGGCGCTCGGCGAGTACGAGGAGACGTACACATAGACGTTCTTGCGCTCGGGCACCAGGGTGTTGGTGTGCGAGCCGCAGGCGGTCTCCACGGCGGCGACGTACTTCGGGTTCGCCTTGTCCGTGATGTCGAAGATCTTCATGCCCTCCCACGACGACTTCTCGGTCGCGGGCTGCGAGACGCTGTTGCAACTGCTGTCGTTGCGCGAGGAGTCGGTGGACAGGAAGAGCAGGTTCCCGGAGACGGAGATGTCGTTCTGTCCGCCGGGGCACAGCACCTGGGCGACGGTCTTCGGGGCCTTCGGGTTGCTGATGTCGAAGACGCGGAAGCCGTCGTAGTTGCCGGAGAAGGCGTACTTCCCCTGGAAGGCGAGGTCCGAGTTGGTACCGGGCAGCGCGTCCTTGGGGATGTTGGTGAGGTGCGTGATGTTGTCGGAGTGGACGATCTCGTCCACCCCGGGTATCTCACCCTCGGCCAGGGCTTCCTTGACCTGGGTCTGCACGCTCTTGGAGATCTTCTCCGGCACCGTCGGCCCGTCCCCCGGGTCGGGGGTCGCGGCTGCGGGGCCCGCGGTCAGCAGCGCGGCCAGGAGTCCGGCCGCCGCAGCGGCAACTCCCAGGCGTCTGTGCCGCGTTCGGGGATCGTTTAACAGGGTCACTGCATCCTCCCTGGTCGCCGTTCGGGTCAGAACGGTTCACGGTCCTCAGAAGTATCGTCTTCATCATGCACCGATCAACAGTAGGCAACGCACTCGTAATGAAAGTTTCTGATCACCAGCGAATGGAAGCGTGCTAGGACGGACACAGCACTCACGAGGTGCACCTGTTCTCACGAGGTGTCCGTCAACCCACCTGACACTGGAGGTCGTTGTGCCCGTCCGTCGCGCGTCCCGCACCTTTGGCCCGGCCCTGGCCGTGCTCGCGCTCACCCTCGCGCTCGGTGCCTGCGACTCGGACCCGTCCCCCGACGCGGACGCCGGGTCCGTGAAGGCGACCGGGCCCTCGGTGATCGCGCCCGGCCTGCCCGGCGAGGCCGCCCGGACACTCTCTCCGGAGGAGGCCAAGGCGGAACTGCCGGACGACTCGCCCAACTCGGCGGACATCTCGTACGCCCGCAGGATGATCGAGCACCACGCGCAGGCGATCGAGATCACCGAACTCGTGCCGAAACGCGCCGAGTCGGCACCCGTGAAGCTGCTGGCTGAGCGCATCGCCGCCGCGCAGAGGCCCGAAATCGCCGCGATGCAGGGCTGGTTGAAGGACAGCGGCAGCGACGCCAAGTCCAGTGGGCACGCCCACGAGGCGATGCCCGGCATGGCGACCGGTGCTCAGCTGGCCAACTTGCGCGCGGCGAAGGGGAAGGCGTTCGACGAGCTGTTCCTGACCTTGATGATCACGCACCACGAGGGGGCCGTCACCATGGCCACCGAGGTGAAGGGGCAGGGCAACAACGTCCGGATCGAGGAGATGGCCGACGACGTGATCGCTCAGCAGACGGCCGAGATCAACAGGATGCGCGGAATGTAGTCCCCACATGCCGAGTTGAGCGTTCCTCCCGTGAAATGCCTTGCTCAGCGCCGAGCATGACGAGGTGTCAGGAACCCCGCGTCGCGGGCCTGCGAGATCAACCTGAGGGATCGGCGTCGACTGTGCCCGGTCGCGCACATCACGGCGAGAACGGGGTCGGCGCCCTCCTCCTGGGCCGCCCGGTACTCCTCGGAGACCAGCCACCGCCCCTCGATGCCACGCGGCCAGGCGGGCCGGGCGCGACGAGGGCGCAGCCCCACCTCTGCCTCCTCGACTGTCGTGGGCCCGTCGCCGCACGCCTCGAAGAGCGGCCCCTCGATCCAGTCCGCGAGCGCCGTCAGATCGTCGAGCGACAGCGCCGGCTGCGCCCGTACGTCCTCGATGGAGACGCCCGCCTCACCGACCACGGCGAGTACGTCGACGTGAGCACCGTCGGCGAAGGCGAGCCGGACGTCGAACCATGCCGTCGTCGCCGAGCCCTCGTGCTCCTGTACCTCCCAGGCGGGCCGTACCGACACCGCGCCCTCCGTCGGGCAGCGACCGGAAAGATTAAGAAAGGATGCTTCTAGCACATACGGAACGTAACCGCATCATCACATTCCATACGAACGGACACGCGCGCCCGGCCCGCCCCGCACCCTGTCAGCGCAGCTCCGGGAGTGCGATCCTGAAGGTGTCAGCAACAGGGAGTTCCGCAGCGTCCCGCAGTGAGGGGTTCCGCCGTGTTGCGTGTCGCCGTCGTGGGTTCGGGTCCGAGCGGGGTCTACACCGCACAGAGCCTGGTCCAGCAGGATCCGGAGGTGCTGGTCGACGTCCTCGACCGGCTGCCTGCGCCGTACGGACTGGTGCGGTACGGCGTGGCGCCGGACCACGAGAAGATCAAGTCGCTGCAGAACAACCTGCGCGCGGTCCTGGAGCACGACCGGGTGCGTTTCCTCGGCGGTGTGCGGATCGGCTGCGGCCCCGGCGAGCTGCCGGGCGCCCAGCTGCGAGAGCTGTACCACGCGGTGGTGTACTGCGTGGGCGCCGCCACCGACCGCCACCTGGGGATTCCCCGCGAGGAACTGCCGGGCAGCTGGTCGGCGACACAGTTCGTCTCCTGGTACAGCGCCCATCCGGACGCCGTCGACGACGGCTTCGTCCGTGGGGCGCGCTCCGCCGTGGTCATCGGTGTCGGGAACGTGGCGGTGGACGTGGCCCGGATGCTGGCGCGCGGCCCGGCCGAGCTGAGCCCCACCGACATACCGCAGGCGGCGCTCACCGCACTGACAGCGAGCCGGGTGACCGACATCCACATGGTGGGCCGGCGCGGCCCCTCGCAGGCCCGCTTCACCACCAAGGAGTTGCGTGAACTGGGCTCCTTGCCGGACACCCAGGTCATCGTGGACGAGGCCGAGCTGGCGCTCGATCCGGCGTACGCCGACCCGTCCGCCCTGCCAGCCGCGCAGCGCCGCAACGTGGAGGCACTGCGCGGCTGGGCAGCCGCGCCCCCCTCGGGCGCCGCCCGCCAGATCCGGCTGCGTTTCTTCTGCCGCCCGGTCGAGCTGCTCGCCGCCGGGGGCCGGGTGGGTGCGGTGCGTTTCGAGCGGACGGAGCCGGACGGGACCGGCGGCGTGCGAGGCACAGGCCAGTACGAGGACATCGAGGCGCAGCTCGTGCTCCGCTCGGTCGGCTATCGCGGGGTTCCGCTCGACGGGCTGCCGTTCGACGCGGCCCGCGGCACGGTTCCGCATCTCGCGGGCCGCGTCCTGCGCGACGGCAGCCCCTCCCTGGGCGAGTACGTGGCCGGCTGGATCAAGCGCGGCCCGACCGGTGTCATCGGCACCAACCGCCCCTGTGCCAAGGAGACGGCGACCTCCCTGCTCGCGGACGCCGACGTACTCGTACGGCGGGAGAGGCCCGAGGACCCGCTGACGATACTGCGCGCGGAGGGCTTCCGGCCGGTCGGCTGGGCGGGCTGGCAGGCGATCGAACGGGCCGAGGCGGAACTGGGCGCCACGCTGGGGCGGGGTGTCGTGAAGCTCCCCGACTGGGACTCGTTGCTGGCGGCGGCACGGAACACGGACGTCTGACCTGGTCCTGGCGGCGTCAGAAGCACCCGTGCATCCCGTCGACGAGGTCCCACCCGTACGCCGGCTCGCCGCCTTCGGACTCCAGCACGTGCTCGCGATGTACGCGGGGGCCGTGGCCGTGCCTCTGATCGTCGGCGGCGCGATGAAGCTGTCGCCCGCCGATCTGGCGTATCTGATCACTGCGGACCTGCTGGTCTGCGGTATCGCGACCCTCATCCAGTGCGTGGGTTTCTGGCGCTTCGGTGTACGGCTGCCGATCATGCAGGGGTGCACCTTCGCGGCCGTGTCGCCGATGGTCCTCATCGGTACGACGGACGGCGGGCTCCCCGCGATCTACGGTTCGGTGATCGTCGCGGACCTCGCGATCGTCCTGCTCGCGCCGGTCTTCGGGCGGTTGCTGAGCTTCTTCCCGCCGCTGGTGACCGGCACCGTGATCCTGATCATCGGTCTCTCGCTGCTGCCCGTGGCGGGCAACTGGGCGGCCGGCAGGGTGGGTTCGGCGAAGTTCGGTGAGCCGAAGAACCTGGCGCTGGCCGCGTTCGTGCTGGCCGTGGCGCTCGGCGTGCAGCGGTTCGCGCCGGTGCTCCTGAGCCGGATCGCGGTGCTGATCGGAATCGCGGTGGGGCTGGCCGTGGCGATTCCCTTCGGCTTCACGGACTTCGACGGGGTAGGGGACGCGGACTGGGCCGGCATCAGTACGCCGTTCCACTTCGGGGCTCCCACCTTCGAGGCGTCGGCGATCATCTCCATGCTGGTGGTGGCGCTGGTGACGATGACCGAGACGACCGGGGACCTGATCGCGGTCGGCGAGATGACCGGCCGGAGGATCGAGCCTCGCTCCCTCGCCGACGGACTGCGGGCCGACGGCTTGTCCACCGTCCTCGGCGGCGTCTTCAACACCTTCCCGTACACGGCGTACGCGCAGAACGTCGGCCTCGTCGGGATGACCCGGGTGCGCAGCCGCTGGGTCGTGGAGACCGCCGGCGGCATCCTCGTACTGCTGGGCCTGCTGCCCAAGCTGGGCGCGGTGGTCGCGGCCGTACCGGCGCCGGTGCTGGGCGGCGCGGGCCTGGTGATGTTCGGGACGGTCGCCGCGAGCGGGGTGCGCACGCTGGCCCGGGTCGAGTTCGGGGACAACCACAACCTGACGGTCGTGGCGGTCTCGGTGGCCGTGGGCATGCTGCCGGTCGGCGTGCCGACGGTGTACGCGAAGTTCCCGGACTGGTTCAAGGCGGTGATGAACAGCGGCATCAGCGCGGGCTGCCTGACGGCGATCGTGCTGAACCTGCTCTTCAACCACCTTGTGGGGAAGGGCGGTTCAGCCGGTGACGACTCGGCCGATACGGTCGGCCTGGCGGGCGGCGGCGAACAGGGCGCTGTCGAGAAGCCCCGGGAAGGGGGCGTCCAGGTCGTCCCGGCACAGGCCGTTCATCTCGGGCACTCCGACAACCGCACCGATGCCTACGGCAGCAACGTCTCCGGCGTGCGCATCCCGACCGGCCCGGGCCACCAGGTCCCCTTCGCCGCCCAGGTTAAGACCGGAACCTCGATGCCCGTCCCTGTGCCGTACGGCCACGACGGCGGCGCCGGACGTGCGCAGCTCCCGCCAGACCGTACGCGGGTCGCCGGACACCAGGTCCGCCGCCGGGCGGCCGGTGGCCTCGACGGCGGTGTGTCCGGTGAGCCGGCGGGCGCCCTCGCTCCAGCCCGTGAGTGTGCCGTGCGCGTCGGCAACCGCCAGGACGTCACCGGCCGGGACCACCCGCTCTTCCTCGCGCGGCCCATTCGCCAAATGCCCAAGAATGCGGGCATCGGCGGCTGTCTTCAACCCGGGATCAGCTCTTCCTGAACCAGGACGCGGGAACGGCGCCGGCCAGCGTCCCGTATCCCTCGGGGTTCAGATGCAGCCAGTCCCCGTCGTGGAGGTCCGCGCGCAGGCGGCCCGGATCGGCCGGATCGCGGACCGCCCGGTCGAAGTCGACGACGGCGTCGAAGGCGCCACCGGTGCGGATCCAGGCGTTCACGGCCTGCCGCGCCGTCTCACGCAGACCCGCCGGATCGTCGTACGGCGTGTTGCCGCGGAAGGGGGTCAGGGTGGCGCCGTAGACGCGGATGCCCTGGGCGTGCGCGCGGACGACGATCTGCCGGTAGGCGGCGATGAGGTCGTCGGTGACGCGCTGCTGCGCGGCCGGAGTGGCCTCGGCGGTGCCGATGTCGTTGACGCCCTCGAAGACGATCAGCCAGGAGACCCCGCTGTGCGCCAGGACGTCCCGGTCGAGCCGGGCGAGGGCGTTGGGACCGAGGCCGTCATTGAGGACCCGGTTGCCGCCCGCGGCCTGGTTGAGCACGGCGATCCGGCCGCCGCCGGGAAGGCCCCGGAGCCGGTCCAGGAGCTGGTCGGGCCAGCGGTTGTTGCCGTTGGTCGTGGAGCCCCGGCCGTCGGACAGCGAGTCGCCCAGCACGGCGACGGCACGCGTGTCCCGGCCGGAGAGCACCTCGACATCGCTGAGCAGGTACCAGTGGTTGACCGGGGTGGCCCCGGTCAGATCCTGTTCTGCCGTGCCGTCTCCGGTGCGCAGGTACGAGGTGGTGCGCGAGCCCGGGTGCGAGGTGAGCGCGAGCGAGGCCTGGCCGCCGGCGAGGTACGTCGTCACGGTCAGGTTGGTCGCGGGACGCAGCCCGAGGTCCAGCGGGTCGGAGACGACCTGGGCCCCGGCGGGCACGGTGGTGGCCCGGCGTCCCGCGAACGTCACCTCGCGCAGGGTGCCGGGTTCGACGGCGCTCACCCCGGCCCGGCCGTCCAGCGGGAGGGCGACCGTGACGGCGGTCAGCGGGAGCGGGGTGGTGCCGAAGGCGTTGGAGAAGCGCAGCCGGATACGTTCGCCGCCGGTGGTGACGCGCACTGTCTGGCGCAGGGTGGTGTCGACGAGGACGGCACGCTCGCCCGTGAAGGGCACGGGCGGCATGTTGCCGGGTTCGGTGAGCTGCGGCATCGACGTCCAGGTGTTGACCCAGTGCGGGGCGGACCTGGCCGGGTCGGAGGCAGTCGGTTGCGGGCTTCTGACCAGGGCCACCACGGCGGAGGACGCCACGGCGAGGGCCAGCACGAACACACAGGTGGCGACCAGTTGGGCGAACGTTGCTCTGGCGGACGGCCACTGGGGCCGGGGCGACTGCGCGAGGCGGGGCGACTTCACTGGCCGGGTGCCTTCCTGTGTCTGGACGACGTCTTCCTCGGACCACCTCGGGTGAGGTGACCGGGTGCGCGCTCGTGGCACGCACCCGGCACAGCGGGGCTCAACCGGCCGTGCAGGCCGTTCCGTTGAGCGTGAAGCCGGACGGCGCCGCACTGTTGCCGGTGTGGCTCGCCTGGTAGCCGAAGCCGACACTCGCCCCGGGCGCGATGGCCGCGTTGTAGGTGGCGTTGGTGGCCGTCACCGCACCGGACGACGGGGCGAAGCCGGCGCTCCAGCCGGAGGTGATGGTCTGGCCGGAGGGCAGGGTGAAGCCCAGTTTCCAGCCGTTCACCGCTGTCGTACTGGTGTTGGTGATGGTGACGGACGCGGTCAGCCCGGTGTTCCAGGCGTTGGTGGTGACCGCCACCTTGCAGGGGCCGGCCGGCGGTTGGGGCACGGTGCCGCCGCTGTCCAGGCCGAAGAAGGTGATCACGCGGGCGGCCATGCCGGTGGTGATCAGGTTGTGGCCGACACCCTGGAGGCTGATGGCCTCGACGGGCGCCTTGTCACCGGTGGCCCCGTAGCGGGTGCGGGTCCAGCCGGACTGGGGCGAGTCGGTCACGGTCGGCGTCTGGGTGAGCCCCTGCACGTTGGTCCACTGCTTGATCATCTCCCCGAAGTTGGGGTAGCGCAGGGTGTCGTCCTCGGTGCCGTGCCAGAGCTGCATGCGTGGCCGGGACCCGGTGTAGCCGGGGTAGGCGCCCCGCACCAGGTTCCCCCACTCCTGCGGGGTGTGGATCACTGTCCCGTTGGCGCAGTCGCTGTTCCACTCCGAGCCGTTGGTGGTGGCGAAGCAGCCGAACGGCACGCCCGCGAAGGCGGAACCGCCCGCGAAGACGTCCGGGTAGTCGCCCAGCAGGACGTTGGTCATCATCGCACCGGAGGAGACCCCGGTGGCGAAGACCCTGCTGGTGTCGGCGCTGTAGGTGCGGGTCACCCAGTCGACCATGGACCTGATGCCCACCGGGTCACTGCCGCCGCCCCTGGTGAGCGCCTGCGGCGAGGAGACGTCGAAGCACTTGCTGCTGCGGGTGACGGAGGGGTAGATCACGATGAAGCCGTAGCGGTCGGCCAGCGAGGCGTACTCGGTGTTGGAGTAGAACACGGGGCCGGAGCCGGTGCACCAGTGCACGGCCACCAGAACCGCCGGATGCGTGGTGACGCCGTCCGGCACGTACACGTACATCTGCAGGTTGCTGGGATTGGTCCCGAAGTTCGTCACCTCGGTGAGCGCGGCGGCGGCGACGGGGGCCGCAGCGGGCGGCTCCGTCCGGGCCGCCGCCGACGGCGCGGCGAGGAATGTCGCCGCGAGTAACGGCAGCAGGCCTGCGAGAAACATGACGAGCGCCGAACGCAGCGGCCTTTTCGCGATGTTGCCGACAGTGGTGGACACGTCCTTGTCCCTTCCTGATCACGGCTCGTGGGGTACGCGTGGCGGAAGTCGAAGTCCCGCTCCGCGGGGCTGCCCGCCCGCATCGTGGCATGAGCATGGCCCCCATGGAAGCGCTCCCACACGTCGAAAAGATTCGCTGACCAGCGGTTGCGGACCCGGTCGGCACACATTGCGCGCAAAGCGTTGACCAGAAAGCGCTTACCGCCTACCTTCCGTTCAGCGATGTGACCCATCGATGTCGATCCGCATTCGACGAGACGGCCCCGAAGTATGCGCCCTCAGAGACGGTGTAGTCCCTGAAGCGCTACCTTCCCCCACACTTCAGGCTCTCCGTCACCGCTCAACCGGCTCGCGCGCGGCACGCAGCATGGCGCACGACATAGTGAATGATGTTCACATAGCTGATCACCTGCTCGGTCAGCCAGCCCTTCCGAAGGGACGCACCCGCATGCGTACAGACCCCCCACGTACACAGACGCAAAGACCCGCAGTGGTGGCAGCCGTGGCCACCGCGCTCGCGGCCGTCGCCGTTCTGGCCGCTCCCCAGCCGGCCGGGGCGGCCGAGAGCGCGCCCATCGGATTCGGTGCCGGAACGACCGGCGGCGGCAGCGCCACCCCGGTCACCGTGACGACGCTCGCCGCCTTCAGGACCGCCGTCACGGGAAACGCGGCCAAGGTCGTGCGGGTGAACGGCCTGATCACGCTGAGCGGTCAGGTCGACCTCGGCTCCAACACCACGGTCCTGGGCGTCGGTTCATCCTCCGGGTTCACCGGCGGCGGCCTGCGGATCAAGGAGGAGACGAACGTCGTCGTCCGCAACCTCAACATCAGCAAGCCGCTCGCACCGTCCGACGGCGTGACCGTCCAGAAGTCCACGAAGGTGTGGATCGACCACAATTCCTTCTCCGCGGACCGCACCCACGACAAGGACTACTACGACGGTCTGCTGGACATCAATCACGGCTCCGACAACGTGACGGTGTCCTGGAACACCTTCAAGGACCACTTCAAGGGCTCGCTCGTCGGCCACAGCGACAACAACGCGTCCGAGGACACCGGCCGCCTCAAGGTGACGTACCACCACAACCACTTCAACAACGTGTACTCGCGCATCCCCAGCCTGCGGTTCGGCACCGGTCACTTCTACGACAACTACGTCCAGGGCGCCGAGACCGCCGTGCACTCCCGTATGGGCGCCCAGATGCTCGTCGAGAACAACGTCTTCCGTTCGACGCCGGTCGCGGTCACCACGAACCGCAGCAGTGACGTCGACGGATACGCCAACCTGCGCGGCAACGATCTCGGCGGAGCCGCCACGGAGGTCTCGCGGGTCGGCACCTTCACCACCGCTCCGTACAGCTACACCGCGGAGCCTGCCTCGACCGTCGTCGCCTCGGTGACGTCGGGCGCGGGCGCCGGAAAGCTCTGAGACAACCCCCAATCCCCAACTCCCCACACAGCACGACCGACCGGAAGAAGGCATCGGGACATGACTTCTGCAGTACGTCCACGCGCGCGCGGGCGCGCACTGACCGGCACCCTGGCCACCCTCGGCCTCTCGCTTGGCATGCTCATGACTAGCGGTGCGCTCACCCCGGCGAGCGCCGCGACCTGGCCGACCGCCAACGGCAGCCAGGGCGTCTCCGCGACCATCCCCGTGTCCGGCACCAAGGACTACGGGATGAAGCGCCTGTACGGCACCGGGGACCTCGGCTCCGACAACCAGGACGAGGACCAGGGGCCGATCCTCGAGCTGGCGGCCGGCGCCGTCCTCAAGAACGTCATCATCGGCGCCCCGGCGGCCGACGGCATCCACTGCAAGGGCAGCTGCACCCTGCAGAACGTGTGGTGGGAGGACGTCGGCGAGGACGCCGCCACCTTCCGGGGCAGCTCCTCCTCGAACGTCTACACGATCTCGGGCGGCGGCGCCAAGGAAGCCAGCGACAAGGTGTTCCAGTTCAACGGCGCCGGGACGCTCAACATCTCCAACTTCGCGGCGAAGAACTTCGGCACCTTCGTCCGGTCCTGCGGGAACTGCTCCACGCAGTACAAGCGGACCATCAACCTCACCAACATCGAGGCGACCTGGAAGGGCGGCAAGCTCGCCGGCATCAACACCAACTACGGCGACAGCGCGACCCTGAGGGGCATCACGATCGTCGGGGACACCAGCAAGAAGATCGTCCCCTGCCAGAAGTACATCGGCAACAACACCGGCAAGGAGCCGACCACCAACGGCTCCAACCCCGACGGCACGTACTGCAAGTACGCGACGGGCGACATCACGTACCGCTGATCCATCCCCCCTCCGGCGGCTGTACGAGGCGGCTCGCACCCACCTCGTACAGCCGCTGTCCTCCTGGCACGAGCCGCGTGCTCGACGACCTGGCCCGCGCGGGCGCTGGGGATCCACGGACGGTACCCGTCGTGGCGGCGCCGCCTGCCGGCCAAGCCGCACCGGCCCCCGTTCTGCCTGCGCCGCGGACTCGTGGGCGTCCGTCCGGACCTGCCCGACAGGTACGGCCCCGCCATGCCGTTGCCCGGAGCGACGGGCCCGCCGTGCTTCGCTACCGTGCTCCCCGCTCCCCCGCTTCCTTCGACACGGATCAGCGTGTGTTGCGCCCCCACATAGGGTCGAACCGCTCCCACGCCTCGTCCCACTCCTCCATCCGCCGTCGCTCCAGACGGCCGCGGAGAAGACGCCAGGCGACGTAAGGCACGGTCGCCCCGCTCGCGCCCGCCAGGGCGCCGACCAGCGCGGCCCTGAGGCGGGCCTCGGACTCGGTGGCGGGCTTCGAAACCAGGCGGCCCTGCGGGTCCGTCCAGACCGTCGCCGGGCTCCCCGCGGTGCTGCCCGAGTCGACCCGGGCCTGGCCCGTGCGCCGGGTGCCGTCGGCCGCGCTCCAGCGGACCTTCGCCCACACCTTCTCGCTGCCGACGGTGCCGGGCGCGTCCTCGACGACCAGTGCCGTCACGGAATGCCACTCGGCGCGCTCTGTCGCCAGCCCCTGTTCGATGGAGCGGTTCGACACCACGCCGACCAGGACTCCGGTGAGCACGATGAGTGCCCAGGTGGCCAGTGCGGCCCACCCCTCCACGGCATCCACACGGCGCCTCAGCGGATTCCGCCGCCAACGCCACAGCCACACCCTGGGACCACGGAATGCCGCCATCGAAGGCAACCTCCTCACGCGCACACGGACATGCCCTGCCGTCCTCCCATACGCGCGATGTCCCGCCGCTGCTCACGGCCGACCCGAGGTCTCCGTCACATCCCGCCGACAAACCGCTCCGACCTGCGGCGACACCGTTTCCAGAGGTGACTGTCAGTGGTGGGGTGCAGACTGGCCGATGACTGGACAGAGACGTCCCGGAGGTGATCGGCATGACCGAGGTACTGCTCACGGTCGGCACGCGCAAAGGCCTGTTCATCGGGCACCGGCGCGGTGACACATGGGAGTTCGACGACAGCCCTTCTTTCAACGCGCAGGCCGTGTACTCGGTCGCGATCGACACCCGGCAGGGCAGCCCGAGGCTGCTGGTCGGCGGCGACAGCGCCCACTGGGGGCCGTCGGTCTTCCACTCCGACGACCTGGGCCGGACATGGACCGAACCGGCGCAGCCCGCGGTCAGGTTCCCGAAGGACACGGGCGCCTCGCTGGAGCGCGTCTGGCAGCTCCACCCGTCCACGGCGGAAGCGGACGTGGTGTACGCGGGCACGGAACCGGCGGCGCTGTACCGCTCCGAAGACCGCGGTGAGTCCTTCGAGTTGGTCCGCCCGCTGTGGGAACACCCCACCCGCTCCCGGTGGGTTCCGGGCGGCGGCGGCGAGGGCCTGCACACGATCGTCACCGACCGGCGCGACCCGCGCGCGGTGACTGTCGCCGTCTCGACGGCCGGAGTGTTCCGCACGTCCGACGGCGGCGCGAGCTGGGCCCCGTCCAACTCCGGTGTCTCCGCGGTGTTCCTGCCGGATCCGAACCCGGAGTTCGGCCAGTGCGTGCACAAGGTCGCGAAGGACTCGGCCGACCCGGACCGTCTCTACCTCCAGAACCACTGGGGTGTGTACAGGAGCGACGACGCGGGAGGGCACTGGACGGACATCGGGGCCGGCCTCCCCTCGACGTTCGGCTTCGCGGTGGCGGCCCATCCGCACCGCGGTGACACGGCGTACGTCTTCCCGATCAACGCCGACTCGGACCGTGTCCCCGCCGACCACCGGTGCCGGGTCTTCCGTACGGCGGACGCGGGCAAGAGCTGGGAGCCCCTGTCGGCGGGCCTGCCCCAGGGGGACCACTACGGCACGGTGCTGCGCGACGCCCTGTGCACGGACGACGCGGACCCGGCGGGCGTCTACTTCGGCAACCGCAACGGCGAGGTGTACGCGTCGGCGGACGACGGCGACAGCTGGCAGCAACTGGCTTCCCATCTGCCGGACGTGCTGTGTGTGAGGGCCGCAGTGATCGACTGAGGCTCGGTCGAGGGAGGACGCCCACCACGCGGCGGCAGCCCGCGTCCTGCGGGTCGCCGTCGGTGTCCACTGGGCTTCCGGAGTAGCCGTGGAAGTCGCCGATATCCTGGTCCACGGTCGGCTGCAAGCCGCTGAACTGTCTGTTCCTGATGCGGTGCCGGATGGGGGCGTGGGTCACCATGCCGCTCGGACGCGTGGTTTCGCCCGGCGGGAGATACAACCCCTGCCGACTCACCCGCATACGGGGCCAGTCCGTCGCGGGTGAGCGCCTGTCCGGATAGCGACGCCCATCAAGGTCTGCCACATCCGATCAGAAGACGACCAAAGTCAGTCCTACAATGCCCTCCTGCACCTGCACGCTGCCGACGCCGCAACGCGTTCCGGTCCGTGTGGTTGAAACCGGGGGGTTTGGTGGGGGAACGAGGAGTGCCGGCAGGCGTGTTGCGGTTCATCGCGCTGCGGGCGTGGGTGTACCGCGCGCTTCTCGGTGCCGCCCTGCTGGCCGTGCTGCTGACCACAACCGTGCTGGCCACGCTCACGGCCTACTCGGGCGCAATAGGCGATGCGGCGCTGCGTCGGTCGCTCGCCGAGCAGGACACCGCTGCCGAGGCCGCTCTGGTGGTCAAGGCCGACGTGCCGGCCGGCGAGCGGCAGGCGGCCGACGACGCCGTGCGGACGGGGGCCCGCGCCATCTTCGCCGGGCTGCCGGTACAGGTGCGCACCCTGCTGCGTTCCGGCCCCTACGCCCTGCCTCCCGCGCTGCGGCCCGCCTCCGAGCGGAACGAGGACCCGGACCTCACGCACTTCGCAGCCCTGGATCACACACAGGTGCGGACCGTCGCAGGGCGGCTTCCCCGAGAGGCGGTGACCGCCGGGTCCATCGAGGCCGCACTGCCGCAGAGCGCCGCCCAGCGGCTCGGGGTGGCACCTGGAGCCCGGCTGACCGTCACCGACCGGCTGCACGGCCCGGCGGTGCACGTGCTGATCACCGGCGTGTACCGGCCCGTGGACGTCCGGGCACCCTACTGGCAGTTGGACGACCTGGGCGGCCGCGGCGTGCAGGCGTCGAGCTTCACGACGTACGGTCCCCTGCTCACCGCTGCAGGCGTGCCGACCTCGGGGCGGGTGAGCGTCGGCACGTCGGGCTGGCTGGCGTCGGCCGACTACTCCTCGCTGACGACGGGGCGGATCGACGCGCTGCGCGAGGCTGTCCGCTCGGGGAGCGCGCAGCTGCGCGAGCGGCCCGCGCTCAGCGGTGCGACCGTAGCGGCCACCGCGTTGCCCGAGGTCCTGGACCGCATCGAACGCTCCCTGCTCGTCACACGTTCCAGCATGCTGATCGTCGCTGGTCAGCTCGGACTGCTCGCGGCCTGCGCCCTGCTGCTCGTCGCGCGGTTGCTCAGCTCCGAGCGCATGTCCGAGACCCGGTTGCTCCGTGCGCGCGGCGCCACCCGGGCACGGCTGGCGGGCATGGCCGCGCTGGAGTCCTTGCTGATCTCCGGGCCGGCGGTGGTGGCGGCGCCGCTGTTGTCGGGGCCGTTGACGCGGCTGCTGGTCGGGCAGGGTGCGCTTGGCCGGACCGGGGTACACGTCGACGTACCGGTCGGGGGCCGACCCGAGGTGTGGTCGGTCGCCGCGGGCGTGGCCGCGCTGTGTGCGCTGGCGGTGGCTGTCCCCGCGTGGCGGGCGTCCTTCACGGGCACCGTCTCCGTGCGGGCAGGGGCGCTGCCCGCACCGCTGCGCGCGGGGGCGGATGTCGGGTTGGTCGCCGTGGCCGGTGTCGCTTTCTGGCTGCTCGGAAGCCAGCGCTCCGGTGCTGTCACCACCAGCCGTGAGGGGGTCCTCGGCGTCGACCCGCTGCTGGTGGCGGCGCCCGCTCTGGTACTGCTGGCCGGAACGGTTCTGGTGCTGCGGTTGCTGCCCTCGCTGGCGCGGGTCGGCGAGCGGCTTCTGGCCCGCGGGCACGGGCTGACCGCGGCCATGGTCGGCTGGCAGTTCAGTCGGCGACCGATGCGGGGGGCGGGTCCGGTACTGCTCCTGGTCATCTCTGTGGCACTGGGCGTGATCGCGATCGGGCAGAGCGCGTCCTGGCACCGTTCCCAGGCCGACCAGGCCGACTTCCGCGCGGGCGCCGAGGTGCGCGTCCTCACTTCCGGGAGCGGCGGTGTGGGCCGTACGGACGTCTACGCGGACCTCCCGCACGTTGATGCGGTCGCCCCCGCGGTCCGTGGCACCGTGTCGCTCTCCGGCAGCCGCACCGCGACCGTT
This sequence comes from Streptomyces sp. SID12488, assembly GCF_010548275.1. GTDB lineage: Bacteria > Actinomycetota > Actinomycetes > Streptomycetales > Streptomycetaceae > Streptomyces. Next base: position 77,783 of record NZ_JAAGLT010000014.1, read on the forward strand.
GTGGCCCTGAACACGGCGGAGGCGGCAGGGGCGGTGCTGGCGCGGCCCGATCTGACGGACGGTCCGCTGCTCGCCGGGCTCGCGCCGCGCGGAGCGCCCGCGGGCGTCGAGGTACCGGCGGGCACGACCCGGCTCACGTTGACCGCTGCCCTGCGCAGCAGCACGCCGGGGCCGGGCGCGGACGTCACGCTCACGGTGCGGGACCGTCACGGGACCTCCTACGAGATACCGTCCGGCCGCCTGGCCGCCGACGGCCGACCGCACCCGCTGACCCCGGATCTGAACGGCGCCCGGGGCCCGCTGGCGCTGACCGGGCTCACACTCAGCACGTCACAGCCGACCGGCCGTGCCCACCGGCACCGCCTGGTCCTCGGCACTCTCACGGCGACAGCGGGCGACGGCGATGTCCGGCAGCTGACCCTGCCGACGAAGTGGGCGACCTCGATCGAGGCCGACTCGGCCGCCTACGCCCCCAACGCCGACGCCAGGCCGACCCGCCCCCGGATCACGTCGACGGCCCCCGTCAGCATGACGTACAGCACCGGATATCTGCCGCCGGACCTCCCGCCGGCCTCCTGGCCGCTGGAGGTCCGGCTGAAGGTCGCCCAGCCCGCGGCGCCCGAGATCGTCGCAGTCGCCACCGACCGGTTCCTCACCGCGTCCGGCGCGCGCCGAGGCCAGCGCGTGGAGGTGACGTTCGGCGGCCGTTCCGTGCCCGTACGCATCGTCCGCACCGCGAGCGCCCTGCCCACGACGGAAACCACCGCGCAGGACGGCGGGGCCCTGCTGGTCGATCTCCGGGCCGTCAACCGGGTGCTGCAGGCCCGCTACGGGACCAGCCTCACGCCCACCGAGTGGTGGTTGCGCACGGCCGACCCCGGTGCCGCGGCAGCGGCCGTGCGGGCCCTGCCCGACGTCGAACCGGAGCAGGTGGTGGTGCGCGACGAGATAGCGGCTCAGCTGCGCGACGACCCGTTCGGGGCGGCCCCGGAAGCAGCGTTGGTCGCATCGGCCGCGGTGACGGTGCTCTTCGCCTCGCTCGGCTTCGCGGTGAGCGCGGCAGGGGCGATGCGGGCCCGGGACGGAGAGTTCGCCGTGCTGCGCGCCCTGGGGACGACGCGCCGTCGGCTGGCCCGGCTGGTCGCCGTGGAGCACGGCGTGCTGGTGGCCCTGGCCCTGCTGGTCGGCACGGCCCTGGGCACGGTGCTGACGTACGCGCTGGTTCCCCTTGTCGTCCTGACCGTGCAGGCCACCCGGCCGCTGCCGCCGGTGCTGGTCGAAGTCCCGCTCCTGCGCCTGGCCGTCCTGCTGGCGGCCCTCGCCGCGGGCCCCGCGCTCGTGACCGTGGCGCTCGCACTTCGGCGGGCGAAACCCGTGACGACTCTCAGGGACGAGGTGACGCAGTGACCGCGCAGCCGGTGCCCCCGCAGAGCGGGGGGACGAGGGCGGTGCCGACGCACGCACGGGCCGGGGTGCGGGCCCGGCTGAGGGCCTTCGCCGGTACGTCCGTGACCCTCGCGCTGCTGGTGACCGTGACCGCCGCGCTGGCTGCCGCGTACCCGCGTGCCGTCGACCGGTACGGAGACGCGGGGCTGCGCCGGGCGGTCGAGCAGGCCTCTCCCGACCGGACGACCGTGCAGGTGGACGCCCCGCCACCCTGGACGGACACGGTCGAGGAGGCCGAGGCCGCCCTGCGCACCGGGCCGCTGGCCGCGGCGCGGACCGAGGTTCTCGCCGCCACGAAGGCGCCGCTGGTTGCCGACCCCACGCAGTCGTCGTACGGCGTGCGCACGACCGTCGGCATTGCGGCGTCCGATCCCTGGCTTCCCCGGCCCGCCGACATACCCGCCCAACTGCTGCTCGCCGCTCAGCAGGACCTGGCCTCCCACGCCCGGCTCAGCGCGGGCCGGTTGCCACGCACCACGGGCGAACCGGTCACCGCAGCGACCGCCCAGGTCGAGGCCGCCGTCACCACGGACACCGCCCGCACGCTCGACATCCGGGTGGGCTCGGTGATCCACCTGCCAAGCCCGGCACGCGCCCCGCTCGCCGTCCGGGTCACCGGGATCGTTGTCCCACGCACCCCTGCGGGCGCCTACTGGTCGACACTGCCGGTGCTGCGCACCCCCGCGCTGAGCCGACTGCCCGGCAGCCAGCTGTCGGAGGTCTACTGGCTCGGCGGCCTGCTCCTTGCCCCCGGTGCCGGCCCGGTTCTCCTGAGCACCCCTGGCCTCCCGCTCCGGTACTGGCACGTGGCCGCCGACGTCGCCACCCTGCGCGGCCACGATCTCGACCGTCTGACATCCGCCGTCGCCGCCTTTGAGTCGGGCCCGGGGGTGCAGCGCCTGCGGGCGGTCGTCGACCCGCGTCTGGAGGCCCGGACGAATCTCGACGAGGTCCTCGCCGACCATGCCCGACTACGGTCGGGGATCGACCCGCTGCTTGTCCTCGCCGCCGTCGGGACCGGCAGCCTCGCCGTGATCGTCCTGGCCATGGCCGCCGGTGTGGCAGCCGATCGCCGACGCGCGGAGCTGGCTCTGCTCCGTGCCCGCGGCGCCTCACTGTCCGGCCTCGCCGGTCGGCTGCTGGCGGAGACGGCGGTCGTGGCCGTGCCGGCCGGCGCCCTCGGACTGACCGCCGCCCTGCTCGTCCTGCCCGGTGACCGCAGCGCGTCCGCCATCGCCGCCGCCCTCGCCGTCACCCTGTTCGCCTGCGTCACCCTCCCTCTGCGCGGCGTGGTGGCGCACCGCACGGTACGCATGCACGACGCCCGGGAGGACCTCGCCTCCGCCCAGCCGTCTCGGCACCGTACGGTGGCCGAACTGACCGTGCTGGTCATCGCGTTGGGGGCCGTCGCCGCACTACGCCGACAGGGATCCGGCAGCACCGGTCTGGTGGCCACCGCCCCGCTGCTGACGGGCGTGGTCGCGGCTCTGCTGCTGGCACGCCTCCACCCCCTGCCGCTGCGGGCGCTGAGCAGGGCGACCACGCGAATGCGCGGCCTGGTGATTCCGCTGTCGCTGGCCCAGGTGGCCCGCGCTCCCGGCTTCGCCGTGCTGCCGCTGCTCGCTCTGCTCACCGCCCTGACCACGGCCGCGTTCGGCGGCTCGGTCCTGGCAGGGGTCACAGCGGCCCGCGACCAGGCCGCGCTCTTCGCCGTCGGCGCCGACGGCCGCATCGAGACCAATACCGGCAACCTCCCCCACGCCCTGCCCGACCGCGTCCGCCGACTGCCCGGCGTACGGGACATGACGGAAGCGAGCGTCACCAACGAGGCGAAGCCGCAACCGGGCAGTCAGCCGATACCGCTGGCCGGTGTGGACCCCGACGCCTACGCGCACCTGTCGCACCACACGGGACTGGGGCCGTTCGCCGCGGCGAGCCTCCGGCAGGAGGACGCCGGTACGACGGACAGCGCCGACCGGCCCCTGCCCGCGCTGGCCTCACCTCGCGTGGCCGAGGAGTACGGCACCGGCCCCTACCCCGTCCTGCTCCCGGACGGCACCTCCGTCACCGTCCGGATCGTCCTGGTCCGGGCGCGCACTCCGGCCGTGATCGGTGACGACTTCCTGATCGTGGACCGTGCCGGTCTTCCCCGCGGCGTGGCGCTTACGACGACCCTGCTGCTGACCGGTGACGCCCTGAACGGCCGGGCGCTGCGCTCGGCGGCGGAAGGTACAGCGGCGACCGTCCGGCTGCGCGCCGAGGAACGTGCGCGGCACGTCGACTCACCGCTGCAGTCCGGCGCGGAACGCCTGTACGGTGTCGCGGTCGCCGCGGGCGCCGGGTACGCGGTCCTCGCCCTCCTGCTGACCGTGCTGCGTACCGCGCCCGAACGCAGCGCCCTGCTCGCCCGGTTGCGCACGATGGGCATGAGCCGGTCCCAGGGCCGCCGACTGCTCATCCTCACGGCCCTCCCTCAGGCGTTCCTGGCCGCGGCGGGCGGTCTGCTGACCGGCTGGGCCGGCATTCATCTGCTGTCGCCCGGCATCGACCTCACGACCCTCGCCCTGGCCTCTCCGTCCGCCCTCGACGGGGCCGCGCTGCGCACCGATCCGCTCTCGCTGACGGTTCCGGCGCTCGCCGTGCTGCTGCTGGCCCTCGGTGTGCCCGCCGGCCAGGCCTGGTGGACCAGCCGACGTGGCTCGGTGCGCGAACTGAGGATGGGTGACGACTAGACAGTGAGCAGAACCTCGAGACCAAGCCCCCTCCGGCACCGGCCCGTGTCCCTCTGTCCGCCCAGGAGCAGCCGATGACCAGCAGCCCGACCTTCCACGAGCTCACCGACCGTGCCCTCGCCGCGCGCGACGCCGCCGTCTACGGCCACGACGCCCTGATCACCTGCGACCGGCTGGTACGGATCTTCTCCGCCGACGGTGTGGAGGTCCAGGCACTGCAAGGCCTCGATCTCCTCGTTCGCAAGGGGGAGTTGATGGCCCTGGTCGGTGCCTCCGGCAGCGGCAAGTCCACCCTCATGAACATCCTGGCCGGGCTGGACAAACCCACCGCCGGCGTGGCCCGCGTCGGCGACCACGACCTGGTCACGATGTCCTCCAAGGAACGCCTCGCCTACCGCCGCAAGACCGTCGGCTTCGTCTGGCAGCAGACCTCCCGCAATCTCCTGCCCTATCTCACCGCCGCGCAGAACGTCGCCCTGCCCTTGGAGTTGGCCCGCGCACAAGGTCGGCGCCGGACCAAAGCCGATCGCGCCATGGAACTCCTCGGCCTGCTGGACGTCGCCGAATGCCGCGACCGTCGGCCCCACCAGATGTCCGGCGGCCAGCAGCAGCGCGTCGCCCTCGCAGTGGCCCTCGCCAACGATCCCGCGGTCCTGCTCGCCGACGAGCCCACCGGCGAACTCGACTCCCACACCGCCGAACAGGTCTTCGCCGCGTTCCGCACCGCCAACGAGGAACTGGGGACCACCATCGTGATCGTCACCCACGATCAGTCCGTCGCTGGTGAGGTCCGCCGTACGGTCGCCATCCGGGACGGCCGCACGTCGACGGAGGTCCTGCGCCACAGCGAAGTCGACTCCGCCACCGGCCAGGAGAACCTGGTCGCCCGCGAATACGCCATGCTCGACCGGGCCGGCCGCCTCCAGCTCCCCGCCGAGTACACCCGGGTCCTGGGGATGCGCGACCGCGTCGCCCTGGAGCTGGAACCCGACCACATCGCCGTCCGCCCGGACGACACACGGAACGACCGTCACGGCCGGGGCTCAGCCGCGGAACAGCCTGGGCTCTGAAACGAACCACGCACATCCTGCGGACGCGGGGAGCGCGTGCCGGACCCCGCGTCCGCAGTGTGATCCCGGACGACTGGGCCTACAGATCGGTGATCTCTCCGTCTTTCAGCTCCAGCACACGATCCGCGAGGTCAAGAAGTGATCTGTCATGGGTGGCCACGAGAGCCGTGATCTGCTCGCTGCGGACGACCGCTCGCAGCAGTTCCATCACGGAGTGCCCTGTTTCCGCGTCCAACTGGCCGGTCGGCTCGTCGGCGATGAGAACCGAGGGGCTGTTGGCCAGGGCGCGGGCGATGGCGACACGCTGGCGCTGCCCGCCCGACAACTCGCCCGGGCGCTGCGCGGCATGGTCCGCGAGCCCCACGAGAGACAGCAGCAGTTCGACGCGCTCCCGCCGCTCTCGCGGGTCCGCCCTTCGCAACCGGAGCGGCACGCCCACATTTTCGGCAGCCGTGAGGATGGGAATGAGCCCGAACGACTGGAAGACGAAGCCGATACGTTCCCGACGCAGCGCGAGGAGGGCGTCCTCACCCTGGTCCCGCAGATGCAGCCCGTCGACGGTGACGCGTCCGCTGTCCGGCTCGTCCAGACCACCGACGATGTTGAGCAGGGTGGTCTTGCCCGAGCCGGAGCGCCCCTTGAGAGCGACGAGCTCCCCCCGAGGGACCTCGAAGGAAACGCCACGCAGAGCATGAACCGCGCTGGCGCCTCGACCGTACGACTTGTGCACATCCGCCACCTGCAGCATGGCTGCGGTCACCGCCTGGCCCATTGCGCCCCCGTATGCTCCGCCGATTCTGCAGCGGGCCAGTCTCTCACCAGGCGCCACAACCGGCAAAGCACGGTTGTGCTACAGCACTTCCGTTCCCCTGAGCGGACTCTTCAGCGAGTGACGGTGGGTCAAAGGAAGCTCCCTCGGCCGTTGCGACGGCCATGCCCTACGGCAGTCGCCAGTCCACCGGCTGCGCACCCTGCTTGACGAGCAGTTCGTTGGCCCGGCTGAAGGGCCGTGAGCCGAAGAAGCCACGGTCGGCCGACATCGGGGACGGGTGGGCGGACTCGATCGCCGGAAGCTCCCCCAGCAGCGGCCTCAGATTGCGCGCGTCACGCCCCCACAGGATCGACACCAAGGGCTTGCCCCGGCCGGCCAGTGCGCGGATCGCCTGCTCGGTGACTTCTTCCCAGCCCTTGCCCCGGTGCGCGGCGGGGCTGCGCGGTGCCGTCGTCAGCGCCCGGTTCAGCAGCAGCACCCCTTGCTCCGTCCACGGTGTCAGGTCACCGTTCGACGGTCTGGGCAGCCCCAGGTCGGAGTGCATCTCCCGGAAAATGTTCTCCAGACTGCCCGGCAACGAACGCACTTCGGGCGACACAGCGAAACTCAGCCCGATCGCCATCCCCGGCGTGGGATAAGGATCCTGACCGACAATCAGGACGCGGACGTCATCGAAGGGTTGCTGGAAAGCCCGTAGGACATTCGCCCCAGCGGGCAGATACGTCCGGCCCGCCGCTATCTCGGCCCGGAGGAAGTCGCCCATCGCAGTGATGCGTTCGGCCGCAGGATCCAGAGCCTTCGCCCAGCCCGCTTCAACAAGTTCATGCAGAGGTCGTGGTGCCACAGCGCATCACCCTACTGGGACTCACCGGTGCTCCCGCACGAGCACAGCAGCCCCCACACACGGTCACCGGGAAGGAGGGGGACCCGTTGCATCCGATGATCAAGCCACTCCGCCACGGACATCACGCCTCACCAACGCCTCGTCGCCGACAGCTGCCTCCCGTGAATCCCCAGGCGATACGCGCGCCGGCCGGGACAACGACCTGCTGACCGGGCGGGGGAACACGGGCGATCGAACACCGCCTGTATTGACCGACATGCGAGCCCGAATGACCGGCATATGAGTTTGATGCCCTATTGCCGGACAGAAGGCGACTCGTCCCTCCGGTGCGCAAGTCCACTCAGCGCACCGGGACGTACCGACCGCACGCGGTTGACCAGCATCGGAACACCATGACGGTCGAATCCGCCCCTTCGACTCCGCGCGAAGATGTCACGAACTGATCGCTTCTGATCCGTACGCAACTCATCAGACAAAAGCGGACGGATACCGCTCACCTGCCCCCTCCCCGAACAGGGGAGCCCAATAAGCCAGTAACATGCGGCGCCATGAGCTCCCCCACTGGGCCCGCCGGCCTGCCAGTACGAATGCCGCGCCCCCGCCAGCCGGGCCGGCACCGCCGCCCCGAGCCGCTGGCGGCTCCCGAGGGTGCGCCCGCGCTCGTCCTCGCGGTGCCGGGCGCGCCCAGCGCCGCCACGCGGAGCCTCGCCGAGGAGGTCGTGAGCATCGCCCGCTCCGAGCTCCCCGGCCTCGACGCCCGCATCGGATACCTCGACGGTGACGACGCGGAGTTCCCCACGCTCCAGTTCGTGCTCACGCACACCGCGCAGGAGCGCACCGCCCGCTACGAGCAGGCCCTCGCCGCCGGTGCGGACGTCAAGCAGCCCGAGGGCCCCGTGGCGGTCGTCGTGCCGCTGCTCGCCGGTCCGGACAACGCGCTGCTGCGCCAGATCCGGCAGGCCGTCATGGAGAGCCGTATCGCGGCCGACCTGACCGACGTCCTCGGCCCGCACCCGCTGCTCGCCGAGGGACTGCACGTACGGCTGTCCGAGGCGGGCCTCGCGCGCGCCGACCGGGCCCGCCTGTTCACCGTCGCGACCGCCGCGGACGGCATCGTCCTGGCCTCCGTGGGCGGCGAGGAGGCCGTGCAGGCGGCCGGGATCACGGGCATGCTGCTCGCAGCGCGCCTCGCCGTGCCGGTGATGGCGGCGGCCCTGGACCAGGAAGGCTCGATCGCGGCCATCGCCGAGCAGCTGCGCGCCTCGGGCTCGCAGAACCTCGCGCTGGCCCCGTATCTGATCGGCCCGGAGATCGAGGCCGGTCTGCTGGAGGCCGCGGCCCAGGAGGCGGGCTGTGCCTCCTCCGACGCGCTCGGCCCCTACCCGGCCATCGGCAAGCTGACGCTGGCCAAGTACACGACGGCACTGGGCATCGCCCCGCAGCAGCCGCAGGGCGCCCCGGTCCGCTGACCCGGACAGCACCCCCGTACGGCGAAGTACGACGGCCGGAACCTGGTACGCCGAAGGGCCCGCTCCTTTCCGGGAGCGGGCCCTCGGCGTGTCCGGGCCCAGGGGCGGTCGCTCAGCCGAAGATCACACAGGACACCGCCGGGACCGCGATCGAGCCGACGCGACGGGGAACGCCGCTGTCGGGGTCGAGGGCGAACCAGGTGACGTCCCCGGAACGCTCGTTCGCGGCGTACAGGAATCCGCCCGAGGCGGCCAGCTCGCGGGGCCAGTGGCCGCCGCACGCCACCGTGCCCACCAGCCGCAGGGCGGCTCCTGCGTCGTCGACGGCGAGCACGGACACGACGTCCTGGCCGCGGGTCGCCGTCCACACGAAGCGGCCGTCGGGCGAGACGACGATGCCCGACGGGTAGGCGTCGCCGTCCGGGGCCCCCTCCAGCACCGGTGTCTCGCGCAGGGGCGTCAGGAGCCCCTCGGCGGCGTCCCAGCGGCAGACGGTGACGGTCGGGGCGAGTTCGTTCAGCAGGTACGCGTACGAGCCGACCGGATGGAAGGCCAGGTGACGCGGTCCGGAACCGGGACGCAGGGCGCTCTCGCGGTGCGGTACGAGGCGGCCGTCGCGCAGCGCGTACACGTGGACGGAGTCCGTGCCGAGGTCGACCGCGACAGCCCATCGGCCACTCGGGTCGGGCTGCACCTGGTGGGCGTGCGGCTCGCGCTGACGCTGCGGGTGCGGGCCCGAGCCGGTGTGCCGGCGTACGTCGGACGCGACACCGACGAGGGTGCCGTCGGCGCGGACGGGCACCGCGGTGACGCTGCCGGAGCCGTAGTTGGCGGTCAGCACATGTCCGGCGAAGAGGCCCAGATGCGTGGGCCCGCTGCCGCCGACCGGCACGGCCGGCCCGGCGAGTTCGGGCGTGTCGCCGCTCACCCTGTAGGCGGCCACGGCGCCCTCGGCCGTCTCGCTGACCGCGTAGAGCGTGTGCCCGTCGGCGGCGAGGGCCAGATACGAGGGGTCGGGTACGTCGTCCGCCGCGCCGAGCACGGTCAGCGCGCCGCTGTCGTCGTCCACGGCGGCGACCAGGACACCCGGGCCCCCCGCCGCCGTGAACGAACCGATGAACGCTCGTCGTCGCCCCATTGCCGCCCCTTCTCGGTCTCCTGATCGGTCGGGGCGACCGTACCCCATCGGTCTAGACCAAATGGCCGGGTGTGGACGAGAGAACCTCAGGCCTCGACCAGCGGTGAAGCGGCATGGCGACGCAGCGGAGCGGCCAGCTCGGCCAGGGCCCGTTCAAGGCCGTGCAGGTGGGCGAGGGCGGGCTCGGTGGCGTGGGACCGGTCCGCAGGGGCGGTGCCGGTGTCCGCGCGGCCCTCCGTGAGCGCCTCCACCGCTGATTCCACACGTCGGCAGGCGGCGGCGAGCCGGGCGTCGTGGGAGGCCTCCGGGTCGGCGGCCACGGCGGCCAGACCGCGGATCTCACGGGCGCAGTCGTCGAGGAGCGCCAGTACCCGGCCGGCTCGGCGCTTACGGGCGCGCACGGGGTTGAGCGGATGCACGAGCGGCGCGACCGAGAGCCGGACACGCCCCAGCAGCAGCTCCAGTTCGGCCACGCGCGGTGCCGGGTCGGCGCCCGGCGCACCCGCGAGCCGGGCGGTGGCCTCGGCGGTGCAGGCGTGGACGCAACGCAGGGCTCGCCGGATCCAGGCGTCGGTGGTGGCGTGCGTGGTGATCGGCAGCACCAGGGCCACGGCCAGCAGGGCGCCCAGGGCGCCGACACCGGTCTCCGCGAGCCGCACGCCGAGCAGGGCCGGGTCGAGGACGCCCAGAAGCCCGTACAGGAGCTCGGCGAGCAGGGTGACCGAGAGCATCATCCACGTGTACGACACGGCGGCCGAGTAGAAGATGCCGAACACGCATACGGCGACGAGCACGGCGGTGGGGACGACCGCGCCCGCCACCGGAACGGCGACAGCGAGGCCGAGGGCGATGCCGAGCACCGTGCCGAGGATCCGGCGGAAGCCGCGGACCAGGGTCTCGCCACGCGAGGTGGTGTTCACGAAGATCCACCAGGTGGCGCCGACGGCCCAGTACCAGCGGTCCCCGGACACCAGCTGTCCCACGACCAGGGCGAAGCCGGCGGCGGCTGTCGCCTGGACGGCCTGACGTGTGGTGGCGCGGGCCAGGCCGCGTTCGCCGGCCGGCGCAACGGGGGCCGGCGGCGGGGGCGTACGGCGTTCGTAGCACCACAGTCCGAAGCGCACCGCCGAGGCGGTGAGCAGGGACAGGAGGACGGCGCCGTACAGCTCGGGCAGTTGCTCCGGTCCCGTGTGCAGGAACTGGGCGACGAAGAAGGTCATGAACGCGAAGACGCCCAGGCTGTGGCCGCGCGGGCCCCAGCGTCGGGCGTACACGCCCGCGCCGACGACGGTGAGGAGCGCGAGCCCGCGGGCGACCGGGCGGTCGTGCAGCCCGGCCGCGACGGCGAGGACGGGGAGGCCGACGGCGGGCAGCAGCGCGGTGGTGACGGCCTGCCCGCGCACCGTGGTGTCGGTGACCGTGAACAGGGCGAGCATCGCGGCGAGTCCGCCGGTCACGGCCCCGCTGAGCGAGTGCCCGGCGAAGCCGCAGACGGTGACGGCCAGACCGATGCCGAGCACGGCCCGCGCGGCGAACCGCAGCCGGGCTCGGCCCGGGTCCGGCGCTATGAACACCCTCTTCAGCACTGCTGTCCCGCCCCACTGGATTCGGCATGGAAAAGGCGCCGCGGAGTCCGCAGCGCCATCGACGCGATCATTGGAGCATCGCTGCCACTACTGGCTCAAGTGGGGTCGCATAGGCTGAGCCATTGGCACAGACATATCGGTCCCTCGGCGTCCACCGCCGCGCCAACGGACCATCTACGAGGAGGCCGGATCCCATGGCCGTGGACGAGCTGGACACCCGGATTCTGCGGCTGCTGCTGGAGCAGCCGCGCACCAGCGTCCGCGAGTACGCCCGTGTCCTGGGCGTCGCGCGCGGCACCCTGCAGGCCCGCCTGGACCGCCTCGAACGGGACGGTGTGATCACCGGCACGGGTCCGTCGCTGTCTCCCGCAGCGCTCGGCCATCCCGTGCTCGCGTTCGTGCACATCGAGGTCACCCAGGGCCATCTCGACGAGGTCGGGGACGCGCTGGCGGCCGTGCCGGAGATCGTCGAGGCGTTCTCCATCGCAGGCGGCGGTGACCTCCTCGCACGGGTCGTGGCCCGCGACAACGCTCACCTGGAGGACGTCATCCAGGCACTGATCAGCGTGCCGGGTGTGGTCCGCACCCGCACGGAAGTCGCCCTGCGTGAGCGGGTCCCGCACCGGCTGCTCCCCCTGGTCGAGTCGATCGGCCGGTCGACCGGCCGTACGCCCACCGGCTGATCCCGCGCTCCGCGCCCACGCCCGGCCTCTGGCATCCCGGGGAGCGCTACGACTTGCGGCGGGGTTTGCCCTGGCGGGTGCCGCCAGTCTTGCCGGAACCGCCGCTGCGGGCGCCCCGGCCCGTTGACCTGCCCGCGGCGGGCTTGCGTGCCGTGCCCTCCGTGCCGGAGCGCTTCTTGGGCTTCGGCTGCTCCGCCTTCGGCTCCTCCCGGCGTCCGCGCGAACTGTTGACGGTGCGGCCCCGCACGATGCCGATGAAGTCCTCGACCAGGTCGGTCGTGCGGTCCTCCGGCCAGGACAGCGCGACCTGGGACTCGGGCGCGTCCGTGACCGGGCGGTAGGTGAGGTCCTTGCGGTGGTGGAGTCGGGCCAGTGACTGGGGGACGACGAGGACCCCGATCCCGGCCGCGACCAGCTCGATGGCGTCCTCGGTGGTCGCGGGGCGTTCGAGCGCGGGGCGGCCGGGGAGGGTCTCCCAGTCGAGGGCGTCGTCGAGGGGGTGCAGCACGATGTCGTCGGCGAGGTCCTCGGCGGACACCTCCTCGACGGCGGACACGACATGGTCCTTGGGGACCACGACCACCGAGGTCTCGGTGTAGAGGGGGATCGCACTGAGCACCGTACGGTCGACCGGCAGGCGCACGAGGGCCGCGTCGGCGTCGCCGGCGAGCATCAGGCCGCCCACCTCGGCGGTGGACACCTGGAGCAGGGTCAGGGGGACGTCGGTTCGCCGCTCGTTCCAGATCCGCACCCACTTGGCGGGGATCACTCCCGGGACGTACGCGAGCCGGAACGCGGGGGAATCTTCCGAGCCAGTCACCGCGCCAGGCTACCTTCCGTGCTCCGCCCGTCGCGCTCCCGCCCTGCCACCGCTGCCCGCCCGGTTCGGCGTGGTCGGCGCTGGTTCATACGCTCGATACCCTTGACACCATGACGACGCAGCAGACCTCCCAGACCATGAAGCCCGCGACCGCGGCGAAGAAGCTGGGTGTGTACCTCGAGGCCACCCCCGCAGAGTTCCAGGAGGGTGTCGTCACGCGTGCCGAGCTGACCGCGTTGCAGGCCGACCCGCCCGCCTGGCTGCTCGACCTGCGCCGCGACGGTCCGCACCCCCGCCCGGTGGTCGCGTCGAAGCTGGGCGTCTCCATCGCCGGGCTCGCCCGCGGCGGGGTCACCGAGGCCCTCACCACCGAGCAGATCGACGCCCTGAAGCAGGAAGCCCCCGAGTGGCTCCGGCACGAGCGCTCCGTACAGGTCGACGTCCGCAAGGAAACGGCGCGCATCAAGGAACTGCACCAGGAACAGCAGGAAAAGCGCGAGAACCAGAGCAGGTAGGCGCAGCCGGCTCCCGACATGCGCGCGACCCCCGTGTCGCCGATCATTGTCTCTGCCGTGCGGCAAGCGCTGTGCCGAGGAGAGATGAGAGGTGCGGTGGTCATGGACGCTTTCCGGCCGCTGCTCTTCGGGGACGTCGAGGCGCTGCTCGCCGGGCCGACCGCCGGGGACCTGCCGCGGCTGGTCGAGGAGTACGGCGTGCTGCGCCGGCTGATCGAGGGCACGGCCGCCGGGGTGGTCGTCCTCGACACGGAACTGCGCTTTCTGTACGTCAACCCGCACATGGTCCGGATCAGCGGCCTGTCGGCGGCGGAGCTCCTGGGGCGGACCCTGGCCGAGGCGTCGCCCGAGGTGGAGCGGCCCGAGAGCGTGCTGCGGCAGGTGCTGCACGACGGGCAGCCCCGTGAGCTCGTGGGAACAGGGCACACGCGCGCGGACATGCCCTTCACCCGCCGCGCCTGGCACGCCACCTATCACCGGCTTCACTACGAGGACGGCCGGGTACTCGGCCTCGCCGGGATCTTTCTGGAGATCAGCGCCCCGCAGCAGCACGTCGACGAGCTGGAGCGCGCGCACCGCCGGATGACACTGCTGGACACCGCGACCGCACGCATCGGCACCACCTCGGACGTGAAGGCGACCTGCGCCGAGCTGGCCCAGTTCATGGTGCCGGACCTGGCGGACGCGGCCGGTGTCGAGCTGAACCTCGAGGTGAAGGCCGGCTCGCACCGACCGCCTCCGGGAGTGCTGCGACTGCGCCGGGCGGCCCTCGCGGCGGTGCCCGGCATCAAGGACGCGGTGCTCGCCCTGGCCGGTCTCGGCGACACCCTGGACTATCCGCCGGGCACGGAGATCCGCGCCTGCCTGGACGCCGGCCTCCCCTGGCTGTGCAACGGCATCTCCGAGCAGGACTGGCAGTCCGGCGCGGTGCGCACAGAACGGTCCACGTCCTACCAGAACATCGGCGTCCACTCGGTCCTCGTCCTGCCCCTGATCGCGGGCAGGCGCCCGCTGGGCACCCTGTCGCTCGTGCGCGCGTTCAACTCCCAGGGCTTCACTGGCGACGACGTCTCGGTGGCCCTGGAACTCGCACACCGGGCCGCCCGCGCCCTGGAACGCGCCGCCCTGCACACCCGCGAGCACAGCATGGCCCTGGAGCTCCAGCACGCGCTGCTCACCGACGCCGGCGCGCCGCCCAACCCGCGGGCGCCGACCGCGTTCCGTTATCTGCCCGCCGACGACGTGGCCCTCATCGGAGGCGACTGGTTCGACTCCCTTCCCCTGCCCGACGGCCGGAATCTGCTGGTCATCGGGGACGTCATGGGGCACGGAGTCGAGGCCGCCGTCGCGATGAGCCACTACCGCTCCGCGCTGCGCGCCCTGGCCATGGCGGGCCTCGCCCCGCACCTGCTGCTCACGCACGCCGACCGCACGGTCGCCGACTCCGGGTTCGACCGGGTCGCCACCTGTCTGCTGGCCCTGGAGGATCCCGTCCGGCAGACGGTGTCCTACGCGAACGCCGGCCATCTCCCGCCCGCCTTCCTCTCCCCGGACGGCACGGTCGGCCTCGTCGAGATCCCGGTCGGCCCGCCCCTGGGCACCGGATTCGGCAGCTATACGACGCTCACCCGCCCGACGGTCCCGGGCGGCGTGCTCCTGCTCTACACGGACGGGCTGGTGGAGCGGCGCGGTGAGGACATAGACGTTTCGCTGCGTCGCCTCACCCGGCTCCGGCTGTCGCCGCAGGCCTCCCTGGACGTCATCCTCGACGACGTCCTGGCTCAGCTCGCGGACGCTCCCGCCGAGGACGACATCGCCGTTCTGGCGGCCCGTTCACGTCCAGCCTGAGCTGAGAAATCGGCCTGGGCGCCGGGAAGTTGGTGTGCCGCAACACGGCCGGCCGGCGTGGAGAGGGCGCATGGTGCGCTCGCTTCCAGTGCCCCTCGCCGTCCTGGCCCCGGCGTGACCCGACCCGGCCTGGCAGCCCGACCGGCGCAACTTCGGCGTCACCGGACCTGCCGACGAGGTGGCCGGGTTCCTGCGGGACGCCGGTCCCGGCCACGCGCTCGGTCTCGTCGGCCTCGATGGAGACACCGTACGGATGCCACCCGGCCTCGTCCGTCTCCCGTACCCCGTGCCTCCTCGAAGACCCGGAGGTGGCAAGAGAGTTGGCCCGGCAACGCTTCCGCGAGGTGTGGCAGCGCCCCGCGGTGTCGACACCAATGCTCTCTCAGCGTCGCGGAGCGCCGGAGCTCCCTCGGTTTCGGAGCCGCCACCGAACTCGACGCCGCAGCCGCGAGCCGCTCCCGCGACACGTCCGCCGCCTCGTCCCGGCCGAAGTCGACCGGTTCACCCGTTCCCGGCCCGTTACCGTCCGCCGCATCGGCGAGGTCGACCAGGCATGGCGCCGGACCCGGCCGACGACTTCCGGCGCCGCCCCCTCGACGAGGCCGCGTGACGTGTGCGCCGCCCTTCAGTGGAGGCTCAGTGGCGGAGCCGGTCGAAGCGGAACGGCGCGAGGGCGTCGGGCCGGTCGCCGGTGCGGATGTACTCGGCGAGGTGGTGCCCGGTGGCGGGGCCCAGGGTGACGCCGAGCATGCCGTGGCCGGTGGCAGCGTAGGCGTTGTCGTAGCCCGGGAGGCGGTCGATCACCGGGAGTCCGTCGGGGAGGAACGGCCGCCCGCCCACCCAGGGTTCGCGAATCAGGCTCACCAGGTCGTCCGGGTCGTCGAACCAGGGGCCCAGGTAGTGGCGGCTGGCCAGGGCCACGGCCACGATTCTCCGCCAGTCGAGCCGGTTGTTGTTGCCGCTCAGCTCCATGGTGCCCCCGATCCGCGTGGTGCCGCCGATCGGTGAGGCGACGGCCCTGCGTTCGCCGAAGTAGAGGGTGTGCCGGGGTGCCGGGTCCAGGTCGACGGAGAAGCTGTAGCCCTTGCCCGCCTGGAGCGGCAGCCGGTGTCCCAGGGTGCGCAGCAGGTCCGGCGAGCGCATGCCGGCCGCGATGACGACCGTCGAGCAGGGGATGTCGCCCTGGTCCGTGGTCAGCGCGGTGACCTGCCCTCCCCCGGTCCGGAATCCCGTCACCTCCGCGTTCTCGTGGACCTTCACTCCGGCTGCGGCGAGCGCCTCGCCGAGGGCGCGGGAGAACGCCTCTGGATCTACCACCCCCTCGCCCTCAACGAGGTAGGCCGCGCGCACTCGGGGCGACAGCGCTCCGTCGAGCAGATGCGCGTCGGTGCCCGTGGTGATGTCGTCGGGCATCGGATAGTGGCCGTCCGCCATCTCCCGCTGGACCGCGAGGTGGTGGCGGGCCTCGGCCGGGGACAGGAACGCGTGCACCATGCCGGGCCGGGTCAGGGTCGTGGCCACCCCTGCCTCGCGCAGTCCGTCGAAAAGGTCGAAGGTGGGCCGGTTCAGCTCGGCGATCGCCGCGTAGCCGCGCCGGAACGCGGCAGGTGTGCTGCTGCGCCAGAACCGCCACAGCCACCGTACGAACGCCGGGTCGGGCAGCGGCCGTAGATAGAGCGGCGAGTCGGGCCGTCCGAGGGAACGCAGGGCGTAGCGCAGTACACCCGGGGACGGGACGGGCGTCGAGTGGCTCAGGCAGATCCAGCCCGCGTTGCCCCGGGACACGCCGGAGGCGAGGCCGCGCCGTTCGACGACCACGACCGGGAGGCCGGCCGCGGCCAGGTAGTAGGCGGTGCACAGCCCCACGACACCGCCTCCCACGACGGCGACGGGGCTGTCCGGCACGCCCGTCATGACGTGGATCCGTACGACGCGAGGAACTCCCGGGTGCGGGTCTGCACAGGTGCGCCCAGGACGGCCTCCGGAGTCCCCTCCTCGACGATCCGGCCGCCGTCGACGAAGACGACGTGGTCGGACACCTCACGTGCGAACGGCAGTTCATGGGTGACCAGCATCATCGTCATTCCGTCCGCGGCGAGTTCGCGCATCACGCTCAGCACCTCCCGGGTGGCCTCGGGGTCCAGGGAGGAAGTGGGTTCGTCGAAGAGCAGCAGTTCGGGTCTGAGGGCCAACGCCCGTGCGATGGCGACGCGTTGCTGCTCGCCGCCGGAGAGCTGGTCGGGCAGGGCGAGCGCACGGTGGGCGACGCCGACCCGGCGCAGCAGCGCGACGGCGCGCTCCAGTGCCTCCGACTCCGTTGTACCTGCCCTGCGTTGGGCCAGAACGACGTTCTCCACGGCGGTGAGGTGCGGGAAGAGGTTGAAGCGCTGGAAGACCATGCCGACGGTGCGGCGAAGGCGGGGCAGGTCGCGGCAGACCGTGCGGCCGTCCTGGTGCACCACCTCTCCGGCGACCTCGATCGTTCCCCGGTCGGGCTGTTCCAGCAGGTTGACGCAGCGCATCAGGGTGGTTTTCCCGCCGCCGCTCTGGCCGATGACGCTGACGATGCGTCCCCGGCCGATGGTGAGGTGGACGTCGTCGAGGACCACCCGTCCGTCGAAGGACTTACGCAGTCCGTCGATCCGTACCACCGCCTCGGGCAGTACGGGAGGGGTGGCTGGCTCTGCGGCGAGCGACTCGGTCATACGGCACCTGCCTTCACGTCGGCGCCCACGGCCCTGTCCGGCAGCGCGTCCTGGGCTAGCAGGGCGCGCGCCGCCCGTAGGCGTCGACGGCGCCACGGGGAGAGGGGAACGCCCGCCCGCACCCTGCGTTCCAGGAGGAGGAGCAGTTGGGAGAGGGGGTAGCAGAGGGCGAAGTAGATGGCCGAGATGACCAGGTACACCTCCAGGGCGCGGAAGGTGGACGAGGTGATGAGCCGTCCCTCGGACATCAGCTCGGCGGCGGAGACGGTGACGAGCAGCGAGGTGGATTTCAGCAGGTCGACGAGCATGGTGTTGGTACCGGGCAGCGCCTGCCGTACGGCCTGCGGCAGGACGATGTGGCCGAAGATGCCCACCCGGCCGAGGCCGAGTGCCTGCCCCGCCTCGGTCTGTCCGGCGTGCACGCCGCTGATCGCGGAGCGGAAGATCTCGGAGAGGTAGGCGGCGTAGAAGACGACGAGGCTCAGACAGCCGGCGGTGAAGACGTCGAGCCGAATGCCCGCCGAGGCCAGGCCGAAGTAGCTGAGGAAGATGATGGCCAGCAGGGGGATGTTCTTGAACAGTTCGGTGTAGACGGCGGCGACGGCACGCGCCGGCCATGCCCTGCTCAGCCGCAGCAACGCCACGGCCAGGCCCAGCAGCACGGCCCCGACGAAGCTCACCACCGTGTAGGAGAGGGTGCGCCAGAGGGCGTCGAGCAGGTCCGGCCGGTAGTCGGACCAGGGGACTTGGAAGAGGTCGGACATGTCAGCCCCTCAATGCGCGATGGACGGCGGGGTCCAGTCCTGGGGCCGGTCCACTCCCCGGCGTGCGGTGGCGACCTCGGCGGCCGGCTTGAGGAACTGCTCGGGATCGCCGCCGTACTTCTTCACGAGTTTCGCCAGCTCGCCGTTGGTGTACATGGCGTCGATCTGCGCGGAGATCGCCTGTTCCAACTTGGTGGCCTTCTTGGGGAGGTAGAAGCCGGTCTGGTAGGGCTGGAAGTACTGGTAGTCGGGCTTGGCCTTGACCGCGGCGGCGGTCGGCGGGGTCAGGTACTGGGTGCTGATCTTCAGGTCGGGGCGTTCCTTCTGTGCCGCGATGATGATCAGCGGGTCGAGGAACCCGACGTCGACGCGGCCGGCGCCGAGGTCGTCGAAGACTCCGTTGGCGTCGGGGTAGGCGTGCAGCTTGGCGTCCGGGACGGACTGGATCGACTTGACCCATACGTAGCCCTCGACGGTGCCGAGTTGGAGGCCCTTCAGGTCGTCGACCGTCTTGTACGTCCTGCCGTCGCGGACGGCCATCGCCGGGGGCGAGTAGTAGGGCGGGTCGGTGAACAGGCCCTGTTTCTGCCGGTCGGCAGACCAGGCGACGCCGCCGATGGTGATGTCCACGCGGCGGGACTGCACTCCGGCGAGCATCCCTGCGAAGTCGGTCACCTGGGGCTTGATCTCCAGGCCGAGCTTTTCGGCCACATAGGTGAGGATGTCGCCGTCCAGGCCGACGATCCTGTCGCCCTGGACGGTGGTGTAGGGGGCGTACGGCTGGACGGCCACCTTGATGACACCGGGGGTGAGCGTGCCCAGAGCGGCGGTCTTCGCGGACACGTTCGTCGGGGCGTCGTCGCCGTCCGAGCCGCAGGCGGCGGCCGTCAGCATGAGGAGTGCCGTGGAGAGGGCGGCGGCGAGTGGGCGTATACGGGTCATGGGCTTGGGCCTTCCGTACCGGTGCCGAGGAGCTGGTGGAGTTGGAGGAGCCCGCCGTTTCACCGCGTCGTGCCTCCGGCGGGAGGTGGTGAGGCCCATACGCTAGGGACGGCGGACACCGTGCGTCACCGGTCACTCCGTACGAGGTTGTGGCTGGATTCGATCGTTCTCCTGTACGTTGCGTCCAGTCGTCGGCGGGAGGATCAAGCATGCTGAGCCCGTCACTCGCGCAGGAGATCGCCGGGGACACCTCCGCCGTCATCGGCTTCAACGTGCTGATCACAGACGCGGACGGCATGGTCATCGGCAGCGGCGACAGCAGCCGAGTCGGCACCTTCCACGAGGCGTCGGTCGAGGTGATCCGCACCCAGGAACCCGCCACGCACAACGCTTCGCAGGCCCACCAACTCCGCGGAGTACGCCCCGGCGTGACGTTGCCGCTGGTCACGAGCGGGCGGGCGGTGGGCACGGTCGGCATCACCGGAACTCCCGCCCAGGTGCGCCGTTTCGGCCTGCTGGTGAAGCGCCAGACGGAGATCCTGCTCAGGGAGTCCGTGATGCTGCGCTCCCGGCTGCTCGCCGAGCGGGCCGCGGAGACTCTCCTCGCCGACATCGCCTCGTACGACCCCCGGGTCGTGGAGGGTGACTTCCTGGTGTTCCGGGCCGCCGAACTGGGCTTCGACCTACGGCTCCAGCGGGTCGCGGTGGCGATCGAGGTGAGCGTGCCCGACGCGGGGCCCCGACGTCAGGGCGCTCCGACCCGCGACATGGCGCTGATCCGCTCCGAGTTGCTCCGCACCGTCCGTGAGGTCTTCGCCGACCCGCAGGACATCGTCGCCTCCACGGCTCCCGGCTGGATCGGCGTACTGCGTCGCCTTCCCGCTCGGGCCGAGGCGGCTTCCCTGGTCGCCGACTGCCGGCGGATCACTGACGTCATCGCCGCGCAGGACGGTCTCACCGCCCGTGCGGGGATCGGTGAACCGGCGGTCTCCGTCGCCGGTCTGCGCGACTCCTGGCAGGACGCCCGGGACGCCCTGCGTCTCGGCGCCCGGGTGACGGGAGGCTCCCGGGTGCACCTGATCGCCGAATTGCGCGTCCATCAGGTCCTGGCGGCGGTCAACCAGCCCGCCCGCCGGCGCCTCGTCGAACTGACCGCCGCGACCCTGCGGGCCCAGCCGGACTGGCCGGTGCTGCGCGACACGATCACCGCCTGGTGCGAGAGCGGGTTCAACCTCGTCCGGACGTCCGCCGCCCTGCACATCCACCGCAACACCGTCGTCTACCGGATGCACAAGATCGAGCAGCTCACCGGCCGCCCGCTGCGCGAACACCGGACCACCATGGCCCTGTACCTCGCCTGTCTGGCCGACGAACTGGGCGAGGGCGCCACCCCCGACGAAGGGTGACGCCCCCGGAACCACGCTCCCGCCGCTATCCGGCGGACTCCCCCGCCGTGGGCCGCCGCGAGGCCGCCATCGCCTCGTCGACGTCCGTCAGGGGACGCAGCCGGTAGCTGTACGAGTAGTCGCGGTTCGCGAACAACTTGTACTCGTCGTGGGTGTGCGCGCCCCAGCTGTTGTCGCCGCCGACACCCATCTGGCGGTGGCTCAGCCGCAGGACGACCTCGTCGCGCGGGGTGAGTTGGTAGTCGTGGCGGGCCCCGACGGACAGATCCTCCGGGGTGAAGTGCGAGGCGTTGACCTCCAGGAGCGGTTCGGCGGAGACCAGCAGGCCGGAGCCCTTGCGGTCGGTGAGGGCGATCCAGCGGACGTCGCTCTTGTTGCCGTTCTCCTGCGGGCGCAGGTAACCGCTCCACTGCCCGTCGACGGTGCCGGAGTACAGGCCCACGTCGGTGGAGTTGTTGCGGTCCCAGTGGTTCTCCTCGGGACCGCGCCCGTAGTAGTGCAGCCTGTCCAGGCGGCCGGGCAGCAGGAGCAGATTGCCGACCTCCGGGATGTACGGCAGTGAACTCGCCCCCGGGTGCAGGGTGTTGTCGACCCTGATCTCACCGTTGCCGAAGACGGTGTAGGTGGTGGTGTACGTCGATGCCGGCGTCGTCGGCAGGGTGCCGGCGACCTTGATCTCGACGGCCCGGTCCCGCAGGGCGCGGACGCTCACGCCGGTCACCGAACGCCGGGTGCCCGCGTCGCGCCAGGTCTGGTTGCGGGTGTGCTGGCCGTTGCCCCGGTCGTTGTCGGTGGGGGCCCGCCAGAAGTTCGGGGTGGGCCCGGACTCGATCAGCTGGGCGCCGCCCGCCTTGTACGAGGTGATGGCTCCGGTCTTCTTGTCGACGGTGACCGAGAAGCCCTTGCCCTTGACGGTGACCGACGCGTCGCCGTCCTCGTGACGGAGCGCCGGGACGCTGGTCAGCGGCGAGGGTGTGACGGCGGGGCTGCCCGCGTCGAGGGCGAGTTGCTGCCGGGCCACCTCGAAGCCGGCCTTGGCCCACTTCGTGCTCTCCCTGGTGGTGAAGGACAGCTGGAGGAAGTACTCCGCGCCCGGCTTCGGATCGTCCGGCAGCTCGAAGGGCACGGTGATGGCCTTGGCGGACAGGGGCGGCACGTCCAGCTGGGCACGGGTCAGCTTTCCGCGCCGGACCACTCTTCCGTCGGCGACCAGTTCCCAACGTGCGTCGAATTCACGGAGGTTGGTGAAGAGGTACTCGTTGGTGAGGGTGACCGTGCCCGGCGTCGCGCCCGAGGTGATCTGCACCGCCTGGTAGATCCGCTTGACCTCGGCGGACTTGCCGGTCAGCCTGCGGTCGGCGGTGATGATGCCGTCCCCGGCGAAGGCACCGTCGTTGGGGTTGTCGCCCCAGTCGCCGCCGTAGGCGTAGAACGTCTTGTCGCGGGGCCGCTTCTCGGTGACTCCGACGGTGGCGGCGTCGAACCAGAACCGTACGCCGTCGTCACCGGGGCCACGGCTCTCGGAGGCCAGCTCGGTGGCGCTCAGCGCGCGGGCGTAGACGCGGGCACGCCGGATGGTGCCGCTGAACTCCCGGGTGGGGTTGTCGATGTCGGTGGCCAGCGCGAGGGACGCGGTGTTGTTGCTGGGCCGCTGGGTGGTGGTCCTGGTGGCCCGCGCCACGCCGTCGACGTGGAGGGTGAGTGTGCCCGTGCTCGCGTCGAAGACACCGGCGATGTGGTGCTCCTTGCCGGTCCAGTCGTCGGGCAGCGCCCACCACGCGCTGATCCACTGGCCGCCGCCGTAGATGAAGAACTCCAGGCCGCTGTCCGACTGCTTCAGGGCGTACTGGGTGTCGCCCTTGGCGATGACGGGCTGGTGGTAGCCGAGGAAGTGCGGGGTGATCCACGCCTCCAGCGTCAGGGACCCGGTGAGGTCGAGGCGCTCGTCGCGGGCGAAGACAGTGCCGCCGGAGACGCCCTGGTCGCGGGTGAAGGTGCCGGCGGGGGCGATGATCTCACCCTGGAGCGCGGCGGGCCCGGTCTCGGTGAGCAGCTTGCGCGTCGGGGTGGGCCAGGCGAGGGCCTGGTCGACGAAGTCCCAGATCCAGCCGCCCTGGAGGACGGGGTAGCGGCGGACGAGATCCCAGTACTTCTTGAAGTTCCCGTTGGAGTTGCCCATGCCGTGGGAGTACTCGATCATCACGTACGGCCGGGTGTCGTTGGTGTCCTTCGCGCGTTGCTCGACGCGGGCGGGGCTGTCGTACATCTCGGAGCGGATGTCGCTGATCCCGGGACGGTCGTCGCCCTCGTACTGGATGACACGGGTGGTGTCGTAGGAGCGGATCCAGTCGTACATGGCGTTGAACGTGCTGCCGCCGCCCGCCTCGTTGCCGAGCGACCAGATGACGACGGAGGCGTGGTTCTTGTCGCGGTGGACCATGTTCTGTGCGCGGGCCACGCACGCCGTGGTCCACTCGGAGTGGTTGCCGGGGTACTCGCCCCGGACGCCGTGGGTTTCGAGGTTGGTCTCGTCCACGAGGTACAGGCCGTACTCGTCGGCGAGTTCCAGCCACAGCGGGTTGTTCGGGTAGTGCGAGGTGCGGACGGTGTTGATGTTGAGCCGTTTGATGATGCCGATGTCCTGGACCATGTCCGCGCGGGTGAGGGCGGAGCCGTGGACGGGGTGCATCTCGTGGCGGTTGGTGCCCCGGAAGGAGACCGGCTTGCCGTTGATGCGCATCAGGCTGCCCTTGAGGGCGAACTCGCGCAGGCCGACCCGGTGGGAGAGGGTCTCGATCACTCGGCCGGCCGGATCGCGCAGGCGGAGCACGGCGGTGTAGAGGTTCGGGTGTTCGGCCGACCACAGGCGCGGCGCGGGCACGGCCTTCGCGGCAGTTGCGGACTTCTCCTCACCGGCGCCGAGCGCGACGCTCTGCTGGAGCGGACGCGACCAGACCGGGTGCCCGCCCGCGTCGTACAGCTGGGTCTCGACCGAGTACTGACCGGCGCCCTTGCCGCCGTAGTCCCGGACGTTCGCGGTGACCGACAGTTCGGCCGCCGAGTAGTCGTCGCTGAGCGGGGTGTCGAGCCGGAAGTCACGCAGCCGTACGGCGGGCGTCGAGTACAGGTACACCGAGCGGAAGATGCCGCTCAGCCTGATCATGTCCTGGTCCTCCAGCCAGTCGCCGTCGGAGTAGCGGTAGACCTCCACGGCTATCTGGTTGGTACCCGGCTTCAGGTGCGGGGTGATGTCGTACTCGGAGGGGTCGTAGGAGTCCTCGTGGTAACCGACCAGCGTCCCGTTGATCCATACGTAGTGGGCCGACTTGACGCCCTCGAAGTGCAGGAACGTACGGCGTCCCGACCAGTCGCGCGGGAGGGTGAAGGTGCGGCGGTACTGGCCCACGGGGTTGTGGACGGTCGGGGCGGCCGGCGGCTGCACGTCCTCACCCCGGCCGTTGGCGCCCCACCAGGGGTAGTCGCTGTTGATGTAGATCGGGCTGTCGTACCCGTGCAGCTGCCAGGCGGAGGGGACGGGGATGGTGTCCCAGGCTCGGTCGTCGAGGTCGGTGCGGTAGAAGTCGGTGTCCCGGTCGTCGGGTCGGTCGACGTACGCGAACTTCCAGGTGCCGTCGAGGCTCTGCCGGTACGGGGAGCGGGTGCGGTCGGCAGCGAGGGCCTGGGCGAGGGTCGCGTACGGCATCAGCGTGGTGTGCGCGGGTTCGGTGCCGACGCGGAAGACGTCGATGTGGCCGTTCCACTCGGGGGTGGCGTCCGACGCGTCCGCAGCGGCGGCGCGGTGGGCGCCCGCCGGTCCGGACAGGGCGAGCGCGCCGAGAACGGCGGCTCCGCCCTCCAGAAGACGGCGGCGGCTGACGGCCTGCTGGGCGCGGGCCGGCCGATCGGCGAAGGACTCGTGGGGGTGCGGCATGACCGTGGCCTTCCTCGGTACGACAGTGCGCTGCACGGACCGAGGGTGCGTCAGATCGTGTTCGTTACTGTTGACAATCGACCCGGAATCCGGCAGCGCTTTGGTCACCGGTGACGGCTCAACCCACCGGGGCGGTGCAGGAGTTGATATTGAGTCAGCACACAACTGCTGGTGACAGTGGGAGCTGCCGAGCCAGGCTCACCCTAGGACTTCGAACACAGCCGAAGCAAGAATCTTGTCGGACTCTGTTTGATCCTGATGGCTCGCCCGGCCACTCCCCCGCTCACTGAACTCCGGACCCCCCCTCGTCAGGCGGGAACGCCCCACAGCACGTGCAGAGCCGACGGCTTGCGGAAAACCAGGCCCCGCACAGTGTCGGGGTGGTCCGGGTCGAGGCGCAGGCCGGGCAGGCGTTCGAGGAGGCGGTGCAGGGCGATGCGGGTCTCCAGGCGGGCGAGGTGCGCGGCGAGGCAGTGGTGGGGGCCGTGAGCGAAGGCCAGTTGGAGGCGGGCGTTCTCGCGGCGGACGTCGAACCGGTCGGGGTCGGGGAAGACAGCGGGGTCGCGGTTGGCGCCGGTCAGAGAGACGGTGACCAGGTCGCCGCGGCGGATCGCAGCCGGGCCGAGGACGGTGTCCCGGGTGGCGTAGCGGTCCACCACCGCGGCGCCGGGTTCGAGGCGCAGCGACTCCTCGATCGCGCCGTCCAGGAAGTCGAAGTCGTCCCGGACGAGGGCGAGTTGGCTGGGATACCGGAACAGGTGCAGCAGCGCGTTGGTGATCATCGCCTCGGTGGTCTCGATGCCCCCGAACATCAGGACGGCGACATTGGACGCCACCTCGGGCACGGTCAGCCGTCCGGCGGCGGCGACGAGCAGCGAGGCGTTGTCCAGGTCGGCGACGGTGGCTTCCACGGCGGCCCTCAGCCGCGCGTAGGCAGCGGTGCCGGCGGGGTCCGCCGCGTGTCCGGCGGTGATGTCGGAGACCGACCGCACGATGGCGTCGTACCAGGCGAGCACCGTGTCCGCGGTGGTGCCGGTGAGGCCGAGCGCCTCGGTCACGACGGCGACCGCGAGGGGGCCGGCGAAGGCGCGTCGCAGGTCGGCGGCGCCGGTCGGCGGGAGGGCGGTGATGAGCCGGTCGGTCTCGCGTTCGATGCAGGCGGTGAAGCCCTCGCGTACCGCCCTCGGGCGGAAGGGGACGTTGAAGGGTTCACGGTGGCGGGTGTGCTGGTCGCCGTCGAGGGAGAGCATGCTGGGGCCGACGACCTGGGCGGTGGAGAAGCGGGGGTCGTCGACGGTGAAGGTCGCGGCGTCCCGCATCACGGCCAGGGCGAGATCGCGCCGGGTCACCAGCCAGCCGTTCAACTCCGGCAGCCAGGAGACGGGTTCGTGGGCGCGCAGCAGCGCGAGCCGCGGATGCGGGTCGTCGGCGAGTTCGGCGAGGGTGGTGGCGGCGCCGAGCGGGCAGGAGTCGACGATGCGCGGTGTCATACGGTGCGAACTCTCTCTCGGTGAACGGTGCTTGGGGCTGGGGCGTTCACTCGACGAACAGCCCTCGCGCCGCCGCCCGCGCGTCGAACTCCTCCGAATGGGCCTGCGCGTCCGGCAGGGCGTCGCACATGGCCTCCAGCAGAACCTGCCCCAGCAGCATCGGAGCGCTCACGTTCTGGTACGGGTTGGTCGACTGCTCCTCCGCCTCCGTACCGGCGGGGACGACCTCCCGCAGATGTCTGTGCAGCACCGGATACCCGTCGAAGCCGAGGGCGACCGCGAACCGGGTCACCGACGGCTGGCTGGCACCTGCCAGGTGGGCCGGCTCCCCGCTCGACAGGAAGGGCACGTCCGCCGCCCGCCGGACCAGGCAGTGCGCGATGCGGCGCTGTGTCGGGGTGAGCCGACGCCCCTCGAAGAGCTGGTTCAGCCGTGCGGAGGAGCCGGCCCGGGCGGTCGCGTCGGTGCCGGCGCCGTCACTCATCTGCTCCCCGGGGCGGTCGTGTTCGGTCCCCTCTCCCCTGCCCGCCGTGCCGGGCGGGAGAGAGGGCGGACGGTGTGCGCGGCCGAACCGGGTCAGCTCACGAGACCGGTGCTCGTCAGCCACTCCTTGGCGACGGCGCTGGAGTCCTCCTTGTCGTTGACGAGCTTCTTCATCATCTCCAGCAGGTCCTCGGTGGTGAGCTTCGCCGAGAGGGCGTTGAGCGCCGCCTTGGCCGTGTCGTCGACCGCCGACTTGTAGACCAGGGGCGTGACGTTCTGCGAGGAGAAGAGGTTCTTCGGGTCCTCCAGGACCACCAGCTTGTCCTCGACGATGGCGGGGTCGGTGGTGTAGAGGTTGGCGGCCTGCACGTCGTTCGACTTGAGCAGCTTCACCAGGGTGGTCTGGGCGCCCGCGTCCAGCGGCTGGAACTTGCCGAACTCGACACCGTAGACCGTCTTCAGGCCGACCCCGCCCTGGGTGCGGGTCTTGAACTCGGAACCGGCCCCGATCGTCATGTCCTTGGCGACCGGCTTGAGGTCGGCGAGGGTCTTCAGGTTGTACTTGGCTGCGGTCTCGGAGGTGACGGTCACCGAGTCCTTGTCCTCGGCCGCGGCGGAGTCGAGGATCTCCACCGTGGAGGGGAGCTTCGCCTTCAGCTCGGCGTTGACCTGCTCGGTGCTGGTCGCGGTGCTGTTCTTGTCGACCGCAACCGACAGCAGGGCGCCGTTGTACTCCGGGAAGACACCGATGCCGCCCTTGACGACCTGGTCGTAGTAGACCTCGCGGGCGCCGATGTCGAACTTCCGGGTCACCTTCAGGCCCTTGGCCTCCAGTGCCTGGGCGTAGATCTCGCCGAGCAGCTGGTTCTCGGGGAAGTTCGCCGAACCGACGACGATGGACTTCCCGCTGCCGCTGCCGGCGCTGTCGCCCGTCAGCGGATTGCTGCTGCTGTCGTCGTCACCGCTGCCGCAGGCGGTGAGCGAGAGCGCGGCGATCAGACCGAACGCGGCGCCGCGGTAGATGCCTCTGGTGGTGCTCATGGGGTGTTTCCTTTCTCGGAGCCCGGAAGCTCGGAAAATCAAGGGGTTGAAGGGGTTCAAAGAGGTTCAAGGGGTTCAGGGGTTCGGAAGGCTCAGGACTTCGAAGGCGAGACGCGAAGGCCCGGCGAGACGATGACGCGCCGCAGCCCGGTGAAGGCGACCTGGACGACGAGTGCCAGGACGACGACGACGGTCGAACCGCCGATGACGAGCTCGTAGTCGTTGCGGGAGAGCCCGTCGACGATGAAGCGGCCGAGGCCCCCGAGACCGGGGTAGGCGGCCACGGTCGCGGTGGCCACGACCTGGATCGCGGCGACCCTGAGGCCGAGGAGGATCAGGGGCAGCGCCATCGGCACCTCCACCCGGAGCAGGACCTCCCACTCGGTCATACCGACCCCGCGTGCCGCGTCCCTGGTGGCGGGGTCCACACCCCGGACGCCCTCGAAGGTGTTGATGAGGATCGGCGGGACCGCGAGGGCGACCAGGGCGACCAGTACGGGCGTCGTGCTGAGCCCGGCGAGGGTGACGACGAGGACCACCAGCCCGAAGGTGGGGATCGCCCGCGCCAGGTTCGCCACGCTGGCCACGGCGAACGCCCCGCGGCCGGTGTGTCCGACGAGCAGCCCGAGGGTCAGCCCGATGAGGGCGGCGAACAGCAGGGAGATGCCGCTGTAGGTGAGGTGTTCGAGGAGCCGGTGGGGGATGCCGTCGTCGCCGTGCCACTGCTTCGACGAGGTCAGCCAGTCCCCGACGAGCCGGATCTGGTTCAGGAAGTCGTTCATGACGCCGTCACCTTGTTCCGGGACCACGGGGTCAGCAGCCGCTGTGCGAGCACCAGGAGCGCGTCGGTGGCGAGTGCGAGCAGCATGATCAGCACGATCGCGGTGATGATCGGGGTCGGGAAGTCGAGTTGGAGACCACGGGTGATGTAGTACCCGAGTCCGCCCTGGCCGATCAGTTGACCCACCGCGACCAGGCTGATGGACGACACGGCCGCGACACGTACACCGGCGATGACCACGGGCACGGCGATCGGCAGTTCGACCTGGACGACACGCCGTATGGCCCCGAATCCCATCGCGGTGGCCGCGAGCCGGACCGGTTCGGGGACCGAGGCCAGCCCGTCCACGACGTTGGGCACCAGCACGGACAGCGTGTAGATCGTCAGCGGGATCATCACCGTGCGTTCGCTGAGCCCCGTGTACCGGACGAAGATCATGAACAGGGCCAGCGACGGGATCGAGTACAGGATGTTGGCCACGGTCAGCACCGGTGGGTACAGCCAGCGATAGCGGTGGCAGAGGATGCCGAGAGGTACGGAGATGATCAGCCCGAACAGCACCGGCAGCAGACCGAGTCTCAGGTGGATTCCGGTGTAGTGGGCCAGTTCACCGGCGTGATCGCCGATCCACTGCCACCGGATGAGCGGTTCGTCGTCACTCATCGTTTCCCACCGTCCGCCCGGGCGGCACCGGCGTCCGTCACGGCGGTGTCGGGCGTGCCCGCGGACAGCTCGTGGGCGTCCGCGACTCCGACCACCGCGCCGTGCGCGTCCACGCCCACCGCGAGGCGGGCGGGCGACAGGAGCGCCGAGTCGAGGGCGGCCCGTGCCGAGTCGCCGACGAGGCTGAAGGTGTGGCCGAGGGGTGCCAGCGGTACGTCCGCGAGGGTGCCGCTCTCCGGCAGGTCGGCGACCGCGGCCCAGCCGAGCGGCCGGCGGCCGTCGTCGACGACCAGAACCCAGGGCTCGTCGCCCGTCCGTGCCGTCGCCACGGGCGAGGTCGCCGGCAGTACCGGACCGTCGCGCAGCGGCACATCGGCCCCGTTCACGAAGGACAGCCGACGAATGCCCCGGTCGTGCCCCACGAAGTCGGCCACGAAGTCGTCGGCGGGATCGGCGAGCAGCCGTTCGGGGGTGTCGAACTGCGCCAGCTTTCCGCCGGTGCGGAACACGGCGATCTTGTCGCCGAGTTTGATCGCCTCGTCGATGTCGTGGGTGACGAACACGATCGTCTTGTGCAGTTCCTTCTGGAGCCGGATGAACTCCGCCTGCAGCTCCGCCCGGACGATGGGGTCGACCGCGCTGAACGGCTCGTCCATCAGCAGTACGGGCGGGTCGGCGCCCAGCGCCCTGGCCACCCCGACGCGCTGCTGCTGGCCGCCGGAGAGCTGGTTCGGATAGCGCTTGGCCATCTCGCTCGGCAGGCCCACCAGTTCCAGCAGTTCCGCCGCCCGCGCGCGGGCCTTCTTCCGGCTCCAGCCGAGCAGCAGCGGAACGGTGGCGATGTTGTCGAGGATGGTGCGGTGCGGGAAGAGTCCCGCGTGCTGGATCACGTACCCGATACCGCGGCGCAGCTCGGGGGCGTTGACCTCCCGGATGTCCTTGCCACGCAGGCTGACCGTCCCGGCCGTGGGCTCCACCATGCGGTTGACCATGCGCAGGGTGGTGGTCTTGCCGCAGCCGGAAGGACCGACCAGGACCGTGAGTCCACCCTCGGCCAACTCCAGCGACAGTTCGTCCACCGCTGTCGTCCCGTTTGGATAATTCTTGCTCACCGCATCGAACCTGATCAAGGCTGCCCCTTACCTGACTGCATATAGTCATGCAGAGTGATCCGCGGCTGAATGAATCGTCAATGCTCGGCTGTAAACGGCACGTTACAATCACACGAAATCAGGCCAGGGCGTCCGAAATGTGGGGAGACACCGGCATGAAACCGGTCTGGTTCACCTTTTTGAACGGCTCGGACATCGAACAGCTGGAACTGACCGACTCCGAGATCCTCGACGCCGTCGAGGAGGGGCTGCGTGCCCAGGGGCAGGGCGAGACGGTGATCGAACCGCGCGTCCACCTCGTGCCCGACGCCGCGTTCGACGGTCACTTCAACGTGCTGCGCGGCTATGTCGCCCCGCTCTCGCTGGCCGGGGTCAAGATCGTGGGCGACTTCGTCGGCAACTACAAGGCCGGTCTGCCCTCGGAGATGGCTCTGCTCAACCTCTTCGACCCGCGCACCGGTATGCCGGTGGCCGTGGTCGACGCGACCGCCCTCACCGAGATGCGCACCGGCGCCCTCACCGCGCTGGGGGCACGCCATCTGGCCCGCCCGGACGCCAGGGTGCTCGGCCACATCGGCGCCCGCGCCACCTCGTACTGGAACGTCCGTCTCCTCGACCGGCTCTTCGACCTGACCGAGATCCGCGTCCACTCGCGCCGCCCCGAGAGCCGTGAGGCCTTCGCCGGGCGTCTGGAGCGGGACCTCGGCAAGCCGGTCGTCGTGACGCAGGACTGGCAGAGCTGCGTGGAGGGCGCGGACATCGTGGTGGAGGCGTCCCGCCTCGAACGTCCGGAGCCGCTCCTGAAGACGGAGTGGATCGCCCCTGGCGCGCTGGTCGTGCCCTACGGAACGAACAGCGCGGTCGAGCTGAGCCTCACGGACATCATGGACAAGATCGTCGTCGACGACTGGGGCCAGGCACACGCCGGACCGTTCGGCGCCCTGCGCGCCCATGTGGACTCCGGCAGGCTCAGCAAAACCAATCTGCACGGTGAGCTGGGCGACATCGTCGTGGGCCGCAAACCCGGCCGGGAGAGCCCCGCGGAGACGAACCTGTTCTGGCACCGCGGCCTCTCCCTCTCCGACATCGCGCTGGGCGCCGCCATGCTGCGGAAGGCCGAGGAGCGCGGCCTCGGCCAGAAACTCCGCTTCTCATGACCGGCAACGGCACCGGGATCGGCACCACGGAGGTCGTCGTCGACGGGCGGACACTGTCGTACGACGATGTCGTCGCCGTCGCCCACCACGGCGCCCAGGTCGTCCTCGCGGACGAGGTGCTGCCTCGGCTGGAGCGCGAGCGGGCCGTCGTCGAGGACATCGTCGACCGCCAGGTGCCAACGTACGGCCTGACGACCGGACTCGGCACCCGCTCCTCCTACGCCCTGCCGCGCACCGAGCTGGCGGAGTTCAGCGTCCGTACGGTTCGGGGACGGGCGAACGCGGTCGGTGATCCGCTGCCGGTCCCGGTCGTACGCGCCGCAGTCCTCGCCAGGGTGAACGGCATCGCGGGCGGCGGCAGCGGGGTGCGGCCGGAGATCCCGCGCCTGCTCGTGGCGATGCTCAACGCGCGGGTGCATCCAGTGATCCCCGAGGTGGGGTCGATCGGCGCCTCCGACCTGTGCCAGTCGGCGCATGTCGGCCTGGTCGTCATCGGCGAGGGCAGCGCCGAGTTCGACGGGGAGGTGCTCGACGGCGCCACGGCACTGCGGCGGGCGGATCTCGCGCCGGCCGTACTCGGCCCCAAGGACGGGCATGTGCTGTGCAGCGCGAGCCCGCTGGCGGCCGGACAGGGCGCGCTCGTCCTGCACGAGGCCGCCGCGCTCCTCACCCTGGCCCAGGCGGTCACGGCACTGACCTACGAGGGTTTCCGGGCCAACACGAGTCCGCTCGACGCCCGGGTACTGGGCCTGCGCCCCGCCCCCGGACAGGCCCGTGCCGCCCGCGAACTGCTCGTCCTGCTGGACGGCGGTGAGCTGGGCGATCCGCGCAACGCGCGGCGGGTCCAGGACCCGGTCAGCCTGCGCTGCGCCGCCCAGGTGCACGGCGCCGCGTACGCGGCCCTGGACTTCGCCGGCACCGCCCTGGATCCGGAGCTGAACGGCTGCGGCGACAACCCGGTGGTGCTGCCCGACACCGGCGAGATCCTCTCCTCCGGCAACTTCCACACCCCGGCGCTGGCCCTCGCCCTCGACACCCTCGCCCTGTCCCTGACCCAGACGGCGTCGATCTCCGCCGAGCGCATGCGCCGGCTGCTCGACCCCGCCGTCAGCGGACTGCCCGCGAACCTCTCGCCGTACGGGCCGGAGCGCTCGGGCTTCGCGCCCCTGACCAAGACAGCGCAGGCACTCGTCGCCGAGATCCGCATGCTGTCCGTACCGGTGTGCATCGATCCCCGGCACGGCGCCGACGCCGTCGAGGACGACTCGACCAACGCGTCCCTCGGAGCACGGCGGCTGGCCACGATCCTCGCCCGGCTGCGGCTGCTGCTCGCCGTGGAGGCCGTGGTCGCCGCGCAGGCGGTTGACCTGGCGGCGCCGGCCGCCCTGGGGCATGGACCCGGGTTTCTGCACCGGTCGATCCGCGCGGCGGTGCCCCGCCTCGGCGACGACCGGCCCTGCGGGGTGGACGTGGAGGCGGTGAGTCAGGGCATCCTGGGGTCCGACGACGTCCGGGGCGCGCTGCGCGCGATCCTGGAAGAATCGTCACCCCCGGTGGGAGGAACGTCATGACCAGCGTCGACGTGCACCAGCATCTGTGGACCCCCTCGCTGGTGACGGCCCTGCGCTCGCGCCGCGAACCACCGTTCCTCGACGGCTGGACCCTGTACCTGCATGGTGAGCCGCCCTACGAGATCCGACCCGCCGACCACGACATAGCCGGCCGTGCGGAACTCGCCGCCGCGGACGGCCTCGGCCGGGTGCTCGTCTCGCTGTCCGCCCCGATCGGCGTGGAGTGGCTGCCCGCCGCCGAGGCTCGACCCCTGCTCGACGCGTATCACGACGGATCGGCCGCGCTCCCGAAACCTTTCGACGCCTGGGCCGCAGCCTGCGTCCGGGAGATCGACGCGAACGCGACAGCCAAGGACCTCGACCGAGGGTTCGCCGGCCTCCAGCTCCCGGCGAACGCCCTCGCCGACGCCTCCGGTTACGCGCGGTGCGCTCCCCTCCTCGACCTGCTCGAAGAACGCGACCTGCCGCTGTTCGTCCATCCGGGACCGGCGGCCGGCGAGCCGTCGGGCCCCGGCTGGTGGCCGGCGATGGTCCCGTACGTCCAGCAGATGCACGCCGCCTGGTTCGCCTTCCGCGCCTTCGGTCGGTCCCGCCATCCGCACCTGCGCGTGTGCTTCGCCCTGCTGGCCGGGCTAGCCCCTCTGCACGGGGAGCGTTTCGCGGCCCGGGGCGGCGGCCCGGAGGGACACGTGGACCCGGGCGTCTTCGTCGACACGTCGTCCTACGGTCCTCGTGCCGTCGACGCGATCGTCCGCGCCCTCGGCGCCGGCGCCGTCGTGCAGGGCTCGGACCGGCCGTACGCGGAGCCGCCGCTGCACCCTGGATTCGGTCTGGGCGGAGCTACGGCGTACGCCTTCCGTATCGCCAATCCGCGGCGGCTGCTCACAGGCAAGCAGTAACGAAACCTTTCGACGTGAAAAGCGAATGATGCGAGGGGTATTGACGCGCGCCGCGCGCCTTCTAGTATCCAAGATGCCCGAAGACGCGGCCAACGTTCGACATTTCGAACACTAAGAGCCCGGTTCCTCGCCACCGCCCGACTTCGCACACCTCTTAGCCCCCAGACAAGAGGAGCGCTCACATGTCATGGCTACATCAACCCCGTACGCGCCGGAACGCGCTGACCGCGGCGACCGGTCTGGTCGTGGGAGCGGCCCTGCCCGGAACAGCAGCCGCAGCCGTAGCCGCGCAGTACACGAACCCCGTGCTCTGGCAGGACTTCGCGGACATCGACATCATCCGCGTCGGCGACACGTACTACTACTCGGCGTCGACGATGCACTACTCCCCCGGGGCGCCGATCCTCCGCTCGTACGACCTGGTGAACTGGGAGTTCGCCGGCCACTCCGTGCCGGTCCTGGACTTCGGGTCCAAGTACGACCTGAACGGCGCCCGCGGCTACGTACGCGGCATCTGGGCGTCGTCTCTCGCCTACCGCCCGAGCAACCGCACCTTCTACTGGCTCGGCCAGATCGACTTCGCCCGCACCTATCTCTACACCGCCACCAGCGTCGAGGGTCCCTGGAACCGGCTCACGACGCTCAACACGGCCTACTACGACGCGGGTCTGCTCGTCGACACCGACGACACCCTGTACGTGGCGTACGGCAACAGCACGATCAGCGTGGCCCAGCTCTCGGCGGACGGCCGTACGCAGGTCCGTGCTCAGCAGGTGTTCAGCACGCCGTCGAGCATCGGCACCCTGGAGGGCTCCCGCTTCTACCGGATCAACGGGAACCACTACATCTTCCTGACCCGCCCGGCCAACGGCCAGTACATCCTGAAGTCGACGAGCGGCCCCTTCGGCCCGTACACCCTGCGGCAGGTTCTCCTCGACCTGCCCGGGCCGATCTCCGGCGGCGGTGTCCCGCACCAGGGCGGGCTCGTGCAGACACAGAACGGGGCCTGGTACTACCTGGCCTTCGTGGACGCCTTTCCCGGCGGCCGGGTCCCCGTGCTGGCGCCGGTCACCTGGACCTCGGACGGCTGGCCTGTCGTGCAGCTCGTCAACAACAGGTGGGGCGCGTCGTATCCCGGTCCCGTCGTCCCGACGCCGCCCCGGCAGGTCACCCCGATGATCGGCGTCGACACGTTCGACGGTACGACGCTCAAGCCGAAGTGGGAGTGGAACCACAACCCGGACAACACCAAGTGGTCGGTCGGCAACGGACTGACCCTGCGGACCGCGACCGTCACCAACGACCTGTACTGGGCCCGCAACACCCTCACGCACCGCATCCAGGGCCCCACCTCGACCGCCACCGTCCAGCTGGACTTCTCGGCGATGCGGGACGGCGACCGCGCCGGACTCGCGCTTCTGCGTGACTCCTCCGCGTGGATCGGCGTCAGGCGCGACGGCGGCGCGAACCGAGTGGTGATGGTCAACGGGCTGACCATGGACGGCAGTTGGAACACCACCGGCACGGGGTACGAGGCCGCGAGCGCCGGGGTCTCCGGGGGCCGGGTCTGGCTGCGCGCCACGGCCGACATCCGGCCCGGGTCGTCGCGCCCGGGGACGTTCTCCTACAGCACCGACGGCGTCAACTTCGTCCGGCTGGGGCCTGCTTTCACCATGGGTAACAGCTGGCAGTTCTTCATGGGTTACCGCTTCGCCCTCTTCAACCACGCCACCCAGGCGCTCGGCGGCTCGGTCCACATCGCCCGCTTCGAGCTGTCCACCCCCTGACCGCACCTCACTCACATGACAGGCATGAACCCCAGCGCCACCGGCGACTACAACACCCTGCCGTGGCGCCTCGGCCTGCTCACCCAGACCAACTCGAACTGCTGACCGGCCGACTGTCCCGATGACGAGCCGGGGTGCCGGGTCCTACGACCCGGCGCCCCGGCTCACCTCGCGCTCGCGCAGGCCGCGCGGGTCGACGACCTCGCGGATGAGCCGCAGTTCGGTCTCGTCGGGCAGACGGGTCTCGGGGGCGTCGGTCGCGTCGAGTTCGAAGCCAGTGTTCGCGTGGACCTCGTCCGCGGTGACGCCGGGATGAAGCGAGCGTACGCGCAGCCGTCCGTCGTCGCCGTAGTCGAGAACCGCGAGGTTGGTGATCACCACGCCGAGGTCGTGGAATCCGAGGCCCTTGGCGCCGCGCGCGCGGTCGTTGCCCACACCGCAGACCACGTCGACCTTCTCGACGAAGACCTTCGGGCTGTGCCGGGCGACCCAGTAGTCGGTGCGGTGATTGGCCGTGTTGCCCGGGGCGCCGCGCACACCGATGAGCTGCCGCGTGGGACGGCGCCAGTCGCCGATGAGGGAGATGTTCTGGTTCCCGTAGCGGTCGATCTGGCTGGCCCCCATCATGCTCTGACGACGGCCGCTGGCGACGATGTCGAAGACCCGCCGGTACGGCACCCAGCCCTCGACGACGCCCCCGTCCGCGGCGGTTTTGCCGAGCGGCGGCGGATCGCTCATGAAGTAGGCCTCGCCGTCGGTCAGCACCAGGTCCGGGCTGGTCGTCAGGCGGGCGAGCCGTGCTCCGACCGAGGGCAGCACACCGGCCGTGTGCGCGAGCACCTCTCCGGCGTCGCGCCATGCGTCGGCGCAGGCCGCGGCGCACACCTCGGCCCGGGTGATCTCCCTCATCGCCCCTCCTCCTGTCCGTCGCGGTCTGCGTGGAACCCCGCGACGGCCTCGTGGTACGCCTGTTCGTCGCCGTCGAGGAAGGTCTTGCGGAACAGCTGCCAGGAGTCGGCGTCCCGCGCCGCCGACGCGTAGTGCGCTTGGAATGCCTCGTCCCGCCCGTAGTCGGGATCGCACGAGGTGAAGTGGGCGCCACGGGGTGTCTCGACGACCCCGTTGACGAAGAGCCGGCTGATCAGCAGTGACTGCGCGGGCCCGGCGGCGAGCAGGTCCTGCGGCTCCACGATGCGCTCGGTGCTCACATAGCAGCGGTCGGCGGCCATCGCGAACAGGTCGTCGAAGTACGGGTCCGGTCCCAGATACTGGGCGTTGCCCGCCCGGTCGGCCCGGTTGACGTGCACCAGCGCGACATCGAGCCGCAGGGCCCGCATCGCGACGTACTCCTCGTCGGCGTACGGGGAGGCGATCGTCACCAGGTCCGGGTTCATCGTGAGGACGTCGGAGCCGAGGCCCGCGCGCGTGGGCAGGAAGGACAGTCGGCTCGCGGCGGCCCGCAGACCGGTGACGAACATGCCCTCGTCGTACTCGGCGGTCTCCACACCGCCCCGCTCCCGTACGGCGCGGAAGTGCGGGTCGAGGGCGATGCTGTCCAGGGACACGAAACCGTAGACGAGCTTGCGGACCCTCCCCGCCGCGCACAACAGCCCCACGTCCGGGCCGCCGAACGTGACGACGGTCAGATCGCGCACGTCGGAACGCAGGAGTTGCCGCACAAGTGCCATCGGCTTGCGTCGCGATCCCCACCCGCCGATACCGATCGTCATCCCCGACTCGACGGTGCCCACGAAGTCCTCCAGGGACATCGACTTGTCACCCATGGACTGATCCCTCCCACGCTCTCACCCTTACGGAGTCTTACCTATCAAACACTTGTTAGGTTACGTTGACCAGACCGACAACCCCTCGGAAGCCGGGCCCTGGATTCGTCCCCGCCCCGGCGAGCGGCGCGCGAAGGAGACCCGGTATGAGCGCCCCCATCGCCCCTGTCCATCCCGCCCTGCACACCGTGCTGTGCGACCTGGTCGGCGTCCGCTACCCCATCGTGCAGACCGGCATGGGGTATGTGTCCGGCCCCGAACTGACGGCGGCCACCGCGGCGGCCGGCGGGCTCGGCGTCCTGGCCAGTGCGACGCTCTCCCTCGACGAGACCCGGGACGCCATCCGCGCCGTTCGGGAACGCACCGACGCGCCGTTCGGGGTGAACATGCGCGGCGACTCTCCCGACGTCCTGGAACGCGGTGACCTGCTGGTGCGCGAGGGCGTGCGGATCGCGTCCTTCGCACTCGCGCCCCAGGAACGCGTCATCCGGAAGCTCAAGGACTCCGGGCTGGTCGTCATCCCGTCCATCGGCGCCCGCCGCCACGCCGAGAAGGTCCAGGCGTGGGGTGTGGACGCGGTCGTCGTGCAGGGCAGCGAGGGCGGCGGCCACACCGGGGGCGTACCCACCTCGATCCTGCTCCCGCAGGTTGTGGACGCGGTCGACATCCCGGTCATCGCGGCCGGCGGGTTCCGCGACGGGCGGGGACTGGTGGCCGCGCTCGCGCAGGGTGCCGTGGGCATCGCGATGGGCACGCGGTTCCTGCTGACCAGCGACAGCACCGTGCGCGACTCGGTCAAGGCCGAGTACCTCGGGCGGGGCGTCACCGACACCGTCGTCACCCCGCTCCTCGACGGCGTCCCCCAGCGCGTACTGCGCACCGAGGCGGTGGAACGGCTGCTGCGGGAACGGGCGCCCGCGCGCCTGGTCCGTTCGCTGCGGCACGCCGTCGCGTTCCGGAAGATCTCCGGCACCTCGTGGTCCGACCTGGTCCGCGAGGGACTGGCGATGCGCCGCGGCCATGAACTGGGCTGGTCCCAGATCGTGATGGCGGCCAACACCCCGATGATGCTCCGCGCCAGCATGGTCGACGGCCGGACGGACCTGGGCACCCTCGCCTCCGGCCAGGTCGCCGGCGTCATCGACGACCTGCCCAGCTGCGCCGAACTCGTCGAACGCATCGTCGCGGAGGCCGACGCCGTCCTCACCCGTCTGACCAGCGCCGGAGCGAAGCAGTGAGCGGTGACCACGGTCGGCCGCGCCGCGATCCGGCCCGCGATACAGGGAGAGAGCCCATGGGCACTGAAATCATCAAGGCCGCCGTCGACGGGCGCGGTATCGCCGAGGTCGTCGTCGACTGCCCGCCGG
This sequence comes from Streptomyces sp. SID12488, assembly GCF_010548275.1. Taxonomy (GTDB): domain Bacteria; phylum Actinomycetota; class Actinomycetes; order Streptomycetales; family Streptomycetaceae; genus Streptomyces. The sequence continues at coordinate 116,589 of NZ_JAAGLT010000014.1, forward strand.
TCAACGCCCTGCCGGTGGCGGGCTGGTACCAACTGGCGGCAACGGTGGAGCAGTTGGGCCGCGACCCGGACGTGCGGGTCGTGCTGCTGCGCGCCGAGGGCCGCGGTTTCAACGCGGGCGTGGACATCAAGGAGTTGCAGGCCGACCCCGGCCACACCGCCGTCATCGGGGTGAACCGGGGCTGCTTCGCCGCGTTCGCCGCGGTCTACGACTGCGCGGTGCCGGTCGTCACCGCGGTCCATGGCTTCTGTCTGGGCGGCGGAATCGGTCTGGTCGGCAACTCGGACGTGATCGTCGCGGCCGAAGACGCCTACTTCGGGCTGCCCGAGGTGGAACGGGGCGCGCTGGGCGCCGCGACGCACCTGTCACGTCTCGTCCCGCAGCACAGGGCCCGGGCCATGATGTACACCTGCGCCACCGCGTCCGCCGCCGAGTTGCACGCCTTCGGTTCGGTGCTCGACGTCGTCCCGGCCGACCGGCTGCGGGACCGCGCGCTGGAGGTCGCCGCCGACATCGCCGCGAAGAACCCGATGGTGATCCGCGCCGCCAAGGAAGCCTTCAACGGCATCGACCTGTGGGACGTCAAGCGCAGTTACCGCTACGAACAGGGCTTCACCTTCGAGATCAACCTGTCGGGCGTCGCCGCCGAGGTCCGCGACACCTTCGGCGGCCGTACGGACGGGGAGGGGTGAGCCGTGGATCTCACCTGGAGCCCGGAGGAGGAGGCGTTCCGGCAGGAGGCGCGGGAGTGGCTGGCGGCGAACGTGCCGCGCGGCCCTCTCCCGTCCGGTGACACCCGCGCGGGGTTCGCCGCCCATCTGGAGTGGGAGCGTGCACTGTTCGAGGCCCGCTGGTCGGTCGTGTCCTGGCCGGAGGCGTACGGCGGCCGGGACGCGTCCCTGTGGGAGTGGCTGGTCTTCGAGGACGAGTACCACCGGGCCGGGGCGCCCGCGCGGGTCACGCAGAACGGCATCTTCCTGCTGGCCCCGACCGTCTTCGCGTTCGGTACGCAGGAGCAGCAGCGGCGCATCCTGCCGAGGATGGCCGCCGCCCAGGACCTGTGGGCGCAGGGCTGGTCCGAGCCCGGCGCGGGCAGCGACCTCGCGGCTATCCGCAGCCGGGCGGTCCGCGACGAGGGGACCGGTGGCTGGCGCCTGACCGGCCAGAAGACCTGGACGACCCGTGGCGCCTTCTGCACCCACCTGTTCGGTCTCTTCCGTACGGACCCGGAGGCGGAGCGCCACCGCGGCCTCACGTACTTCCTTGTTCCGCTGGACGCGCCCGGAGTCACGGTCCGCGGATTCGAACGCCTCGACGGCGATGAGGGGTTCGCCGAGGTCTTCCTCGACGACGTATCCGTGCCCGACGCCGACGTGCTCGGCGGGGTCGGGGAGGGCTGGCGGGTGGCGATGGCGACGACCGGGTCCGAGCGCGGGCTGACCCTGCGCTCCCCCGGCCGTTTCCTGCGCACCGCCGACCGGCTGCTCGACCTGGCGCGGGAGGAGGGGCCGGGGGCGCATAGGGACCGGGTCGTGCAGTCGTGGATCGAGGCCCAGGCCTACGAGTTGTTCACCCTGGAACAGGTCACCTCGATCGTCGAGGGGCGGCAGGTCGGCGCCGAGTCCAGCCTGAACAAGCTGTTCTGGTCCCAGCTCGACATCGCCCTGCACGAGATGGCCGCCGAACTCCTCGGGCCCGAGGCGGAGGTCGACGGGCCCTGGAGCCGGGGCTTCCTCTTCTCCCTGGCGGGCCCCATCTACGCCGGCACGAACGAGATCCAGCGCAACATCGTCGCCGAGCGGCTGCTCGGCCTGCCGAGGAGGTGACCGGAAACGATGCGCTTCGCCGTAACCGAACGGGACGCGGCTCTCGCCGAGGCCGCAGGCGAGGTGCTGGCCAAGCAGGCCGGCGCCGAACAGATCCGGGCCGGGTGGCCGGGTGGCCGCACCGAGAGCGTCGACGCCGTGTGGCGCACGCTGGCCGGCGTCGGTGTCACCGGCGCCCTGGTAGCGGAGAACGCCGAAGGCAACAGTCTCGGTCTCGGTCTTGGTCTCGACGAGAACGCGCTGCCGGCGCTGATGGAGACGCTCGGCCGCAGCGGCCTGCCAGTACCCGCCGCCGAGGTCGTGGCCGTCGGCGCGCCCTTGCTCGCCGCCGCGGGTGCGCCCCAACTCCCGGCCGTACTGCGGGGATCGGCGCTGCTCACCGTGTCCCTCACCCCCGATGCCCCGGTCCCCTTCGCCGCACGCGCCGACCTGATCGCCGTACTCCAGGGTGACGGGCTGCGCCTGTACACAAGCGACGAGGTGGAGACCGAGCCGGTCGAATCGGTGGACGGCTCACGGCGGCTGGCCCGGGTCCACGCCCGGGCGGGCGGGGGGCTGTTGCTTGCCGAGGGGCCCGCCGAACTGGCCGTCGCCTACCGGCGCGGGGTGCTGGCCACATCCGCCCTGCTGGTCGGGCTGGCCGGCCGGATGCTCGAACTGACCGTGGCCCATGTCCGGGAGAGGCACCAGTTCGGTGTGCCGGTCGGCTCGTTCCAGGCGGTCAAACACGCCCTGGCCGATGTGGAGTTGGCGGTACGGTTCGCCCGGCCGGCGGTCCTCGCGGCGGGCTGGGCGCAGTCGGCCGGGGATCCGGAGACCGCCGTACGGACGTCGATGGCCAAGGTGCTCGCCTCGGAAGCGGCCCGGAAAGCGGCCCGTACGGCGATCCAGTGCCATGGCGCCATGGGGTACACCACCGAGTACGACCTCCATCTGTACGCCAAACGGGCCTGGGCACTGGGCGCGGACTGGGGCGGGCCGACGGAGCACCGCGAGTCCATCGCACGGCGGCTGGGCCTCGCCGGGGCGGCGGACATCGCCGGCGAAGGAGCAGCCACGTGAGCGGAATCCCTCCGGACCGGGTCGTCGCCACCGGAGCAGGGCAGGGCTGCGGTCGCCAGGACACCCTCGCGCCGCCCGGCGAGAGGATCCGGGTCGTGGTCAACGACCCGGGCAGAACCGTGAACGCGGTGACCGAGGAGACCAGGGCCAACGGCGGCACGGTTGCGGCCGGTCCGGACATCGTCAGCGAAGGAGCAGCCACGTGAGCGGAATCTGTCGGGACCGGGTCGTCGTCGTCACCGGAGGGGGGCAGGGCCTGGGGCGCGAGCACGCTCTCGCGCTGGCGGCCGAGGGGGCCCGGGTCGTGGTCAACGACCTGGGCGAGGCCGCGAAAGCGGTGGCCGAGGAGATCGGGGCCGCCGGTGGCACCGCTGTCGCCGATCTGGGCGATGTCAGTGACTGGGGGTACGCGGAGCGGCTGATCGGGCGGGCCGTCACAGAGTTCGGCGCGCTGCACGCCCTGGTGAACAACGCGGGCATCAACCGCGACCGAATGCTGGTGTCCATGACCGAGGCGGACTGGGACCTGGTCCTGAAGGTCGACCTCAAGGGGCATGCGGCGCCGCTGCGGCACGCTGCCGCGTACTGGCGGGAACAGAGCAAGCAGGGCCGGCCGGTCGACGCCCGGGTCGTCAACACCAGTTCGGGTGCCGGGTTGTCGGGCAGCGTCGGGCAGGGCAACTACGGCGCCGCGAAGGCGGGCATCGCGGCGCTCACCGTGATCGCCGCCGCCGAACTGGCCCGGTACGGCGTGACCGTGAACGCGATCGCCCCTTCCGCCCGAACCCCGATGACCGAGGGCGTCGAGGCGTTCGCCGAGAAGATGCGCGCACCGGAGTCCGGCTTCGACGCCCCGCACCCCGGCAACGTCTCGCCGCTGGTGGTGTGGCTGGCGTCGGCCGGGTCGGGCGGCGTCACCGGCCGCGTCTTCGAGGTCGAGGGCGGCATGATCGGCCTCGCCGACGGCTGGCAGCACGGACCCCAGCGGGTACGCGACCGCCGCTGGACCCCCGCCGAGATCGGCCCGGCGGTACACGGACTGCTCACCGAAGCGCCTTCCCCCGCGCCGGTGTACGGCGCCTGATCAGCGCCCGGCAGACCCGAACCGGCGCCCCGACGCGGACACGGTCAGTCGCCGGTGGCCGAGCCACCGAGCCAGGGTCACGCGAAACCTCGTCGCGCCCAACAGGGCGGCCGGAGGCGGTGGTTGCGTCAGCGGCCGGTGCGGATCAGCCCCGTGAGATAGCGCCACAGCGAGGAGCGCTGCCGAGCCGACGGGTCCGGCAGTTCCGTCTCGGCGGACTGCGTCACCGGGTCGTACGCCAAGCGTCGCTCGGGCACCGGGGCGAGTTCGTACCGGACCGGCAGTGATCGCAGGCCGCGCATGAACGGCGAGGAGCGCCAGGGCAGTTGGTCGACGGGCAGGGCGAGTTCCAGGTGCGAGAACCGCTCGAAGAGCCGGCCCACTCCGACCGACGCGACCGTCGACGCGAGCTCGCGCGCCGGGCACTGGCGCGGGCCGGCACCCCACGACAGATGCGCCCGGGTGCTGACCGTGGTGCTCGGGCACACGTTCTCGGCGAAGAGGGGGTCGGCGTGCGCCGCTGCGGAGGAGACCCACACCGGGTCGCCCGCGCGGATCGTGTACTTGCCCAGGGCCATGTCCTTGGCCGCGAAGCGGGGCACGAAGTTGACGAGCGGCGGCTTGCGCATGACCACCCGGTTCATGGTCTCCCTGACCATCCCGGCCGACAGGCTGGCCCGCACGCCGCCCTCGCCGGAGATGACCTCGACCACCGTGTTGGAGATGAGGATGCCGACGTGGTCGGAGGTCATGCCCAGCAGCATGAACAGCTCGCGGGCCAGTTCGTCGAGCGAGAGTTCGGGGTGCGCGGCTATCAGGTACGACGGGAAGTCGTCCCCGGGCTTGTCCAGTTTCAGCGCCGCCAGTTCGGCCAGCGTCGCCAGCAGCCGCTCAAGGGCGGGCTCCGCGTCCGGGCCCGCGTCCAGTACCCGCCACATGTCCATCAGCGCGTCGTCGCCCTGTGAACCGGGGAAGCCGAGCAGACGGCTGGCCACCATCAGCGGCAGGGGCCGGGAGAACTGGGCGGACAGATCCGCCAGGCCCGTGCTGCCGCCCTGGCCCATCAGGCTGATCAGTTCGTCGGCGTACTCGGTGACGGCCCTCTTCAGCCGCCTCGCCTGAGGGTGGCCCGGGTCCTGGAACGGTTTCAGCGCCACGTCCCACGCGGCCCGCAACGGCCGGTATCCGGGGCCGCCCTGGATCAGCACATGGTTGACTTCCAGGGACGGTCCGAGCGGCCAGTCGGCGGGTACCCGGCCCTCCGAGCGGGCCCGCCAGTTCTCCAGCCCCTTCGGCCAGCCGTCGTCGTCCTGCAGGACCTGGAGCGACTCCCGGTAGCCCAGAACCAGCCAGGCGGGCACGCCCAGCAGGTCGACCGGCGCGACCGGGCCGTGCCGCTGCCGCAGCCGTTCGTACACGAGCGCGGGACGCGTCTCGTAGTCCCTGGTCAGCAACGGTTCAGGGGACATCTCCTCCAACCGCGTGTCGTCCAGGTCCACGGATCCGCCGTCGCCCCACTGGGATTTCATCGTCGCGCCGCCCCTCCAACACTCCCCGTACCGGCTTACGTTCAGCCGGTAGTTGGAAACGGAGGGACCCTACCGCAGGGCGTACGGCGGAGTAACAACGGGGGCACAAGCCACAGTTGAGGATCCGGTGGAGACGGCTTCCACATGACCGCCGCGCCGCCTCCACGCGGTCTCCACGCGGGGGGGGGGGCAGGCGGCCGTGTATCCGAGTTGGCGCCTCATGTAGGGGGTCATGAGGGTCTTGGCCTTGGCCATGGTGGCGGTGCGGCCCCCGAGGACCGCGGTCTCTCCGCCGGGCACGGGCACCATGGTCACTCCGTCGGCGGCGCCGAACGGTACGACGAGCGGGGTGCGGTGGATCGGACGATAGAAGCGCGGCTGCCTGCGGTGCTTGCCCGAACCCTGGAGGTAGGCACGGATGTTGTGGAAGGCGAGGTCCGCCTGGGCGAGCGCGACGGGCGTGATCTTGAGTTCGCTGACGTCGTTCACATCGCCGACCGCGAACACGTCCGGCCAGCCCTCGACCCGGAGCGTCCGGTCGACCCTCACATGGCCGGAGGGGTTCAGCCAGTCGCTGTGCCCGGCCATGCGCAGCCAGAAGGTGTTGGGGGTGGTGCCCGTGGCCCAGAAGGAAAGGTCGGCGTCGATGACGTTGCCGTGGGCGTCGCGGTAGGTCCCGAAGTCGTTGCCGGGTGACATGAAGGAGTCGAGCCGGACCTCCACGTCGTGGGCTTCCAGCCAGGAACGGGCCCTGTTCCCGGCCCGTTCGCTGCCCGTGGCATGGAGCAGTGTCGGCCCGGAGTGGGCAAGGGTGACCCGGGCGTCCGGCCGGGCCAGGCGGATCTCGGCGCTGAGTTCGACGCCGGAGGGCCCGCCTCCGACGACGAGGACATGCTCCGCGGCGGCGATGTTCCGCTGGTGCCCGGCGAACGACTGGGCCGCCTCCTCGACGGTGGTGCCGGTGAAGCGGGCCGGTTCCGGGTAGTCGGCGCCGGTGGCGATCACCACCACGTCGTACGGGAGGCGCTCCCCCGTGGCCAGCACCACCTGCCGCTCGGCGGTGTCGACACCGACCACCTTGCCCACAGCCATCCGGCCGTTCCTCAGCAGTCGGTCGTACGGAATGAACGGAGTGACCGTCCATTCCGGGTGCACGCCGGCCCGTAGGGAGGCAATACGGTGGAAGAAGACCTCCTTGCGGTCCACCAGCGTGACGTTCGCCGTCTCGTCCAGTCGTTTCGCCAGCCGCACGCCGGCATAGCCGCCGCCGATCACTACTACGTCGCCGTCACGCACGCCGAGTCTCCTGTGCCTGTGGGGGGAGCGAGTGCCGGGGCGTGTGGGCGCCGTCGGCCACTCGACTGCCGTCGAGCGTAGCGCTTGAAACTTAAAGAGCTGAAGAACTTCGGTGTGAATTCTGTGAAGCGACCGCGCGGATGCCTCGTTTTGGCCGTCAACCACCCCTCCAGGCCGGGTCCGCCGGAACATCGCGCCGGCCCGCGTGCGGGCAAGCAGGCCACCGTCACCTCTTGATCCGGCGTAAGTATGGTGATCTGGTGAAACCACTGCTGTTGTCCCGATGAAGAAAGGTTCCACCAGGTGAGTTCCAGGATCCAGCCGACCGCCCAGGTCGACGAGACGGCCACGATCGGCGACGGGACCACGGTCTGGGATCTGGCGCAGATACGGGAGGACGCCCGGCTGGGCAGTGGGTGCATCGTGGGCCGGGGAGCGTATGTCGGCCCAGGGGTGCGAATCGGCGACAACGTGAAGCTCCAGAACTACGCGCTGGTCTACGAACCCGCGGTCCTCGGCGACGGGGTGTTCGTCGGCCCGGCGGCGGTCTTCACCAACGACCACTTCCCCCGCTCGGTGGACCCGGAGGGCCGGCTCAAGCGCGGCGGCGACTGGGAGGCCGTGGCGGTGGTCGTCGACGAGGGCGCGTCGGTGGGGGCCCGCTCGGTGTGCGTGGCACCGGTGCGCATCGGCCGTTGGGCGCTCGTCGCGGCGGGCGCCGTGGTGACCCGGGACGTGCCGGACTTCGCGCTCGTGGCCGGCGTCCCCGCGCGGCGGATCGGCTGGGTCGGCCGGGCGGGCGCCCGACTCACCGAGCGCGAAGGCGAGTCGGGCGTATGGGAGTGCCCCGACACGGGCGCGCTGTACCAGGAGAAGGACGGCGAGCTCGTCGAGCACGCGTAACTTCCATGTCCCACAAAACGCAAATCTTCGAACATCTACAGGCATAACATGTGTGCGAAGTATGCAGACCAAGCACAATGAGCACACTGACCAGTGCCCAGGGGGGGTTACCGGGTGGATACGCCTGTGCCGAAAGCGAGGAGCGACAACCGCTCCGACGCCTTACGTCCGACACGTGATGCCTGATGTCTGATTCCTGACGTCTGATGTCCGATGTCTGACGTTTGATTCCGCCGTGTGCCCATTCCGTGCCGCAGCGGTCACCAGTCTGTTCACCACAGGACCCACAGGGGGGTTGGTGTGCCCAAAACATGACCACCACACGTCTGGCAGCGCTCGGTCGTGAGGAACCAGCGCTGCTCGTGCTCGCCCAACGGCTGCTCACGGTCGCCGAGTCGGGGCTGCCGTCGATGCTGCTTCCCGGCGGTGAGACCTTCGTCTTCACCATGATCGGGCGGGAAGCCCCCGGCGGTTCCTGGACCTTGGAGCGGCGCGGGACCAGCACCCGGTACGCGGCCATCACCGCGCTGGGCGCCCGGTACCTCCCCGAGGACCGCCAGCGCGCCGTGCTCGGCGGTCATACGGTGCAGGAGTTCACGGGGCTGCTGGTGCAGTCGCTGCCCGCGGTGACCAACCTCGGTGACGCGGCGCTGATCGCGTGGGCCGCCGCCGAGACCGACCACCCCAAGCTGTCCGACGCCCTCGCGCACGTGGACGCCCTGGACGACGAGGGCCGGCCGCAGTACACCGTCGAGGCGGCATGGGTGCTGTCCGCCCTCGCGGCGGCTCGAAGCACGGTCGATGTGGAGAGACGTTTCACCGCAGCCCGGGACCGCCTTCTGCGGGCCCGGATCGGGGACAGCCCACTGTTCCCCCACGCCACCGGGCCCGGCCTGGTGCCCTGGTACCGGTCGCACGTGACCTGCTTCGCCGACCAGACGTATCCGCTCCAGGCCCTGGCCCGCGCGCACGCCAGCGGCGACGGCGATCCGGAGGCGCTGGCCGCCTCCGAGGCGTGCGCGGCGCGCATCTGTGAACTGCAGGGCGACGGTGGGCAGTGGTGGTGGCACTACGACGCGCGCACCGGCGGTGTCGTGGAGGGCTACCCGGTCTACAGCGTCCACCAGCACGCGATGGCGCCGACCGCCCTGTTCGATCTGACCGACGCGGGCGGCAGCAACTTCGGCGCGTCGATCCGCAAGGGTCTGCGCTGGATGACGGACGTGCCCGAACTGGCCGCCCATCCAGGCAGCGAGGAGCCGATGATCCTCGACGGACTCGGCGTCACCTGGCGCAAGGTCTACCGGGGCGACCCGAAGAAGGCGGTACGCGCCGCCCGAGGACTCGGCACCCGAGTCGCTCCGAACCTCCGGCTGAAGTCCCTGGACCGGGTGTACCGCCCGGTCTCCGTGGACCGCGAATGCCGGCCGTACGAATTCGGCTGGATGCTGCACGCCTGGCTGGGGGGACGAATATGAGCGCGCGCCAGACCCTGTTCGGGGTCGAGTTGGACCCGCTGACCATGGACGAGACCGTGGAGGCCTGCCTCGAAGCGGTCCGTGACGGAAGACAGCTGGAGATCGGGGTGGTCAACGCCGCGAAGCTGGTGAACATGCGGCGCGATCCGCGGCTCGCCGACGCGGTGGCCGGCTGCGATCTCGTCGTCGCCGACGGACAGGCCGTCGTCTGGGCCGGCCGGGTACTGCGCGCCCCGCTGCCCGAACGGGTGGCCGGCATCGACCTGTTCATGCGGCTGCTGGCCGAGGCCGAGACGGCGGGCATCTCCGTGTACTTCCTGGGCGCCAAGGAAGAGGTGCTGGAGGAGATGCTGCGCCGGGTGGCCGACCGCTTCCCCGGCCTGAAGGTGGCCGGCAGCCGCAACGGCTACTTCGACGACTCCCAGCAGGAATCCATCGCCGGCGCGATCGCCGACAGCGGCGCCCAGATGCTGTTCCTCGGCATGACCTCGCCGAAGAAGGAGATCTTCACCGCCGCCTACGGCGAACGCACCGGCGCCCGCGTCGTGCACGGAGTCGGCGGCTCCTTCGACATCCTGGCCGGGGTCACCAAGCGGGCCCCCGAGACCTGGCAGCGGCTGGGAGTCGAGTGGCTCTACCGCGCACTGCAGGAACCCCGCCGCCTCGGCCGGCGCTACCTCACCACCAATGCTGCCTTCGTCCTCATGACGGCGCGGGAGCTCGTCCGGCTCACCCCGTCACCCGCCTCCGCGAACAGGAGCAACTGATGCGCGTAGTCGTGGTCGGACAGGGATACGTCGGCCTGCCGCTGGCCATCCGAGCCGCCGAGGTCGGACACGAGGTGATCGGCTACGACGTCGACTCCCGGCGGATCAAGACCCTCGCGGCCGGTGAGTCCTTCGTCGAGGACGTCTCCTCCGAGCGGATCCGTGCCGCACTGGACAACGGCTCGTACCGGCCGAGCGAGTCGGCCCGCGACTGCGGCGGTTTCGACATCGCCGTGGTGACGGTCCCGACCCCGCTGCACGAGGGCACCCCCGACCTCCGCTACATCAGGGAGTCGGCGGTCACCCTCGCCCGGTACCTGCGCCCGGGAGCCACCGTCATCCTGGAGTCGACGACCTATCCCGGCACCACCCAGGAGCTGTTCGCGCCGATCCTGGAGGACGGCTCGGGTCTCGCCGCGGGCGCCGACTTCCACCTCGGGTACAGCCCGGAGCGGATCGACCCCGGCAACGCCGTCTGGGGCTTCAAGGAGACCCCGAAGGTGGTGTCCGGGGTCAACGAGGCCTCGCTCAAGGCCGTTCAGGACTTCTACGCGCAGCTGGTCGACACCACCGTGCCGGTGAGTTCACCCAAGGAGGCCGAACTCGCCAAGCTGCTGGAGAACACCTTCCGGCATGTGAACATCGCGCTGGTCAACGAGATCGCGATGTTCGCCCACCACCTGGACATCGACGTCTGGCAGGCCATCGACGCGGCCTCCACCAAGCCCTTCGGCTTCATGAAGTTCACGCCCGGACCGGGTGTCGGCGGCCACTGCCTGCCGATCGACCCCTCGTACCTGTCCTGGCGGGTGCAGCGCGAACTCGGCCAGAGCTTCCGCTTCGTGGAGCTGGCCAACGACATCAACAACCACATGCCCGAGTACGTGACGCGCCGCATCAGTGACCTGTTCAACGACAGACGTCGTTCGGTGAACGGCTCGCGTGTCCTGCTGCTCGGTCTGGCGTACAAGAAGAACACCAGCGACGCCCGCGAGTCGCCTGCCCTGCGCATCTCCCAGCTCCTGCTCGACATGGGGGCCCAGGTCAGGGCGGCGGACCCGCACGTGGTCGAGAGTCTGCCGGTGGACAGCCGACTGGTACGGGTCGAGCCGACCCCGGAGGAGCTGGCGGCTGCCGACGTGGTGGTCCTGCTCACCGACCACGACAGCTTCGACTACGAACTCATCACCGAACACGCCCCCTTTGTCCTCGACTGCCGTCGCCGGCTGTCGGCGGGACCCACGATCGAGGTGCTCTGAACCATGACGCGAGTCGTCTGCGTCGCCGGGGCGCGCCCCAACTACATGAAGATCAAACCCGTGATGGACGCCCTGGAACGCCGGGGCGCCGAGGTGATCCTGGTCCACACCGGCCAGCACTACGACCCGGCCATGAACGACGTGTTCTTCGCCGACCTCGGCATCCGTCCGCCCGACCGCTTCCTCGGGGTCGGCTCCGGCAGCCACGCCGAGCAGACCGGGCGCGTGATGACCGCGTTCGAACCACTCCTCGACGAGGTGTCCCCGGACATCGTCGTGGTGGTCGGCGACATCAACTCCACCCTGGCCTGCGCCCTGGTCACCGCGAAGGCCGGGCCGCTGCTGGCCCACGTCGAGGCCGGCCTGCGCAGCCGCGACTGGAGCATGCCGGAGGAGGTCAACCGCGTCGCCACCGACCGGGTCAGCGACTATCTGCTGGCCCCGTCGCCCGACGCCGTCGACAACCTGCGCGCGGAGGGGTACCGGGACGACCAGATCCACCTGGTCGGCAACGTCATGATCGACACTTTGCTGGCCAACCTGGAGCGGGCCAGGGCCTCGACCGTCCTGGACGAATACGGCCTGACCAAGGGCGAGTACGGCCTGGTCACGCTGCACCGGCCGGCCAACGTGGACGATCCCGAGGTCCTCACCGGCCTGTTGAAGGCACTGGGCGAGGTCGCCGGCCGCCTCCCGCTCGTGCTGCCCGTGCATCCGCGGGCCGCGGAGCGGCTGGCCGCCATCGGGGTGCCGGGCGGCATCCGGCTCGTACCGCCCGCCGGATACCTGGACTTCATCGCCCTGCAGGACTCCGCCCGCATCGTGCTGACGGACTCCGGCGGCATCCAGGAGGAGACCACCGCGCTGGGCGTGCCGTGCGTGACCCTGCGGGACAACACCGAGCGCCCCATCACCGTCGAGCAGGGCACCAACGTGCTGGCCGGCCGGGATCCGGCGCGGATCGTGTCCACCGTGAACCGGGTGCTGGACGCTCCGCCCGCACCGCGCAGGCCCGAACTGTGGGACGGCCGCGCGAGTGACCGGATCGCCGATGTGCTGCTGGAGGGGGGCACCGCGAACACCCGGCAGAGACCGACCGACCTGCCGGGAACCACCGACCGCACGTTCCCCATATGATCCGCTTGAAACACATGCTCGTGGAACATTTGGCCGCAAGGGGGGACCACCATGGATCTCGCTGAGATCTTCCGGGTCACGCGCAGGCGCTGGTACGTCCTGCTGCCCGGGCTGCTGCTGACCGCCGGTCTGGTGGCAGCCGTGGTGCTGCTGGTCCCGGTCACCTATCAGTCGCAGAGCACGGTGCAACTCCTGAACTCCACGAAGGCCACCGCCGCCTACGACGGCAACCCCTTCCTCAGTACGCAGACCTCGCTCACCGGCATGGCCGACAGCCTGGCCCGCAACCTGAACTCGGACGACTCCGTCCGGGAGCTCAAGTCCCGTGGTGCCACCGGTACCTTCGAGGCCAAGATCGCCGACAACGCCCAGGGGCCGCTCATGTGGCTCACGGTCACCGGCACCGGCAGGGCCGCGGTCCTGGCCTCGGACCGCATTCTGACCACGTACGCGGCGGAGCGGCTCAAGCAGTTCCAGGAACAGCAGTCGGTCGAACCACGAGCCATGATCCGGATGACGACGATCGTGGTCCCGCAGCCGCCGGCGGCGCAGACCAAGACCCGGCTCGAGTACATGATCATGGCAGGGGGCGGTGGCCTGGTGCTGAGCCTGATCGCCGTCTTCTACGTGGAGGCGCGCCGCCGAAAGCACCCGGCGGCGACCCCGGAGGAAGCCCCGCAGCCGGTCGAGGCACCCGAACCGGCACCGGCGGCCGACACCCGTGTCACCGCCCCCCGGCCGACGGCCGAGGAGTCGGTCGCGGAACAGACGATCGCTCTGCGCACCCCGCCCGCCTGGGCGCGGTCCGCCAACAGGCCTGCCGCGGAGCCGAGAGCGGGGCGGGCCGCCACGGTCGTGGCACCCGCCGCCGAGCCGCTCGACGAGGAGTCGACTCATGGACAGCGTTCGCACACCGGACAGCGGGACCGCTGAACCCAGCGACACCCCCGCTCCGGCCGCTGCCCCCTCCCTGGGCGGGAAGGTCCGTTCGGCTGCCCGCTGGAGCCTGATCAACACCGTCGTCATGCGGCTGGGCAACTTCGCGACCGGCATCCTGCTGGCGCGCTTCGCCCTCGGACCGGCGGAGTGGGGCGTCTACGGAATCGCCCAGACGGTGCTGCTGGTCCTGCTGTCCGCGAACGAGCTGGGCGTGGGCCTGGCCATCGTGCGCTGGGAGGGCGACGCCCGGCGGTTCGCGCCGACCGTGCTGACCCTCAGCGCCATCTCCAGCGGCCTGCTGTACGTGGCTCTGTTCGCGGCGGCGCCGACGGTGGCGGGCCTGCTCGGCTCGCCGGACGCGGCGAACGTACTGCGGGTGATGTGCCTGTGCGTGGTGATCGACGGAGTGGCGCAGGTGCCCGCCGGCTTCCTCACCAGGGAGTTCGCCCAGGGCAAGCGGATGATCGTCGACGCGCTCAACTTCGTGGTCAGCACCTCGGTGACGCTGCTCCTGGCCTTCGAGGGCTGGGGCGCGATGAGCTTCGCCTGGGGAGCCGTGGCGGGGAACGTCGTCACACTGATCGGCTGCGGGCTGGCGGCACCCGGCACCCTGAAGTTCGGCTGGGACCCCGACCAGGCCCGGGCGCTGCTCAGGTTCGGACTGCCGCTGGCGGGGGCGAGCATGCTGGCCCTCGCGGTGGTCAACGTCGACACCATGGTGGTGGGCGCGACGCTGGGCAGTGTGTCGCTGGGCTTCTACGTGCTCGCCTTCAACATGTCCGGCTGGCCCGTGCGGATCATCTCCGAGGCCGCCCGCCGGGTCTCCTTCGCCGGCTTCTCCCGACTGGCCGACTCGCCGAAGGCGCTCGCCGAGGGCTTCAGCCGTGCCCTGGGCGTGGTGATCACCGGCACCGTCCCGCTGTGCGTCCTGCTGGCCTGCCTCGCGGAGCCGGCCATCGTGACGATCTACGGAGACCGGTGGGGTCCCGCCGCCGCGGCGCTGCCCTGGCTGATGGTCCTCGGCCTGATCCGCATCGGCAGCGAACTCGCCTACGACTGTCTGGTGGCGATCGGACAGCGCCGGTCGCTCTTCCTGGTTCAGGGCCTGTGGCTCGCGGCCCTGGTCCCGGTGCTTCTCGTCGCCGCCCGTCTCAACGGCATCGTCGGCGTCTCCCAGGCCCATGTCCTGGTAGCCGGCGGCCTGGTGGTGCCCGTGTTCCTGGTCGCCCTGCACCGTGGCGGCATCGGTTTCGGCCGGGTCGCCAGGGCCTGCGCGTGGCCCTTCTTCGGCGGGGCCGTGATGGCCGCGATCGTCCTCGGCCTGCAGCGGTTGTTCGGCGACGGCCGACTCGCGCTTCTCGCCATCAGCACCATCGCCCTGGCCGGCTACACGCTGTGCGTCCTGCCCAGCCGCGACTTCCTGCGCGGCGTCGGCCGCGACGACCGGCCCCACCACGGCCGACACCGGTCCTCCGCACCGGTCCGGCCTCCCGAAGAGGACATGAGGTGAACCTGATGTCACGGCGCATCAGCCGGAACTCGCTCGTGGGACTGCTGCTCGCGGCGTTGCTGGCGGTCCTCGGCGCGGCCTGCTCGGGCTCGGGACCGGACCGGAACGTGTCGCAGGACTGCCCGGACGACGGACCGACCTGCCGTGCGAGCGGGTCCCCGGCGTCACCGAGCCCGGATCCACCGGCCACTGTCGGCGAGGCGACGAGCAGTCCGACCGCCTCGCCGTCCCCGACGAAGAAGCCCAGCCCGACTGCCAGGCCCACCCCGTCCCGGAAGCCGACCGCGACGCCAGGCACCGGCAGTGCGTCAGGCGCCCCGGCGGCCAGGACCAACTGTGCCTCGCCCGGCGCCTGTGGCTTCCCCGACGCCGACACCACCGGACCGCGGATCGCCCTCAAGCCCCACAAGACCGGGTACTGGGCCGTCCGTACCAACGGGCTCGTCATCCGGGGCCAGGACATCACCGGCACGCTCGACATCTACGCGAACAACGTCACCGTCATCGACACCAAAGTCACCTCGGACAGTTGGTGGGGCATCAACCTGCGCCCCGGTTTCAGCGGCCTGAAGGTCCTGCACTCCACCATCACAGCCGTACCCGGCAAGGGGCCCGACAACGGGGGCGTGGACTACGCGGTGTCGAACATGGGGGGCAGCTCCATCGAGGTCGGCTGGTGCGACGTCTCGGTGTACGGCGACGCCCTGTCCATGGGGCAGGGGAACCTGCACGACAACTACGTGCACGACATCGAGCCGTTCATCAACCTCGGCGGCGAGTGGCAGCACACCAACACGGTGATCAGCGGCGGCGGCAACACCGGCCACCTGATCATCCGCCACAACACCCTGCTGAACCCGACCAGCCTCAAGCAGGGTGCCTCGGGCAGCATCGGGCTGTTCGCGGACACCGGTGTGGTCCGCAACGTCACCGTGGACGACAACTGGATAGCAGGCGGCGCGTACGCCCTGTACGGCGGTGACACGGGCGCCACCGGGATCAGGGTCACGAACAACATCTTCTCGACGGAGTACCACCCCGGGTCCGGCGGCTACGGCGTGGTCGCCCACTGGAACGCGGGCGGCGCCGGAAACGTGTGGAGCAACAACCGGATGTCCGACGGCCGCCTCGTCCAGCCGGAGCCGTCGTCATGAGCGGCGTCGTGCGCCGTGTCGCACGGGTGCCCTGGACACTGCTCAAGGCGTTGTTCGGCTGGCTGGTGCTCTTCGAGGTCAGGAACAAGCTCCTGCTGGCCCCCAGCGCCATGCGGCTGCGCCGGATCGAGGACGCCGAGACCCGGCGCCTCGCCGCCGGCCTGCCGTCGCCGCCCTCGGCGCTGGTCGCCACGGTCATCGCCACCCACCGGCGTCCCGAGGCACTGCGCGCCGCGGTGCGCTCGGCCCTGGACCAGACCGTTCGCGACCAGGTCGTGATCGTGGTCGACGACGGCGCCGGACTGCCCGAACTCCCCGACGACCCAAGACTGTTCGCCGTCTCGCTGGCACGCAACACCGGCGTGGCGGGAGTCGTGCGCAACGTGGGCATCCGCCTCAGCAGCTCGCGGTACGTGGCGTTCCTGGACGACGACAACCTGTGGGAACCCGACCATCTGGAACGGGCGTTGGCGGTCCTGGAGTCCCCCGACGGGCCCGACGGCGTCTACACGGCGCTGCGCCGCGTCCTGGCCGACGGAAGCGAGCGGGATGTCCTTTCGGTGCCCTACGACCGGCGCCGGGCCGCCCGCGAGTCCTTCCTGGACACCAACGCCTTCGTCGGCCGCCGCAATCGCTCCCTGCACTTCAGCCGCCTGCACCGGACACCGGAGGTGATGCCCCGGGAGGACTGGGAGCTGATCCACCGGTACGCCCGCGGTCACCGGGTGCTCCATGTGCCACACCCCACCGTCCGCTATCTGGTGAACCCGGCCAGCTTCTACACCCGGTGGTGACGTCCGGATGAAGCCGCCCTGCTACGCCGACCGTTGCTCCTCCCCCGCTGCTCCTCCCCCGCAGTTCCTGTCCCGCTGCTCTCTCCCGCTGTTTCTTCTCCCGTACCGAACACAGGTGGTTGATCCCATGCCCCGCTCCCGCGCCCTCAGGAACAAGTTCGTCGACGCGCCCGGCTCGCTGGGCGAACGCATGCGCATCGCCCGCTGGGAGCGGTTTCGGCGATGCTTCCCCGGCATCGAGAACATGAGCGTCGTGGACCTGGGCGGGACAGCCGACATGTGGCTGCGCGCGCCCGTGCGGGCCAAGCACGTCCACCTGATCAATCTGGCGGAGCATCCCGCCGAGCTCCCCGACTGGATCACCGCCGAGGTCGCCGACGTCACCGACGAGGCAGTCGCCGCCGAACTCAGCACCAAGGGCGGCTACGACCTGGTGTTCTCCAACTCGACCATCGAGCACGTGGGCGGCCACAGCCAGCGTCGGAAGTTCGTCTCGGCCGTCGAGTCACTGGCGCCGCTGCACTGGATCCAGACGCCGTACCGGTACTTCCCCGTCGAGCCCCACTTCGTGGCGCCCGGCTTCCAGTTCCTGCCGCTCGCCGCCAGGGCACGTCTCGTCCGCCGCTGGCCGCTTGTCCACAGCCGTCCCGACAGTCCCGAGTCGGCGATGGACGCGGTGATCAACATCGAGCTGCTGACCCGCACCGAAATGCGCTATCTGTTCCCCGGATCGGTGCTCCTCAGCGAGCGGGTGCTCGGTGCCCCGAAGTCACTCATAGCCGTCAGAACGGAGCCCGTATGCTGAACAACCTGATCAACAGACATGACGCGGACCGATTACTGCGCAAGGTACGGCGATGGGAACTCGACCCGGTGCTGGCCAAGTTACGGGTGCGGGGCGGTGCACGGGTGGTCCAGCACTGGTCCCGGGTCGACCCGTCGCTGACCGAATGGTGGGCGATACCGGCGGTCGTCGAACGCTGGAACCTGCTGATGACCGGTGACCCCGACACCTCCTTTCCCGAGTACGTGGCAGCCGAGCACTTCGCGCCGCGCACCGATCTGCGTGGCCTGTCGTTGGGGTGCGGCACCGGCGGCAACGAACTCCTCTGGGCCAGGACCGGCGCGTTCGGCCTCCTGGAGGGTGTGGACGTGGCCCAGCCGCGGATCGACTTCGCCACCCGCGCCGCCGCCGAGCACGGCCTCGCCGACGTACTGCGCTTCCGGGTCAGTGACGTCAACCGGATGGCCGCCGACGGGGAACGCTTCGACGTGTTACTGGGCCTGCAGTCGCTGCACCACTTCGACGACCTCGACGAGACCCTGCCCCGGCTCTCCCAACTGATCGAGCCCGGCGGGACGTTCGTGGTCGACGAGTTCGTCGGCCCCACCCGGTTCCAGTGGACCGACGGCCAACTGGCGGCGGCGAACGACCTCCTGGCCCGGTTGCCCGAAGGGCGTCGGCGCCTGGCCGACGGCAGGATCAAACACCGTGTCGTACGGCCCAGCAGGCTGTCGATGGTGCTGGACGATCCCTCGGAGGCGGTCGACGCGGCGGCGCTGCTGCCCGGCCTGCGGCGCGAGTTCGACGTCGTCGAGGAACGGCCGTACGGGGGTACGGTGTTGCACATCGCGTTCTCGGGGATCGCGCACAACTTCCTTGACCAGGAGCCTGAGACGCTGGCGCTGCTGGAACGGTGCTTTGCCGCGGAGGACGCGGTCCTCCCCGACGTGGGGCACGATTTCGTTGCCATGGTTTGCCGGCCTCGGAGTACTGGCTAAGGGGGGTGCCGCTGTGTGTTGTCGGCCTTCTGCGGCGCCATCGTGGCTTGTCGCGCAGTTCCCCGCGCCCCTTTAAGGCGTTTCAGGGCCCGGTGTTTTGCGTAGGGCGCCCGGTCTGGCCAGTGCGGTTGCTGCCGCGCGGGCGGCCGGGCGGCCCAGCGCCGCCCGTGATGTTTCGCGGAGGAGGACGGCCGTTCGGAAGGCTGCCGTGGGGAGGGCCCCGTGGCGTTGGCGGTACAGGCGGACCCGGTTGAGGGTGAGGAGGGTCCACAGGCGGGGTGACACCTGGGAGTCGCCGCCCAGGTGAACGGCCTCGGCTGTCGGCTCCAGCTGGGTGGCGTATCCGCGGTCCCGTGCGCGCAGGCAGTACTCGGTCTCCTCCGAGTAGAGGAAGAAGGACTCGTCCCACAGGCCGCAGGCGGCCAGGCACTCCTCCGAGATGGCCATGAGTGCACCGGTCGCCCAGTCCGCGCGCGTGGGCCGCCGGTACGCGGCGGGGTCGGTGACGAGCTCGCTCAGGCGCGGGAAGCGTCCGGCTCTGGTGTTACCGATGAGGGCCTCGCCGAGCGCCCGGGTCACACTCGACTCGCGGCGCAGCGAGCGGTGGGGCGTGTCGCTGCCTTCTTCGTACAGCAGGGGTACGGCGATGCCCACACCTTCGCCGAGACTGTCGACAAGGCGTTTGGCGCAGCCCTCCCGCATCCGGATGTCGGGGTTGCAGATGAGGACGGTCCCGTGCTCACCGGCCGCACCCAGCGCCGCGTTGACCCCGGCCGCGTACCCGGCGTTGCGCCCGGTCTGGACGACGGTGGCGTCGGGGGCCAGTGTCCGGAGAACCTCGACGGTGTCGTCGGCGGAGTCGTTGTCGGCGACGACGAGCCGCCAGTCGAGGCCGGCCATGCCGTCGGGAAGCGCGGCGAGGAACCCGGGGAGCACCGAGGCGCTGTTCCAGGTGACGACGATGACGGCGACGGGACTCATCGGGACTCCGCGAGTTGGGGGAGCTGGGCGTCGGATGCCTTACGGGGGCCGGGAACCGTCACGGTGTCCGCTGCCGATGCCTCGGCTTCGGCCTCGGCTGCCTCGCGGCGGATGAAGCCGAGGTAGCTGCCGCCGGCGCCCAGGGTCAGGAAGAACATCCCGGCGTACATGGGGAAGCTGAGCGCGTCGAAGGTGGCGCTGATGACCAGGGCGACCAGGGCCGAGGCGAGGAAGGCCTGTCCGAGTTCCCGGTCCGAGTCGTTGCGGGCGAGCCGGCGGATGGCACCGCCGGTGTGGATCCCGGTGACGAACAGGGCGAGCAGGGCGACGAGTCCCACGATGCCCATCTCGGCGAGGGTGAGCATGTACTGGTTGTCGGTGAAGAAGTACAGGTCCGGGGTGAAGGTGCCGAATCCACGGCCGAACCAGGGATGTTCGTTGAGGTAGGGGACGATCGCGCTGTACTTCACGGTGCGCGCCTGAGTGCTGCTGTCGGAGCCGGCGAAGAAGGTGGCGAACAGGTTGGTGATGGTTCCGATCAGCCCGGGAATGATCACCTTGAAGACGGCCACCGAGGTCACGACGATCCCGATCGCGGCCCAGCGACGCTCCGGCTTCCAGCGGGGCACCATGACCAGGATCACGATGGCGGCGCCGATGATGGACGTCCTGGAAACCGTCAGCGGAAGCGCACCCGCCATGATCGCCACCGGCGCCCAGCGGCGCAGGGCGCCGGCGTGACGGCGTACCGGATCGAACGCCTGGTGGACGGCGAAGGGAACGAGGATGGCCAGCATCCCGCCGAACTCCAGCGGATGGGCCGTGGTCGAGCGCGGCCGGGTGAACGAGCCGCGGTCCATGGCGCTGATTCCCGCCGTGCTCGACTGCAGACCGGGGATGTGGATGGAGTCGGCGATGTTGGTCGCCGCGAAGAAGTCGTAGTAGCCGATCAGGGCGACCACCGTGCCCAGGACGACGAGCCTGCGCATCAGGGTCTCCAGCCGGCTGCGCTCCTGGATACCGGCCGAGGTCAGCACCACCAGCGCCACCCACACTCCGAGCCCGATGAGCCCCCGGTCGGCTCCGAGGACCTCCTCGTGCGAGCTGTCGCGGCTCGCGTCCGCGAGGTACGACAGCAGCACCGCCATGGCGAGCAGGCACATCGCCACGCGCGGCAGCCTGGTTCCCTCGGCGGGACGGATACGGCCGCCGAGCCAGGTCGCGAGGTACCAGAGAAGCCCCAGCAGGGCGAAGACGTTGGCCGGGGTGCCGACGCCGCCCAGCGCGGGCAGGGTGAGGTTGGACGGGACGAAGAAGGCCAGCGCCAGATAACCGGTGAGGATCGTCGTGGCGTCGAGCTTCCGTACCAGCAGGCCCCTGGGCTCCTTCTCGGGAGGCTGGGCGCGATGGCGCCGGGGAACGTATCCGGCCGTGGCGCGTCCCCGGCGGCGGACCACCGCGATGCCCTCGGCCAGGATGGACAGCAGGAACGCGCTGACGATCCCGATGATGAGGACGGACGCGATGTTCTGGTAGCGGGCCTTCGACTGGGATACCGGTGTCTGCGGCAGCACGACCGGCGTGGCCTGCACGGAGTACTTCGCCGGCACCTTGGAGGCGGCCTGCAGGGCCTTCAGCTGCTCCGCGGTGAACTTGGTGAGGGTGGCGGTCTCCCGCAGCACCTTCGCCCGGTCGGTGCCGGTGACGCTCAGGGTGAGCAGTGGGCTGTCGGCCTCCGGCGCGAAACCGGCCGTGTACCGGTCGGTGACGCCGCGGGAGTGCAGTTCCTTGGCCGAGTCGCTCGACTGGAGCGTCCTGATCAGCACGTCGGCCGTGACGACCAGGGAACCGCCCGCGTTCGATATGGGGTTGCCGAAGGTCGGCGCCAGATCGGCGACCGCGGTGGAGTCGAGGAGCGTGACGGAACTCTGCGACTCGTAGGACACCGGGATCGTCCGGTACAGATAGCCGCCCGCGAACAGGCTGAGCAGGGTGAGGGGCACCATGAAGTACCAACGCCTGCACATGATCGCCCAGATGTCGCCAAGGCTCATGATCTCTCCCCCCGGCCCGGTGCCGCGTGACCGGACGTCCGGGCTCCGGCACAGCATAGGCCTCGTGATCTGGTGGCGATCCGCCCGCGCGCCTGCGAGGATCGTTGCCGACGGAAGGAATCCCCGTGTCGCCCCGTGACGTCGCCGAAGCGCTGCTCCGCCGCTGGTACGTGCTTGTCCTCGCGCTCCTGCTGACGGCCGCCGGGGCCTATCCGGTGATCCGCCCCGCGCCGCGGTATGTGAGTTCGGCGGTGGTCGTCCTCAAGCCGCCGGTGACGGGCAACCAGCCCAACCAGCTGACGAATCTGCAACCGCCGCTCGCCACGCTCTCGTACGGGGTCATCCAGCAGCTCGAATCGCCGGCCGGGAGCAAGGAGCTGAAGTCGGCAGGCGTCCACGGGACGTACCAGTTGATCCCGCGCAACAGCGGTACCAGCGCCACGCCCGCCTATCTGATCCCCTCGTTGCAGGTCCAGGCGCGGGCGTCCGACCCGGTCGAGGCCGACACAGCGGTCCGCAGGATCATCGACGTGTACTCCGGGCATGTGGCGGACATCCAGGAGGCGCAGGGGATCTCGGCGGCGGCGCGGATCAACGCCTCCGTCCTGGTCGCCCCGAGCGCCGCCCAGGTACTGGGCAACAAGAGCCGCGCGGTGGCCGGTACGGCACTGCTGGGCGTGACCGCCGCGCTCCTGAGCGCACTGTGGTTCGACCAGTACGCGCTGCGTCGCAGGAGCAGGAAGGAAACCTCGCCGGATCCGCACCCGCGGATCGGCGGGATTCCGGTGGCGGGCTGAGCCCCGAAGCGGGCGCAGCGCGCCGCGGCAGCCGCCCGCGGTCCTCCGGGTGAGCATGGCCATCAGATGCCGCGGCGCTTCCAGGACTCCCACCACAGCCACTCCCGCCCGCGTTCGGCCACGGCCGACCACACCAGCAGCTGCAGATACGGCATCGTCTTCGCTCCGATCCGCTGTCTGAGCCGCAGCGCGCGGTACTCGGGCAGCGCCTCGTACTCCGGGAGGCACTCCTCCGCGAAGGCCACGAGTTCGTCGACCGGGACGATCTCGGTACGCCCCCGGTCGTACGCGCGGTAGGCGCGGCGCAGTGCGAAGCGTGCGAGGCGGGTGTGCACCGCCTCCGCGAGCCGGTCGGCCTGGGGCAGCTGGTCGGCGCACTTGGCGAGTACGGAGTCGTAGGCGACGAGGCGTTGGCGGAGGTCGTCGAGCTGACCGCCGAAGTCGGTGGTGGACATGTTGTTGCCGTGCACGCGGTAGAAGGCCTGGTCGGCCCCGCGTACGTAGCCGACGTCGGCGCGGGCGGCGAGCCGCATCCACATCTCGATGTCGCCGGCGTGGGGAAGCGTGGGGTCGTAGCCGCCCACCTCGCGCTGCAGGCTGGTGCGGACGACGACCTCGGGCGAGGTGATGCAGCCGGTGCCTTCGCGGAACCGGCGGTCCAGCCACCAGTGCCCGGGGTAGACGGTCGAACCGGTGCCGCTCGTACGGGCCTTGGGCAGCGGGCCGCCGTGCTGGAAGCGCAGGGGCCGGCCGTAGGCGAACCCCGCCTCCGGATGGGCGTCCAGCAGGGCGGCGGCGCGTACCAGTGCGCCGGGGACCAGCCGGTCGTCTGCGGAGAGGAGTGCGACGTAGTCACCGTCGGCCCACTCGAGGAGGCCCTCGTTGTAGGTGGCGATGTGTCCCTTGTTGCTTTCGTGGACGCGGACCTGGATGCGCGGGTCGGCGGCGGCCAGCTTGAGCGCGGTCTCCGCCGAGTCGTCGGGAGAGGCGTCGTCGATGATGAGTACCCGGACGTCGACACCGTCCTGCTCGTCCAGGACACTGCTCACGCAGTCGGCCAGGAAATGGCCGTACTTGTAGCAGGGGATGACAACGCTGACGGTACTCATCTGTTGGGTAAGCCAATCCCCGACGGTGGCCTCCCGCGACTGTGCGGGAGGCCACCGTCGGTGGGTTGTGATCGGTCAGTTCTTCTTGTGGACGGTCTTGCTGGTGAGGGACCAGACCCGGGACGTCACCGTGTGGTTCTGCTTGTCCCGGGCCGTGACCGTGATCTTGAACCGCGTGCCGTCCGGCAGCGGGGTGGACAGGTGGACGGACACCTTGTGGGTGGCCCGGTTGTAGGAGAGGACGGCCTTGACCTTGAGTTTCCCGGCGGCAGCGGCCTTCGCGCCCGGCAGGACGGTCACCGTCGCCTTCACCGTGGACAGCTTGGCCGTGCTGGGCAGCGAGGCGACCAGGGGGTTCGCCGCGTCGGCGGTGCGCGCCAGCGCGGAGGTGCCGACCTCCGAGGAAGTGCCCGACGTCAGCGACGCGGAGGGGTCGTCGGCGGTGAAGACGGGACCGACCCAGTAGTTCGCGGATCCGTAGGAGCCGTTGGGGAAGGCCACGTCACTGCCGTACCGGTACAGGCCGTTGTGGGCCGTGCTGATGTCGGCGGTGGCGGTCAGCGGATAGGACTTGTGGGCCGACGTGAAGTAGCCGCCGTCCACCGCGTAGTTGCCGTTCGGCGCGTGGTAGGAGACGACGTACGCGGTGTCGGCGCTGATCGCCACCGGGGTCGCGAACGTCATCGTCTGCCAGCCGGAGGCGGACTCCGTGGTGAAGGTGCCGGAGGCGAGGAGCGTGCCGTCGGCGGACCAGAGGCTGCCGGTGTGGGTGCCGGTGTTGGTGGCGCCCTTGTAGAAGGTGACACCGGTGACCCAGCCGCTCGCCGAGGACTGGAACCTGGTGCCCAGTTCGAGGGAGTTGGGGTCGTCGGTGACGGCCGTCCTGGCCGGCACGGTGCTGGTGTTCCACAGCGTGCAGGGGCAGGTGACCGCGGGCGGGGTGGAGCTGGTGGTGAACGACCACGTCACCGGGGCGGTCATGGCGTTGCCCCACAGGTCCTCGGCCCGGACGGACGCGGTGTACGTGGTGTGCAGTTCCAGTTCCGTCGACGGGGTGAAGGTCGCCTTGTTCGACGCGGGGAGCGTGACGGCGCCCGGCACGGTGTTGCCGTTCGGATCCTTCAGGGTGAACGTCAGCGTGTCGGCGTCGATGGCGTGGTCGAAGACGGCCGACACCGGTGCGGTGATCGACGCGCCGGTCGCCCCCGAGGTCGGTGAGGTCGAGGTGACGACGGGCGGGGTCGTACTGGCCGTCGAGGTGTCCAGCACCACGTCCACCCAGTAGTTGCTGCCCGAGGACGCCGAGGACGGGAAGGCGCTGGTCGAGCTGTAGCGGTAGACGCCGTTGCCGCCGTCGGTGCCCGACTGGAGTGCCGTGAGCGGGGCCAGGCCGGCCGCGCTGCCGGAGAAGTAGCCGCCGTCGTAGGAGTATCCGCCGTTGGGGGCGAAGTACGAGGCGACGTAGGTGGTGTTGGCCTTGACGGTCACCGGGGTGGCGAAGTTCAGCTGCTGCCAGCCGGAGGCCGTCTCGTTGGTGAAGGTACCGGTGGCCAGGCGGGTGCCGGAGGCGCTCCACAGGCTGCCGGTGTGGGTGCCGCTGTTGGCCGGGGACTTGTAGAAGCGGACGCCGGTGATCGAACCGGCCACCGTGGTACGGACCTTGACGCCGAGCTCGAGCGGACCGTTGTCGCCCGCGTTGAGGGTGCCGGGCACCGCGGTGGCGGGCCAGATGGTGCAGGGGCACGCCTGGGGACCGACGGTCACCGGGCGGGTGTTGACGGCTCCGATGTTGACGCTGTCGTCGACCGCGCGGACCTTGATGGACGCGGCGCCCGGGGCGGTCGGCGTCCAGCTGTAGGTCCAGGACGTCAGTCCGGTGGCGGCGTTCCAGGTCGTCCCGCCGTCGGTGGACACCTCCACGCGGGCAACCACACCCCCGCCGGAGTCACTCGCGGTGCCACTGATCGTGACCGGCTTCAGCGCCGGGACGGTGACCCCGGAGGCCGGGCTCGTCACGGTGACGGCCGGGCCGGTGGTGTCGGTGGTGGCCGTGGCGGAGACGAGGTTGCTCTGCAGGGTCAGCGGCTGGACGCCCATGTCGGCGAGGATGTTCACCGTCGCCTGCTGCATGCGGGCGTCCACGGTGACCACCGTGGCAGCGGGATCGTACGTGGGGAGGTTGGTGAGACCCCACGACCACTGCACGGTCCCCGACCCGAACACCAGTGCACCGGAGTCCTGGTCGCGGAACTCGACGAGATTGTGCGTCGCGGTGCCGTTGCCGTACATGTTGCCCCAGTCGAGGCGGTACTTGCCGTCGGTGATGTCCACTGTCGTGGACGACACGTCGATCGCTCCGGCGGGTCTGGTGCTGTTGGTGAGGTCGCTGTCCCACTCGTAGCCGAGGGTGCCGGTCGGGAAGGTGGCCGTCTGGCTCGACGTGAGGTTGGCGATGGAGGTGTTGCGCCAGATCCGGTTCTTGCCGTACGAGCCGGGGACCGTGATCGCGTCGTCGCGGGAGCCGTTCACCGTGAACATGGAGCCGGTGAGGATGTTCGGCGGCTGGTAGGTCTGGCCGTAGGAGGTGCTGGTCGGGTCCATCCAGGTGCCGGTCCAGGTGCCGCTGGGGTCGGCGATGCCGTTGCCCTGCACCATCTTGGTCATCTTGTAGCAGACCAGGGTCCGGTTCGCCGTGCTCGTGCCGTCGTTGCTCGCGGCGAGCCGGGTCTTCCAGAAGACCTCGTTGCCGCTGAAGAAGGCCTGCCGGACGCCTGCCTTCCTGGCGGCCAGGACGTTGGAGTACTGGTTCTGCGTCCAGTACTCGTCGTGGCCGGAGGACAGGTACACCTTGTGCTTCGGCAGCAGGGTGGCGCCGTTGGTCGACACGTCCACGCCCGACAGATAACTGACGTCGTAGCCGTTGCGCTCCAGCCAGGACAGCATCATGAACTCGGAGCCGTAGATGCCGTTGTCACCGCCGATGTCCAGCGGCCGGTTGTAGCTGACCTCGTA
Organism: Streptomyces sp. SID12488; assembly: GCF_010548275.1. Lineage (GTDB taxonomy): Bacteria > Actinomycetota > Actinomycetes > Streptomycetales > Streptomycetaceae > Streptomyces. The sequence goes on from NZ_JAAGLT010000014.1 coordinate 143,062, forward strand.
GGCGCGGCCGTCCGGCGCGGGTCCCGCGCCGCCGTAGAGATCCTGGCCGCCGTAGTCGTTGTAGGCCTGCCAGGTCTGGTCGCTGGTCTGCACGACGATGTTCGAGGTACTGGAGTCCTTGCGCACGACGAACGGGTAGGGCATGACGCCGTCTCCGTCGTTCTGCGTCAGGTTCGCGATGTACAGGCCGGACACCGCGTCGCTGGGCACCGCCCAGTTCACGGTCACGGGCCAGTTGCCGCAGTCGACCAGGCCGGTGCTGCTCTTGGTGGTGCAACTGGCGGGGTTGGAGCCGTAGTTGGCCGGATAGTTCACGGCCACCTGGGCCGCGGTCGATATCAGGCGCGCCCCGTCGCCGCCGTACCAGCCCAGCCGGTAGATCTCCACGTGGTACGTGACCGGCGACTGGATCTTGAACTGGACGGTGTCACCTGCCTGGACGCTCTCCTTGGTGGAGAACCCCTTGATGCCACCGTAGGCGTTGGGCGAGTACCAGTCGGACATGGGGCTGCCCGTCTTGGAGTTCTCGCAGACGATCGCGTTCGAAGCCGATCCGCAGGGATCGGATGCCGCCTGTGCGGGCAGGGCCTGCGGGAGCACCGCCCATACCAATGCTGCTACGACGGCGAGGCGCCCGCCCCGGATCCGTCTGCTCCATCTGTTCATGTGTACCTCTCAGCGGTGCTGTGCACTGTGCAGGACCGACCCGTGGAGTCGGGGTGGAGCGTGAATGTGGGGGCCGATCAGCTGTGGAGCGCCCTGGCGAGCGTGTCCACGACGCGCTGCTGCTGATCGGGGCTTATTTGGGGGAAGAGCGGCAGCGACAGGATGCGGTCCGCCGCCTTCTCGGCGTGGGGGAAGTCGCCGCGGGCGTGGCCGAGATGCCGGTACGCCTCGGTGAGATGGACGGGGGCGGGGTAGTGCACGCCCGCACCGATGCCTTCCGCGTTGAGCTTGCCGACGATGTCGTCGCGGTCGGTGCCGGAGACCTGGACGACGTACAGGTGCCATACGTGGACGTTGCCGACGTCCGTCGTGGGGAGCACGACCCGCCCGGCGGACGCCAGGTCGGCGAGCAGTGTGTCGTAGCGGGCCGCGGCGGCCCGCCGGGCCGCGTTGCCGTCCGCCAGCCGGGCCAGCTTCGCCCGCAGGACGACGGCCTGCAGCCCGTCCAGACGGCTGTTGAACCCGGGTACGTCGTGGCGGTACTTGGCGACGCCGCCGTGGTTGGCGATCGCGCGGACCAGGCCGGCCCTCTCCTCGTCGTCGGTGAGCACCGCGCCCCCGTCGCCGTAGGCGCCGAGGTTCTTGCCCGGGTAGAAGCTGGTCGCAGCGATCCCGCCGCTGCCCGGTGACCGGCCGTCGCGGGTGGCGCCCTGGCACTGGGCGGCGTCCTCGACGACCCGTACGTGGTCGGGGAGGCGTTCGGTCAGTCCCGTGACCTCGGCCATCTGGCCGTACAGGTGCACCGGCACCACCGCGCGGGTGGCCGGGCCGATCGCGTCCAGCGCGGCCTGCGGGTCGAGGAGGTAGGTGTCGGGCAGGCAGTCGGCCAGGACGGGCCGGGCGCCGATCCGGGCCACCGCGCCCGCGGTGGCGATGAAGGTGTTGGCGGGTATGACGACCTCGTCGCCGGGCCCCACCCCGCTCGCACGCAGGGCGAGTTCGACGGCGTCGGTGCCGTTGGCGACGCCCACGCAGTGCGCGACGCCGCCGAAGTCGGCGTACTCGCGCTCGAAGGCCCGCACCTCGTCGCCGCCGATGAACGCGGTGTCGGCCAGGATCCGTTCGAATCCGGCCCGTACCTCGTCGGCGACTTCCTCGTGGGCCGCTTTCAGGTCCACAAGCGGTATCTGGTTCATCTCAGCGGTCCCCCCACTGTTGTTCGTGCTGTTGTTCGTGTCGCGAGTTCGTCCAGTGCGGGCGCCGCCGCCTCGCGCAGCCGCCGGGCCGGGCTCCCCACCCAGACCTCGCCCGGCGGCACATCACCGAGCACGGCGCTGCCCATCCCGATCAGCGACCAGGCGCCGATCACCGTGCCCTCCCTGACCAGGGCCCCGGAGCCCACATAGGCGCCCCGCTCCAGCCGTACTCCCCCGCCCAGCCGGACGCCGGAGGTGATCGTGGCGAAGTCCTCGACCACGTCGTCATGGGTGAGGACGGCCTGCGGCATCACCGCGACATGCGCGCCCACTCGCACGGCGGCGGTCAGGACGCAGTGCGCGAGCAGCACCGAGCCCGGCCCGACCTCCGAGGTCCGCGACACCGACGCCGTCGGGTGGATCACGGTGGCGTAGCGGTCCGTGGGCAGGCCGAGCCTGCGGACCAGGCGGGCACGGGCCGCGTAGTCCCGGGGGTTGCCCACACAGATGACGACCCGCGCCTCGGGCAGGTCGTGGACCATGTCGCAGCCGCCGAGTACGGGCACTCCGTCCACCTCGGTGCCGTGCAGAGCGGAGTTGTCGTCGAGGTGCCCGAGCAGCTCGATGTCATCCGCGTCCCGTACGGCCTGTGCGGTCTCCCGGGCGAAGCCGCCCGCGCCGATGATCAGCAGTCCGCTCATCTTCGGGCCTGTTCGCGCAGCGCCGCCACGACACGGTCCTGCTGCGCCTCGGTCAGCGTGTGGAACAGCGGCAGGATCAGCGAGTCGCTGCTGATCCGCTCGGTGACCGGCAACGGCACACCGGGGTGACCCTCGTAGGCGGGTTCGAGGTGCGAGGCCATGATCCCGCGCCGGGCTGAGATGCCGGCCTCGGCGAGTGCGGCGAGCAGATCGTCCCGGCCGACGGGGAAGCCCTCGTCCAGCAGCACCCAGTAGGACTGGAAGTTGCTCTGCCCGTGCTCGGGGTCGCGTACGGGGGTGAGTCCGGGGACGTCCCGCAGCAACGCGTCGTAGCGGGCCGCCAGTTCGCGGCGGCGGGCGATCATCGCGTCGAGTTTGCCGAGCTGGACCAGGCCGATCGCGGCCTGGACGTCCGTCATCCGGTAGTTGTAGCCGACCTCGAGGTAGCTCTCCAGGACCGGCTTGCTGCTCGAATGGCGTTCGGCCGCCGAGGCGTTCATCCCGTGCTCGCGCAGCCGGCGCAGGCGTGCCGCCCACTCGGCGTCGTCGGTGGTGATCATGCCGCCCTCGCCGGTGGTGACGAGCTTGCGGGGGTGGAAGGACCAGGCGGCGATCAGCGCGCCCTGTCCGACGGGCTTGCCGCCGACGGTCGAGCCGATGGCGCAGGCCGCGTCCTCGACGAGCGGCAGTTCCCACTCGGCGCAGGCGGCGCGCAGGCTGTGCACATCGGCCGGTACGCCGCCCTGGTGGACGACGAGGACCGCCTTGGTGCGGGGGAAGCGGACCGCGTCCACGGTGGCCACCGTCAGGTTGCCGGTGGCGGGGTCGACGTCGGCGAACACGGGCTCGGCGCCCACGTACCGTACGGCGTTGGCGGTGGCGATGAACGACAGCGACGGGACCACGACCTCGTCTCCGGGGCCGATGCCGAGCGCGACGAGCGCCAGGTGCAGGGCGGTGGTGCAGGAGCTGACGGCGATACCGTGCTCGGCGCCCACCCGCTCGGCGAAGGCCTTCTCGAAGGCGGCGACCCGGGGACCCTGGGCGACCCACCCCGACAGCACGGCGTCGGAGGCGGCCTTGGCCTCCTCCTCGCCGAGCCAGGGGATCATCACCGGGATGCGGTCGGTGCTCACTTGGCGGCCTCCGCTGCGGCGGCGTCGGCGACGCGCTCGGCACGCCACCACTCCACCAGGTCCCTGAGCCCGGTACGCATGTCGATCCGCGCCGTGAAGCCGAGCCGCTCGGCGGCCTGGGTGGTGTCCGCGAGCCGCCGGACCACGCTGTTCACCGAGCGGGCGGGTCCGTGCTCCGGCTCCAGGTCCGACGCGCCCATGGCCTCCAGCAGACCGTCGGCGAGTTCGCGCAACGAGGTCTCCGTACCGCTGGCGACGTTGAACACCTCGTCGGTGAGGTCCGACTCGGCGGCCAGCACATTGGCTCTGGCGATGTCCCGGACGTCGACGAAGTCCATGGTCTGCGTGCCGTCGCCGAGGATCAGCGGCGGCTCGCCCGCCTCGATGCGCTCCATCCAGCGGATGAGCACCTCGGTGTAGAGGCCGTGGATGTCCATCCGGGGGCCGTAGACGTTGAAGTAGCGCAGCGCCACGTAGTCCAGTCCGTACATGGCGTGGAAGCTGCGCAGCATGCCCTCGTTGAAGGCCTTCGCCGCGCCGTAGAACGTGTCGTTGTTGTACGCGTGGTGGCGCTCGGTCGTCGGGAAGGCCTCTGCCATGCCATAGACGGACGCCGAGGACGAGGCGATCACCTTGCCCACCCCGGCCTCGGCCGCCGCCTCCAGGACGTTGAAGGTGCCGTCGACCATGACCTCGTTGGCCAGCCGGGGTTCCTGCGCGCACTGGGTGATGCGTATCGCGGCGAGATGGAACACCAGGTCTGCGCCCTCGGTGACCTTCCGTACGGTGGCGGCGTCGCGGATGTCGCCCTCGACGACCTCCACGACACCGCTGGGCATGGCCTTGGCGAGGTTGGCCCGCCGCCCGCGCACGAAGTTGTCCAGCACCACGATCTCGCGGGCGCCGCCCTCGGCCAGGAGGTCGACGAGATTGGAGCCGATGGTGCCCGCTCCCCCGGTGACCAGGATCTTCTTGCCTCGTACGCTGCTCAACTGCCCTGCCTTCTCAGTGAATGGGAACGTCAACGCCCGGCACGCAGTCCGACGACCGCGCCCTTGAATTCGAGACTCCGGGACGCCGCCTCGAGGATGTCCAGCACCCGCAGGCCCGCGCGGCCGTCGGTGAGCGGGGCCCGGCGCTGTCTGATCGAGTCGCCGAACTCGTCGACCATGCTGCGCAGCGCCTCCTTCTCGCCGATGGCGGGCGCGACCATGTCGCCGGAGCGGTACGACACGAGCATGTCCCGGCGCTCGTCGGCGCCGATCTCCTGAGGCGCGGCCAGGTCCACTCCACGGTCGTAGACCGCCACGCGCTGGAGGGGGTTGAGGTCGTCCCAGACCAGGGTCCGTTTGGCGCCGCCCACCATGGTGGTGCGGACCTTGGTCGGCGACAGCCAGTTGACGTGCACGTGGGCGATGGCCCCCGTGTTGAGCTGGAGCGTCAGATAGGCCACGCAGGCCTGTCCCGCACCGATCGGGTCGGCCCCGTGGGCGGCGACGGCGACCGGTTCGACGTTGTCGGGGAGGATGAAGTCGAGGATCGACAGGTCGTGCGGGGCGAGATCCCACATCACGTCGATGTCCTTCTGGACCAGCCCGAGGTTGATCCGGACCGAGTCGACGAAGTGGATCTCGCCGAGTTCGCCGGAGCGGACCAGCTCCCGGATGCGGCCCACGGCGGGCGTGTAGCAGTAGGTGTGGTCGCACATCAGGGTGAGACCGCGCTCTTCCGCCTCGGTCACCAGGCGCACCCCGTCGGCGTAGGTCGCCGCCAGCGGCTTCTCCACGAGGACGTGCTTGCCGGCGCGCAGGGCGGCCAGGGCGATGTCGAGGTGGGTCCCGGCGGGCGTGGCCACGGCGATGGCGTCGACGGTCGGATCGGCGAGGACGGCCGCGTAGTCCGAGGTGGCCTGGACGGTCGAGTAGCCGCCGAGGACCCGCTGGGCGCGGTCCACGTCGAGGTCGCACAGCCAGCGCAGCCTGAACTGCTCGCTGGCCTGGAAGTTGCGTACGAGGTTGGGTCCCCAGTAGCCGGCCCCGACGACCGCGATCCCCAACGGCTCCGTGCCCTGCGTCACTTGGTTCCTCTTCCGTCGGTCCATCAGTAGGCCCCCGTTCCGCGCACCACCGCGGACCCGGTGCGCGCCAGAATCTCCAGGTCGAGACCCATCGACCAGTTGTCCACGTATCCGAGATCGAGCCGGACCGCCTCGTCCCAGGGCAGGTCGGAGCGTCCACTGACCTGCCACAGCCCGGTGAGGCCGGGCTTGACGAGCAGCCGGCGCTTTACCTCCGGCGTGTACTCCTCCACCTCCTCGGGCAGCGGCGGACGGGGGCCGACGAGCGACATGTGGCCGCTGACCACGTTGATCAGCTGCGGCAGTTCGTCGATCGACGTGCGGCGCAGCACCGAGCCGAACCGGGTGATACGTGGGTCCTCCTTCACCTTGAACAGCAGACCGTCGCTGTTCTCGTTCAGGTGTTCCAGTTCCGCCCGGAGGGCCTCCGAGTCCGGCCGCATGGTGCGGAACTTGAACATGGTGAAGTGGTCGCCGTACCGGCCCACCCGCTGCTGCCTGAACAGCGTCGACCCGGAGCTGTCCAGCCGGACGATCAGGGCGATCAGCAGCATGGGCAGTGCGAGGAGCATCAGGAGTGCCGCCGCGAGCGACCGGTCGAGCAGTTCCTTGGGCAGCCGGGAGATCCGGGTGAGATTCGGCGCCTGTATCCGGACCAGCGGCACCCCGTTGGTGGGGCGTACCGCCAGCCTGGAGGCGGACACGTCGGTCAGTACGGGGGCCAGCAGGAAGTCGACGCCCTGCACGGCCGCCGTCCAGGACATCCGCCGCAGGACGGAAGCATCGGCCTCGGGGATCGGCAGTGCCACCACGGTGCTGATGCCCATGACCCGGACCACGTCGTCCATGTCGCCGACGCCGCCGAGGACGGGGAGACCCAGCTTGTGGATCTCCGACCGGTTCTTCGGATCGCTCAGGCACACTCCGGCGACGTGCAGTTCCTGTGAGCCGCCTCGGCGCAGTACGGCGACCAGCTCCACGATGCCGCGTGACGGCCCGACCAGGAGCGTCGCGCTCCTGTCCCGGCCGCGCGCCCATCTTCGGTGCAGTCGGCGGCGGAGTGCGTAACGGCCCGGGAGGGCGATCACGACAGCCGGCACCGTGGCCATGATCATGTCATGGAGAAGTCCTTCGTCGTGCGCGAACAGGTAGTGCGCGACCGCAGCTATCGCCGGCAGCCCGAGAGCTCCACGAAGTACCCGTCGATACTCCTCGGTTCCCAGACCCAGGGCGGTGCGGTCGTAGGAGCGATGGGCGACCATGGCCACGATCCACATCGGGGGCAGCACCAGGGCCACCGCCCAGCGGCCGTACACCGCGTGGATCAGAAGGGCCGCGGCAACGGCCGCGAAGCCGTCCGCGACCAACAGAGCGATCCGGTATTTGCGATCCCAACGTCTTCGGCGAGCATCCGGAGTCCTGCGTTCCACAACCAGTTGCTCATGCGTGACCTCAATGGCCATGCTCCCCCCACCACATGCGCGGCTACCCCCCGATCGAAGTGCCCTCCACACAGCGACACTGGAAAACGAGGGAGCGTCAGCGGTTCCCCAACCGCTTCATGCCCCCCAGCATGCTTTTCCTGAAAAGTTCAAATTCGCACAAAAGCCGCACCGTTGACACGAAGTCAAGGACAGTTCCCCACCCAAACCGGTCCGGCGGCACTCAATCTAGACCACGGAACGCAATGACGGGAACGGTTGAACGAAACACACATCGCATTAGTGACACTGACGGCATACTGCCCACGTGACGAGCATCGTGATCCCGGCCCACAACGAGGCGCAAGTCATCGGCCGACTCCTCGATTCGCTGATGGCCGAGTCCGCCGACTCCACCGACTCCACCGACGGCGAGATCGACGTCGTGGTCGTATGCAACGGCTGCACGGACGACACCGCACGGATCGCGAACGCTCACGGACCGCGCGTCCGCGTGGTCGAGATCCCCACCCCGTCGAAACACGCCGCCCTGCGCGCGGGAGACGACCACGCGCGCGGCTTCCCCCGCATCTACGTGGACGCCGACGTCGTGATCACAGGCGCGGACGTACTGGCACTGGTCGCGCCGCTGAACGACGACACCTCGGACATCCTGGCCACCGCCCCCGAGCGGCAGATCCCGCTGACCGGCTGCGGCCGGCGGGTGCGCGCCTACTACCGGGTGTGGCAGCGCCTCCCCGCCGTACGCGAGGGACTGTTCGGCCGGGGCGTCATCGCGGTCTCCAAGGCCGGGCACGCCCGGATCGCCGCGCTGCCCCCGCTGATGGCGGACGACCTCGCCGCGTCCCTGGCGTTCGCTCCCGAGGAGCGGCTGGTGGTCGGCGGGGCCCGTGTCGTGGTCCACCCCCCGCGCACCTGGGGGGACTTGATGAAACGGCGGGTCCGGGCCGCCGTGTCCACCGCCCAGGTGGAGCAGCATCAGGCACCGGAAGAGGCCTCCGCGCGCACGAGCGTGGCAGATCTGAAAGCCCTGGTCCGCAGGGATCCGAAGCTCTTCCCGAGTGTCGTAGTCTTCCTCGCGGCGGCGGTCGCCGCCCGGCGGGCATCCAGAAAGGCCATCCGGGCTCAGGACTTCGGTACCTGGCTACGGGACGAGAGCAGCCGGCAGAACTGATCGCACCGCACCTGGAGTTCTCGATCATGTATCTCACCGACCGTTCCGCCCCCGGACAGGCGGACACCGAGCAGGGCCGAAGACGCGGCCCGGGGCACAAGGTCGCCCCGGTCGTGCTCGTGCTGGGCTCGGTCAGCCTGATAACCGACATCTCCTCGGAGATGGTCACCGCCGTTCTGCCGCTCTACCTCGTCACCACGCTCGGTTTCACCCCGCTGGTGTTCGGCACCCTCGACGGTGTCTACAACGGCGTCAGCGCGCTGGTGCAGCTCACCGGCGGCCACCTCGCCGACCGGGTGCGCAACCACAAGCTGATGGCCGGGCTCGGGTACGGCCTGTCCGCGCTGTGCAAGCCGCTGCTCCTGCTCGTGAGCAGCATCGGCGCACTCGGCACGGTCCTCGCCCTCGACCGGACCGGCAAGGGCCTGCGCACCGCCCCGCGCGACGCGATGATCTCCCTGTCCACACCGTCCGAGAGGCAGGGCCGCGCCTTCGGCGTGCACCGGGCGATGGACACCACGGGCGCGATGCTCGGCCCACTGGCCGCCTTCTTCATCCTGCGCGCGGCGACCGACGGTTACGACGCCGTGTTCGGCGTGAGCGCGTGCGTCGCCGTGCTCGGCGTGCTCGTGCTGGTGCTGTTCGTGCCGGGCAGACGGCAGAGCGCGCCGCCGGACGAAGTGGGCGCGACGGACAACAAGCCGCCCGTGCGCGTACGCGAGGCGCTGGCACTGCTGCGGCTGCCGCGGCTGCGGGCGCTCGCGATCTGCGCCGCGCTGCTCGGCCTGACCACGGTCAGCGACGCCTTCGTCTACCTGCTGCTGCAACGACGCGCGGGTATCGCCGACGAGTGGTTCCCGCTGCTGCCGCTGGGTACCGCCGCGGTGTTCCTGCTGCTGGCCGTGCCCTTCGGCGCGCTGGCCGACCGGATCGGGCGGCGCACCGTGTTCCTCGCCGGGCACGCCAGTCTGCTCACCGGCTACGCCCTTCTGCTGTGGGCCCCGGCCACGCCGGCCCTGCCCTTCCTCGTGCTCGCCCTGCACGGCGTTTTCTACGCGGCCACCGACGGCGTACTCCCGGCCGCCCTCGCCGACATCGTGCCCGAGCAGCTGCGCGCCAGCGGCCTCGCCATCGTGGGGACCAGCCAGGCGCTGGCCCGGTTCTGCTGCTCGCTGGCCTTCGGCGCCGCCTGGACGGTGTGGGGCGACGGCCCCGCGCTGGCCGGATCGGCGGTCGGTCTGCTGTGCTGCGCGGCCGTCGCGGGCATGTTGCTGCGGCCGAGCGGCGAAACCCGATGACCACCACAGCCACAAAGCCCCAGGGATCCACATGACATCGCTGCGCCGCCGCTTGCTCATACTCGTCACAGGGGTGCTGATCCTCGCGGGCGTGGCAACCGGCGTGGTCCTGCACGCCGCCGACCGCGCGGACCGGGCGAACCGGTCGCAGCCGGGCGGCCCCGCCGTCAGCACGGGCAGGCTGACGCTCGACCAGAAGAGCCGCCTGACGTTCGTCAACGCCGCCGCCGGCCCGCACCGCACCGCGGTCGCCTCGGTCCCGTCCACCGACCCCGGGGCCGGCCGGACCGCCTCCGACCTGAAGTGCGCGCGTTTCTACGCGGCGGCCGGCACCGGCATCTGCCTTCAGTCCGTCCCCGGCGTCCTCAAGCAGAGCAACCGCGCCCTGCTCCTGGACGCCAACCTCCGCACCCTGCGCACCTATCCGCTCGCGGGTGCCCCCAGCCGGGCCCGGGTCTCGCCCGACGGCCGCTTCGTCGCCTGGACCGTCTTCGTCTCCGGCGAGTCCTACGCTTCCGCCTTCTTCTCCACCCGCACGTCGATCCTGGACACCCGCACGATGAAGCTGACGCCCAGCCTGGAGACGTTCTCCATCGTCCTCGACGGCAAGCCCTACCGCGCCTCGGACGTCAACTTCTGGGGCGTCACCTTCGCCTCCGACGACGACACCTTCTACGCCACCCTCAACACCGGCAACAAGACCTACCTGGTCCGCGGTTCGCTCTCCGGGCGCAAGGTCACCACCCTGCTCGAGAACGTGGAGTGCCCCTCGCTCTCCCCCGACGGGACGCGCGTCGCCTTCAAGAAGCGGGTCCTGTCCCGTACCGCCCTCTGGCACGAGTACGTCCTCGACCTGGGCACCCTGAAGGAGACGGCGCTCGCCGAACGCCACAGCGTCGACGACCAGGCCACCTGGCTCGACAACAACACCGTCGCCTACGCCCTCCCCACCGACGGCAAGGTCGGCAGCAGCGACCTGTGGACCGTACCCGCGAACGGCACGGGAAGCCCCCGCCTGCTGATCGCGGGGGCTTCGTCCCCGGCGCCGCTGTAGACGGCTGGCTCAAAGGGCGCCGCGATCGCAGGCGAGGTCTCGCAGCCGCACCGCGTCGGCCATCGCCTGCATGCCGGTGTCGTTGGGGTGCAGGTGATCGCCGTTGTCGAAGAACGGCAGGATCCGCTCGTGGTCGTAGGGGCTGCGCAGGATGCGGTCGAAGTCGGCCACGGCGTCGAACTCGCCACTGGTGCTGATGAATTCGTTGTGGGCAACACGCCACGGGCGAGCGCGCGCGTCCAGCCTTCCGGTTCCCTGGACGACCCGCGCGTGCGGGCAGCTCATGGACCTGGCCGCGCGCGATTGCCGGTGTAGGGACGTCGCCTTGGATCGTGTCGGATGAACTGCGGGACGTGTGGAGCCCTAGCTACCGCAACGTGCGGCAGGTTCTGGTATCCCTGTTGCCGGACCGGGAAGTGCTGTGCGGTTTCGGCTCGGGCATGACGTGCTGGCTACGGGGCCGGAACGAGACCGGCGTACGGCGTCGCCTGCACTAGGTGCTACCGGCCGAGCTGAACGCGGCCCCCGGCTGGACTGGTCCCAGTGTGTGGTCGACTCCTCGCGCATCAGGTCGCTACGCGAGGGTCCCGACAGGCGGCAGCACGCAGCGGAGCAATGTCAGTGGTGGGTGGCAGCATCGAGCGCATGACGGACACCACGGCATTCGACTGGCGGTCCTTCCTGCTCAGGTGGAGCGGGGAGTGGGCAGATTCCCTGCCGGCCGGCGAGACGCAAGGCGAGGACGACGAGACCGCCCGCCAAGCGCGGTGGCTGGGATTCCCGCCCGCGTCCGAGGAGCGGATCGCATCCTTGGAGGAGCGCCTCGGCCGACGGATGCCTCCGTCGTACCGGGAGTTCCTCAAGGTCAGCAACGGCTGGCGGCACGCGGGCGGGTTCGTGTGGCTGCTGGCGGGGACCAAGAGCGCGCGCTGGCACAACGACGAGTCAGGGCTCGCGGTCATGTTCGAGGAGTACCTGGACGAGGACTGCGGGCCCGAGGAGCGGCGGGAGGCGGACGTCTGGCGGCGCGGGCTCCAGCTAGACGTCGAGTCCGACATCACCCACGTCCTCATGGATCCCGAGGACGTGGACGAGGACGGTGAGTGGGCCGTGTACACGTGGGCGAGCTGGCGGGCCGCGCCGCCCGAGCGGCACGCGAACTTTTTTGAGTTCATGCAGGACATGTACCGGGAGTTCCACAGCCTGCAGGCGAACCGGAGCGACGGGGAGCCAGTGTTCGCCAACGACACGACGCTCAGGCTGGACACCCTGGTGGAGGAGGCCCGGCTGGAGGCACTGCGCGGCGGCTGGGAACGGGCCGGGAAGGCGCTGGACGAGGGCAAGGAGTACGGCAGGTCTCGGGCCGCCGGGCTGGGTGACCAGATACGCCGTCTGCTCGGACAGACCTCCATGGTGTACTACGACGGCTTGGTGACGGACCCGCAGTACGCGCCCGAGCTGTTGCCGCCACTGGTTGCCGAGCACGCGGCGCACTCGTACCGGGACGACTCCACGCTGATGTTCCATCTGCGGGGCGCCGACGACGAGCTGGTGTCACTGGCTTACGCGACGCTGGACCAGGTGAGGAGCGGCACGTACCGGTACACGGCGGCCGGACCGTTCGGGGAAGCGGTCGAGCGGGCGCGCGAGCTGGCGCGGTGGGGAGACTCCGACGGGGCGTGGCGGACGCTGATAAATGCCCTGCCCCTGTGGGAGCCGCTGGGTCCAGACCATCTGGCGCCGCTGGGATGGGTGGCCGACCCCGTGCTCGGACCGCTGCTGACCCCGGAGCGGGGCCGCGAGATGTTGTCCACTCCAAGGGGAGGGCAGGCCGGCGAGGCACCCACGCCGACGGCCGGGCTCGACCTTGGCAATCTGGCGTGGCTCGCGGAGGCGGACCCGGGCAACAACCGCACGTCCTACCGGTTCGTCCTGGTGGAAGGGGTGGAGCCGGAGGAGCTGCCCGGACGTCTCACGGAGGGAGGTGGAGACGGCACCGTGCTGAACGAACCCATGACCTTTTGGGAGGCGCGGCACAGATCGCTGCACAACCCGGGGGAGTTCTCGTCCTACGACGACAGGGCGCTCATGGCGGTCGGCCGGGCCGGCGCCGGTTGGAGCTTCGTCTTCGACGGCGATTCCGCCCCGTTCGACCGGCGGCGGTTCGTCTCTCCGGCCGCGGCCGCCAGCGAGGGCACCCGCGCGGTGGTGGTGTGGAGCGGCCTGAGGACATGGCACGGGGACCCGTTCTTCCACCTTTCGGTGGCACGAGACGGAACCGAGCAGTACGCATTCACGTACGCGGACGGAGAGATCCGGCAGAGCGGAGAGGTACCGCAGGCGCTGGATCCGAACCGATTCTTCGACACTCTGGAAGACGGGGCCGAGGTGGAGCGGTCGCTGCTGGAAGCGGTGGCCGGGGAGTTCGGTGCGTGTCTGCCGCGTCATGCCATCGTGAACGGGCGGCTGCACACATTCACCACCCGTTCATGGACACGGCCGCCGATGGACGGCGAGACGTACGCGGTGATCCGCATGCACCAGGCAGCCGCGCGCCCAGCGGACGGCCGGCAGACGGGAGAGGACGGGCCGAAGAGCAGGTAGAGACCGGCCGGACTGCGCAAGTCCTCAGTGCGATGAGAGCCGAAAGGACGTAGCCCTGGGATGTCGGAGGACGAACTCCCCAGGGTTCCGTCGTAGCCCCTTTGTGCCCATGGGCTGGAAAGAGCCAAGGTTCGCATCGTCGGACCTGAACATGCGACTCGACGGCGTGAGCTGCCTGCAGCTTCGACCACATGACATAACGACCTCACCCTCGGAGTACTGGCACCCCCAGCCGCTCGCGCTGATCAGGTCGAGGACCGCCTGCCAGTCCTCCACCGAGGCGTCAGGGACACCCACGTCCGGCAGCGACCCCATTTCATCAAGGTCGAAGAAGTACTCGACGTCATCCCACAACAGATCAGACACCCCGCCAGACGCGACTCGGCTGGGGGCAGATCCGGACGAGCGTGCCTCCACCGGTCACCCTCGAATTCGTCGCGGCCAGCTTCGCCCTCGACTGGATCGCGTCCGTCGGCCAGGTCCCCGACGCCACGATGTCCGTACTCACTGACCTGCGCCGTCCCGCCCCGATCGCCAGCACACTCGACGATCGGTTGATGACCCTGTACGCGCAGACCCTGCTCCACTGGGCCCGCCACCGCGGCAACCGGGACGACGACGGCGTCGCCCGACAAGTCCTCGGACTGATCCGCGCCACCCACAACACTGACGATGCCGGAGTCGCACTGCTCGCCACGATCCGCAATGTCCCGCAGGCCACGACCTCGTAAGCCCCTGTGCAGGATCCGCGACTCGATGCGCACTGTCGGCTGAGGACGCGCAGCCGATGTGCAAATCCGAGCCCAGGCGCGCAAGTCGATGTTGTGGGTTCACGCCTGCCGCCGGATGGTCGAAGGGCTGCTGGCGATGGCCCGCCTTGAGGAGGACGCGGCCACGCCCGGCCCTGTCGACGTGGGCGCTGTCTGCGCGGAACGGCATGCCACCTGGGCGCCGTTGTTCGACCGGCTCGGCTTTTCGCTCGTGCTGTTCGGCGGGAGCGGCAGTGGCGTGGGGGTGGTACTCGCCGTGCCCGGGCTGTCGAGCAGATCCTGGACAACCTGCTCTCCAATGCGCTGCGGGCCTCACCGCCCGGCAGTACCGTCTCCCTCGAACTGCGGATGGCGCCGCCCACGCGCCGCCCGTACGTGGTGCGTTGGGCCGATCTGCATGTCACGGACGAGGGTCCGGGCATGACGGCCGAGCAGCGTGGCCGGGCCTTCGACCGCTTCTGGCGCGCGCCCGACGCCCCCATGGGCGGTACGGGCCTGGGCCTCGCCCTCGTACAGCGTCTCGCGCACGCGAGCGGCGGGGACGTGGCGCTGCGGGCGGCGGCGACGGGTGGGCTCGACGCGGTGGTTCGGCTGCCCTCTGACCAACTGCCGCTTCACGGGCAGTCGTTCGACCGGACGGAGGCACCGGGGGTACCGCACTCCCGACGGCAGGAGGCTCCCGTCCTGCGGGCATGGCAAGCTTGCCATGCCCGTTCGCGGCTGGCTCAACTGCCGTACATACGAGACCGATTCAGGCGTACATGGCCGTTTCAGGGTGCCGGGTGCAGGGCGAACACTCTTGCCGGGAAGGCCGAGCCGCCGTACGGCTTCGGCCAGATCGCGACGATCAGGGCGCCCGCCTCCGGGACCCGGTCCAGGTTTGGCCAGGAGTTCGATCTGCCAGCCGTCCCGCTGAAGGACGTACAGCTCAAGGCTGTAGTCGCCCCCCCCCTGGAGCCGGCCAGGCCGGGGTCCGTGTCGGTCTGCTCGTGGCCGATCGCGGTGACGTCCGCGACCCCGAACAGGTACCGCAGAACGTCCGGCGACCAGCCCGGCGTACGGCTGATGCCCGCCTCGTCGAGGGTGGGCACGGCGTCCGCGTCGGCCTCGACCCGCCCCGTGATGTCGAGGACCAACAGCGGGAGGATCATCTCCTCAACCGGAATCAAGTCCAGGGTGCGCCCGCCGGCCACGAAGTGCGAGGGCGGGTCGACATGGGTGCCCCAGACCGGCCCATCAACGTGTGGCGGTGCACGGTGAATCCGTCGCCGCATTCGGTGCCGAAGAGAGTCTCGCGGCCTTCGCCGGGGAAGCCCGGGAAGTGCGGCTGGCCGGGGTGGAAGGCGTGGGTGAGGTCCGTACGGACGGTCTTGGCTGCCAGTTCGCGGTACGCAGCCCACAACCCGGGCTCAAGGAGCCCGGGTTGTGGGTCGGGAGCGGAAGGAGTCATCGTGCGGGTGCCATCACGGCGGGTGCGGACCCCGGCTCCTCAACTGCGGGTGCGGACCCGGGCTCCTCGACGGCCAGCGCCGGCTTCAGGGCGCCCTTGCGGCGGGTCAGGCCGACGCCGACGAGGACGACGGCCATGCCGGCCGCGACCCTGAGGCCGACGCTCTCGCCCAGGAAGACCGCACCGAGCGCCACGGAGACCACGGGCAGCAGGTAGCCGACCACGGCGGCCTGGGTGGCGCCCTCGGCCGCGATGATCCGGTAGGTGAGGTGGAAGGTGACGCCGGTGCTGAAGACCCCGAGGACCAGGACCGCGACCAGGGCCGTCGTGCTGAGGTGGATCGCGTCCAGGCCGCCGACCGGCACGGCCATGGCGGTCAGCCCGGTCGCCGCGACCAGCTGGGCGGCGGAGAGGGAGAGGGTCGGGATGCCCCGCCCGACCAGGGTGCGGCCCATGTAGACGAAGGCGACGGCGTAGCTGGCCGCGGCGCCGAGGATCGCGAGGGCGCCCCAGCCGAGCGAGCCCGACCGCTCCCAGGGCGCGAAGATGACCACGACCCCGCCGAAGCCGAGCAGCAGCCCGGCCAGCCGGACCGGGCGCAGACCGCGCTCGGTGCCCAGGGCGAGCCCGAGGGCGAGGGAGAAGAACGGGGTCGTCGCGTTCAGTACGCCGGCCAGGCCCGAGTCGACGGTCTGCTGGCCGATGCTGAAGAGGGCGAACGGCAGGGCGTTGCAGAAGAAGGCGGCGATGACGATGTGCCGCCAGACCGTGCGGCCGGTCGGCAGGCGCCGCCCGGTGGCGTACAGCGCGCCGGTGAGCACGACTGCACCCAGCACACAGCGGGCGAGTGTGACCTGGAGCGGGGACAGTCCCCGTAGCGCCAGTTCGATCCACAGGAAGGTCGATCCCCACAGCAGGGCGAGCACGGCCACTCGTGCCGCACCCCTCAGACTCTGCGTACTGCCACCGTTCACGATGGTGTCTCCGTATCTGTGTCTGGATCTGTGTCTGGATCTGTGTCTGGTCCGTGGCTGGCTTGGTCCGGCATCCCTGTTATGAAGGTGCCCCAGCCAAGCTTTGAGGACAAGCAAATGGTTCTACACCTTTTGTTAAGCTGTACTGCATGCTTGATGTGAGGCGCCTCCAGGTCCTGCGCGCGGTGGTCACCAGCGGCACGGTGACGGCTGCCGCGGCCCATCTGGGTTACACCCCTTCTGCCGTCAGCCAGCAGGTGGCGGCTCTGGAGAAACAGGCGGGTACGGCGCTCCTGGAGCGGGTCGGCCGGGGGGTCAGGCCCACCGCTGCGGGTCTGCTGCTCACCGAGCACGCGGGTCTGATCAGCGCGGCCGTCTCCCAGGCGGAGACGGCCCTGGCCGATCTGCGGGCCGGGCGGACCGGCCGCCTCTCGGTCCGCTACTTCGCCACGGCGGGCTCCACGCTGGTCGCGCCCGCGCTGGCCCGGCTCCGGCTCGAACACCCCGGCGTACGGATCGACCTCGAACTCGCCGACCCCGAGGACCCGTTCCACGAGGTGGTCAAAGGGCGGGCCGACCTGGCCGTGGTCGTACAGGCCCGGGACAGGACCGGCGACGGCTCCATCCGTCTCGTCCATCTCCTGGACGACCCGTACGCCGCCGTACTGCCCGCCGACCACCCGCTCGCCGAGCGGCAGGTGATCAACCTGAACGAGCTCGCCGGCGAACAGTGGGTGGGCAGCGAGCCGCCAGGACCCTGTCTCGAACCGGTGCTCGACTCCTGTGCGGCGGCGGGCTTCAGCCCCGACTTCGCCATCCAGACCGAGGACTACGCGACCGCACAGGGCTTCGTGGCGGCCGGCCTCGGTATCGGTCTCATGCCTCGGCTGGGGCTGCGTACCCCGCACCCGGGCGTGGTCGTGCGCGAGGTCCGCAATCCCGAGCCGGTGCGCGTCATCTCCGCTGCGTCCCGCCGCACCGCACCGGAGCAGCCCGCGCTGCGCGGCCTGGTGGACGCACTGCGGGAGGCGGCCGGCACGGTCGGCACAGGTGCCGCAGCCAGCACAATCGATGCAGCCGGCTCGGGCGGGCGGTCCGATGTGCGGCGCGAGCCTGCCACCGCCGGTCCGGCCGATGTGTCCCGGTCGCGATGAGCGGGGGCGACGGGTCGGCGGTGGCGGCGCATGTCAGACGAACACGGGCGCGGAGGCTGCAGCCGGGGTGGCGGACGTGACGGGGGCGTCGGACAGAGGGACGGTGCTGGAGAAGATCTCCCTGTCGTGCTGCCGCGCGACGACCCTGACCTTGCCGCCGTCCACGCTGCGCTCGGTCTCCAGCCAGCAGGGCGCGTCCAGTTCGGCGTACTTGACGAAGACGGAGTTCATGCCGGTCACGGCCGTCCGCCGGGGGCGGGCCGCGGCCAGGGCCGCCTGGCGGGCGGCCTCCAGGAGCAGCATGCCCGGGGCGTGGTCGAAGACGTGATCGAAGAGGATGGGATGCGTCGTGTCCATCCGCAGCTGCCAGCGGCCGGGCCGGTCGGTGGCAGCCGGCACCACGTCCTCGAAGCGGTCGCGGCCGAAGGCCTCCACCCCGGCCGGGGGAGGCAGGGTACGGCGCGGGCGGTGGCGGTGGCCGCGTCGGCGTAGCCGCCACGCAGCCGCCCATATCTCGCACGGTCCTGTTTGGAGAAGCTCGAACGGGCGGTGGCCATGAGGCGGCCCGCGCGTTCGACGTCGACCGTCATGGATATCGCGGCGGCGCGGTCGCGGCGGTACTTCACGTCGCGGCAGCTGATGCGCAGGTCGAGCTCGACCGGACCGCCGTCGGCGTGCATGGCCTCGGGGTCGACGACCCAGCTGAAGTCCTTCCACAGCAGCTGGTGGCCGAGCGGCACCCGGTAGGCGAACAGGGCAGCCGGTCCGCACGATCGACCTCAGGCAGTAAAGCTCGCGCGGTGCCGACGGGCACCGAACTTCTGACCGACCCGGCCGCCTGGCGGTCAGTCCGCTGCGGCCTGGGCCGTCTCCCGACACCCAGGGGTCACCAGGCGACACCACTTCCGGATCCTCGCGTCCAGCCAGCGTCCAGAATTCGACGTCCAGACGCTCGCACAGCCCACCAACGACGCCATCCTCCAGCCGTGGGCTGATACGTCCGCGCAGGTCAGAGTGACCTCAACTATCGCTGACGGCAACGGAGTCGAACTCACGAGCAGCAGATTCAGCCCCGCAGCCCAAACTCCTGAATCCGAACGCCTGATGAGACGTTTCCGCAGGTCACAGGGGTGCATGGTGGGGCGGGTGGGACTCGAACCCACGGCCGACGGATTATGAGTCCGCTGCCCTGAGCCACGCCGGAACTCGCTCCCTCCAGGCTTCCCGGTCGTCGGCATGCAGCCGGTCGACCATGAAACTGCTGACAGACCTACCGCGGGATTCTGCAGGCGCGCCAAACCCGGGGGAACAGCTCCCCGGCCCCGCTCCTTGCCCCATTCGGTGCGGCCGGACTTTGCCCGCACGGTTCCGCCAGGACACCTAACCGAGGAAGCTCAACCGGACCAGACGGTCCGTGTTCTGGGTGTTCGTATCCACCAGGCAGACCGACTGCCATGTCCCCAACTCCAGTCGCCCGCCCAGAACCGGCAGCGTTGCGTGCGGGGGGGACGATGGCCGGGACTACGTGGTCGCGGCCGTGGCCGGGGGTGCCGTGACGGTGCCGCCACCGGTCGTCGGAGGGGAGCAGGGTGTGCAGCGCGGCGAGGAGGTCGCGGTCGCTGCCCGCCCCCGTTTCGATGACCGCGACTCCGGCGGTGGCGTGCGGGACGAAGACGTTGAGGAGGCCGTCCCGGCCGCCCGCCACCTCCCGCAGGAAGGTCTCGCAGTCGCGGGTGAGGTCGACGACCGCCTCCTCGGTGCCGGAGGCGATGTTCAGGACGCGCGTGGTGAAGACGTTGGACATGTGCCCCATCATCACCCGGCCACCGGGATCCGCTCCTGGTCCGGTTTCCATCCCTTGATACGAGCAGTCCATTCCGCGAGACACCATTGACCGTGGTCGCGTCACCTGGCTACTTTCAGCGGCATGTTGCGTTCAGCCATGCTCACCACGCGCGGTCACATCGACCTGCTGCGGGTGGCCTCCGCCGCGTATCGCCGCGGCTGCTGACGCCCTTTTCCGCTCCTCGCACGCCCGCCTGAGCACCGCCCCACCCGCACGTCCGCGATCTGCCCTGATCCGTTTCGGACGCGGCGGCGCCGAGGTGCATCCCCTCCCCGGTCGCTCTCCTCCTCGTTGAGCACTCATGAGCATCAGCCATGCCCCACCCAGCTCCCCCAAGCCCGACATACCACCTAAATCCGGTCCTGGTATGTCCGAAGCCGCCTCCGGCGACACCCACGAGCGCGCCCTCCCCGACCTCGAACCCATCGTCCCCAGCTCCACGCGCCGCACCCGCGTCCCCCGTTGGCTGCGCCGCAGCTCGGGCCCGCTGCTGCTCCTCGCGCTCTGGCAACTCCTTAGCAGTACAGGCGCGTTGACGGCCGACATCCTCGCCTCACCCGGGCGGATCGCCCAGGTCGGCAGCGATCTGATCGCCGACGGCTCACCTCGGCCTGCTGGCCGACTTCGTCGTCCGCTCCCTCGAAAGGCTGCTGTTGCAATGGCGACCCACGTTCACCGGACGGTGACCTCACCAGCCGTACGGGTCGACGGGCTGACCCGGTCCTTCGACGGCCATGCCGTCATCGACAACCTCCAACTCGACGTCCAGACGGGCGAGTTCGTGGCCCTGCTCGGCCGCAGCGGCTGTGGCAAGTCCACGCTGCTGCGTATCCTCGCCGGTCTCGACCGCGACATCACCGGCACTGTCCTCGTGCCGCGCCGCAAGGCCGTCGCCTTCCAGGCACCCCGGCTGATGCCGTGGAAGAAGGTGTGGCGCAACGTCCTGCTCGGGCTGCCCGGCAACCCCGGACGCGAGGTCGCGGAGAAGGCGCTCACCGAGGTCGGCCTCAGCCAGCGTTCCGACGCCTGGCCCAAGACCCTCTCCGGCGGTGAGGCCCAACGCGCCTCGCTGGCAAGGGCGTTGGTACGCGAGCCCGATCTCCTGCTGCTCGACGAGCCGTTCGGCGCGCTGGACGCGCTCACCCGCATCAAGGCCCAGCGGCTGGTCGGCGAACTCTGGCAACGCCGGGGCTGCGCAGTCCTGTTGGTGACGCACGACGTCGAGGAGGCAGTGCTGCTCGCCGACCGCGTCCTCGTGATGGACGAGGGCGTCATCGCGTACGAGACGAAGGTCCACCTGGACCGCCCGCGTGACATCACCGACCCGCGCTTCGCCGAACTGCGCGCCGGAATCCTGGAGCGCCTGGGCGTCGACACCGCCGCCGAAGCCGCCTGAGCCCTCACAACTCCCCTCCCCCGCACCCTGGTTCACCCCCTCGGCCGCACAGAAACGATCGGAACGAACGACCATGCGACGACACCTCGTCCCCGCCGCTCTGCTCCTCCCCCTCGCCGTTCTCGCCTCGGCCTGCCGCGGGAACTCGGCCGCCGACTCCTCCATCGGCTTCGGCAGCGGTACCGACGGCAAGGGATCCCTGACACTCAACGTCGGTGACCAGAAGGGCGGTTCGGAGGCCGTGCTGCGGGCCGCCGGAGAACTCAAGAACCTTGACTACAAAATCAAGTGGTCCAGCTTCACCTCCGGCCCACCCCTCCTCGAAGCCGTCAACGCCAAGGCGGTCGACATCGGCAGCGTCGGCAACACCCCGCCGGTCTTCGCGGCCGGCGCCGGTTCCAGAGTCACCGTGGTGGGCGCCCTGCGCGGCGGATCCCAGGGCGAGGCCATCCTTGTCCCCAAGGACTCGAAGCTGAAGAAGGCCGCCGACCTCAAGGGCAAGTCCGTTGCCGTGGCCCAGGGTTCGTCCGCGCACTACCAGTTGATCGCCTCCCTCAAACAGGCCGGGCTCACCCTCGACGACATCAAGGTCAAGTACCTCCAGCCGGCCGACGCGCTGGCCGCGTACACCAGCGGCAGCGTCGACGCGTGGGTGGTGTGGGACCCGTACACCTCCCAGGTACTCAAGGGCGGGCAGGGGAGCGTCCTGGCCGACGGCGAGGGCGTGGTCAACGGGCTCAACTTCCAGGTGGCGGCGCCCTCCGCTCTGGGAGACAGCAAGAAGGCGGCTGCCATCAAGGACTTCGTGGAGCGGCTGCGGCGGGCTCAGGACTGGGTGTACGCACATCCCGGCACATGGGCCAAGGAGTGGGCGAAGGACACCGGGCTGCCGTACGACGTGGCGCTCGCGTCGGTGAACCGGTCCAACGCGACCCGTGTCCCGGTGGCGATCGACGACGCGCTCGTCGCCTCGGAGCAGAGAATCGCGGACACCTTCACCAGCCTCAAACTCATCCCGAACAAGGTCGACTTCGCGAAGTACGTGGACCGGCGCTTCAACGACGACCTGCCCCCGTCCACCACCGCCCCGCGGCCCAGCAAGGAGTCCTGAGCGCGCGACGACCGTCCGTCTCCCCTGGCCCCTGGCTACGGGCGGCGACGGCCGCACCCCCGTGGACCGGCACGCTTACGCCTCCAGCACCGTCGGCGCGAACCGCGCTGTCAAGGGCGTAGGACCGCCGAGCAGTTGGGCTTCGAAGACGTGCGGATGCCGACCGGTACCTGGTGCGACGACGCATGGCTGACGACCATGGCACTCGCCCAGCACACCGGTCGGCTGAAGTTCCGGTGGCGATCGGGCTCGGTGTGATCTCACCGGCGCCCGCCGCCCAGATGGCGGCGACCTACCAGCGCGTCACCCGCGGGCGGTTGCTGCTGATCGTCGTCACCGGTGGCGACTCCTCCGAGCAGGGGCGCTTCCGCGACCACCTCGACCACGACCGGTGGTATGCCCGTACCGACGAGTTCCTGTCCGTCGTACTACAGGCGTGGCGCGGTCAGCTGTACGACTTCGACGGTGTCCACCCCCAGATCCAGGACGGGCTGACGGCGCTGCCGCCGGACCCGGTGTCACCACTCTTCTTCGGCGGGGCTTCCCCCGCCGCAGGATCGGTCGGAGGCGAGCTGGTTCGGCGAGGGCGTCATTCCCGAGCTGACGGCTCACGGGCTGCTGGAGCGCACGCCGAGGGCGACCGGGGGTTCGTCGCCGCTGGTGGCGAGCGGTCACTGTACGCGCGACGACCGTCGCGGGAAGATCCTCGCCCCTCCCCCGGTTAGTAGAAGCGTGAACGATACCGGGACACGCGATGGCGTACGAGAAGTCGATGTCGTCGTCATAGGCGCCGGCCAGGCCGGTCTGGCCGGCGCCTATCACCTGCAGCGCACCGGCTTCGTGCCGGAGCGCGACTTCGTCGTGCTCGATCACGCCCCGCACCCCGGTGGTGCCTGGCAGTTCCGCTGGCCGACGCTCACGTACGGCAAGGTCCACGGGATGCACGCGCTGCCCGGCATGGAGCTCACGAACGCCGATCCTGCACGGCCGTCCGCCGAGGTCATCGGCAAGTACTTCGACACGTACGAGCGCACGTTCGACCTGAGGGTGCGCCGTCCGGTGGAGGTGCGGGCGGTGCGCGAGGGCGACGGAGACGGGCGGCTGCTCGTCGAGACCTCGGACGGTGACTGGTCCGCGCGGGCGCTGATCAACGCCACCGGTACCTGGGACCGGCCGTTCTGGCCGCGCTATCCGGGCCAGGAGACCTTCCGGGGGCGGCAGTTGCACACCGCTCAGTACCCCGGGCCCGAGGAGTTCGCCGGGCAGCGGGTGGTCGTGGTGGGCGGGGGCGCGTCCGGTACCCAGCATCTGATGGAGATCGCTCCGTACGCCGCCGGAACCACGTGGGTGACCCGGCGACCGCCGGTCTTCCGCGAGGGGCCCTTCACCGAGGAGTTCGGGCGGGAGGCCGTCGCCCTCGTCGAGGAGCGGGTACGCCAGGGGCTGCCGCCGAAGAGTGTCGTCTCGGTCACCGGCCTGCCCCTCAACGACGCGATCCGGCAGGCACTGGCCGACGGAGTCCTCGACCCGCGGCCCATGTTCGACCGGATCACCCCGGACGGGGTCGAGTGGGCCGACGGCGAGCGCGTCGACGCAGAGGTGATCCTCTGGGCGACCGGATTCCGGGCCGCGATCGACCATCTCGCGCCCCTCAGGCTGCGCGAGCCCGGCGGCGGCATCCGCGTCGAGGGGACGCGCGCGGTCGCCGATCCGCGCGTCCATCTGGTCGGCTATGGACCCTCCGCGAGCACGATCGGCGCCAACCGGGCCGGGCGGGCGGCCGTACGGGACATCAGGCGGCTGCTCGACCAGGAACCGGCCGCTGTCTGACGTCCCGTAGGGCCGCGTGGCCCGTCAGGTCACTTGACGGGCTGCCCGCTCTGCCGCCCCTGAGCCGGGCTCTGCTGGTCCTTCGCGTTCTTCTGGTTTTTCTGGTTCTTCTGGTTCTGGTTGAACTCGGCGACGTTGCGCTGATGTTCGGCGTAGTCCGCCGTGAAGCGTGTGTCGCCGGGCTTCACCGTGACGAAGTACAACCAGTCACCCGGGGTCGGGTTGATGGCGGCGCGCATCGCCTCCTCGCCGGGGTTGGCGATCGGCGTGGGCGGCAGGCCCATGCGCTGGTAGGAGTTGTACGGGCTGTTCAGACGGGTGTCGTCGGTCGTCGTCTTCAGCGTGGACCTGTTCAGCGCGTAGTTGATGGTCGAGTCCATCTGCAGCGGCATCCCGCGTTCGAGCCGGTTGAAGACGACCCGGGCCACCTTCCCCATGTCCTGCTTGCCGGCGGCCTCGGCCTGGACGATGCTCGCGATGGTGACGGCCTGGTAGACGTTCATGGCGTTGCGCTGCGCCCCGGCGGTGACCGGTGGACCGCCGAACTTCTGGTTGGCGGTGTCGACCATGAACGACAGCAGGGATTCCGGGGTGGCCTTCTCCTTCAGCGGATAGGTCGCCGGGAAGAGATAGCCCTCGGGGTTGCCCTCGGCGTCGGCGGGGAGTTTCAGCCGGGCCTTGCCGAGCGACTTCTTCGTGCTCCCGGCCGGCAGGGCGAGGGCCTTGTCGACCGCTTCGTACACCTGGATGGAGCGCCAGCCCTCCAGGATCAGGAGGGAGGTCGGCCGGGGGTCCCCTTCGCTGTCGACGCTCAGCAGCGGCACCGCCACGGCGGTGGCCGCGACAACCGCACCGGTCGCGATGAGGACGGCCCGGCCACGGCGCGTCAGGCGAATCGTTCTCCGTGACGGAGTGTTCATCTGCATGCGGGCACGGTAACCTGCAAAACCTCACAAACCCGACATATTTTCATCTTGTCCGACCGCATATGTCACCCGGTCGGCTCCAGCTGGGCATCCCTGCGCACAAGGGCCGCGTACCGCCCGTCCTTCCGCAGCAGTTCCTCGTGGGTACCCCGTTCGACCGCGCGTCCGGAGTCCAGGACCACGATCTGGTCGGCGCCCCGGACGGTGGACAGCCGGTGAGCGATGGTGAGCGTGGTGCGGTTGGCCGACAGGGCGTCGATGGCTTCCTGGACGGCGTGTTCGGTGCGCGTGTCCAGGGCGCTGGTCGCTTCGTCCAGGATGAGGACCGGCGGGTCGCGCAGAATCGTACGGGCGATGGCGAGTCGCTGTTTCTCGCCGCCGGAGAAGCGGTGGCCACGCTCGCCGACGACCGTGTCGTACCCGTCGGCCAGGGACGAGATGTGGTCGTGGATCTGGGCCGCCCGCGCCGCAGCGTGCAGTTCCTCGTCGGTGGCGTCCGGTTTGGCGAAGCGCAGGTTGTCGGCGACCGTGGCGTGGAAGAGGTACGTCTCCTGGGAGACGACGCCGACCGCACGGGCGAGCGTGTCGAAGTCGAGGTTGCGGACGTCGACGCCGTCGATGGTGACCCGGCCGCCCGTCACGTCGTACAGGCGGGGCACGAGGTGGCCCAGCGTGGACTTGCCGGCGCCGGTGGGGCCGACGATCGCCAGGCTGCCGCCCGCCGGGACGGTGATGTCGACGCCGTCGAGGATCGGGCGGCTCTTGTCGTCGTAGCGGAACTCGACGTCCTCCAGCCGGACTTCACCCTTGATTGTGTCGAGGTGGACCGGGTTCTCCGGCTCGGTGATGTCGATGGGCAGGTCGAGATACTCGAAGATGCGCTGGAAGAGCGCGAGCGAGGCCTGGATCTGGACGCCGGTGCTCAGCAGGCTGACGGCAGGCCGGAACAGTCCCTGCTGGAGCGAGACGAAGGCGACGAGTGTGCCGATCGAGACGGTCGGGCCGCCGAACTGGAAGGCGAGACCCGCAGCCCAGTAGATGACGGCGGGCATGGCGGACATGACGATGCCGATGACGGCCATCCGCCAGCGGCCGGCCATGCTGGCGCGCACTTCGAGGTCGACCAGGCTTTCGGACTCCGCGGCGAAGGACTGCGTGAGCGAATCGGAGCGGCCCATCGTGCGGCCGAGCAGGATGCCGCTGACCGACAGCGACTCGGTGACCGTGGCGGCCATCGCGGCCATCTGCTTCTGTCGCTGAGTGGTGATCCGCTTGCGTTCGTTTCCGACACGGCGGCTGATCCAGACGAACACAGGCAGCAGGAGCAGCGAGACGACGGTCAGGCGCCAGTCGAGGGCTACCATCGCGACGATCGTGGCGACGACGCTGGTGAAGTTGGAGACCAGGGAGGTCGCGGTGGAGGTGACGGTGGCCTGCATACCGCCGATGTCGTTGGCGATGCGCGACTGGACCTCACCCGTGCGGGTACGGGTGAAGAAAGCGAGCGACATGTTCTGCAGCCGGCCGTATACGGCGGTACGCAGGTCGTGCATGACGCGCTGGCCGACGGTCGTGGAGATGAGCGTCTGCAGCACACCGAGGACGCCGCCGAGGACCGCGCTGACGATCATGCCGAGGGCGAGCAGGCTGAGCAGTCCGGTGCGGCCCTCGGGGATCGCGACGTCGAGGATCTCCTTCAGGAGGAAGGGCGTCGCGACCGAGACGAGGGACGCCGCGGCGACGAGCAGGCCGACGACGGCGAGCCGACCGCGGTAGGGGCGGAAGAGTTTCAGGATGCGGCGGACCTGGCGCGGCTGGTCCGCCGAGTCGGCGGACGGGGTCCAGGCGGGTTGGCGGTCGGGTTTCATGGGCTCCTTCGGGAGACTCGCTGTGACGACTTGCGGAGCATAGCTCATTGTTACCTATACTCACAATGAATCGCATCCTGATATTGTTCCCGTATGAGTTCCCCCGACGCCGACGGTCCGCTCGCCGACCAGTTGCTGAGTCTGACCCGCCGTCTGCACCGCAGCCACAAACATCAGCTGGAAGAGCGCGGAGTCGGCATCACCCCGGCCCAGTCCCGGCTGCTGCGCACCCTTTCGCACCACCTCCAGCACCACGGTTCCCCACCGCGGATGACCGATCTGGCGGAGCGACTGGAGGTCGTACCCCGGGCGGTGACGACGCTGGTGGACGCGCTGGAGGCGAGCGGCAAGGTGCGCCGGGTGCCAGACCCCGACAACCGCCGGGTCATCCGGATCGAACTCACGGACGACGGACGCAAGGCGCTGAGCGAGCTGCGCGGAGCGCGCAGGGCGGCGGCGGAGGAGATTCTCGCGCCGCTGACGGACTTGGAGCGCAATGTACTGGGCGGGCTGCTGGACACGCTGATGGACGGGGGCGGGGCGCCGCCCGAGGGACGCTGCTGAACCGGAGCGACACTGGTCCTTGCAGACGAACGGGCCGTGGGTTCGCCTCCAGCAGTCCTGCAGGCGAACCCACGGCCCGTTCGAATTTCGAATATCACAGTTGCCGCAGGTCAGCTCGCGGGTTCCTTGGCTGCGGCCACCTGGGCCGGAACCGCCGCCTCCACGGGTTCCTTCGCGTCGGCCGAGTCGTCCTCCTCCGAGATCACGATCTCCCGGTCCAGCACCTTCTTCGCGCGCTCCAGGTCCAGGGCGCCCTCCCAGCGGGAGACCGCGAAGACGGCGACGCAGTTGCCGAGCAGGTTCGTGACGACGCGCATCGAGTCCATGATGCGGTCGACACCGAGCAGCAGGGCGACGGCCCCTGCCGGGATGGCCCCGAGCGAGGAAGCGGTCGCGGACAGGGCGAGGAAGGCCGAACCGGGGATGCCGGCCATGCCCTTGCTGGTGAGCATGAGCACCAGGACCACGGTGATCTGCTGGCCGAGGCTGAGGTCCACGCCCACGGCCTGGGCGATGAACAGGGTACCGATGGAGAGATAGAGGGACGCACCGTCGAGGTTGAAGGAGTACCCCGTGGGCAGCACCAGACCCACGGCGTCGTCGCGGGCGCCGGCCTTGCGCAGCTTCAGCATCACGCGCGGCATCACGGACTCGGTGGAGGCGGTGCCTAGCGCGAGGAGCATCTCCTCGCGGATGTAGCGGAGGAACTTCCAGAGGCTGAGCCCGGTGACCATCTTGAGAGCGACGCCGAGCAGCGCGACGAAGAGCGCGGCAGCCGCGTAGCAGAGGATGATCAGTTTGGCGTACGTCTCGATAACACCGAGTCCGTACTGGCCGATCAGGACCGCCATCGCGCCGAACACTGCGATCGGGGCGAGTCGCATGATGAAGCCGACGACCGCGAAGATGATCTCCTGGGCCTGCTCGATGGCGGGCAGCACCTTCGGCACCCTGGTGTGGCCGAGGTGGAGCAGCGCGGCGCCCACCAGGCAGGCCAGGATCAGCACCTGGAGGAGTTCGTTCTCGGCGAAGGCGCCGACGAAACTGGTGGGAATCGCGTTGACGACGAACTCGGTCGTCGAGGGCAGCGAGCCGCCGCCCGTCTTCGCGTCGATCGCCGAGGTGTCGAGCGTGGACGGGTCGACGTTCATGCCCGAGCCGGGCTGCACGATGTTGGCGGCGAGGAGCCCGATGACCAGGGCGAGCGTGCTCGCCACCTCGAACCAGATCAGGGCTTTGAGCCCGATCCGGCCGAACGCCTTGAGATCTCCGGCTTTGGCGATGCCGACGACGACCACGCAGAACACGAGCGGCGAGATGATCGTCTTGATGAGCCGGGTGAAACCGTCGCCGAGCGGCTTGAGATCCGTGGCCACGTCGGGCCACAGCTTGCCGACAACGATGCCGAGCACAAGCGCGACGGCAACCTGCGCGAACAGTGAGGTACGCAGTATGCGTGCGACGCGTCGCGGCAGGGACGGTACGGACTGCGGCACGAGCACTCCTCCAGGAAGTTTCTGAGATGCGGAAAAGTGATTCCGCGTCGCACACTATTGAGGAGTCATGGATCCCGTCTGCAACCCCCGCATTTCAGCGGTGTAAATCATCGGCCGTCCCCACCGCGAGCACAGCCCTCTCAGCAGCCGTCGTGGTCCTCCGTGAGCACCCCCTGCACGGTCACCAGAGAGCGGTCGTGGCAGCCGGCCGAGCCGTACAGCCGGTAGCGCTCGCTCGTCGTCCCGACGGCGTGGCGCTGGTCGCGCGGCACGTTCGCCGTGTATGTCGCGTCGCCCGCGTACGAGTCGTCGAGCCACGACCACGCCCTACGCCGGCCCGCGAACGTCTCGGTGACGGCCTCCCGGTCACCAAGGGTCAGCGCGGTCCGCAGCCGGTCGCCGGCGCCGAGTGTGGTCGTGCCGTCCATCGTGTACGTCCGTTGCGTACGGGTCGTTGTGGCCGGGCCGCGTCCGTCGGCGGTGACGTTCTCGGCGTCCGTCCAGGTGGCGGTGAGTCCGTCGGTGTTCTCGCCGTCGGTCCAGCGGTGCACGGAGGTACTGGTCAGGGCACGGCTGACGGTGGTGACGACCCGGCCGTGCGAGGTGTCGACGTAGCCGGCGACGGTCAGCCGGTGACCGCCGTCGGTGTCGAGGCGGTGTTGCCGGCCGGCCGAGCCGGGTGTGTACGTCGAGGAGTTGGCGAGGTCGCCGGCATGGTGGACGGTGAGCCCGCCGGTGACCCGCGCGCGCTCGGCGTCCTGCCAGACGAGGACGTTGACGGGGGTGCTCCAGCCCGCCTGTCCTTCCGGGACGCCGACGACGGAGACCTCCACGTCATGCGGCCGGCCATCGTTGAGGAGCCCGGCGAAGGGGGTCAGATCGTATTCGATCGGCTTGATGTCGAAGGCGCGCGGTCCCGGCACCACGTACCAGAGAAAGGGGTTGGACCAGCCGCCGGTCCACACGGTCGGGAACGGGGCTGCTATTCCGGCCAGTTGACCGTCGACCTTGATCTGCACCTCGCGGTACGGGCCGTCCGTGGCCTTGCAGGAGTAGGGGGCCGCGTCGGGGACGGTGAGGTACCAGTACTCCTCGCAACCGCCGCCGGAACCGGTCGCGTACACCTCGGCGACGATACGTTCGCTGTTGCGCGGAGTGGTGAGGGTGCCGTCCTGGAGGGTGAGGACACGGTCGGGAGTGACCTTCGCGGCGGGTTTCCCCGCGTAGAACGTCAGCGTGACCTTGACGTCGAGGATGCCGGTATAGGTGTCGTTGACAACGTTTCCGATGAGCATCTCCACGGGCTGTGCCTTGCTCAGGGTGTCGCTGTAGCGCGTGACGTCCTTCTCGACGGACCAGGAGATGCCGTCGGGCGAGGGCTGCGGAGTGGAGGTACGGAGGACTTCGACGCCGCCGATGTGCAGGTAGCCGAGGCGGTCGTACTGACGCCCCTTGACCTTGCCGTCCATCCGCAGCACGACCTTGCTCCAGCTCGCGCCGCAGCCGCTCGGAGGCCTGTACGTGCCCTCGTAGGGCGTGAAGTCCTTGAACTGGGCGTCGGCGATGGTGACTTCGCAGGATCTGGAGCCGACGGGCCGCGTGACCGCGGGCGCCGCGGTGACCGGGTCGTGCCAGTCGGTGCCGAACTCGGCGGGTACGTCGACGGGCTGGGCCGCAGCCTCGGCCGACCGAGCGGGGTTCGCTCCCAGGAGGGTGCTCGCCAGGAGGGCCGCTCCGGCAAGCATGGACATGGTGATCCGGCTTCTCATGGCCGGTGTTCTACGGGCAGTCGGCCCCGCGCGGCAATGAGGCGAACAGCCGCCAAACAGGCCGAAACCATGCCTCTCGCCGGAAAATCGTTTGCCTCCGACCACACGGTGACGCGAACCTTTCACGGCCCGTTGTCGGCCTTCCCGGCCCCTCCCACCCCCACATCCACCCCCTCATGCGAGATTCGAGCCACTGGGACGTCATGAAGATCCAAGACCTTCCGTACCGAGACCCGGGTGTACCGGACGCGCGCTCGGGCCCCAGATTTCTGTGGTGGCTCTTCCGCAACCAGCTCGGCGGGCAGCTCAACGCCCTGGCCTGGGGACTGGTGCACTTCGTGGCCGTCTCCGGACTGCCGTTCGGCGTCGGGTTCGCCGTCCAGGCCGTTGTCGAACGCTCGGGCCGGCGGCTGGCTCTCGCGGGCGGGCTGATGGTGCTGTGCGGCGTCGCCATCGCACTCGGCGACAGCATGCTGCACCGGGCCGCGGTCACCAACTGGATCACGGCGGCGGCCCGCGTCCAGCAACTGCTGGCCCGCAGGACCGCCCAGCTGGGCTCGGCCTTGACTCGGCGGGTCGCGGCCGGTGAGATCGTCGCGGTCTCCACCGGGGACGTGGAGAAGATCGGCTGGTTCGTGGAGGCCTTCTCGCGGTTCACCGCCGCCGCGCTGACCATCGTGCTGGTCTGCGTCGGGCTGTACGTCTACCAGCCGGCGCTCGGCATCGTCGTCGCCGTGGGCATCCCGGTCCTCGCCGTCGCCGTACTCCCGCTGCTGCCGCGCGCCACCCGGCGGGCCGACTTCCAGCGGGAGAAGGCGGGCCGCGCGACCGAACTGGCCTCGGACACCGTCGCGGGACTCCGGGTGCTGCGTGGCATCGGCGGCGAGGAACTCTTCCTCGACCGCTATCGCCGGGCCTCGCAGGAAGTACGGCACGCGGCCGTGCGCAGCGCCCGTATGTGGGCGCTGATCTCGGCGATCCAGGTGCTGCTGCCGGGTCTGCTGATGATCGCGGTCGTCTGGCACGGTGTGCACCTGGCCAGGCAGGGCCGGATCACCGTCGGCGAGCTGGTCACCGTGTACAGCGCGGTCATGCTGCTGACGTATCCGCTGCGGCACTTCGAGGAGATCGCCATGGCGTACTCCTTCTCCCGGCCCTCCGCGAAACGGGCAGCACGGGTGCTGTCCCTGGAGCGCGCCACGGACACGGCGGGCTCGCGCGAGGCGGTCGCGCCGGCCGGGGATCTGTACGACCCCGCGACCGGCCTGCTGGCACCCGCCGGATGTCTGACCGCAGTGGTGTGCGGCGATCCGGACGCGGCGGGTGTGCTGGCGGAACGGCTCGGCGGCCATCCTTCCGAGAAGGGCACGTCGGCGCTCCTCGGTGGCGTACCGCTGGACGAGCTGCCGCTCTCCAGCACCCGCACGGCCGTCCTCGTCCAGGACAAGGACCCGGTACTGCTCTCCGGTTCGCTGCACGAGCTGCTCGACGTGCCCGCCTCGGGTGCGGTGAGCGCGACAGCGGCGCTGGCCGCCGCACAGTGCGGCGACGTGCTGGAGGCGCTCGTGCAGGGGTCCCTGGACGCCGAGGACCCGTTGGACGCGCGGATCACCGAGCGCGGGCGGTCGTTGTCGGGCGGGCAGCGCCAACGGCTGGCGCTGGCACGGTCGCTGATCACGGACCCCGAGGTGCTCGTGCTCGACGAACCCACGTCGGCCGTCGACTCGCACACCGAGGCCCGGATCGCGGACGGGGTAAGGAAGTTGCGTGCAGGCCGGACCACGGTGGTGTTCACCTCATCGCCGTTGCTCCTGGACCAGGCGGACCGGGTCGTGCTGATCCACGAGGGCGAGGTCGCGGCCGTCGGTGTGCACCGTGAACTGGTGCACACGGAACCGCGGTACCGGGCCGTGGTGACCAGGGAGAACGAGGACGAGGAAGCGATCGGCCGCGACCTGAACGATCTCGACGACCTGGAAGAACTCGCAGAACTCAAGGAAATCGGAGAGACGGCATGATCGGCGTGGCGCCACCGGCGTACGACCCGGCGGCCCCGACAACGGCGAGCACCCTGCCGGTCGGCGCCCCCGCGACCGTACGCGCCTACGTGGCCGAACTGTTCCGCAGGCACCGGCGTGCCTTCCTGCTGCTGGTCACCGTCAACACGGTCTCCGTGGTGGCCTCCATGGTCGGTCCGTACCTGCTGGGCGACCTCGTCGAGGGAGTCTCGGACAACGCCCGCGAACTCCATCTGGAGCTCACCGTCGGCCTGTTCGCCGCCGCGCTGGTCGTGC
This sequence comes from Streptomyces sp. SID12488, assembly GCF_010548275.1. Classification (GTDB taxonomy): domain Bacteria; phylum Actinomycetota; class Actinomycetes; order Streptomycetales; family Streptomycetaceae; genus Streptomyces. The sequence continues at coordinate 175,858 of NZ_JAAGLT010000014.1, forward strand.
AGGCCGTGTTCGTACGGCAGGTGCGGCTGCGCGGCGCGATGCTCGGCGAGCGGATGCTGGCCGACCTGCGCGAGGACTTCCTCGTCCGCGCGGTCGGGCTGCCGCCGGGTGTCCTGGAGCGGGCGGGCACGGGTGATCTGCTCTCCCGCATCACTACCGACATCGACCGGCTCGCCAACGCGATGCGCGAGGCAGTGCCCCAGCTCGCCATCGGTGTGGTGTGGGCTGCGCTGCTGCTCGGCGGTCTTGTCGTCACGGCACCGCCGCTGGCTCCGGCCGTGCTCCTCGCGGTCCCGCTGCTGGTGGTCGGCTGCCGCTGGTACTTCCGGCGCGCACCCTCCGGCTACCGCTCGGAGGCCGCCGGGTATGCCGCTGTCGCCGCCGTGCTCGCGGAGACCGTGGACGCAGGACGGACCATCGAGGCCCACCGTCTGGGCGACCGCCGGATCGAACTGTCCGACCGGCGGGTCAGCGAGTGGACGGCCTGGGAGCGCTACACGCTGTGGCTGCGGTGCGTGCTCTTCCCCGTCATCAACGCCACCCATGTGACCGTGCTGTGCTCGGTTCTGATGGTCGGCGGGGTCTTCGTGCTCCAGGGCTGGATCGACGTGGGGCAGCTGACCACGAGCGCACTGCTGGCCCAGATGCTCGTCGACCCGGTGGGGATCATCCTGCGCTGGTACGACGAGCTCCAGGTCGCCCAGGTGTCGCTGGCCCGGCTGGTCGGCGTCCGGGACATCGAGCCGGACGCCGGTGACCCCTCGCTGGCCCCGGACGGGCGGGACGTGCACGCGGACCAGGGTGCACTTCGGCTACCGGGAGGGCGTGGACGTGCTGCGCGAGGTGTCCCTGGAGGTCGCGCCCGGCACCCGGCTGGCCCTGGTGGGCCCCTCGGGCGCGGGCAAGTCCACGCTGGGCAGGCTGCTCGCCGGGATCTACGCGCCCCGGACCGGCCACATCACCCTGGGCGGCGCCGACCTGTCGAAGATGCCCGCCGAGGCGGTCCGCTCGCACGTCGCGCTGGTCAACCAGGAGCACCACGTCTTCGTCGGCTCCCTGCGCGACAACCTGCTGCTGGCCAGCACGGATGCCGGGGACACCGAGCTGTGGGCGGCGCTGGGCGCGGTCGACGCGGACGGCTGGGCCCGGGCGCTGGACGAGGGCCTGGACACCGAGGTCGGCTCGGGCGGGTTCGCTCTCACGCCGGCGCAGGCCCAGCAGATCGCGTTGGCCCGGCTGGTCCTGGCCGACCCGCACACACTGGTCCTGGACGAGGCGACCTCGCTTCTCGACCCGCGTGCGGCCCGTCATCTGGAGCGGTCCCTGGCCCGGGTCCTGGACGGCCGTACGGTCGTCGCCATCGCCCACCGGCTGCACACGGCCCATGACGCGGACGTCATCGCCGTCGTGGAGAACGGCCGGATCAGCGAGCTGGGCAGCCACGACGAGCTGGTCGCGGCGGACGGCGCGTACGCGGCGCTGTGGCGGTCGTGGCACGGGTGACACACCGGTGATCGGGCAGCGGGGCGGGGCCGGGCCGGCTCCGTCCCGTTGCGCGGTCCCGGCGGTGGGTGGAACGCTGGAGGCGGCTGCCCGCCCATCCTGGCGGCGCCGGGGCCGGTCCCGACCCATCTGGAGGTACCCGTGGACAGTGACGAGGGATGGGGAGACGACGTCTACCAGCCCGACGGATCCGAGGTTCAGGACGACGCGGGCCTTTTGGACGCCGAGGACACCCTGGTCACCGACGGGGTCGATGATCCTCTCGACCGCGGCTGGTCCCCTCCGGACCGGCCCTGGGCGGTGGAGCGCACCGGTGTGACGGCGGCGGAGCGCCAGCGGGGCGAGACCCTGGACCAGCGCCTCGCCGAGGAACTGCCGGACGTCGCGGCACCGGACGGCGACGGCATCGGCGACTGCGCGGGCACGGACGGCGAGCCGCTGGACAACGAGGTGGGCGCGGTCCGCTCCGGTCGTCTGGTGGCCCCCAACGAGGGGGCGCACGAGGACGGGGAGAGCGGGCTGATCGCCACCGACGTGGGCATCGACGGCGCCGCGGCCTCGGCCGAGGAGGCCGCTATGCACATCGTCGATGAGGACGCCCTGTCCGGCTGGTCCTCTCCCTGACGCAAGGGCCCCGCGGGGCCGACAGCCCGAACCAGGAGCACGCGCATGCAGCAGGACAAGCAGCCCGCCTACCAGCCGGTCGTCTTCCGGGACCGGACCGCCGGATACGCCTTCCTGACCCGGTCCACCGCGACGAGCGAGCAGACCATCGAGTGGGACGACGGCGAGACGTACCCGGTCGTGGACGTGGAGATCTCCTCGGAGAGCCACCCGTTCTACACCGGCAAGGCCCGGACGGTGGACACCGAGGGCCGCGTCGCCGCCTTCGAGCGGCGATACGGCGGCGGTGAGGACCAGAGCTGAGACGGCTGTCCCGGCGGCCGGCCTCAGATGAGGTTGAGCGCCGCCGCGCAGCCCACTCCCCCGAGCAGCATGAACGCCGGCATGAGCACCTTCAGCTCGACCCAGCTGCCCGCCCGGAACCGCAGCGCCTTCGGCGGGCCGATGGGGTACCAGCGCTTGCGGCCGATCGGGATGGGCCACAGGACCGGGCAGCCGGACACCGTCAGCGCGTCCCCGATGTCGTGCACCAGCGCGCCGAGCACGATCGGCAGCCCGAGCCACAGGTACGTCTGCCCCGGGTCCGTGAACAGCCAGTCCGCGCCGTTGCCCGGCTTGTCCAGGACGCCGGCCAGGATCCAGGCGCTGGTCGCTGCCAGCAGCCAGACCAGGACGTCGGCGCTGGAGCCGCGCGTCGCCCGCCACAGCAAGCCTTCGATGGCGAGCACGATGTGCACGAAGAGGATCGCCAGCACCGCCCAACGGCCGCCGGCGATCGCCACCGCGGAGGCGCCCCCACCGGTCAGAACCGCCCACAGCCAGGTGTGCGTCAGTGTCCGGTGCCCGCCCGAGCGGCGCGCGTCGCCCTGCTTCTTCGTCGCCTTGTAGACGGCGTAGGAGAGCTTGTCGACGATCTCGCACAGGCCGCGCGAGATCGGGCCGAAGGCGTTCGAAATGGTCGCCGCCTTGTGGTCGAGGTCCGGGGCGAGTGCGGCACCGGCGCAGATCAGGGCACCGACCAGGAGCACCGGCCAGGGCATCGGCTTGCCGGCCGCGGCCGCGGCGGCTCCGACCCCGAGCCAGGCCGCGGCCCCCGAGAGTGAGTGTGCTGGTCCCATCATGGCCGTGTTCCGCCCTATTCCTCGTACGCCGCTGTCCAGTTGACCGGGTGCGCTGACGCTCCGTCGGCGACACAGCGTAGCCGCCGTGATCTTCGGACGGGCATCCGATTCCCCCTTCACCTGGGATCACAGGCAAGATGGGGGTGTGACCCTCATCGATCAGCTGCCGAAGACCGCAGACCCCGACGCCCTCTACGAAGCCTTCGAGTCGTGGTCCCAGGAGCGCGGTCTCACGCTCTACCCGCACCAGGAGGAGGCGCTGATCGAGGCTGTCTCGGGTGCGAACGTGATCGTGTCGACGCCCACCGGCTCCGGCAAGAGCATGATCGCGGCGGGCGCGCACTTCGCCGCGCTGGCCCGGGACGAGGTCACCTTCTACACCGCTCCGATCAAGGCCCTGGTCTCGGAGAAGTTCTTCGAGCTGTGCAAGATCTTCGGCACGGAGAACGTCGGGATGCTGACCGGCGACGCCTCGGTCAACTCGGATGCCCCCGTCATCTGCTGCACGGCCGAGGTGTTGGCGTCCATCGCGCTGCGCGACGGCAAGCAGGCGGATGTCGGCCAGGTCGTGATGGACGAGTTCCACTTCTACGCCGAGGCCGATCGCGGCTGGGCCTGGCAGATCCCGATCCTGGAGCTGCCGCAGGCGCAGTTCATCCTGATGTCGGCGACGCTGGGCGACGTCTCGATGTTCGAGCAGGACCTCACCCGCCGCACCGGCCGCCCGACCTCGGTGGTCCGCTCGGCGATCCGCCCGGTCCCGCTGTCGTACGAGTACAAGCTGACCCCGATGACCGAGACCCTCACCGAACTCCTGGAGACCCGGCAGGCGCCCGTCTACATCGTGCACTTCACGCAGGCGCAGGCGGTGGAGCGGGCGCAGGCCCTGATGAGCATCAACATGTGCACGCGCGAGGAGAAGGACAAGATCGCCGAGCTGATCGGCAACTTCCGCTTCACCACCAAGTTCGGCCAGCACTTGTCCCGTTACGTCCGGCACGGTATCGGTGTCCACCACGCCGGCATGCTCCCCAAATACCGCCGTCTGGTCGAGAAGCTGGCCCAGGCGGGCCTGTTGAAGGTCATCTGCGGCACGGACACTCTCGGCGTCGGCGTCAACGTGCCCATCCGCACGGTGCTGTTCACCGCGCTGACGAAGTACGACGGCAATCGCGTACGGAACCTGCGCGCGCGTGAGTTCCACCAGATCGCCGGCCGGGCGGGCCGCGCGGGCTTCGACACGGCTGGTTTCGTCGTCGCACAGGCTCCCGAGCACGTCATCGAGAACGAGAAGTCGCTCGCCAAGGCGGGCGACGACGCGAAGAAGCGCCGCAAGGTGGTCCGCAAGAAGGCGCCCGAGGGTTTTGTCGGCTGGACGGACAACACCTTCGAGAAGCTCATCACCTCCGATCCGGAGCCGCTGACGTCCCGCTTCCGGGTGACCCACACGATGCTGCTGTCGGTGATCGCCCGCCCCGGCAACGCCTTCGACGCGATGCGGCACCTGCTGGAGGACAATCACGAGCCGCGCAAGCAGCAGTTGCGGCACATCCGGCGCGCGATCGCCATCTACCGCTCGCTGCTGGACGGCGGCGTCGTCGAGAAGCTGGACGAGCCGGACGCGACCGGACGCATCGTGCGTCTGACCGTGGACCTCCAGCAGGACTTCGCGCTCAACCAGCCGCTGTCCACCTTCGCGCTGGCCGCGTTCGAGCTTCTGGACCCGGAGTCGCCTTCGTACGCTCTGGACATGGTGTCGGTGGTCGAGTCCACGCTGGACGACCCGCGCCAGATTCTCGCGGCCCAGCAGAACAAGGCGCGCGGTGAGGCCGTCGGGGCGATGAAGGCGGACGGCGTCGAGTACGAGGAGCGCATGGAGCGCCTCCAGGACGTCTCGTACCCGAAGCCGTTGGAAGAGCTGCTCTTCCACGCCTACAACACGTACCGCAAGAGCCACCCGTGGGTCGGCGATCATCCTCTCTCCCCCAAATCCGTCATCCGTGACATGTACGAACGAGCCATGTCCTTCACCGAGTTGGTGTCGCACTACGATCTGGCCCGCACCGAGGGCATCGTGCTGCGCTATCTCGCCGGCGCCTTCAAGGCCCTCGACCACACCGTCCCCGACGACCTCAAGTCCGAGGACCTGCAGGATCTGATCGCCTGGCTGGGCGAGATGGTGCGCCAGGTCGACTCCAGCCTCCTGGACGAGTGGGAGCAGCTCGCCAACCCGGAGGTCATGACTGCCGAGGAGGCCCAGGAGAAGGCGGACCAGGTCAAGCCGGTCACCGCCAACGCGCGGGCCTTCCGTGTCCTCGTCCGCAACGCCATGTTCCGCCGCGTCGAGCTTGCCGCGCTCGACCAGGTGGGGGCCCTGGGCGAGTTGGACTCGGAGGCCGGCTGGGACGCCGACGCGTGGGGCGAGGCGATGGACAAGTACTGGGACGAGTACGAGGACCTCGGCACCGGCCCCGACGCCCGCGGCCCCCGGCTGCTGATGATCGAGGAGGAGCCGCAGAACAGGCTGTGGCGCGTCCGGCAGGCCTTCGCCGACCCGAACGGTGACCATGACTGGGGCATCAGCGCGGAGGTAGACCTCGTGGCCTCCGACGCGGAGGGCCGAGCGGTCATCAAGGTCACCGCCGTCGGCCAGCTGTGAGCACAGGAGAATCGCACCCATGACGAACCCAGCCGAGAGACTCGTCGACCTGCTCGACCTGGAGCAGATCGAGGTCAACATCTTCCGTGGCCGCAGCCCCGACGAGTCCCTCCAGCGGGTCTTCGGTGGCCAGGTGGCGGGCCAGGCGCTGGTCGCCGCCGGGCGCACCACGGACGGCGAGCGCCCGGTGCACTCGCTGCACGCGTACTTCCTGCGCCCGGGCCGTCCGGGCGTGCCGATCGTGTACCAGGTCGAACGGGTCCGTGACGGCCGGTCGTTCACGACCCGGCGGGTCACGGCCGTGCAGCAGGGCCGCACGATCTTCAATCTCACCGCCTCCTTTCACAAGCCCGAGGAAGGCAGCTTCGAACATCAGTTGCCGCCGGCCCGGAAGGTCCCCGATCCGGAGTCCCTGCCGAACGTCACCCAGGAGATCAAGGAGCATCTCGGCGCGCTGCCCGAGCAGTTCGAGCGAATGGCACGCCGTCAGCCCTTCGACATCCGTTATGTGGACCGATTGCTCTGGACCACTGAGGAGGTCCAGCAGTTGGAGCCGCGCAGCGCGGTGTGGATGCGCACGGTCGGCCCGCTGGGGGACGACCCGCTCGTCCACACGTGCGCGTTGACGTACGCCAGCGACATGACGCTGCTCGACGCCGTCCGCCTCCCGGTGGAGCCCCTGTTCGGCCCGCGGACCTTCGACATGGCCTCGCTGGACCACGCCATGTGGTTCCACCGGCCGTTCCGCGCGGACGAGTGGTTCCTGTACGACCAGGAGTCCCCCATCGCCACGGGCGGGCGCGGGCTGGCCCGCGGCCGGATCTACGACGTCGAGGGCAGGCTTCTCGTCTCCGTCGTCCAGGAGGGGCTGTTCCGGAAGCTGAGCTGAGCTGAGGAGTCTCGTCCTGTTCAGACTCGCGCGGCGCGCTTCCGGTCCCGGGCGGGGCGTGGGTTTCTGCCGCGCAGGCGGCTCAACAGACCGCGGGTTCGCTCGGGTGCCCCGGGGTGACTGTCCTGTTGCGGGGGCACGGACCGGCCAGCCTCCTGTTCGAGCTTTTCGGCCGGGGGCGGAACCTGTTCCGCCCCCGGGCGCGGTGCGGGCCGATGGTCGCGGGCCTCGGCCAGGCTTCCGGTCAGGTCCGCGCGGAGCCAGCCGATCTCGTCCGGGTCGTCCGCCGTCATGATCCGTTCCGCGAGACGGGCGGCGGGTGAACCCGGCACCCCGTGGGCCGGCTGCTCCGGCCGGAAGCGGTTCAAGTAAGCGCGTTCGTACGGGTCGTTGGCGATCTCCGTTACCTGGCCGGGATCGAGGAAGGATGCCACGACGGCGGCCCGCGCCCACGGATCGTCGGCCGTTCGAAGCAGGAATCCCAGTTGTCGTCCCCGCCAGTTCCGGGGCCGCCGGTCAATGCCTGCTGCGAGTTGGTCCCGCAGACTCGGGGAAGTGCGGCCGGTCAGCAGCGGGGCGGAGTCCGTGCCTGCGGCGAACTGCCCTAGTTCGTCGGCGAGATACAGCCAGACCACGGCCCGGTAGCGGTTGAGGTAGAAGGTCACCGGCGTCACCAGGCCCAGCCGTGCCAGGCGGGTGAACCGGGTGGGCGTCACATCCATGAGCTTCGCGCCATCCGCCGTACCCACGGACCGGACGCGTTCTCGCAGTGTCTCGGGGAAACGTGTGTCGTTGCGCAGCCGGTCGATCTCGTCGCGGCCGACGCGTCGGCCGCCACCCCCTTCGTCAGGGACGGTCCGGACACACCCGAGATGGACCGCGAGGTCGAACTCACTGCGTTTCAGGCCCAGCTCGCGTGCGGCGCGGCTGGGCGCGAAGGGCGCGCCAGAGGTGCGGAGCGTGCCGGCGGCCGGTGCGGTGGCCGTCTGGGTGGGTCGTGTGATGCTGACGCCGGACATGGTCGGTCTCCCCCGTGGAGTGGATGGCCCGCGCCGTGTGCGCCGGCCTCGGGAAAAACCGTAGCCGGTTCGGCGCCCCGACCGCCGAGCCTGTGGATAACTCTCTCGCGTGACGCCATACCCGCAGGTCAGCTGTCTGATGACGGAGTTTGTTCGGGTTGCCTGGCATCCACGTCGAGGTGTTCGCCGACCCGATTGACGAGCAGTGTCATCTCGTAGGCGATCTGGCCGATGTCGGCCTCCGCGGCGCTGAGTACGCACAGACAGCTGCCGGTGCCGGCCGCCGTGACGAACAGCACCGCGTCATCGAACTCGATCATCGTCTGACGCACCTTGCCCGCACCGAAGTGGCGTCCCGAGCCTTTCGCCAGGCTGTGCAGACCCGAGGACACGGCTGCGAGATGCTCGGCGTCCTCGCGTCGCAGTCCTGTGCTGGCGCCTGTCACCAGCCCGTCGTTCGACAGGACCAGCGCATGTCGTATGTGCTCGACACGCTCGGTCAGATCGTCGAGCAGCCAGCCAAGTCCTTGGTTCTGCGCCATGTTTCTGATCTCCCCGTGCGGCAGGTCCTCCAAGCCGAAGGATCCGGTCAGTCAGCCTCACCCACGGCCGCTCTCCGAGCAAGGAGGATGGGTGCATGGCACAGAAGATGACTGACGAGGAATGGCGGGCCTTCGTCTCGCACGGCACCCGCACCGGAAAACTGTCGACCGTCCGAGCCGATGGGAGCCCTCACGTGGCCCCGATCTGGTTTCTGCTCGACGGTGACGACCTTGTGTTCAACACGGGAAAGGACACGGTGAAGGGGCGCAACCTGGCCCGTGACGGCCGGGTCGCCCTGTGCGTGGACGACGACCAGCCACCGTTCACGTTTGTGGTGATTCAGGGCCGGGCGACGTTGTCGGAGGAACTCGACGACGTCCGGCACTGGGCCGCGCGCATCGGCGCGCGCTACATGGGCGAGGAGCGGGCCGAGGAGTTCGGCGCCCGCAACGGCGTGCCGGGGGAACTGCTCGTCCGCGTGCGCATCGAGAAGGTGCTGGCGCAGGCCGCCGTCGCCCACTGAGGGAGGACGCGGCTCAGCCGCGTCCTCCTCGCTTCAGCTCACGGAGTCGAGCAGCCGGGCGGTGTGCATCCGCCCGGCGTACTCGACCAGCCGGATCAGCACTTCCTTGCCCGAGTCGCGGTTGCGGGCGTCGCAGAGCACCACGGGCGTGCCCTGGTCGAGGTCAAGGGCGCGCGACACGTCCTGGGCGCCGTAGGAGCGGGCACCCGCGAAGCAGTTGACAGCCACCACGAACGGGATGTGCCGGTGCTCGAAGTAGTCGACGGCGGGGAAGCAGTCCTCCAGTCGGCGAGTGTCCGCGAGGACGACGGCGCCGAGGGCGCCCTGCGACAGTTCGTCCCACAGAAACCAGAAACGGTCCTGGCCCGGCGTACCGAACAGGTACAGCGAGAGGCCTGAGCGGATGGTGATGCGGCCGAAGTCCATGGCGACGGTCGTCGTGACCTTCTGGTCCACGCCGTCGGTGTCGTCCACCAACTGGCCGGCCTCGCTCAGCAGTTCCTCGGTGCGCAGCGGCCTGATCTCACTGACCGCGCCCACCATGGTGGTCTTGCCCACGCCGAACCCGCCGGCGACCAGTATCTTCAACGCCAGGGCGGACGTCTCGTCGTCCGCGGCGTCGGAGTGCTCGGAGACCATCGATCACTTCTCTCGGGAGGGCCGGCAACGGTCGACGTTCATAGGTGCGCGCCGCGCCCTCACGGTGGATCCGCGCGCGGCGTCGCCGAGTGTGGGCGAAGTCAGCATCATGACAACTACCGCTCCCAGCCGGGGAATTGGACCGCTATTAGACCGATGTGACCGGCTCGCACCTGTTCGGTGTCCGGAAGGGTGCACAACTCGGCGTGGTCCGGATGGTTCCGTGTCTCTCATCTACAGCGCCCTCAGTCCTTCGATCACCTCGCGCAGAATGCGTTCGTCGGGCAGTTGCGCGGGCGGCACCGGACGGCTGACGGTGACGCAGCCCAGCTCCAGCAGGTCGCCGAGCAACACCCTCACCACCCCTACGGGGAGGTCTGCGTCCGCGGCGAGTTCGGCGACGGACTGCGTCTCCGTACGGCACAGGTCGATGAGCACCCGGTGCTCGGGGCCGAGCGCGGTGTCGTCGTCCATGGCGGGCGCGCCCGTGTCGAGCGTGACGAGCGCGATCAGGTCGAAGCGGACCCCCGTGGGGCCGGATCTGGTGCGTCCGCCCGTCATGGCGTAAGGGCGGACGAGGGGCCCGGCCTCGTTGTCGTACCACTGGCTGCCCGACTCCTGCATGGTGCCTGTCGTGTCCTCGGTCATCTGCCCGGACCGCCCTCTCGCCTCATCCGGCGGCGGGCGGGCGGCCCGCTGCCCGCGGCGCCGTGTGGAGGTGCTCGCCCACACGTTTCACCAGCCGCGCCATCTCGTACGCCACGAGGCCGATGTCGGCGGTCGCGGCGGTGAGCACCGCGAGGCAGGAGCCGTCGCCCGCGGCGGCGACGAACAGGAAGCCGTCGTCCATCTCCACCATGGTCTGGCGCACGCCGCCGGCGCCGAAGTGGCGTCCCGCGCCCTTGGCCAGGCTGTGGAAGCCGGAGGCGACCGCGGCGAGGTGCTCCGCGTCCTCACGTTTGAGATCGGTGGAGGCTCCCACCGCGAGGCCGTCGTTGGACAGCACCACCGCGTGCCGTACCTCGCTGACGCGCAGTACCAGGTCGTCCAGCAGCCAGTCGAGTTCACCGGACCGCCGATCCGCCCTCGTGCTCGGGTCCTTGATCATGCGCGGTCTCCTTCGCTGCTGTCTCTGCCGGTTTCGCGGCCTCGGGTGGCTCCACCACCGGGTGAACTGCCGCCGCCTCGCACCCAGCCGTCGCGGTAGGCCACCATGCGGTCCCGTACGGCCTCGGGGGTGCGCTTCTCCTTGCTCCGGGAACCCGGCGTGCGGGTCGGCTCCTCGGGGCGCTGTTCGCGCAGTTGCGGGGCGAGGTGCGCCTGCCGGACGCGGCGTGGGAGGTCGTCGGACTCCTCCGCGTCGCCGGGTTCCTCGGGCGTCCGGTGCAGTCGCAGGGCGGTCACTCCTGGTGGTGGGGTTTCGGGGGCGGTCTCCGCCGGGGCCTGTGCGGTCGCCACCAGTGCGGGGCGGTCCGCCGAAGCCCGGACCGGTTCCTGGTGCGGGGCGGCAGCGGGCACGCGCGCGTACTCGCGTTCGACGGCCGGCTCCCGGTCCACCGCCGCGCGGGGGGAGCGTTCCGCCGCGCCACCGTGCAGCAGGGCCGTGGGCAGCAGGACGACCGCGGTGGTGCCGCCATAGGGCGAGGTCCGCAGGTGCACCTTGATGCTGTGTCGCGCGGCGAGTCTGCTGACCACGAAGAGGCCGAGCCGGTCGCTGTCGAACAGGTCGAGCGTCTCGGACTGTTCGATGCGGCGGTTCGCCTCGGCGAGGGTCTCCTTGCCCATCCCGAGTCCCCGGTCCTCGACCTCCACGGCGTAGCCGTTGCCGACCGGTTCGCCGGTGATGCGCACCCTGGTGTGCGGGGGTGAGAACTGGGCGGCGTTCTCGACGAGCTCGGCCAGGAGGTGCGTGAGGTCGGCGACCGCGGCGCCGGTGACGGACGCCTCGGGGAACTGACGTACCTCCACGCGCGCGTAGTCCTCGACTTCGGAGACGGCGGCGCGGACCACGTTCGTCAGGGAGACCGGCAGCCGCCAGGCCCGTCCAGGTGCCGCTCCGGAGAGGATGATCAGGCTCTCCGCGTGGCGCCGCATACGGGTGGTGAGGTGGTCGAGCCGGAACAGGTCGCTGAGCTCGTTCGGGTCGTCTGATCTGCGCTCCATGCTGTCGAGGAGGCTCAGTTGGCGGTGTACGAGGACCTGGCTGCGTCGCGCGAGGTTGACGAAGACCCCGGAGATGCCGCTGGCCAGTTCCGCGCGTTCCACTGCGGCGCGCAGGGCCGCGCGGTGCACGGTGCCCAGGGCCTCCGCGACCTGTTCGGTCTCGTCCTCGGCGGGCGGTCCGGGGGGTGCCTCGGCCCGGATGTCGATCTCCTCTCCCGCGCGCAGCTTCAGCATGGCCTGCGGGAGTTTGTGCCTGGCGATCTCCAGGGCGGTGTTGCGCAGACTCACCAGCTCGACGACGAGGCCGCGTCCGATGCGTACGGAGATCACCAGGGACGCGACGACGGAGGCCAGGCCGAACAGCACCGCGGCGCCGGCCGGGGTGAGCAGGCCCCGGGTGAAGGGATCGGCCCGGTCCGCGACGTCGTGGCCCGCGTCCGCCTCGATGGCACGCATGCCGCCCTGCACGCGTGCGTGTGCCTTGGTCCAGGTGGCGTCGGGCGCGGCTGCGATCGCCCTGGCGCCCGGGCGGGCGCCGAGCACCTTGTCCTCGACGGCGGCAAGAGTGGCGTAGGCGGTGCCTGCCGCGAGACTCTGCCAGGTGGCTCGTTCCGGGCCGCGCAGGTCGGAGGCGGTGGCTTCGAGGAGGGTGCGGCGGGTGTCGACGGCTCCGGTGAACAGCCGCAGCCGCGGTCCGTCCAGGCGCCCGGCGAGACGCGCCCCGGCGAGAACGGCGTCCTCCTGGGCCAAGGCCTCTCCCGCGCGGGAGAATTCGAGCAGTACGCGCGCGTCGGAGCCGAGTTCGGCGTCCTGGATGCCGGTGAGCGCGCCGCCCACGGCGAAGGCCGCCGAGATGCTCCTGGTGTACTGCGCGTACGTCTCGGCCCATCCGGTACGCCGGCCGAGTACCGAGGTCCGCAGCGTGCGCAGTTGTTCGACACCGGCGACAAAGCTCTCCAGGCGCTCCGCGACTCCGGCGGGCAGTTCCTCGCCGTCGGCGACGGTGTTGCGGCCTCCGAGGCGCAGCTTCGCCACGGTCCGGTCGGTGCGCTCCCCGAGCGCCCTGAGGTCGACGCCCGGTACCGCCGCCGGATCGGTGGCGTGGCGTACTGCGGCCGTGCGTTCGGCCTGGAGCGCGGCGACGGCCGCGGCGACCGGCGCGCGCACCTGGGAGTCGACGCGCTGCAACTGCCGCAGCCGGGCGACGTCCTGGGCTGTGGTGACGGTGGCGTACGCCCACAGCGCGAGCAGGGAGACAACCGGCACCATCAGGAGGCAGACGATCTTGGCGCGGACGGTTCCCGGCCGCACGCGCCAGCGTCCCGCGCGCGTGGGCACCTCGTCGGGCAGGGCTCCGAACGATTCCTCGGAGTCTTCGTCGGCCGGCGGACCGGCGTGTGCGCGGCGTCCGCGCGGCGGGGGCGCCGTCCCGGCGCCAGGTATCGGGGTCCTACGGGGTGTGCGCATGGCCTCCTCGCTCGTAGTGGTTCGGGGTGCGCTTGCGGGCGTCGTCGACCCGGTGCGCGCGCCTACCGGGCAGCGACGCTGTCGACCGGCCGCTGGGCTGACGCGGATGCCTCACGTTCCCCGGCCGTCGGCGACAACGCGACGAACGCCGAGGTCAGGAAGAGATAGGACCCGAGGCCGACGGCGAGGGGGAAGATGAACTGCATCGCCGTGGCCCCGGGCAGCGTCTCGCCGGAGGGTGTGACGTCCACGTGCACCGCAAACATCCCGGTGTAGTGCATGCTGCTGACGGCCGCCCCCATGACGAGCGAGGCGACGGTCACCGCGATCGGTGACTTGATGTTCAGCGCCGCCCACAGGGCCGCGGTGGCCGCGACGACGGCGATCACCACGGAGAGCGCGACGAGGGCCGGGTCGTACTTCACGTCACCGTGCAGCCGTACCGCGGCCATGCCGAGGTAGTGCATGCTCGCCACGCCCAGCCCGGTGGTGAGTCCACCGACGAAGAGCGCGCGAGCGCGGTCGTGCCCGTATCCGACGGCGAAGACCCCGGCGGAGACGACGGCCATGGCGACGAGGAGGCTGAGAATGGTCAGCGGCACGTCGTAGCGGATGTCGGTGCCGCGGACGCTGAAGCCGAGCATGGCCACGAAGTGCATGGTCCAGATGCCGGTACCGATCGCGGAGGCCGCGGTGACGAGCCAGTTGCGTCGCGAGCGGCCGGTCGCGCCGAGCGCACGGACGGTACAGCGCAGCCCGAGGGCGGCGCCTATGCAGGCCATCACGTATGACAGTGCGGGGGTCAGCCAGCCGAAGGCGGCGTGGTCCAGGTGTCCCATGACGACGGGACGCTAGTGGGGGCACAGGAGCACAAAGGGGGCGCATTTCGAAAGGTATTGAAATATGGCAGGGAATGACGCCTGAACGATCGAGTCCCGCTCGAACGTGTGCGCCGTGGGGTACTTCTCGTCCGTGCGGGATCATGCGGAACATGAGCGACGACCACACACACGTCCAGGATTTCTTCGCCGCCCGCGCGGCCCACTGGGACAGCAGGTTCCCGGACGACGGGCCCGCCTACGCCGCAGCGGTCGCCGAGTTGCGGCTGCGCGAGGGGGCCCGAGTGCTGGACGCCGGCTGTGGCACCGGGCGGGCCCTGGCGCCGCTGCGTGACGCCGTGGGGCCCTCGGGAGTGGTCCTGGGAGTGGATCTGACCCCGGCCATGCTGGATGCCGCGGTACGCGCCGGACGGGGCCTCGACGGACAGCTGCTGCTCGCCGACGCGGCCGCTCTTCCGCTGCGTTCGGAGTCCCTCGACGCCGTGTTCGCGGCGGGCCTGATCGCGCACCTGCCGCAGCCCGGCGAGAATCTTCGGGAACTCGCGCGCGTGGTACGCCCCGGCGGCACCCTGGCGCTGTTCCACCCGATCGGCAGGGCCGCTCTGGCCGCCCGGCAGGGTCGGCGGATCACCCCTGATGACCTGCGCGCGGAGGCCGGTCTCGGTCCGCTGCTCGCCGGTTCCGGGTGGCAGCTGACGTCGTACGTGGACGAGGACGCACGGTTTCTGGCGCTGGCCGTGCGACCGATCTGAGCCGGCGGTCGTCGGCGCACCGCACCCCTCACCGCACCTGCCCTCTTCTGCCGCCGGAACTCCGTCTCTACGTTGGACAGCAGCAGATGAACGATCAACCGTGGCAACCACACAGGGGGAAGGTGGTCCGCATGTTCGGCGGTATCCAGAAATCGTTCACCAGTTTTCTCCGTTCCTGGCGCTCGGAAGCGAGCGCGGTGCGGGAGAAGCGCACGCACAATCTCTTCGAGGCCGCTGCTGTGTACGTGTCGGCGTGTGCGGAGGACGACCAGGATCAGATGGACGAGGCCTTGGCCTGGGTGTCGCCGGAGGCTCTGTCGTTCGGGGTGAACGAGCTGGCGTGCCGTGCCGTCATCGCCCTGGCCAGAGAGCGCGACGAGTCGCCGCGGACGGTCGCCCGGGAACTCCTCGGACTGCCGCCGACCTGACCGAAGCGGGTACATCCGGTCGATTCCCCCCTGCCCGGCAGGAACCAGCAGCTCCGGGTGGGGTGGGAGTCGTGACAGCAGCCTTCCGATCGGATTAGGGTGCGCGCCGATGGACGAACAGATGGGGAGACTGGGATGGCAGAGACGGACGAGGAAGCCGTCGCCACCGCGGACGACGCGCTCTATGTGCTCACGGCGATGCTGCTGACGCCCGCGCAGTTCCCGAGTGTGCTGGGCGACGACTATCCGGAGGCATGTGAGGCGCTCGGCCTCGCGCCTCTCGCCGACGGGTACGGGCTGGTGCTCGGTCAGGACGGCGACGGCGCGCGGTGGACAGTGGCCATCGACGACGTTTCCCTGGTCGCGGTCGCGATCGCTTCGTGGGACTGCGGCATGGAGTACGACCTGTCGCCCGAGGAGCACACGGTCGTCGCGGCCCTGCCCGGCTGGCCCCTCGCGGTCGCCGTCGCGGCTCCCGACGTGCCCGCCCCGCACGATCCGGGCCCCGAACTCACGGACCGGCCACCGCTCGCTCCGCCGGACACCACCTCGTGGGGGCCGGCGCAGCGGCGTCTCGGCGCCGACGAGATCGCGCGCCAGTGGGTGATCTGGCGGGAACAGCTCAGTGACAAAGACTTCACTCTTCCGGGTGGCAGGTCAGCGGCGCCCGAGGGCGAGCCGGACGGGGCCGAGGTGGGCACGGATCGGATTGCGGGCGCAACAGACCCGGCTGGGGACGCCGAGACCCCGCCCGAGAACAACCCGGGGCATGCCGAGGACACCGTGAACCGGCCCCGTTCCGGTATCCGGCGCGTCCTCGCGGAGGCACGCGCGTACGTGGAGACCCCTCCGCCTCTCGGCCGCGTCCGCTCCTCGTTCGCTCCAGGCGACGCGCGGACACTGCGCGCCGACGGTCCAGGCTGGTCGATGGTGGCCAGGACCGACGACATCGCCTTCGTCCTGCTCGACGACGAGCCCGGCGAGGTGCTGCCGGTGGGCCGGGGGCCGGAGCTGCCCGGTCTCCTCGAGGCGCTCGACAGGATGGCCGTACGCCCCAGCTGAGCGCCGCCGACCGACGCCGCCCGGATCCCTTGGTTCCGGGCGGCGTTCGGTAAGGCGATCGTGCTGCGGGCCACGCGGGGTGTCAGCCGGAGTGCGGCACGCGCGGCATCGAATGGCGCCGCCTCAGCGGCCGATCTCCTTGCGTGTGACGCGGCGCAGCCTCCGCCGCTGTGCGGGGTCCAGCGCGAGATAGGCAGCCGCCGGAACTCCCAGCACTATCAGCAGCGCGGCCCACCAGGGCAACCAGATCCACAGGATGATCCCGGCTGCCACGCCCCCTGCGGCGATCTTCGCGTTCCTCGACATGAGTGTCGCCTCCTTCGCGGCCAGTGCCGCTCTCTGCCATGAAAAACGGGTCCGCGCCTCCCACAGTTCCGGACCGCGACCCTGAGACGTCCCTGAGACTCGACCCCTACTCGCCCCTGAGGGACACTCCCACCTCGTAGATGTGCCGCAAGGCCTGTCGGTACGAATCGACGAGCCCCGTCTCCGTACAGGTAATACCCAACTCACGGCAGTAGGCGCGCACATCGGCCGGGCGAGCCGCAGTCGCGGCGGGGCATGGACGGGCTCCGGGGGTCTCTTCGGGGATCGGGCCGGCTTGAGGAAACGTACGAATGGGAGTGGTGACCCGAGTCATGGCTCAGCGATGCCGGACAGGTCGCCAGGGTGCTGTACCCTCGGCGACTCGAACCCCAGTAGTCAAATTTGAGGAATGCGGCCATCGCTGTGCAGAGGATTCCCGCGGCAACCCCCTCCGAGATCTCCGAACTTGCCCGCTGCTGCGCCGTGTTCGTGCCCGGCGATCCGGCCCGCACCGGCCTGGTCGCGTTCTGGCGGCCCGAGGGAGACGCGCCGCCCTCCGTCGCCGCCGGAACCGTCGGCGACCTGACCGTGATCCTGGCGGGTGACCGTGGTGTCGTACCGACTCGGGTGACCGCCGTGCTGCTCCCGGTGCGTGCGGCGTTGCCGGTCCTCACGCGGGCGCGTGGCGCCACGCTGGGCCACAGAGCAACGGCGTTCTGGGGTACGGCCGCCGTCCTCGCCCTGCAACTGGCCGCGCGCGGAATGCTGTTGCCCGGCGTCTCCGCGGGGGACCACGACGCCTGGCGGGCCGGGCCTCTCGACGCGCCGGACATGGAGCGCGTCCGCGAACTCGCCTCCGCGATGCCCCCGGAAGCGCATGCCGTGCCGTTGGAGGGCACGGAGCCGCCACGGTTGCCCGACCCGGAACGGCTGCTGCGCGCCTTCCTGGACGCGGTGGCCGACGCACTGCCCCGCTCTCCAGCCGCCTCGCTCGCCGCGGGCGGGGCGGCCTACGCGGTGCGGGACCCGCAGCACGTGCCGGAGCAGCGCGTGTGGGCCTCCGAGGTCGCCGCCGGCCACGACGCGGGCGTACGGATCTCACTGCGGGTGGAGGTACCGGGGCTGGCGTCGGCCGGACCGGACGAGACGGCGCTGCGGTTCCGGGCCGTCCTCCAGGTGCACAGTGTGAGCGAGCCCGGGCTGGTCGCGGACGCGGCCGACGTGTGGGTTTCGGCCGGCGCCCCCGGCCGCGCCTTCGGCCCCCGCGCGCGGATGGACACTCTGCTCACGCTGCGCCGCGCGGCCCGGACCTGGCCGCCGCTCACACCCCTGCTCTCCGCAGCCGTACCGGACGCCGTCGAACTGGCCGACGAAGAGGTCACCGAGCTGCTCGGGGAAGGCGCCCTTGCCCTGTCCGCCGCCGGTGTCGAGGTGCACTGGCCCAAGGAGCTGGCCCGCAAGCTGACGGCCCGTGCTGTCGTCGGCCCACCCGACGACAGCACGGGCACCGGGAAGGTCTCGTCGGACACGCCGTCGTTCCTGTCCGCCGACGCGCTCCTCGCCTTCAACTGGTGGTTCGCACTGGGCGACCAGCAGCTCACACGCGAGGAGCTGGACCGGCTCGCCGAGGCGAACCGCCCCGTGGTGCGGCTGCGTGACCAGTGGGTCCTCGTAGACCCTCGGGAGGTGCGCCGCGCCCGCGCGCAGCAGGACCGCAAGATCACCCCCGTCGACGCCCTCAGCGCCGCTCTGACGGGCTCCACTGAGGTCGACGGCCGCTCGGTCGAAGTGCGGCCCACCGGGTGGCTGGCGGCCCTGCGGGACCGTATCTCGGACCCGGACGCCCAGGACCCTGTCGGTCAGCCGGCCGCGCTCGCCGCCACACTGCGCGACTACCAGCTGCGGGGCCTCGACTGGCTGGCCCGGATGACGTCCCTGGGTCTCGGCTGCTGTCTGGCCGACGACATGGGCCTCGGCAAGACGGTCACGCTGATCGCGTTGCATCTGCACCGGCAGACCGACGCCTCGGCGGCGGGGCCCACGCTCGTCGTCTGTCCGACGTCCCTGATGGGCAACTGGCAGCGAGAGATCGAACGGTTCGCGCCCGGTACGCCCGTAAGCCGCTTCCACGGATCCCGGCGCAGCCTGGAGGCCCTGGCCGACGGCGAGTTCGTGCTCACCACGTACGGCACGATGCGCCTGGACGCGCGGCGGCTGGCCGAGGTGCCCTGGGGCATGGTCGTGGCGGACGAGGCCCAGCACGTCAAGAACCCGTACTCGGAGACGGCCCGGGAGCTGCGTTCCATCGGTGCACGCGCACGCGTGGCGCTCACCGGCACCCCGGTGGAGAACAACCTGTCGGAACTGTGGGCGATCCTCGACTGGACGACTCCGGGACTGCTGGGCCGGCTCGGCACATTCCGCTCGCAGTACGCGCAGTCCGTCGAGGGCGGTCAGGACCCGGCCGCCGCCGAGCGTCTGACCCGGCTCGTACGCCCGTTCCTGCTGCGGCGGCGCAAGTCGGACCCGGGTATCGCTCCCGAACTGCCGCCGAAGACGGAGACCGACCGTGCCGTGTCGCTCACCAAGGAGCAGACAGGGCTGTACGAGGCCGTGGTACGGGAGACGCTCGCGGAGATCTCCGGCGCCGACAACATGGTGCGGCGCGGGCTGATCGTGAAGCTGCTGACCGGCCTGAAGCAGATCTGCAACCATCCGGCGCAGTTCCTCAAGGAGGACCGCCCGAAAATCGCGGGACGTTCCGGAAAGCTGGAACTGCTGGACGAGTTGCTCGACACCATCCTCTCCGAGGGAGCGAGCGTTCTGGTCTTCACCCAGTACGTGCAGATGGCGCGGCTTCTGGAACGGCATCTGGCAGCACGCGGAGTGCCCACGCAGTTCCTCCACGGCGGCACGCCCGTCGCGGAACGCGAGGCGATGGTGGAGCGTTTCCAGGAGGGTGAAGTACCCGTCTTCCTGCTGTCGTTGAAGGCCGCAGGCACCGGCCTCAACCTGACCAGGGCCGAGCACGTGGTGCACTACGACCGCTGGTGGAACCCCGCAGTCGAGGCCCAGGCCACGGACCGCGCGTACCGCATCGGCCAGAACCGCCCCGTGCAGGTGCACCGGCTGATCGCCGAGGGCACGATCGAGGACCGCATCGCCGAGATGCTGAACCGCAAGCGGGCACTGGCCGACGCCGTGCTCGGCTCCGGCGAGGCCGCGCTCACCGAACTCACGGACACCGAACTGGCCGACCTGGTGCGACTGCGAGGGGACGCTCGATGAATCAGCACGACAGTGACCAGGACAACGGCGACGAGCACAACGGTGACGACCACGAAGGCGAGGCGTACGAGAGCGACCCGGCCGGCGCCGACCTGGAGCGCACGTTCGCCGCGCTGCCTCCCCCGCCAGGGCGTGGTTTCGCGGAGACGTGGTGGGGGCGTGCCTGGCTGAAGTCGCTGGAGGACGCGGCGCTGGACTCGGAACAGGTGCGGGCGGGCCGCCGGCTCGCGCGCGCGGGAGCTGTGGGTGCCGTGTCGGTGCGCCCGGGACGCATCACAGCCGTCGTCCAGGGCCGCGACCTCACCACGCACCGCTCCGACGTCCTGCTTCAGCAGCTGTCCGACGAACAGTGGGACCGTTTCCTGGACATGGCGGTCGAGCAGGCCGGTCACATCGCTGCCCTGCTCGACCGGGACATGCCCCCGCACCTGGTGGAGGACTCTGCTGCCGCCGGAGTCGAACTCCTGCCCGGCATGGGTGATCTGGAGCCGGAGTGCGACTGCGGCGCCTGGGACCACTGCGGTCACACGGCCGCTCTCTGCTACCAGGTAGCGCGGCTGCTGGACCACGACCCCTTCGTCCTGCTGCTGATGAGGGGACGCGGCGAACGCGCCCTGCTGGACGACCTGCAGAGCCGTGGCGCCATGCCCGCCGACGGGTCCGCCGGGCCGGAGGGCGTGGACGCGGCGGAGGCGTACGCGGCCGGGGGCATCCTCCCGACGCTGCCTGCTCTGCCTCCGCTGCCCGATGGGCCCGGGGCACCGCCGACCCTGGACACCGACGTCCCGCCCGCGCCCGGGGTGGACGCCGGCGCGCTGGAGTTCCTGGCCGCGCGGACGGCCGTAGAGGCACATCGGCTGCTTGCCGAGGCGCTCGGGGCCGGTCATGGACAGCGGCCGGTCGAGGCTGAGTTGACGATGGCTCAGGACGCGGTTCGACTGGCCGTGGACAGCCCTTCGGAAGCTGTTTCGGACCGGCTCGCGGAGGGGTCGGGGCGCGGCCGGGACCAGTTGGCGTCGGCGGTTCGGGCCTGGCGGTTCGGTGGCTCGGCGGCGTTGTCGGTCCTGGAGGAGGAGTGGACGGTCCAGGGCGAGGTGCTCGCACGCGCGCGTGCCGCGCTCGACTCGGCCTGGGAGGAGGCCGAGCGGCCGGTGCTGCGGGCGGCCCGCAACCGGTGGACGGTGGTCGGCGCGGGCAGTCAGCTGCGTCTGGGGCATGACGGCCGCTGGTGGCCGTATCAGAAGCAGAGCGGCCGTTGGGTGCTCGCCGGACGGGCGGCTCAGGACCCGGGGACCGCGCTGGCCTCGATGGAGCAGACAACCGTGGAGGGATCTCCTTAGGGACCTCACCAAGGAGGACGAGGCGACAGGGCGGGCCGCCTTTCGTCCCGGTTCGAACCGGGACGAAAGGCGGCCCATCGATCGGCACGCACGCGTGGACCTCGATCCGCCGGGACGTCAGGCCAGTGGTGTGGTGAGTTTCCGGGTGTCGGAGCCGAGGTCGGCGGCCAGGCTGCACGCCACGTTGTCGATGCCCAACCGGTAGACCGCGGTGTCCGGATACTGCACCAGGCTGCCCTTGACGCTGCCTGCGGGCTGTTCTGCCGCCTCGCGTTCCAGGGATGGCCGGCACAAGGAGTAGGCGGCGTTCTTCAGTGCGGTGTCCGTCGCGTATCCGCCTTCGAGTTCGACCACCTTCACGACCTCGGCGTCGTGCGGATCCCCGCATGCGCGCTTCGCGGCCTGTCCGGGATGGGCGGCATCCGCGTTGAAACAGTCGCCGGTTCGCAGCATGTAGTACGGCACTTCGTCGCCGGCCAGCGGGACGAGCGACTCCAGGTCGCTCGGAAACCCGCTCGGCAGGTCGGTGGGGAATTCGGACGGAAGTTCGGTGGGAAGCCCGGACGGCAACGTGGGCAGCTTGGTGGGAAGCCTGGTGGGCAGTTCGGTCGGGATGCTGAACGACGGCTCGGGGGTTCGGCTTGAGCTCTGGCTGCTCCCGGGCGGGTTCTTGTCCGGGGTGCCGTCGCCTCCGGAGACCATGAGCACCACCGCGGTGATGGCTCCGACCGCGACGATCGCTGCGAGCAGGATGAACAGAGTGCTCGGACGTCGGCCGGGGCTCCGGTGTCCGCCCGGGCCCTCGGGCGGTTCGGGCGGCACCGACGGCGGCATCCAGCCCCCGCCGCCCTGCGCAGGCGGGCCGTAGCCTCCGGGAGGAGGGCCGTAGCCCCCGCTTCCGTAGCCTCCCCCGGAGGGCGGGCCGAAGCCACCGCCCGGAGGCGGACTGTCTCCGGGGGGCCCGGGCGGCTGAGGCGGTACGGGCGGCATGGCCATACCGTCAAGACTCGCCGCGAACCGGTCAGCGCGCGACCCCCGCGCGGAAGTTGATACGGGCTCATGCCATGGACCGCATGATTCCGGAGCAATCAGCGCCAGGACCGGTCACAGGGGATCAACCGGAGCGCAGTTGTAAGCACCAGTGACCGGGGGCGCCCATCGGTGGACGGGCGCCCCCGGCTCACGACTCAGCCTCGCGCGCCCAGCAGATGATCCATGGCCAGCTGGTCGAGCTGCTCGAAGGCCATCCCGCGCGCGGCGGTCGCCTCCACGTCGAACTCCTCGAAGGCCGAGCGGTCCGCGAGCAGGCCCGCCAGACCGTCCGCCGCCGTCTGCTGCGCCAGCTCGTCCAGACGCGAGGCGCGCAGCGCCGCCTGGACCTCCGGGTCGGCACGGAAGGCGGCCGTACGCTCCTTCAGGATGAGGTAGTTGCGCATGCAGCCGGCCGCCGAAGCCCACACGCCGTCGAGGTCCTCGGTCCTCGGCGGCTTGAAGTCGAAGTGCTTCGGGCCCGCGTACCCGGCGATCTCCAGGAGGTCGACCAGCCAGAAGGCGGCACGCAGGTCACCGGCACCGAAGCGCAGGTCCTGGTCGTACTTGATGCCGGACTGGCCGTTGAGGTCGATGTGGAAGAGCTTGCCCGCCCACAGGGCCTGGGCGATGCCGTGCGGGAAGTTCAGCCCGGCCATCTGCTCGTGGCCGACCTCGGGGTTGACGCCGTACATCTCGGGGCGCTCCAGGCGCTCGATGAAGGCCAGGGCGTGGCCGACCGTCGGCAGCAGGATGTCACCGCGCGGCTCGTTCGGCTTGGGCTCGATCGCGAACTTCAGGTCGTAGCCCTGGGAGATCACGTACTCGCCGAGGAGGTCGAAGGCCTCCTTCATACGGTCGAGTGCGACCCGTACGTCCTTGGCGGCGCCGGACTCGGCGCCTTCCCGGCCACCCCAGGCGACGTACGTCTCGGCGCCGAGTTCGACCGCGAGGTCGATGTTGCGGATCGTCTTGCGCAGCGCGTAGCGGCGCACTTCGCGGTCGTTGGCGGTGAACGCGCCGTCCTTGAAGACGGGGTGCGTGAAGAGGTTGGTGGTGGCCATCGGCACCTTCATGCCGGTCGCGTCGAGGGCCTGGCGGAAGCGCTTGATGTGCGACTCACGCTCCGTGTCCGAGGACCCGAAGGGGATCAGGTCGTCGTCGTGGAAGGTCACTCCGTGGGCACCGAGCTCGGACAGACGCTGGACCGTCTCGACCGGGTCGAGCGCACGGCGGGTGGCGTCGCCGAACGGATCCCGTCCCTGCCAGCCGACGGTCCACAGGCCGAAGGTGAACCTGTCCTCGGGGGTGGGCTGGTAGTTCATGCCGCGGCTCCTTGCTTGCTCCGACTATTTCGTCATGGCAGTTTACAAATTAGTATGCGGAAGCATCTCTGGGAAGAGACAACGTGTCCCTGAAACGTTTCCCTGAGCAGAGACTGAGGGTGGGGACGGGTCGCCGCGACCCGGACAAGCACCGGAAAACACCAGGCCAGATCCCGCGGAGCCGCGGAAGAGGGAGAAACGCGATGTCAGCAGCCGAGGGTCCGCTCGTTGTCGGCGTGGACACGTCGACCCAGTCCACCAAGGCGCTGGTCGTCGACGCGGCCACCGGCCAGGTCGTGGCGAGCGGCCAGGCAGCGCACACCGTCACCACCGGGGCAGGACGCGAGAGCGACCCGCGGCAGTGGTGGAGCGCCCTGTGCGAGGCACTGAGCCAATGCGGTGACGCGGCCCGCGAGGCCGCCGCCGTGTCGATCGGCGGCCAGCAGCACGGGCTCGTCACCCTGGACGCCCATGGCGACCCGGTCCGTCCGGCGCTGCTGTGGAACGACGTGCGCTCCGCGCCCCAGGCTCGCCGGCTGGTCGAGGAACTCGGCGGCGCGAAGAGCTGGGCGGAGCGCACCGGAAGCGTGCCGGGAGCCTCCTTCACGGTCACGAAGTGGGCCTGGCTGGCGGAGCACGAACCGGAGGCGGTTCGTGCCGTCAAGGCCGTACGGCTCCCCCACGACTACCTCACCGAGCGCCTCACGGGCCAGGGCACCACCGACCGCGGCGACGCCTCCGGGACGGGCTGGTGGGCGTCCGGGACGGAGGCGTACGACGCCGAGGTGCTCGCGCACGTGGGGCTCGACCCCGCGCTGCTGCCCCGGGTCGTCCGGCCGGGTGAGGTCGCCGGGACCGTCCGTGACGGCCATGATCTGCCCTTCTCCAAGGGCACTCTGGTCGCTGCGGGCACCGGGGACAACGCCGCCGCCGCGCTGGGCCTCGGGCTGCGCCCCGGCACTCCGGTACTGAGCCTCGGCACGTCGGGCACGGTGTACGCGGTCTCGACGCATCGGCCCGCCGATCCGACCGGTACCGTCGCGGGCTTCGCCGACGCACGTGGTGACTGGCTGCCGCTGGCCTGCACCCTCAACTGCACGCTCGCCGTCGACCGCGTCGCGGCCCTGCTCGGCCTCGACCGCGAGGCCGTCGAACCCGGTACGGCCGTCACCCTCCTGCCCTACCTGGACGGCGAACGGACCCCGAACCTGCCGGGCGCCTCGGGGCTGCTGCACGGACTGCGTCACGACACGACGGGCGGACAACTGCTCCAGGCCGCGTACGACGGGGCGGTGCACTCGCTGCTCGGCGCCCTCGATCTGGTGCTCGACTCGGAGGCGGACCGCTCGGCACCGCTGCTGCTGATCGGCGGCGGCGCGCGCGGTACGGCCTGGCAGGAGACCGTACGCCGGCTGTCCGGACGGCCCGTCCAGGTGCCCGAGGCCAAGGAACTGGTCGCGCTCGGCGCCGCGGCACAGGCGGCGGGCCTGCTGACCGGCGAGGATCCGGCCGCGGTGGCCCGCCGCTGGGACACAGCCCGAGGGCCGGTACTGGACGCGGTGGAGCGGGACCAGGCGACGCTGGACCGGATCGCCGGGGTACTCTCCGACGCATCGCCGCTGCTGGAGCGGGGGACGGACACCGTCTGACGGCCCGAGGCACGAACACGAATCGACGGAACCGAACCGACATCCGCCGAAGGACGCCGACCACCCCTGACGCCGACGTACGTCCGTCCACGAACGTCGGCTCACGGACACCGACCGAGGACTGACGGAGGCATGACCGCACCGCTGCACGAGGCCCGCCCGCCCGGCGCCGGCGCCCGGCTGCCCGACACACAGCAGGGCATGCGCCGACGCAACCTCGCACGCGTGATGCACACCGTCAGCGCCGAGGGGCCGCTGTCCCGTGCCGGGGTCGCCTCTCGCATCGGGCTGACCCGGGCGGCGGTGTCGACACTCGTGGACGAGCTGATCCGCTCGGGGCTGCTCGAGGAGCTGGGCCCCGAGCGGCCCGGCCGCGTCGGGCGCCCCGGATCGGCGCTCGCCGTGAGCGGGCATGGTCCTGCCGGGATCGGCGCGGAGGTCGGCGTCGACCATCTCGCGGTCTGCGCGGTCGATCTGCGGGGCGCGGTGCGGGCACGCGCCGTGCGACACGGCGCCAACCGCGGGCGCTCCCCCGAACCGGTGATCGAGGAACTGACCGGGTTGGTGCGAGAGGTGATCGCCGAGGTGGAGCGCGAGGGCCTGTGGCCGGCCGGTCTCGCGGTCGCCGTGCCGGGGCTCGTGGCCCGCGACGGGCGCACGGTCGTCCGCGCCCCCAACCTCGACTGGAACGACACGGATCTCGGCGCGCTCCTGCCCGCCGGGTTTCCGCTGACCGTGGACAACGAGGCCAATCTCGGCGCGCTGGCGGAACTCTGGCTCGGAGATGGCACTCCGTCCGACTTCCTGCATGTGTCGGCCGAGATCGGCATCGGCGCGGCGGTGGTCGTGGACGGGCGGCTGCTGCGTGGAACGCGGGGGTTCGCGGGCGAGTTGGGGCATGTGCCGGTCCGTCCGGAGGGACCGGAGTGCGCGTGCGGCGGGCGCGGATGCCTGGAGCAGTACGCGGGTGAGGAGGCGGTCCTACGGGCAGCGGGGGTCGAGCCGGGCGAGGACCGCGTCGGGCTGCTCGCGGAGCGCGCCGCCCAGGGCGACATGGACGTACGGCGGGCTCTGGAGGGGGCCGGCACAGCACTCGGTATCGCGCTGACCGGCGCGGTCAATCTGCTGGACCCCGAGGTCGTCGTCCTGGGCGGTGCGCTGTCCGGGCTCGCGCCGTGGTTGCTGCCGTCGCTGGAGGCGGAACTGGCCCGACGCACGGCGGGACCCGCCTGTGCGGTGTCGGTGTCGCGCCTGGGACCCGAGGGTCCGCTGCTGGGCGCCGCGCACTCGGTGGTGCGGGCGGTGCTGGACGATCCCGGGGCGGTGGCGGGGCGGAGCTGAGCTGCCCCGACCGCGGCTTCGATGCCCGGCACGGCACGCCACCGTCACCCGTTGGAGTGGCCGAGTTATCCACAATCACTCGGTCATCCACCGAAATCCAAGGGCTCTTCCTGCCCGACCACGAAGCGCCGTAGCGTGATCCACGTGAGGCGCAGCCCGTCACGTTGCCCGCCTGGTGCGCCCCCACCGCCGACCTTCCGCAGAACGGAGCTGTGCAGCGATGACCGACCCCAGGATTTTGACCGTGCGCCCCGAACCGGGCGAGTACGCCTGGACGTTCGGCGGCGCGCCGCCCGTCGCGCGGATCGCGCCAGGCACTGTTCTCGACCTGTATACGGAGGACTGCTTCGCCGGACGCGTGCGTTCCGAGAAGGATCTGGTGTCCGAGGTCTGCGAGTTCCCGTTCCTGAACCCGCAGACGGGTCCCTTCCATGTGGAGGGCGCGGAACCGGGCGACACCGTCGCGGTGCACTTCGTGTCCATCGAGCCGGCAAGGGACTGGGCGGCGTCGACAACGGTCCCGTTGTTCGGGGCGCTCACCTCCACCCACACCACGGCCACACTGCAGCCTCCGCTGCCGGAGACGGTCTGGATCTGGCAACTCGACCGGACGCGGCGCACGGCACTGTTCCGCGCGCGGGACAGCGACATCGAGATCGAGCTGCCGATGGACCCGATGCACGGCACGGTGGGCGTGGCGCCCGCCAACCTGGAGGTGCGGTCCGCGCTGGTGCCCGACGCGCACGGCGGGAACATGGACACGCCGGAGATGCGAGCCGGTGTCACCTGCTATCTCGGGGTGAACGTCGAGGGTGCGCTGCTCAGCCTCGGCGACGGTCACGCCCGCCAGGGCGAGGGCGAGACCTGCGGGGTCGCCGTCGAGTGCGCGATGAACACCGTGGTGATCGTCGAGCTGCTCAAGGGAGTTGCCACCCCCTGGCCGCGTATCGAGTCCGACACGCACATCATCTCGACCGGCTCGGCCCGGCCGTTGGAGGACGCGTTCCGGATATCCCAGCTCGACCTGGTGCGATGGCTGGTGCGGGACTACGGGTTCAGTGAACTGGACGCGTACCAGTTCGCGTCCCAGGCCGTCGAGTCCCCGCTGGCCAACGTTTGCGACACCAATTACACATGCGTGGCGAAGATCCGCAAGGAGTGGCTGCCGGCCCGCGAGACCCATCGTGGGCTGCACGCACAGTTGCGCGAGACGGCGACGGCACTCCAGCGCTGAGCCGAGCACTTCTCAGGCCTCCGCATCCTCCTGCCACACCAACGCGTCTCATACGCGGTAGCCCCCAGTCCCCTACCAGTCCCCAGCCCCCGCCCGTAGTCGAAAGGAATTTCACGCATGGAGCGGACCATGTCGTTCCCCAGCAGACGACGGCTGTTGAAGAGCTCAGCGCTCACCGCAGGCTTCTACGCCCTGCTCCCCGCTCCCCGAGTCGGCGCCCGGCCCCGGTCGCTCGACTACCCGCTCGGCACCTGGGAGCCAGCGACCACCGCCAACTACACGGCGTCCGGCCGCCCGGTGACCCGGGTCCCCGACCTCGTCGTCATCCATGTCACCCAGGCTTCCTACGCCAACACCCTGGCCGTCTTCCAGCACCCGCGGAAGAAGGTGTCCGCGCACTACGTCGTGCGGTCCGGCGACGGACACGTGGCGCAGTGCGTGCGGGAACACGACATCGCCTGGCACGCGGGCGACTGGAACCACAACCTGCGCAGCATCGGCATCGAACACGAAGGGTGGGTGGACCGCCCCGGCTATTTCACGGACGCCCTGTACGAGAAGTCGGCGAGGCTCACCGCGACGGTCTGCACGCGCTACGGCATACCGAAGGAGCGCACGCACATCATCGGGCACTACGAAGTTCCTGGTACCGATCACACCGATCCGGGGCCCGACTGGGACTGGACGCGTTACATACGCCTCGTCAACGCCGCCTGAGCGAAGCGATGGTGCCGTCGACCGGTCTCCTGGCGTCGAAACGGTTGTCCCAGTCCATCCCCCGAGTGACGATGTCACCAGCCGCATCGCCTTCCGGGAGGCCCAGTTGACCGATCCATGGGTGGCCCTGGAACAGGGAGCCGACCCCGTCGAACGGGGACGCGTGCTGCGTCGCGCGCACGAGACGTTCACCGAGGCGGGGACGGTGACACTGCCGGTGCGTTCCGTGGTGGCGGACTCCTGGAGACGTTCCGCCCGGGCAGGGGTGGGGCCGGACGGCACCGCGAGCGTGGATCTGATGGACGGCGACCTCGGCGCCTACCGTGCGGAGCATCCGCTGGCCCGGGTGATGCCCCTGTTCCGTGAGCTCATGGGCACCTTCGCCGCCGACGGCGAGCATCTGCTCGCGGTGTGCGACGCGCAGGGCAGGCTGATGTGGGTCGAGGGGCATCCGACCACCAGACGGCAGGCGGGGCGGATCAACTTCGTACCGGGGGCGCGCTGGGCGGAGTCCGCGGTCGGTACGAACGCGCCGGGTACGGCGGTCGCCGTGGACCGGCCGGTGCAGGTGTTCGCGGCCGAGCACTTCATCCGGCAGGTGCAGCCGTGGACGTGCGCGGCGGCTCCGGTGCACGATCCGCGCACGGGACGGGTGCTCGGTGCCGTGGACATCACCGGCCGGGACGGGCTCGCGCATCCGCACAGCCTCGGGTTCGTGCAGGCGGTGGCGCGGGCCGCCGAGTCCCAGCTGGCGCTGCTCGCCCCGGCCGGCCCCGCCACGGAAGCGCTCGAACTGACCGCGCTGGGCCGTGACGAGGCTCATCTGCTTGTCGCCGGGCGCGCGTTGCGGCTCAGCCGTCGGCACAGCGAACTTCTCGTCCTGCTCACCCGCCATCCGGAAGGGCTGACCGGCGACGAGCTGCTGTGCGCGCTGTACGAGGACGAGTCGGTGACACCGGTGACGCTGCGCGCCGAACTGGCCCGGCTGCGCCGTGTCCTGGCGCCCGGGTTGCTGGCTTCGCGCCCGTACCGGCTGACGGTGCGGGTCGAGTCGGACATCGCCGTCGTGGAGCGCTCGATCGAGACCGGTGCGGTCACGACGGCGGTGCGGGCGTATGCCGGTCCGCTGCTGCCCGGTTCCCGGGCACCGGCGGTGGCCCGGCTGCGGCGCAGGCTCGCCGACGGCCTGCGCACCGCGCTGGTGGCCCGCCGGGACCCGGACCTGCTGGCCGACTGGGCCCACGCGCCGTGGGGCGAGGACGACCTCGACGTATGGCGTGCGCTCGCGGCAGTGCGACCGACGGCGGCCGTAGGGGCACGCCTGAACGAGCTGGAGTCGGAACAGGCGGCGCCACGGGGTTGGGCGCATCCGGCCGCCCGGCGCTGACGGAACACCGACGCCGGAGGCCGGGGCGCAGGTTCCACGACTCACGCGGGTATCAGGCACCTGTCGGCCCACGCGGCGGCGCCCTTGTACACCTCCCGCGATCGTGGCTGACCCTGCACGCACCCAGCCCGGCCCCAGCGCCCACGGACCGGTGCGCAACCTGTCTGCAACCTCGCTGCTTCTAGCCTCGCGGCGAGAGCGGCCCAACGGCGGGCGGCTCTGCTGAAGGAGGCAGGCCAGCATGACCCGTTACTCGGCGCCCGGTACCGACGGCGCGATCGTCTCCTACCAGGCGCGGTACGACCACTTCATCGGCGGCGAGTACGTGCCGCCGACCCGGGGGCAGTACTTCGAGAACCCGAGTCCGGTGAACGGGCAGCCGTTCACGGAGATCGCGCGGGGCACCGCCGAGGATGTGGAGCTCGCGCTCGACGCGGCGCACGCGGCGGCGCCGGCGTGGGGCCGTACGTCGGTGACCCAGCGGTCCGGCATCCTGCTGAAGATCGCCGACCGGATGGAGGCGAACCTCGAAGCACTGGCGGTCGCCGAGACCTGGGAGAACGGCAAACCGGTACGGGAGACCCTTGCCGCCGACATCCCGCTCGCCATCGACCACTTCCGCTACTTCGCGGGCGCGATCCGCGCGCAGGAGGGGTCGCTCGGCGAACTCGACGACGACACGGTGGCGTACCACTTCCATGAGCCGCTCGGTGTGGTCGCGCAGATCATCCCGTGGAACTTCCCCATCCTGATGGCGGTCTGGAAGCTGGCGCCCGCGCTCGCGGCGGGCAACGCGGTCGTGATCAAGCCTGCCGAGCAGACGCCGGCGTCCCTCCACTACTGGATGAGCCTGGTCTCGGACCTGCTGCCGGCGGGTGTCGTGAACATCGTCAACGGCTTCGGGGCGGAGGCGGGCAAGCCGCTCGCGTCGAGTGCGCGGGTGGCGAAGGTGGCGTTCACGGGTGAGACCACGACGGGGCGGCTGATCATGCAGTACGCCTCGGAGAACATCAAGCCGGTCACGCTGGAGCTGGGCGGCAAGTCGCCGAACATCTTCTTCGACGACGTGTGGGCGGCGGACGACGACTTCCGTGACAAGGCGCTCGAGGGCTTCACCATGTTCGCGCTCAACCAGGGCGAGGTGTGCACCTGCCCGTCCCGAGCACTGATCCAGCGCGGCAACTACGCCGATTTCCTCCAGGCCGCGGTCGCCCGCACCGAGCTCATCAAGCCGGGGCACCCGCTCGACACGGACACGATGATCGGCGCGCAGGCGTCCAACGACCAGTTGGAGAAGATCCTTTCGTATCTGGACATCGGCCGGCAGGAGGGGGCCAGGATCCTCACGGGTGGTGAACGCATCGAGTACGACGGTGAGTTGAAGGGCGGGTACTACGTCCAGCCGACCATCTTCGAGGGTGACAACCGGATGCGGATCTTCCAGGAGGAGATCTTCGGGCCTGTGGTGTCCGTGACCTCGTTCGACGACTTCGACGACGCGATCAAGACCGCGAACGACACGCTGTACGGTCTCGGGGCGGGCGTGTGGACCCGGGACATGAACACCGCGTACCGGGCGGGCCGCGCGATCCAGGCGGGCCGGGTGTGGACCAACTGCTACCACGCCTATCCCGCGCACGCGGCGTTCGGCGGCTACAAGCAGTCCGGGATCGGCCGGGAGAACCACAAGATGATGCTGGAGCACTATCAGCAGACGAAGAACCTTCTTGTTTCATACAGTCCGAAGAAACTTGGGTTCTTCTAGAGCTGCAAGTCGGTTGTCTGGAGGGAGGTTTTCCCTCCAGACAACCCAGCTCCTCAGCCACTGAGCCGTTTCCGACCTCGGGTGTCGGCTGGGCAGTTGGCCTGGCAGACAGATGAAGACCACGGTACGTACGAAGGTCGTGCGGGGCGGCTGGGAGCGGCGCGCGCCGGTCACATCCCTTCATGTCCTCGGCGCACACCGGCCTCATTCGGGGGGTTCGTCGGCCCAGATACGGCTGGCCAGGTCGGAGCCGCGCAGGACCTGGACGCGCCAGGGATCGATGCGCAGCAGGTGGTAGTCGGAGCTGGTGGGGCCGTCGCTCCAGAAGGTGTGGGGGTCGTAGCCGACGCCAGGGGGGCTGTTGTGGTGGTACAGCTCCCAGGCTCGCAGTTTGGTGTCCGGGTCGTGCACCCAGGCGGAGACGCTGTCGACGGCCACCGCGTTCTGGCACGGGTGCCAGTACGAGTACGTCGTGTGGGGGTTGTTCGCCAGGTGGGCCGCTTTGACCGGGGTCCGGTAGGCGGCCAGCCAACCCACGGGACGCGCGTCGACCACCTCCCAGACGGGCAGGACAACCCGGGCCCGGGGGCGGTTCGCACGGTCGACGGTGATCATCGTGCAGTAGACGATCTGCTGGACGTACTCGACGAAGGCGGCCTCGATCTCGGCGAACGAACGCACCTGTGCAGCGCCCATGACGGAACCTCGGATTCGGGGACGGAGTCGGGGGAAAAGGGCCGTCCGTCCGGCTGCTCCCTGAGAACAGTCGAACGGACGGGGGCCGGACGGCCGGACGAGGTCGTCCGATCGGCGGTCGTGGGCGGTCACGGGGCGGGCGGGAAGTGCCCTTCCTCGACGAAGAAGTCCACGTACCGGCCGAAGAGTTCACGGGTCAGGGGCGGGCAGGAGATGTCCGTGCCGGCGAGAGCCGCCTCGGTCTCCGTCGTGTCGATGGGCGGATAGAAGCCGTCGGTGTCGGAGGTCATCATCTCGAACGCGTGCAGCAGCGGGAGCAGGGCGTTGTCCCGGTCGGCCCGCACCGCCGCGCTCCACCGCTCCCAGTCCGGCTCGTCGAGCCGGTAGCCGAGTTCGCGCAGGTACGACACACAGTCCGCGAGGCTCAGCGCGCTGCGGTTGAACAGGTGGAAGGTGCCACCGGCCTCCCCCCGCAGCGAGATGCCGACGATGGCAGCGCTGACGTAGTCGACCGGCAGAAGATGGAAACGTCCGCCGGCTCCCGCGGGCGCGGCCTGCGCCTGGAGAAGGCCCTTGAGGCTGAGCCAGACGAAGTCCCGTGTCTGGCAGGCCCCGTTGCGTGTGTCGCCGGAGATGACGTCGACGCGGTGCACGGACACCGGCAGACCCCGGTCCCGGGCGAGGCCCACTATCTGTTCGGCGACCCACTTGGACTGCAGATACCCGCTCGGCAGCACTTCGGCGGGACCGGTCGGGTCGGTCACCTTCAGCGGAACGCCCGGGGTGACCGGCCCGTTGAACACGCCGACCGTCGAGATGTAGTGCACCGGAACCGTGCGATGGCGGGCCGCCAGGCGCAGGATCTCCCGGGTGCCCAGGACGTTGGCGGTCCGCAGCGCCTCGTAGGGGTGCAGCCAGTGCACGGTGGCGCCCGCGTGGTAGACCACGTCGGCGGTGCGGGCCAGGCTGTCGTACGCCTCCTCGGTCAGTCCCAGACGCTCGCTCGCCAGGTCGCCGGCGAGTACGCGCAGCCTGCTCTCGTCGATCTCGTCCCAGACGCGGTACCAGACCAGGCTGTCCCGCAGCCGCTCGTACGCCGCCCGGTCGTCCGTGCCACGCACCAGGCAGTGGACGCGGGCGGTCGTGGTGCGCATCAGATCACGCAGCAGGAACGCGCCGAGGAACCCGCTCGCGCCGGTGAGCAGGATGTCGGCCGGGGCGACGACGGTACGTACGACCTGCTCGGCCGGGCGGATGTCGTCGGGCAGTTCGATGTCGGCGCCGTAGTCGACGGCCGTGCCCTCGGCGGACGCCGCGCTCTCGTTCTCGTCCTGGGACGCGAGAAGCGCGGTGCGCAGGTGCGCGGCGAGGGCCCGGGGGGTCGGGTGGTCGAAGATCAGGGTCGCCGGCAGCCCCAGACCGGTGACGGCGGCGAGCCGGTTGCGCAGTTCCACGGAGGTCAGCGAGTCGAAGCCGCTGCTCTGCAGCGGGCGTTCGGGGTCGGTGCCCGCGGTGTCGGCACGGCCGAGAACCCGGGCGATCTCCGCCGTCACGGCTTCGAGGACGACCGTGTGCTGTGCCTGTTCGTCGAGTCCGGCGAGCCGGTCGGCGAGGGCGGGACCCGCGTCGGCCGCGCCACTCGCCGTGGCCCGGGCCGGCACCCGCACCAGGGACCTGAGCAGCGCCGGAACCTGTGGCTGCCGGCGCAGGGCCGAGGCGTCGAGCGGGGTCGCCACAGTGTACGGGCGGCCGGTCCGCACGGCCAGGTCGAACAGGGCTGTGCCCTGCTCCTGGCGGACCGGGAGGAATCCGCTGCGGGCGATCCGCTTGAGGTCCGTCTCGGTCAGGCCGCCCGTCAGGCCGGTCGCCTGCTCCCACAGGCCCCAGGCGATGGACGTGGCGGGCAGGCCGAGCGCGGCGCGGTGCCGGGCGAGTGCGTCAAGGTGGGCGTTGGCCGCGGCGTAGGTGGACTGGCCGGGGCCGCCGATGGCCGCGGCGACGGACGAGAACAGGACGAACGCCGTCAGGCCGGCGTCCCGGGTCAGCTCGTGCAGGGCCCAGGCCGCGTCGGCCTTGGGCCGCAGCACGGCGTCGAGCCGCTGTGGGGTCTGCGACGCGATGACTCCGTCGTCGAGCACGCCGGCGGTGTGGACGACGGCCCGCAGCGGATGCTCGGCCGGCACCGACGCCAGCAGCCGCGCGAGTGCCGTGCGGTCGGCCACGTCGCACGCGGCCACGGTCACCGACGCGCCCAGGGCCAGGAGTTCGGCCCGCAGTTCCTCGGCGCCCGGGGCGTCCGGGCCACGCCTGCCGGCCAGCAGCAGGTGGCGCACTCCGTGCCAGGTGACCAGGTGGCGCGCGAAGTGCGCACCGAGCGATCCGGTACCGCCGGTGATCAGGACGGTGCCGTCGGGGTCCCAGTCCGTCTGCGGGCCGGCGGGCGCGGGGGGCGCCTGCCTCGGCGTGCGCGACAGGCGCGGTACGCGGATCCCGGGGGCGCCGGTGGTGTCGGTGCCGCGAACCGCGGCCTGCGGTTCGCCGGCGGCGACCACGGCGGACAGGGCGTCCGCAACGGTGCCCGAACCGGCATCCACGTCCGCCAGGACGATGCGTCCCGGTGCCTCCGACTGCGCCGAGCGCAGCAGGCCCCAGGCGGCGGCCGAGGCCGGGTCGGTGATGTCCTCGTCCTCGGTGACGGCCACGGCGCCGCGGGTCACGACGACCAGCGGCGTCGCGGACAGGGTGTCCTGGGCGAGCCACTGCTGGGCCCATGCCAGGGCCCGGCCCACCGTGTCCCTAACGGCGTCCTCGGCGACGAGTCCGGCGTGGGTAGTCAGATCCAGGTGTACGGCGTCGATCCCGTCGCCGGCTGCCACGGCGGCGGTCACGGAGGGCACGTCCGGGTACGCGTCCGAGCCGAGGGTGATCCAGCGCAGGGCGGCGGCGGGCAGGGGCCGCGCGAGCCACTCGATGTGGTGCAGCGCGTCGTGGTGACGCGAGCGGGCCGCCCGCAGCGTTTCCGCGTGGACGGGACCGATGGTCACGGCGTCGACCACCGCGACGGTCTGCCCGGCCGGGTCGGTGAGGTGCACCGCGTAGGTGTCGGCGGCGCCGGGGAGCGGGGCGATGTGGACGCGCAGGGTGTCGGCGCCGGTGGCGTACAGGCGCAGGCCGCGCCACCGGGTCGCGGTGCGCGGAAGACCGGGCAGGCCGGTGGCGTACAGCGGCTGCAGGGCGGCCTCCAGCAGGGCCGGGTGGAGGGCGAAGCCGTCGCCTTGCGCGCCGATTTCGGCGGTCAGGGCCACTTCGGCGAACAGTTCGTCGCCGCGCCGCCACATCCGGCTGACCCCCTGGTACTGGGACCCGTACTCCGATCCGGCGGCGGCGAAGCGCTCGTACATCGCGGACGCGCCGGACGCACCGTCGGGCGCGTCGTCCTCGCCGGTGACCGGTTCGGCGTCCGCCGGCGGCCATTGCGCCGGCGGCTCGGTGGCCGTCGGCGGGACGAGCGGTGTCTGGCTCAGCAGTCCGTGCGCGTGGCGCGTCCAGGACGCGCCGGTGTCGTCGGGCCGGGCGTGGACGGTGAGGACGCGCCGGCCCGCCGTGTCCGGTTCGCCGACGCGGACCTGGAGGTGCACGGCACCGGTGCGGGGCAGCACCAGCGGTATGTCGAGGGTGAGTTGGTCGACGGCCGTGCAGCCGGTCTCGTCGCCGGCCCGGATGGCCAGTTCGGCCAGGACCGTGTTCGGTACGACGGTCTCGCCGGCGACGGTGTGCGCAGTGTGGAAACCGGCGGTGCGGGCCGACAGGCGGGCCGTGAACAACGCCTCGTCGCG
Organism: Streptomyces sp. SID12488; assembly: GCF_010548275.1. Lineage (GTDB taxonomy): Bacteria > Actinomycetota > Actinomycetes > Streptomycetales > Streptomycetaceae > Streptomyces. The sequence goes on from NZ_JAAGLT010000014.1 coordinate 212,002, forward strand.
GTCGCCGGGGAACAGCGCTGCGCCGATCAGGGGGTGGTCGGTGGTGTCGAGGCCGAGGCCGCCGGCGTCCCGGCCGCTGCCTCCGCCGGCCTCGACCCAGTACCGCTGGTGGCGGAAGGCGTAGGTGGGCAGCGGGACCCGGCGGGCTCCGGTGCCGGCGAAGAACGCCTCCCAGTCGACGGAGACGCCCCGGGCGTGGAGGATGCCGATACCCTCCACCAGCGCGTGCGGCTCGGTCCTGTCGTGGCGCTGGAGGGCTTGGACCGTGGTGTCCTGCCTGTCGGCGAGGACGGTCCGGGCGAGGGCGGTGAGTACGCCGCCGGGGCCGATCTCGGCGAAGGCCCGCACGCCGTTGTCGTGGAGGGTGGTGACGGCGTCGGCGTAGCGGACGGGCCGGCGGACCTGGTCCACCCAGTAGTCCGCGGACCGCAGATCCTCACCCGAGGCCACCCGGCCCGTCACCGTCGACACCACCGGCAACCTCGGCG
>NZ_JAAGLT010000150.1 GCF_010548275.1 Streptomyces sp. SID12488
GCGCTCCTGCAGCTCGACCAGCCGCTCGTACCGCTCCTGCACGACCGCCTTGGGCAGCTGGTCGGGCAGGTCCGCGGCCGGCGTGCCCGGGCGCGGCGAGTACTGGAACGTGAACGCCGAGGAGAACCGCGACGCCTCGACGACCCGCAGGGTCTCGGCGAAGTCCTCCTCGGTCTCCCCCGGGAACCCCACGATCACGTCCGTCGTGATGGCGGCGTGCGGGATCGCGGCCCGCACGCGCTCGAGGATCCCGAGGAAGCGGTCGGAGCGGTAGGACCGACGCATCGCGCGCAGCACGCGGTCGGAGCCCGACTGCAGCGGCATGTGCAGCTGCGGCATCACGGTCGGCGTCTGCGCCATCGCCTCGATCACGTCGTCCGTGAACGCGGCCGGGTGCGGCGACGTGAAGC
>NZ_JAAGLT010000151.1 GCF_010548275.1 Streptomyces sp. SID12488
GACGACCAGGCGATGGTCCGCGTCGGCCGACGCGTTCCGGCCGGCGCCGCGCCCGACGATGATGAGGGCCTCGTTCGGGGGCACCCGGCGGATGCGCTTGGTGATGAGGGCGATTACCGCGACGAACGCGACGATGAGGGCGCCGACGGCCAGCACGGTCGAGCCGCTGCCCTGCGTGAAGTCGAACATGGTGGGTCCCGGCCGGGCCGGGCTCCTTCCTCTCGGTCCTGCTCGGGTGGTGCGGCCGCCGCACGCGGCGGCGGGGTGGAGCGGAGGTGGGACGGTCGGCGCGTCAGCTCGCGCGGACGACCTGCACGCGCGAGCCGGAGACGCCGACGACCACGACGCGCGTGCCGGCGGGGATGTCCTCGTGCGACCACGCCAGGCGGGCCTCGAGGTCGCGCACGCC
>NZ_JAAGLT010000152.1 GCF_010548275.1 Streptomyces sp. SID12488
CGAGCACGGCCGCCGGGGTGTCGAACTGCTCGATGCGCCCCTCTCCGTACACGGCGATACGGTCCCCCATCCGTACCGCCTCCTCGATGTCGTGGGTGACCAGGAGCACCGTCTTGCGGACCGTGGCCTGGAGACTCAGGAACTCGTTCTGCAGCCGTTCGCGCACCACCGGGTCCACCGCGCCGAACGGTTCGTCCATCAGCAGAACCGGTGGGTCGGCGGCCAGAGCGCGGGCGACACCCACCCGCTGGCGCTGACCGCCCGAGAGCTGCGCCGGATAGCGGGAGCCGTATGTCGCGGGGTCCAGGCCCACCAGATCGAGCAGTTCGGCCGCCCGTGCGCGGGCCTTCGCCTTCTTCCAGCCGACCAGCGCGGGGACGGTCGGGGTGTTGTCGAGTACGGTCCG
>NZ_JAAGLT010000153.1 GCF_010548275.1 Streptomyces sp. SID12488
GAGCTGGGGACAACACTGTTCCGTCCTCCAGCGTCATCTTCCGGCTCGCGTTGTGCGTGTTGAAGCAGTACTGGGGACGGCCGCGCAGACAGGCGCGGCACTGGCCGCACACCGCACGCCAGTTGAGGACGACGAAGTCGCCGGGTGCGACCTCCGTCACCCCCTCGCCGACCGACTCCACGATGCCGGAGGCCTCATGGCCGAGCAGGAACGGGAACTCGTCGTTGATCCCGCCCTGCTTGTAGTGCAGATCGGTATGACACACCCCGCAGGCCTGTACCTGGACCACGGCCTCGCCGGGCCCCGGATCCGGCACCAGGATCGTCTCGACGCGAACGGGTTCGTTCTTACCAGGCGCGATTACTCCGCGTACGTGCTGAGTCATGGATTCACCGTACGCCCGGA
>NZ_JAAGLT010000154.1 GCF_010548275.1 Streptomyces sp. SID12488
CCCCGGTCTCCGGGATCTCCACCGTGGTCACCTTCCGCCATGCGTCCCCTTCGCGCCGGGCCGGCTTCTCCCGCAGCCCCGCCACGATCGACGCGGGATCCGTTGCCAGCAGCTGCCCTTCGGGCGTCCGCGCCCCCACCAGCGACACGGTGACGGACGCGGTCAGCGGCACCCCGCCGAAGTTCTGCGCCATGCAGCCGACGTACACCGCCCCGCTGTCGTACGCCTCGCGCGCCGCCCTGCGCAGGAACTTGGCCAGAACGTCGCGGTGTTCGCCGATCGCCGGGTTCTCCTGCACGCGCTGCGCCATCAGCTTGCGGATGCTCTCGTCCCGGCTGGCCGGATGCAGGTCGAACTCCCACCATGTCATCGACACGGTGAGCGAGATGCCCTACCGCTCGACC
>NZ_JAAGLT010000155.1 GCF_010548275.1 Streptomyces sp. SID12488
CGACGATGGAGTTCCAGCGCTTGGCGAGGGACACCCGCTCGGCCGAGGAGATGTCACGGGACACGACGAGCCGCTTGCGCATGTCCTCGTCGGGGAAGATCAGCGGGTTCTCGGCGAGTTCGGCGGTCTCCTTGTCCTCGGAGGCGGCCAGGACCTCGAGGGCGGCCGGAACCGGGCAGACGTAGTTTACGGAGGCCGCGAGCAGCGCGGCCACCTCCGGGTCGTAGTAGAAGTCGATCAGGGCTTCCGCGTTCGCCTTGTGCCGGGCGAGGTTGGGGACGAGCAGGCTCTCCGCCCAGAGTTCGCCGCCCTCCTCGGGAACCACGAACTCGATGTCGGGGTTGTCGGCCTGCAGCTGGATCGCGTCACCGGAGTAGGCCTGGCAGGCCAGGACGTCG